>NZ_JACCBW010000001.1 GCF_013410035.1 Nocardioides cavernae | reverse complement strand
CGACTGGCTCCACTTCTACAATCACCACCGACCCCACACCGGCATCGAGGGCCTCGTCCCCGCAGACCGCATTCACAACGTCACGGGGAACTACACCTAGTCCTCGAGCTCCGGGTTCTGCACGAGCCGCAGCAGGTTGCCGTCGAGGTCGACGACGTACGCGATCCGCATCCCCGAGTCCTCCACCTGCGGCGGGTGCCGCCGCGGCCAGCCGAGGTGGGTCTCCTCGATCCCGGCACCCGCGCAGACGGCGTACAGCCCGTCGAGGTCGTCGACGCGAAGGCAGCAGCTCGCGGCGCTCGAGGCGGGGTCCATCCCGGGGTCGGGGAAGAACTCGAGGACCAGCGTGCCCCGCTGCAGGACCAGCCAGCCCGGGTCGTGGAATCCCACCTCGAAGCCGAGCGCGTCGTAGAACGCGACCGTCGCGTCGAGGTCACGCGACGGGAGGTTGGGGGTGGCGTGGTCGACCATGCGGCCACGCTAGAGCGGGCCGAGGACGTCGGCCACCGACGCGTCCAGCTCGAGTCGGACGCACGGAGGCCCGGACCCCGTGAGGGATCCGGGCCACCGGGTGGTGCGTCGGGTCAGCGCAGGTCGAACCGGTCGTTCTCCATGACCTTGACCCACGCCTTGACGAAGGCCTGCACGAAGCGGTCGGTGGCGTCCGCGCTGGCGTACACCTCGGCCAGGGCCCGCAGCTGCGAGTTGGACCCGAAGATCAGGTCGGCCGCGGTGGCGGTCCACCTCACGTCGCCGGTGGCGGCGTCACGGATCTCGTACACGTTCTCCTCCGACTCCGAGGCCTTCCACTCCGTGCCGGAGGCCAGGAGGTTGGCGAAGAAGTCGTTGGTGAGCTGGCCGGGGCGCTCGGTGAGGACGCCGTGCGACGTGCCGCCGGCGTTGGCACCGAGGGCGCGGAGGCCGCCGACGAGCACCGTCATCTCGGGCGCGGTGAGGCCGAGCATGTAGGAGCGCTCGACCAGCAGCTCCTCGGGGCGCAGCTTCTCGCCCGCCCGGAGGTAGTTGCGGAAACCGTCCGCACGGGGCTCGAGGACACGGAAGGAGTCGACGTCGGTCTGCTCCTGCGTGGCGTCGGTGCGTCCGGCGTGGAACGGCACGGTGACCTCGACACCTGCGTCCTTCGCCGCCTTCTCCACGGCGGCCGATCCGGCGAGCACGATGAGGTCGGCCAGCGAGACCTGCGCGCCGCCCTTGGCGTTGAACTCGGCCTGCACGGACTCGAGCTTCTCGAGCACCGTGGCGAGCTGCTCCGGCTGGTTGACCGCCCAGCTGCGCTGCGGCTCGAGGCGGATCCGCGCACCGTTGGCGCCGCCGCGCTTGTCGGTGTGACGGAAGGACGCGGCGGAGGCCCACGCGGTCGAGACGAGCTCGGACACCGAGAGGCCGGAGTCGAGGACCGCTGCCTTGAGGGTCGCGACGTCGGCGTCGGAGACGAGGTCGCCCTCGTGCGCCGGCACCGGGTCCTGCCAGAGCTGCTCCTCGGGCACCCAGGGGCCGAGGAAGCGGGACACGGGGCCCATGTCGCGGTGGAGGAGCTTGTACCAGGCCTTCGCGAACGCCCGCGCGAACTCGTTGGGGTTCTCGAGGAAGCGGCGCGAGATCTTCTCGTACTCCGGGTCGAACCGCAGCGCGAGGTCGCTCGTCAGCATCGTGGGGCGGCGCTTCGGGGAGTCGGCGGCCGGGCCGGGCACGATCTCGGGCGCGTCCTTGGCGACCCACTGGTGCGCGCCCGCCGGGCTCTTCTCCAGCTCCCACTCGTAGGCGAAGAGGAACTTGAAGTAGTCGTTGCTCCACCGCGTCGGCGTGGAGGTCCAGGTGACCTCGAGGCCGGACGTGATCGCGTCCGCACCCTTGCCCGAGCCGTACGCGCTCTTCCAGCCGAGGCCCTGCTCCTCGAGCGGGGCGCCCTCGGGCTCCGGGCCCACGAGGTCGGCGTCGCCGGCGCCGTGGGTCTTGCCGAAGGTGTGGCCGCCGGCGATGAGGGCGACGGTCTCCTCGTCGTTCATCGCCATCCGGGCGAAGGTCTCGCGGATGTCGCGCGCGGACGCGATCGGGTCGGGGTTGCCGTTGGGGCCTTCGGGGTTGACGTAGATCAGGCCCATCTGGACCGCGCCGAGGGTCTCGCCCAGCTCGCGGTCGCCGGTGTAGCGCTCGTCTCCCAGCCAGGTGTCCTCGGGACCCCAGAAGATCTCCTCGGGCTCCCACACGTCCTCGCGACCGAAGCCGAAGCCGAAGGTCGTGAAGCCCATGTCCTCCAGGGCGACGTTGCCGGCGAGCACCAGCAGGTCGGCCCACGAGATCTTCTGCCCGTGCTTCTGCTTCACCGGCCACAGCAGCCGGCGCGCCTTGTCGAGGTTGCCGTTGTCGGGCCACGAGTTGAGCGGGGCGAACCGCTGGGCGCCCTCGCCCGCGCCGCCGCGGCCGTCGTGGATCCGGTAGGTGCCGGCCGCGTGCCAGCTCAGCCGGATCATGAGGCCGCCGTAGTGACCGAAGTCGGCCGGCCACCACTCCTGCGAGGTGTTGAGCACCTCGACGATGTCGCGGCGCAGCTCGGCGAGGTCGAGCTTGGCGAACTCGGCGGCGTAGTCGAACTCGGCACCGAGCGGGTCGACCTTGTCGGAGTGCGTCCGCAGCACCGAGAGGTCGAGGCTGTTGGGCCACCAGTCCTTGTTGGTGTGCGGGCGACCACCCGTCTTCGGGGTCGGCGAGTCGAGCGCCGGGTTCTCGCTCTCGCTGCCCTGGGCGGTGGCGGAGTCGTGCATCACCGGGCAGCCGCTGTCGGCCTTGCGGTCGACCCCCTGCGGGCTCTCGGGCGTCGTGTCCTGGCTGTCGGTCATGGCGAACCTTTCGGGGTTGGGAGTCGATGTCACGAGCGGTTGTCGGGGAGCGCCGCGGTGGCGGCGCAGGCGGGGCACACGCCCCAGTAGGTGACCTCGGCCTCGTCGATCGCGAAGCCGTGGTCGTCGGCCGCCGCGAGGCACGGCGTGTGCCCGACGGCGCAGTCGACATCGGCGACGGCGCCGCAGGAGCGGCACACCACGTGGTGGTGGTTGTCGCCCACGCGCAGCTCGTAGCGCGCCATCGAGCCGGCGGGCTGGATGCGGCGGACGAGCCCCGCGTCGGTGAGGGCGCCGAGGACGTCGTAGACGGCCTGGTGCGAGACCGCCGGCACCTCCGTGCGGACGGCCGTGAGCAGGCTGCCGGTGTCGGCGTGCGGGTGCCGTCCGACGGCGCGCAGCACGGCCAGGCGCGGCCGGGTGACCCGCAGGTCAGCGCCGCGGAGCAGGAGCTCGAAGTCGGCCTCGGTCGTGTGGTGGTCCATCACCCACCACCCTGCCCACTTTTCTTGAACCAGTCAAGTTTTGCGGCGCCGCAGTCCTGGCCCCGGACCTCAGTCCAGACCGGCCGACCCGGCGAGCCAGGCCCACGCCCGCGACCGGTCCTCCTCGGAGGCCCGGGTGGTCGGCAGCAGGCTGGTCGGGCGCTCGACCCTGTCGTGCCAGAACCGTCCCGTCGGCGGAGGCGGCTGGCAGGCCGCCAGCCAGATACTGGTGTCGGCACCCTGGGCGTCGTCGCGCAGGACGGGTCGCATGAGCGCACGGAAGCGCGGCAGCGAGTCCCGAACGCCCGGGGTGTCGGCCCAGCCGGGGTGCATCGTCGCGACGGTGACGCCGTCGGGTGCCCAGCGCGCGCCCAGCAGCGGCGCCATCTCGACCTGCCAGCGCTTGGAGCGGGCGTACGCCGTGGTGGGCGAGTAGTCACCGGTGGCGTACGCCGGGTCGTCGGCCCGCAGCGGCTGGCCGTACATGCCTCCGCTGCTCACCAGCACCACGCGGCCGCCGGCGAGGGGGCCGAGCAGTGCCTCGGTCATGACGACCGGGCCGAGGAGGTGCACCGCCATGCTGAGCTCGTGGCCCTGCGGCGACTCGGTGCGCTCGGGCGGCATCACCCCGGCGTTGTGGACCACCGCGTGCAGGTCGGGCACCTCGGCCGCGAGGTCCGCTGCGAAGCGGCGCACGTCGTCGAGGTCCCCCACGTCACAGCGCCAGAGCCGGAGCCCGGCACCGGGCCGCCCGGCGCGTACGCCGTCGAGCACGCGGCGGCCCTTCTCCTCGTCGCGCACCAGCAGGTGCACGGTCGCGCCGAGGTCGGCGAGGCCCTCGACTGTCGCGACACCCAGCCCGGAGCTCGCACCGGTCACCAGCACGTGCCGGCCCTCGAGCGAGCGCGGCAGCGGGTCGGCCGGCCAGCCGGGCAGCGCCCGCCGCACCGCCAGGCCGATCGTGGTGTAGCCGAGGACCAGCGAGCGGTCCAGGGCCGCGTCGACCAGCCGGGCGGCAAGCGGGCGCGCCATCGCCGAGCAGTCCCGGGTCAGCTGGCGTCGAGGCGGGCGAGCTCGTCCCGGGTGAGCTCGATGTGCACGGCCGCCGCGGAGTCGGTGATCGAGGAGGGCCGCTTGGCGCCGGGGATCGGGATGACGACCGGGGACTGCGCGAGCTCCCACGCCAGGGCGACCTGCTGGGCGCTGACGCCGCGGTCGGCCGCGATCTCGGCGAAGGCGGGGTGCTTCTCGGCGAGCTCCTTGGCGTCACCCAGACCGCCGAGGGGGCTCCACGGCAGGAACGCCAGCCCGAGCTCCTCGCACACGTCGATCTCGGGACGCGAGGAGCGGAACTTGGGGCTGAACTGGTTCTGCACCGAGACCAGCGCGTCACCGAGCACGGCGTGCGCGTCGCGGATCTGCTGGGGGTCGGCGTTGGAGAGCCCGACGCGGGCGACCTTGCCGCTGTCGGCGATCTCCTTGAGCGTGCCGATCACGTCGTCGTAGGGGACCTTGGGGTCCGGGCGGTGGTGCTGCCACAGGTCGAGCTGCTCGACGCCGAGGCGCTGCAGGCTCTCGTCGACGGCGCGCCGCAGGTGCCCGGCCGAGCTGTCGGTGTCCCAGCCGCCACCGTCGGTGCGGACGTGCCCGCCCTTGGTCGCGAGGAGGACGCGGTCGCGGACCCCGAGCTCGTCGAGGATCGAGGCGATGAGGCGCTCGTTCTCGCCCTGCGCGCCGGCGCCCTTCTCGTCGCCGGGGCCGTACGCGTCCGCGGTGTCGAGGAGCGTGACGCCCGCGTCGATCGCCGCGGTGACGGTGTCGAGGAGCTGCTGGCGCGGCTGGGTGCCGGTCTGGTCGAAGGTCATCAGGCCCAGGCCGATCGCGCCGACCTGCTGGTTTCCGAGGGTGCGAGTCTGCATGGCTCCCAACCTACGACCCGGCCGGTCAGACGTGGCGGCCAGACGTGGCGGTCAGACGGCGTTGACGCGGAAGGTGTCGAGGAGGTCGAACGCGGCCACCGCGTGCGGCGCGAGGTCGTCACCGACGGACAGGCGGGCGAACTCGGTGAAGTCCTGCAGCTGCGCCACCTCCCGCGCGGTGACGTTGCGGAAGCCCATCGACCAGGTGGCGAAGGCGCGCTCGTCCACGAGCCGGCGGTCGAGCACACGGAGCTGCGCGTGGCGCGGGTCGGCGGAGATCACCTCGAGCAGCCCGTCGACGGCGTCGGCCGTGCCCTCCAGCGTCTGGATGACGTTGCCCCCGCTGTAGAGGAGCAGCCCGGTGATGCCGAGGCGCTCGTTCTTGGGTCGGATCTGCTCGATCAGCTCGACGAGCTGGCCGACCGACATCAGGCGGGTCGCCGAGCTCGTGTAGGTGATGCTGACGACGCGGCCGTCCGGTCGCAGGGCAGAGGTGGTCATGACGCTAGCGAGCGTAGGCACCCCCCAGAAAGGGTGAACACACCCCAAGGGCGGACGGGGCCACGCCCCCGGATCTCAGTCCAGGTCGATGGTGCCCACCCAGCGCTCCCCGGCGTCACCGCCCCAGGCGTCCCAGGCCACGCGGCCGGGCGACGGGAACCCCTCGCCCCCCTGCGTGAAGCCCTCCGCGTCCTTGTCGACGCTGTGGCGGGCGAAGTAGGCCTGCATCTTCTTCACGACCTCGTCGCTGACCTCCTCGCCGGCGGCCAGCTGCGAGGCGCGTCGCCGACCGGTGTCGGTGAACCCCTTGCCCGCCTTCCCGTCCTCGATCCAGCGCTCGGCCCTCTGGGCCGCCTCCTGCACGTCCTTCGGGGGTCGGTGCGGCACGGGCTCCTCCTCGGTCGTCCCTCGGTCCTCAGGCCATCCACGCTAGGCGGGGAGCGGGCCAGGGCGCCTCACCCCGTCGACGGTGCTGACAGCCGGGCCCGCATTGCTCTCAAAGCTGCTATCGGCGGCTGGTGCTATAATCGAACACATGATCGAGACGCTCGAGCAGGCCGCCGCGGAGGTCGACGACGACCTCTCCGCCGCCGGCCTGCTCGCCGCGATCCGCACCGCCCGCGACACCGAGAACGCTGCCGCTGCCCGTCAGCTCGATCTCGCCGCGCGGTGGGCGGACCTCCACCGGCCGGAGTCGATCCACTCCGCCGCCTCGTTCACCGTCCCCGGCTGCGAACACGAGGAACCCATCGCAGGACCCGGTACGCCCCTGGTGGCGGAGTTCTGCATCGCTGAGCTCGGTGCGGTGCTGGGGATCTCGACGACCGCGGCGAAGCGGCTCGTCGGGCACGCCCTGGAGCTGCGCCACCGACTCCCGCGACTCCATGCCGGACTCCAGTCCGGTGCCCGCGTGGCGGGCCCGGTCGGTAGCCGAGACGACGATCCACTCCTCACCCGCATTGACCGTCGAGGCGGCAGCCTTCGTCGACGCGCAGGTCGCCGCGGTCGCGGGACGCGTCGGGCCCGCGCAGCTGGACAGGCTCGTTGCGGAAGCGATCCAGCGGTACGACCTCGCCGACGCGGACCCGTCTGCTGATCCGGAGGACGGGTGGCAGCACGTCGACCCCCGCCACGCCACCCTTCACTCCGAGGACGTGCACTACGCCGGGACGATGAGGTTCGAGGCCGAGCTCGACATCGCCGACGCCCTCGACCTCGACCGCGCACTGGCCCATGGCGCCGCAACGATGAAGGCATTGGGCTCGGATGCGTCTCTCGACGTCCGCCGCTCCGCCGCCCTCGGTGATCTCGCGCGCACGCAGACCGCCCTCGACCTCGCCACCAACGAAGGTGGTCGAGTAGCCCGCGAGGAACGAGCGGGCGTATCGAGACCCGACCTCCCGCATGCCCGCGAGGTCGTCCTCCACGCCCACTTCAACGCGAGCGACTCCCTGCTGGACGCCACCGGTCGCCTCGAGGAAGGCCAGCGCCTGGTCCTGCTCGACCAGGTCGAGGACTGGTGCACCGACACCCACACCAGGGTCACCATCCGACCGGTGATCGACCTGAACGCCGAGCTGTCCTCCCCGGCCTACGAACCCACCACCCGCATCCGCGAGGCCGTGATCCTCCGCGACCGCACCTGCGTGTTCCCCTGGTGCACCCGCCCGGCACGAGCCTGCGACCTCGACCATGTCGTCCCGTTCGAGGCGGGCGGACCCACCTCCACGTCGAACCTCGCACCCCTGTGCCGCACCCACCACAGGCTCAAGACCCACAGCTCCTGGCGCTACAAGACCACCGCACCCGGGACGTACGACTGGACCAGCCCCCACGGCCACCGCTTCCGACGCGACCCCACCGGCACCCGAGCGATCGACACCGGACCACCGCCCGACATCCCGCGACCCCGCCGACGATGACCACGCCCCACACCCCGCCAGTCACCACGAGGGCGGGGCCACAGGCGCGTCCGTGCACAGAAGGAGCTCCGACCCCGCTGGTGGCCGCACGTGCCGTCGCCAGACTCTGGCGGTCACGGCCGTGCCGTCGCACACTGGGCCCATGCGCAACCTGACGCGGCGCCTCGCCCCGCACGCCCGAGCATCGTGGGTCACCTTCGCCGCGGTGGCGTCTGCGGTGCTGGTCGCCGCAGTCCTGGTCGTCGTGCTCAACGGTGGTGACCGGCCGGGCGTCGTCGCGACGGTGGCCACGTGGTTCGTGGCGATTGTCGTGCTGGGTGCGTTCCTCGACGCGATTCTCGTGCCGGGCAACCCGGACGTGCGCCGACGTGCCGGGCACGACGCCGGGTGGACCGGGGTCGGGGCCGCCGTCGGCCTGCCCGGTGGCGGATCCGGCGGCGACGCAGGCGGGTCCTGCAGCTGACACCTCGGGTCCGTCGTTCGACGGGCGACGGGGGGCGGAACCACCGGTGAGGGAAACCTGTCCTGTCTGGACGTACGCCCGGCGCGGGCGCATGGTCGGTGCATGACCACCATGAACCTGCCGATCATCAGCTCGTGCAGCGTCGACGGCTGCTCGTACAACCACGACCACGACTGCCACGCCGGTGCCATCACGGTCACGGACGCCGCGGGTGCGGCGTGCGGGACCTACGTCGACGCCAGCGACAAGGGCGGCGTCGACGCCAGCGGCCGCGTGGGCGCGTGCCACCGGTCCGACTGCACCCACAATGACCACCTGGAGTGCACGGCCTCCGGCGTCGAGGTGGGCGCCGGCGCGGACCGTGCCGACTGCCTGACGTTCGCGCCGGCCTGAGTGCCCGGGACCGCTCACGCACCTCGTAGGTGAGGTGCGTGGCGGTCAGGGGGCGACGGCCCTGACCTGCAGGGTCCGCGAGGTCGAGAGGGTGCCGGCGTCCCCGGAGTAGGTCACCGTGACGCGGGTCGCGCGCGGCCGCGGCAGCTTCGGCAGGGTGAGCACCGCCTTCCCGCGACGCACGGTCCCCTGCACCGTCCTCCGTCCGACCTGCGCCGTCACCGTACCGGTGGGCGTCGCGCCGCTGGAGCGGACGGTGACGACGAGGGTGGCCCGGGTGCGCCGGGCCACGATCCGGCCGGGCCTGACCTTCACGCCGATCCGCGCCGTCGCCTTGAGCGCCGACGGCGACGGGGCGACGACGGGTACGGGGGTCGGCGTGGGTGCCGGGGTGGGATCCGGGGTGGGGTCCGGGGTGGGCGTCGTGGGGGCCGCGACGACGTCGATCGGCAGTCGGACCGTGGTGCCGGTCGTCCGGCCGACGATCGTGACGGTCGTGGGGGCGGTGGGGAGGCCCACTGGCACGACGGCGCGCACGGCGACAGCGCCGCGCTGGTCGTACGGGTCGTCGTCGTCGCCCGACTCGGTGACGGCGAAGGATCCTGCGGGGCGGCCGCCGATGCTCACGTCGACGACGGTGTCCACCGGGTCGGTGGGGTGGGAGTACGACCACGAGCGGAGGTCGACGGCGTACGTCGTGCCGGCCGGGTAGGTGGTCGTACCGCCCGGGACGTGCACGTCGACCGCACGCTGCGTGGCGGGCAGCGCGACGGCGCCGCCGGCGGAGACGTCGGCGAGGTACGCCGCGAACGCGGACCGCGTGCTCGCGTCGGGCAGCCGCTCGACTCCGACGTCGAAGGCGCGGAAGTTGTCGCCACCATCGGCGAGCGAGCGGCTGGCGGTCACCGAGTAGGTACCGGTGGGGAGGATCGCGACGCCGTCGAGCCACATGCCGGTGACCCGGTCGCCCTCGGGCCGGGTGGCGTCCTCGGTCCAGGTGAACCCGGTGGAGGCGCCCAGCCGGCGAAAGGCGGGCGTGGCCACGGCGTCGTCCGCGGTGCGCTGCCACTGCTGCTCGAGGACCGCCTTCAGCTGGGCCCCGGTGAGCCGGCGGTTGACCAGCGGCTCGTCCGCGACCGCGGCGGCGGCCTGGGCGTACGTCACGTCGCCGCCGCTCGGGACGAGGTCCGCCTGCAAAGAGGTCGGGCTGACCAGGGCGATCCTCGCCGTGCCGCCCGCCGCACCGCGCGTGGCCCAGCGCTGCGAGTCGGCGACGAGGTGGGCCAGGGTCGACTCCGCCCCCTGACCGCCGCCGGCGCCGGTCGCGCGCCTGGCCGGGCCCGCGAGCTCCCCCAGGACCACCGTCGGGGTGACCTGGATGTCGCGGAAGCTGACCTGGTCGGTGACGTCGGCGGTGACGGCGCGGTTCTCGAGGCCGATGTGGCCGGCGGTCGCGGCGGTGCGGTCGACCACGTTGACCGCCACGCCGTTGAGCAGGACGCGGATCCGCCTGGGGGTGAGCTGGACGTCGAAGTGGTTCCACGAGCCGACGGGGTCGACCGCCGCGGCGACGGCCGTTGCGTCGGCGGGCTGGGTCGTGCCGCCGTAGGTGATGGCGCCGGTGTCACTCGCACCGATGCGCACCTGGTAGCCCCCGGTGGGGTCGGCCGAGGTGTTGGTCGAGGAGGCGACGTAGACGCTCGAGGCCGCCTTGGCGTCCGCGCGCCTCCAGTCGACGCCGAGGGTGTAGGGCCCCGTCTGCTCCGCGGTCGTCCAGGTGGCACCGCGACCGCGGAAACCGCGGATGGTGCAGTCGGTCTGGTGGCCGAACCCGCCGGCCCCGGCCTTGCGCCACTGGTCGAACGACGCGAAGGTCCCGTCGAAGAGGCGCGTCGCACCGGGGGCGACGGGGGTCGGTGCGCACGTGTCGGGGGCGGTGCCGCCGACCTGGATCGCGTCGAAGTTCAGCCGGCACATCTCGACGGCGCGGTCGCACTGGACGGTCAGGGTGTTGGTCCCCTGCTGGAGCGTGACGGTCGCAGGCGCCCACGCCCACGACTCCCAGCTGCCGGTGAGCGGGTAGCTCACGCTCTGCCGCGAGCCGCCGTTGGTCAGCAGGCCCATCGCGCGCGTGACGTTCTCCTCAGCCGACAGCGGCCCGGCGGCGTACCGGATCCAGACCGGGTACGTCCCGGCAGCCGGCGCCTGGAACGTCATCGCCGACGTCATGCCGGTCTCGCGGAAGGTGTAGGAGCCGGTGCCGGAGAAGTTGCCGTGGTCGCCGGAGTTGAGGGCGGGGCCGCCGGAGATCGCACCGTCCTCGACCTCGAGCCACGCGACCTGCTCGTCGCCCACGGCGGCACCCGCCGGGGCGGGGACCGCTGCGAGCGCGCCGACGCCGGCGACGGCCAGTGCGGTGACAGCCGTCGCGAGACGACGGAGGCGGTGGGTGAGGGGCAGGGACACGGTGATCTCCTCCGGGCAGGGCTGTGACGCATGCCACAGCAGCCACGGACGCTACTCCGCTCAGTTCACCATGTCGAACCATGTTCCAGAATACGGATTGAGCGCGGTCGACGTCCGGGCACGCAGCCCCGGTTCACGTACGCGAACCCTTCCCGAGAACTCACCCGCCGTCCTGGTCCGGCCCCAGTCGCTCGGGCAGCCCGAGGGAGGGGAAGCGGTCGCCGTGGAAGATCGTGATCTCGGTGACCGTGCCAGCGGAGATGCGCAGCACGTCCAGCGTCAGCGGCAGGAAGGCCTGCTCTGCCTCCCGCCACAGGTAGTAGGCCGCGGCCGGCTGCCGGTTGACGGTGGTGGGCACCGCGCGCAGACCGGTCATGGCCGGGTAGCCGTCGGCGACCCACGCGGCCAGCACGGCCTCGCGGCCCACGGTCAGGCCGTGCGAGGGCGGCATCGCGAACCGCACGTCGTCGCGCATCATGGTCGCGATCGCATCGACGTCGGTGGCGACGCTGGCCTCGGTGAAGCGGCGCACGAGGTCGAGCGTGGCGGGGTCGCCCTCCTCCCCCGTCCAGTCCTGCCGCTCGGCGGGCAGGTGCGCGCGCATGCCGGCACGTGCGCGCTGGAGCGCGCTGTTGACCGAGTTCACCGAGTCGCCGAGGAGGTCGGCGACCTCCTTGGCCGGCCATCCCAGGACGTCACGCAGCACCAGCACCGCCCGCGGGCGCGGCGCCAGGTGCTGCACGGCGACGAGGTACGCCAGCTCGATCGTCTCGCGGGCCAGGGCCTGCGCCTCGGGGTCGTCGTCGGCCGGGGCGGGGAGCTCGTCGAGGAGGTGGTCCGGGTAGGGCTGCAGCCACCTGACGTCCCCGCCGGTCGCCGGCTTGGGCCGGAGCCTGGCCAGCAGGTCCAGGCACGCGTTGGTCGCGATCCGGTAGAGCCACGCCCGCAGCGTCGAGCGGCCCTCGAAGGTCTCGCGCCGACGCCACGCACGCAGCATCGTCTCCTGCACGGCGTCCTCGGCGTCCTGGAACGACCCGAGCATCCGGTAGCAGTGCACGTGGAGCTCGCGCCGGTGCACGTCCGCCATCGCGGCGAACGTCGCCTCGTCGAGGTCGTCGAGGTGCACCTGCTCCGCCACGCGAACCTCCCGCCGTAGGTCGACCGTCATCGCTCATCCTTCCGTCCGTGGTGTCCTGTCACACCTATGACGGCGGCGCGGGCGAGAACTCATCACGCCCGGGAGCGGACGACGGGAGGGAGGGCGCTCCTCAGTCGGAGGGCACGAGCACGGCGAGCCCGAACAGGTAGATCAGGACCAGTGCGGCGATCAGCAGCACGAGGTAGATCAGCGGCTTCCACACCGGGCGCTTCTCGGCGTTGAACGGCTGGTTCATCGTCGGGCGGTCACGGTGCTCGTCGCTCCCGCGGAGCTTGCGGATGTCTTCCTCGGCCATGGCAGCCCTCCTCCTCGTCGGCTGCCGATCCGTACCCGCGGCACCCGAGGGCATGCGCCGGCGTCAGCCCTGGGCCATGTCGACGAAGCGGGAGTAGTGGCCCTGGAACGCCACGGTGAGGTCGCGGGTCGGGCCGTTGCGGTGCTTGGCCACGATCAGGTCGGCCTCGCCGGGGCGGGTCGACTCCTTCTCGTAGACGTCGTCTCGGTGGAGCAGGATCACCATGTCGGCGTCCTGCTCGAGGGAGCCGGACTCACGCAGGTCGCTCATCATCGGGCGCTTGTCGCCGCGCTGCTCGGGACCACGGTTGAGCTGGGAGAGCGCGATGATCGGGCACTCCAGCTCCTTGGCGAGGAGCTTGATGTTGCGGGAGAACTCCGAGACCTCGAGCTGACGCGACTCGACCTTCTTGCCCGAGCTCATCAGCTGCATGTAGTCGATGACGATGAGCTTGAGGTCGTGGCGCTGCTTGAGGCGGCGTGCCTTGGCCCGGATCTCCATCATCGTCATGTTGGGGCTGTCGTCGATGAACATCGGCGCGCCGGAGACCTGGCCCATCTTGCGGGCGAGCTTCTCCCAGTCGTCGTCGCGCATCGTGCCGTTGCGGATGTGGTTGAGCGGCACCTTCGCCTCGGCCGACAGCAGGCGCATCATGATCTCCGAGCGCGTCATCTCGAGGCTGAAGAACACGCTCGTGAGGTTGTTGTGGATCGACGCCGCACGGCAGAAGTCGAGCGCGAGCGTCGACTTCCCCATCGCGGGTCGCGCCGCGACGATGATCATCTGGCCGGAGTGCAGGCCGTTGGTGAGGTCGTCGAGGTCGGCGAAGCCGGTCGGCACGCCGTAGAGGCCGGCCTCGCGGTTGCCGATCGCCTCGATCTCGTCGAGGACGCCGCTCATGATGTCGCTCAGCGGGGCGTAGTCGACGCTCGCCCGACGGTCGGTGACCTTGTAGACCTCGGCCTGCGCGTTGTCGACGACGTCGTCGATCTCGCCCTCGCCGGCGTAGCCGAGGGCGGCGATGCGGGTGCCGGCCTCGACCAGTCGGCGCAGGATGGCCTTGTCGCGCACGATCTCGGCGTAGTAGCCCGCGTTGGCCGCGATCGGCACGTTGGCCGACAGGGTGTGGAGGTAGGGGGCGCCACCGATGCGCTCTAGCTCGCCGCGCTTGGTGAGCTCGGCTGCCACGGTGATCGGGTCCGCGGGCTCGCCGCGGCCGTAGAGGTCGATGATCGCGTCGTGGATGACCTCGTGGGCCGGCCTGTAGTAGTCGACGCCCTTGATCACGTCGACGACGTCGGCGATGGCGTCCTTCGACAGCAGCATCGAGCCGAGCACGCTCTGCTCGGCCGCGTTGTCCTGGGGCGGGGTCCGGTCGCCGGCGGAGCGTGGCGAGTGACCGGGCTCGTAGGCGGCGGGTCCGTCGCCCCAGGCCTCGTCGGTGTCCCCCTCGAAAGCGACGCTCACCGAAGCTCCCCTCACTCTCTGCCGCCCGTCCGGCGAGCCTCGACCCGTGCCTCGACCCACCGCGTCCGACGGTAGGGACGACCACCGACAACGCCCGCCGCCGACCGCGGGCGGGTGCCGTGGTGGAACCACGTCCGCGCGAGACCGTACGTGCTACCCGGCGGCCTGCGGAAGCCAGCGAGCACCAGTTGTCCACAGGCCCTGTGGAGAAGGTGGGCATCGTCGTGGACGACACGCGCCGCGTCGTGCACACACGGTGGACCGAGCTGTGGAGAGTAGTCCCCGTCCGTCGTCGACATGGCCGCTGACCTGCACAGATGCGGTCCACACACTGTGGACGAAAATCTCTTCGCCGCTGTGGTCGTTCACCTGTCCGTCATCTGGAGGTCGCCGGTTGCTGTGTCGACACGAGGTGGTGACGAGTGCCACGGGCGCCTCATCCACACCGCCATTCACAGGTGGTCCGAAAGGACCATGGACGGGGCGGCGAACGGTCAGTATGCGAACCCGCGCGAGCGCCGACGTCCGGGGAGTTCCTAGGGTGGACGGTGTGCAGGCCGTCGACCGGGAGATCCTCCGCCTCGCCGTGCCGGCGTTCCTCGCCCTCGTCGCCGAGCCCCTCTTCCTCGTCTCCGACGCCGCGATCGTCGGCCACCTCGGCACCCCCGAGCTCGCCGGTCTCGGGGTCGCCGCCGTGGTGCTCCAGACGGTCGTGGGGCTCTGCGTCTTCCTCGCCTACGGCACGACCGCCAGCGTGGCGCGCCACCTCGGCGCGGGCGACCTGCGCTCGGCCCTCGCCCAGGGGGTCGACGGGGTGTGGCTCGCCGTCGTCATCGGCGTCGTCGCCACCGTCCTCGGGGTGGTGCTCACCCCGACCCTCGTCGGCGCGTTCGACACCGGGAGCGAGGTGGCCGACCACGCCGAGACCTACCTCGCGATCGCCTTCCTCGGCACGACGCCGCTGCTCGTGATGCTCGCCGCGACCGGCGTGCTCCGCGGCCTGCAGGACACGCGTACGCCCCTGCTCGTCGCGGTCGTCGGCAACGGCCTCAACATCGTGCTCAACGTCGTGCTGGTCTACGGCCTCGGCCTCGGCATCGCCGGCTCCGCGATCGGATCGGTGATCGCCCAGGTGATCAGCGCCGGGTGGTTCCTGGTCGTGGTCGTCCGCGCCGCCCGTGCGCACGACGCCCCGCTCACCCCCGACCTCGCCGGGATCCGGGCGGCCGCCCATGCCGCGGTCGCGCTCGTCGTGCGGACGCTGGCGCTGCGGGCGTGCCTGCTGGTCGGGACGTACGCCGTCACCCGGGTCGGCACCGGCGACGGCGACGTCACCGTCGCGACCCACCAGGTGGCCATCACGCTCTGGAGCTTCCTGGCCTTCGGCCTCGACGCCATCGCCATCGCGGCGCAGGCCCTCACCGGACGGGCGCTCGGGAGCGGGGACGTCGCCGGCACCCGCGCGCTCACCCGTCGGATGATCCGCTGGGGCTGGGGCAGCGGCATCGTGGCGGGAGTCGCCCTCGCGGCGGTGTCCCCCGTCGTCGGTGCGGTCTTCACCACCGATCCGGCCGTCCGCGACCTCCTCGTCCCCGTGCTGCTCGTCGCCGCGCTCGGGCAGCCGCTCGCCGGGGTGGTGTTCGTCCTCGACGGCGTCCTCATCGGCGCGGGCGACGGCGCCTTCCTCGCGTGGGCCGGGATCATCGTCCTCGTGGCGTACGCCCCGGCCGCGCTGTGGGCGGCCACGCTGCCCCACGGGCTGGTCGCGGTCTGGGTCGCGATGACCGTCGTGTTCATGGGTGCCCGCGGCGTCCTGCTCACGTGGCGCGCCCGCGGCGACCGCTGGCTCGTGACGGGGGCGGCCGTCGCTCGTTGAGCCGGTCAGCAGTCGACGACCGGGGAGGGCCCGATGGAGAAGAACCGTGCAGCCGCGCGGCTGGCACTCGTCACGCTGGCGACCGGGGCGCTGGTCCCCCTGACGGGCGCGACGGCCGCGCAGGCGACACCCGGGTGCCTCGACGAGACCGTCCCGTCGCTCCTGCAGGACGGGTGCGACGACTCCACCCCTCCTGACACCACGGCAGTCCCGAGCGTGACCCCCAACGCGGCCGGCCTGCTCGCCGTGTCGTCCCTCAGCCTCACGCTGGCCGCCTCCGTCACCGACGGGGACGCCGGGCCGTTCGGCCTCGAGTGCAGGCTCGCCGGCCCGACGCAGGCCCACGACTGGCGGGCCTGCGCCTCGCCGGTGGCGCTGAGCGGGCTGGTCGACGGGCCGTACGTCTTCGAGGCGCGCGCGGTCGACCTCGGGGACCGCGACCGGAATCCCGACACCCCGCTCGGCCTGGGCACCGTGGTCGACACCCCCGACCACGACCCGACGCCGGCGACCGTGCGGTGGACCCAGGACACCAAGGCGCCCTTCGTCTACGTCACCAGCACCACCTACGACGAGGTGACCCCCACCCAGCCGGTCGTCACGAGCGCGGCCGTGCCGCTGCGGCTCAACAGCAGCGAGCCCGGCTCCACCGTCGAGTGCCTCGACAACGGGCTCCCGGTCGCCTGCTCGCCCGGACGCTTCGCACTCGAGGGCGCGAGGGCCGGGCGCCACGTCTTCACCGCCCGCGCCATCGACGCCGCCGGCAACGCGAGCACCTGGTCGGAGGCCGTCGAGTTCTTCGTGCCGCGCAACCTCACCCGCCAGCGTGGCTGGACCACGGTCAGCGACGACGGCTACGTCCAAGGCGATGCCGTCACCGCGTCGCGCCGCGGCGCCCGGCTCGTGCTGCCCCGTGCCCGGGTCGGCGAGCTCAGGCTGCTCGCGCCGACCGGGCCGGCGTACGGCAAGGTGCGGGTGCGCGTGGGAAAGCGCGCCTGGCACGTCGTCGACCTGTCGGGGAGGAGGTCCTCGTCGACCCAGCACGTCGTCATCGACCGCTACTCCGGCATGCGCACCGGCCGGATCGTCATCGAGTCGCTGGGCGCCAGGCCGGTCGTCCTCGACGCGGTCGTCGCCCGGCCCAACCGCTTCCCGGCACCGACACGGCGCGAAGCGCCCTGAGCCCGGGACACCCTGCGGCGTTACGTCTCAGTTACAGGACGATCTCCGACGGTCGTTTTCGTTGACACGTCGGGCAGGTGTGACTTCAGATACAGGGGCTCCACCCATCCCTGCCCGCACGTCCGTACGCAATTCGTCTCGGGGGCGCGTCGTCGTGCAGCAGGGCCACCTGAGTCGAACGGGAGATCCGCGTGATCCGTAGGACCATCGCGGCCGGCGCTGCCACCAGCGTCGCTGCCGCCCTGCTCGTGCCGTGGGGGGTCGCCGCCAACGCGGCCGACGTCGACCCCGGCGCGCTGAAGTCGGCCGAGGCCAGCCTCGCCGAGTCGTTGGAGAAGGGACCGGTGCTCGAGCTCGGCACCGGCTCGGCCGCCGACATCTACTTCGTCCAGCTCGACGCCCCCGCCGTGCCCCGGCGTGCGGTCGCGGTCGAGCGCGGCCTGACGGCCGCGTCGTCCGAGTCGGGCTACCGCAAGGAGCTGCGCTCCGAGCAGGCGGACCTCGTCACCTCGATCTCCCGGGTGGCCGGCGGCGCGGAGGTGATCAACCGCTACACCGAGGCCCTCAACGGCGTCGCCGTGCGGATGACGCGCTCCCAGGCCCGCAAGGTCGCCGAGATCGACGGCGTCACGGCCGTCCAGGTCGACTTCGAGCGCGAGCTCACCACCGACCGCGGTCCCGAGTGGATCGGCGCGCCGGAGATCTGGGAGGGCACCGAGGTGCCCGCCGGATTCGAGGGCAACCGCGGGGAGGGCGTCGTCGTCGGCATCCTCGACTCGGGCATCAACCCCGACAACCCGTCGTTCGCCGACGTGGTCCCCGCCGGACAGGGTGGCGACGGCTACGACCACACCAACCCGCTCGGCGCCGGCACCTACCTCGGCATGTGCGACCCGGACAACGAGGACCAGTACGTCGCCGACTGGGGCTGCAACGACAAGCTCATCGGCTACTACAACCTCGAGGACCCCGAGGACGGCGGAGACCCGCTCGACGACCCCTACGACGACGACGGCCACGGCAGCCACACCGCCAGCACCACCGCCGGCAACCAGGTGGAGGCCACCGCCTACGCCGCCAAGGGCACCGACAACGAGTTCTCGGTGACCTCGACCATCAAGGGCGTCGCGCCCCACGCCAACATCATCGGCTACGACGTCTGCGACGGCGGCTGCCAGGGCTACTCGATCGTGACCTCGATCGAGCAGGCCATCATCGACGGCGTCGACGTCATCAACTACTCGATCGGCTCCAGCGCCGCGTCGAACCCCTGGACCGACCTCGACGCGGTGGGCTTCCTCAACGCCCGCGCCGCCGGCATCCACGTCGCCACCTCGGCCGGCAACGACGGTCCTGGCGCGGCGACCCTCGGCAGCCCCGGCGACGTGCCGTGGATGACGACCGTCGGTGCCACCACCCACGACCGCACGTACGTCTCGTCGGTCACGGACATCGTCGCCGACGACGCCCAGAGGTTCCCCGACATCGCCGGCGCGGGCCTCTCGGGACCGACCGACGGCTCCTACCCGGTCGTCGACGCCGCGGCCGCACCGTACGCCAACGCGCTCTGCGGCCAGCCCGGTGACAGCGAGGAGGCCGGGGCGTTCCCCGCCGGCACCGACCTCACCGGCAAGATCGTGATCTGCGAGCGCGGTGGCAACGGCCGCGTCGAGAAGGGCGAGAACCTCGCCGAGCTCAACGCCGCCGGCATGATCCTGGTCAACAACGCGGCGAGCGGCGACTCGCTCAACGGTGACGCGCACGCCCTCCCGGCGGCGCACCTCAGCTACGACGACGGCGTGGCGCTGCGGGCCTTCATGGCGGCCCACGCCGGCACCGAGGCCGCCCTCTCTGGCTCGGTGAAGAACGTCGCGGACGCCAACGGCGACATCATGGCCGCGTTCTCCAGCCGTGGCCCCAACCGCGCGGTGTCCTCGATCAGCCCGTCCGTCTCGGCACCCGGCGTGGACATCCTCGCCGCCGCCGGCACGGACAACGACGTCGTGTGGGAGTTCATCTCCGGCACGTCGATGGCCAGCCCGCACACCGCCGGTGCGCTCGCCCTGCTGAAGGGGATGCAGCTCGAGCTGCCCGCCGCCCAGCAGTGGACGCCGGCCGAGGCCCAGTCCGCACTCATGACGACCTCGGAGCGCGACATCACCGACTCCGACGGCACCGCCGCCGACTGGTTCGACATGGGCTCCGGGCGCATCGAGCTCCGCAACGCCGCCAAGGCGGGTGTCGTCCTCGACGAGACCCAGGCGGGCTACGAGGCCGCCGACCCCGCCGTCGGCGGTGACGTGCGCGACCTCAACACCGCGAGCATGGCCGACGACGAGTGCCTCCGCTCCTGCGAGTGGACCCGCACGTTCACCGGCACTGCGACCGGTGTCGGCACCTGGGACGTGTCGGTGGAGAACCTCTCCGACGGCATCACGCTCGAGACCGACGTCGACACCGTCGCGGTCACCGACGGCGGCAACGTCGACGTCACGGTCACCGCGACCATCGCCGACGGCACCCCCACCGGCGAGTGGCTCTTCGGCACCCTGGTGCTGACGCCGCCCGCCGGATCGACCGCCCCCGTGGCGCACCTCCCCGTGGGCGTCCTGCCCCCGTCGGGCGTGCTCCCGACCTCCATCGACATCACGACGCGGCGTGACGCCGGCTCGCAGGTCGACACCGACCTGCAGGCGATCGCCATCGACGACCTGCAGATCGACGCGAGCGGTCTGGTGCCCGAGGACCGGGTCGAGCTGACCGTCGTCGAGGACACCACCAACACCAACCCCTACGACGGCAACGGGACCAAGGTCGAGATGATCGAGGTCCCGGCCGGGGCGACCAACCTGATCGTGAAGCTGGAGAACCCGACAGCCCCCGACTTCGACCTCTACGTCGGCAAGGGCGCGGTGTCCGCGGCCAACCAGCTTGCGTTCAGCGCCTCCGCCGGGTCGAACGAGTCGCTCTCGATCGCCAACCCCGAGCCGGGCACGTACTGGGTGCTCGTGCAGAACTGGCAGGCCTCGCCCGGGGACGTCGACACCACCGACCTGGTGACGGCCGTCGTCGCGGGCGACCAGGGCAACCTGCGGGCCGAGGGCCCGTCGGGCGCCGTCCCGGCGGCCGAGCCGTTCGACATCCGCACCTTCTGGGACGAGGACCGCATGGAGGCCGGCCAGACCTGGCACGGCACCCTGACGCTCGGCACCTCCGCCCAGACGCCCGGCGACATCGGGGTCATCCCCGTCGTCGTCGACCGGATCGCCGACGACGTCACCAAGACGGCGGACGTGACCACCGCGGCACCCGGCGACGTGATCACCTACACGGTCGACGTCGCGCCCAACGTGGCGCGCGAGGACCTGGCCTACACGATCACCGACCCGCTGCCGGCCGGCACGACGTACGTCGAGGGCTCGGCGACCAACGGGGCGACGTTCGCCGGCGGTACCGTCACCTGGACGGGCACCGCCGAGGCGCCCAGCCAGGACGACGAGGCCTACTCCATCACGACCAGCGCGACCGACGCGTCCTGCGTGAACCCGCTGACCGGCGACGCCGAGTACTTCGACCTCCAGTCGAACCTCGGCATCACCCGGCAGCCGGGCGTCACCGGTGACGGGAAGGTCTTCACCACCGGCACGGGATACCAGTACGGCCTCTACGAGGGCTTCCAGCCCGGCGTCAGCTTCAGCGACGACGGGTTCCTGCTCTTCGGCGGAGCCGGCAACTACGGCACCTCCCCGGGTGTCACGCAGTCCGTCCCCGACGTGGCCGCACCCAACAACGTGCTGGCCATGCTGTGGCAGGACATGGTGTTCACGCACGACAACGCCGCAGGCGCGGGCGTCTCCATCGCCTCCGACGGGGCCGGCTTCTACATCGTCGAGTTCGACAAGATGCGCCGGAAGTCCGACCCGACCGGGGCGCAGGGCACCTACGACTACCAGGTGTTCGCCGAGGCCGGCAGCAACGACTACGTCGTCGCCTACGACAACCTCACGGGCCCGCTCACCGGCGTCACCATCGGCACGGAGAACGCGTCCGGCACCGAGGGCGACGCCCTGGTCAACAAGGGTGACGCCTCGAGCGCGATCGCGGACGACACGGTCGTGTGCTACACCGCCAAGCCCAAGGACGTCGACGGCGCGAGCTTCACCTACCAGGTGAAGGTCGACGCCGGGGTGGCGGACGGCGCGCTGACCAACAAGCTCGTGCACTCCGTGGACAACCCGGGCGCCAAGCCCGCCACGGCGAGCCACACCGTCGCGATCAAGGGCGTGGCGACGTCCAGGGTCGGCCTGGCCGTGACGCCGGACCGCATCCAGACGGGTGAGAGCACCACCGCGACCGCGATCGTGTTCAGCTCCAAGGCGGCGGCGCCGACGGGCACGGTCGAGTTCTGGGCGGGCACCCGCCTGGCCGGCACCGGCACGCTCGACGCCACCGGCAAGGCCACGGCCACGCTGTCCGGCTTCGACGCGGCCGGGACCATCCCGGTGACCGCCAGGTACCTCGGCGACACGGCCAACGCGGCGGCCACCTCGGCGCCGGTCAACCTGGTCGTCGGTGCGGTGGTCAAGGTGAGGTCGAAGCTCGACGTCGACGCACCCAGGACGGTCAAGAAGGGCAAGAAGGCGCTCGTCAGGGTCGCCGTCTCCGCCCCGAAGGTCGTCCCGACCGGCACGGTGGAGGTCACCGTGAAGGGCGCGCTGAAGAAGAAGACCTTCACGCTCACGCTCAACGAGTACGGCAAGGCGCGCCTGCGCCTGCCGAAGGCGAAGCAGCCCGGCACCATCAAGGTCACGGTGTCGTACCTCGGCGACGCCGCGGTGCTCGAGTCAAAGGACTCGGTGAAGATCAAGGTCGTCAAGAAGTGATCGACGGCTGATCCGGACCCGGATCGCAGGAGGGGCCGGCGGTGGCGACACCGCCGGCCCCTTCGTCGTTCCGGCATGCTGGACGCCATGAGGTCCGTACGCGCACTGCTCGCCGCCGCGGCCTGCTGCCTGGCGCTCGCGGGCTGCGCCGACGACGACCCCACGGCACCGCCGGGCGAGGAGAGCTCCGTGGACGAGACACCTGAGACCCCGGGGACCCCAGCCCCGCCGACCGTCCCCGGTGGCGGGTCGCCCGACGCGCTGCTCGCCGTCGACGACCTGGCGGCCGAGCTCGGTGTCGCCGCCGACCAGGTCAAGGTCATCTCGGTCGAGGAGGTCACCTGGCGCAACGGCAGCCGCGGCTGCGCCGAGCCCGGGATGGCGTACACCCAGGCGCTCGTCGAAGGCGCGCGGATCATCCTGGGGTCGGGCGGGAAGACCTACGAGTACCACGCCGGGGGCAGCCGGCCGCCCACGCGGTGCGCCAGGCCGACGGAGTAGTCCGCTGCGATAGGCCGGTGCAACAGGCCCGAGAGCGGCCATTCGTCGCGGACCACCGCGCTGTGCCCCACCCCGGACATGACAGACGCCCCGCCACCTCCGAGGAGGTGACGGGGCGTCGAGCGTCGTGCGTCAGGCGGGGACGACGTTGAGGGCCACCGTGGCGGACACCTCGTCGTGCAGCTTGACCGACACCTCGTGGGCGCCGAGCGACTTGATCGGGTTCGCGACCACGATCGTGCGACGGTCGACCGACTCGCCCGAGACGGCGGCGATCGCGTCGGCGATCTCGGCGGTGGTCACGGAGCCGAACAGGCGACCGCCCTCACCGGCACGGACCTTCACGTTGACGGCGTTGCCCTCGAGCTTCGCCTTGATCTCCTGGGCGTGGCCCTCGTCGCGCGCCGCGCGGCTCGCACGGGCGGACTTGATCGACTCGATGGTCTTCTCGCCACCGCGGGTCCACTTGATGCCGAGTCCACGCGGGACGAGGTAGTTGCGGCCGTAGCCGTCCTTGACCTCGACCACGTCGCCGGGGGCGCCGAGGCCGTCGACTTCCTGGGTCAGGATGAGCTTCATGTCCCGTGCTCCTCTCAGCGACCGGTGGACGTGTAGGGCAGCAGGGCGAGCTCGCGCGCGTTCTTGACGGCGATGGCCACGTCGCGCTGGTGCTGGACGCAGTTGCCGGTCACGCGACGGGCGCGGATCTTGCCGCGGTCGGAGATGAACTTGCGGAGCAGCGTGGTGTCCTTGTAGTCGACACCGGTCGCCTTCTCCTTGCAGAACTGGCAAACCTTCTTCTTGGGCTTGCGCAGAATTGCCTTGGCCATTGTGGTGCTCCCTTTCAGTGAGCCCGGCCCTGAAGGCAATCAGGGACGGAATGGTGATGTGTGTGTCAGGTGATCCGGATCAGGATCGGTGCATCAGAAGGGCGGCTCGTCGTTGCCGCCGCTGACCCCGGGCGTCGCCCACGGGTCGTTGGGCGGAGAGGACTGGCCGCCGCCTTGCTGGCCGCCCTGGGACTGACCGCCCCAGCCGCCGCCACCCTGGCCGCCACCCTGGGAGGGAGCCGGGCTGGCCCACGGGTCGTCGGCCGGCGCGGACTGCTGCCCGCCACCGCCCGAGTAGCCGCCGCCACCGCCGGAGTAGCCGCCACCGCCGCCCTGCCGCGTCGTCTTGGTGACCTTGGCCGATGCACTGCGCAGCGACGGGCCGACCTCCTCGACGTCGATCTCGAAGACGGTGCGCTTCTCACCCTCGCGGGTCTCGTACTGACGCGACTTGAGGCGACCCTGGACGATCACGCGCATGCCCCGCTGGAGGGACTCGGCGACGTTCTCCGCGGCCTGGCGCCACACAGCGCACGAGAGGAACAGCGTGTCGCCGTCCTTCCACTCGTTGCTCTGGCGGTCGAAGGTGCGCGGCGTCGACGCGATCCGGAAGTTGGCGACGGGTGCACCCGAGGGGGTGAACCGCAGCTCCGGGTCGTCGACGAGGTTGCCGATGACGGTGATCGTGGTCTCGCCTGCCATGTCAGGTCTCCTCTAGATGTACCTGTGTGGTCCGGGTGCTCCCGGTGATGCGCCCATCAAACAGGCACGCACCGACAGCGGGAAGGGTCTATCCACAGACGCCCGCGAGGGCGATCAGTGGGCGTCGGGACGCATGACCTTCGTGCGCAGGATCGACTCGTTCAGCGTGAGCTGGCGGTCGAACTCCTTGACCGTCGCGGGCTCGGCCGTCAGGTTGACGACGGCGTAGATGCCCTCGGCGTTCTTCTTGATCTCGTACGCCATCCGGCGACGACCCCACACGTCGACGGACTCGACCGAGCCGCCGTCCTTGCGGATCACGTTGAGGTACTTGTCGAGCGACGGCTCGATGGTGCGCTCGTCGAGACTCGGGTCGAGGATGACCATCACTTCATAGGCACGCATAGCGGTCTCCACCTCCTCTGGGCTAGAGCGGCCACGGGCTCTCCGTGGCAGGAGGACTCTGCGTTCGTGGCTGGCGACATCGGTCGCACGGCACGTGTCGCCCGCAGGCAACCGCAGGAGATTATCAGCGGCTGCCCCGCGGGCCGGAATCGTCGTGCGTCAGTCGGCGGAGCGCCGCACGGCCGCCAGGCCCGTGCCGGCGAGCGTCGCGAGCAGGGTCAGCCAGTAGCCGAAGCCTCGGCCCTCGTCCACGGAGTCGCAGATGCCGTCGATGCCGAGGTCGTCACAGCCGCCCCCGGGGAAGACGAACAGGGCCAGCAGGGTGAGCAGCGCCGCCCCCGCGAAGAGGCCGAGGACGGTCGTGCGCACCGGGAACGGGAGCGCGACGCCGAGGATCCTCGCGACGAGGACCCCGGCGCCGACGAGCGCGAGCAGCGCCCCGAACCAGCCCAGGAAGCCGCCGCTCCACGCGTTGCCGGAGTCGCTGGCCGAGGCGCCGAAGAGCTCGACGGAGACCGTGTAGTAGGGCAGGAGCGAGGCGATGAACGCGACGAGACCGGCGCCGATGATGCCGAGGTCCAGCCGGTGGGCGTTCTTGAGCGTCTCGACGGCCGCGTTGGCCTGGGCGGAGCCGGACGGGTCGGAGGGGCTCGACGCCGGCGTCGGGTCGGGCGTCGGCTCGGCGCCGGGCGTGTGGTCGGACATGGGTGTCTCCCCCCGTGGGTGGTCCGCGGTCGGGACCGGTCAGCCGGGAGGATCCCGTACGCGGCGCGGCCGCGGCAATGGGGCTGGCACCACAGGTCCAGACCTCGTGACGGTCCTCACCGCCTGTGGAGGACGGCCGCACGGGACCGCGCGCGGTCTAGCGTCGGGACGGTGACCGCGACCGACGCGACCCGGACCGCCACCGTCGTGGCCGGGCGCTACCGGCTGATCGACCAGGTCGGCTCCGGCGGCATGGGCTCGGTGTGGCGCGCGCACGACGAGCGCACCGGGCAGGTGGTCGCCCTCAAGGTCCTCGGCCGGCACGGGTCGGCGCTGCTCGCCCGCTTCGTCCGCGAGCAGGCCGTACGGGTGCGCCACCCCCACGTCGTCGCTCCCCACGGCTGGGCCGCGGAGGACGACCTGGTCGTGCTGGCCATGGAGCTGGTCGCCGGCGGCTCGGTCGCGGACCTCCTCCGCGAGCACGGCCCGCTCGACGCCGGCACCGCGGGCGTGCTGGTCGAGCAGCTGCTCGCGGGTCTGGCGGCGGTGCACGCGGCCGGACTGGTGCACCGCGACGTGAAGCCCGCCAACCTGCTCCTCGAGCCCACCGGCACGGGCCCGCCCCACCTGCGCCTCGGCGACTTCGGGGTGGCCGCCCCGGTCGCCGACGCGCGCTACACCACCGTGCCGGGTGCGATCGGCACCGACGGCTACATGGCGCCGGAGCAGGCGCGGGGCGCGCCGCCCGAGCCGACGCAGGACCTCTACGCGGTCGGCCGGGTAGCGCTCGAGCTGGTCACCGGCCTGCGACCCGCGCAGCAGGCCGGCGTCCCCTCCCACCCGCTGCGTCCGCTCGTCGAGCGGCTCCTCGTGCCCGACCCCGAGCAGCGGATCGCGACCGCCGAGGCGGCCCTGCGGCTGCTGCGCCGCCTGCCGCTCCCACCCCCGGACGGACCGCCCGTGCCCGACCGCATCGGCCCGCTGCCCCGCGTCCGGCGCGCCGGTGACGCGTACGCCTGGCTCGCCGTCGCCCTCCTCGTCGGCGTGGTCGTCGGGTGTCTGTGGCTGCTCCTAGGCTGGTCGTCATGAGCCCCAGCACCGCCACCACCCGGATCGGCGCCCACGTCGAGCAGACCGACCCGATCGCCGAGGCGCTCGCCCGCGACACGACGCTCGTCCAGTTCTTCCTCGGCGACCCGCAGGGCTACAAGGGCCCGGAGGTGCGCTTCGACGGCGGGGCCGCCGCACTGCGGGAAGCGGCGGAGGACGCCGGCGTCGACCTCTACGTCCACGCCCCCTACATCGTCAACGTGGCGACGACCAACAACCGGATCCGCATCCCGAGCCGCAAGCTTCTCCAGCAGCACATGGACGCCGCCGCGGAGATCGGCGCCAAGGGCCTGATCGTCCACGGCGGCCACGTCAACAAGACCGACGACCCCGCGGTCGGCTTCGACAACTGGCGCAAGGCCATCGACGCGACCGACATCAAGGTCCCGCTGCTCATCGAGAACACCGCCGGCGGGGACAACGCCATGGCGCGCCACCTCGATCGCATCGCGGGCGTGTGGGACGCCATCTCATCGGCCGAGGGCGCCGAGAAGGTCGGCTTCTGCCTCGACACCTGCCACGCGTGGGCGGGCGGCATCGACCTCGGCGACGCCGTCGACAAGGTCCGCGGCATCACCGGCCGCATCGACCTGGTGCACGCCAACGACTCGCGCGACGGCTTCGACTCCGGCGCCGACCGGCACGCCAACTTCGGGCAGGGCCACCTGCCGCCCGACGAGTTCGCCGCGGTCGTGCGCGAGGCCGGTGCGCCCGTCATCTGCGAGACGCCCGGCGGTGCCGCCGAGCACGTCGCCGACTTCGCCTGGCTGCGCGAGCACCTGTGAGACACCGTCCCGCCGAGCGGGACACCGTGCACATCCGTCAAGAAATCTCCGACGCCGAGGCAACCGGACGGCCGGCTCCTGCGTCTCACCTCACGTAGGGACCAGACACGTACGGGGGTCGTGTCTGGTCCCTTGTAGCCTCGTGCGGGTGACGACATCCCCGACGCTGCGCCCGATCTCCGCGCAGGAGCACCGCGACTTCATCGCCGGTCGGTCGTCCGCGAGCTTCCTCCAGACGCCCGCCTGGGCGGCCGTGAAGTCGGAGTGGAGGGCCGAGTCGATCGGGTGGTTCCGCGACGGCGCGCAGGTCGGCGCCGGTCTCGTGCTCTACCGCCAGCTGCCCCGCGTCAAGCGCTACCTCGCCTACCTCCCCGAGGGACCCGTGATCGACTGGTCCGGGGACGACCTCGAGGCGTGGCTGGCGCCGATGGTGGCCCACCTGCGCAGGCAGGGTGCGTTCGCCGTACGGATGGGACCGCCGGTCGTGACGCGCCGGTGGTCGGCCGAGCAGGTCAAGGCCGGCATCGCCGACGACTCCGTGCACCGGCTGGGCGACGTGCCTCCCCTGGAGCGGTCCCGCGAGGGCGCCCGCGTCGTCGCGCAGCTGCACGAGCTGGGCTGGCAGCAGCAGTCGGCGGAGGGCGGCTTCTCCGCCGGCCAGCCGCAGTTCAACTTCCAGGTCCCGCTGGTCGACGCCGACGGTGCACCCCGCTCCGAGGACGACGTGCTGAAGGGGATGAACCAGCTCTGGCGGCGCAACATCAAGAAGGCCGACAAGGCCGGGGTCGAGGTAGCCCTCGGCGAGCGCGCCGACCTCAAGGCGTTCCACGACCTCTACGTGCACACGGCGGAGCGCGACCACTTCACCCCGCGGCCGCTGTCCTACTTCCAGACGATGCACGACGCGCTGGCGGCCGAGGACCCCGACCGGATCCAGCTCTGGCTGGCCCGCCACGAGGGTGACCTGGTCGCCGCCACGATCGCGATCCGGGTCGGGACCCACGCCTGGTACTCCTACGGCGCGTCGTCCACCGAGAAGCGCGACGTCCGCGGCTCCAACGCCGTCCAGTGGGCGATGATCCGCCACGCCATCGCCGCGGGCGCCCACGTCTACGACCTGCGCGGCATCACCGAGACCCTCGACGCCGACGACCCCCACGTCGGGCTGATCCAGTTCAAGGTCGGCACCGGCGGCCAGGCCGTCGAGCACGCCGGCGAGTGGGACCTGCCCGTCAACCGCGCCATCTACAAGGCGTTCCAGGTCTACCTGTCGAGGCGTGGGTGATCGGACGATGAGTCTGACGTTGACGGTCGACGGCGAGCGCTGGCGCTCGCACCTGCTCCGGACCGCACGGGCCCACCCCGGCATCGTCCCCGTGGTGAAGGGCAACGGCTACGGCCTGTCCGTCGGTCGGCTCGCGCGCCGCTGCCAGTGGCTGGCCGACCACGCCGACGAGACCGGGGCGCCGCTGGACCTGCTCTCCGTCGGGACGTACGACGAGGTGGGCGAGGTCGCCACCCGCTACGACGGGGAGGTGCTGGTGCTCACCCCGTGGCGGCCGTTCGGTGCCGCCCTCGACCTCGACGCCCGGGCCGCGAAGCGCGTCGTGCACACCGTCAGCCGCCCCGAGGACCTCACGGCGCTGCGCGAGCGCGACCCCGACGCCCGGTTCGTCCTTGAGCAGCTCACCTCCATGCTCCGCCACGGCATGTCGCGGCGCGACCTCGCGGCCGCGGCCGAGGCGCTCGGCACGGGCCGCAGCGGTCTGCGTGGCGTGGCGATGCACCTGCCGCTCAACACCACCTCGCACCTCGGCGAGGTCACCCGCCTGATCAACGACGTCGTCGCGTCGGGCCTGCCGACCCGCACCGTGTTCGTCTCCCACCTGACCTCCTCCGAGCTGGCCCGGCTCGCCACGACCTACCCGGACTTCACCGTGCGACCCAGGATCGGTACCGACCTCTGGCTCGGCGACCGCGCCGCACTGCGCGTCACCGCGACCGTCCTCGACGTCCACGAGGTGGAGCGGGGCGACACCTTCGGCTACCGGGGCCGCAGCGCCCCCAAGCACGGGCACATCGTCGTGGTCAGCGGCGGCACGGCGCACGGGATCGGGCTCGAGGCGCCCACGGGCGACCAGTCGCTCAAGGCGCGGGCCGCGACGCTGGCGCGTGGCGGCCTCGACGCCGTCGGCTTCGTCCGCTCGCCCTTCTCGATCGACGGCAAGCAGCGGCTCTTCGCCGAGCCGCCCCACATGCAGGCGTCGATGCTGTTCGTGCCGTCAGGCGCGCGCGTCCCGCGCGTCGGCGAGGACATCGAGGTCCGCGTCCGCTTCACCGCCACCGACTTCGACCGGGTCGTCGTCACCTGAGCCGACCGCCGGCGCGGGCTCCGCGTCGCGCAGGACCGCGACGACCAGCCAGACCAGGCCCGCCACCCGCAGCAGGATCGCCAGCCAGTAGGCCCGGCCGTCGTCGGTCACCGTGGGCAGCAGGGCCTGGCCGACGTACCACCCGGTGATCACCGAGCTCAGCAGCGTCAGGCCCTGCCACACGAGCAGGTCCCGCCAGCGGCGTACGGCGATGGCCGCGAGCGGCAGCACCAGCAGCGCCTGCTCGGGCGGCGCGGCGGGCGCGACCACCAGGGCGGCCGCCAGCACGACCAGCCCGGCTCGTGCGGTCGTCATCGCGCTGACCACCACCGTGCGCCGGACCAGCCACCACACCGCGACGGCCGCCAGAGCAAGCACGACGACCTGGACGGCCGTGCGGGTCCGGGCGGACCCGTCGACACCGACCGGGTCCAGGAACAGCCAGATCGACCCGAGGTCGGGGGTCTCCCCCCGGGCGCGCCCGGGCAGGGTGACGACGACGTACGCCGCCGCCGCCGCGAGCACCGCGTCGACGCGGTCACGCAGCCTGCCGCCGACCGCGATCACGCCGAGGAGGGCGACGGCGACCGGGAGCGCGAACGCGGCGCCGACGCCTGCCGCGGCGCCGGCCGCCCAGCCACGACCGGACGTCCAGGCCCAGAGCACCACGGCGACCGCGACGGCCGGCACGAGGTCCCACGACAGCCAGTGGACCAGCAGCACCGGACCGAACGCCCACCCCGCAGCCGCCCAGGGGCGGCGGGGGTCAACGCGCACGAGCAGGGCTGTCGCGAGGAGCGCCAGCGCCGCGAGCACCACGGCCAGCGCGGCGGTCGTGGCGACGGTGCCGTCGCCGGGGAGCGCCGCCGCGGCCCGCTCGAGCCAGGTCGCGACGTGGGGCGGGCGGCCGGCGTCGATCGGTGCTCCGGCGAGGTCGGTCCAGCAGAGCTGGGCGAACGGCTGGTCGGGCTTGCTCCACCCCGACGGCACGCACGCCGACTTGCTCGCCATCCCCGCGGCCAGCACGAGCGACGTGGCACCGACCAGCACGCGCGCCGGCCCCCACCAGCGGTGCCCGCCGGCGTGGTCACCGAGCGGGCCGCCGACGACCTCCGACATGGTCGCGGCGACCGGGTCCGTGCGCGTGGGCGCCTCCACGGGCCGGCGGTCCACGACGACCCTCAGGGCCTGGAGTCGGGATGGTGGTGGCGCAGCTGCTGCCGCGGCGTGGGCGTCGGCACCGTCTCGGTGGGCGTCGGCGTCGGGGTCGGCGTGGGGGTCGGGACCGGCGTCGGGGTCGGCGTGGGGGTCGGGACCGGCGTCGGGGTCGGCGTGGGAGTCGGGACCGGCGTCGGCTCCTCCGTCGGCGTCGGCTCCTCGGTCGGCTCCTCGGGCGGACCCGCGGTCTCGGTCGGCGTCGCAGGCTTGGTCGGCTGCGGCGGCGGGGGCGGCGGCGGGGTGTACTCGTGGCCGTCCTCGGGTGCGTCGCCGTCGAGGTAGACCGGCTCCGGGAAGTCCTCGACCTCCTTGCCCTCCATCACGCGCTGCATGATCGAGGTCCAGGTCTTGGCCGGGTAGTTGCCGCCGAAGTAGCCGGACCGGCCGTCCGAGCTGGTCGGGAGCCAGAGGTCGGCCCCGTCGGGACGGAGCACGTCGAGTCCTTCGCGACCCTTGCCGCGGACGTACATCACCGCGGTCGAGACCTGCGGGGTGAAGCCGACGAACCACGAGGACGACACGTCACCGTCGTCGTTGGTGGCGGTGCCGGTCTTGCCGGCCGCGGGCCGGGAGAGCGCCAGCGCCTCGGAGCCCGATCCCGACTGCACGACCTGCTGGAGGGCGTAGGTGACGTCGGAGGCGATGTCGGTGTCGATCGTCTGCTTGCTGCGCTCCTTGGCCTCGTAGAGGACCTCGCCGTCCTTGTCGACGACCTTCTGCACGACGTGGACGTCGTTGCGGGTGCCGCCGTTGGCGAGCGTGGCGTAGGCGTTGGCCATGTTGATCGGGCTGACCTGCGCCGTGCCGAGGGTGACGCCGACGTTCTCCTGGAAGTCGATGGACTTGCGGGGGATGCCCCACCGCTCGGTCTCGTTGCCGGGGATGCCCATGTCCTCGGCGGCCTGGATGACCTTCTGGGGGCCGGAGGACATGGAGTCGACCATGTCGACGAACGCGGTGTTCACGGAGTTCTCGGTGGCGGTGAGTATCGAGACGGCCGAGCCGTAGCTCTCGTCGCCCTGGTTCTCGAACTCGGTGCCGGCGATGTCGATCGGGCTGTTGCCGTCGAAGGTGTCGTTGAGCGAGAAGCCGTCACGGATCGCGGCGACGTCGGTGGCGGCCTTCATCGTCGAGCCGGCCATGCCGCCGGACACGGCCCAGTTGATCTGCGACTGCAGGTAGTCCTGGCCGCCGTAGAAGCCGAGGAGCTCGCCGGTCTGGGTGTCGACGGTGGCGGCGCCGATGTGGAGGTCCTTGTTGCCGGGCGGTCCGGGCATGCCCGCGTCGGGACGCTGCTCCTCGACCGCTTCCTCGACGTCGGACATGACCGTCGGGTCGAACGTCGTGGTGATGCGGAGGCCACCGCCGTCCACCTCGTCCTCGCTGGCGATGCCCCGGGCGAGGATCTCCTGCTTGACCAGGGCGAGCATGTGGCCCTTCTGGCCGCCGAACTGGCTCTGTGCCGCGATCTTGGGGAACTTCGGGAGCTTCTTGAGGGCCTTGTCGCGGTCGGCCGTGGTGATGGTGCCCATCTCGGCCATGCTGTCGAGGACGTACTCGTAGCGACCCTTCAGGTCCTCCTTGGCCTCCTCGCCGTTGGCCGGGTCGTACTTCGACGGGTTGTTGAGCACCGTGGCCAGCACGGCCGACTCGCGGAGGTTGAGGTCCTCGGCGTCGTGGTCGAAGTAGGCCTGCGAGGCCGCCTGCACGCCGTAGGCACCGCGACCGAAGTAGATGGTGTTGAGGTAGCCCTCGAGCACCTCTTCCTTGCTGAGCTTCTGCTGGATCTTGAGCGAGACGATCGCTTCCTTGATCTTGCGCTTGTAGCTCTGCTCGCTGGTCAGGTAGAGGATCTTGACGTACTGCTGGGTGATCGTCGACGCACCCTGGCGGGCGTTGCCGCGGGCGTTGGAGAAGAGGGCGCGCAGGATGCCCTTGGGGTCGATGCCCTTGTCGGTCCAGAAGGTCTGGTTCTCCGCAGCGACGACGGCGTCCTGCAGCGTCTCGGGCATCTCGCCCAGCGGGATCGACTCGCGGTTCTGCTCGTCGTAGTAGGTGCCGAGCTGCTGCTTGCCGTCGCGGTAGTAGACGAAGGTGGTCTGTGCCTCGAAGGCCGTGTTGGCGTTCGGGATGCTGATGGCCTGGTAGAGGACCACCACGACACCGCCGAGGACGAGGGCGCCGACGACGGCGAAGATCGCGAGGAACTTCGCGATCCGGCCCGCTCGCTGCTTCCCCGTACGCCGCGGCTTGGGCCGCCGGGTCTGGGCCTTCCCGTCGGCCCGTCGCTTCTTCGCACTCACCGGACAAGCGTACGGGTGGGGGTGCGGCATCCCTGATTCGTCGCCTGCGGATATATCGGTACGATAGGTCACATGGCGCGTCGCGGTGACACCATCGAGCTGGCAGTCCTCGGACTGCTGCACGAGTCACCCATGCACGGCTACGAGCTGCGCAAGCGCCTCAACCTCATGCTCGGCTGGGGCCGCGTGCTGTCCTACGGCTCGCTCTACCCCGCGCTGAAGAAGATGCTGCGCGCCAACCTCATCACCGAGGTCGCCACGACCACGACGTCCACGAGCCGGCGCCCGCGCATCGTCTACGAGGTCACCGCGGCCGGCAACGAGGAGTTTCAGCGCCTCATGTCCGAGGTCGGCCCCACGGCGTGGGAGGACGACAACTTCGACATCCGGTTCGCGTTCTTCTCCTCCACCGACATGGAGATCCGGCTGCGCGTCCTCGAGGGACGTCGCTCCCGGCTGCAGGAGCGGCTGGCCCGTGTCCAGGACGAGCTCGCCCGCACGCAGGCCGAGGTCGACCGCTACGCCGGCGAGCTCCAGCGCCACGGCGTGGAATCCGTCGAGCGCGAGGTGCGTTGGCTCTCCGACCTCATCCGCGCGGAGCGCGGCGACCCCAAGACCCCCCAAGAACCACTGCACAGATCAAGCACAGACCCCCAGAGATGAGAAGGAGAGCCCCATGGGTTCGGTACGAGTAGGGATCGTGGGAGTGGGCAACTGCGCCACCTCCCTCGTCCAGGGCGTGGAGTACTACAAGGACGCGGACCCCGCCGGGACCGTCCCCGGGCTCATGCACGTCGCGTTCGGCGACTACCACGTCGGTGACGTGCAGTTCGTGGCTGCCTTCGACGTCGACGACAAGAAGGTCGGCAAGGACCTGTCGGAGGCGATCAACGCCTCGCAGAACAACACCATCAAGATCGCCGACGTCCCCACCCTCGGTGTCGAGGTCCAGCGCGGCCCGACCCTGGACGGCCTCGGCAAGTACTACCGCCAGACCATCGAGGAGTCGGCGGCCGAGCCGGTCGACGTCGTGCAGGCGCTCAAGGACGCCGAGGTGGACGTCCTCGTGTGCTACCTCCCCGTGGGCTCCGAGGAGGCCGCGAAGTTCTACGCCCAGTGCGCGATCGACGCCGGCGCGGGCTTCGTCAACGCCCTCCCCGTCTTCATCGCCTCCGACCCGGCGTGGGCCAAGAAGTTCGAGGACGCCGGCGTCCCGATCGTCGGCGACGACATCAAGAGCCAGGTCGGCGCGACCATCACCCACCGCGTGATGGCCAAGCTGTTCGAGGACCGCGGCGTGGCGCTGGACCGCACCTACCAGCTCAACGTCGGCGGCAACATGGACTTCAAGAACATGCTCGAGCGCGAGCGCCTGGAGTCCAAGAAGGTCTCCAAGACGCAGGCCGTGACGTCCAACCTCAAGGGCGAGCTCGCCGACAAGGTCAGCGACCGCAACGTCCACATCGGCCCGTCCGACTACGTCGAGTGGCTCGACGACCGCAAGTGGGCCTACGTCCGCCTCGAGGGTCGCGCCTTCGGCGACGTCCCGCTCAACCTCGAGTACAAGCTCGAGGTCTGGGACTCCCCCAACTCGGCCGGCATCATCATCGACGCCGTCCGCGCCGCGAAGATCGCGATGGACCGTGGCGTCGGCGGGCCGATCATCCCGGCCTCGACCTACCTGATGAAGTCCCCGCCGGTGCAGATGCCGGACGACCTCGGCCGCGCCGAGCTCGAGAAGTTCATCGCCGGCGAGTGACCTGAGGTCGCTCCCGCACCGGCTGCGACGCCGGGTCGGCTGCCGTACCCGCCCCCGTGACACGGGGTCGAGCACGTGCCGACCCGGCGTTCGTCGTCCTCCGGGGGTTTGGACCGCGCCGATCCGTGGCACGTTCACCGGGTCGGTCGACGCCGGCACGAGGACGAGAGGGGGCGGCCATGGGAGTGGGCACCGGGCCGGAGGCCCTGCACGCGGAGATGACGTCCGGGAGCTCCTCGACGATCCGCTCGCTGCGCGAGGACGTCCGTGACTCCATGACGCGGGTCCGCGACAGCATCGAGCTGATCCGCTACGCCCAGGACCGGCCGGACTGGGACAGCGACGACGCGCGCCGGACGTACAACATGCGTGCCTGGGCCACCCGGGCGTCGGCCGAGGTGTGCTTCAACCGCCTCAACCGCGCGGCGATCGCGCTCGAGATGGCCGCCGACGGCTACGACCGCATGGAGAAGCAGGCGGACGAGCAGGTCCGCGAGTACCGCGCGGCGAAGAAGCACGCCACCGACGCGCTCACGATGTTCGTCGTGATGTTCACCGCGACCAACAACCTGCTCGTCGTCCGCACGACCTACTTCGAGACGCTGGAGCAGGCGCGCGACTTCCTCCACACCGACCCGTTCAGCACCGACGAGGAGGACTGGCTCGAGCTCGGCCTGGTGAAGTCCATGCTGCGCGACCTGGAGCACGGCACGATGCCGGGCCCGGTCATCCCCGACACCCTGGCCACCGGGCAGGACGACCGCGCCTGGACCCCGCAGGGACTGGGCTACGACCCCGCGACGGGCAACCTCCTGCAGACCGGCTACGAGGCGGTCACCAACGCGGACGGCACGACGTCCTACCTCGCGACCCTGAGCATCATCGACCCCGACACGGGCGAGACGCTCAACACCGTCGAGCTCGGCGGTGGTCGCGGTGCACCGCCCGACCACGCCGGCGGCGTCTTCGTGCACGACGGCACCGTGTGGGTCGCCTCGAGCTCGGACCCGACGCAGGTCGTCCCCTACTCCCTGTCCGACCTGTCGGGCGCATCGCCGACGGACACGGTGCACCCGAGCGGCCCCCCGACCACCGTGGCCGCGAGTGCCGCCACGACCGTCAGCGGCGACACGATGTACGTCGCCTCGCACGACAAGTCGGGCGAGGGCGTCCTGTACACCTACACGTGGGACCCCGCGTCGAAGGAGTGGACGGACGAGCAGGGGCCCTTCCCGGCACCCACGCAGGTCCAGGGCATCGCCGTGCGCGGCAACGAGATCGTCTTCAGCACCTCGCGCGGCCGGGACAACGGCAGCACGCTGCAGAGCTACAACCTGGGCGACGTGACCGGGGGCGGCAGCCTGCCCGACCCGCTCCGCACCGTCGAGCTGCCCACCATGTCCGAGGGTGCCGTGATGACGCCCGACGGGATCCTGACCACCTACGAGTCGGGGTCCTCGGCCTACTCCGATCCCGACGGCAAGGACCCCGACGACCTCTGGGCGTCGATGTTCATGACCATCACCCCCTACGACGAGCTCGGCCTCGCCGGGCAGGTGCAGGTCGTCCCGGCGACGCTCCAGGCGGCCAGCGGCTGGTTCGCCGAGGCGGAGGCCGGTCTCGACCAGGCAGAGAAGCGGGTGGCCCGGCTCAACCTCCCGACGGCGAGCCTCGGCACCGTCCCCGGCGCCGCGGGCCTGGTCAGCCAGGTCGACACCCACCTCGACACGACCGCCACGTGGATCGGCGAGTCCCGCATCTCCTCCGACGTGACCGCGACCGGACTGATCGCGGCCGCCAACGACTACGAGGACGCCGACTCGCGCAGCGACGGCCTCTTCGGCTTCCTGCAACGATTCGTGTCATGACCCTCCTGCGCCGATCGTCGATGGCCGTGGTCGGTCTCGCGTGCGCCGTCGTCGTCACCGGGTGCTCCGACGCCGGCAGCACGACGAGCGGCGACGCGTCGTGGCCGAGCACCGGGTCCCCGGTCGACGCCGACGGCCTCGTGTGGGCCTCCGGCGGCGAGGTCCACCTGCCCGACGGCTCGACCATCGACACCGGCGACCTCACCGGGAGCTACGTCGTGGCCGGGCCGGGTGTCTGGTTCGCCGCCGCCGAGCCTGGGGAGCTCGAGCAGAACAGGCTCCCCGAGCTCCGGCTGGCCACCCCCGACGGGATCGAGGACACGGGCGCCCACCCGGGGATCGGCAGCCTGACCGCGACCACCGACGGGCGCTGGCTCGCCTTCATCGACCGGCTCGACGAGGGGGCCGGGTCCGCCGAGGCCGTCGTCGTCGACCTGACCACCGGCGAGGAGGTCGTCCGCAGCGACGAGGGCCTGGTCCCCGACGACTCCCCGGGCGACGAGGACTGGACCGACCTCTACGAGGACGCCCCCGTGTCCGTGTTCGGTGTCGTCGACGGCACGGCGTACGTCGGGGGGCTGGGCGACGTGATCGCCCACGACCTGTCCTCGGGCGAGGTCGAGACCCTCGACCTGTCGGGCACCGACCTTGTCGAGCAGGACTGGTACCGCGCGCTGAACCCCGAGCCCCCGCTGTGGAACGCCGACCGTTCCTGGAGCATCCTCGAGCAGCCGTTCTCCGCGCCGGTGAGCAGGCTCCGGCCGGCCGACGGCGCGGCCGTGACCACCACCGTCCCGGGCGGCACCGCCCGGGAGTGGCTGGTCGGGGGCTGGCTCGACGACGACACGGCTGTCGCCCTCACGCCGACCCCGGACGGCGCCGACGTCTCGTGGACCATGCCCGCGCTGCTGACGTGCGAGGTGCCGAGCGGTGAGTGCACGACGGTGGAGGGCACCGAGGGCGGGGTCAACCTGCCGGCGGACCGCCCGTTCGGCGTGCCGCGTGAGGACTCCATCCGGCCCGGCTGAGGGTCGTCAGGCCCGGCCGGCCCACCACGCGCGGAGGGCTGCCTCGGCGTCCTCCGCCGACTTCGGCCCCTCGTCCATGCGCAGCTCCAGCAGGAACGCGTAGGCCTGGCCGACCTCGCGGCCCGGCCCGATCCCCAGGACGTCCATGATCTGGTTGCCGTCGAGGTCGGGCCGGATCGCGGCGAGCTCCTCCTCCTGCGACAGTCGCGCGATGCGCTCCTCCAGGGAGTCGTACGTCCGGCGCAGGCGGTCGGCCTTGCGCTGGTTGCGCGTGGTGCAGTCGGCCCGGGTGAGGATGTGCAGCCGCTCGAGCTGGTCGCCGGCGTCGCGGACGTAGCGACGTACGGCGCTGTCGGTCCACTCCCCGGACCCGTAGCCGTGGAACCGCAGGTGCAGCTCGACCAGCCGCGAGACGGCGTCGATGTCGTGGTTGGAGAAGCGCAGCGCCTGCATCCGCTTGCGGGTCAGCTTGGCGCCCACGACGTCGTGGTGGTGGAAGGTCACGACGCCGCCGTCCTCGAAGCGTCGCGTCCGTGGCTTGCCGACGTCGTGCATGAGCGCGGCGAAGCGGGACACGAAGTCGGGCCCGCCGCCGAGCCGGTGCTCGAGGTCGATGGACTGCTCCAGCACGGTGAGGGTGTGCTCGTAGACGTCCTTGTGGCGATGGTGCTCGTCGCGCTCGAGCGCCAGCGCCGGGAGCTCGGGCAGGACGTGGTCGGCCAGTCCCGTCTCGACGAGGAGGCTCAGGCCCAGGCGGGGGTGCGGGGCGCAGACGAGCTTGACGAGCTCGTCGCGCACGCGCTCGGCCGAGATGATCTCGATCCGGCCCGCCATCGCGGTCATCGCCTCCACGACCTCCGGGGCGACCGAGAAGCCGAGCTGGGCGGCGAACCGCGCCGCCCGCATCATCCGCAGCGGGTCGTCGGAGAAGGAGTCCTCGGGGGTGCCCGGCGTGCGGAGCACGCGCTCGGCGAGGTCGACGATGCCACCGAAGGGGTCCACGAACTCCCGGCCCGGCACGCGCACGGCCATCGAGTTGACGCTGAAGTCGCGGCGGCCCAGGTCCCCCTCGAGGGAGTCGCCGAAGTCGACCTCGGGCTTGCGCGACGACGGGTCGTAGGACTCCGAGCGGTAGGTCGTGATCTCGACCTGCCACGCGCCCTTGCGGCACCCGATCGTGCCGAAGTCGCGACCCATGTCCCACACGGCGTCCGCCCAGCCGGACACGAGGCGCTCGGTGACGTCGGGACGCGCGGAGGTGGTGAAGTCGAGGTCGTTCTGGAGGCGACCGATCATCGCGTCGCGCACGGGGCCGCCCACGAGGGCCAGCTCCTCGCCCGCGTCGGCGAAGCGTGCGCCGAGCTCGTCGATCACCGATCCGATCCGCGTGAGCTCCGAGGCGACCCGGCGCTGGATCTCGACGATCGTGAGGGGCTGCAGGGCGACGTCGGACACGACAGGCCAGTCTACGTGCCGCCCGGGTGGGGCCGAACATCTAACATCGGTGCGTGCCCCGCCCCTCGTCGTTCCGTGCTGCCCTGGCGGGGCTCCTGACCCTCGGCTGCGCGGGCATCGGGCTGGTAGCGCCGGCCGGAGCGGCGGCGCCCGCGAAGGACACCGACCCCCTGGTCGTCCACATCGACGCGATGAGTCCCGAGCTGCCGCGCCGCGGCGACGTCGAGATCAGCGGCACCGTGACCAACGTCAGCGACGAGACCTACACCCGGATCAACGTGCACGCGTTCTCCTCCGCCACCCCGATCCTGGACGCCGCGAACCTCGCCACCTCCGCGATCAGCGACCCCTCGCAGTTCGTCGGCGAGCGGGTGACCGAGCCGGGCACGTTCGCCACGATCGACCAGCTCGCCCCGGGCGAGTCGGCCGCGTTCTACGACTCCGTCCCCGTCGAGCTGCTCGACGCCGTCGGCGACCAGGGCGTCTACTGGATCGGCGTGCACGCCCTCGGTGACAGCCCCACGACGCCGCGCGACGACGTCGCCGACGGGCGCGCCCGCACCTTCATCCCGATGCGGCCGACCCGGGGTGCCAGCCAGGAGGCCTCGGTCATCCTCTCCATCCGCAACCCCGTCTGGTACGCCGAGGACGGCTCGGTCGGGGGGACCGAGCGGTGGGCCCGTCGACTCGCCGAGGGCGGCAGCCTCGACGGCGTCCTCGACATGGCCGAGTCGGCCGGCACGACGCCGTACAGCTGGCTCGTCGACCCCGCGGTGCTCCACGCGATCGCCCGGCTGGCCAACGGCAACCTCCCCCGCAGCATCGCCCCCGACCCCGACGTCCCCGGGCAGGAGCCCACCCCGACCGAGGAGCCGACCGAGAGCACGCCGTCGCCCGAGGACACCGGCGACACGCTGACCCCGGCCCAGCCGGAGGCCACCGACGAGCCGACCCCCGAGGAGGCCGAGCTCGCCGCCGCCGCTGCGGCGTGGCTGGAGCGGTTCCGCCTCCTGGTGGGTGCCACCCCCGTGCTGACGCTGCCCTACGGCGACCTCGACGTGTCCGCGGCGATGCGCAACGACCGGACCCGCTTCGAGCAGGCCGTCACGCGGGGCGCGGAGATCATGGCGCTGCTCACCCTGCCCTCGCAGCCCACCGTCGCCCCGAGCAGCGGCCTGCTCAGCCCCGAGGCGATCGAGGCGCTGCCCAGCGAGACCACGATCCTGCTCGGCGACATCGCGTTCGCCGTGCCGCCGACCACGCCGGGGTCGGTGGTCCGGCTGCTGGGGCACGACGTGGTCGTGACCAGCACGGGCGCTGAGGCCGGCGGGCCCGGACCGACCGCGGCCAACGACCCGCTCGCCCTGCGCCAGCGGTTGCTGAGCGAGGCCGCCCTGCGCACGATGTCGGGCAACACGGCCCCGCTCGTGGTGACGCTCCCGACGGTGTGGCGCGGCGAGGACGCGGCGACGTTCTTCACCGACCTCGACCGGTCGTGGCTCGACGTGGTCCCGCTCGGCGACGTCGCGTCCCGCACCCCCAAGGGCCTCCCCGCCTCGCAGGTCGCCTACAGCGACGACGACGTCTCCGCGGAGCTCGCGGGCGCCAGCTTCGCCGCCGCGAACGGCGCGAGCGAGTCCGCGACCCTGCTCGAGCAGGTCCTCACCCTGCAGACGCGCATCGAGGCGTACGTCCGCGACGAGGTCCTCGTCACGCTGTCCGAGCACCACCGCTCCCGCCAGGCGCAGGCGCGCGCCGCCGCGGGGCGCGTGGACGACGCGTTGCGCGCCGACCTCGACCGCATCCGCGTCGAGGCGCCGCGCGCGGTCACGCTCTCCAGTGACTCGGGACGTCTGGGCGCGACGCTGGTCAACGGGCTGGACCAGCCCGTCACCGTGCAGCTGCAGGTCCAGACCGACGGCGACCTGACGCTCACCGGTGACGGGGTGCGCGCGCTCGGCCCCCGCGCACGGACGGTCGTGCGCTACAAGGCGACCGCGGGCAGCGCGGGCGTGCACGAGGTCCGCTTCGTGGTGGCGAGCGTGGACGGTGTCCCGCTCGGCGCCGCGGACCGGCTCCCGATCCGCGCGGCGCGCGTGAGCGCCCTGATCTGGATCGCGATGGCCGTCGGTGCCCTCGTGCTCTTCGGGATGATCGGCTACCGGCTCCCGGGCCAGATCCGCGCCCGGCGGGCCGAGCTGGCGGCCGCCGACCCGGCCGCCGCGCCGGCCGACCCGGCGACGCCGGTCCCCGAGGCCCGATGAGCGACCAGCGGATCCTGGCGTCCTCGGCCGTGATGGCCGCCGGCACCATCTTCTCCCGCGCGTCCGGCTTCATCCGCAGCGCGCTGCTCGTCGCGGCACTCGGCTACGCGCTGCGCGGCGACCTGTTCACCATTGCCAACACGCTGCCCAACATGGTCTACATCCTGCTGGCGGGGGGCATCTTCAACGCGGTGCTCGTCCCCCAGCTGGTGCGGCGGATCAAGGACGACCCCGACGGCGGGGACGCCTACGCCAGCCGGGTCATCACCCTGTCGGCGCTCTTCCTCGGCGCGGTGACCGCGATCCTCGTGGCGGGCGCACCGTGGCTGCTGCGGCTCTACCTCGACGGCCGCTACCTCGAGCCGGACCGGGTCGCGCACCTCGAGTCGATCGTCGACCTCACCCGCTGGTGCCTGCCGCAGGTGTTCTTCTACGGGATGTACGTGCTGGTCGGGCAGGTGCTCAACGCGCGCGGCCGCTTCGGGCCGATGATGTGGGCGCCGATCGCCAACAACGCCCTGTCCGTGGCCATGCTCGTCGCATACCTCCTCGTCTGGGGCCCGGTCGGCGACGGCCCAGGGAAGTACGCCCCGCTCGACACCGGCCAGGAGGTCCTGCTCGGCCTCGGGTCGACGCTCGGCATCGTCGCGCAGTGCCTGGTGCTGCTGCCCTACCTCCGCGCGTCCGGCTTCACCTACCGCCCGCGCTTCGACTTCCGCGACCCCGAGCTCCGCAAGACGCTGTCCCTCGGCGTGTGGACCGTCCTGTTCGTGGTGGCGACGCAGGCGGCGTACTTCGTGGTCGTCAAGCTCGCCTCGGGTGGCGCCGCCGACGGCGGCGACGGCACCGGCTACACCATCTACTCCAGCAGCCTGCTGATCATGATGGTGCCGCACTCGATCGTCACCGTGTCGCTGGCGACGGCGATCCTGCCGCGGTTGTCGACCTACGCCCACGAGGGGCGGCTCGACGAGCTCGGCACCACCGTGGGCTCGACGCTGCGCACCGCGCTGGCCCTCGTGCTGCCCTTCGCCGTCCTGCTGCCGGTCGTGGCCGACGACGTCGCCGCGGTGGCCTTCGGCTGGGGCGACCGGGACGCCGCGGCCGCCTTCGCGCCGACGCTCGCGGTCTTCGGGCCGGCGCTCGTGTTCTTCACCGTCCACTACTTCATGCTGCGCGGCTTCTACGCCATGGAGATGACCCGGCTGGTGTTCTTCATCCAGCTCGCGGTCTCCCTCACCAACATCGTCGTGGCGACCGTGCTCGTGCCGTCGCGGCCCCCGGAGGAGACCGCGCCGATGCTGGTCGTGGCCTACCTCGCGTCGTACGCCGTGGGTGCCGTCGCGAGCTTCGTCCTGCTCCAGCGCCAGGTGGGCGGGCTCCAGGCACGAGCGCTGGTGCGCTTCCTCGTCCGGATGGCGCTGGTGCTGGCCGCGGCGGGCGCGGCGGCCTGGCTCGTGGAGCTCGCGCTGTCCGGGCTGGGCGACCGGCCCGGCCCGGTGCTGGGCCTGCTGCGCGGCGGCCTGAGCGGGGGCGTCGGGCTGCTGGTCGTCCTGCTCGGGGCCCGGCTCCTGCACGTGCGCGAGGTGACCGCGCTGGTCGACACCGTGACGGCCCGGCTGCGCCGCCGCTGATTGCCGGCCGGGACTGCCTAGAGTGGCCGCAAGCAGGTATCGCGCCGGGTCGAGCGGAGGAACGGGGGTGAGCGCGGTGACGACGTGGATGCAGGCCGGTGACGTGCTCGCCGAGCGCTACCGCCTCGACGACCTGCTCGCCGAGGCGGGCAACGGGCGCTTCTGGCGCGCGCACGACCTCGTGCTGCACCGGCCCGTCGCCGTGCACATCCTCGCCGCGGACGACGAGCGCTCGGGCCCCGTCATCGAGGCGGCCCGCCGCGCCGGACCGGTCATCAACCGGCGCCTGCTGCGGGTGCTCGACGCCGAGGTCGTCGACGGTCGCTGCTTCGTCGTCAACGAGTGGGGACAGGGCGACTCCCTCGACATCCTGCTCACCCGGGAGGGCCCCCTGCCCCCGCGCCGGGCGGCGTGGCTGGTGGCGGAGGTCGCCGACGCGATCGCCGAGGCGCACGACGCCGGGCTGGCGCACGGCTGCCTGACCCCGGAGAACGTGCTCATCGACCAGCACGGCCAGGTGCGCCTGATCGGGTTCGGCGTCGAGGCCGCCCTGCGCGGGCTGCCGCCGGGGCGGGTCAACGTCGACGAGGTCGACCTCGCCGGGCTGCTCTACTGCGCGCTCACCGGCAAGTGGGCCGGGGTGTCGCAGTCGGCGCTGCCGCCCGCTCCCGAGGTCCACGGCGAGGTGCTGCGCCCCCGGCGCGTCCGCGCCGGCATCCCGCGCGCGCTCGACGCGTACTGCGACCGCGTCCTCAATCCGGGCGACGTCGAGGGCGCCGCGCACCCGTCCGCCCACGAGACCCGGGACCTGCTCCACGACTACGTCGGCGAGATGACCGGGACCCACGTCCCGGTGCCGGTCAACCGGGGAGCGGTGCCGCCCGGCCCCGACGTCCCGGCCGCGGAGCCCGAGCCGCAGGTGACCACCGACTTCCGCGCCGAGGAGCCGCCACCGGAGCCCGCGCCCCCGCCGGTGGTCGAGCCGCCACCGGAGCCCGCGCCGGTGGTCGAGCCCGCGAACGAGGCCGGCCCCGAGACCGTCGTGCAGCCGGCGCCTCCCACCGCCAGCACCGACCTGCCGACGCAGGCCGGGATGCCGGTGTTCCACGACGACGACGAGGTCGACTGGCTGCGGGCCCGCGCCGACAAGCCCGCGCCCCCGCCCCCGCTGAGCGACCCGACGCCGAAGCCGCTGTTCGCGCCGGACCCGCCGGACGGCCAGCCCGTACGACGGCCGCGGGCCGGCAGCAAGGCCGCCCAGGGCAACCCCGACTACTGGCCCTGGGACTCCTCGCAGGACGGCTCGCGCGACTCCGGCGTGCGTCCGCCCGGTCGCGACACCGGCTCGTGGGGCTCGGGCCAGTGGACGGAGGACCGCTGGGGCACCGGCGAGGGCTTCGAGGACACCGACGACCAGGTGCCGGGACGCAGCTGGATCCGCCTCGCGATGATCGTCGGCCTCTGCCTGCTCGTCGGCGTCGCTGCCGTCGCGGCCTACCAGCTCGGGCGTCCCGCGATCACCGAGTCGGACGACGAGCCCACGACGAGCGCCTCGCCGTCCGCCGCCGCGCCGACGCCGTTCGAGGGCCTGGTGGCCGACGACTTCGACCCGCAGGGCACCGACGGCGGCCAGGAGAACCCGGACGCGGTGGCCAACGTCCTCGACGGCGACCCCGCGACCTCGTGGAGCACCTCGACCTACCTGCAGAACTTCGGTCCCGGCGGGCTCAAGACCGGCGTCGGCCTGGTCGTCGACCTCGGCGCCGTGAAGGGCGTGCGCCGGGTGGTCGTGTCGACGCAGGGCGGCGAGACCTCGCTCGCGGCCTACGTCACCACCGACGCGCCGACCGCCATCGCGGGGTTGACCCCCGTCGCCACGCAGTCCGGCACCGGCGACCTCACCATCGACCTCGACGAGGCCGTGTCCGGGCGCTACGTCACCATCTGGCTGACGCTGCTGCCGCCCGTGGACGGCGGCTTCCGCGGCACGATCACCGAGGTGCAGGTGCTCGGATGACCACCCCGCCGACCGACGACAGGTCCGACCTGGACCTGCTGCGCGCCCACGTCGACGGCGACGCCGACGCCTTCGGCGTCCTCTTCGCCCGGCACCGCGACCGGCTCTGGGCCGTCGCGCTGCGCACGATGGGCAACCCCGAGGACGCCGCCGACGGGCTCCAGGACGGCATGATCGCCGCCTTCCGCCGGGCGGGCTCCTTCCGCGGCGACGCCGCCGTCACGACCTGGCTGCACCGGGTCGTCGTCAACGCCTGCCTCGACCGGCTCCGGGCAGCGAAGATCCGGCGCTTCGACGCGCTGCCCGACGACGTCGAGGACCGTGGCACGGTCGTCGCGACCGCCGTCCACGACGACGAGCCCGACGCGGCCGCGGAGGACGCCGAGCGGCGCCGGCGCGTGCTGGCCGCGCTCGCGACCCTCCCGGCCGAGCAACGGGCGGCCCTGGTGCTCGTGGACATGGAGGGCTACCCCGTGGCCGAGGTCGCCGAGATGCTCGGCTGCGCCGAGGGCACGGTGAAGTCGCGCTGCTCGCGCGGGCGTACGAAGCTCGCCGCGCTGCTCGCCGACCTGCACCAGCCCGACGGTGACCCGCCTCACGGGAACCCGCCGCCCGACGGCCCCGTCCAACCGACCGTGCGCCCTCGTGGGCCGCCCGTGTCCTGAGCCCCGAGCCCTGCCCAGCCCTGCCCCACCCGCCGCTGTCCCACCCGCCGCTGCCTCGGAGGAGGTGACCACCGATGACCGACCCGTCCGACCTGACGCCCGAGCAGGAGGCCGTACGACGCCTGCTCGCCGACGCGCGCCACGACGGGCCGCCGCCGCCGGAGGTCGTCAGCCGCCTCAACGAGACCCTGGCCGCCCTGGTCGCCGAGCGCGCGGAGTCCGGCGACGCCGGCAGCGCACCCGTGGTCGACCTGGGGGCCCGACGCCGCCGGCTCACGGGGATGGGCGTGCTCGCTGCGGCCGCGGTGGTCGTGGCCGGCGTCGCCCTGGGCCAGGCCCTCCCGCGCGGGGCGAACGACTCCGCCGACAGTGGCGGTGCGTCGCAGGCCGAGTCGGCACCGTCCCCCGAGGCCTCCGACGACGCGGGGGCGGGGATCGAGGACCCGAGCGCCATGTCGTCGGAGCTCACGCCCGAGGCCAAGCGGGGGCTCACCGACGCCCCCGAGCTGGCGCCCGCCGACGACGACACCCTCGACGCCCAGCTCCTGCGCCTGCGTGCCGCGGCCCGGCCGCGCTCGCAGGACTCCGCCGAGGCGAGCATCCTCGGCGACTGCCTCATGCCGGGCCTCGGGCCCGGCCGGCGGGCGTACGCCACCCTCGACGACGTGCCGGTGGTGGTGGTCTACGGGCGACCGAGCGGCGACGAGCAGCGCGTGGCGGTCTACGCGTGCGGCGCGGGCGACGAGCCGCTGCGCGAGACGGTGCTGCCCGCGCCCTGAGCCGGGCCCGCCCGCGTGGAACAACGGTCGCCTACGATCGGTTGAGACCGGCGTACACCACGTCCGTCCCCAGATCCCACCAGGAGTCACTGACCGCTCATGAGCACCAGCACCGAGACGCGCAACGTCATCATCATCGGCTCCGGCCCCTCCGGCTACACCGCAGCCGTCTACGCCGCTCGCGCCTCGCTCAACCCCCTGGTCTTCGAGGGATCGGTCACCGCCGGCGGTGCGTTGATGAACACCACCGAGGTGGAGAACTTCCCCGGCTTCCGCGACGGCATCATGGGCCCGGCGCTGATGGACGAGATGCGCGCCCAGGCCGAGCGCTTCGGCGCCGAGCTGGTCTCCGACGACGTCGTCGAGGTGGACCTCACCGGCGACGTCAAGGTCGTGAGGACGGCCACCGACACCTACACCGCGCGCTCGGTGATCCTCGCGACGGGCTCGGGCTACCGCAAGCTCGGCCTGCCCCGTGAGGACGAGCTGTCGGGCCGCGGCGTCTCCTGGTGCGCGACCTGCGACGGGTTCTTCTTCCGCGAGCAGGCCATCGCCGTCATCGGCGGCGGCGACTCCGCCGTGGAGGAGGCCACCTTCCTCACCCGCTTCGCCTCCAAGGTCTACCTCGTCCACCGCCGCGGCGAGCTGCGCGCCTCGAAGATCATGCAGGAGCGCGCCTTCGCCGACCCCAAGCTTGAGATGGTCTGGAACTCCGAGGTGGCCGCGATCAACGGCGCCGACAAGCTCGAGTCGATCGACCTGCGCGACACGGTCACCGGCGAGGAGCGCCAGCTCGACGTCACCGGCCTGTTCATCGCTATCGGCCACGACCCCCGCTCGGAGCTGCTGACCGGCCAGGTCGACCTCGACGACGACGGCTACGTGCTCGTCGACCACCCGTCGACCAAGACCAACCTGCCGGGCGTCTTCGCCGCCGGCGACCTGGTGGACCACCACTACCGACAGGCCATCACGGCCGCCGGCACCGGCTGCCAGGCCGCGCTCGACGCCGAGCGCTTCATCGCCGCGCTCGACCACGAGGCGTCCACCGCCGGCGACGCCGCCGCCACCGTGGAGGCCATCGAGGAGCAGGTGGAGACCGCGCGGGCCTGACCGGAGCCGGTCGGGTCCCCGTCTCAGATCCAGCCGTCCCGGCCCGCCTCGCGGATGAGGCTGCCGGTGTTGGTCACGTCGCGCGCGACGTCGACGTACTTCGCGCGGACCGACTTGAGGTGCGCGCGCACGGTCTCCTCGGCGACCCCGAGGCGTGAGCCGACCTGGCGCTGGGTGAGGCCGTCGCGCAGGTTGTCGAGCACCTCGACCTCGCGGGCGGTCAGGCGCGGCATCACGTCCGGGTCGCTGACCAGGGCCTCCGCCAGCACGCTGCTGCAGACGAACTCGCCCGCCAGCGCGCGGCGTACGACGTCGAGCAGCGCCTCGGTGCCGTCGTTCTTCAGCACGACGCCGTGCACCCCCAGGGCGAGCGCGCGGCGCAGCGGGACCGGCTTCTCCTCGGCCGTGTGCAGCACGACCACACCGGCCCAGCCGGTGAGGGCCGGGACGTGCTCGAGCACGAGCTCGTCGTCGCGTCCGAGGTAGAGGTCCAGCACGAGGGCGTCCGGCCCCGGCGACGTGAGGTCGACCTGCTCGACCGCTGCATAGGACCCCGCCATCACGAGGTCGTCGGCGTGCCGGCCCACGGCCGCCGCGACGCCGTCGCGGACGACCTCCTGGTTGTCGAGGACGGCGACGGAGGCTCGGTCGGTGCTCACAGGGAAGGGATACCCCTCTCGGACGGTCATGTCTCTACCCCGATCCGGGGAGGTCGTCGACGAGCAGGACGGCGCGGTAGGGGTCGACGTCGGCGCGCAGGGCGGACCCGGCTCCAGCCCGTGCGGCGTCGATGGCCGGTGCGTCCGGTGCGGGGACGATCGAGATCCGCACCCGGCGGTCGTCCGCCGCGGGGGGCGTGACGATGATCCGGCGGCCGGGGGACGCGGGCAGCAGCGCGCGCAGCACCCGGCCGAGGGCGCGCTCGTGGGCGCCCGGGTGCAGGCCGGCGCGCAGCTCGACGACCCCGCCCTCGGACCGGAACCGGGCCACGTCGTCGCGCAGGGCGTCGTCGAAGAACCCCGGGGCGTAGAGGTCGTCGCGTGCGGCGACGGCGAGGAGCCGCGCGTGGGCGACCGTGTCGGGCGCGTCCGGCGTGCGCTCGCCGCGGGCGATCTCGTCGAGCCACGGCAGCACCTCGTCGCGCACGTGGGTGAAGTAGAGGTCGGTCATGGTGGCCCGCCATGCATCCGCGGCCCGGCGCTGGTCGAGCGCGCGCTCCAGGCGCCGCAGGTCCCGCAACGACCTGCCCTGGCGGCGGATCAGCGTGCCCAGCACGAGCGAGGGCACGGGGCAGGTGATGACGGCGTTGAGCGACCCCCACGGGAACAGCCCGCCGGTCAGCTCGGGACGCACCTGCGGGGCGAGGAGGACGAGCAGCACGTGGACGAGCAGCACCGGGAGGCCGATGGGGAGGGGCAGGGAGAGCAGCAGGACGACGAGGGGCACCGCGCTCATGCCGATCGACCACGACCGGAAGTCGAGCATCGCCCCCGCCGGCAGCAGGGCCAGGCCGAGGACCTGCACGACGACGGTCGCCAGCGCCACGAGGGTGACCCACGCGGGCCCGGGGCCCCCGCGCTCGATGCGCCGCACGATGGCCGCCGTGACCGCCAGCCAGCCGACGGCGACCACGACGGACGTCCACGTCTCCGGGTGCCGGACGACGTTGTTGACCACGACGACGGACCAGGCGAGGCCGAGCGGGAGCGCGACCGTGCGGGCGAGGCCGCGGACGGGTCCCAGGCCGTTGGTGGTGAGGCCGTAGGCGTGGTGCAGGGCACCCCCGGGGTCGCGGGGGATCGCCAGGACCAGCGCGGCACCACCGCCGGGGCGCTCGAGGAGCGCGGAGCGGCCCCCGGCCTGCGCGAGCGGCCGCTCCACCGACTCCCGCAGCCCGAACCCCTTGCGAGGCGCCGGGCCGGGGCCGACACCGCGGTCCAGGACCTCGACGCGCACCTCGTTGCGGTCGGCGGCCAGCCGTACCGTGACCGCGTCGACGTGGCCGTGCCGCACGGCGTTGCGCACGCCCTCGGCTGCGGCGCGCACCAGGACGGAGCGGTGCTCCTCCCCCAGCACCGGCAGGCGCTGGGGCCGACCGGCGACGTCGAGGTCGACCGGCACGGGTGACTGCGCGCGCAGCGCCTCGACCAGTCCGGCGTACGACTCCGGCAGCCCCGGGTCGGGGTCGGCCGCCCCGGCACCCGCCGGGTCCTCGCCCCCGTCGTGGTCGTCCGAGGAGATGACGCCTCGGATCGCCTCGACCGTGGTGCGGCACTGCTGGCGTACGCGCTCGGGCGGTGCGGTGGAGTCCGACAGGAGGTGCAGCGTCCCGAGGACGTCGTCGTGGAGGATCCGCCGGCTCATCGTCCGTGCGGCCAGCTCGGCCTCGGCGCGGGTGAGGTCGCGCTCGCGCTCACGGTTGGAGGCGGCGACCCGCTCGGTCTCGATGGCGCTGGCCTGCATGGCGTTGACGAACCCGATCGCCGCGGCCGCGGTCCCGACGACCAGGACCATCGCGTCGAGCGACAGGCCGGCCTGCGGGAGGTCGAGTAGAAGCACGGTCGCGGCGTGCACCGCTCCGAGCACCGCGACGAGCGCGAGCGCGCGGGTCATCGGCTGCAGCCGGGCCGCCATCACCCCTATCGCGGACAGCAGCATCCCCACGGTGCTGTCGTTGGCCACGGGGAACGTGCCCAGCGCGGGGGTGGCGAGCACGAAGGTGACGACCAGCAGGACGAGCTGGCCCGTCCGCTCACCGCGCAGCAGGACCAGGACGGCCACGACTCCCAGGACGACCGAGATGCTCACCCGCTGCGCGACCGTGGGGTCGGACCACGCCAGGCGGCCCACCAGCGGCAGCGCGGTGAAGACGCCGAGGCTGGCGTACAGGCAGGCGAGCGCACCGACGATGCTGCGGTACATGCGGTACGCCCCGCCGGCCGACGGCGAGGGTGCCGGGGGCGGCGCCGACGCGCCCGTCCACCACCGCCCACGCACGAGGACCCCCCTGTTCAGCTGTCCGGTGGCACCGAGCCTAGTTGCTCCCCCTTTCCGGGGACCGACAGCGGCTGCCGGGCCGTCATAGGTTGTCAGGGCCCGACGCACGGGACCGCGGTACGGGGGTTCGCGGTCCCGTCGCGTCCGGCCGTGATGTCGGCGCTGTGCGCCGGGAACATCTGTCGGGGGCGTGGTGTTGACTTGGCACACCCGCTGGAGACCGGACTCCGGCGGCCCGAGACCACTGATCCCACCGAAAGGGGCACGTGCCGTGGCCAACATCGCCGCTGTGACCGACGCCGAGTTCGAGGCGCAGGTCCTCAAGTCCGACAAGCCCGTCCTCGTGGACTTCTGGGCCGAGTGGTGCGGCCCGTGCCGCCAGGTCGCCCCGATCCTCGACGAGCTCAACGCCGAGCACGGCGAGAAGCTGACGTTCCTCAAGATGAACGTCGACGAGAACCCGGTGACCCCTTCGTCCTACCGCGTGACCGGCATCCCGACCATCAACGTCTACCAGGGCGGCGAGGTCGTGAAGTCCATCGTCGGCGCCAAGCCCAAGGCCGCGCTGCTCAAGGAGCTCGACGGCATCATCTGATGCGACGCGCGGTCGAGACCGCGCACAGCTGGTCGTGAGAGGCGACCCGCACCGATCCGATCGGGCGGGTCGCCTTCTGCGTGGGGCGCACGGCGCCCCACACCCGCTCCAGGGCGAGCTCGACCTCGTCCTTCCAGCTCAGCGCGGTGCGCAGCTCCATCCGCATCCGCGGCGTCGTCGGGTGCGCCCGCTGGGTCTTGAAGCCCACGCTGCCGAGGAACTCCGCCGGCAGCACGCACCCGTCCGCGCGACCGCGGGTGTCGCCGTACGCCTCGACGGCGGTGTGCCCGCGCTCGACGAGGTCGGCGGCCATCGCCTGGACGAGGATGCGGCCGAGCCCGCCGCGCCGGTGCGCCGGGTCGATCCACGCCGTCGCCGCGATGACCGCGTCCGGGGACCCGGGGGCCGTCGGCAGCGCCGCCGCACCCGGCAGCCGGGCCGCGGGGGCGTACAGGATGTGCCCGACCGTACGCCCGTCGACGCGCACCACGCGCCCGCACGAGCCCCAGTCGCGGAGCACGGTGGAGACCCACCGCTCCTTCTCGGCGATGCGCTCCTGCTCGTCGAGGCGCGCCCGGTCGACCGGCGAAAGCTCCCAGAACAGGCACGCGCGCACCGGCTCGGCCAGCTCTGCGAGGTGGTCGACCGTCAGGCGGGTGGTCTTGCGCGGCACGTGTCCGATGCTAGTCCGCTCGGCCGCCTGCGAGGATGAGCCCGTGCGCCCGATCCGACAGAGCAAGAAGCTGCAAGGTGTCCGCTACGACGTGCGCGGGCCCATCCTGGTCGAGGCGCAGCGGCTCGAGGCAGAGGGCCACCGCGTGCTGAAGCTCAACATCGGCAACACCGCGCCGTTCGGGTTCGAGGCCCCCGAGCAGATCCTCGCCGACATGATGCACCACCTGCCGCAGTCGCAGGGGTACGCCGACAGCCAGGGCATCTGGTCGGCGCGGACCGCGGTCATGCACTACTACCAGTCGCGTGGCCTGCGCGAGGTCGGCGTCGAGGACATCTTCATCGGCAACGGCGTCTCCGAGCTGATCTCGATGGTGCTCCAGGCCTTCGTCGACGACGGCAACGAGATCCTGGTGCCGGCCCCGGACTACCCGCTGTGGACGGGTGCCGTGACGCTGGCCGGCGGGATCCCCGTGCACTACCGCTGCGACGAGGCGGACGACTGGAACCCCGACCTCGCCGACATCGAGTCGAAGATCACCGAGAACACGCACGCGATCGTCCTCATCAACCCCAACAACCCGACCGGTGCGGTCTACAGCGAGGAGACGGTCAGGGCGCTGGTCGACATCGCGCGGCGCCACGAGCTCGTCGTGATGGCCGACGAGATCTACGAGAAGATCCTGTTCGAGGACGCCGAGCACCACCACGCGGCGACCTACGGCGGCAACGACGTGCTGTGCCTGACGTTCTCCGGCCTCTCCAAGGCCTACCGGGTCTGTGGCTACCGCGCGGGCTGGGTGATGATCTCGGGGCCCAAGGAGATCGCCACCGACTTCCTCGAGGGCCTCACCCTGATCGCCAACATGCGCATGTGCGCCAACGTCCCGGCGCAGCACGCCATCCAGACGGCCCTCGGCGGCTACCAGTCGATCGAGGAGCTCATCGGACCCGGCGGCCGCTTCTACGAGCAGTCGATGCTCGCCCACCGGCTGCTCAACGAGATCCCGGGCGTCTCGAACGTCAGGCCGCGCGGTGCGCTCTACTGCTTCCCTCGGCTGGACCCCGACGTCTACGCGATCGAGGACGACCAGGAGCTCGTCCTGGACCTGCTGCGCGCCAAGAAGATCCTCGTCACGCACGGCACGGGCTTCAACTGGCCCGAGCCCGACCACTTCCGCCTCGTCACGCTGCCCGAGGCGAGCGTGCTCGAGGAGGCCATCGGCCGGATCGCCGACTTCCTCGCCACGCGACGCTGATCACGAAGGGTCGCGGCGCCCCGACGCCGGACCCTAGGCTCCTCGGCATGCGTGATGTGACCTACCCGCCGATCATCGTGGCCGCCAAGGCGGCGTTCCGGGTCCTGGGCCAACGCATCCGACTGTCCGGCACGGAGCACGTGCCCCGCGAGGGCGGTGTGCTCCTGGCCTACAACCACGTCGGCTACGTCGACTTCATCTACGGCGGCCTCGCTGCGAACCCCTCGGGCCGTCTCGTGCGGTTCATGGCCAAGCGCGAGCTCTTCGACCACCGCTACGTCGGACCGCTCATGCGCTCGCTGCATCACATCGAGGTCGACCGCGGCGAGGGCGTCGCCAGCTTCCACACCGCCGTCGACTACCTCCGGCAGGGCGAGGCGGTCGGCATCTTCCCCGAGGCCACGATCTCCCGCGCCATGGAGCTCAAGGAGTTCAAGACCGGCGCCGTACGCATCGCTGCCGCCGCCGGCGTGCCGGTCGTGCCCGTCATCATGTGGGGCACGCAGCGGATGATGACCAAGGACCACCCGCGCGACTTCTCCCGGGGCACGACCATCTCGATCAAGGTCGGCGAGCCGATCCACCCGTCGGGCGACGACCCGGTCGGGGACACCGCACGACTCCACGCCCGCATGTCGGACATGCTCGCGGAGGTCGTGGCCGACTACCCCGCCGCCGAGCAGCCTCCCGGCTCGTGGTGGGTGCCGGCCTCGATGGGCGGCTCTGCGCCCACGCTCGAGGAGGCGGAGCGGCTCGACGCCGCGGAGAAGCGGGAGCGCGCCCAGCGGCGGGCTGCCAAGCGCGCCAAGCGACAAAGCAACAGGTAGACCTGTCGACAGGTCTATCTGTCGCTTTGTCGACATCTAGCTGCGGAGTGATCCCCGGTCGGCCGGGGATCACTGACGTTGTCGGCCTTTGCAACGCCTGACAACGTCAGCGAGAGCCTGACAACCCCGGCGCCCCGAGGTCTCGGGCGGTCCGGCCGCCTCAGATGGGTCGGTCGTCCCGGTTGCGGGGATCCATGATGTCGACGATGCGACGCAGGTCGTCGAGGCTGGCGAACTCGACGGTGATCTTGCCCTTGGCCTTGCCGAGGTCGACCTTGACCCGTGTCTCCAGGCGGTCGGAGAGCCGGTCCGCCAGGTCGGTCAGCCCGGGCGCCACCGGCTTCTTGCGCAGCACGCGCGGGGCGTCCGGCTCCTCGACACCCATCGAGACGATCTCCTCGAGACCGCGGACCGAGATGCCCTCCGCCGTGACGCGTGCAGCAAGCCGGTCCTGCAGGCCGGCGTCGTCGACGGACAGCAGTGCACGAGCGTGCCCCGCGGACAGGACGCCCGCAGCGACCCTGCGCTGGACCGCCGGCGACAGCTTGAGCAGGCGCAGCGTGTTGGAGATCTGCGGCCGGGAGCGCCCGATGCGTTGTGCAAGCTCCTCGTGCGTGCAGCCGAAGTCCTCGAGGAGCTGGCCGTACGCGGCTGCCTCCTCGAGCGGGTTGAGCTGCGAGCGATGCAGGTTCTCCAGGAGCGCGTCGCGCAGCATGTCGTCGTCGTCGGTCTCGCGCACGATCGCGGGGATGGTGTCGCGTCCGGCCACCTGGGACGCGCGCCACCGGCGCTCGCCCATGATCAGCTCGTAGTCGTCCTCGCCGGTCCTGCGCACGACGACCGGCTGGAGGAGACCGACCTCGCGGATCGAGTGGACCAGCTCTGCGAGGGCCTCCTCCTCGAACACCTGACGCGGCTGCCGGGCGTTCGGGCGGACCTGGCGGATCGGGAGCTCGGCGAAGTACGCACCGGCGACCGATCCACCGGCGACCCCGCTGCCTGTGGCCGGTGCAGGCGGGTCGACCGTCGCGGCGGACACGACGGGCCCGCCAGCGCTGGACGACGGCTGGTCGGTCGGCGCCGGCGCCGCCTGGCTGGGTGCAGTGGGGATCAGGGATCCCAGGCCACGGCCCAAGCCGCGTCGGGGCGGGTTGGCGGCATTCATGCGGACGGTGCTCCCTTGCTGGCGATCTCGCGTGCTGCCTCGAGGTAGGACAGCGCTCCCGCCGATGCGGGATCGTAGGTCATCACGGTCTGGCCGTAGGACGGCGCCTCGGAGACGCGGACGGAGCGCGGGACGGCGGTCTTGAGCACCTGGTCGCCGAAGTGGCCGCGCACCTCGTCCGCGACACCGGCCGCGAGCCGCGTCCGCGCGTCGTACATCGTCAGCAGGATCGTCGAGATGGTGAGCTGCGGGTTGAGGTGCTGCTTCACCATGTCGACCGTATCGAGCAGCATGCCGAGACCTTCGAGCGCGTAGTACTCCGCCTGGATCGGGATGAACATCTCCTGGCCCGCCACCAGGGCGTTGAGCGTGAGGAGGCCGAGGGACGGTGGGCAGTCGATGAAGACGTAGTCGAAGCGGTCCTCGCCGATGTCGGCCGCCGCGCCGACCAGCGGGTGGGCCTCGATGGCACGGGACAGCCGCTGCTCGCGCGCGACCACGCTGACGAGCTCGATCTCGGCGCCGGCCAGGTCGATGGTGGCCGGCACCACCCACAACCCCGGCAGGTCGGTGGACTCGGTCATCACCTCCGCGAGAGGCCGACCGTCGACGACCATGTCGTAGGTCGAGGGCACGCCGCGGTGGTGCTCGGCGCCCAGGGCGGTCGAGGCGTTGCCCTGGGGATCGAGATCGATGACGAGCACCTTCTGGCCCAGCTGGGCCAACCCGGCAGCGACGTTCACCGTCGACGTCGTCTTGCCGACCCCGCCCTTCTGGTTGGCGACGACAAGGACGCGGGTGGCGTCCGGTCGTGGGACGCCCTGGCGCCGCAGCCCCCCCGTTCGCGCGAGCACGGAGTGCTGGGCGGCCTGGGCGAGGGGTGTTGCGTGGTCCGCGAACTCGGCGTCCTGCGCCGCGATGTCTCCTGCGGTGCGGGGCTGCCATGCGGGCCGTGTTTCACGTGAAACGTCCGTCGTCTCCGTTTCACGTGAAACCGACGCGCGATCACCCACCTGTGGATGAATGCCATCGATCTGTGGAGAACTGCGCTCAGCCCCACCCTCAGCAGCGGTGGAAAACGGGTTCGGCGTGTCGGGCATGGCGCGCCATCCCTCTCTCGCGGGCGGACGTTCGGTCAAGTCAGCTCACCTCTCGCGTGCTCGCACGTCGATCTCGACGCGCGCTGCGCCGCTTCTTCCCGTCACGCCTGCCGGCGCTCTGCACAAGGGGCCAACCTATCCGGGACGGATCAGACCAAGGGACCCGCACCAACGTCGTCGTCGGTTCGATCTTCGCTGCACCCACCTCGAGCACCTGGGGCTCCCCGCAACGCCAGGTCGCCAGGACGTCACGTGCGGCCGCGATCTCCTCGTGGATCGACTGACCCTTCATCGCGAGGAGCGCCCCCGATGGTGCCACCAGCGGCATCGACCACCCGAGCAGCCGCCCGAGCGGCGCCACGGCACGTGACGTTACGACGTCGAACGTCGCGTCACCGTGCAGGTCCTCGGCCCGACCGCGCACGACGGTGACCTGGTCCAGCTCGAGCTCCTCGACCACCTCGGCGAGGAAGGTCGTACGCCGCAGCAGCGGCTCGACCAGCGTGACCGCCAGATCTTGTCGTGCGATCGCCAGCACGATGCCCGGCAGCCCGGCTCCCGTGCCGATGTCGCACACGGTCGACCCGTGCGGGATCGCCTCCTCGATCACGGCCGAGTTCAGGACGTGACGCTCCCACAGGCGCGGTGCCTCCCGCGGACCGATGAGGCCGCGCAGCACCCCTTCGGTCGCGAGCAGCTCCGTGTAGCGCTCTGCGAGGGCCACCCGGTCGGACGCGAACACCCTCCGTGCCTCGGGAGGCGCGGAGGGTGTCTCACGTGAAACATCGTCGCTCACGCGGGCAGGATCACCACGTGGCGCTTGGGCTCGGCACCTTCGGACTCGGACGTGAGGCCGGCAGCCGCGACAGCGTCGTGGACGACCTTGCGCTCGAACGCGCTCATCGGCTCGAGCGAGACCGACTCACCCGACTCCTTCACCTCGGCGATGGACTTCTCGGCGAGGGCGACCAGGCGCGTGCGCTGCTCGGCACGGTGTCCACCGACGTCCAGCATCAGCCGTGACCGCTCGCCGGTCTCTCGGTAGACCGCGAGCCGGGTGAGCTCCTGCAGCGCCTCCAGCACCTCGCCGTTGCGCCCGACGAGCTGGCTCAGATCGGCGCCGCCGATCTGGACGCTCGCGCGGTCTCCCTCGACGTCCATGTCCAGGTCACCGTCGAGGTCCGCGATGTCGAGGAGCTCCTCGAGGTAGTCGGCGGCGATGTCGCCCTCGTTCTCGAGACGCTGCACCTTCGAAGGACGCGACGTTCCATCTGCGGCCTCGCCGGCATCGGCGGCATCGGTGCTCTCGACGGCCTCGCCGTCGGTCAGCTGCTCACTCACGTGTGTCTCCTGCTTCTCGATCAGGTGCGACGGCGGCGGGGCGCCGTCACGGGATGTCTGGGTCAGCGCTTCTTCTTGTTGCGCTGGGCCTTGGTCTGTCGCTGCGGCTGCTGCCGGGTCTGGGAACGCTCCTCGCGCTTCGCCTCGGCCTCGGCGGCGAGCCGCTCCTCCTCGAGCTGCGCCGGCGTCTTCAGGCCCTTGCGCTCGGCCTTCGCGCGGTCGCGCTCCTCCTTGGCGGCCGCGGCAGGCGTGCCGGGCGCCGGGTTGTTGCGGATGACGTAGAACTGCTGGCCCATGGTCCACACGTTCGACACGGTCCAGTAGACGAGCACACCGATCGGGAAGGCGATGCCACCGACGGCGAACACGACGGGGAGGACGTAGAGCAGCATCTTCTGCTGCTGGGCGTACGGGCCGGACAGGGCGTCGGCCGGCATGTTCTTGCTCATCAGCTGGCGTTGCGTCAGGAACGTGGTCGCGGTCATCGCCACGACGAGGACGGCGGCGAGGACCATCACGCCCGCCACGCCGTCGGACTGCAGGAAGGTGCCCGACACCGGGATGGTGTCGAACAGCTTGGAGTCGCCGAACTGCTTGGCGAGCGTCTCGTTGAGGAAGCCGTGCGGCTTGTCCTTCTTCGACGCCTGGTCGAGCATCCGGAACAGCGCCAGGAAGATCGGCATCTGGAGGAGGATCGGCAGGCACGAGGCGAACGGGTTGGTGCCCGTGTCCTTGTACAGCTTCATCGTCTCCTGGGCGAGCTTCTCCCGGTCGTGGCCGTACTTCTTCTGCAGCTCACGCACCTTGGGCTGGATGAGCTGCATGTTGCGGCTGGACTTGATCTGCTTCACGAAGAGCGGGATCAACGCCGCGCGGATCGTCACCGTCAGGCCGATGATCGACAGGATCCACACCGCGCCGCTCGCCGGGTCGAGGACCGTCGAGAAGAGCTTGTGCCAGCCCACCAGCACGAACGACACCGCGTAGTAGAGCGGCGTCATGATCGCGCCACCGATGGTTCCGAAGAAGTCGAGCACTCATGCTCCTCGAGTTGCAGTGGACTCCGCAGCCGTGGCGGTGCGGGAGGGAACGGGGTCGTAGCCGCCGGCCGCCCAGGGGTGGCAGCGGGTCAGGCGACGTGCGGCGAGCCAGGTGCCGCGCAGCGATCCGTGCTCGGTGACCGCCTCGAGGGCGTACGCCGAGCAGCTCGGGTGGTAGCGGCACACCTGGCCGTAGAGCGGGCTGATGGCGAACCGCCAGGCGCGGATGAGGCCGATGAGGAGGTGCTTCATGCGGCGCTCACCTTGGCCAAGGTACGACCCAGGTCCGCGCCGAGCGCGGCGTACGACGCGTCCGCCGCTGGGGGCAGCGCGCGGACCACGAGCGCAGCACGACCCGGGAGCCCCTCCAGAACTGCGAGGTGTTCCCGGGTCAGGTGCCGGAGTCGTCTCTTCACACGGTTGCGTGTGGCGGCGTTGCCCACGGCCTTGCTGACCGTGAACCCCACCTGCGCCGGGCCGGGTGCGCCGTCGGTGTCCACCCACAGGTGGACGACCAGGGTCGCTGAGCCGGCACGCCGACCGCTCCGGACCGCTCGGCGGAAGCCGTCAGCGTCGGTGAGGCGGTGGACAGCGGAGAGCACGGCGGTTGCCGTGGGCCCGGGCCGTCAGACAGCCAGGCTCTTGCGGCCCTTGCGGCGGCGGCTCGACAGGATCGCGCGGCCGGCACGGGTCCGCATGCGCAGGCGGAAGCCGTGCACCTTGTGACGGCGACGGTTGTTCGGCTGGTACGTACGCTTGCTCACGGCTATTTCTCCGAAGGTCTCGAGGGATGTCCACTCCACGCGTAGGTCAGTGCTTGGCCTGGTGATCAGGCGTTCGGCCGGCACCGCCCACCCACGCAGCCGCCAGGCGGCGGATCGTGGACATGCGGCACCCGTCGACACGGAGTGACCGGCCAACGGTACGCGGAGGGCAAACGGGGGGTCAAACCCGCGCGGCACCCCCGGGGGCGCCCTGTGGATGACATCTTGCCCGACGCGGCGCTCGGTTGTTACGTTCCAGATCTCCGCGGCCTGTGGATATCACCGGCCGGCCACGGTCGGCCCCCGCGGCCGACCCCAGCCACATGACCACCGAAACCCCTCCTGACCTGCGACGACGAGCGCGCGGCGCCGGGGTTCGACGTCTCGGGGAGCCCGGTTCCGACGATCGGGACGAGCAACTCACAGCTTGTGGACAACTCTGTGGACCACGGACCGGACGACCTCCGGGGTGATCCGCACAAACGGTGGAAGCGAAGGCGGTCCGGGTGGACGACCAGCAGGTAGATCTCCAGACGGCGTGGCTGCAGATCGTCGCTGACCTCCAGCCCAACCAGCGCGCCTGGTTGCGCCCGAGCGTGCCGATGACGCTGCACGAGAACACCGCGATCATCGCCGTGCCCAACGACTTCACGCGCAACCAGCTCGAGGGCCGGCTGCGCAACCACGTCGAGGACGCCCTCAGCGAGGTCTTCGGACGCGAGATCCGGATGCTCGTCACGGTCAACCCGGCACTGGAGGACGCCGAGCGCGCTCCCATCGATGAATCGACAGATCGATCTGTCGACGTGTCGACAATTGATCGGTCCTACGACTCCCCGTACGACTCCTCGCCCCCGGTGCCCGCCGAACCGTCCGAGCCCCCGACGGGCACCGGCGAGCGCCGCCCGTCGGCGCTGGAGACCCGGCTGAACCCAAAGTACACCTTCGAGACCTTCGTCATCGGCTCGTCCAACCGCTTCCCCCACGCGGCCGCGGTCGCCGTCGCCGAGGCACCGGGGAAGGCGTACAACCCGCTCCTCGTCTACGGCGAGTCCGGCCTCGGCAAGACCCACCTCCTGCACGCCATCGGGCACTACGTCCGCAGCCTCTACAGCAACGCCAAGGTGCGCTACGTCTCCAGCGAGGAGTTCACCAACGAGTTCATCAACGCGATCCGCGACGACCGGCAGGACCGGTTCAAGCGCCGCTACCGCGACGTGGACGTGCTGCTGATCGACGACATCCAGTTCCTCGAGGGGAAGACCCAGACGCAGGAGGAGTTCTTCCACACGTTCAACACCCTCCACAACGCGAACAAGCAGATCGTCCTGACCTCCGATCGCGCGCCCAAGCGGCTCGAGGCGCTGGAGGACCGGCTGCGCAACCGGTTCGAATGGGGCCTCATCACCGACGTGCAGCCGCCGGACCTCGAGACCCGCATCGCGATCCTGCGCAAGAAGGCGGCGATGGACCGGCTGACCGCCCCGCCGGACGTGCTCGAGTTCATCGCCTCGAAGATCCAGACCAACATCCGCGAGCTCGAGGGTGCGTTGATCCGGGTCACGGCGTTCGCCAACCTCAACCGCCAGGAGGTCGACATGACCCTGGCCGAGATCGTGCTCAAGGACCTGATCCCCGATGGCGGCGAGCCCGAGATCACGCACGCCCTGATCATCGCCCAGACCGCCGCGTACTTCGGCGTCTCGCTCGAGGACCTCACCGGCCCCTCGCGTGGCCGGCACCTGGTGATGGCCCGGCAGATCGGCATGTACCTCTGCCGCGAGCTCACCTCGATGTCGCTGCCGCAGATCGGGCGCGAGTTCGGCGGCCGCGACCACACGACGGTCATGTACGCCGACCGCAAGATCCGTCAGCTCCTCGCCGAGCGGCGCGCGGTCTTCAACCAGGTCAGCGAGCTCACCAACCGGGTAAAGATGCAGGCCCGCCAGGTCTGAGGCCGGTTTCGTCGCCCATGCCGTCGGGCACCACCAGCGCCGAGGACCTGCTCGTCCCCACGCCCTGACGTGTGGAGAACGTGTGGTTCGGTCCGCCCGGTCATCCCCAAGCCCTGTGGACACCTCGGGACGAACCACACGAGGAGCCGCCGCCTCCACACCCACGCGCGACTGGTCCGTCGCTCGTACACACCCGTCGTGCACAGCCGTCGCGCACGCTGACCTGCACGAACGTCAGTTGTCCACAGTTTCCACGGACCCTACGACGACTATGAACCTCACCACTGATCCCATCTCTCACCAACACCGAACCGCTCCCCCTCTGGGGAGAACCCTGCCGCCCGCCGGACCACGCGTGGCAGGATGCACTTCCCACGCGCGTGCGCGTGGCCCCCGCAGTGCCCCCAGCCGTGTCATGCGATCGTGCATCGCGCCCGCCGTGCCAGCTCTCTCGTCAAGGAGACCCTTGTGAAGTTCCGCGTCGACCGCGACGTCTTCGCCGACGCCGTCGCGTGGGCGGCTCGCAGCCTGCCCGTCCGCCCCAGCTCCCCGGTCCTGGCCGGTCTGCTGATCGAGGCGAGCGACGCCGGGCTGGTCCTCTCGACGTTCGACTACGAGACCTCCGCCCGCGCGACGCTGACCGCCGAGGTCAACGACGAGGGCAAGGCCCTGGTCAGCGGTCGACTCCTCGCCGACATCTGCCGCAGCCTCCCCGCCAAGCCGGTCGAGCTCACCCTCGACGGGCCGCGCGTCTCGCTCACCTGCGGCTCGGCCCGCTTCAGCCTGCAGACCATGCCGGTCGCCGACTACCCGACGCTGCCCGAGATGCCGTCCGCCACGGGCACCGTCTCGAGCGCCGACTTCGCGCACGCGGTCGCCCAGGCCGTCACCGCCGCGGGTCGCGACGACATGCTCCCCGTGCTCACGGGTGTGCGCATCGAGATCGACGGGTCCACCATGGCGCTGCTCGCCACCGACCGCTTCCGGCTCTCGCACCGCGAGCTCACCTGGAACCCGCAGTCCCCCGACGAGTCCGTCGCCGCGCTGGTGCCGGCGAAGGTCCTCGGCGACACCGCCAAGTCGCTCACCTCCGGCGCCGAGGTCACGATCGCGCTGAGCTCGAGCGGTGCGGGCGAGGGCCTGATCGGTTTCGAGGGCACCGGGCTGGGGGGCGTACGACGCACCACCACCCGCCTCCTCGACGGCGAGTTCCCCAAGGTCCGCTCGCTGTTCCCCGCCGAGCACCTCACCGTCGCCAAGGTCAACAAGGCCGAGCTCATCGAGACCGTCAAGCGCGTCGCCCTCGTCGCCGAGCGCAACACCGCCGTGCAGATGAAGTTCGGCGACGACCAGATCGTGCTCGACGCCGGCTCCGGTGACGAGGCGATGGCGACCGAGGCGGTCGACGCCGACATCAACGGCGACGACCTCACCACCGGCTTCAACCCGCAGTTCCTCCTCGACGGCCTGACCGCCATCGACGGCGAGTTCGTGGACCTCGCGTTCACCCAGGCGACCAAGCCCGTGGTCATCTCCGGCACCGACGCGGACGACGACACGAGCTCGTTCCGCTACCTGCTGATGCCGCGCCGCCTGCTCTCGTAGACGGTCGAGCGGCCGCGACGGACGAGCCAGTTCCGGGTGGTCAAGCAGCTGCGAGGGACGAGCGGCGTGTCGAGACCCGGACCCAGGTGGGTCTCGATACGCCCTGGCGCGACCTCGTTCCTCGGTCGCGGGGCCACTCGATCTCCCTCGACACGCCGTGCACTCGTTCCTCGTGCACGGCTAGTCTCGTGACATGGACATCGGACTCATCGGCCTGGGCAAGATGGGCGGCAACATGCGTGAGCGCATGCGCCGCGCAGGACTCACCGTCGTCGGCTACGACCGCAACCCCGACGTCAGCGACGTCGACTCGCTGACCGCGCTCGTCGAGGCGCTGCCGAGCCCGAAGGTCGTCTGGGTGATGGTCCCGGCGGGCGAGCCGACGCGGGCGACCGTCGCGGAGCTCTCCGAGCTCCTCGGCGAGGGTGACGTCGTCGTCGACGGCGGCAACTCGCGCTGGACCGACGACATCGCCAACGCCGAGCTGCTCGCGGAGAAGAAGATCGGCTACGTCGACTGCGGCGTCTCCGGCGGCGTGTGGGGCCTGGAGAACGGCTACGCCCTGATGTACGGCGGCGACGCCGACGACATCGCCAAGGTGCAGCCGGCGTTCGACGCGCTCCGCCCCGAGGGCGACTTCGGGTCCGTGCACGCCGGCAAGGTCGGCGCCGGCCACTTCTCCAAGATGGTCCACAACGGCATCGAGTACGCCATCATGCAGGCCTACGCCGAGGGCTGGGAGCTGCTCGAGAGGGCCGAGCTCACCGACAACGTCACCGAGGTCTTCCGGTCGTGGCGCGAGGGCACGGTCATCCGGTCCTGGCTGCTGGACCTGATGGTCAACGCGCTGGACGAGGACCCCGGCCTCAGCAAGATCGCCGGCTACGCGGCTGACTCGGGTGAGGGACGGTGGACCGTCGAGGCGGGCATCGAGCACGGGGTCGCCACTCCGGCGATCACCACCGCGCTCTACGCGCGGTTCGTCTCCCAGCAGGACGACTCCCCGACCATGAAAGCGGTCGCCGCGATGCGCAACCAGTTCGGTGGCCACGCGGTGCGCTCCTCCGCGCCCAAGGGCGGCGACGCCGAGGGCACCGCGGGCGCCGAGCAGACCGAGACGGCGAAGAAGGCCGGCGCCGGCACCGACCGGGAGACCGGCGAGAGCTGACTTGCACGTCGCACACCTGACCCTCCACAACTTCCGCTCGTACGCCGACGTCGACGTCGCGCTGGAGCCGGGGGCGACGGCGTTCATCGGCCGCAACGGCCAGGGCAAGACCAACCTGGTCGAGGCGATCGACTACCTCTCGCGGCTCTCCTCGCACCGCGTCGCGACCGACGCCCCGCTCGTGCGGGCGGGCGCCGACCAGGCGGTGGTGCGGGCCTCGGTGGTCAAGGAGGGACGTACGGCCCTGCTCGAGGTCGAGCTCAACCCCGGACGTGCCAACCGCGCACGGATCAACCGCTCCCCCCTGCCCCGACCGCGCGAGATCATCGGTCTCGTCCGGACCGTGGTGTTCGCCCCCGACGACCTCACCCTGGTCAAGGGCGACCCGTCGGACCGCCGCAAGATGCTCGACGACCTGCTGGTCCTGCGCACCCCCCGGCTCGCCGGTGTCCGGTCCGACTACGACCGGATCCTCCGGCAGCGCAACAGCCTGCTCAAGACCGCCGGGGTGGCGCGCGGGACCTCGCGCGACGCCGCGATGTCCACCCTCGAGATCTGGGACGACAACCTCGCCCGTGTCGGCGCCGAGCTCCTGGGCGCACGCCTCGCGCTGGTGGAGGACCTGCGGCCCTACCTCGGCAAGGCGTACGAGGCCGTGGCGCGCGGCGCCAGCCGTGACGACGCCGACCTGGAGTACCGCGCGAGCGTGGACGTCGGCTCCCCCGACCAGGACCTCCGCACCGCGCTCCTCGACGCGCTCGCCGTCCGACGCAAGGAGGAGCTCGACCGCGGGATCTCGCTCGTGGGCCCGCACCGCGACGAGCTGCTGCTCACGCTCGGCAACGCCGAGCTGCGGCTGCCGGTCAAGGGCTATGCCTCGCACGGGGAGTCCTGGTCCTTCGCGCTCGCGCTCCGACTGGCGTCGTACGACCTGCTGCGCGCCGACGGCGACGACCCGATCCTGGTGCTCGACGACGTCTTCGCCGAGCTCGACGCCGAGCGACGCAGCCAGCTGGCGCAGCTCGTCGCCGGTGCGGAGCAGGTGCTCGTGACCGCGGCCGTCGCGGCGGACGTGCCGGCCTCGTTGCAGGGGGTGCGGTTCCTGGTCGCCGACGGGGCGGTGACCCGTGACGACTGATGACCGGCCCGACCAGTCCGAGGGGCCCGACCAGCCCGACCAGCCGGGCGAGGACGCGACCGCGACGCCGCAGCACCGCGCCGACGGCCTCGACCTGGCCCGGGCCGCCGCCCGGGCGGCCGCCGCGAGTCCCGGCACCCCGCCCGCCCGGCGCAGGTCGTCGACCGCCCGCCGTCGTACGGGCCCTGGCAAGGCGTCCGGCGCACGTCCCGACGACCGCGACCCCCAGCTCCTCGACCAGGCGATGGGCCGCCTCATCGCGTCCCACGGCTGGGAGGTCGACTTGAAGGTCCAGGGCGTCTTCGGGCGATGGGCCGAGCTGGTGGGCGACGAGGTCGCCGACCACTGCACCCCGGAGTCGTTCGACGACGGCCGGCTCGTGGTCCGCACGGACTCGACGGCCTGGGCGACCCAGCTCAAGCTGCTCGCCCCCGCCGTGGTGCGCCGGCTCAACGAGGACCTCGGCCACGGCACGGTGACGCTCATCGAGGTGCTCGGACCGCACCTGCCCAGCTGGAAGAAGGGCCGCCTCTCCAGCCGGGACGGCCGGGGCCCGCGGGACACCTACGGCTGAGGCGCGTTCTGGCGATCTGGGAGCCCGCTCGACGCATAGGGCCCTACCCGCGCCCCTGTTCGTCGCGCTGGAGGCGGCTCACGGGGCCGTACGGGGCGATTTTCCCCACCGATCCCTCCCCAACCCCGGGTCGATGCTTCGGTCGAGGGCTTCTGACGGCTATCATGGACGCACGAGTCGCATGCCGGTCCGTGCTCTGCACCGGTGCGACTCGACGCATGTCGAGCGCCCCCGGAGCCGGTCCGGGGCGATGAGCAGAAGGCCGTGCCTTGAGCGAAGAGAACCACGACTCCACCGCCGCTCCCGACCAGCCCGCCGACGCCTCGTTCACCGAGGCCGAGCGCGCCGAGGCGCTGGCGGCAGCCGTCGGCCCGGCCGCGGTCGAGAGCGAGGACCGGCGTTCCTCGACGGCCGTCGACGAGGGCACCGAGTACGACGCCTCCGCGATCCAGGTCCTCGAGGGCCTCGAGGCGGTCCGCAAGCGCCCCGGCATGTACATCGGGTCCACCGGCGAGCGCGGTCTGCACCACCTCATCTGGGAGATCGTGGACAACGGCGTCGACGAGGCCCTCGCGGGCTTCGCGACCAGGATCGTCCTCACGCTCCAGAACGACGGCGGCGTCCGGGTGGAGGACAACGGGCGCGGCATCCCCACCGACACCGCGCCGGGCCAGGACATGCCGGCGCTCACGATGGCGCTGACGATGCTCCACGCCGGCGGCAAGTTCGGCGGTGGCGGCTACAAGGTGTCCGGCGGGCTGCACGGCGTCGGCGTCTCGGTCGTGAACGCCCTCTCGACCCGTCTCGTCGCCGAGGTGAAGAACCGCGGCCACCTGTGGCGCCAGTCGTTCCAGCTCGGCGTGCCGGATGCCGACCTCGAGCAGGTGCGTACGCTCGAGGACGGCGAGGGCACCGGCACCACGGTGACCTGGTACGCCTCCGAGGACATCTTCGAGCACACCACCTACAGCCTCGAGACCATCACCTCGCGCCTGCGCGAGATGGCGTTCCTCAACAAGGGCGTCGAGTTCGTCGTGCGCGACGAGCGCGCCGACGCCGACGCGATCGTCGACGCGATCGAGGACGACACCGTCGCCGCGGAGGTCGACACCGCGAGCCACGACGCGATCAAGCGCGGCGAGACCGGCGGCCTGGTGCAGGTCTTCAAGTACGACCGCGGCCTCGTCGACTACGTCGAGCACCTCAACCGGCGCAAGGACAAGGCCAACGCGACGGTCATCGCCTTCGAGGCCGAGACCGCCGAGGGCGCCACCGGGCAGCACATGAGCCTCGAGGTGGCGATGCAGTGGAACACCTCGTTCACCGAGTCGGTGCACACCTTCGCCAACAACATCAACACCCACGAGGGCGGCACCCACGAGGAGGGCTTCCGCGCGGCGCTCACCTCGCTGGTCAACCACTGGGGCGAGGAGTGGGGCCTGATCAAGAAGCGCGAGGACCGGGTCAGCGGCGACGACATCCGCGAGGGCCTGACCGCGATCGTGTCGATCAAGCTCGGCGAGCCGCAGTTCGAGGGCCAGACCAAGACCAAGCTCGGCAACACCGAGGCCAAGGGCTTCACCCAGCGGATCATGAACGACCAGCTCGGCGCGTGGTTCGAGCAGAACCCTGCCGAGGGCCGCGACATCGTCCGCAAGTCCCAGGCCGCGGCCTCGGCCCGGATGGCCGCCCGCAAGGCCCGCGACCTCGCTCGCAACCGCAAGGGACTCCTCGGCGGCGGCGGCCTGCCCGGCAAGCTGCGCGACTGCAGCTCGCGCAACCCGGCCGACTGCGAGGTCTTCATCGTCGAGGGCGACTCCGCCGGCGGCTCGGCCGTCATGGGCCGCGACAACACGATCCAGGCGATCCTCCCGATCCGCGGCAAGATCCTCAACGTCGAGAAGGCCCGCATCGACAAGGTCCTGGCCAACACCGAGGTCCAGGCGATCATCTCCGCGCTCGGCACCGGCGTGCAGGAGGAGTTCGACCTCGACAAGCTGCGCTACCACAAGATCGTGCTGATGGCCGATGCCGACGTCGACGGCCACCACATCAACACGCTCCTGCTGACGCTGCTGTTCCGCTTCATGCGGCCGCTGATCGAGGCGGGCCACGTCTACCTCGCCCAGCCCCCGCTCTACCGGATCAAATGGAACAAGCCCCACGAGCACGAGTACGTCTACTCCGACTCCGAGCGCGACGCCCTCATGCGTGACGGCCTCGCGCAGGGCAAGAAGCTGCCCAAGGAGGCGCCGATCCAGCGCTACAAGGGTCTCGGCGAGATGAACGCCGACGAGCTGTGGGACACCACGCTCGACCCCGACCAGCGGGTGCTGCTCCAGGTCACGCTCGAGGACGCTGCGCAGGCCGACGAGATCTTCTCGATCCTCATGGGCGAGGACGTCGAGCAGCGCCGCTCCTTCATCCAGCGCAACGCCAAGGACGTTCGATTCCTCGATATCTAGGTCTCTAAGCCCCGTCCTAGACATCCGTAGAACGCCAGAGAGAAGCTGAGAATGACCGAGACCCCCACCGACCTCACGTCCGGCTCCGGCGGTGGCCGCGTGCAGCCCGTCGACCTGCAGGAGTCGATGAAGCGCTCCTACATCGACTACGCCATGGCCGTCATCGTCGGCCGTGCGCTGCCCGACGTGCGCGACGGGCTCAAGCCCGTGCACCGCCGCGTGCTCTACGCGATGTACGACGGCGGCTACCGCCCCGACCGCGGCTTCAACAAGTGCGCGCGCGTGGTGGGCGACGTGATGGGTAACTACCACCCCCACGGCGACTCGGCGATCTACGACACCCTGGTCCGCCTCGCCCAGCAGTGGGTGATGCGCAACCCGCTGGTCAACGGTCAGGGCAACTTCGGGTCGCCGGGCAACGACCCCGCGGCGGCCATGCGGTACACCGAGTGCCGGATGGCGCCGCTCGCCATGGAGATGGTGCGGGACATCGACGAGGACACCGTCGACATGACCCCCAACTACGACGGCAAGACCCAGGAGCCGACGATCCTGCCGGCGCGGTTCCCCAACCTGCTGGTCAACGGGTCGGCCGGCATCGCGGTCGGCATGGCGACCAACATCCCCCCGCACAACCTGCGCGAGGTCGCCGACGGCGCGATCTGGGCGCTCGAGCACCCCGACGCCACCCGCGAGGAGCTGCTCGAGGCCCTCCTGGAGCGGATCAAGGGCCCCGACTTCCCCAACGGCGCGCTCATCGTCGGCCGCGAGGGCATCGAGCAGGCCTACCGCACCGGCCGCGGTTCGATCACCCAGCGGGCGATCATCGAGGTCGACGAGGACCGCGCGGGTCGCACGATGCTGGTCATCACCGACCTGCCCTACATGGTCAACCCCGACAACCTGCTCGTGAAGATCGCCGAGCTCGCCGACGCCGGCAAGGTGCAGGGCATCGCCGACGTCCGCAACGAGACGTCCTCGCGCGTGGGCCAGCGGATCGTGGTCGTCCTCAAGCGCGACGCGGTCGCCCGGGTCGTGCTCAACAACCTGCTCAAGCACACCGAGCTGCAGTCCAACTTCTCGGCCAACATGCTCGCGCTCGTCGACGGCGTGCCGCGCACGCTCAGCGTCGACGCGTTCATCAGCAACTGGGTCACCCACCAGGTCGAGGTCATCCAGCGGCGCACCCGCTACCGCCTCGCCGAGGCCGAGAAGCGCGCACACATCCTGCGTGGTCTCGCCAAAGCGCTCGACGCGCTCGACGAGGTCATCGCCCTCATCCGCAACAGCCCCGACGTCGACGACGCCCGCGTGGGCCTGATGGAGCTGCTCGAGGTCGACGAGGTCCAGGCGACCGCGATCCTCGACATGCAGCTGCGCCGCCTGGCCGCGCTGCAGCGCCAGAAGATCGTCGACGACCTGACCGCCATCGAGCTGGAGATCGCCGACCTCGAGGACATCCTCGCCAACGAGACGCGCCAGCGCTCGATCATCTCCGAGGAGCTCACCGGCATCGTCGACAAGTACGGCGACGACCGCCGTACGCAGATCATCGCGGCCGACGGCGACCTGTCGATGGAGGACCTCATCCCCGACGAGGACCTCGTCGTCTCGATCACCCGCGGCGGGTACGCCAAGCGCACCCGCGCCGACCAGTACCGGCTCCAGAAGCGCGGCGGCAAGGGCGTACGCGGTGCGACGCTGCGCGGCGACGACGTCGTCCAGCACTTCATCGCGACCACCAACCACCACTGGCTGCTGTTCTTCACCACAGCCGGCCGCGTGTACCGCACGAAGGCCTACAACCTCCCGGAGGCGGCGCGCGACGCCAAGGGCGGCCACGTCGCCGGCCTGCTGAGCTTCCAGCCGGACGAGGACATCGCCCAGGTGCTTGCGATCCGCGACTACGACCAGGCGCCCTACCTCGTCCTGGCCACGCGCACCGGCCTGGTGAAGAAGACCAAGCTGGGCGACTACAACAGCCCGCGGCAGGCCGGCGTCATCGCGATCAACTTCCGCGAGGACGACGACGAGCTGATCGGCGCCGAGCTGGTCAACGCCGACGACGACATCCTGCTCGTCTCGCGCAAGGGCCAGGCGATCCGCTTCCAGGCCAACGACGACCAGCTGCGTCCGATGGGCCGGGCCACCGGCGGCGTGCGCGGCATGAAGTTCAAGCACGACGACGACTCGGTGCTGTCGCTCTCGGTGATCCGCGCCGACCAGGTCGCGGCCGAGGAGGCCGCGGTCTCCAGGGCGGAGGCGGCCGGTGAGTCCACCGACGCCGGGGACCTGCCCGACGTGAAGGAGCAGTACGTCTTCACGATCACCGACGGCGGCTACGCCAAGCGCTCGCGCATCACCGACTACCGCATCACCAACCGCGGTGGCGTCGGCATCCGCGCCGTCCGGCTCACCAACGAGGACCGCGGCGGCCTGGTCGGTGCGTTCATCGTCGAGGAGGGTGACGAGGTCCTGTCGATCACGAGCGGTGGGCAGGTCGTCCGCAGCCCGATCGACGCCAACTTCCGCGCCACCGGCCGCGACAGCCAGGGCGTGAAGTTCGTGACGCCCAAGAAGGGCGACACGGTCGCCGTCGTGGCCCGCTCGGTCGAGGCACGTGAGGACGACGAGGTCGAGGCCGAGGCAGACGCCGAGGTCCAGTCCGACGTCCAGCCGGACGCCGGCGAGGCCGCAGCCGTTTCGCCCGACGTGGCCGACGGTGCAACAATCGTGGGCCAGGACGCTGTGGACGACAGCGCCGACACCCCCGACGACGACACCGAGGAGTGAGTGATCCATGTCGGAACGCACCGCGACTCCGCGCCGTACCTCCGGGGACGAGCCCGCGAAGCGCTCGCTGACCGGGCGGCTGCAGGACACGCTGTCCAACGCCGCTGAGGAGCACCGCGCCAACGCCACGCCCAAGGAGGCGCGCGGCAGCCGCGTACGCCGGGCGCCGGGCCGCCAGCCCCGGCGCGCGCGCCTGCGACTGACGCGGATCGACCCGTGGTCGGTGATGAAGACGTCGTTCCTGCTGTCGGTCGCCTTCGGCGTCGTCACGTTCGTCGCGATCTTCATGGTGTGGTCGGTGCTCGGCGCCGCCGGCGTCTGGGACTCCATCAACTCCGCGGTGGCGAGCATCGTCGAGGGCGACAGCGGCAACTCGACCTTCGACGTCACCGACTACGTCGGGATGTCCCGGGTCCTGGGCTTCACCCTGCTCGTGTCGGTGCTCGACGTGGTGCTGATCACCGCGATCGCCACGCTCACCGCCTTCCTCTACAACCTCGCGGCCGCCCTCCTCGGCGGCATCGAGGTCACCCTCGCCGAGGACGAGAAGTGAGCCCTGCTCGCTGACTCCCTCCCCGATTGGCACGGGTCAGTGACGGTCGGGTAATCTTCGGCGTCGCTGGTCAACCAGCGTGCGGGCCTATAGCTCAGACGGTTAGAGCGCTTCCCTGATAAGGAAGAGGTCGGAGGTTCAAGTCCTCCTAGGCCCACTCCATCCCCCTTCGACAGCGAGGAGAACCGCTCGTGAAGAAGCTCCTCCTGATCGCCCTGGCCGCCGCCGGCGCGCTCGTCGCGAAGCGGAAGATGGACGAGGGCAAGAACGAGCAGGCCCTCTGGGCCGAGGCCACCGATCCCGTCGAGAAGGCCTGACGCGCGTTCCCTTCCGGGGCCTTGGCGCAATTGGTAGCGCACCTGCTTTGCAAGCAGGGGGTTAGGGGTTCGAGTCCCCTAGGCTCCACCACGTCCCGTCCCGGCCGGCGGCGCGCCTGGCTCGGGCAGACGTCGCTGACGCAGCGGTAGCGAAGCGCCATCGGGGAACCCCGGCTCGACCAGGGCAGGCCCATGCTCCCCGATCCTGCTCGAGGCCTCTAGGAGGCCGCGGAGCGCGGCTGATGCTCCGCGCAGTCCACCCGCAGGTGGGCGTCGTCGAAGTCGACCTGCAGCAGGTCGCAGCGGTAGGGCAGCCCCGTCCCCGCGCTGCCGTCGGCGAAGAAGACGCACGTGAGGCACGTACGCGCGACGCTGACGACTCCCTCGCCGTGCAGGTCGGCGACCAGCCCGAGCAGCACGCGCAGGGTCGTCGCCTTGTCGGCCTCGGGCACCTCGCCGAGCCGCGCGGTCAACGGTCCGTCCCACTGCGTCAGCCGCTCGGAGAGCTCCTCTCCCGAGGCGGTGAGCGAGTAGACGACGTTGCGGCGGTCCGCGGGGTCCTGGACCTTCTCGACGAGCTCCTTGCGGCGCAGGGCGCTGAGCGCCTCGCTCGCGGTGGCCTGGGAGACGTCGAGCTCCGTCGCGAGGTCGCTGCCGCGCGCCCGGCCATCGAGCGCGCGTACGCGCAGGAGCAGCTGGTGCTGCAGCGGGCTGACGCCCTCGGCGTACGCCTGGCGCAGGAGCATCGTGCGCGTGACGTGGCCCATCCGCTCGACTGCGGCGGCCAGGCGCTGGTCGAGGTCGTCCACCCGCGCGCCGGCCGCGCCCTCGTGCACCGCGGAGTCCTCGGGCAGGCCGTCGGGTGCAGGGTTACCGGAATTCACTTAGGAATCCTAAGCGAAATGCTTGACACGGCTCAAGAGCAAATCGTTTAGTAGTCCTAAGGGTTCACCACGGACCCACTGACGAAGGAGCAGATGACATGACACGAGTCGACCTGATCGATCCCGCCACCGCGGGTCCCGAGGTGAAGCCCGTCCTCGACCAGATCCACGCGGCGTTCGGCACCACGCCGGCGATGTTCCGCGCGGTCGCCAACTCGCCGGCCGCCCTGGAGATGATGTGGGCGGGCTTCGGCGCCCTCGGGCACGGCCGCTTGGACGCCCGTCTCGGCGAGCAGGTCGCCGTCCTGGTGGCCGACCGCAACGCGTGCGAGTACTGCCTGGCCGCCCACACCGCCCTCGGGCGGAAGGCCGGGGCGACCACCCAGGAGATGGGTGAGGCGCAGGCCGGCCGCTCGGACGACCCGCGCACCGCCGCTGCGCTGGCGTTCGCGGAGAAGCTGGTCGAGGACCGCGCCCAGGTCGGTGACGAGGACGTCGCGGCCCTGCGCGCGGCCGGCTTCGACGACCAGGACGTCGTCGAGCTCGTCGCCCACGTCGCGCTCAACCTCTTCACCAACTACGTCAACGTCGCGCTGGGCGTACCCGTGGACTTCCCGCGGGTCGCCCTGCTCGAGCGGGCGTGAGGGAGCGCGTACGCCATGGCTGACCCGGGCGCCCTGACGCTCGACGACTGGTCGGTGAGCGAGTGGCTCGGTGCGCCGCACCAGGACTTCGCGGTCGGCGACCTCGCCGGCCGCGTCGTCCTGGCGGCCGCCTTCCAGATGCTCTGCCCCGCGTGCGTCGAGAAGACCGTGCCGCAGCTGCGACAGGCCGCGGCGACGTTCCCCGCCGGCGAGGTCGCGGTCGTCGGCCTGCACGCGGTGTTCGAGCACCACGACGCGATGACCCCGGTGTCGCTGCGGGCCTTCCTGCACGAGTTCCGCGTGACGTTCCCGGTCGCCGTCGACGAGCCGTCGTCGCGCGGGCCCGTACCGGTGACGATGGAGCGCTTCGGCATGCGGGGCACCCCGACGGTGATGCTGTACGACCGGCGCGGCGTGCTGCGGCGCCAGACGTTCAGGCACGTGTCCGACCTCGAGCTCGGCGCGCAGGTCGCCGGACTCGTCCTCGGGGACGTCTAGGCTCCATCGCGTGGATCCCTGTCGCGTGCTCGTCATCGGTGCGACGGCATCGGGCACGACCACCCTCGCACGGGCGCTCGCGGACCGCTGGTCGGTGCCGCACGCGGACACCGACGACTACTTCTGGGTGCCGACGGACCCGCCCTACACCGAGAAGCGGGACGAGCAGCGGCGCCTCGACCTGATGGCGGAGATGTTCCTGCCACGTCCGGCGTGGGTGCTGTCCGGATCGGTCATGGGGTGGGGCGAGGTGCTGCTCGACCACGTCGACACGATCGTCTTCTGCTCCCTCGACCCGGAGGTGCGCCTGGCGCGGCTGCGGGCCCGCGAGGCCACGAGGTACGGCGACCGGATCCTCGCGGGTGGCGACCTCGCGACCACGCACGAGGAATTCGTGACCTGGGCGGCGGGCTACGAGACGCCCGACTTCCCCGGTCGCAGCCGCACGCTGCACGAGGAGTGGATGACGCGGTTCGACGGGCCGGTCGTCCGCGTCGACACCGCCGCGCCGGTGGCCGATCTCGTCGAGGCCCTCGTCGGGACGTGATCTCTCGCCCGGGCCCCGACCCGAGGGCACCCTCGCGGACACGTGGGGCGGTTGTGGCCCCGGCGCGGGGCGTACGAGGGCAACGCCGCGGACACGTGCGGCGGTCCTGGCCCCGCCGGCTGCAAGCGAGGTGCAAGGCGGACGCGGCACGATGGGGCCATGGCGAGCGGAGTGCCCCCGGGGAGCGACCCGACCGAGACCTCGGCGCCGTCGGTCCGGCTGCGGGTCCTCGGCCCCCTCGAGGTGGAGGGACCTGACGGCCGCCTGGACCTCGGTTCGTCCCGCCACCGAGCGGTGCTGGCCGCGCTGGCGGTGGACGCCGGCCACGTGGTGCCGGCCGAGGTCGTCGCAGCCCGGGTGTGGGGCGAGGAGGACGCCGCGGCGAGTGCCGGCAACCTGCACGCGCTGGTCTCCCGGTTGCGCGGCCGGCTGCGCGCGGTGACCGCCGCCCCGGTGGTCGTCACCCAGTCCTCGGGCTACCTGCTGGCGACCGACGCCTGCGAGGTCGATGCGATCGTCGTGGGTCGGCGGATGGCCTCCGCACGCCGGATGCTGGCCGAGGGCGACGTCGCCGGCGCCCATGACTCGGCCGCGGACGCGCTCGGGCTGTGGCGCGGCCGCCCCTACGCCGACGTCCCCGGCGACTTCGCCCACCTCGAGGCCGACCGGCTCGCCGAGCAGCGGCTGGCCTGCCATGAGCTGGTGGCCGAGGCCGCGCTGGCGCTGGGACGCCACGAGCAGCTGCTCGACACCCTGCCGACCCTCGTCGCCGACCACCCGCTGCGCGAGTCGCTGCACCGCGCGCTGATGCTCGCTCTCTACCGCGCCGGCCGGCAGGCCGACGCCCTGGCGGTGTACGACCGCGCGCGCCGGGCGCTCGCCGAGGAGCTGGGCATCGACCCGGGCCCCGACCTGCAGCGGTTGTGGCAGCGCATCCTGCGGCAGGACCCGGCCCTCGACGACACGGTCGCTCCCCGGGCCGTCGCCGCGGGGTCCGTTGCCGTGGTCCCTCCGCCCGTCCCTCCCACCTCTGCGGCCCCGGTCGCCGAGCCGCTGGTGGGGCGTACGGACGAGCTGGCGCGGCTGGTCGGGCTGGTGGACGAGGCTGTGGCCGGCCGGATGACCTACGGCTGCGTCGTCGGGGAGCCCGGCATCGGCAAGTCCCGGCTGGTCGACGCGCTGGCCGATCAGGTCGCGCAGCGACCGGAGCCCGCCCTCGTCGTGCGCGGCACCTGCTGGGACGACGAGGGGACCTCGCCGCTGTGGCCGTGGGAGCAGGTCCTGACCGCGCTCGTGGAGCTGGTCGGACCCGACGCCGCCCGGGCCGCGACCGGCGCGGTGCCGGGCGCGACCGACGCGCTGGCCGTGCTGGTCCCGGCGCTCGCCACGGAGGCCCGGGGAGGAACCACCTGGACGACCGACGACCCCGACCGGGCACGGCTGCGGCTCTTCGACGCGATCGCGCGGCTGCTCGACGTGACCTCGCTCGAGCGCCCGGTCCTGGTCGTGCTCGAGGACGTCCACGACGCCGACGAGGAGTCGGTCGCCCTCCTGCGCTACCTCAGCCGCGCCCGCCGGCCGGGGCGGGTGTGCGTGGTCGCCACCACCCGCGACGTCGACGGCGGCCCCGCGGTCGACGTGCAGGCCTCTGTCGGGCGGTCCGGCGGCACCGTCCTGCCACTGCGGGGGCTGGACGAGCCCGACGTGGCCACGCTCGTCGAGCACCACCTCGGCTCCGAGCTGCGCGCCGGGGTCGCCGCCGCGTTGCGCGAGCGCACGGACGGCAACCCGTTCTACCTCGTCGAGCTCACCCGGTTGCTGGCGCAGGAGCGCAGCGCAGGCGGCCGGGCGGACGTGCCCGTCCCGCGCACCGTGTCGGCCGTGGTGGAGGGGCGGCTGCGCGGTCTGCCCGCAGATGACCGCGAGGTCCTGGGTGCGGCCGCGGTGCTCGGTCGCGAGGTCGACCTCCCGCTCCTGCAGGAGGTCCTCGGCCGGCCGGCCGACGTGCTGGCGCCGGCGCTCGACCGGGCCACCGCGGCAGGGCTCCTGGTGGACGCCGGGCCCGGTGTGCAGGGCTTCAGCCACGCGCTCGTGCGCGAGGTGCTGGAGGGCTCCGTGGGTCCCGTCCGGCGCGCGACGTGGCACGCCCAGGTCGCGGCAGCGCTCGTACGACGGCACGGTGACGCGGAGCAGCACGCGGCGCGGGTCGCGCACCACCACCTGAGCGCCGGTGCCGTGGGGGATGCCGGCGCGGCCGTGCGCGCCGCCGTACGCGCCGCCGACGTCGCCGAACGCCGTGCCGCCCCCGGCGACGCCGAGCGGCTGCTGCGCGCCGCCCTGACCGCCGTGCCCCGCCTCGCCCCGACCGTCGGTGAGCCGCTCGAGCTCGACGTGCGGATCCGGCTGGCGGCGCTGCTGTCACGCCGGCTGGGCTACGACCACCCCGACGTGGCGGAGCACCGGTCCCACGCCCTCGAGCTGGCCCGCCGCTGCGGGAGCGCGGAGCAGCTGCTGGCCGGGTTGTGGGGCGCCTGGGGCTCGGCCCTCGTCCGCGGAGCGCTGGGCGAGGCGGACACGCTGCTCGCCGACCTCGAGGCCGCGGCCGCTCGTACGCGAGAGCCGTGGCTGGAGGTCGCAGCAGCCCAGGCCGTCGGTCAGGTACGACTCCTGCAGGGCCGCCTCGGCGAGGCGCGCGAGCACCTCGAGCGCGGCATCGTGCTGGTCGACGACCTGCCCCCGGCACCGCTCGACGTGCTGGTGCAGGACCCGTCGGCAGCCCTGCGCGGCTGGTTGACCCTCACCCTCACGCTGCTCGGCGCGCCCGAGGCGGCCGAGACCGCCCGCTCCGCCCGTCAGGTGCTCGACCGGATCGACCATGCCTACACGACCGTCTACGTCGAGCTCCTGCTCGCGTGGAGCGCGGTGTGGCGCGCCGACGAGGCGGAGGCACGACGTGCCGGCGACCGCGCCCTCGACGTGGCGCGGAGCTCGGGCGCGGACCAGTTCGCCGTCTTCGGCCTGCCCCCGTCGGCGTGGGCGCTCGCCCGCAGCGACGCGTCCGGAGCGACGGCCACGGCGCTCGAGCAGGTCGGCGCGACGGTCGCGCGCTACGTCGAGCCGGGGCACCACATGTTCGGCACCCTGGTCGCAGCGGTGCACGCGGACCTCCTGCTGCGCGCCGAGCGCCCCCGCGAGGCGCTGGCGGTGCTCGAGCGCGCGGTCGTGACCGCGCGCGAGGTGGGCGAGGTGCTCGTCCTCCCGCGCCTGCTCGAGCTCTCCGCCGAGGCGTCCGACGCACTCGGGCGAGCGGAGGAGGCCGGCGCCAGCCGGCACGAGGCGCGCCGTACGGCCGCTGCGCAGGGGGCGCGGCTGTGGTCAGCCTGACGCAAGGCATCGACAAGGACGTTGCGGGAGCGTGGTCCTGCCGGCCCACCGAGGGCCACCGACGAAGAGGAGATCCGATGACCGAGACGACGACCTGGCTGCCCCGCGGGTGGGACCACCCGACCCGCGTGGAGCTCGCCACCGGCCATCACCTGCGGCCGATCCACCCCGACGACACCGACCTCGACATGCCTGCCGTGATGGGCTCGCGCGAGCGCCTGTGGGAGACGTACGGGGAGGCCTGGGGGTGGCCGCCCGCCGACATGACGGCCGAGCAGGACCGGGAGGACCTCCAGCACCACTGGGACGAGGCGCAGGCCCACCTGTCCTTCAACTACGCGCTCCTCGACGCGGACGAGACCGAGCTCGTCGGCTGCGTCTACATCGACCCCACCGACAAGCCCGGCGCCGACGCCGACATCTCGTGGTGGGTGCGCGACGAGCACGTCGGCACCGAGGTGGAGCGGACGCTGGACGCGTTCGTGCCGGGGTGGATCGCCCGCGAGTGGCCGCTGCGCGCGCCGCGCTACGTCGGGCGCGACCTGACCTGGTCGGAGTGGCTGGCCATCCCGCGCACGCCCGCGCCGACGCTCGAGGACCTCTTCGGCGCCTGAGGGGGTCGAGGGCACGGCCGGGGCGCGAGGCTCACCGCCCGGCTGGGAGAATCGGGGCCGTGACCGCCCCCCGCCGACCCGGCCTGCTGACCGACCTCGGCGCAGCGGCCCTCGCGCTGGTCCTCGTCGGCCTGGCCGGGATGCTCGGGAAGTGGCAGTACGACGCCTGGCAGGCCCATCGCGACGCCGAGGCGCTCGACCTCACCGGCGCGACGCCGGTCCCGTTGACGGACGTGATGGGCGGCGACGACCCGTTCCCGGCGCCCGACCTGGGGCGGCCGGTCGAGGTGTCCGGGGAGTGGCTCGACGGCGGCTTCTGGGTCGCCGACCGCGACCAAGACGGGCAGCCGGGCTACTGGGCCGTGGCGCCGCTGCACGTCGACGAGTCGGCCGTGCTCGTCGTCCGCGGCTGGGCGCCCGAGCCCGACCCCGACCTGCTGGCCGTGTCCGGGACGGCCGAAGTCGTCGGGTGGCTGCAGCCGCCCGAGGGCACCCTGGTCGTCGACGACGACCCGGACGACGACGTCTTCCCCGAGATCCGGGTCGCCGACGCGGTGCAGCGCGTCGACATCGACCTCTACTCCGCCTACGTCGTGAGCCAGGAGCCCGGTCCGGGACTCGACGACGCCGAGCTCGAGGCGCTGCCCGAGCCCAGCCGGTTCACCGGGATCCGCAACCTGCTCTACGCCTTCGAGTGGTGGGTCTTCGGCGCCTTCGCGGCGTTCATCTGGTGGCGCTGGCGCAAGGACGCCACGACCGACGAGCTCCCCCCACCCCCGTCCGGATAGGTTCACCCCGTGTCACGCACCCTCCTCGCCTACCGCGTCATGGCCACCGTCGTCGGTGTCCTGCTCGTGGTCCTCTGCCTCGTCGGCGTCCCGCTCGCCAACTTCGACGGATCTCCCATGTGGGGCGTCTTCGACAGCACGCCCGCGTGGGTCAGCACCGGCTCGACGGCCCAGGAGGTCGGTGAGGCGATCACGACCTACCTCGGCGTCGCCCACGGCTGGCTCTACATGATCTTCCTGTTCTGCGCGTTCCTGCTCTCGCGCCGCGCGCGGTGGGACCTCCCCTTCACCCTCGTGACGCTGGTCTGCGGCACCGTCCCGGTCCTCTCGTTCTGGGCCGAGCACCGCGCGACGCAGCGTGCCCGCGCCGAGCACCCCGAGCTCGCGTGAGCACACGCCTGGTCGTCACCTCCACCGAGGACCTGACCCCGACGTTGCGTCGGGTGTGGTTCCGCTCCGATGACCTCTCGGCGTTCGCCGGCAGCGCGTTCACCGACCGCTACGTCAAGCTCGTCCTCCCCGACGCCGTACGCACCTACACCGCGCTGCACCCCGACGTGGAGGCCGGCACCCTCGCCATCGACTTCGTCCTCCACGGCGACAGCGGCGTCGCCGGGCCGTGGGCGCGCCGCGCGCAGCCGGGCGACACCCTCACCGTCAACGGGCCGGGTGGTGCGTACGCCCCCGACCCCGGCGCCGACGCCCACCTGCTCGCCGGCGACGAGTCGGCCGTACCTGCCATCTCGGCCGCGCTGGCGGCCCTCCCGCCGGATGCCGTCGGGATCGCCCTCGTGCTGGTGGACTCGGCCGACCACGAGCCGGCCCTCGACGCCCCGGTCGGTGTCGAGCTCCGCTTCCTGCACCGTGACGGCAGCGACGAGCAGCTCAGCGACGCCGTACGCGCCTGGCCGTGGCCGGAGGGCAGGGTGCAGGCGTTCGTGCACGGGGAGGCGCAGGAGGTCATGCACGCCGTCCGGCCCTACCTGCTGAAGGAGCGCGGCCTGCCGCGTGCCGACGCGTCGATCTCCGGCTACTGGCGGCGCGGTCGGACCGAGGAGGGCTTCCGCGAGTGGAAGTCCGCCCTCGCGGCCGCCGAGGCCTGACCCCCGCCGATCGCCGCGACCACCCTCGGACGCACGTCGAGCGCGGTCGGGACCGGGTCCCGACCGCGCTCGACACGGCGTGGTGTGGCTGGCGCCTAGCTCTTCCTGGGCACGTCGTCGATGTCGATGACCTCGGCCGGCTCGTCCGGCGTCGTGGCCTCGTGCGGGTCCTCCACGGCGTCGCTGATCGCCTCGCCGGGGGCACCGCCACCGATGTCGTCGGTCGCCGGGGGGTCCACGGTCACGACGTCGTCGGCCGTGACCTCCTCGGGGAGCGGGTCGGTGAGCGGGTCGCCGCCCGCTGCCGCGCCGGTGGACGCCGCGCCGGCGGTCGCCGCGCCCGCGGTGGCGGGCGGGGTCGTGGCCTTCGGCGGTGCCGGCGGGACGTAGGTCGACTGCCAGTTGGCGTCCGCGTCCTGCTTGCCCTTGAGCTTGCTGAACACGAAGCCACCGAGGGCGAGCAGGCCGCCGATCAGGAACAGCTTCTTGAGCCGGCCGCCCTTCGGCTCGGGCTCGATCCCGCGGAGCTCGTTGACCTTCGCGGTCGCGAGGTCGCGACCCTCGGCGGCGCGCTCGGAGGCGAGCGCCGCGGCGACGGCGGCCTTGTCGGCCGCGGCGGCACGGGCCTCGGCCAGCAGGGGCGCGGCCTTCTCCCGCGCCTCGGCGGTCTTGGCCGCGGCGAGGGTGGCCCCGGCGGCAGCGGCGCCGCTGGCGCGCGTACGACCCTCGTCGATCAGCGGGGCGGCCTTGTCACGGGCGTCGGACAGGGCCGGGCCCGCCTTCTCCACGGCCTGGTCCCACGCCTGCTCCAGCTGGGGGATGACGGTCTCGGTGACGGTCTCCGAGAGCTGCTCGACATAGTCGTGGGCGCGGTCCACGAGGGACTTCTTGCGGCCGAAAGGCATGCGTGACCTCCTCAGTCAGTGTGTCTCCATCTCACCATGCCCCCCAAGGGGCGGCCAGCCCCTCCCGGGTGGTCGGCCCCGCGTGGGTGCCGCGTGGCAGGATCGACCCGCACACAGACATCACTCGAGAGGCACTTCCATGGCCGACCCCAAGGCGACCTTCAAGACCAACCGGGGCGACATCGTCGTCAACCTGTTCCCGAACCACGCGCCCGAGACGGTCGACAACTTCGTCGGCCTCGCCGAGGGCACCAAGGACTACCGCGACGACGCCGGTCGCTCGGGCGAGAAGTACTACGACGGCCTCGGCTTCCACCGCGTCATCGACGGCTTCATGATCCAGGGCGGCTGCCCGCTCGGCACCGGCACCGGCGGCCCGGGCTACACGTTCAAGGACGAGATCCACCCCGAGCTCGTCTTCGACAAGCCCTACCTGCTCGCGATGGCCAACGCCGGTCCCGGCACCAACGGCTCGCAGTTCTTCATCACCGTGGCCGCGACGCCGTGGCTCAACCGCAAGCACACGATCTTCGGCGAGGTCGCCGACCAGGCCAGCCGCGACGTCGTCGACGCGATCGCCACCACGTCGACCGGTGCGATGGACCGCCCGTCGGACCCGGTCGTGATCGAGTCCGTGACGATCGAGCGCTGACGCGCCGACCACCGTCGCACCACTGATCCACAGCCGATGACCCAGCCGCCCGAGGGGCCGACTGCGGACCAGACCGCGGCCGGGGTGCCGACGTGCTACCGGCACCCCGACCGCGAGACCTGGATCCGTTGCCAGCGCTGCGACAAGCCGATCTGCCCCGACTGCATGCGGGACGCCGCCGTCGGCTTCCAGTGCCCCGACTGCGTCAAGCAGGCGAACAAGGGCTCGCGCCAGAACCGGGCGATGTACGGCGGTGAGCGCAGCGGCGACCCCCGGCTGACGACCTTCGTCCTCATCGGCATCAACGCCGCCGTCTGGCTCCTCATCACCGCCACCGGCGGCCGGCTCTCCCGCGTGGCCGACTGGCTCGCGCTGGCGCCCACCGGCAGCTGCGGGTCGACCTCGACGCCGGAGCAGTACTACCCCGGCATCCCGACCTCGCAGATCTGCACCGGCTTCACCAACGGCGACGGGTTCTGGAAGGCCGGCGTGGCCGATGGCGCGTGGTGGCAGCTGATCACCACCGCCTTCACCCACGTCGAGATCTGGCACGTCGCGATGAACATGTTCGCCCTGTTCATCTTCGGACCGGCCCTCGAGGGCATCGTCGGTCGCGCCCGGTTCCTCGCGATCTACGTCGTGGCCGCGCTCGCCTCCTCGACGCTGGTGCTCTACCTCAGCGATCCCGACGGCTCGACCGTCGGCGCGTCCGGCGCCCTCTTCGGGCTGCTCGGCGCCCTGCTCGTGGTCGCCCGCAAGGCCAGGCTGGACTCCCAGTGGCTCGTGCAGAACCTCGTCCTCGGCGTCGTCATCACCGTCGTCGGCTGGAGCTCGATCTCGTGGCAGGGCCACCTCGGCGGGTTCCTCGGCGGCGCCGCCTGCGCCGTCGTCATCGCGTACGCCCCTCGCGCGCGCCGCGCGCTGGTGCAGTGGGCGGGCGTGGGCCTGCTCGTCGTGCTGCTGCTCGCCCTGGCGTTCGTCCGCGCGACGGCCCTCGGCTGACCGCCCCGGATTACCCACAGGTGTGCACACATCTGTGGACAACTACACCGGTGTAATTCTCCACAGCAGTTCTCCACAGTGTGGAAATCGGTCGGTGCCTTCGAGCCCGTGGAGGAATCCCCGGGCGACCGGGGATCGCTGACGTTGTCGGCCTCTGCAACGCCTGACAACGTCAGCGAAAGCCTGACAACCCCCGGGTGCGTCGCGAGCGCCGGGATTGGACCTGAAACGACTCGAGCGGTGAGAGAGACGCCTTCCCTTCCCCAGGAAGGCGCCTCACTCACCGCTCGAGGCGACGAATGCTGGTGGCCGGTGGACGGCCGCGGGAGAAACCTACTCCCACTTGGTGGCGAAGCTGAACCCGACCGCCATGAACGCGATGCCGACGACGAGGTTCCACTGGCCGAGGTCGTTCATCACCCACAGCTTGGACAGGTCGTCGGAGAAGACGTAGAAGGTGCAGATCCACAGCAGGCCGACCAGGAAGCAGCCGAGCATGCCGACCACGACGCCGCGGCCGCGGCCGAGCGGGGTGGACGGGTGGGCCGACACCATCAGGCCGAGCATGAGGGCGCCGAAGCCGATGAGGTAGTTCCAGCGACCGAGGTCGGCGATCGCCTTCGGGCTGCCCTCGACGGGCGGGAAGGCGAGCGGGTTGCCGCGCGGACCGACGTAGTAGTACGCGATCCAGGCGATGCCGGCGACGACGAGCAGCAGGGCGACCAGGAACCTGACGGTGAAGAGCGAGGTCTTCTCCCCGGTGGTGATCGTGGTGGACTTCGGCACTGCTGCTCCTGGGGCTCGGCTGCGTGGGTCCCGGTCGCGACGGCGCCGGTCACGGGCGGCTCGGCACCCGACGGGGGGTTAGCGTAGTCGCCATGCGGTCGCCGTCCCACTCGTCCCCCGGGCGCCGCCGCGTCTGGCGGGTGGCGACCCCGCTGGTCGTGCTGCTCAGCGGCGCCCTCTTCGCCGTCAGCGCGGAGCAGAGCGACGGCCTCGACCTGCGTGGCGGACGGCTCACCGACCTGGCGTCGGTCGTACGCGCCGAGCGCGACGAGGCGGCCGACCTGACCGCCCAGGCGGCTGCGCTCAACGCCGAGGTGGAGACGTTGAGCACGCGGCTCGGCGACCGGTCCGTACGCCGCGTGCAGGACGAGGTCGCCACCCTCGTCGACCCCGCCGGCCTGACCGAGCGCAGCGGCCCGGCGGTGCAGGTCACGCTCGACGACGCGCCGTTCGAGTCCCGCGAGGCCTACGAGGGGGACCCGGCCGACCTCGTCGTGCACCAGCAGGACATCCAGGCGGTGGCCAACGCGATGTGGAACGCCGGCGCGACGGCCGTGACCATCCAGGGCCAGCGGCTCATCTCCACGACCGGGATCAAGTGCGAGGGCAACCAGGTCACCCTCCACGGGATCCCCTACTCGCCGCCCTACGTCATCGTCGGGATCGGCGACCAGCTCGCGCTGCAGACCGAGCTGTCCATCGACCCGATCCTCGCGACCTACCGCGACTACACCCTGATCCCCGGCGGCAGCGTCACCTGGGACATGGTCCCGCTCGAGTCCGCGGTCGCACCGCCCTACGAGGGCCTGCTGGACCTGACCTACGCCACCCCGATGCCGGAGTAGGTGCTCTGCACCCGAGTTCCGGGGTCATCGGTCGAGATCTCCACCTGTGACCCCGGCGGTCACCGGACATCCGGTGACCGCAGCCCCGCAACCACAGCCCCGGGGATCGGGGGCCCCGGAGCTCAGGGGCGCCGCGGCGCGGTCGTCGTCGGCGTCTCGGTGGGCGTCGGGGGCGTCTCGGTGGGCGTCGGCGGGGTCTCCGTCGGGGTCTCGGTGGGCGTCTCGGTCGGGGTCTCGACCGGCTCCTCGTAGGCCGAGACGAAGATCGTGACGGTGGCGCCCTGGTCGAGGGTGCCGCCGACCGGGATCTGGTCGACGACGGTGTTCTTGGGCTCGGTGGACGCGGCGTCGGTGCGCACGTCGGCGACGAAGCCGGCCGCCTGGATCGCCCGCTCGGCCTCGCGCTGCATCATCCCGCGCACGTCCGGCACCTTCTCGGGACCGTCGGAGAACACGATCGTGATCGTGGTGTCCTCGGCCACGGAGGTGCCTGCGGGCGGGTTGGTGCTCAGGACCTGGTTGCGCGGCTCGTCGGAGTCCTCCTCCTGGAAGCGCACCTTGAGGTTGCGCTCCAGCATCGCGGCCCGCGCCTCCTTGCGGAGCGTGCCGACGACGAACGGGACCTCGACCTCGGGACGGCCGAGCGAGATCACGAAGCTGATCGAGGTGCCGGGGTCCTGGAAGGTGTCACGGTTGGGGTCCTGCTCGATGACGATGTCGGGCTCGACCGTCTCGGACGGCTCGCGGTCGACGCGGCCGACCTCGAAGCCCTTGTCGACGATCGCGAGGCGCGCCTCGTCCTCGGTCATCCCGACGAGGTTGGGCACGGCGGTCCGCTCGGGCGCGTCCTCGAAGAGCAGGCCGTTGAGGACGTACGCCCCTCCCGCGAGCAGCGCCACGACGAGGATGCCGACGAGCACCCACATCCCGGTGCGGCTGCGCGAGGGCTCGTCGCGCCGTGGCGGCGGGGCGGCGGCGGCCATCGCCGAGGTGGCGTCGGCCGGGGGGACGGGGGGTACGTACTGGGTGTCGACGGGCGGCGGCACGACGGCCGGCGCCTGGATCGGGTGGCCGGCGAGGTAGCGCTCGATGTCGGACTTCATCGCGGCGGCGCTCTGGTAGCGGTCCTCGACGCGCTTGGCGAGCGACTTCATCACGATGGCGTCGATCTCGGGGTCGAGCTCGTCGTCGAGGTCCGACGGCGGGGCGGCCTGCTCGCGCACGTGCTGGTAGGCCACCGCGACGGGGCTGTCGCCGACGAAGGGCGGTCGGCCGGTGAGGAGCTCGTAGAGCAGGCAGCCGGTGGAGTAGACGTCGGAGCGCGAGTCGACGGTCTCACCGCGAGCCTGCTCGGGGGAGAGGTACTGCGCGGTGCCGACCACGGCCGCGGTCTGGGTCATCGTCGACGACGCGTCGGAGATCGCGCGGGCGATGCCGAAGTCCATCACCTTCACGTCGCCCGAGGGCGTCAGCATCACGTTGCCGGGCTTGATGTCGCGGTGGATGATCCCGGCGCGGTGGCTGTAGTCGAGCGCCGACAGCACTCCCGCGGTGATCTCGAGCGCGCGCTCGGGCAGGATCTTGCGGCCCTCGCGCAGGATGTCGCGCAGCGTGCGCCCCTCGACGCACTCCATGACGATGTAGGGCTGGGCGACCCCCGAGCCGTCGGTCGCCATCTCCTCGCCGGTGTCGTAGGTCGACACGATCGCCGGGTGGTTGAGCGACGCCGACGACTGCGCCTCGCGGCGGAAGCGGGCCTGGAAGGTCGCGTCGCTGGCGAGGTCGGTGCGCAGCCGCTTGACGGCGACGTTGCGGCCCAGGCGCAGGTCCTTGCCCTTGCGCACCTCGGCCATGCCTCCACGCCCGAGGAGCTCACCGAGCTCGTAGCGGCCGCCGATCAGTGTCGGCTCCGACTGCGTCATCGCTTGCTGCCACCCTTCTCGTCCTTCGGACCCGGGCCGCCGGATCCGCTGTTGCCGGGCCCGCTGCTGTCCGAGCCGCTGCCACCGGGACCCTCGGGGTCCTGGCCGGGCGGCACCTTGGCCCAGAAGCCGACCGTCACGGCGTCGCCCTCCTGCAGGCTGCCGCTGGGCTCGACCGAGTCCACGATGCCCTCCGGCTGGTCACCGGGGTTCTCCAGCTCGAGGGGCTCGGGCTGCAGGCCGAGGTCGCGCAGCTCCTTCTCGACGTCCTTGTGGTCGCGGCCGACGTAGGCGGCGGGGTCGACCTCGACCGTCGTCGGCTCGGGCTTCTCCGGCGTCTCCGGCGGGCCGGCGGTCTCCTCCGGAGTCTCCTGCGTCTCGTCGGGGGTCTCGTCCGGGGTCTCGGCCGACCCGGTCGGCGAGGACGCCGAGGGCTCGCCCGTCGATCCGGTCGGCTGGTCGTCGCCGTCGCGGGTACCGAGCCAGACCGCGAGCAGGACGGCCGCCGCCACGGCGACCAGCCCGATGATCGTCGGCCACGGCACCGACCGGCGTCGCGCAGGCGGCGCTGCGGTGGGGGTCGGCACGGGCGTCGGGGTCGGTGCGGGCGTCGGGGCCGGCGTGGCCGCGGGCATGACCTGGGTCGTCGACGCCGACGCGGCGGGAGCCGCGGCGGGCGTGACGGCGGTGGCGGCGTCCGCGCCGGCGGCGGCGGCGCGAGACGGCTCGCGCAGGGCCCGGGCGAACGCCCGCCCGTCGCGGAACCGCTCCTCCGGCGCCTTCGCCAGCGCGCGGCGTACGACCGCAGCGAGGTCGGTGGGCACCGAGGCGGGCAGCTCGGGCACGGGGTTGCGCAGGTGGGCGATCGCGGTGGCGACCGGGGTGTCGGCGACGAACGGCTTGCGGCCGGCGAGGCACTCGAACGCGACGACGCCGAGGGAGTAGACGTCGGACGCCGCCGTCGCCGTGCGGCCCTCGGCCTGCTCGGGGGAGATGTAGGCGGGGGTCCCGAGGACCTGTCCGGTCTCGGTGAGCGCCATCGCCTCGGCGGCGCGGGCGATGCCGAAGTCGGTGACCTTGACCTGCCGGTCCGGGGTGACGAGCAGGTTGGCGGGCTTGACGTCGCGGTGGACGATCCCGGCGTCGTGGGCGACGCCGAGCGCGTCGCCGGCCTGCGCGAGCAGCTCCGCGGCGACCGCCGGGTCGAGCGGCGCGTCGGGTCGCAGCAGCGCGGAGAGGGGCTGTCCCTCGACGAGCTCCATGACGAGGTAGGGGCGGGGCGTGCCCGAGCCGTCGTCGAGCGAGGCCTCGCCGAAGTCGAAGACGGCCGCGATCCCCCCGTGGTGCAGCGACGCCGCGTGCCGGGCCTCGGTCGCGAAGCGCGTCCGGAAGCGGGCGTCGTCGGCGTACTCGGTCTTGAGCACCTTCACCGCGACCGGCCGGTCGAGGACGCTGTCGCGCGCCGCCCACACCTCGCCCATCCCGCCGGTGGCGATGCGCGACTCCAGGACGTAGCGGTGCGCCCCGTCGACGGCGCCGCCGGGCACGAGCGCGGTCACCGGTTGATCACCGCCTCCATGATCGCCTTCGCGATCGGGCCGCCGAGGCGGCCGCCGGCGATCTCGTCGCGCGAGGTGTCGCTGGACTGCACGAGGACGGCGACCGCGACCTGCGGGTCGTCGGCGGGCGCGAAGGAGACGAACCAGGCGTACGGCGGGCGCTCGGGCGTCGACTGGGCCGTGCCGGTCTTGCCGGCGACCTCGACCCCCGGGATCTGCGCCGGGGTGGCGGTCCCGGAGTCGACGGTCGCGACCAGCATCTTGGTCAGCTCCTCCGCGGTGGTGCTGGAGATGGCCTTGCTGATGCTCTGCGGGTCGGTGCGGTCGAGGACGGACAGGTTGGGCGCGCGGACCTCGTCGACGACGTAGGGCCGCATCACGTCGCCGTCGTTGGCGATCGCCGCGGCGACCATCGCCATCTGCAGCGGCGTCGCGGTGACGTTGGACTGGCCGATGCCGGACATCGCGGTCTGCGGCGGGTCCATGTCGCGCGGGTAGAGCGACTCGGCCTGGCCGCCGAGGTCCTCGAGCGAGGTGTCGTTGAAGCCGAACTTCTCGGCCTGGTCGGCCATCGCCTCGACGCCGAGGTCGTTGGCGAGGCTGAGGAAGGTGACGTTGCACGAGACCTGCATGGCCTGCGTCATCGTGATCCGGTCGCCGCCGCAGTTGCCGCCGTCGTGGTTGCGGATGACCGCGGTGGACTGCGGCAGCTTGAACTGGAAGCCACCCGGCACCATCGAGTCCGCGTCGTAGTTGCCGGACTCGATCGCGGCCGCCGCGGTGACGAGCTTGAAGGTCGATCCCGGCGGGAGGGTCGTGCCGGTCGCGCGGTTGATCAGCGGGTCGCGCGGGTCGTCGTTGAGCTGCTCGCTGATGTCGCGGACGGCCCCGAAGTCGTGCGAGGCGAACTTGTTGGGGTCGAAGGTCGGCGTGGACGCCATGGCCAGCACCCGCCCGGTGGTGGGCTGCAGCGCGACGACGGCACCCTGGGCGTCGCCGGGCAGCGCCTCGAGGCCCTCCCACGCGGCGTCCTGGGCAGCGGCGTTGATGGTCAGCTGGACGTTGCCGCCCTTGGGGTCGCTGTTGCTCAGCAGGTCGACGAGCCGGGTGACGAACAGGCGCGAGTCGTCGCCGGAGAGCACCTCGTTCTGGGAGCGCTCGACGCCGGTCTGGTCGTACCAGGAGAAGTAGCCGGTGATCGGGGCGTACTTGAACGGCTGGGAGTAGGTCCGCTGGAACTTGTACTTGTCGTCGGACGGCACGCTGCGCGCGATGGCGTCCTTGCCGACCAGGATCGCGCCGCGCTCGCGGGAGAACGTCGCTGTGATGACCCGGCGGTTGTTGGGGTCCTCCGACAGCGCGTCGGAGCGGACGTACATGAGGTAGGTGGCGTTGACCAGCAGCGCGAGGAAGAGCAGCAGGCAGAAGACCGAGACGACGCGGATGGGCTTGTTCACCGGAGCTTCACCACCTGGGTGCTCTCGCTGTCGGCGACCGAGTCGTCGACGGGCTCGAGCCGCGGCGCGGGCCGGCGGGCCTGGTCGGAGATGCGGAGCAGCAGTGCGATCACGACCCAGTTGGCGACGAGCGAGGAGCCGCCGTAGGAGAGGAACGGTGTGGTGAGGCCGGTGAGCGGGATCAGGCCGGTGACGCCACCGACGACCACGAACACCTGCAGCGCGATGATTGCGCCGAGGCCGAGCGCCATGAGCTTGCCGAAGCCGTCGCGCGAGATCAGCGCGATGCGCAGCGCGCGCTCCACGATCAGGCCGTAGCAGAGGACGATCGCCATGACGGCGGTCAGGCCGAGCTCCTCGCCCACGGTGGACAGGATGAAGTCGGAGTAGGCGAACGGCACGCGCTCGGGGAAGCCGTTGCCCAGGCCGCGGCCGATCAGCCCGCCCCAGCCCATGCCGAACATCGCCTCGACCGGCTGGAAGCTGGTGCCGGGGTAGTAGTCCATCGGGTGCAGCCAGATGTCGAAGCGCCGCTGCACGTTGCCGACGAGCGTGTACGCCGCGAGCGCGCCGGCACCGAACAGCAGCCCACCGACCACGAGCCAGCCCGGGCGTTCGGTGGCGACGTAGAGCATCGCCAGGAACAGGCCGAAGAACAGCAGCGACGAGCCGAGGTCGTTCTGCAGGACGAGGATCATCATCGAGACGCCGAACATCGCGAGGATCGGACCGAGGTCGCGGCCGCGCGGCAGGTCGATGAACAGGATCCGGTTGCCCGCCAGGGCGAGGGCGTCGCGGTGCAGGACGAGGTAGCCGGAGAACGCGATCACGAGCAGGACCTTGGCGACCTCGCCGGGCTGGAAGCTGAAGCCGACGACGTTGATCCAGATCCGCGCACCGTTGATCTCGCGGCCGATGACCGGGAGGAACGGCAGGATCAGCAGCACGATGCCGAGCAGGCCGGCGGTGTAGGTGAAACGCTGCAGCACCCGGTGGTCGCGCAGCAGGAAGAGCGTGGCCACGAACAGGATCACGCCGAGGGTCATCCAGGTCAGCTGCTGGCGCGCGAAGGTGTGCTGGTCGAGGCCGTTGGCCTCGTAGGTGAGGTCGAGGCGGCGGATGACGGCGAGCCCGAGCCCGTTGAGGGCCGCGACGAGGGGCAGCAGCACCGGGTCGGCGTACGGCGCGACGAGGCGCACGGTCACGTGGGCGCCGACGATGAGGGCGGTCAGCCACCCGCCGTAGCCCACGAGGTCGGCGGGGACGACGCCCTCGACGCCGAGGCCGACGGCGGCGTACGCCCCGATGCCGACCATCAGGGCGAGCACGAGCAGGAACAGCTCCGCGCCCCGGCGTCGCCGGTGCACGAAGCCCATCAGGGTCCCGGTCTGACTCATCCTCGTCCGCCCGTCACCCTCAGTCGACGTCCTGGCGCGCGGCATAGTTGTCGACGGTCAGCCGGGCCTCGTCGAGGTCGGAGGCGTCGATGCCCTCGCGCACCTGCTCGGCGTCGATGTCGCTGAGCCGGTCGAGGTCGACGTCGGTCACCTCGTAGGCGTGGGAGAGCGAGATGCCGGGCAGGTCGGCGTCGATGCCGCGGAAGATCGCGATCCGGCCGTCCTGCTCGGCGACGTAGAACTGCTGCTGGCTCCACGACCACAGCGCGGCCAGGACCACCCAGGCCAGGCCGAGGAGCACGGCGGCCAGCAGGAGGCGGCGCAGCCAGGCGTGGCGGCCGGGCTCGCGGGGCGCGTAGCGCGCGGCCTCGGGGTCGATGGGGTCGGCGAGGAACGCCCCCTCGGGGACGTCCGCCGGGACCGGCGGGATCTCGCCGGTGTCGCCCGAGCGGTGTCCGCGGAAGAGCCCGCCGACCGCACCGCCCAGCGGCATCCGGCGGGGCAGGTCGGCGGCCGCACCGACGAGCAGCGGCTGGAGCTCGGCCGGCGGCTCCTCGTCGGACACGTCGGCGACGATGCAGGTGACGTTGTCGGTGCTGCCGGCCTCCAGGCTCGCGCGGACCAGCTCGACGGCGGCGAAGTCGGGGGTGCCGGTGGAGAGGATGTCGGCCATCCGCTCGTCGGTCAGCGTGCCGCAGGCGCCGTCGCTGCAGATGAAGACGCGGTCGCCGGCCTCGGCGGGGAACTCGAAGAGGTCGGGCTCCTCGTGCCGGATGCCGTCGAGGGCCTTGAGGATGAGGTTGCGGTGCGGGTGGGTCCGCGACTGCTCCTCGGTGATCCGGCCCTCGTCGATCAGCGACTGCACGAAGGTGTGGTCGTGGGTCAGCTGCCGCAGCTCGCCTCGGCGGTAGAGGTAGGCCCGGCTGTCGCCGATGTGGCCGACCCCGAAGCGGGTGCCGTCGAAGAGCGCGACCGTCGCGGTCGTCGAGGTGCCGTTGAGGTTGGGGTCCTCCTCGACGAGCTCGGCGATCCGGTCGTCGGCGCGGTGCACGCCGCCGGCGAGCTGGCCGAGGATGTCCTCGTCGGGCTGCTGGTCGAGCTTGCGCAGCGCCTGCACGGCGGTGCTGGAGGCGAGGTCGCCGCGGACCGCCCCGCCGACGCCGTCGCACACCGTCAGGAGCCACGGACCGGCGTAGCCGCTGTCCTGGTTCTCCCGGCGCACCCGCCCGACGTCGGAGATCGCGGAGTAGTGGAGGTACATCACTTCCGCAGCTCCAGGATCGTCTTGCCGACGCGGACCTGGACCCCGATGCCGATGGTGGTGGGCTGCGTGATGCGGACCGGGCCCACGTAGGTGCCGTTGGTCGAGCCGAGGTCCTCGACGAACCACTCGTCGCCGCTCGCCGCCACGCGGGCGTGGCGCGTCGAGACGTAGTCGTCGTCGAGCTTGATCGCGGCGTCGCTGCCGCGCCCGATGAGGAGCGGCGCGTCGGCGAGCTCGGCCCGGACGCCGGGGTTCTCGCCCTCCACGACGAGCAGGTGCGTGGGCGCCCCGCGGCGCGGCTTCCGCGGCTTGCCGTTGGACTTGCGTCCCGACGGTGCGGGCGCGTTGCCACGGGCGGTCTCCGGCACCCGGGCGCCGAACATGTCCGAGCGGATGACCGAGATGGCCGACAGCACGAAGATCCAGAGGATGGCGAGGAACGCGACGCGGATCAGGAAGAGGGTCAGCTCAGACATTCCAGCCCCCGGCCTCGTCGCGGCCGCCGTCGATGCGGACCGTCATGTCGGTGTGGCCGATGCGGATCGTGGAGCCGTCGCGCAGCCGGGCGCGCGCCACCTTGGAGCCGTCGACCATGATCCCGTTGGTGGAGCCGAGGTCGACCGCCTCGACGCCGTCGATGCTCACCTCGAGCTCGAGGTGGCGCCGGCTCACGCCGGGGTCGTTGATCCGCAGGTCCGCCTCGGTGCCGCGACCGACGACGAGGCCCGGCGGGCGCAGCGGGTGGCGCGTGCCGTTGACCTCGAGGGTGGCGTGCGAGGAGCGCGTACGGGTGCGCATGTCGTTGTCGGTGACGCTGGCCTGCGCCTTGCTGCGGATCCGGAAGCGGCCGGTGGTCAGGTCGTCGGCCGACTCGAACGCGATCGAGATCGGTCCGGTGAAGACGTAGCCCTGGGCGTCGGCGTGGTCCTGCAGCTGGTCGACGAGGTCCTGCTCGAGGGCACGGCCGAGGCCGACGATGCGCTCGAGGTCGGTGGCGGACAGCTCGACGTGGAAGTCGTTGGGGACCAGGCGGCGCTGGCGGCTGAGCACCTGCGCGTTGTTGTCGCACTCGCGCTGGAGCGCCGCCGCGATCTCGACGGGCTGCACGGCACTGCGGAAGGCCCGGGCGAAGACCCCTGAGATGACCGACTCGAGCCGCTGCTCGAAGCGTTGCAGGGGGTTCGGCATCGGGCCTCCTCTCGTCGCGCTGGGACTGGGATCGGGTCGCATCGTCGTGGTGGGCAGGCTTCACACACCGCCCGGCCGGTGCCTGCGAGCGTACCGGCCGGGCGCCCGCGCGCGACGGTGCCGCCCCGCCGTACGGCCGATTGGGAGCGTCGGTGGGCGTTGGGGTAGCCTGAGCCCGCTTCTCGCGCGAGTGGCGGAATAGGCAGACGCGCACGGTTCAGGTCCGTGTGTCCGAAAGGACGTGGGGGTTCAACTCCCCCCTCGCGCACGTACGTGTGACAAGGCCCTGGGTCCCCGGACCCGGGGCCTTCGTCGTTCCCGCGGCGCGTCATTCGAACAGGTGTTCTATCATCGGCCGGTGCCGCGCCAGCCGCCGTTCCACGTCTGGGTGGACCTGACCGGCCGGTGGTCCGCCCCGGCCCCGGGCGTCCTGCTCGCGTGGCGGCGCTCCGATCGCCGGGGCTGGGAGGCGTGGGTGGCCCGCGTGGAGTCGTACTCGACCGGGTCGGGGGTCGAGGTGCTGATGACGCAGTCGTGGATCGCCGCCGCGCTGGTGCGGCCCGCCGACCCGCCTACCGGCCGGTGAGGCCGAGGGCGGCGTCGACGATCGAGGCCACGTCGATGCCGTGCAGCTCGTACGCCGACGCGAGGTCGCTGGACTGGCCGAACTCGCTCACCCCGAGGCAGCGCACCCGGTCCCCCCGGACCGCGGCGAGGAACGCCAGCGTGTGGGGGTGACCGTCCTGGACGGTCACGAGCGGCGCCGGGGCGCGCTCGGGGAACAGCTCGTCGACGATGCTGCCCGCCAGCGCGTCGCCACCCGAGGAGGGCGCGCGACGTCCGCGCTGCTGGAAGGACCGGAAGACGAGGTCCGGGCTGGTCAGGCACACGACGCCCGCGGTCACGCCCTGCTCCCCGAGCACGCGGGCGGCCTCGACCACCTCGGGCATGAGGGCGCCGACGCCCACGAGGGTCACCTCGTCGTCGAAGGCCGCATGAGTGGACAGGCGGTAGCCGCCGGCGACCGCCTGCCGTCGGCGTCGCTCGAGCAATGCCGGGTCCCCCGGCAGGGCGGCGAGGGTCGGGTCCAGGGGACGGGTGGAGAGGCGGAAGTACGCCGACGTGCCCCCGGGGACGCCCACCTGCGCGGCGGCGTGGAGGAAGGTCCACTCGAGGTCCTGCGCGAAGGCCGGCTCCCAGGCCACGCAGCCCGGCTGCTCGAGCCCGATCGACGGCGTGGTGATCGACTGGTGGGCCCCGCCCTCCGGCGCCAGCGTGACGCCCGAGGGCGTGCCGACGAGGATCGACTGGCCGCCGGCGTAGATGCCGTACGACCAGGGCTCGAGCGCGCGGCTGACGAAGGGGTCGTAGATGGTGGCGACCGGGACGAGGCGCTGGCCCCAGCGCGACCAGGTCGTGCCGAGCTCGCCGAGCAGTCCGACGAGGTTGACCTCGGCGATGCCGAGCTCGATGTGCTGCCCGGACTCGCTCTCGGACCATCGCAGCACGCGCTCGCGGTCGTCGGCGAACCAGTCGCGACGCTCCTTGACCGACCATACGCCGGTCTTGTTGATCCACCCGCCGAGGTTGGTCGAGGACGCGACGTCGGGGCTGCAGGTGACGAGGCGGGCGGCGAGCCCGGGCGCGTCGCGGGGCAGGTCGGACAGCAGCCGCCCGAGCGCCGCCTGGGTCGAGACGGGCTTGCGGTGCGGGCGGCCGAGCGACGCCGGCACCTCGAGGGGCTGCTGCGGGGTCGGAGCCGGTCGGCGCAGCGACTCGGCGCGCCGGGCGCAGAGGTCGGCCGCCGCCGTACCGGGCTCGAACGTCGCCCACGGGTCGTCCGCGTCGACGCCGCACGCCGCGGCGAGCAGCTCCATCTGGTGCTCGGTCAGCAGCGCCGAGTGGTTGTTGGGGTGTCCCTCGGTGGCGAGGCCGCGGCCCTTGATCGTGTAGGCGAGCACGACGGTGGGCCGGTGGTCGTCGACGTCGTCGAAGGTGTCGACGAGCAGCGGCAGGTCGTGCCCGCCGAGGTCGCGCACGGCGGCGGCGAGGTCGCGTGCCGGCAGGGCGGTGACCAGGTCGCGCAGCTCCGGTGAGGGGGAGCCGGCCAGGACGCGGCCGGCGACCTCGTCCTCGGGCACGCGGAGCATCCGCTGGTACTCCTCGTTGGGCATCTCCTCCAGCCGGCGGCGCAGGTCAGCGCCGCCCGGCCGCTCGAAGAGCCCGGACACGAAGCGTCCCCACTTCAAGGTGACGACCTGCCAGCCGGCTGCGGTGAACATGCCCCGGAGCCGGTCGATCTGGATGTCGGGGACGACGCGGTCCAGCGACTGCCGGTTGAGGTCGACGACCCACAGGAGCTCGCCGAGCGAGGCGACCTGCGGGTCCGCCACGGCCTCCCAGATCGCGCCCTCGTCGAGCTCGGCGTCCCCGAGCAGGCTGACGAACCGGCCGGCCTCGGGCGTCTCGGCGAAGTGCGAGCGGGTGTAGCGGTGCGCGATCGCGGCCCACAGCGCGGCCGTCGCCCCGATGCCGACCGAGCCGGTCGAGAAGTCCACCGTGTCAGGGTCCTTGAGCCGGCTGGGGTAGCTCTGGAGGCCGCCCCTCGCCCGCAGGGTCGTCAGGTAGGACTCGTCGAGGTCGCCGAGGAGGTAGTTGATCGCGTGGAGGACCGGCGAGGCGTGCGGCTTCACCGAGACGCGGTCGGTGTGGCGCAGCGAGTGGAACCAGAGCGCCACCATGACGTCGACCATCGAGGCCGACGACGACTGGTGGCCACCGACCTTGACGCCGCTGCTGTTGGGTCGGCCGCGGTTGGCGGCGTCGACGATCGCGGCGGAGAGCCACAGCACCCGGCGGGCGACCTCGCGCAACGTCGCCGGGTCCGGGCTCACTGCGCGGGCCACAGGGAGTGGTAGGCGTTGATCGCCGGCTGGCCACCGAGGTGGGCGTAGAGCACGTGGGAGTCGCGGGGGATGTCGGCGGACGTCACCAGGTCGATCAGGCCGGCGAGCGACTTCCCCTCGTAGACGGGGTCGGTGATCATCGCCTCGAGCTGGGCACCGAGGGCCATGGCCTCCATCGTGGACTCGACCGGCAGGCCGTAGAGCTCGCCCGCCCACCCCTCGAGGACCGTGATCTCGTCGTCGCGCAGCTCGCGTCCGAGCTCGATGAGGTCGGCGGTGTGGCGCGCGATGCGCTCGACCTGGTCGCGGGTCTTGTCGATCGTGGCGCTGGCGTCGATGCCGATCACGCGGCGGCGCACGCCGGTGAGGTCCTCGAGGGCGGCGAAGCCGGCGATCATCCCGGCGTGGGTGGAGCCGGTGACCGTGCAGACGACGATCGTGTCGAAGGTGATGCCGAGGGACTTCTCCTGCTCGGCGACCTCGAAGGCCCAGTTGGCGAAGCCGAGGCCGCCGAGGCGGTGCTCGCTGGCACCGGCCGGGATGGCGTACGGCGTGCCGCCGGCCTCCTCGACCTCGCGGAGCGCGTCCTTCCACGAGTCGCGGATGCCGATGTCGAAGCCGGCCGGGTCGAGGCGCGAGTCGGCGCCCATCATCCGGCTCAGCAGGATGTTGCCGACCTGGGTGTTGGTGGGGTCGTCCCACGGCACCCACTTCTCCTGCACGAGCCGGCACCTCATGCCCAGGTGCGCGGCGACCGCGGCGACCTGGCGGGTGTGGTTGGACTGGAAGCCGCCGATGGAGACGAGCGTGTCGGCGCCCGAGGCGAGCGCGTCCGGGACGATGTACTCGAGCTTGCGGACCTTGTTGCCGCCGTAGGCCAGTCCGCTGCTGACGTCCTCGCGCTTGGCCCACACCTGGGCGCCGCCGCCGAGGTCGGCGAGGTGCGCGGTGAGCCGCTTCAGGTGCTGGAGGGGCGAGGGGCCGAAGGTGAGCGGGTAGCGCTCGAACTGCTCGAGGATCACGGGATCTCCTGGGGTGGTGGTTGCGATATATTGCACATCGCGAGGTGACCAGTGTCAAGCGACACTGGGTGCATGGCAGAGCCGAGCGACAGCGCGAGCGACGAGGAGAAGTGGCTGGTGGTCGACGGCCGTCGCTGGCGGCGTACCGACCCGGCGATCCCGGCCGACGCCCTCGAGCGACTGAAGTCGCACCTGGGCCGCGGCCGGTCCGGTGTGCGTACGGCCACGTCGGACGCCGAGCTGCGGGCGACGCGGCACCGCACGCAGCTGGCCAAGGTCGGCCTCGGCGAGCGCGGGACCGCGTGGTGGGAGCAGACCGACGCCGAGCGTCGCGAGCGCTGGGAGTCGGCGCTGCGCGACCTCGACGCGCTCGACGCGTGAGCGGGCGTCATACTCGCCGGGTGCCGTCCGACTCCCGCCCGCAAGCGCCGCAGCCGGAGGCCGAGGGGCTCGCCGAGCCCATGCGGTCGCGCTGGAGCGCGAGCGTGTACGACCCCGCGCACCGGCTCTCCGACGACGAGGTGACGACCCTGCTGCACGCCGCCCAGTGGGCGCCGAGCGCGGGCAACAGCCAGCCGTGGATGTTCTTCGTGTGCCGCCCCGGCACGGCCAACCACGAGCGCCTCGTCGCGACGCTGAGCCGCGGCAACTCCGGCTGGGTCCCGCGCGCCTCCGTCGTCTTCCTCACCGCCGCCCACATGCGGACGGGCGACGAGCCGGACGCACCGGCGTACAGCGACTACGCGCTCCACGACGTCGGTCAGGCGGCGGCCCACCTCACCCTGCAGGCCACGGCGATGGGCCTGCTGGCCCACCAGTTCGCCGGCTTCGACCACGACGCGCTCGCGGCCGCGCTGCGCGTGCCGCCCACGCACCAGCTGCTCACGGGCATCGCGATCGGTGCTCCCGGGGACCCCGCCGAGGTCGACGAGCGCACCGCTGCGCGCGACCACCGCGACCGGGTGCGCCGGCCACTCTCGGAGTGGGTCTTCGACGGCGCGTTCGGGGAGTCGCGGGGTGCGGGCGTGGTGGCAGACTCGGGAGCATGACTACTCTCTCCGACTTCTCGGCGAAGGCGATCGACGGGACCGACACCGACCTCTCCGCCTACGACGGCAAGGTCGTCCTCGTCGTGAACACCGCCTCGCAGTGCGGGTTCACCGGGCAGTACAAGGGCCTCCAGCAGCTCCAGGACACCTACGCCGACGAGGGCCTGGTCGTGCTCGGGTTCCCGTGCGACCAGTTCGGCGGGCAGGAGCCGGGCGACGAGGCTGAGATCTCCGACTTCTGCGAGCGCAACTTCGGCGTCACGTTCCCCCTCTTCTCCAAGGTCGACGTCAACGGCGACGACGCGCACCCGCTCTTCCAGTGGCTCAAGGACTCCAAGGGCGGCCTGCTCGGCAGCAAGATCAAGTGGAACTTCACCAAGTTCCTCGTCGGCCGCGACGGCACGGTCATCGACCGCTACGCACCGCAGACCGAGCCGGAGAAGCTCTCGGGCGACATCGAGAAGGCGATCCGGTCGTGACGCGGGCCGGCGCCGTCGCCGCTGCGCTCGTCGCAGCCGTGGTGGCGTCGGCCGCTCCGGCGGCCGCGGGGCCGTCGCCGGCGCCGGAGGCCGCGCGTGACGCGGCTCCGCGGGTCCAGCGCGCCGACACGGTCGTCGGCACCGGCACCCCCGCGTCGTGCACCTCCCGCGCGGTCGTGCGCGCGGTGGCGCGGGGCGGGGTGATCGCCTTCGACTGCGGGCCGGACCCGGTGACGATCGCGATGAAGCGGACCGCCAAGGTCGTCAACACCTCGGCGAAGGTGGTCCTCGACGGCGGTGGCACGGTGACGCTCGACGGCCGGGGGCAGCGCCGCATCCTCTACATGAACACGTGCGACAGGGCCCAGGTCTGGACGACGTCGCACTGCAACGACCAGGCCGAGCCGCTGCTGGTCGTGAAGCGGATGCGCCTCGCGCGCGGCAACGCGTCCGCGGAGGCCGTCGGGTCCGACGAGGGCGGTGGGGGCGGAGGCGCGATCTTCGCCCGCGGTGGCCGGCTGAGGATCGTCGACTCGCACTTCGTCGACAACCGCTGCGCTCGTACGGGCCCCGACGTCGGCGGGGCCGCCGTGCGGGTGTTCGACCAGTACGCCGACCGTCCCGTCGTCGTCCGCCGCTCGAGCTTCACCGGTGGTCGGTGCAGCAACGGGTCGGCGCTGAGCAGCATCGGTGTCTCGTGGCGGGTCACCGGCTCGACCTTCACCGGCAACCGTGCGGTGGGCCGCGGCGCCAACCCCGCCCGCCCCGGCACGCCAGGCGGCGGCTCCGGTGGCGCGATCTACATGGACGGCGACGACATCCACCTCGTCCTCGAGGACTCCACGCTCACCGGCAACCGAGCCCGCGAGGGCGGCGGCGCGATCTTCTTCGTGTCCAACGACCGCAGCGGCACGCTCACCATCCGCGGCTCCGAGCTCGTCGACAACCCGAGCGACGGCTTCGAGACGATCCCGGGGATCTTCTTCCTCGGCGCGGGCCGTACGGTCACCGACTCGGTGGTGCGCTAGAGGCTGGGGGCGTCCGGCCCGACCCGCTCGGCCAGCCACTGCGCGACCTGCGCCTCGGACGGCGCCAGCCCGTCGCTGATCACGTGGGGGACGACGCGCGAGAAGTAGTCGGTGACGAGGTTGTCGGACTCGCGCACGATCATCCCGGCGGCCTCGCCGTCGACGATCCACGACCCGAGCACGACGCGGTTGCCCTCGAAGCTCGGCAGGTCGGTGTAGCCCTGGTAGACCCAGCCCTCCGCGCCGTAGCCGCCGGGCATGACGACGTCCTCGACCAGGTCGTCGAGGTGGATGCGGATGTTGTCGCCCTCGCGCCCGTGGAGCGGCTTGGCCACCCAGCGCTCGAGGTCGCGCGGCTCGTCGAAGTACGCCGGCAGCAGCAGGCGGTGGCGCGGGAAGAGCTCCCACAGCACGGGCAGGAGGGCCTTGGTGCTGAGCAGCGCCTTCCAGGCGGGCTCGATCCACCTCGTCGGGCGCGACTCCTGCTGGTCGACCACGTACCGACCGAACGGCTCGGCGAGCATCTCCTCCCAGGCGTACAGCTTGAACGCGTTGCGCAGCGGCTCGTCGTGGACGTCACGGTAGTCGCGGGTGTCGGGGTTCCACCCGACCTCCGCCATCGGGTGGGCGAGGGCCATCCACCCGGCCTGGACGGCGGTGTCCATCAGGTAGTGAACGGTCATCTCCATCTCGCCGCCGTCGTAGGAGTCCTCCTCACCGAGGTCGTAGAGGAAGTGCATCCGGTCGCCGTCGAAGTGGCCGGAGCGGCGGAGCTTGCGCCATCCCGCGACGAGACGGTCGTGGACGGAGTTCCACTGGTCCATCTCCGGCATCACGTCCTCCATCCAGTTCCACTGGATGATCCCGGTCTCGACGAGGCCGGTCGGGGTGTCGCCGTTGATCTCGAGCATCTTGATCGACCCGTCCGCGCCGTACGCCAGGTCGAAGCGGGCGTAGAGGGCCGGGTCGCCGGCCTCGATCGAGCGGCGCACGACGCCCAGCGACCCCGGCGGCAGCCCGAGCCGCTCGTCGGTCATCGACGTCGCCATGTGGGTGACCGCCTGCAGGCACATCGCCCACAGCTCCTCGGTGGCGGCCTCGAGGGCCTCCACCTCCTCCATCGTCACCTCGTACCAGGCGTCCTCGTTCCAGTACGGCAGCTCGGAGCCGTCGGGCATCGTCGTGACGGGGAAGACCAGACCCTGCTCGACGACGGTGTCGCGCCAGCCCTCACGCGCCCGCGAACGGTGGCGCCACATCGTGCGGTGCCCGCCCGCTCAGGCGATGCTGGCGCACACGATGGCGCCGACGGAGAGGGCGACGGCGGCCGCGACGTGGGCCAGGGGTCGCACCGGGCCGGGCTCGGTGACGATCCGGCGCAGGTCGCCCGGCGTGATGGCCTCGACGGCGAAGAACATCAGCGTGTTGAGCGCGATGCCGACGGCGCCGAAGCACACGGTCCACACGAGCGCCCAGCCGAGCGAGGTCTCGCCGTTGGTCCAGATCGCGGTGAAGAGGACGGCGGCGTTGGAGACCAGCCACGCGGAGGTCACCACGCCCGCGCCCTTGGAGTGCGCGTGCACGGACTCGTTGCCGTTCTCGTCGACGCCGCGCAGGTGGGTGCCGAGGTGTCCCGGTGTCGCGAGGTCGAGGACGTAGTAGGCCACGACGAGCATGGCGCCGCCGACGAGGGCGTACGCGACGGCGTGGAGGAGGGCGTCGAGCAGGTCGGTCACGGGGTTCTCCTGGGTCGGGCGGGGGAGCGGGGAGGGCGGGGAGTGCGGGCGTTGCTCAGCCGAACCCGCGCGAGCTGCCGCCGAACCCGCCCTTGGTGGTGGCGGACTTGACGGTCGACCCGCCCGTGCTGGGCAGGCCGCCGCGCTGCACGGAGCCGTTGAGGGTGCTCCCGCTCCACGTGCCGCCGGTGGCGGTCGTGCCGACGGCGGGGATGCGTGAGCTGGCGCCGAGGTAGTACCAGAAGAAGCCGGACCCGCCGCCGCTGTAGTCGGAGTCGTCGTCGCACTGGTCGTCGTCGACGCGCTCCTGGGTCTGCGGGTCGACGCACACCGCGGCGTAGTCGGCGCTCGACGAGCAGCCGGTCAGGCTGCTGGCCATCAGCGCGGTGATGCCCAGCGAGATGCTGCTCGACCGCATGCGGCGGCGGGACGTGGTGGTCATGGGGTGCCTCCGGGCAGGTCCTGGTCGTTCTTCCGGGTGAACATCGCGAGCATCTGCTCGGCGACGTCGGTGGTGGCCGCGTCGGCGGCCTCGTGCTCGGCGAGCCGCTGCTCCAGCCACTCGCGGCCGTGCTGGGCCTCGAGGGAGGCGAGGGTGAGGTGCTCGAGGCGGTCGATGCGCTCGTGCACGTCCTCGAGGACCGTCGCGACGGCGAGGGACTCCTTGTCGAAGACGAGGTTGGCGATCACGTGTCCGATCGCGATCGGCACCAGCACGAGCATCGACACGATGAGGACCGCGCCGACGGCCCGACCGGCGGTGGAGGACGGGTAGAAGTCGCCGTAGCCCACGGTCGACCCGGTCACGATGCCCCACCAGAGACCCTCGATCGGGCCCTTGCCCTCGATGAGGGCGTAGACCAGCGAGCACGCGACCCAGATCCCGAGGACGACGAGCACCAGCAGGTGCGGGGCGTTGACGAGCCCGCGCACGGGTCGCGCGACGAAGCCGATGCGTCGTGCGATCGCCGAGTCCGCCTGCTCGACCTCGCTGGCCCCCTCGGCCATGGCCCACCCCCGGTTCGTCACAGCCCTGCGCCGTCCGCGGCGACTATAGGGCTTCCCCGCGCCGCGCGACGTACACGTGGGGCCGGTCAGCGGACGAGGTCGGCGTACTCCGGGTGCTTGCCGATGTAGGCGGCGACGTAGGGGCACGAGGGCACTACGCGCAGGCAACGCGCGCGGGCGTCGTCGAGCGCCGCGCGGGCCAGCGTGGCGGCGTGGCCCTGGCCGCTGAAGTCGGGCAGCACCTCGGTGTGCACGAGCGCGATCGCGTCGTCGCGCAGGCGGTAGTCGATGAGGCCGACGAGCTGGTCGCCCGAGCGCAGCTCGTAGCGACTCCTGTCCGACGCGTCGATGAACTCTGTGTCCACAACCCGAGCCTAGCCCGATCGGACTTGCCGGTAACCCGTCCTCGGGGGGAGGGTCAGGGCATGGCAGCAACCGCGTCGTCGTACTCGATCACCATGCGGTTGTACACCGCCCCGGACCACAGCGTCGTCGGCGCCGTCGCGACCACCATCGCGCACAACGGCGGAGTGGTGACCGCCATCGACGTCGCGGAGTCGCGCCACGACCGGCTCACGGTCGACGTGACCTGCTCGGCGTCCGACGCGACGCACTCCCAGGAGCTCGTCACCGCGGTCTCCGGCGTCGAGGGCGTGACGGTCCACAAGGTCAGCGACCGGACGTTCCTGCTGCACCTCGGCGGCAAGATCTCGGTGGAGTCCAAGGTCCCGCTGCGCACCCGCGACGACCTGTCCATGGCCTACACCCCGGGTGTGGGCCGGGTCTCGATGGCGATCCACGACAATCCCGAGGACGTCCGCAAGCTGACCATCAAGGGCAACTCGGTCGCCGTCGTCACCGACGGCTCCGCAGTGCTCGGCCTGGGCAACATCGGCCCGGGCGCCGCGATGCCGGTGATGGAGGGCAAGGCGGCGCTGTTCAAGCGGTTCGCCGACATCGACGCCTGGCCGATCTGCCTGGCCAGCCAGGACACCGACGAGATCGTGAAGGCCGTCGAGATGATCGCGCCCGGCTTCGGCGGCATCAACCTCGAGGACATCGCCGCTCCCCGCTGCTTCGAGATCGAGGCCCGGCTGCGCGAGTCGCTCGACATCCCGGTCTTCCACGACGACCAGCACGGGACGGCCATCGTCGTGCTCGCGGCGCTCACCAACGCGCTGCGCTGCGTCGACAAGCAGCTCACCGACGTGCGCATCGTCGTCTCGGGCGCCGGGGCCGCCGGCACCGCGATCGTCACGCTGCTGCTCGCCGCGGGCGCGGAGGACGTCGTCGTGGTCGACCGCGACGGGGCCCTCTGCGGCGGTGACGCGTCGCTCTCGACGGCTCACACCGAGCTCGCCGCGGCCACCAACCCGCGCAAGGCGGCGGGCTCGCTGCAGGACGTGCTCGTCGATGCCGACGTCTTCATCGGCGTCTCCGCGCCCGGCATCCTCGACCCGCAGTGGATCCCGACGATGGCGCCCAAGCCCGTCGTCTTCGCCCTCGCCAACCCCGACCCCGAGGTCGACCCGGCCGAGGCCGACAAGCACGCCGCGGTCGTGGCGTCCGGTCGCTCGGACTACCCCAACCAGATCAACAACGTGCTCGCCTTCCCCGGCGTCTTCCGCGGCCTGCTCGACGCCGGCGCCTCCGAGGTCACGGTCGACATGCTGCTGCGCGCCGCCCAGGCGATCGCCGACACGGTCAAGCCCGAGGAGCTGCACCCCTCCTTCATCATCCCGAGCGTCTTCCACCCGGACGTGACGAAGCGGGTCGCCGCCGCGATCAGCGGCCGCGAGGGCTGAGCCTCCCCGGGCTCACCCCTCCCGGGCGGTCACCCTCCGCGGCCACCAGAACCTCTCCCCGAGCGTCAGGGCGAGCGCGGGCACCAGCACCGTGCGTACGACGAGGGTGTCGAGCAGCACGCCGACGAAGATGATCGCGCCGAGCTGGGCGAGCACCACCAGCGGCAGCACGCCGAGGACGGCGAAGACCGCGGCGAGCAGGATGCCGGCGCTGGTGATCACACCGCCGGTGGCGGTCAGGGCGCGCAGCATGCCGGCGCGGGTGCCGTGCTCGCGCGCCTCCTCGCGGGCGCGGGTGACGAGGAAGATGTTGTAGTCGACGCCCAGGGCGACGAGGAACAGGAACGCCAGCAGCGGCACGCCGGTGTCCATCGCCGCGAAGTCGAAGACGGTCTGGAAGAGCCACCACGACGCACCCATCGCGGCGGCGTACGTCGCCAGCACGGTCGCGACCAGCAGGAGCGGCGCGACGACCGAGCGCAGCAGGACCACCAGCGCCCCGAGCACCAGCAGCAGGATCAGCGGCAGGATGACGAGGCGGTCGCGCTCGGCGTACTCCTCGGCGTCCACCGCCTCGGCGTCGCCGCCGCCGACGTGGGTGTCGTCGAACCCGTCGACCGCGTCGCGCACCGAGCCCACCAGGGCCTGTGCCTCCTCGCTCCCGGGCTCGGCGTCGGGGACGGCGTCGATCTGGGAGATGCCGTCGGCGCTCGTCGTGACGCGCGCGGACGAGACACCGTCGACGTCCTCCACCGCCTTCAGGACCTGCTCGGCGTCGGCGCGCGTCGCCACCTGGATCGGGTCGCTCGTGCCGGCGGGGAAGGACTCGCCGAGGCGCTCGGCGGCGGAGATGGCCTCGGGCCGCTGGACGAACTGGTCGGCCGGGCGGAGGCCGGTGGTGATCGACGCGGTCCCGCTCGCCAGCACGGCGAGGCCGGCGATGGTGGCGACGACGAACGTACGCGGCCGGCGCGCGACGGCGTCACCGACGCGGTGCCACAGCGAGTTCGAGTCGACGAGCACGGTGTCGCCGACTCGCGGCACGCGCGGCCAGAAGATCCAGCGGCCGAAGACGACGAGTGCTGCGGGCAGGACGACGAGCGCGAAGGTCGCCGCGATGAGCACGCCGACCGCGCAGGCCAGTCCGAGGCCGCGGGTGGTCGGGATGCTCGACAGGAGCAGCGTCAGCAGGCCGAGGACGACCGTCGTCGAGCTCGACAGCACCGCCTCGAACGTGCGCGACAGCGCGTGGCCCATCGCCTCGAAGCGGGACTCGGTGGTCTTGAGCTCGTCGCGGTAGCGGGAGATCAGGAGCAGGGCGTAGTCGGTGCCCGCACCGAAGACGAGCACGCTGAGGATGCCGACCGTCGACTCGTCCCACGCGACGCCGGTCACCTCCAGGACGTTGGTGGCGACGATGGCGGCGAGCCGGTCGGCGATGCCCACGACGGTGAGCGGGACCAGCCAGAGCACGGGACTGCGGTAGGTGATGATCAGCAGGATCGCGACCACGGCGGCGGTGGCGGCGAGGAGGCGGAAGTCGGCGCCGTCGAAGACCTGGCCGATGTCGGCCTGGATGCCCGCGGGGCCGGTGACCTGCACGGTGACCCCGTCGGGCACGTCGTCCGTCAGCGTCGAGCGGAGGTCCTCGACCTTGTCGATGTTGTCGGTGTTGGAGGAGGACAGCACGGGCACGGCGACGAACGCCGCGGTCCCGTCCTCGGCCACCACGAGGGGTGACCGGCGGCCCTGCCCCTCGTCTCCCTGACCCTCCTCGCCCTGGGACTCCTCTCCCTGCGCACCGGGCGGACCGTCGCCGGCGCCCTCGGGTGCCTCGCCACCGCCGCCCGCGTCGGACAGCAGGCCGACCGCCTGCTTCGTGAGCTCACCCTGCGCCTGCCGGCTGAGCTCGCCGTCGTCCGCCGTCCACAGCACGATGGCCACCTGGCCCTCGTCCTCCGGCAGCTCGTCGAGCAGCTGGGCCGCGCTGGTGCTGTCGGCGCCGACGGGCGAGGCGTCGGTGCTCGTGGTCTCGCGCTCGCCCTCGGGGACGAGGGCCAGCACGGCGAGCGCCAGCAGGATCGGCACGAGGGCGACGAGCCAGGCCGTACGCCGGCCGGTGATCACGCGGGCGAGTGCGGGGGTGCGGTGGGCGGGCACGGGTGCTCCTCGAGGAAGGCAGGTGTTCACGGGCGAGAAAGATGTCTAGGCAAGATGATTGCTAACCAAGTTACTTATCAAGTTAGCGGTATAGTGGTCGCACACGCAAACACGGGCCCGGCGGTCCGCAGGAGAGAGAGGCGGTGCGGTGTGAGCGACCAGGCCCGTCCGACGTCGCCGCCGTGGGCCGAGCGCGGTCAGGAGGAGCTGCCGCCGACGCTGCGCGCGCTCCGCGACCTGGTCGCCGCGGGCAGCCGGGTCAACCACGTCGTCTCGCGGCGTGCGGGGCTCAGCGAGAGCGAGCTCGTGACGCTCGAGCACCTGAGCCGTGAGCAGATCGGGCCTGCCGAGGTCGCCCGCCGGCTCGAGGTCTCGACCGCGGCCGCCACCGGCATCGTCGACCGCCTGGTCGCGCGCGGCCACGTCGAGCGACGCCCGCACGAGGTGGACCGACGGCGCACCGAGCTCCACATCACCGGCTCGGGGCGGGAGGAGATCGTCGGCCACCTGGTGCCCATGTTCATCGCGCTGGACCGCCACGACGCGTCCTTCACCGACGAGGAGCGCGAGGTCGTCGAGCGCTACCTCCGGGGCGCGGCGGCGGCCTTCGAGCGCGTCCTGGAGGCGGAGGGCCCGTAGGAGCCGGCGGCCACGGCGTACCTCTCGGCCAGCACGGCGAAGGCGTCGGCCAGCTCGGGCGGTCCGACGACCTCCATCGCGACCTCGAACCGGCCGAACGCGGCCGCGAGGGCGCCCCAGGACCACGCCCCCGCCTCGAGGCGGCACCGCCCGTCGTCGACCGGGGTGACGGTCCCGTCGCCGGCGAAGGGAAGGACCTCGCCGGCGGGGAGGTCGAGGACGACGGCGCCGGTGCAGGGCCACGCGTTGACGTCGCGGCCCTTGAAGCGCGCGGCGACGAACTCCCCGACGTGCCCTCCGGGGACCTCGCGCGGCGTGAACCGCGGACCGGTGGGGACGCGCGGCGTCACGCGGTCGATGCTGAACAACCGCCAGTCCTCGCGGTCGAGGTCCCACGCGAGGAGGTACCAGCGGCCGTACGACGTGACGACGCGGTGGGGCTCCACCCGCCGTGGTGGCGTGTCGTCGAGCGTGCCGTCGCGCCGGGCGTAGTCGAGGCGCAGCACCTCTCGCGCGCGCACGGTGGCGGCGAGCGACACGAGGACGTCGGGCGACACGCGCGGCGGGGTCCCGTCGCCGGGTCGTGCGGTCACGGCGGTGACCTCGAGGGCGTCGAGCCGGTGCCGCAGCCGCGACGGCATGACCTGCCGGATCGTGGCGAGCGCGCGGATCGCGTCCTCCTCGATGCCGGCACCGCTGGCGGGGGCGGTCTGCAGCGCGAGGGCGACGGCGATCGTCTGGTCGTCGTCGAGCAGCAGCGGTGGCAGCTCGTCGCCCGGCCCGAGGCGGTAGCCGCCGTCGGGGCCCATGCTGACCTGGATGCGGTAGCCCAGCTCGCGCAGGCGGTCCACGTCGCGGCGCACCGTGCGGTCGGTGACGCCGAGCCGCTCGGCGAGGACGGCGCCGGGCCAGTCGCGACGGGTCTGCAGCAGCGACAGCAGGCGGAGCAGCCGGGCGGTGGTGGACACGAGCCCAGCGTAGGTGAAGTGCCGGACAGGAACTGTCCTGGACACCCGTGATGCTGGGCCGTGCCGGGCCAGTCGGGCCCGGCATGACAGGAGCAGACATGACCATCGAGACGACCACCCACCTCAACTTCCGCGGCGACGCTCGTGCGGCGCTCGAGCACTACGCGTCGGTGTTCGGGGGCACCGCCGCCGTCACCACGTACGCCGACCTCGGGATGCCCCGCGAGCTGCCGGGCGCGGACGGCGTGGTCTTCGGCCTCGCCGCGTCGGACAACGGCTTCCGGGTGATGGCGTACGACGTCCCCGGCGCGACCGGGGGGACGATCACGGGCGGGACCGCCACCCACCGTGAGAACGGCACCACCGTGACGGACCAGGCGTGCTTCGTCTCGGTCAGCGCGGGTTCCCTCGAGGAGGCCCAGGGCTACTGGGACGCCCTCGCCGTCGGCGCGAGCATCGTCGAGCCGCTGGCCGCGTCTGCCTGGAGCCCGGGCTTCGGGATGCTGACGGACCGCTTCGGCGTCACGTGGAGCGTGGGCGTCACCGCCTGAGCCGCGACACGGGTCGGGCGGCCCCGGCCGGAGCCCGGAGCCGCCCGATCCTGGTGTGTCAGGTCAGCGGCGCACGCGGATCGTGCGGCTGACCGTGGTGCGCTCGAACCCGTCACCGGGCAGGAGCACCGCGGTGACCTTGTGCCGGCCGACGCGGAGCTTCGGCAGCCTGACCTTCACCGTGCCGTCCGCACGCAGCGGGAGGGCATCGACCGTGCGGCCGCGCACCTTGACCACGACCGTGCCGGTCGGGACGGTGCCCGGTGCGGAGAAGGAGACGGTCGCGGTGACCCGCTTGCCCTGCTTCACCTTCTTCCGCAGCTTCATCGCGGCGTCGGCCGCGACCGAGCCCACCGTGGCCTCGGCGGACGTGGCGACCACCGGGGACCGACCCGTGGCCAGCGCGGTCACCCGGACGCTGAGGCGGGTGCCGGCGTCGGCGGCGACCACGGCGTACTCACCCGACGTGGCGCCCTGGATGGGCGTGCCGTCGCGCAGCCACTGCACCTCGAAGGTGGCACCGTCAGCCTGCGTCCACCGGCCCTGGTCGGCGGTGACGACCTGCCCGACGGCGGGGGTGCCGTTGATGCCGGGGCGTCGGGCGTTGACCGGTGCGGGGGCCGCCTGCACGCTCACCTGGCGGGTCGCGACCGACTGGTTGCCGGCCTTGTCGCTGACGAGGTAGACGAGCTGGTAGCGCCCGGCCTGCGAGGTGTCGACGGTGCCCAGCACGGAGAGGCGCCCGGTGAGGTCGCCGTCGCGGTCGTCCCGGGCCGTGACGCCCGCGAGCGGGTCGAAGGCCGCGCCGTGGGCGACGCTGTCCGAGGCCCCGAGGGTGATGACCGGGGCCGCGCGGTCCGCGACACCGTCGGCCGTGGCGGTGAACAGCGCCAGCTGCGACACCTGTCCGGGCAGCTCCTCACCGCTCGCCGCGTCACGGCTCACGGCCTGCCAGGCGTACGTCTCGCCGATGGTCAGCCCGTCCCAGGTGACCTCCGCCGGCCAGCCGGACCGCGCGGTGTCGGTGCCGATGACGTCGTCGGTCGGGTCGAGCACGACCAGCGAGTCCGTGGCGAAGCTGGTCGCCCGGTGCTGCAGCTGGATCGGCATCCTGAAGTCGTCCTCGGTGCCGTCGTAGCGGTTGCGGTCGTCGTACTCCGTCGCCCCGAAGTCGTCGAGGAAGGGGGAGTAGGTGTCGACGCTCATCTCCGAGCGGTCCACGTCGAACTGGAGCAGCCGGAAGAAGGACGACCCCATCTGGAGCGGGGTGTCCGGGGTGTTGGTGCCGACCCCGCCCAGGCCGACCTGGCCGGCACGCACCTTGTAGAACTGGTAGTCGGCGAGCAGCTCGACCACGTGGTTGCCCGGCTGACCGAGGTTCTTGCGGACCTCGATGTTGACGCCGTGCTCGTGGCCGGAGAGGACGAGGAAGACGTTCGGGTTCTGCTTGACCACCGAGCCGCGCACGCTCATGCCGTCGTACGACATCCCGCCGCCGCGGCCGTCCGGGTTGCTGCTCGGCGCGATGTAGGCGTGGGTGAGCACGATCGCGTTGCGGTCGGCGTACTGCTTCAGCACGCCGTCCGCCCACGCCGACTCCTCCGGCGTCACGCCGAAGCCGAGGCTGACGACGACGAAGTCGAGGCCGCTCGCGCTGAACAGGACGTAGTTGTTGGCGTTGTCGCCCGGCTTCCAGGGCTGGTACGACGCCTGCGAGGCGGTCCAGCGCGGGGACCGGGACAGCGACGCGTAGCGCTCGGGGCCGAAGTAGTCGTTGTAGAGCGCGTCGGGCCCGTTGTCCTGGCCGTACTGGTTGTCGTGGTTGCCGGGGAGCACCGTGTTGACCAGGCCGGCGTCGTCGATGATCTGCTGCGCCGCCGACGCGACCTCGTACTCCCGGACCGCCTTGGCACGGTCGTCGGTGAGGTTGTGCCAGTTCTCCATGATGTCGCCGGTGTGCGCGGTGAAGGCGATCTTGCGCTGGTCGGAGTTGGCGACGATCCACTCGGTGATGTCGGTGTAGGTCCTGCGCCACACGTCGCGCTCGGCCTGGGTGGCCGGCTCGTCGGCGCCCTCGGAGAGGTACTGCGTGTCGGTGAGGTGCGCCAGGGAGAAGTCGTAGGCCGCCGGGTCCTCGAAGGAGGGCCTCACCTCGTTGGGGAGGTCGTCGGCGAAGGGGTCCTCGCCGGTGACCATGATCGGCACGACGCCGTCGTGGTGGTGACGGGGACGTACGTCGCCGGTGAGGCTGACGGTCCCCTCGGTCAGGCCGCGGGCGGTGTCGAGGGCCTCCCACGCCTCGCCGTTCCAGGCGCGGAGGGTGACGCTGCGGGTCGGGTCGACGGTGCCGGTCCAGCTGACCCGCTGGCCCTCGGCGGTGCTCACGGCCACGTCGTGGCGCTGGAACGCGATGCCGGTGGCGCTCGGGCTGGTGACCAGCACGTCGTCGCCCGGCTGCAGCGGCTCGTCGAGCTCCTCGGCCTGCTGGTGGTCGAACTCGAGCGCTGTCGGGAGCTGGGTCACCGTGCCCTGGAAGCCGCCCTCGGCGACCTTGGCCTCGGCGCGGACGAACGTCGTCTCCACGTCGCCGCCGCTCGGGTTGGTGGCCACCGACGACAGGGTGACCGAGCCGCCGGCCTGGCCGGTCTCGGTGCCCCCGCCCACCGGGATGGTGGCCGACGTGAAGGTCACCGACTGGTCGATCGGGCGACCGAAGACGTCGTTGCCGCGCAGCGTGAGGGTGTGCTCGCCGGACCGGAGGCCGGGACCGACCTCGTCACCGGGCCGCACCAGCGAGCCGTCGAGGCGCAGCTCGGACGTACGCCCGACCGCCTCGTCCATCGGCGTCTCGACCGACAGCGTCGTGGGGCCGGTGATCCGGCTCCCGGCCGCCGGGGTGGAGGAGGTGATCGTGACGGGAGCGGTGGCCAGGCCGTCGGCGAGCACGTCGCGTCGCAGCGCGAGGACGTCGGTGCGCTCCACCGGCTCGGAGAAGACCCGGGCGTTCGCGACGGTGGCCGGGGCGAGGAGGTTCGCCCGGTTGTTGGTGGTGGCGTCACCGCCGACCACGAGGTTGCGGGCGGTCGCGTTGGGGGGCGGGAGGAGGGCGCCGGTGGCCGGTGCCTGCTTGGCCAGCACGCCGTCGAGCCAGAGGCTGGCGACCTCGCCGTCCCAGGTGCCGACGACGTGGTACCACCGGTCGGCGACCACCGGGACGTTGAGGTTGCGGTAGGAGCCGCCGATGTGGGGGTTGAACGACAGGTTGCTGCCGTAGAGCGTGATCGAGAAGCCGCCCGCCTCCTTGGCGCCGCAGATGTTGCCGCGCTCCTCGCCGCTGGCGGGGAGGTCGTCGTCGTACTTGAACGTGCACTCGACCGCGAAGCCGTCGACCAGCGCGTCGTAGCTGTCGGCCAAGGGGTAGAGGAAGGCGGAGCTGCCGTCGAAGGCCGCGACGTTCCGGCCGAGCGGCACGTCCTCGCGGACGACGGGCTCGTTCCACTCGGTGACGGGCAGGCCCTGCGCCCGGTCGGTCGCGGTCCCGTCGGCGAAGTCCACGTCGAGGACGTCGGCGGTCGGCGCGACCGGGTCCGTGACCGCGGCGGTGGCCAGGGCGGCGGCCTCCTCGGCGCCCAGCGCGGAGGAGTAGACCCGTGCGGTGTCGATGGTGGACGCGGCGAAGAAGCCGACGCCGTTGCTCGGCTGGGCGTCGGCGCCGATCGCGAAGCTCTGCGCGCCGACCGACGGCGCCTTGAAGGCGCCGACCGCGGCCGTCCGGGCGACCTGCTCGCCGTTCACGTAGAGGACGAGCGAGGCGCCGTCCCACACGACGAGCGTGTGGTACCAGGTGCCGGCCTGCATGTCGAAGCGCACGTTCTTGTAGCCGCCGCCGATGTGGGCCATGAAGCCGCCTCGGCCGCCACTGACGTACGTCGCGAAGCCGCCGGCCTCCTTGGCGCCGCAGAAGTCCTGCTCGCCGCCGGCCAGCGCCGTGCCGTCGTAGCGGAAGCTGCACTCGACCGAGAAGGCCGCCGCCATCGCGTCGTACTGCCCCGTCATGGGGTAGAGCGCCGCGTCGTCGCCGTCGAGGGCGTACGCCGTGCGTGCGCGAGCGGCGTCGGCGACGATCTCCGGGTCGCCGAAGAGGGTGGGGGTCAGGCCGCGGGCGCGGTCGTCTGCCGTCCCGTCGGTGAAGTCGACGTCGAGGACGTCCGCGACGGGCAGCGCCGCCGCTGCCGGTGCCGCCGCCGAGGCGGCGCCGCCGGGGACGGTGGCGAGCAACGAGCCCGCGACCGCGACGGTGAGGGTGGTGGCCAGCGCGCTGCGCCAGCCGGTGCTGTGAGAGGACACAGAGGGTTCCTGTTCGGTGGGATCCGGTGTGGACCCGAACAGGCTTTCGGTGCTGGGTGACGTGCAGGTGGCGACGGCGGGGACGCAGGGTGGACCGGCGCTGACGGGGAGCCCGCTCGACTCATCCCTCGGTCGCGACCTCAGTCCTCGGTGCCCGCCTTTCGGTGGGCCACGAGTGCGGCGCCGACGATGCCGGCGCGGTTCTGGAGCGTGGCGGGCACCATCTCGGTCTCGACCTCGATGAGGTGGCCGAACTTCTCCCACGACTTGCTCACCCCGCCGCCGATGACGAAGAGGTCGGGGGTGAAGAGCCGCTCGAGGTGGCGGAAGTAGACGGTGAGCCGCTTCGACCACTCCGCCCAGCTGAGGTCCTCGCGCTCGCGTGCGCTGGTGGCGGTGGTGACCTCGGCGACCGCGCCGCCGAGCTCGAGGTGGCCCATCTCGGAGTTGGGGACGAGGATGCCGTCGTAGATCATCGCCGAGCCGATGCCCGTGCCGAGGGTGATCACCATGACCAGCCCCTTGCGGCCCCGGGCGGCGCCGTACTCCGCCTCGGCGAGGCCGGCCGCGTCGGCGTCGTTGACGACGTGCACCTCGCGACCGAGGGCCTCGGTGAAGATCGCGTCGGCGTCGCCGCGGATCCACGACTTGTCGATGTTGGCGGCCGACAGCACCACCCCGTGCCGCACGATGCCGGGCACGGTGACGCCCACCGGCGTCGAGGACGCGGGGAACGAGTCGACGATCTGCTGGAAGACGTCCGCGACGGCCTGCGGCGTCGCCGGCCTGGGGGTGTCGATCCGGACCCGGTCGTGGGCGAAGTCGCCGACCTCGAGGTCCACCGGCGCGCCCTTGATGCCGGTGCCGCCGAAGTCGATGCCGAAGGGGTGATCCATGGCCCACAACCTATCGCCCACGCGCAGGGGGTGTGACGCCGGTAACAGGGTGGTGAGACGTGCCGGCCGGGTCGGGGCACCACCTACGATCCGGACATGGCCGTCCACACCACGCGCATGCTGCTGCTGGGGGCCGTGGCCATGTTCGAACCGGTCAACGGCTACCAGATCCGCCGCGAGCTGGTGTCGTGGCGCGTCGACGAGTGGGCCAACCTCGGACCGGGCTCGATCTATGGCGGGCTCAGCACCCTGGTCAAGCTCGGCCAGGTGGTGCGCCACGACGTCGACGACGAGGGCCGGACCGTGGCGGTCTACGAGATCACCCAGTCCGGCCGCGGCGAGCTCGCCCGGCTGCTCGGCGAGGGACTCGAGACGGTCACCCTCTTCAACGCGGTCGGCTTCCACGCCGCGTTCGGGATGCTGCCCCTGCTCGACCGCGACGTCGCGACGCGGCACCTCGAGGTGCGGCTCCACGAGGTGGACCGTGCGCTCGAGGCGTGGGACCCGGGCAGCGGGCACGAGGCGCCCCCGCACGCCGTCCACGGCGTACGGCTCTGGCTCGCGACCCTGCGCGAGGAGCGGGTGTGGCTCGCCGACACGGTCGGCCGGCTGCGCAGCGGCGAGTTCGACCTCGCCGGGGAGCCGTGGCGGTGGGTGCCGCCCGCCGACGACCCCGGTCGCCAGATGGCGGTCGACGGGGAGCGCTACCGGGCGCTGCTGGGCCGCGAGCCCTCCTGACCTCCCGCTCCGACGACGGACTGTCGGTGGGTCGCCCCAGAATCCGGTTGCGGCCGTCGAGTCGACACCGCAGACTGAGTGTTCAAGGTTGAACATACGAACGGGTGGGCACATGATCACAGCGCGAGGACTCGTGCAGACCTTCCAGACGCGCGTCGGGAAGGAGAAAAAGGAGGTCCGCGCCGTCGACGGCGTCGACCTCGACGTGGCCGAGGGCGAGGTCGTCGGCTTCCTCGGCCCCAACGGCGCCGGCAAGACGACGACGCTGCGGATGCTGACGACGCTCCTGCGACCCGACGCCGGCACGGCGACCGTCGCGGGCTACGACGTAGTGCGCGAGTCGCAGCAGGTACGCCGCTCCATCGGCTACGTCTCCCAGGCGGGCGGCGTCTCCTCGGGCGCCCGCGCGGGGGAGGAGGTCATGGACCACGGGATGCTCTACGGCCTGTCCCGCACACAGGTCGAGTCCCGCGGCAAGGAGCTCTTCGCCCAGCTCCAGCTCGACGGCCTCTGGGAGCGGATGCCGAAGAACATGTCGGGCGGGCAGAAGCGCCGCCTCGACATCGTGATGGGGCTGATCCACGACCCGACGCTGGTCTTCCTCGACGAGCCCACGACGGGTCTCGACCCCCAGGCTCGCGCCAACCTGTGGGAGCACATCGCCCGGCTGCGCACCGAGCGCGGGGCGACGGTCTTTCTCACCACCCACTACCTCGACGAGGCCGACGCGCTCTCCGACCGCATCGTCATCATCGACCAGGGGCGCATCGTCGCCTCCGACACCAGCGACAACCTCAAGGCGCAGGTGTCCGGCGACCTGGTCACCCTCGAGGTGTCGGCCGACCAGGTCACCCTCGCGGCGGAGAAGCTCGCCAGCGTCGCCGCGTCCGTGGAGACCTCCGGCACCCACGTCTCGGGCCGGGTGGCGCGGGCGGGGCGCGTGGTCCCCGGGCTGCTGCGCGACGTCGAGGCCGCCGGCGTCACCCTCGAGTCCATCGAGGTGCACCGCCCGACCCTCGACGACGTCTTCCTCACCCTCACCGGGCGCTCGCTCCGCGACGCCGAGTCGGAGGCCGACGCCACCGACTCCACCGACTCCACCGACCCGACCGACTCGACCGCTTCGACCGGTCCGACCCAGGAGGTCACCGCATGAGCACGTTCTTCCGTGACAGCTTCATCGTCTTCCGCCGCCAGCTGCGGATGAACCTGCGCAACCCCGCGTGGGTGATCATCGGCGCGCTGCAGCCGATCCTCTACCTGCTGCTCTTCGGTCCGCTGCTCAAGCCGCTGGTCTCGCAGTTCGGCGCGACCAACGGCTACACGTTCCTCGTGCCCGGCCTGCTCGTGCAGCTCGGCATGTTCGGGGCGTTCTTCGCCGGGTTCGGTCTCATCGCCGAGTGGCGCGAGGGCGTCGTCGAGGCCGAGCGCGTCACCCCGGCCTCGCGTACGGCCCTGCTCGTCGGCCGACTGATGCGCGACCTCCTCCAGCTGCTCGTGCAGGCGCTCATCCTCATCGGCCTCGGCACCGCGATGGGCATGCGCCCCTCGTGGGGCGGCGTCGTCGCCGGCGTCGGCATCACCGTCCTGGTCGGCGGCGCGTGCGCGGCGGCGTCCAACGCGCTGGCGCTCACCACCAAGTCCGAGGACGTGATGGCCCCGGTCATCAACATGGTGATGATGCCGGTCCTGCTCCTCAGCGGGATCATGCTGCCGATGACCCTCGGTCCGGCCTGGCTCGAGCGGATCAGCGACTTCATGCCCTTCCGCTGGATCGTCGACGGGGTCCGCAGCTCCTTCGTCGGCGACTTCGCGGCGAGCGGGGTCATGTGGGGCACGACCTGGGCGCTCGCCCTCTTCGCCCTCGCCGTCTGGTGGGGCACCGCGACCTTCCGCAAGGAGAACGCCTGACGCGACTGATCAGCGATCCCCGGTCAGCCGGGGGTTCCTGACGTTGTCAGGGGTTGCAAAGGCCGACAACGTCAGCGATCCCCGGTCAACCGGGGATCGCTGACGTTGACAGAACCGGATCTCTTGTCAAGCAAGGTTTACAGACCCTACAGTCTTGTAAACCCACGGCAGGAGGTCAGGACGATGCCCGGCTACCCCACCCGACTCGCCCCCAGCGGCACGGTGCCCGAGGGCACGACCGAGATCTGGACGGACCGCAAGCGCTACCTCTGGCTCATCGGCCTGGTGGTGCCGAGCCTCGCGTTCGTCGCGTTCGGGGGCTACCTCGCGACCGGCTGGAGCGTGTGGTTCTGGGTCGGCCCGATCGTCATCCTGGGCATCGTCCCGGCGATCGACCTGGTCGCCGGTCTCGACCGCGCGAACCCGCCCGACGACGTGATCGAGGCGCTGGAGCAGGACCGCTACTACCGGTGGATCACCTACCTCTTCCTGCCCATCCAGTACGCCGGCTTCCTCGGCGCGATGGCGGTGGTCGGTGGGTGGGACGCGTTCGGGCTGCTCGACGACCTGCCGCTGTCGACCCTCGACAGGATCGGGCTGGCCGTCTCCATCGGCTGCATCGGCGGGATCGGCATCAACACCGCCCACGAGCTCGGCCACAAGAAGGAGGCCAACGAGCGGTGGCTCTCCAAGATCGCGCTCGCCCAGGTCGGCTACGGCCACTTCTACATCGAGCACAACCGCGGCCACCACGTACGTGTCGCGACCCCGGAGGACCCGGCGAGCGCCCGGCTGGGGGAGAGCTTCTACGCGTTCTGGCCGCGGACGGTCGTCGGGTCGCTGCGGTCCGCGTGGCGCCTGGAGAAGCGCCGCCTCGCACGCCGCAAACAGGGCCCGTGGCGCCTCGACAACGACGTGCTCAACGCCTGGTTGATGACGCTCGTGCTGTGGGTCGCGGTGCTCGCCGCGTTCGGCGTCGAGGTGCTGCCGTACCTGCTCGTCCAGGCGGTCGTCGGCTTCTCGCTCCTCGAGGTCGTCAACTACATGGAGCACTACGGGATGCTGCGGCAGAAGGTCGGTGAGGGCGAGCGGCGGCGCTACGAGCGCGTCCTGCCCAGCCACAGCTGGAACTCCAACAACATCGCGACCAACGTGCTGCTCTACCACCTGCAGCGCCACAGCGACCACCACGCCAACCCGACCCGGCGCTACCAGACGCTGCGCGACTTCGAGGAGAGCCCGGTGCTCCCGACCGGGTACGCCGGGATGATCGTCCTCGCGATCGTCCCCGCCGTCTGGCGCCGGGTGATGGACCAGCGCGTGGTCGACCACGTCGGTGGCGACGTCTCGCTCGCCAACATCTGCCCTCGCAAGCGCGAGGCGTACCTCCGTCGCTACCCGCTGCCGGGTCGGGTCCGCAGCGACGAGGCGACTGCTGCGGCGGGCGCACCCGAGCCCGCGGCCGAGGTGCTCGCCGCCCGCTGCCCGAGCTGCGACTACGTCTACGAGGTCGCGGCCGGTGACGAGCACGAGGGGTTCGCCGCGGGCACCGCCTGGTCCGACATCCCCGACGACTGGTGCTGCCCCGACTGCGGCGTGCGCGAGAAGGTCGACTTCGTCCCCGTCGAGCCCGAGCGGGCTGCCTAGACTCTGTCCATGCCCACCACCCGCGACCGCATCGTCGCGGCGGCGGTGGAGATGACGACGTCGTCGGGGTGGGCCGCGGTGACCATGGCGCGGCTGGCCGACGCGGCCGGCGTGAGCCGGCAGACCGTCTACAACGAGGTCGGCTCCAAGCCCGCGCTCGCCGAGACCATGATCCTCGAGGAGCTCGCCCGCTTCCTCCAGGTCGTCGAGCACGCCTTCGACGCCGAGCCCGAGGACCTCACCCGGGGCATCGAGCGCTCGGTGACCGACGTGCTGACGTACGCCCGCGACAACGACCTGCTGCACGCGGTGGTCAGCGCCACCCACGGCGCCGACACCGAGCTGCTGCCCCTGCTGACGACCAACGCCGCCGGGCTCCTGGGTGTCGCGAAGGAGGTCGTCAGCGCACGGGTGGTGCCGTACGCACCCGATATCGACCCCGACCGCCTCGACCCCGCCATCGACATGGTCGTCCGCGTGGTGCTGAGCCACGTCATGCAGCCCTCGGGCACGCCGGCGAGGACCGGCGCCGACATCGCGTGGCTGGCCGGGCAGGTCCTCGGCGGGTCCCGGGCGGACGCGTCGTGAGCGGCACGCCCGCCAGCGCGGCCAACGGCGTCGCCTGGGGTACGCCCACCGCCCGGGGCGTCGTCGCCGCCGCGACGCTGGGGTCGGGTCTGACGCTGCTCGACGGCACGGTCGTCAACGTCGCGCTGCGGTCGATGGGCGACGACCTCGGTGCCTCGCTCGAGCAGCTGCAGTGGATCACCAACGGCTACTTCCTCTCGCTGGCCTCGCTCATCCTGCTCGGCGGCTCGCTCGGCGACCGGCTGGGTCGGAGGCGGGTCTTCGTCATCGGCACGGTCTGGTTCGCGCTGGCCTCGCTGCTGTGCGGCGTCGCGCCCAACGCCGAGGTGCTGATCGCCGCGCGGGTGCTGCAGGGCATCGGCGGCGCGCTCCTCACCCCCGGCAGCCTGGCGATGATCCAGGGCGCCTTCCGCGCCGAGGACCGCAGTCGCGCCATCGGCGCGTGGTCCGGCCTGGGCGGCATCGCCGCCGCGCTGGGCCCGCTGGTCGGCGGGCTGCTGGTCGACCACGCCTCGTGGCGCTGGATCTTCCTGATCAACCTGCCGCTCGCCGCCCTGACCGTGTGGCTGGCGCAGACGTGGGTGCCGGAGACCAGGGACCCGCGGGCGCACACCCGGTTCGACGTCCCCGGTGCCGCGCTGGCCTCGCTGGCGCTGGCCGGCACCACCTGGGCGCTCACCGAGGCCGGCGGCGCGGCCACGTGGTGGGCGGCCGGGGTGGGCGTGGTCGCTGCGGCGGCGTTCGTCGTCGTCGAGCGCCGCACCCGCGGTCCGATGGTGCCCCTCGGGCTCTTCGCCGACCGCACCTTCAGCGCGGCCAACCTGATGACGCTGCTCGTCTATGCCGCGCTCGGCGCGATCCTCTTCTTCCTGGTCCTCCAGCTCCAGACGGTCGGTGGCTACAACGCCCTCGAGGCCGGGCTCGCGACGCTGCCGATCACCGCCTGCATGCTGCTCCTCGCCGCCCGCGGCGGCGCCCTCGGCGAACGCATCGGGCCGCGGATCCCCATGACGTTCGGCCCGATCGTGATGGCCGGCGGCACGCTGTGGCTGCTCTCGGTCGGGCCCGATGTGAGCTGGCTGCGCGACGTCGCGCCCGGCCTCACCGTCTTCGGGCTCGGGCTCGCCCTCATGGTCGCGCCGCTCACGGCGACCGTCCTCGCCGCGGCGCCCGACGAGGAGGCCGGGATCGCGAGCGGCATCAACAACGCCGTCGCCCGGGCCGGGTCGCTGCTGGCGGTGGCCGCGCTGCCGATGGCGGTCGGCCTCGCCGGCGACGACTACCGCGACCCGGCGCGCTTCGACTCGGCGTACGGCTCCGCGATGACCGCGTGCGCCGTGCTCCTCGTGGTGGGCGGGCTGATCTCCTGGATCACGATCCCCCACCGGGTCCAGTCATCGGACGCCTAGCCTGAGCGGCATGCGCGTACGACGGGGGTCAGGGCCGGCGGGGGTCGTCGCCCTCGTGCTGCTCGCCGGCCTGGTCTCGGCGTGCAGCGACCCGGCCGAGCCGACGCCGGACCCCGCCCCGACGTCCGCCGCGGCCACGGGCACTGCGACGGGCGAGCCGTCGGCGGCGCCGGTGGCGGACCCCGCGCACGCGGTCGAACCCCCGGGGAAGCGCGACGGACGCCTGTGGAGCGCGGACATCCTCGTCCAGTGGGACGAGCCCATCGACGACGCCCTGCTGGACGAGATCGACGACCTCGAGCAGGTCGCGCACACGGAGCGGATCGGCCTCGGGCAGGTCAGCCTGGAGAACAGGGTCCTCACGGTGGCGTCCGTCGACCCGGGCGACTACCGCCACTTCACGCAGGCGGACGTGGCCGACTTCCAGGAGGCGTGGGACCGCGTCGCCGGCGGCGAGCTGGCGATCGACCGCACCGTCGCCCGGCGCCTGGCCGACGAGGCCGGGATGATCCGTCTCGGGACCGACGACGACGCACCCACCCTGCACGTGGGGGCGTACACCCCCCAGATCCCCACCGTCGACATGGTCGTCAACACCGCGTGGGCGGAGGACATCGGGATGGCCGACGACAACGGCCTGCTCATCTCCACCGACGGCTTCGCGCCCGCGACGATCCGGAGGAAGCTCCAGTCGCTCGTCGGCAAGGACGCGTCGGTCCAGATGCTCGACGTGGCCTCCCGCATCGGCCTCGACCCGGACGCCAGGCTCACCGCGATCCCCACCGGCGGCACGCTCGGCAGCCTCGTCGGCACCTACCGCTACCAGGTCGCCGGCGGCGGCCGGATCAGCCCGGACCCCGCCTGGGTGGCGGCCAACATCCGCACCGAGGCGGTGCCGATCCTGGGCACCGTCACCTGCCACAAGGACCTCTTCCCGCAGCTGCGCGCCGCGCTGCTCGAGGTGCAGCAGCGCGGGCTGGCCGGCGAGATCGACCCGGGCGAGTACGCCGGGTGCTACTACCCGCGCTTCATCGCCGGCTCCACGACGCTGTCCAACCACGCCTTCGGGCTCGCGCTCGACCTCAACGTCCCGGGCAACCAGCGCGGCACCGTCGGCGAGATGGACCACGACGTGGTGGCGATCTTCAAGACCTGGGGCTTCGCGTGGGGCGGCGACTGGCGCTGGACCGACCCGATGCACTTCGAGCTGGCCGAGGTGAAGCGGGTCGGCTGAGGCTTCGCACCCGAGATGCGTGCTCCGAGGTCGAGATCTCCACCTCGAAGCAGGGCGGTCCCCGGACATCCGGTGACTCCAGCCGGTCGTAGGCTCCCCGCCATGAAGGCAGTCCAGGTCGTCACGCTCACCGGTCCCACCGACGTCGAGGTCCGCGAGGTCGACCCGCCCGCCCCGGGCCACGACGTGGTCCTGGTCGAGGTGCACCGCGTCGGCATCGCCTTCCCCGACCTCCTGCTCAGCCGGGGGGAGTACCAGTTCAAGCCGGAGCCGCCGTTCACCCTCGGCGTCGACTTCGCGGGGGTGGTGCTCGACCCGGGCTCGCCGGAGTCGAGCGGCTTCACCGTCGGCCAGCGCGTCGCGGGCGTGAACCTCCACGGAGGTGCCGCCGAGCAGGTGGCGAACCCGGTGACCTTCACGTTCGCGCTGCCCGACGCGCTGTCGTACGACGAGGGTGCCGCGCTGCCGATGAACTACCTCACCGCCCTGTTCGCGCTCGAGGAGCGCGGCAGCCTCCGCGAGGGCGAGACCGTCCTCGTGCACGGCGCGGCCGGCGGCGTCGGCACGGCCACGCTGCAGGTCGCCAAGGGCCTCGGCGCCCGCACCATCGCGGTCGTCAGCACCGAGCAGAAGGCGGAGTTCGCCCGGGCCGCGGGAGCCGACGACGTCGTCGTCGGACCGGACTTCAGGGACGCGGTCAAGGACCTGACGGGGGGCCGCGGCGTCGACGTCGTGCTCGACGTCGTCGGCGGCGACGCCTTCACCGACTCCCTGCGCTGCCTCGCCGAGCAGGGTCGCGTGCTCGTCGTCGGCTTCGCCGCGGGCCAGGGCATCCCGCAGGTCAAGGTGAACCGGCTGCTGCTCGGCAACACCGACGTGCGCGGCGTGGGCTGGGGGGCGTACGCCATGACCCGGCCCGGCTACATGCAGAAGCAGTGGCACCGCCTCACGCCGATGATCGAGTCGGGCGTGGTCAGGCCGCCGATCGGCGCGACCTACGACCTCGGCGACTTCGGGCGGGCGCTCGTCGACATGGACGAGCGCCGCACCCTCGGCAAGTCGGTCGTACGCGTGCGCTGAGGACGTCGGGGCTAGGGTCGTGCGCGTGACGATCCTCGATGCCGCCCGCGAGGGCATGAACCCCGACATCCGCCCTCAGGACGACCTGTTCGGCCACGTCAACGGCCGGTGGCTCGACGAGACCGAGATCCCGTCCGACAAGTCGAGCTGGGGCGCCTTCATCGCGCTCGCCGACGCCGCCGAGCAGCAGGTCCGCGACATCATCACCGGGCTGGCAGACCGTCCGACCGACGAGCTCGACGCCGACGAGCGCAAGATCGGCGACCTCTACGCCTCCTTCATGGACACCGAGACCATCGCCGCGAAGGGCCTCGACCCGATCCGCGGACTCCTCGACCAGGCGGGGCGCATCGAGACCCTCGTCGACCTCGCCGCCTTCCTCGGTGCCTTCGAGCGGGTCGGTGGGCCCGGCCTGTTCGGCTCCTACATCACGCCCGACCGTGCCGACGCCTCGCGCAACATCGTCTACCTCGCCCAGGGCGGGCTCGGCCTGCCCGACGAGTCCTACTACCGCGACGACAAGTTCGCCGAGATCCGCGAGAAGTACCTCGCCTACCTCACCACCCTGCTGACGCTCAGCGAGCACGGCGACCCGGCCGGCGCGGCCGCGCGCGTGCTGGCGTACGAGACGCGCCTGGCGGAGGGCCACTGGGAGGCCGCTGAGACCCGCGACGTCCAGAAGACGACCAACCACAAGAGCCTCGAGGAGCTCCTCGAGCTGTGCCCGGCGTTCGACTGGGTCACCTACGTCACGGGCCTCGGCGGCACCGAGGAGATGCTGCGCCGCACGATCGTGATGCAGCCCGACTTCTTCTCCCACCTGTCGACGGTGCTCGACGAGACGCCGATCGAGACCTGGCGCGACATCCTCCACGTCCGGATCGTGCGCAGCTCGGCGCCCTACCTGCCCGACGCGTTCGTCGAGGCGAACTTCGACTTCTACGGCCGCACCCTCAACGGCACGCCCGAGCTCCGCGCGCGGTGGAAGCGCGGCGTCGACTTCGTCGAGGGCGCGATCGGCGAGGCCGTGGGCCGCGTCTACGTCGAGCGCCACTTCCCGCCGAGGTCCAAGCAGATGATGGACGAGCTGGTCGCCAACCTCGTCACGGCCTACCGCCGCTCGATCGAGGCGCTCGACTGGATGGGCGAGGACACCAAGCAGAAGGCGTACGACAAGCTCGACCGCTTCTACCCCAAGATCGGCTACCCCGCGGAGTTCCGCGACTACTCCAGCCTCACGGTCTCGGCCGACGACCTGATGGGCAACGTCGCCTCGGCCTCGGCGTTCGAGACCGACCGCCAGCTCGAGAAGGTGGGCCAGCCCGTCGACCGCGACGAGTGGCTGATGCTGCCCCAGACCGTGAACGCCTACTACCACCCGGGCACCAACGAGATCTGCTTCCCGGCCGCCATCCTGCAGCCGCCGTTCTTCAGCCCCGACGCCCACCCGGCGGAGAACTACGGCGGGATCGGTGCCGTCATCGGCCACGAGATCGGCCACGGCTTCGACGACCAGGGCGCGCAGTACGACGGCGACGGCAACCTCCACGACTGGTGGACCGCCGACGACAAGGCGGCCTTCGAGGCCAAGTCGCAGGCGCTGGTCGCGCAGTACGACGCCTTCGAGCCGCGCAACCTCCCCGGCGAGCACGTCAACGGCAGCCTCACCGTCGGCGAGAACATCGGCGACCTCGGCGGGCTCACCATCGCCCATAAGGCGTACGTCATCAGCGAGGGCGGCGACGCCTCCGTCGAGGACCGGCGCACGCTCTTCCTCAACTGGAGCCACGTGTGGCGCACCAAGCGCCGCAAGGAGCAGGAGCTGCAGTACCTCACGATCGACCCCCACAGCCCGGCCGAGTTCCGCGCCAACATCGTGCGCAACCTCGACGAGTTCCACGAGGTCTTCGAGACGCAGCCCGGCGACGGCCTCTGGCTCGAGCCCGAGGGACGCGTCCGGATCTGGTGATCGGGACGGTGGAGCCGGTTGAATGACCGCGTGACGCTGCCGGGCCACGACCAGTCCACCTACCGGCTCCGCATGGAGTGGGGGCCGACGGGTGCCGAAGCCGTGCCCGCGGACTACGCGGTCGTGGTCGACGTCCTCTCCTTCACCACCACGCTGAGCGTCGCCGTCGAGCGCGGCGTCGAGGTCTTCCCGTTCCGGTGGCGCGACGCGCGGGCGGCCGAGCACGCGATGCGCCACGGGGCGACCCTGGCCATCGGGCGGTTCGAGGCCCGGTCGCGAGGCGACGCCCGGCACGTCTCGCTCTCGCCCGCGAGCCTGGCCGAGGTCGAGGGCCTACAGCGGCTGGTGCTGCCCTCGCCCAACGGCTCGACGATCGCCTTCGCGCTGGCCGAGTCCGGCGCCCAGGTCGTCGGCGCCTGCCTGCGCAACGCCACCGCGGTGGCTCGGTGGCTGGCGCCCAAGGTCGCCGACGGCGCGAGCGTGGTGGTCGTCCCCGCCGGCGAGCGGTGGCACGACGACACCCTCCGCCCCGCCGTCGAGGACCTGTGGGGAGCCGGGGCGGTGCTGGCGGCGCTCGACCGGGAGGCCGAGGCGGAGGCCAGCCCGGAGGCGCGGACGGCGATGGCCGCGTGGCAGGCGACGGTGCTGCCGTTCGACCTGCTCCACTGCGCCTCGGGCCGCGAGCTCACCGACGCCGGGTTCGTCGCCGACGTGGAGATCGCCGCGCAGCACGACGTGAGCCAGGTCGTGCCGGTGCTCGTGGGCGAGTCGTTCCGCGACGCCGCCGACCTGGTGCCCCCCGGCCCGCGGCTGCGGCGGATCTAGGGACTTTCCGACCGTTCGGTCTGGTGGAGCGTCGGTGGGTGTCCCTACTGTGATCGGGGCCACACTCGGGTGGCCCCTGTCCCGGAGGACCACAGATGAATCGCACGTCACGCCTCGCGGTGCTCGGCACCGCACTCGCCGGGCTGCTCACGCCGCTCCTGCTCCAGCCCGCCCAGGCCGCCGCCCCCGGCTACGTCGCCCTCGGTGACTCCTACTCCTCGGGCACCGGCACCCGCTCCTACGTCGCCGACGGCACGAGCTGCCAGCGTTCGACCTCGGCCTACCCCAGCCTGATCGCCGCGGCCCGGGGCTACGCCCTCAACTTCCGCGCGTGCTCGGGCGCCACGATCACCGACGTCACCAACACCCAGCTCTCGGCGCTGACGAGCGCGACGAGCTATGTCTCGATCTCCGTCGGCGGCAACGACGCGGGCTTCGCCGACGTGCTCACCGAGTGCGCGCAGCCGGGGTGGATGAGCAACTGCGACGGTGCGATCAACACCGCGCAGTCCTTCATCTCCGCCACGCTGCCCGCCCGTCTGAGCACGCTCTACTCCAGCATCCGCAGCCGCGCGCCGTACGCCCGCGTGGTCGTCGTCGGCTACCCGCGGATCTTCAACGGCGAGGACTGCAACGCCTTCACGTGGTTCTCCCCGGCCGAGGAGGCGCGGCTCAACCAGACGGCCGACCTCCTCAACGGCCGCCTCGCCACGGCCGCGGCCAGCGCCGGGTTCACCTTCGCCAACCCCACCAATGCCTTCGTCGGCCACGCGGTCTGCGACGACGCCGAGTGGATCAACGGCCTCTCCAACCCGATCAGCGAGAGCTTCCACCCCAAGGTCGTCGGCCACGCCTCCGGCTACACCCCGACCGTGAGCCCGCTCCTCACCGGAGCTGCCCTGGCGGTCACCCCGCAGGTCGTGGCCGCGGCCGACGCCTCCGCCGGCGAGCAGGCCGCCCTGCAGCAGCAGTACGCTGCAGCCGACCGCAGCATCGAGCCCGAGCTCTTCGTCGTCCCCGACCTGACCACGCCCGCGGCCCGCAAGGCCGCCCGCAGGGCCGGTGTCGACATCGACCGGTTCGTCGCCCGGACCACGCATCGCTGACCCGCCGTCCGTGCCGCCGCGTCCCTGTGGATGCGGCGGCACGGACGTCGGTGCCGGTTGGTAGACAGGACCCATGAGCACAACGACCGGCGCGACCGACGACGTACGCCTCTCCGCGCGCGAGGCGGCGGAGCGGCACCTGCGCGCGCTGGTGGGTCGCGACGACGCCCGGCTGCGCGAGGACCAGTGGGCGGCCATCGAGGCGCTCGCGGTGGACCGCCGTCGCGCGCTGGTCGTCCAGCGCACCGGGTGGGGCAAGTCGGCGGTCTACTTCGTGGCGACCAAGCTGCTGCGCGAGGGCGGCGCCGGGCCGACCGTGATCGTCAGCCCCCTCCTCGCGCTGATGCGCAACCAGATCGCCGCGGCCGAGCGCGCCGGGATCCGGGCCGTGACGATCAACTCGACCAACATCGACCAGTGGCAGCCGATCCATGACCAGATCCACGCCGGCGAGGTCGACGTGCTCCTCGTGAGCCCGGAGCGGCTCAACAACCCCGGCTTCCGCGACGAGGTGCTGCCGCGGCTGGCGGCCACCTGCGGTCTGCTCGTGGTCGACGAGGCGCACTGCATCTCCGACTGGGGCCACGACTTCCGCCCCGACTACCGCCGCCTCCGGACGCTCCTGGCCGAGCTCCCGACCGGCATCCCGGTCCTCGCGACGACCGCGACCGCCAACGCACGCGTGACCGACGACGTGGCCGAGCAGCTGGGCGTGCACGCCGACGGCTCCGCGGGGTCCGAGGTCCTGGTCCAGCGAGGCACCCTCGACCGGGAGTCGCTGCGCCTCGGGGTGGTCCAGCTGAAGACGCCGGAGCAGCGGCTGGCGTGGCTCGCAGACCACCTCGTCGAGCAGCCGGGGTCGGGCATCGTCTACTGCCTGACCGTCGCGGCGACGCAGGAGGTCGCGGGCTACCTCCGCGACCGCGGGCTCGAGGTCGCGGCCTACTCCGGCCAGACCGAGGCCGACGAGCGCCACGCGCTCGAGCAGGCCCTGGTCGACGGCCGGGTCAAGGCGCTCGTCGCGACCAGCGCCCTCGGCATGGGCTTCGACGCCAGCCTCGGCTTCGTGATCAACCTCGGGGCCCCGTCGTCCCCCGTGGCCTACTACCAGCAGGTCGGCCGCGCCGGCCGCGGCACCGACGACGCGACCGTCGTGCTCCTGCCGCAGGTCGAGGACCGCGACATCTGGGCCTACTTCGCCTCCCTCGGCTTCCCGCGCGAGGAGCAGGTGCGCGAGACGCTCGGGGCACTCGGCGACTCCGACCGGCCGATGTCGACCGCGACCCTCGAGACCCGGGTCGAGCTCGGCCGCAACCGGCTGGAGTCGATGCTCAAGGTCCTCGACGTCGACGGTGCCGTGCAGCGCGTCCAGGGCGGCTGGGTGGCGACCGGTCGCCCCTGGGCCTACGACGCCGAGCGCTACGCCCGCGTCGCGGAGGCCCGCGAGCGCGAGCAGCAGGCGATGCTGGGCTACCTGCGCACGACCGAGTGCCGGATGCGCTACCTCCGCGAGCAGCTCGACGACCCCGACGCGACGGACTGCGGCCGCTGCGACAACTGCGGCGGGCTGACCCTCTCGTCGTCCGTCAGCGAGGCCGCCGTGGCCGAGGCCGGGGAGCGGCTGTCGCGGCCCGGGGTCGTCCTCGAGCCGCGCCGGATGTGGCCCACGGCGCTCGCCAACCTGGGTCTCGACCTCAAGGGCAAGATCTCGGAGCCGGCGGAGCCCGGCCGCACCGTCGCCCGGCTCACCGACCTCGGCCACGGCCAGGCGCTGCGGGCGCTGTTCCGCGAGGACACCCCCGACGGCCCGGTGCCGCCCGGTCTCGCCCAGGCCGTGATGGACGTGATGAAGGACTGGTCCTCGGAGTGGTCGTCGCGACCCGACGCCATCGTGGTGGTCGAGTCCGCGACCCGGCCCGTCCTCACCCGCGACCTCGCCGACAACCTCTCGCGCGTGATGCAGGTCCCCATCGTCGGCGCCTGGGCGATCCGCGACGCGTCCGTCCCGCCCCGGGCCGGGCAGTCCAACTCGGCGCAGCGGGTGGCTGCCGTACGCCGTCGCGGCGGCCTCGACGCCGAGGTCCCGGCCGGTGCCACCGTGCTCCTCGTCGACGACCAGGTCTCCACCGGCTGGACCCTCACCGTCGCCGCCGCCGCGATCCGCGCGGCCGGGGCGGGCGCCGTGATGCCGCTCGCGCTCGCGACCCAGGGCTGAGCGGGCCGCGGGTCGCACCGGCCTCGCACCCGGGCCTCCGCCGGCCGAGCGTCAGGGGGCGGTGGTCAAGGCGTGCTGGAAGTAGCTGCGCTCGACGTCGGTGGCCAGCAGGCCGGGGCGGCGCTCGACCTCGGCGGCCAGGCGCTGCAGGAGCGGCTGGAGCGTGTCGACGTGGAACCGGGACACCACCACACCGGCACGTCCGGAGCTGTTCGGGCCGAGCAGGAAGACCTGGTCGTTGCGCAGCGCGTCGCCGCCGCGGCCCGAGAAGCGGACCCTCACCTCGGTGAGGTCGGCGAAGGCGATCCGCTGGCTGACCCCACCGGACCTGACGACCGTCACCGCCTCGTCCGAGACGTAGGTGTGACGGGTCTGGATGCTGCGCGCCAGCAGCAGCGGCACCACGACGAGCAGCCCCACCATCACGACCGTCATCGCCCAGCCGCCGGCGGCCGCGCCGCCCGACAGGCCGAGCGCACGCCACGCCATCCGCGCGCACGGCACGGCCAGGACGACAGCCGCGGCCACCAGGACGTAGACCAAGGTATGACGCTGGGGCAGTTCGGTGCCTTCCATGTTTCGCAAGCATAGGGACGGGAAGACGACGGGCGCGGGGCACCGGCCGGGTCGTCGACCGGCCGCCGCCCCGACCGTCGTACACCCACAACCCCGGGAGCACCCATGTCCATGTCGCGACTCGAGGCCGTGCTGGCCACGATCGACGCGCAGGCTGACGCGGCCCTCGACAAGCTCGACCAGGCCCAGCAGTTCGCCACCCGCAGCGAGCACCTCTCCGTCGAGGGCACCTCGTCCGACGAGGTCGCCCGGGTGAGCGTCGACGGCACCGGCCAGGTGCAGTCCATCGTCATCACCGACGACCTGCGCGAGCTGTCGGGGTCGCAGGTCGCCGCGGACGTGCTCGAGGCCCTCCGCCAGGCCCAGCGTCGGCTGAGCTTCCACGTCGAGCAGATCGGCACCGAGATCTACGGTGCCGGGTCCCCGTCGGTGGCCCAGTTCACCCAGGCCTACCGCGACCGCTACGGCTACGAGGAGGACGACGACCGATGACCGACATCTTCGTGGACCCCGGCGAGATGCGGGCCCACGCCAACCGCGTGCGCAGCCTCTCCCGCAAGGCCGGTGAGGCCACGGCCGCCGCCGGTCAGGTCAGCTTCACCTCCGGCATGTTCGGCAGCATCGGCTCCCTCCTCGTCGGGCCGGCGATGTTCCCGCTCCAGACGGCCGGCCAGGTGGCCGCCGCGGCGATGGAGGGGGCGCTCGACGACTGCGCCGAGACCGTCACGGGACTGGCCGACACGTTCAGCTTCATCGACGACACCGTCGGCGCGCACTTCGACGAGATCGGCAGGAGGATCCGATGAGTGCCCTCGTGGTCGACCCCGGCAACACCGACCGGGGCCTGGTGACCAACTTCGACTCGTTCTCCAACGGCACCAACGGCCTGAAGATGATCGACGGGGCCGCCGACTCCGCGTCCGCCTTCGCGCGTGGCGACTGGATCGAGGGGACCATCAACGGCGTCAGCGCCGCCCTCGACGTCGTCGGGGCGATCCTCAACCCCCTCGGCACCGCCTGCTCGATGGTCGTCAACTGGATCCTCGAGCACTGCGGCCCGATCCAGGACTGGCTCGACGAGCTGCTCGGCGACCCCGGCGTCATCCGCGCCGGCGCGGAGTCGTGGCGCAACATCGGCGACCACATGGGCGGCATCGGTCCCGACTACCGCTCCCTCGTGGCCACCGACACCGGCGGCTACACCGGTCTGGCGATGGACGCCTATCGCGCCGCGGCCGGGGGCATGGAGCACGTCTTCGCCGCCCTCTCCCAGGTCGCCCACGGCGTCTCCTCCGGCATCGAGATCGCCGGCGGCCTGCTGGCAGGCGTACGCACCTTCATCGAGGGCCTCTTCTCCGACCTGGTCGGCAACGCCATCGGGGCCGTCGCACAGTCGGCGCTGACCCTCGGCATCGCGGCCCCGGCCGCGCTGACCTCGCTCATCAACAAGGCGCGGTCGGTGCTCGAGCGCTGCCGGAAGTTCATGAAGGCGCTCTCGGAGTCGCTCGACAAGATGGCCGCCCTGCTCAAGGACATCTCCCCGGCGCTCGAGGCGAGCACCAAGGGCCTGGCGCAGGTCTTCCGCAGCGGCATCGACATGCCGACCGACCTGGTCATCAACCTCGGCAAGGGCGCCACCTCGGCCAACAACCCGTAGCGCCCTGCAGCCCCGCAGTGACGGCGACGGCCCGCCCTCCCGGAGGAGGACGGGCCGTCGTCGGCGTCGTGGTCGGGTGTGGCTCAGTGACCCATCATCGCGGTCGGGTCGACCTGCGCGACCTTCCTGCGGGGCAGGAACGCGGCCGGGATGAGGCAGCAGGCCACCAGGACCGTCGCCACGATGAAGACCGTCGCGAAGGCGTCGGCCATGTCGTTGACGACGAGCTGGCCGAGGTTGCCGAGCTGGTCGGGCGAGATGCCGAACCTCTCGAGAACCGCAGCGACCGCGGTCTGGTCGTCGCCCGCGGCCTCGATCGCCTGACCGGCGGCGACGAACTTCGAGTCCTTGATCTCGTTGGTGAGGATCACCGAGAAGAGCGCCGTGCCGATGGACGCCGCCACCTGCTGGGTGATGTTGAGCAGGGTCGAGCCCCGGGCCACGTTGTGCGCGGTGAGCGTGGCGAGCGCCGCGGTCATGATCGGCATCATCGTGCCGCCCATGCCGAGGCCCATGATGAAGAGCGCACCGAGGATGTAGACGTAGGAGGTGTCGGCGCCGATCTGGGTGAACATCGCCATGCCCACCGTGATCACGGTGACGCCGGTGAGGACGATCTTCCCGGGGCCGATCTTGTCGGCCAGGATGCCGGCGATCGGCATGGTGATCATCGCGCCGACGCCCTGCGGGGCGAGCAGCCAGCCGGTGAAGAGGGTGCCCTCGCCGCGGACCTGGATGAAGTACAGCGGGAAGAGCAGCGAGGCGCCGAAGAACGCGATCGCGAACAGGCTCATCGCGATGATGGCCACCGTCATGTTGCGGTTCTTGAACAGGCGCAGCTCGACCAGCGGGTGGATGTTGCGCTTCGCGAGGGCCCACGGCACGAAGGCCACGATGAGGGCGAGACCGAGGATCGCCGGGACGAGGACGCGGGCCGCCATCGCGGTGCCCTCCTCCGGGATGGAGCTGACGCCGTAGAGGAAGGCGGCGAGACCCGGGGACAGGAGCACCATGCCCAGCCAGTCGAAGCTCTCGGACGGCTCGACCTCGTCAGAGGGCAGCACGACCCAGGCGTAGGCGATGGCCGCGATGCCGATCGGCAGGTTGATCAGGAAGATCCAGTGCCACGAGGCGCTCTCGATGAGCGCGCCGCCGATGATCGGACCGAAGATCGGGCCCAGCAGCATCGGGATGCCGAGGACGGCCATCACGCGACCGATGCGCTCGGGCCCGGCCGCGCGGGTCAGGATCGTCATGCCCAGCGGCATCAGCATGCCGCCGCCGAGGCCCTGCAGCACCCGGAAGACCACGAGCAGCTCGAGCGAGGTCGCCGACGCGCACAGCACGGAGCCGGCGGTGAAGAGGGCGACGGCGATCAGGTAGAGGCGCTTGGTGCCGAAGCGGTCGGCGGCCCACCCGGTGAGCGGGATGACGCTGGCGAGGGCGAGCGTGTAGCCCGTCATGGTCCACGCGACCTCGGCCGCGGTCGCGTCGAACTCCTGCTGGAAGGTGTTGAGCGCGACGGAGACGACGGTGATGTCGAGGATCGACATGATGGCGCCGAGGACGACCACGCCGGCCACCATGAGGACGCTCTTGTCGAGCTTGTCGGAAGACTCCGGCTGGGTGTCGCCGGGCTGGATCTGGGTGTCGGTCACCCGAAGAGGTTATTGGTTGCCACCGACAACGACCCAATCGTTTTTGCGGTGTCCTGGGTCACGTCATGCCCCGGGTCGGGGGGTGCCGTCGAGGTCCTCGATCCGGGCGGTGCTGGGCTCGCGCTCGGCCTGCAGGTCGAGCGCGACCGCCTCCACCTCGCGCATCACCCGCAGCGTGTTGCGGCAGGTGAGCCGCGCCAGGTCGTCGGTCGACCAGCCGCGGTCGGCGAGCGCGGACAGCAGGGCCGGGTAGGCCGAGACGTCCTCGAGACCGGTCGGCAGGGCCTCCACGCCGTCGTAGTCGCCGCCGAGCCCGACGTGGTCGATGCCGGCGACCTCGCGCACGTGCTCGCAGTGGGCGACGACGTCGTCGAGGGTCGCGGTCGGGTGGGGGTGGTCCTGGACCCAGCGCGCCTCGTGCGCCGCGAACGCCGGCCCGTCCGCCTCGCGCACGCCGTCGGCAGCCGCGGCCTCGACCAGGGTGCGGTGCGCGTCGGCGCAGGCGGCGTTCACGAACTTCGGCACGAACGTGACCATGCACACGCCACCGCCGCGTGCCATCGAAGCGAGCACGTCGTCGGGGACGTTGCGCGGGCTGTCGGTCACCGCCCGCGCCGAGCTGTGGCTGAAGATCACCGGCGCCTCGCTGACGTCGAGGGCCGCGCGCATCGTGGCGGGGGAGACGTGGGAGAGGTCGACCATCATCCCGGTGCGGTTCATCTCCCGGACGACCTCGCGCCCGAACTCCGTCAGCCCGCCCGCCGCAGGGGTGTCGGTGGCGGAGTCGGCCCACGGGGTGTTCGCGTTGTGGGTGAGGGTCAGGTAGCGCACGCCCAGGGCGTACAGCTGGCGGAGCGTGCCCAGCGAGCTGCCGATCGAGTGCCCGCCCTCGGCACCTGCCAGCGATGCGATGCGGTCGCTCGCCCAGGCCTCCTCGACCTCGTCGGCCGTCGTGGCCCACGCCAGCTCGTCGGGGTGGCGACGGGTGAGCATCCGCGCGGCGTCGACCTGCTCGAGCGTCGCGCTCACCGCGGTGTCACCGGTCATCCGGGTCGGGACGTAGACCGACCAGAACTGCGCCCCCATCCCGCCCGCGCGCATCCGCGGCAGGTCGGTGTGCGTCGGCGTGCCGCCCGCACCCACGTCGAGGCGGGAGAAGTCGTACGCCACCTGCTCGCGCGCCTCCCACAACAGGTCGTTGTGACCGTCGATCACGGGGTGGGCGGCCAGCAGCGCGGCGATGTCGCTCCGTGTGTCGCTCCGTGTCTCCATGCCGACGACGCTAGCAACGCGGGAACTCGTTGTCGGTCCGAGGCGTTAGCGTCCCTGTTGCCCGTCCTGCCGAGAGGTCCTGCATGAGCCTTGTCCCGGTCACCGGTCCCGCCCGGCTGCTGGTCGGCGAGCCGCCGCGGGAGGGCTCCATCGAGTTCACCGACGACCGTCGCACCATCGTGATGCCGATCCGCGGCGCCCTGCCGGTGCTCGGCAAGGTCCGCGACCAGCCCGACGTGCACCCGTCCGTCGCGATGCTCGCCGGCGCGGCGCTGCTCGGGCTGCAGCTCGTGGCCTCGGGCCGGTTCGCCCCCGACCCCGAGGGCCGGCACTGGCAGGTCGCCGGCCTCGACGTCGACGACGAGCGACGGATCGGCGAGCTCGCCAGGTCGCGGGCGTGGGAGGGCTTCGACGAGGCCACGGCCGAGGGCATGGTCCGCGGGCTCCTGGACGCCGTCGTCGACACGATGCCGCGCACCACGCCCGGCCGCACCCGGCAGCGGGTCGACGCCGGCCGTACGCCTGCACCCCGCGCGGCCGCCCCCGACGACTTCAGCGACCAGCTGCAGCAGCGGATCGCGCGGATCCGCGCGCGCGGCAAGGACGACCGCCCGCACCTCGTCTCGATCTCCTTCCGCGTCGAGGCCGACGAGGAGGAGCTCGTCGCCGGGGGCGTGCGCCTCGTGCTCCAGGTGCACGCCGCCGACAACGCCGCCCACCTCGCCGACGCCTCCGAGCTGTGGGCCGAGTCCGGTCCCGACGCCGCGCACGGGTTCGGCGAGCGCGCCCGTACGCACGCGGCGATCGCGCTGCGCTCGGCCGCGGACGCGTGGCCGGTGCTCGACCGGCTCCTCGACCTCCGGGTGCCCGACGAGATCGCCCTCGACTCCGACGAGATCCTCTCGCTCCTCGACGGTGGCGCCGCCGCGCTCACCGAGGCCGGCCATCCCGTGATGTGGCCGAAGTACCTCGACCGCGAGGTCACCCAGCGCGTCCAGCTCGGGCAGCGGGCCTCCACGGCGCCGCGCGAGGAGGCGCTCAAGGACGGGCTCTTCGGACCGCAGGCGCTCTTCGGCTTCGAGTGGCAACTCTCCCTGCACGGGGAGGAGCTGACCGAGGACGAGATGGACGAGCTGGCCCGCACGACCAGCCCGATCATCAAGCTCCGCGACAACTGGGTGGCGGTCGACTCGGCCGTCATCAAGCGCGCCCGCAAGCGGCTCATCCGCACGGTGACGCCGGTGCAGGCGCTGGCGGCGACGCTCACCGGCGTCGTCGACATCGAGGACGCCCCCTACGAGGCGGTCGTCGGGGCCAGCCTGCTCACGGTCCGCGACCGGGTCCGCGGCGCGGTGACCGGCGACCTGGTCGAGGTGCCGGGCGCGTTGCGGGCCGAGCTGCGCGACTACCAGCGGCGCGGACTGACCTGGCTGGCCGAGCTCACCTCGCTCGGGCTCGGCGCCTGCCTGGCCGACGACATGGGGCTCGGCAAGACGATCACCGTCATCGCGCTGCACCTCCACCGCGGGAGCGGCCCGACCCTGGTCGTGTGCCCGACCTCGTTGCTGGGCAACTGGGAGGCCGAGATCCGCCGCTTCGCGCCGGGAGTCGCCGTGCGCCGCCACCACGGCAGCGCGCGCGACCTCGACGGCGTGGAGGACGGCTTCGTGCTGACGACCTACGGCACGATGCGCAACGACGCCGCGCTCCTCGCCGAGGTCCCGTGGGACGTCGTCGTCGCCGACGAGGCGCAGCACATCAAGAACTCCCGCTCCGCCGCGGCCCGCGCGCTCCGCACGATCCCGAGCACGGCCCGCATCGCCCTCACCGGCACCCCCGTCGAGAACGACCTCACCGAGCTCTGGTCGATCCTCGACTGGGCGATCCCGGGCCTGCTCGGCAGCCGCAACGCCTTCCGCAAGGTCTGGGCCGGTCCGATCGAGTCGGGCCTCGAGCCCACCAAGGCCCGGCAGTTCGCCGACCTGATCGGCCCCTTCCTCCTGCGGCGCCGCAAGTCCGACCCCGGCATCGCGCCCGAGCTGCCGGCCAAGACCGAGACCGACCACCTCCTCGGCCTGAGCCGTGAGCAGGCCGTCCTCTACGAGACGCTGGTGCGCGAGTCGATGCGCCGCATCGAGGAGGCGGACGAGGACACCCGCCGGGGCCTGGTGCTCAAGCTGCTGACCGGGCTCAAGCAGATCTGCAACCACCCGGCCCACTTCCTGCGCCAGCCCAACCCCAAGCTGCGGGGCCGGTCGGAGAAGCTCGAGCTGCTCGACGAGCTCGTCGGCACCGTCATGGCCGAGGACGGAGCGGTACTCGTCTTCACCCAGTACGTCGCGATGGCCGACCTGCTCGTCCGCCACCTCGGCGCCGCCGGCGTGCCCCACCAGCTCCTCCACGGCGGCACCCCCGTGCGGCAGCGCGAGCAGATGGTCGCCCGCTTCCAGGCCGGCGAGACGCCGGTCTTCCTGCTCTCCCTCAAGGCCGGCGGGACCGGCCTCAACCTGACCCGCGCCGACCACGTCATCCACTTCGACCGCTGGTGGAACCCTGCCGTCGAGGACCAGGCCACCGACCGCGCCTACCGGATCGGCCAGACCCGGCCGGTGCAGGTCCACCGCTTCGTCACGCAGGGCACCATCGAGGAGAAGATCGCCGAGCTGCTCACCCGCAAGCGCTCGCTGGCCGACTCGGTCCTGTCGCGCGGCGAGACCGCCCTCACCGAGCTCTCCGACGACGAGCTGCGCGACCTCGTCGCGCTCCGACCCGTGCCACGGCGATGAGCACGGGCAGCGTCACCCACCCCCGCCTCCCGCCCCGGCGCGGCGGTGGTGCCGGCACGTGGTGGAGCAAGGCCGTGGTGCGCGCGGTGGAGGAGGCGGCGTTCGGCGAGAAGGACCTCCGCGCCGGGCGTACGCTCGCGCGCTCCGGCGCCGTCGGCTCCATCACCGTCACCGCGGGCGGGGCGGTCGCAGCCGTCACCGACGGCCAGGACGCCTACACCGTCGAGGTCAGCGTGCCGGTCCTCGACGACGGCGACGCCGCCGCGGTCACCGAGCTGGTCGCGGCGGAGTCCGGACGCATCGGCGCGCTGCTCGCCGGGCAGCTCCCGCACTCCTTCGTCGAGGCGGTGGAGGAGGCAGGCGTCGAGCTGCTGCCGTACGGCGGCGAGCTGGGCTCGGCCTGCACGTGCGAGGCATGGCTCGACCCGTGCCCGCACGCGCTCGCCGTGCTGACCCAGCTGGCGTGGCTGATCCAGGTCGACCCGTTCGTGCTCACCCACCTGCGCGGCCTGTCCCGCGACCGGGTGCTGCGCGACCTGCACGCACTGACCCGCCCCGCACCCGACCTACGTCCCGACGACGACGGGCAGGACGAGGAGACCCTCGACGACCTCGCTGTCGCCGAGGACGCCGCCGTGCGCGCGGCGCGGCTGCTCGGTCGCGAGGACCCGTTCAGCGACTGGTGAGCACCCCCGGCGGCGTGGGTCGAGAGGGGACTCAGCGCGCCTCGGTGGTCGCGACGGGACGCATCCCGAGCTCCTCGTCGAGGCGGAGCAGGCCGGGGCCGTCGTCGTCGATGAGCTTCACGCGCCCGACGATCTCGCTGACGGTCGCCTCCTCCTCGATCTGCTCCTCGAGGAACCAGTTGAGGAGCGGACGCGAGTCCAGGTCGCCCTCGGACTCGGCGAGGCGGTAGAGGTCGCGGATCGACGCGGAGACCTTCTGCTCGTGCGCGAGGGCTGCCTCGAACGCGTCCAGCACGGAGGTGATCGCCGGACTCGGCGCGGACGTCGCACCGATCCGGGGATGGTTGTCGCGGTCGGCCACGTGGTCGATGAACTTGTTGGCGTGGACGATCTCCTCGTCCGCCTGGTGTCGCAGCCAGGCGGCCATGCCCGGGAGGTCCATGATCTCGAGCTCGATGGCGAGCTGGCGGTAGACCAGCGATGCCTGGAACTCCAGCGTGATCTGGGCGTTGAAGGCGTTCTCGAGGGTGGCGCTCAGCTTCATGGCCTCACCCTATCGGGCGGGACGGGGTGAGGAGGGCGAGCCGGCGGGACCGGATCTCAGGCGAGACCGAGGGCGCCGTGGGCCATGTCGCGGAGCACGTCGTGCATCTGCGGGTCGGGCAGCCGACCGCTGTGCGGGGTGGAGTTGAGCAGCCCGAACAGGACGTGGGCGCGGGTGCGCGAGGCCTCCGGGCTCAGGGTCGGGTCCTGCAGGCGGACCTGGGTCGCCCACACGTCGACGTAGGCGCGCTGCAGCGCGCGGACGCGCTCGCGGGCCTCGTCGGGGAGGCTGCTCCAGTCACGGTCCTGGACCACGATCAGCGCGCGGTGCTCGATGGCGAACTGGATGTGCCACTCGACCAGGGCCTCGAGGGCCTCGCGCGGTCCGGCGGCGCTCGCGACCCGGCTGCGTCCCTCGGCCAGCAGGGTCTCGCTGATCGACACCAGCATCTCGGCCAGCATCGCGTCCTTGGACTGGAAGTGCTTGTAGAGCGCCGGGCCGGAGACGCCGCACGCCGCGCCGAGCTCGGCGACGGACACGCCGTGGAACCCCCGCGCGGCGAACATCTCGGCCGCGATGTCGAGGATCTGCTGACGGCGGGGAGTCACGAGCTCGAGGTTAGTGCCTGCTAACCCTCCCCGCGGCGTTCGAGGTGCCGGGAGCGAGATCTCACGCTCCGGCGCCTCCCAGACGGCCAGCGGAATCACGTGCGCCTCCCCGGTCCTCGTGGTGCTGCACGTGGGCCGCACCCCCGCGGCGGCCCACCTGATCCCCACGACCAGTGCAGCGATTTCCGACGTCGAGTCTGGACGACGCGGCGTGCGGATTCAGTGGTGGTAGCACCACCATCGGTCAAAGACTCGCGGCGCACGCGGTCGGTGGCTGCGGAATCGACGGTGAACCGAGGCCGAGCTGGGCGTACGGGAGTGGTGCCTGCTCTACCGACGCGCCGCGGGATCCGTGGCTACAGTGCGCGCATGCCGCCGATCCGAGTAGTCCTGGCCGAGGACGGAGACCTGCTCCGCGCCGGCGTCCTCGCCCTGCTCGAGGGGTACGACGACATCGAGGTGGTCGCGACCGCGACGAGCCTGCCCGAGCTGCTCGCCGCGGTCGAGGAGCACCGTCCCGACGTGCTGCTCACCGACATCCGGATGCCCCCCGACTTCACCGACGAGGGCATCCGCGCGGCCGGCGAGCTGCGCCACACCCACCCGGACCTCGGCGTGGTCGCGCTCACGCAGTACTCCGACGTCGAGTACGCCCTCGACCTCGTCCGCGAGGGGAGCGACGGTCGCGGCTACCTGCTCAAGGAGCGGGTGGCCGACGTCGACGAGCTCGTCGCGGCCCTGCGCACGGTCGCCGGCGGCGGCTCGGTGATCGACCAGATCGTCGTCGACGCGCTGGTCGCGACGGGCACCCGGCGCCACGACTCGCTGCTCGACCGGCTCACGCCGCGCGAGCTCGAGGTCCTCGGGATGGTCGCCCGCGGCATGACCAACTCCGCGATCGCGGGCGAGCTGGTGATCACCGACCGGGCCGTGGAGAAGCACATCAACTCGATCCTGACCAAGCTCGACCTGCCCTCCGACGCCCCCGTGCACCGCCGGGTGGCGGCGACGCTGGTGTTCCTCAGCGAAGCGGGGGTCGGCGGCGGGGTGTCGCCCCGACGATGAGGAACGCCCTGGCGGGCTGGGACGCCCTCGACCCGGCCCTGCGCTGGCTGATGCGCATCAACCTCATCGCCCTCACCACCGCCACCCTGGCGCTCGCCGCGGTCTACCTCCTCGGCTTCAAGCACACCGCGGTCGAGATCGACCTCGGCGTCATGGTCGTCTCGATCGTCATCATGCTGGTCACCCCGCCACTGTGCCGGAGGTACGGCGCCACGGCGGCGATCATCGGGCTCACCTTCTCCGCGCTGCTCTTCGCCGTCGGCGGCACGTGGGCCACGCCCAACCTCACTCCGCTGACCGCCCTGCTGGCGATGGTCCCGCTGCTCGTCGGCTTCCCCTACCTCGGTCGTCGCTGGATCACCGCGCTGAGCATCGTGGCCGTCGCGGGCAGCGCGAGCGTGGCCGCCCTCGGCGAGTGGCGTCGTACGGAGGCGCTCAACGACGTCTGGTGGATCAATGCCATCGTCATCGCGGCCTCGCTGCCGCCGGGCGTCGCCGTCGTCGTCTTCCTCGTGCGCGGGGCGTACACCCGCCTGCAGGAGCAGTCGAGCCAGCTCGTCGAGTCGCGGATGCGGATCGTCGAGGTCGCCGACGCAGCCCGCCGCAGCATCGAGCGCGACCTCCACGACGGCGCCCAGCAGCGCCTGCTCGCGATGAGCGTGACGATCGAGCGGGCTCGCAAGGAGCTGGTCGCCGGTCGCCAGGACGGTGCGGCGGAGCTGCTCGACCAGCTCGCCTCCGACAACCGTGAGGTCGTCACCGAGCTCCGTGAGCTCGCCCGCGGCATCTACCCGCCGCTGCTCACCGAGCGCGGGCTGGTCGCCGCCCTGCAGTCCACCGCCCGTCGCTCGACGGTGCCGGTGACGCTCGACATCGCGGAGTTCGACCGGCCGAGCCGGCAGGTCGAGACGGCGGCCTACTTCTGCATCCTCGAGGCCCTGACCAACGCGGCCAAGCACTCCGGCGCCACGGAGGTGCTGGTGACGCTGCGGGGGCACCCGCACCTGTCCTTCACCGTCAGCGACGACGGGAGCGGCTTCGACCGTCGGCAGGTCGCGATCGGCGGCCTGCTCGGCATGGAGGCGCGGGTGGCGGCAGCGGGCGGCTTGCTCACGCTCCAGTCCGAGCCCGGTCGCGGGACCACGCTGCACGCGGAGTTTCCGCCCGCGAGCCCGGCCTGATGGACACCGGAGGTTAACGATCGCTAACCTGAGCCGGTGGCCGACTCCCTGAGTTCCTCCCCGACCATGCGCGAGCTCGTCGACGACCTGCGCGCCCGGCTGGCCCGGGTGCGCCAGGGCGGGTCGGAGTCCGCGCGCGCGAAGCACACCGGTCGCGGCAAGCTGCTGGTCCGCGACCGCATCGACCGCCTCCTCGACCCGGGCAGCCCCTTCCTCGAGCTGGCGCCGCTGGCGGCACACGGCATGTACGGACCCGGCACGGGCGGGGACGCCGACGAGCACGCCGTGCCGTCGGCGGGGGTCGTGGCGGGGATCGGGATGGTGTCCGGGCGTCCGTGCGTCGTCGTCGCCAACGACGCGACCGTCAAGGGCGGCACCTACTACCCGATGACGGTCAAGAAGCACCTGCGCGCGCAGACGATTGCGGCGGAGAACCACCTGCCGTGCATCTACCTCGTCGACTCCGGCGGCGCGTTCCTGCCGATGCAGGACGAGGTGTTCCCCGACCGCGAGCACTTCGGCCGGATCTTCTTCAACCAGGCGAACCTCTCGGCCCGGGGCATCCCGCAGATCGCCAGCGTGATGGGCTCGTGCACCGCCGGCGGGGCCTACGTGCCCGCGATGTCGGACGAGACGGTCATCGTGCGCAACCAGGGCACGATCTTCCTCGGTGGCCCGCCGCTGGTGAAGGCGGCGACCGGCGAGGTCGTCAGTGCCGAGGACCTCGGCGGCGGCGACGTCCACGCCCGCACGTCCGGCGTGGTCGACCACCTCGCCGAGGACGACGCGCACGCGCTGGCCATCGTCCGCTCCATCGTCGACACCCTGCCCGCCGCCACCCCCGCGCGTACGCCGTCCGCCGAGGTCGAGGAGCCGCACGAGGCACCCGAGACGATCTACGACGTCGTGCCCACCGACACCCGTACGCCCTACGACGTGCGCGAGGTCATCCGTCGCGTGGTCGACGGCAGCCGGTTCCACGAGTTCAAGAAGCTCTACGGCGACACCCTGGTCTGCGGGTTCGCGCGGATCTTCGGCCGCGAGGTCGGCATCGTCGCCAACAACGGCATCCTGTTCAGCGAGTCGGCGCTCAAGGGCGCGCACTTCATCGAGCTGTGCAACCAGCGCAAGATCCCACTGGTGTTCCTGCAGAACATCACCGGCTTCATGGTCGGGCGCGAGTACGAGAACAGGGGCATCGCCCGTGACGGCGCCAAGCTCGTCACCGCCGTCGCGTGCAGCGTCGTCCCGAAGTTCACCGTCGTGATCGGCGGCTCCTTCGGCGCCGGCAACTACGGTATGTGCGGGCGGGCGTACGACCCGCGGTTCCTCTGGATGTGGCCCAACGCGCGGATCTCGGTGATGGGTGGTGAGCAGGCGGCCTCGGTGCTCGCCACGGTCCGCAACGACCTCGAGACCGACGAGCAGGTCGAGGCGTTCAAGGCGCCGATCCGCGAGCAGTACGAGACCCAGGGGTCGCCCTACTACGCCTCCGCGCGGCTGTGGGACGACGGCATCATCGACCCCGCCGACACCCGTCGCGTGCTCGGCATGGCGCTCGAGGCGACCTCGTACACCCCGATCCCCGAGCCGTCCTACGGCATCTTCCGGATGTGAGGCACGCAGTGGTGGAACCGACTGATCGGACTGACATCGTGAACAGACTGCTCATCGCCAACCGCGGCGAGATCGCGGTCCGCGTCGCGCGGACCTGCCGTCGCCTCGGCATCCCCACGGTGGCGATCCACACCGACGCCGACGCCGACGCGCCGCACGTGCGCGCCTGCGACGAGGCCGGTCGGGTCTCGTCCTACCTCGACATCGACGAGGTGGTCCGCGAGGCCGTGCGGCACGGCTGCTGGGGCGTCCACCCCGGGTACGGCTTCCTCTCCGAGCGCGCCCCCTTCGCCCGCGCGCTCGCCGACGCCGGCCTCGTCCTGGTCGGCCCGTCCGCCGAGGTGATGGACGCGATGGGCCGCAAGGACGCGGCGCGCGAGGTCGCGGTCGCTGCCGGAGTGCCGGTCGTGCCCTCCTACGGCCTCGACGACGACCCGGCGTCCTTCGCCTACCCCGTGCTCGTCAAGGCCGCGGCCGGCGGCGGCGGCAAGGGCATGCGGGTCGTCCGCTCGGCAGCCGAGCTCCCGGAGGCCAGGGCCGCCGCGGCGCGCGAGGCGGCCAGCTCCTTCGGCGACGACACCCTGCTCATCGAGAAGTACGTCGAGTCCGGCCGCCACATCGAGGTGCAGGTGATGGGCGACGCCCACGGCGCCGTGCGGCACTTCTTCGAGCGCGACTGCTCCACGCAGCGCCGTCACCAGAAGGTCCTGGAGGAGGCGCCCGCACCGACGATCAGCGACGACCAGCGTGCGGCGATCACCGGTGCGGCGGTCGCCCTCGCGGAGCAGTGCGGCTACACCAACGCCGGCACGGTCGAGTTCCTGCTCGACAACGCGACCGGCGAGTTCTACTTCCTCGAGATGAACACCCGCCTCCAGGTCGAGCACCCGGTCACGGAGGAGGTCGTGCGGGTGCGGGGCGAGCGCGTCGACCTCGTCGAGCTGCAGCTGCGCGTCGCGGCGGGCGAGCCGATCGGCGTCGACCAGTCCGACATCACCCTCGACGGCCACGCCATCGAGGCGCGGGTCTACGCCGAGGACTCCTTCCACGGCTTCCTTCCGCAGGCCGGGGTGGCGTCGCACGTCGTCTGGCCGGACGCATCGGTCGGCGACGATGAGCTCGTGCGCGTCGACCACGCCCTGGAGTCCGGTCAGGAGGTGTCCGCCTCCTACGACCCGATGCTCGGCAAGGTGATCGTCTGGGGGACCGACCGTGACGCGGCCCGCGAGGGCCTGGTCGAGGCGCTCGACCGGACGGCGATCCTCGGCCTCACCACCAACACGGGGTTCCTCCGCACCTTGGTCGCGTCCGACGAGTTCCGCGACGCGACGATCGACACGGCGTGGCTCGACCGGCACGAGGTGCCGGCCCCCGACGACGCCGACGCCCGTGCGCTGGCCGGCATCATGCTGCGGACCGTGCTCCGGGACGCACCGCCCGGGCCGTGGCAGCCGGACGGCTTCCGGCTCGGTGGGGCGCCCGGCCCCCTCGTGGAGTTCGGTCGCGATCTCTCCGCGGCGGGGTGGTTCGCCGCGCCGAGGTCGACCGAGGGCGTGCAGCGTGTCGGGTCGCTGGGTCATGGCGACGGGTACGTGCGCCGGGGCCCGGGCGGCACGGAGGTCGTCGTCCGCGGCCAGCGCTTCGTCCTCGAACGTCGCGATCCCTTCGCCGACTCGGCGGCCGCCGCCGGTGACGGCACCCTCGTCGCGCCGATGCCCGGCACGGTCCTCGCGGTGAACGTCACCGAGGGCCAGGCCGTGGCCGAGGGTGAGACGCTGGGCGTGATGGAGGCGATGAAGATGGAGCTCGCGCTCAAGGCGCCGTTCGCCGGCACGGTCACCTCGGTCGGTGCCGCCACCGGCGACCTCGTCACGCTCGGTGCGGTCCTGTTCACGGTGGAGGGCACCGGTGAGTGAGCTCCCGATGACCGTGCGCGTCGACGGGCTGCCCGACCGCGTCACGATCTACGAGGTCGGTCCGCGCGACGGCCTGCAGAACGAGAAGACGGTCGTGCCCGTCGAGGTGAAGGCCGAGTTCGTGCGCCGCCTCGTCGCCGCCGGCCTGCCGGTCGTGGAGGCGACCAGCTTCGTGCACCCCCGCTGGGTGCCGCAGCTCGCGGACGCCGCCGAGCTCATGACCGCGCTCGGTGAGGAGGGCCGGCACCTCCCGGTGCTGGTGCCCAACGAGCGCGGCCTCGACCGCGCGCTCGAGCTCGGCCTCGAGCACGTCGCGATCTTCGGCAGCGCCACGGAGACATTCGCGACGAAGAACCTCAACCGCACCTTCGACGAGCAGTTCGCGATGTTCGAGCCCACCGTCGCCCGCGCCCGCGAGGCGGGGATGGACGTGCGGGCCTACGTCTCCATGTGCTTCGGGGACCCGTGGGAGGGTGCGGTGCCGGTCGACCAGGTCGTCACCGCCGGCACCCGGCTGCTCGACCTCGGCGCGGGCCAGCTCAGCCTCGGCGACACGATCGGCGTCGCCACCGCGGGGCACGTACGGGCGCTGGTCGCCGCGTTCGGCGACGCGGGCGTCGGCACCGACCGGCTCGCGATGCACTTCCACGACACCTACGGCCAGGCCCTCGCCAACACGTTCTCCGCGCTGCAGGCCGGGATCACCACGTTCGACGCGAGCGCCGGCGGCCTGGGCGGATGCCCCTACGCGAAGTCCGCCACCGGCAACCTCGCCACCGAGGACCTCGTCTGGATGCTCGACGGCCTCGGGATCGAGCACGGCGTCGACCTCGGCGCGGTCGTCGCGACGAGCACGTGGATGGCCGGCCACCTGGGTCGGCCGAGCCCGAGCGCCGTCGTACGAGCCCTGGCCGGGTGACTGGCACAATCAGCGCCATGAGCCGTGTCGTCCACCTGCACATCGGTGCGCCCAAGACCGGGACGACCTACCTCCAGGACCGCCTGAGGCTCAACACGGCCGCGCTGGCTCGCCACGGCGTGACCATCCCGTCGACCCGGCCCGGCCGGACCGACATGTTCCACTTCCGGGCTGCGCTCGACCTGCTCGACCAGGACTGGGGCGGCGCCCCCGGGCACGCCAGGGGCGCCTGGGACGCGATGGTCCGGAGGGTGCGGCGCGCCGACGGCAACGTCGTGATCAGCCACGAGATCCTCGCCGGGGCCAAGCCCGACAAGATCGCCAAGGCGATGAACGACCTCGCCGGCAGCGAGGTGCACGTCGTCTACTCCGCGCGCGACCTCGCGCGCCAGCTGCCCGCCGCGTGGCAGGAGTCGATCAAGCAGGGCCGCAAGTGGAGCTTCAACCGCTTCATCAACCGCTACGAGGGCGGCAAGTCGTTCTTCTTCCGGCAGGCGCTCGACCTGCCCGAGGTGCTCTCCGCGTGGGGGGCCAAGCTGCCGCCGGAGCGGATCCACGTGGTCACGGTCCCCCACGACCGCGGCCCTGACGGCGACGAGCTGTGGCTGCGCTTCTGCCGGGCGTTCGGCATCGATCCGCTGTGGGCGCCCCTCGACTCCGAGCGCGACAACCGCTCGCTCGGGATCGCGGAGACCTCCCTGCTGCGCAAGCTCAACCGCCGCCTCGAGCTCGGCACGCACCGCGAGCCCGCCTACGACAACCTCATCCGCGAGCAGCTCGCGCAGGAGGTGCTGGTGGCGCGCGACGCATGGCCCGTCCGCCTGCCCCCCGAGCGCTACGACTTCGCCGAGCAGCAGGGCGAGCGGTGGATCGAGTGGATCAAGGGCAGTGGGGTCGACGTCGTCGGCGACGTCGAGGACCTGCGGCCGCGGCGACCGCCCGAGGGTGAGGAGTGGCGCAACCCCGACCGGGTGCGGGCCAAGCTCGAGCTCAGCGCCGCGCTCGACGCGCTGACCGTCATGACCCGGGAGGCGGCCGAGGCCAACGGATCGGGCGGACCGGTGGCCGACCGCCTGCGGACGGCCGCACGCCGGCTGCGCGACCGGTGACCGCCCGCTCCTCCACCGGTTCGTCGGCGCTCGCCCACGGCTGGGTCGACCACCTGCGCGCGGGCGGCACGACCCCGTGGCTCGCGTGGTCGGAGACGGGGTCGGGCACGGGGTCGGGCACGGGGTCGGGCAAGGACCGCCCCGCTCGCCGCGCGCTGCCGGGAGCCCAGCAGCTCGAGCTGCTGCGCCGGGTCAACCTCGCCGCCCGGTCGGGTGCGGGCCCTGCAGGCGACCGCGAGCGCACCCGCCTCGCCGACCGGGTCCTGGCCGCATCCGCCGCCGGGCGCGGCAAGGCCGACCTCCCGCTCGTCGGGCTGCCGTACTCCCCGTTCGGCCCGCGGCCGGTCGACCCCGCCGAGGTGGGTGCGCACGAGCTGCTGCGGGTGGCGAGCGTGCTGCTCGCCGACGACCTCGTCGCCCTGGGCCCCGACCCCGTGCGTACGTCCTGGGCGCGGCCGTGGCGGCGTCGCTTCCGTCTCGTCGGCGACCCCGTCGTCACCACCGCGGCGCGCGAGCACCTGCTCGCCCTCGGCCGGCCCGAGGGCGGCCCCCGCCCGTTCGTCGTCGCGGTCGGCGCGCCGCTCGACGACCTCCTGGCCCGGACGTGGACCCAGCGCTGCTTCGAGCACGGCAGCAAGCCGTGGGCGGACTGGCTGCGGTTCTGGCGTGAGCGCGACCAGCTGCCCGCACGCGTCGACCTCCTCGACTCGGTGCACCGCTGGCACGGGCGCCGCCCGTTCGTCCGGGTCGTCACCGACCTCACCCGCCTGCCGCACCAGGTCGGCGTGCGCCGACTGCCGGACGTCCGCGTCCCGGGCGCCGACCAGGCCGAGCTCGCCCGCCGGATCGCCGCCGTCGTCGGGCTCCGCGTCCCCTCCGCCGAGCGGCCCGCGCTGATGCGTACGCTCCGACGGCGGATTCCCGACACCGGCGCGGCCCCCGTCGGCGTGCCCGTCCGCGAGCGCGGGTGGGTGGCCGCCTCGGCCGCCCGGATGGCCCGCGACCTGACCCGCGCTGGCTACCCTGTCGTCGGCGACCTCGCCGACCTCGCGCCGCGCACCGCGCCGGCCGCAGCCGCCGGCGCGGACGAGCGCCGGGTGCTCGACCTGGCGATCAGCATGGTGGTCGACCCGACGTGGCGCACGGACCGGACGGTGAAGAGCGAGGTGGAGCGGTGAGCAGGCGGGTGCTGCTGCACGTGGGCTGCCCGAAGACCGGCACGTCCTACCTCCAGGACGTCCTCTTCCGCAACCAGAAGGTCCTGCGCGAGCACGACATCCTCTACCCCGCCGAGCGCTTCGACGCCCACTTCCTCGCCGCGCTCGACCTGATGACGCTGCCGTGGGGCGGCATCGAGACCGAGGCCGTCGGCGCGTGGGACCACCTCGCCGCACAGGTCCGCGACTGGCACGGCACCGCGATCATCAGCCACGAGATCTTCGCCCGCGCGACCCCGACGCAGGTCGAGCGCGCACTCGCCTCCCTCGGCGACGCCGAGGTCCACCTCGTGCTGTCGGTCCGTGACCTGGTGCGCCAGATCCCGGCCGAGTGGCAGGAGAACGTCAAGCACCGCAGCCACGTGACATACGCCGCGTTCCTGCGCACGATCCGCGATCCCGAGCGGGACTCGCGGATCGGGTCGTGGTTCTGGGCGGTGCAGGAGGTCCCGGACATCCTCGACCGGTGGGGCGGGTCGCTGCCGCCCGAGCGCGTCCACCTCGTGACGCTGCCACCGCCGGGCTCGGACCGCGGCGAGCTGTGGCGCCGCTTCTCGCGGACCTTCGGCCTCGACGGCCTGCCGCTCGACCTCACCGCGGAGCGGGAGAACCCCTCGCTCGGCGTGCCGGAGACCTCGCTCCTGCGCACGATCAACGAGCGGGTGACCTCCATCATCGCGCCGCCCGACTACCGCCCGCTGGTGCGCGAGACGCTGGCGCACCAGACCCTGTCCCGGGGGGTCGCCTCGGCCCGCCTCGGCCTGTCGCCCGACGACCACACCTGGGCGCGCGAGCTCGCGCGGGACTGGATCGACGTGCTCGCCGAGCGCGGCTACGACGTCGAGGGCTCCCTCGACGACCTCCTCGGACCCGACCTCGGCACGTTCACCGACCCCGACACGGCGCCGGCCGACCAGCTCCTGCCGCCGGCACTCGACGTTATCAGCGCGCTGCTCGTCGAGGCGGCGCGGCTGCGGGCGGTGGAGGAGCGGCTCCACGAGGAGCTGCGCGAGGCCCGCGAGGAGCGCGACCGCGCGCGGCTCACGCCGACCCACCGGGTCAGGCGCAAGATCGTCACCACGCTCGAGGACAGCCCCGCGGGGCGCGGCACGCTCGACGCCTACCGTCGGGTGCGCAGGCGGCGCTGACCGGCGACGACCCGGGTCAACCCTTGCGCCGCGGCAGCAGCTCCCGGTCCGCGTAGCGACCGATCTTCCACGTGGCGAAGCCGTCCGCGCCCATCCCCACGACGCCGCCGACCACGGGGATCCGCCGGCCGACGGTGGTGGCCAGGCGCTTGCCGGCGACGCGCGCGATGAGGTCGGTGGCGACGACCGCGGAGATCGTGCCGTCGATCGTCGGGTCGTGCGCAGGCGCGGTCGCGAGCGCCATGGGAGTGCCGGCGAGCTTCTTCTTCGTGACCATCTCGTGCACCGTCTCCTCGCCGAGGAGCAGGGCCAGGATGGCGTTGCGCACCCGCGGGTCGTCGAGGTCGTGGCCGCGCAGGTGGGCGATGCCCGCCACCATCCGGCACTGGATCAGCGCCAGGCCGGTGACGTTGGCGGGGATCGTGACCGCCATCGTGACCAGGCCGCCGAGGTTGGTGGCGAAGCCCTGCGCGCCGGCGATCCGCACGTTGTTCTCGATGACCTCGTGGATCGCCCGATCGACGTCGCCGCCCTGCTCGGCGAGCTGCTTGTCGGCGGCCACCGCGGCGGGGGCGAGCGGACCCACGCCGTCGATCGCGCGGTTGAGGGCCTCACGCACGAACGACGTGGTGAGTCCGGGAGCGAGCTCCTGGATCCTCGGTGCGAGCTGCCGCCCGACGGTCTGCTTCAGGCCCATGCCCCCGATCGTACGGGCGGCGCCCTCGTCGCGGGGACGCTCAGCGGCGCACCTCGCAGGACTTCAGCACCTCGCCCCGCACGCAGCGGTCGCGCCCGGCGTACCCGGTGAGCCGGTCGCGGCCCGGTCCGCCGTCGAGCAGGTCCGACCCCGTGGTGCCGTCGAGGCGGTCGGCGCCGGCGCCGCCCCAGGCGCGCACCGAGCGCGCCGAGGTGCTGAACCACTCGTTCGCCGGACCGCCGCGGAACTCCGCGCGGGGGAAGCGGACGAACGCCGAGATCCGCTCGACGCCCACGAGGCGACCGAGCGTGGTGCGACCGGCCGTGATGCGCTTGCGCGGGACGTCGACGCGGAGCACGCCACCTGTCGGGCGCTGGGGGGTGTAGGCGATCAGCCGGTCCCGGCCGGACCCGCCGTCCCACGTCGACCGGCGCCCGGCGAGGTGGCCGGTCAGGGTGTCGTCCCCCGACTGGCCCCGCATCACGGTGCCCGCGACCTCGGTGAAGAGCCGGTCGTTGCCGTCGCCGCCGAGCAACCGCGTGCCCGGGTCGGGGGAGTCCGAGGACAACCGGTCGACGTCGGCTCCTCCGCGCACGACGTCCACGCCCCGCTCGACGGTGACGCCGTCGCTGCCGGGACCCGTGGACACGACGTCGTCCCCCGGCTGCGGCACCGGCTCGGGTCGCGGTGCGTCGATGCTCCAGCCGGACGTCGTACGCCCCGGGTTGTCCGGACGCACGACGTCGGCGCCGTCGCCGCTGTCGACGACGTCGTCGCCCCCTCCGGCGTCGATGACGTCACGGGCGGCGGAGCCGAGCAGGGTGTCGTCGTGGGACGACCCGATGACGCCGATCGGGCGGCCGGGGTCGGCGGCGACGATCGTGTCGGTGCCGTGACCGGTCGCGGTGCCGGCGGCGAGGTCCACCCGGACGCCGGCCGGGGCGTCGGCGTACGACACCTGGTCCACCTGGAGCGGGGACTCCCAGAACCAGATGTCCGTCGCACCGGTGCCGAGGTCGACGAGGTCGTCACCCGCTCCGGGGACGAGCAGGTCGCCGTAGTAGCCGTCGTCGGGGGCGTAGTCGGCGTCCGCCCCGCCGAAGAGGCGGTCGTCGCCGTCGCCGCCCACGAGCGTGTCCGCGCCCCCGAGCCCGCAGATCGTGTCGTTGCCACCGGCGCCGTCGATGGTGTCGTTCCCGGTGGTCCCGACGATCACGTCGTCACCGGGCGTGCCCGTCACCGGGGCGCTGGTCCAGGAGCCGGCCGGCAGGCTCACCACGAGGGTGGCGGCCTTGCCGTCGCAGGTCTCCGCGGCGCGTGCCGGTGCGGCTGCGGCCACGGGGCCGAGGGCGGTGACGGCGAGGCCGATCACGGCTGTGAGGGTGGTGGTGTGTCGCATGGCGTCCTCCGGGTCGGTGTCAGCAGGGAGACGTCGTTCCCCGCGGTTTGGTTGTTCGCTACCGTGCGAATGGTGCAGATCGCCCCCGCTCCGACGCCGTGGGCCTTCCCCGCGCACGCGACGTGGGACCCCGACGACGACCTGGTCGCGCTCGGCGCGGACCTCGAGCCGGGCACCCTCGTCACCGCCTACGGGCTCGGCCTGTTCCCGATGCCGGTGACCCTCGACGGCGAGGAGCAGGTCGGGTGGTTCTCACCGGTCGAGCGGGGGATGCTCCCGCTCGACGGACTGCGGGTGTCGCGCTCGCTGCGCCGCTCGATGCGCGACTTCGAGATCCGCGTCGACTCGGCGTTCGACGACGTGGTGGCCGAGTGCGGCAGCCCCGAGCGGCCCGACGGCTGGATCACCGGCGACTTCCGCAGCGCCTACGGGCGACTGCACCGGCTCGGCTGGGCGCACTCGGTCGAGGCGTGGCGGGACGGGCGGCTGGTGGGCGGGCTGTACGGCGTCAGCATCGGCGGGCTCTTCGCCGGGGAGTCGATGTTCCACCGCGAGCGCGACGCCTCGAAGGTCGCGCTGGTCGCGCTCGTCGACCTGCTCCGCGACGAGCACGCCGACGAGCGGGTGCTCGACGTGCAGTGGCAGACCCCGCACCTGGCGACGCTGGGTGTCGTGAGCCGGCCGCGCGGGGAGTACCTCGAGCAGCTCGGGCGCAGCCTGCGGCTGCCGCTGCCGCCCGCCTTCCGAATGGACGGTTGACCACCCACCCAGGAGGGTAGGGACCTGTCCAGCACCACCCATGACGCGACCGCACCCGAGCGCCGCGTCCTGACGAGGGGGATCCCATGAACAACCGTGCTCGCCTGACCCTGTCCAGCACCGTCCTGCTGGTCGGCGCCGTGACCTCCGCCTGCGGCGGTGGCGGCGGCGCTCCGACCGACGCGAGCGAGGACAGCTTCTGCAAGGCCGCCAACAGCCTGTTCACCGACCTCGTCCCCCAGGACGCCACGGAGATGCCGAGCGAGGCCGACATGGCGAAGGCCGTGACGGACTGGGGCTCGAAGATGGAGGAGGTCGGAACGCCCGAGGGCATCTCCGACGACGCCCGCGCCGGGTTCGAGACCGTGGTCGACCAGGCCAAGGACATCGACGCCGACGACTTCTCCATGGAGAACCTCGAGGAGCTGCAGGCCGGCGGGGAGGAGGCGTCCGCGGAGGAGAAGAAGCAGGCCGAGGCCTTCGGCACCTACCTCACCGACACCTGCGGCAACCCGATGGACGACATCGAGGTGCCCGAGATCCCCGAGACGCCCGAGTCCACCGAGTGACGCCGAGAATTCTTCACCGTCCCGCTGCCCCGTCCGGCGGGACGGTGCATGATGGACCATGCGTCGAGGGAGGGTACGCATGACGATCACGCGTGAAGGCCGGACCTGCTCGTTCTGTGGAGAGCAGGGCGGGCCGGGCAGCGGCCTGCGCCTGGTCGGCGGACTGGGGGCGCAGGTGTGCGAGCGCTGCGTCGACGACTTCCACCGCACGCTCCACGACGCGGCCACCTGGGAGGCCGTGAGCACCCAGATGCCGTGGGAGCGGATGAGCGACGCCGAGCTGCTCGCGACGCTGCCGATGATCCTCGCGTCCGCCGAGCAGAACACCGGCTTCGCGCACGAGTGGGTCGACATGCTGCGCACCCGCAACGTCTCCTGGGCGGAGATCGGTCGGGTCCTCGGGGTGTCGCGCCAGGCGGCGTGGGAGAGGTTCGCGCGGAAAACGGGCGACAAGCACGCGTCTGCGTGAGACGATCTGCTGCGTCAAGCTATTCTTGACGTCCAAGGTGTCGGTCGGACTTCACGGGGGTGAGTCCGACCGGCACCTTTCTTCGTGCCTCAGCGGCTACTTCAGCAGCTTGGACATCCGGCGGTCGGCCAACGGCTTCCCGCCCGTCTGGCACGTCGCGCAGTACTGCAGGCTCGAGTCGGCGAAGGACACCTCGCGGACGATGTCGCCGCAGACCGGGCACGCCTGTCCCGTCCGGCCGTGGACCGCGAGGTTGCTCTTCTTCTCGCCCTTCAGCTCGCTGGCGGCGAGCCCGCTCGCCCGGGCGACCGCGTCACCCAGCGTCGTGCGGATGGCGTCGTACAGCGTCTGCAGGTCGGTCTCGTCGAGGCTGTTGGCGGGCTTGAACGGCGACATCCGGGCGGCGTGGAGGATCTCGTCGGAGTAGGCGTTGCCGATGCCGGCGATGATCGACTGCATCCGCATCACGCCCTTGACCTGCTTCCTCCCCTCGGCCTCGAGGATCTGCCGCAGCACCTCGATGGTGAAGTCGTCGGAGAGGGGGTCGGGACCGAGCCGGGCCACGCCCTCGACCTGCTGCGGGTCGCGCACGACGTAGATGGCCAGGCCCTTCTTGGTGCCGGCCTCGGTGATGTCGAGCCCCGGCTGCACGTCGAGGTCCGGGTCGTCGATGACCACGCGGGCGGCGAGCGGGTTCTTCGGGTTGGGCCGGGCGGGCAGCGCGGGCACCTCGTCGCGCCACCGGATCCAGCCGGCGCGTGCGAGGTGGATGACCACGTGCACCCCGCTGGCGTCGATGTCGAGGAACTTGCCGTGGCGGGTGACGTCGTCGACGAGCGTGCCGTGCAGGGCGTGCAGCGGCGGGTCGAAGGTCTTGAGCGCGCTGAACGCGGTGAGGTCGACGCGGCTGATCGCCCGCCCGACCAGGCGTCCGCGCAGGTCCTGGACGAGGGCTTCTACCTCGGGGAGCTCGGGCACGCCACGAGTCTAGGCAGATCCTCGTGTCCCGGGTCACAATGGGACATGGCCCAGCCGCGCACGTTGCCGCGCACCGGGGCGGTCTTCCTCGACCCCCGCGGTGAGGACAGGTCGCTGCGCGTCACCTGGCACCAGGAGTCGCAGCTGGTCGTGCTGTCGCTGTGGCGCGACAACGTCTGCGCCGGGACGTTCCGGCTCGCCGCCGACGAGGTCCCCGACCTGATCGCCCTGCTGCGCCAGGGCCTCGACGAGGCGTACGACATCGCGCGCGAGCGCGTCGACCGGGTCGTCCGCCCCAGCCAGGCGGGCTGACCCCCGCGTCCCCGACCTCCCCGCCTTCTCCGACCTCTCCGACCTCCCCGACCTCCCCGACCTCCCCGACCTGGGCCTGGCCTACCTCCTGACCCGCCACTCCCGCTCGAACGGCAGCCGCCACGCGTGCGGCGCGATGAGCTGGTGGATCGCGTTCGGCCCCCACGTGCCCGGGGCGTACGGCTTCACCGGCGGCGGGTCGTCGAGCAGCTGCGCGGAGCGGTCCCACAGCGACTCGATGCCCTCGGCGGTCGTGAAGAGCGTGTGGTCGCCGCGCATGGCGTCGAGGATGAGGCGCTCGTAGGCCTCGAGCACGTCGCCCGCGGCCTCGGTCTCCCCGGTCGAGAACTGCATCGACAGCTTCTGCAGCCGCATGCCCGGGCCCGGGCGCTTGCCGTAGAACGACAGCGACACCTTCGACTCGTCGGCGAGGTCGAAGGTGAGGTGGTCCGGCCCGGCCGACCCGACGCCGGAGTTGGCGGGGAACATCGAGCGCGGCGCCTCCTTGAAGGCGATCGAGATGATGCGGTTGCCCTCGGCCATCTCCTTGCCGGTGCGCAGGTAGAACGGGACCCCGGCCCAGCGCCAGTTGTCGAGGCGGCACTCCAGCGCGATGAAGGTCTCGGTGTCGGAGTCGGCCGCGACACCCTGCAGGCCGGTGTAGCCGGTGAACTGCCCGCGGACCACGTCGGTCGGCCTGATCGGCAGCAGCGAGCGGAAGACCTTGTTCTTCTCCTCCGAGATCGCCCGTGGCTCCAGTGCGGTCGGCGGCTCCATCGCGACGAAGGCCATCACCTGGAACAGGTGCGTCACGACCATGTCCTTGTAGGCACCGGTGGACTCGTAGAAGTTCGCGCGCTGGTCCAGGCCCAGCGTCTCGGGGATGTCGATCTGCACGTGGTCGATGAAGTTGCGGTTCCAGATCGGCTCGAAGAGCCCGTTGGCGAAGCGGAAGGCCAGGATGTTCTGCGCCGCCTCCTTGCCGAGGAAGTGGTCGATCCGGAAGATCTGCGACTCGTCGAAGGTCTTGTGGACCTCCGCGTTGAGGTGGATCGCGCTCGCGAGGTCGGTGCCGAACGGCTTCTCCATCACCACGCGGGACCGCTCCACCAGGCCGGCGGACCCGAGCATCTCGATGACGGGGAGCGCGGCCTTGGGCGGCACGGAGAGGTAGTGCAGCAGGCGTACGTCGTCGCCGAGCGTCTCCTTCGCCCTCCCGACGGCCGCCGCGAGCGCCTCGGGACCGGCCGCCTGCGGGACGTAGGCGAGGTTGTCGTCGAAGGTGTCCCACTCCTCCTCGGTCAGCTGCTTGTGGCCGAACTGCTCGATGGCGGTCCGGGCGAACTCCTTGAACCCGTCGTCGTCCATGTCCTCCAGGGACGTGCCGACGACCCGGATGTCGGGCGCCAGGTCGGACAGGACCAGGTGTGCGAGCCCGGGCAGCAGCTTGCGGCGCGCGAGGTCGCCGCACGCGCCGAACAGCACGATGACGTGCGGGTCGAGGCGCTCCTGGGCGTAGCGCGAGGTGCTCCGCGACTCGGCGGGGTAGGAGATGGACTGGGCGGCGGGCGGCTCGGTCACCCCCCGATCGTGACCGACTCGCCCACTATCCGACAATCTAGGGAGGGATCTAGACGACGCAATAGGGTCGCATCGTGGACCCGATCCGGAACCCGTACGCCCCGGGCGCGGGCCAGCGCCCTCCCGAGCTCGCGGGCCGCGACGAGCAGCTCGCCGCGTTCGACGTCGTCCTCGAGCGCGTGGCGAAGGGCCGTCCCGAGCGCAGCCTGGTGCTGACCGGGCTGCGCGGCGTCGGCAAGACCGTCCTGCTCAACGCCCTGCGCGGCGCGGCGGTCCGCAAGGGCTGGGGGACCGGCAAGCTCGAGGCCCGCCCCGGCCAGGGGCTGCGCCGTCCGCTGAGCAGCGCGCTGCACCAGGCCGTGCGCGAGCTTGGTCGATCGGACGAGGACTCGGTGGACCACGTGCTCGGCGTGGTGAAGTCGTTCGCGCACCGCGACGCCGGTGCCCAGGCGAGGCTCAAGGACCAGTGGAACCCCGGCATCGACGTCCCGGCCGTGCGCGGGCGGGCAGACTCCGGGGACATCGAGATCGACCTCGTCGAGCTGTTCACCGACCTCGGCGGTCTCGCGGCGGACGCCGGCAAGGGCATCGGCATCTTCATCGACGAGATGCAGGACCTCGGCGCCGACGACGTCTCGGCACTGTGCGCCGCGTGCCACGAGCTCAGCCAGTCGGGGCTGCCCGTGATCGTGGTCGGTGCCGGGCTGCCCCACCTGCCCGCTGTCCTGAGCGCCAGCAAGTCCTACAGCGAGCGGCTCTTCCGCTACCAGCGCATCGACCGGCTTGCCCGCGACGCCGCCGACCGGGCGCTCGAGGCGCCGGCGGCCGACGAGGACGCGGCGTACGAGCCCCAGGCCCTCGCCGCGATGTACGACGCGACCGGCGGCTACCCCTACTTCATCCAGGCCTACGGCAAGGCGGTGTGGGACCTCGCCCCACGCTCGCCGGTCACCGCGGCCGACGTCGCCGTCGCCGCACCGGAGGCGGAGTCCGAGCTCGCCGTCGGCTTCTTCGGCTCCCGCTACGAGCGGGCCACGCCGGGCGAGCGCGACTACCTCATGGCCATGGCGGACGTCGCCGTCGCGCAGGCCGAGGCCGGCGCCGACGTCGAGGGCGAGGCGGTGCTCAGCGCCGACGTGGCCGCGGCGCTCGGCAAGAAGCCACAGTCGCTCTCACCGGCCCGTGACTCGTTGCTGAAGAAGGGCCTCGTCTATTCCGGCGAGCGCGGGCGGATCGCGTTCACCGTGCCCCACTTCGGGCGCTACCTGCGCGAGCGGGGCTGAGCGGCCCCCTGGTAGACGGTCGTGTCGAGGCCCACCGATGGGGGTCTCGACACGCCTCGCTCGGCTACTCGACCACCGGAGGTGGGGGCGGGGTCCGCAGCTCGCGGGGCAGCTCCTCCAGCAGCCGGAGGTAGAGCTCGGAGGAGGTGGGGTACGACGCGACCGCGTGGCGGAGCACGTGGACGGGCACGCCCCCGGTGATCGCGACGGTCGCGGCGTGCACGAGCTCGGCGACCTCCGGGCCGACGAACGTCGCACCCAGGACGAGCCGCGACTCCCGGTCGACGACGAGCTGCGACTCGCCGGCGATGTGGTCGCGGAGCAGGCCCGTGCCAGCGGCCGACGAGGTCGGGACGCGCGAGGTGACGACGTCGTGCCCGGCCTCGCGCGCCTCGGCCTCGGTCAGCCCGACGCTCGCCACCTCGGGGTCGCTGAAGACCACCTGCGGGACCGGCGCCTCCCGGTCGGGCTCCCACGCGACCTCGCCGACCGCGGCGGCCGCGATCCGGGCACCGACGAGGCGGGCCTGGTGCTTGCCCCAGTGCGTGAGGGGCGCGCCTCCGCTCGCGTCACCGACGGCGTGGAGCCAGTCGGGCAGGCGCCCGCCCGTCACGTCGTCGGGGGCGAGCCCGACGCTCTCGAGGCCGATGCCGTCGAGCAGGGGCGAGCGTCCGATCGACAGCAGCACCTCGTCGACGACCAGCTCCCCCGCCGAGGTGGTCAGCGTGACCGCGCCGCCGTGCACGCGTCCGGTGCCGGTGGCCTCGGGGGAGTCGCGGCGCACGTCGGAGACGCTCGTGCCGAGGTGGACGGTGACGCCGCGCTCGCGCAGGCCGGCGAGCACCGCCTCGCCGGCGAAGGGCTCCATCCGCTCGAGCAACCGCGGTCCGCGCACCAGCAGCGTCACCTCCGAGCCCAGGGCCTGCATCCAGATGGCGGCCTCGCACGCCACGACACCGCCGCCGACGACCACGAGGCGGTCGGGCACCTCGATGACACCCGTGGCGTCGCGCGAGTCCCACGGGAGGGCTGCGGCGTACTGCTCCGGGACGTGCGCGGCGCTGCCCGTCGCGATGACGACGGCCCGGCGTGCACGGAGCAGCACGTCGTCACCCGACGACGTGGAGACCTGCACGGTGCGCTCGCCGACGAGCCAGCCGGTGCCACGGTGCACGGCCAGGCCGGCACCCTCCGCCCACGAGACCTGGCCGGAGTCGTCGTAGTGCGAGACCCACGAGTCCCGCCGCTCGAGCAGTGCCTTCGGTGTGACGTGCGCGGTCGAGACGCCCGGGAGGTCCGCGGTCACGTCGGCGACGGCGATCGGGCGCAGCAGCGCCTTGCTGGGCATGCACGCCCAGTAGCTGCACTCGCCGCCCAGCAGCTCGTGCTCGACGATCGCGGCGGTCATCGCCCGGCCGTTCACCTCGACGCCCTCCACGGCGTACTGCGCGGCGTTCTCGCCCGCCGGGCCGCCACCGATGACGACGACGTCGTACTCGATCGTTTCCATGTCGTGGACGATACGTGGCCGTCACGGATTGGAGTGCGCTTGCCGCTTCAACTAAAATACGTGGCGAGGGGAGTACCCCACCAACACTCGTCGGTCACTACGGCGCCTCAGCGGGCGCCCCGGCGAGCGGCCGCACTCGGAGCGGCGGGGGAGACCTCAGGACCCACGAAGCATCCTGAGGAGACCCATGTCGTCCATCGCGTCCCCGACCCTGTGGTTCATCACCATCGGCGTCGTGATCGCCCTGCTCGTCGTCGACTTCATCGCCACCCGTCGCCCGCACGAGGTCAAGATGAAGGAGGCCATCGCCTGGTCGGCGTTCTACGTCGCCCTTCCCCTCGCGTTCGGCCTCTACATCTGGAACGTCCACGGCGGCGACCGGGGCCTGGAGTACTACACCGGCTACCTCGTCGAGAAGACGCTGAGCGTCGACAACCTCTTCGTCTTCATGCTGCTGCTCGCCGCCTTCGCCGTGCCCGAGGTGCTCAAGCAGCGCGTGCTGCTCTACGGCATCATCGGCGCGCTCGTCCTGCGCGGCATCTTCATCGCGCTCGGCGCCGCGGCGCTGTCGCGCTTCGACTGGGTGTTCCTCGTCTTCGGCGCGGTCCTGCTCCTGACCGGCATCAAGATGCTGCGCGACGCGGTGTCGGGGCAGGACCACGAGGTCGACGTCTCGGAGATGCGCCTGGTGAAGGTGATGCGTCGCTTCATGCCGGTCACCGACGACTACCACGGCCCGCGCATGACCGTCGTGGAGAAGGGCACGCGCATGCTCACGCCCTTCGCGCTGGTGACCGTCGCGGTCCTCGGCACGGACATCGTGTTCGCCGTCGACTCGGTGCCCGCCGTCTACGGCATCACCGGTGACCCCTACCTCGTCTTCGTGACCAACGCCTTCGCGCTGCTCGGCCTCCGCGCGCTCTACTTCGTGCTCGAGGGTGCGCTCAACGCGCTGGAGCACCTCAGCTACGGCCTCGCCGCGATCCTCGGCTTCATCGGCTTCAAGCTGGTCCTCCACTGGGCGCACCTGGTCTGGCCCTCGGTGCCGGACGTGCCCACGTTGATGTCGCTGTTCGTGATCGTCGGCATCCTCGGCATCACGATCACCACCAGCCTGATCGCCAACAAGCGCAAGAAGGCCGCCGAGCCGGAGTCGGTCGGCACCCACTGACCGCGGTGCCGGGCGGCGTACGTCAGCAGAAGCGGCGTACGCCGTCCGGCGTGAGGTCGCGGTCGCGCAGGACGACGGCCAGCCGGTCGCCGTACGCGCGGCAGGTCTTGCGGAAGTCCCGGGCGCGGTACTCGACGACGAGCACCCGGTCGCCGTAGGAGTCGACGTAGGCGTCGCACTCGTCGTAGCGCCCGCACTCCTCGGACACCGCGAAGTCGAAGCCGGCCGTGGTGCCGTCCCAGGTGGCCCAGTTCTTCTGCCCGGCGGCGAGCCCCGCACCGTGGGCGGTGGCGGTCAGCAGGAGGGCGAACGCCTTGGCGTGCCGCGCGCTGATGAGACCGCCGCTGCGGGAGAACGAGTCGAGGTTGTCGTACTCGACGGCGTCGAAGCCGTCGCGGGCGCAGCCAGAGGTCCAGCGACCCACGATGCGGGCCAGGCGCTGGCGCTTGGCCGGCGTGCGGATGTCGAGGAGCCACTCGCCCCAGGCCTCGTCCTCGACCAGCCGGCCGCGGCCGTCCTGCAGCAGCAGGTCGCGGTGCTTGCGCCAGTAGGCCTTGGCGTCCGGCTGGGTCTGGAAGCCGTTGACGTAGCAGATGTTGTAGGCCCCGGGGGCTGGGGTGGCGGTCCGGTCGCGCACGACGATGCCCACGTTGTCGGGCACGTAGGCCGCGCCACCGAGCTGGTAGTCGACGTCGGTGCCGGTGGGCAGCGGCGACATGTCGGCCCGGGCCGGGAGGGTGCCGAGGCAGAGCAGGAGGACCGTCACGAGGAGGGCGCGCATGGCGCCAGCCTAGGGGCGTCGTGGAGCGTCCATCCGGCCTTCCCGCCGGTCGCGGTTGCTCGGGTCCCGGTCGGTGGCCTGGTGGGCCCGGTGGGCCACGCGGCACAGCACGTACCCGGACGTCATGGCGCCTACGTCCGCTCGTCCGTCGGTGGCTCGTCGGGGTCGATGGCGGCATGGTGTGCGGCGACGACCTGCACAGCGACCGCGACGACGGTGCGCCCGCTGTCGCGGGCCACGTCGGCCAACCACGCCTCGGCCTGGTCGAGGCTCAGCCCCACGGCGCCCATGAGGGTGCCGATGGCCGCGTCCATCAGGGCTCGCGACCGCAGCTGTGCCGGAGCGAGTTCCGCTCGCCGACGGCACCTGAGGGCGAGGTCGTGGTCGAGCAGGGAGGCCCCCGGGACAGCGCCCAGCCGGCGCTCGAGCACCTCCACGCGGCCGGCGAAGGCCTCCTCACGGTCGGAGTAGATCGTGACCACCGCGATGACCCGGCCGCCCGTGGCGAAGCTGAGGGCGACGCTGGTCCGCGAGCCTCGCTGGGAGGCCCGCACGGACGGATCGATGAGTGGCCTGATGTGGACGAGGGTCAGGTCCTCGTCGGTGAACCAGAGGGCGAAGGCGTCGGCGTGCGGGACGACCTCGAGCACGGTCTCGCCTATCCAGGCGACCCTGGCACGCACGCCCTCGTCGCCGGAGGCCACGAGCAGGTCGAGCGCCTCGGCGGTCGCCGGCAACGGCTCCATGCGTGCCGCCCGCCCGGTGTCGCTGTCCGATCGGCCGGCTGGCCCACGGACGCTGACGCCTCCCGGCCACAGTACCCCGGCGTCCGCCCGTGGGCGGGCGAACCCGGGCGACCGTGGGGGCCGCGCCTCAGTCCACGGTCAGCATGGTGGCGCCGAGGCCGACCATGAGCGTGCCGCCGGTGGCGCTGAGCGCGTCGAGCCGCTCGGGTCGCCGGGCGAACCACTGCCGGGCGGTCCCGGCGGCCAGCGCCCAGATGCTGTCCGACATCGCGGCCAGCACGCCGAAGACCACACCCAGCAGCATCGTCTGCACGGCGACGGGACCGCCGGGGTCGGTGAACTGCGGGAGGAACGCCACGAAGAAGACGATGGTCTTGGGGTTGGTGGCCCCGACGGTGAAGCCGATCCGGACGGGGTGGCCGCGGCGCGCGGGAGCTCCCTCCGACATCGCCAGCCGGGCGTCGGCGCGGTGACGGATCGCCTGGACCCCGAGCCACACGACGTAGGCCGCGCCGGCGACCTTGACGACGGTGTACGCCGTCGCGCTGGCCGCCACGACGGCGCCGAGGCCGACGGCGACGAGCGCGACCTGGGCTGCGAGGCCGAGGGCGTTGCCGAGCACGGAGAGGAGGGCCTCGCGCCGGCCCACGGTGAGCGCCCGGCCGATGGTGAACAGCAGGCTCGGCCCCGGGACCTGGATGAAGAGGATCGAGGCGACGAGGAACGCGATCCACTGGCTCGACGACGGCATGGGCCCAGTGTGGGGCCACGCCGCCGCCGGTGTCAGGTGGGTTCGGCGAGCGGACGGGCGTCAGCAGCCGCAGGAGTAGTAGGTGATGTCCCAGTGGCTGCCCTCGCGGGCGTACACGTTGCCCGACGGGGCCGTGTAGAGCGTGGCTCCGTCGCCCCGGGTGCCGGAGTAGGCGTAGTGGCCGGTGATGTGGTCCGTCACGCACGTGGTCGGCCGCACGTCGACCTTGTAGCCGTTGGCATGGCTGTAGGTGCCCGACGCGTGGCCGGTCTCGGTCCCGCCCGTGATCGTGATGGCGCAGCCGCTGACGGACCTGAAGGTGCTGATGCCGCTGACCGTCTCCTGGTTGATCTGGTCGTAGGACGTGCACGTCGAGACGGTGCGGTCCGTGCAGCCCCCGGTCGAGACGCGGGTGATGCCCGCCGCCGTGAGCTGGCTCGCGGCCTGCGCGTCGGTGAGCTTGGTGACCGCCTGCGACGGACCGGCCAGGCCGGCGACCGCGACGAGCGAGGCGACGGCGCTGAGCAGGGTCCTGCGAGGGGTGCTGTGCATGGGCATGACTCCGTACGTCGGTGGCGAGACCCCCGATGGCCTCGCCCTCTCCTCCCACCAGAACAAGCCGGCTCCGCCCGGGTCAACCCCCGCAGAAAGTCTTTGCCCCCGCCCGTGGGCCTCTGGCACCATCGACGCCGAGGGCGTCGTCCAGCGCCCAGCCAGGCGCGTCGGCCCCAGTCCGCGCGAGGTGGTGAAGGGGAGCAGATCCTCGGACGTCATGGGTGAGCCACGTACGTCGAACGCCCGCTGCAGGGCGCACTGGGGGCGCAGCGCAGCAGAGGGTGATGACGAGTGACCAGGGACAGTGACTTCAAGCAGGTCGTGCGCGCCCGCATGGCCGAGACGGGCGAGACCTACACCGCGGCCCGGGCGGCGCTCGAGGCCGGGGCGCAGCGACCGGGGCGGCAGGAGGCGTACGACGCAGCGCGGGCCGAGCAGGAGCGCCTCGTCGGCAGGCTCTTCACCGACGGGCGGATCGAGCGGGTGCCGGCCCGGCGGAAGGTGCGCGCGGCGGTGCTGCTCGAGGTGCTCACGCGGTTCGAGCCCGGACGGGAGTACGCCGAGAAGGAGGTCGACGAGGTGCTGCGCAGCGTGCACGAGGACTTCGCCTACCTCCGCCGGGAGCTGGTGAACTACCACCTCATGGTGCGGTCGGACGGCCGCTACCGCACCGCCGAGCGGGCACCCGTGCGCATGCCGGTCGAGGAGCAGGAGATCCCGGCCTGGGAGGCGCACTGGCTGCCGGGGTTCCTGGCAGGTGGATCCGGACCGGGCACTTCCTGAACCGGCCCCGGCGAGGCAGGCTGGTCCCCATGACTGCAGGCATCGACCCCGAGGTCGCCCCGTCCGGCACGGGGTGCGTGGAGTGCGAGGAGGCCGGTGGGTGGTGGGTGCACCTGCGCCGCTGCGCGCAGTGCGGCCACGTCGGCTGCTGCGACTCCAGCCCCGCCCAGCACGCGACCGCGCACCACCAGGCGACCGGCCATCCCGTCGTGCAGAGCTTCGAGCCGGGCGAGGACTGGTTCTGGGACTACGCGCGGTCGGTCGGCGTGACCGGCCCGCGGCTCGCCGACCCGCAGAGCAGGCCGGAGGGCCAGTCCGTGCCGGGCCCGGCCGACCGGGTGCCGGCGGACTGGCGCGACCACGTCCACTGAGCGGCCGCTCGACCTCCTCGCTTTGGGGGACGTGACGTGGCGTCCGACGTGACGCGCGCTCGGCGTGCCATGCTCGGCGCATGCGTCGCAGGTCACGCTCCCGCCGCACACCGGAGCGGTCCGACCGTCCCCAGGTCGTCGCGCACCGGGGGAGCAGCCACGAGACCCCGGAGCACACCCTCGCGGCCTACGTGCGGGCCCTCGACGAGGGCGCCGAGGGCCTCGAGTGCGACGTCCGGCTGACCGCCGACGGGCACCTCGTGTGCGTGCACGACCGCAACTTGCGGCGTACGGCCGCGACGATGGGCCTGGTCTCGACGATGAGCCTCGCCGAGCTCGACGAGCTCGACTTCGCCTCGTGGAAGAACCCGTGGTCCGAGCTCGACGACGAGTCGCCGACCCGCGACCCGGTCGACGGCAAGGTGCTCACGCTGCGCAAGCTGCTCGAGACCGTCGCCGACTACGACCGGCACGTCGACCTGGCGATCGAGACCAAGCACCCCACGCGCTACGGCGGCCTCGTCGAGCGCCGGCTGGTGGACACCCTCGCGGACTTCGGGTGGGACCGCGCCGGGTCGCCGGCGCGGATCATGAGCTTCTCCCTCAACGCCGCCAACCGGGTGCGCCGGCTCGCACCCGAGCTGGACGTCGTGATGCTCGTCGACAAGGCGCACCACTGGCCGGTGCTGCGCCCGCTGGTCGGCGACGACTGGATCATCGGGCCCGGCGTCGAGGAGCTGCGCGACCACCCCGGGCTGGGCAAGCACCTGGTGAGGGCCGGGCGCGAGATCCACGTGTGGACGGTCAACACCGAGGACGACCTGCAGGTGTGCCTGGACCTCGGCGTCGCGGCCGTGATCAGCGACCGCCCGGGCTACATGCTGGAGCTGCTCGGCGGGTAGGTCGGGGGTGCAGGCGGGGTGGAGGCACCCGACTAGGGTTCGGGCATGGCCAAGAAGTCCCGCAACCGCAACCAGCCCACCGAGGTCGCCCCCGGCGAGGTCGGACCCCGCCAGCCCTGCCCGTGCGGCTCCGGCAAGCGCTACAAGGCGTGCCACGGTGCCGCGGGCGGCGCCGCGCCGACCTTCGTGGCCCGCCCGTTCGAGGGGATGCCGGGCGAGTGCGACGTGATCGCCCTGCGCGAGCTGGTCCCGGCCGCGACCGCGCCGCTGACGCTCAAGGACGGCGAGCGCGGCGTACGCCTCGCGACCCTGCTGCCCGGTGCGGCGCCCGCGATGGTGCGCGAGTCCGGCGACGTCTGGCTCGGTCTCCAGGTGCAGCACTCCTACGGCAACCCGGCCCGCGACCTCGGTGCCGTGCTCGAGCTGGCACTGGCGACCGAGGAGCCCGGCATCATCGGCCTGATGAGCGCGCCCGGCGACGGGCCGAGCCTGCAGGACCTGATCTCCGACACCGAGCTCGACATCACCGTCCACGACGGCTTCGAGTACTGGATCGACGACATCCCCGACCGCGACGCGAGCATGGAGGCGGCGCTCGAGCAGGCCAACGGCGGCGTGATGCCGACCACCCGGCTCTCCTCGGTCGAGGCGGCGTACTGGACCAACGTGGGCACCAAGGAGCACCTGCGCTGGGTCATGCCGCACCCCGAGGACCAGCTGCTCGACGCGCTCGCCCGCCTGCACGCCGCCGGCCAGGACTCCGTGGCCGACGGATCGCGCTTCGTGGGCATGTTCCGCGCCCACGGCCTGCTGGCCCCCGTGTGGGACCTCCCGCTCGGCACCGGGGCCGAGGTGCTCGAGGAGCCGGCCGCCCGGTTCGCCGCCGATCTCGAGCAGGCGCTGGAGGCTGGCGACCTCACCGCCGAGGAGCGTTCGGCCCGCGCCGGACTCGCCAACCGGCAGGTGACGATCCGTTAAGGATCGCTCCACGTTCGCTCCACGCTTCGAACACAACCGGGCCAATGGTTGTGCGTGCGCTCACGAGCGGAGTAGATTCGTCATCGCCCGGTCGTTGTTGTTTCCCCCGTCAACAACGACCGGGCTTTCACGTCCCCGGGCATGCCGGCCACGCCGAACGGTCCTCGCTGCGAGACTCGGCGCATGCTGATCGCCAAGTCCCTGCTCCTGTTCGCCCTGGCCGCCCTCGCCGAGATCGGCGGCGCCTGGCTCGTGTGGCAGGGCGTGCGCGAGCACCGGGGCTGGCTTTGGATCGGAGCCGGCGTCATCGCGCTCGGCGTCTACGGCTTCGTCGCGACGCTCCAGCCGGACGCCCACTTCGGGCGCATCCTCGCGGCGTACGGCGGTGTCTTCGTCGCCGGGTCACTCGCGTGGGGCATGGTCGCCGACGGCTTCCGCCCCGACCGCTACGACGTCGCCGGGGCGCTGATCTGCCTCGTCGGCGTCGCCGTGATCATGTACGCGCCGCGCGCCGCCGTGTGAGCCCCCGGCCGCCGCTCCGTGCAGGCCGCAGGTGACGACGCCCGCCGAGACCACGAGGGCGATCCCGAGCAGCGTCGGCGTGCCGAGGTCCTGGGCCATGAACAGCCACCCCAGGACGGCGCCCAGCACCGGGTCGAAGGACAGCAGGACCGCGACCACGCGCGCCGAGCTGACGCGCACGGCGAGGAAGTCGAGGCCGAAGGCCAGCAGCACCCCGAACGCCGCCGCCACGGCGAGACGCGGCAGGTGACCGGCCTCGACGTCGGGCAGGGACCCCGCGGTGAGCGGCAGGGTCCAGGCCGCCGCGACGACCAGCGCGAGGGCGAGCTCCTCCCAGCCGTTGCCGTCCGAGGTCGCGCTGATCCGCTCCGCCACGACGGCGTACGCCGCCAGGCCGAGCGCGGCGCAGCCGGCCAGGGCGAGACCGGTGAGCGGCAGGCCGCCCCCGGGGCGCGCGACCAGCACCAGGCCGGCCAGGCTGACCACCGGGAACACCCGCAGGGCCGGGTGCGGCAGCCGGGTCGCCCCGAGCGCGAGCGGCCCGCAGAGCTCGATGGTCACCGCGACGCCCAGGGGCAGGTGCTCCAGCGAGCGGTACATCGCGAGGTTCATCACCGCGATGACCGTGCCGTAGACCGCGATCCACGCCCACGCGGCGGGGTCGCGTCCGCGCCAGCGCGGGCGTACGAGCACCAGGGCGAGCAGGGCCGCGAGCAGGAAGCGCAGGCCGGAGACGCCGCCGGCCCCCAGGTCGGCGAACATCGCGTGCGAGAGCACGGCCGAGCCCTGCACGGCCAGCGAGGCGCACAGGACCAGTCCGGCGGCGACCCCCAGCGGGCGCAGCTGCTCAGCGGTCGGTGGCACGACCGGCCTTGCCGAGGATGCCGACGAGGGCCGGGTGGGACGCCGGGTGGGACAGGGTGGTGTGCGGGACGGGCATGGGAGGACTCCTCGGTCGGTGGTGCGGTCAGGGGATGTCGAGCGCGGTGACGCGCACGACCTCGGTGCGGTGTGCCACGAAGCCGGGCAGCAGCGAGAGCGCCGCCTCCCGGTCGTCGGCCTCGACGTCCCACCAGACGTGGTGACCGCCGAACGCGCAGGACGCGGTCGCCGGGCGCCCCCGCAGAGGGCTGGTGGAGCCGCGCCAGGAGGCGACGGCGGCGCCGCACTCGTCGGGCGTGTGGTGGTGGCAGAGGCGGAACTCGGGCATGACGACGAGGCTGTCGGCGCGGCGTCCCCACCACATCGGGCGGACACCCTGATCCGCACCCTGAACCGCACCCTGGACCGCGCGGCGTACCTCGGCTGGGGCATGGCGCCGGCGCCGGATCGCCCTATCCTGAGTCCCGGCCGAGTCCGGGGAGGGGGACGCGTGGCGCGCACGGATCTCGTCGGGCGGGAGGCTGAGCTCCGCGCGCTGGTGCGTGCCGTCGAGGAGGCCTTCCGCGGGGAGGGCTCGGCGGCCGTCGTCGCGGGCGACCCCGGCATCGGCAAGACCTTCCTGCTCAGCGTGCTCCGGGCGCGGGTCGAGGAGCTGGGGGGCCTGGTGCTCACCGGTCGCGCCTCGGAGTTCGAGGAGCGTCCGCTCGGGCCGTTCGTCGACGCGCTCGAGGCCCACCTGCGCTCGCTGGACGGCGACCTCCTCGACGAGCTGACCGCGGCCGACCGCGTCGAGCTCGCCGCCCTCCTGCCCTCGCTCGACGTCCCAGCGACACCGGACGCACCGGATGCGACGGGAGGGCGCCGTGCCGGCACCCCCGAGCAGCGCGTCGACGGCTACGCCGCGATCCGTTCGGTGCTCGAGGTCCTCTCGCGCCGGCGACCGCTCGTGCTGGTGCTCGACGACCTCCACTGGGCCGACCGGTCGTCCCTCGAGCTCTTCGGCTACCTGCTGCGCCGCCCGGGCCGCGCCCGCGTCCTGCTCGTCGGTGCGTACCGCCCGCGCCAGGTCGACGCCGACCTGGCCGCCGACGTCGCGCGTGCGGTCTACGACGGCACCGCGAGGTATGTCGAGGTGCAGCCGCTCGACGCGGCCCAGACCGCCGAGCTGATGGGGGTCGGCGACGGTGACTCCGTCGCGGACCTGCACCGCGTCACCGGCGGCAACCCGTTCTACCTGCTGACCCTCTCCGGGGCGACCACCCGCCTCGGAGGTGCGGCCGACGGCCTGCCGCCCGCGATCTCGCAGGCGATCCTGGCCGAGCTCGACCGCTCGGGTCCGGCCCGCGGCTTCGCCGAGGCGGCCGCGGTCGTCGGGGACCCGTTCGGGCTGGACCTGGTCGGCTGGGTCGCCGAGGTCGACGACGAGAGCGCGTACGACCTCATCGACCGGTTGGTGCGTCGCGGGATCGTGGAGAGCGGCGACGTCCCACGGCAGTTCGCGTTCCGCCACCCGCTCGTGCGCCGGGCGGTCTACGACGCGCTGCCGCCGGGTCGGCGCCTCGTGCTGCACGAGCGGTGCGCCGCCGGGCTCGCCGAGCTGGGCGCGCCGGCGCCCGACCTGGCCGGCCACCTCGAGCACTCCGCCCGGCCCGGTGACCTCGTGGCGGTGGACGTGCTGACCGAGGCGGCGGCCCTCACGGCCGGGCGCGCACCGGAGACGGCGGTGCGCTGGTTGCGTGCGGCGCTGCGGCTGCTGCCCGCGGCGGCGGGTCGCGAGCCGCGGCTCCGGCTGGTGCGCCGGCTCCCGCCCCTGCTCGCCGCGCTCGGCCGGCCCGAGGCCGCCCTCGACGCCGCGGTCGAGGCGCTCGGGCTGGCGTCCGACGACGAGAGCCGGGTCGAGCTGGCGCTGACCTGCGTGGCGATCGAGCAGGGGCTGGGCAGGTACGCCGACGCGCACGCCCGCCTCGTGGGCACCCTGGAGGGGCTCGACGGCGGCGAGCTGGCGGTGTCGGTGATGATCGCGATGGTGATGGACGCCTTCTACGACCGCGACGCCGGCGCCGTGGGGACGTGGACGTCCGCGGCCGTCGCCGAGGCGGAGCGCCTCCAGCGACCCGTCCTGTCGGCCGCGGCCCACGCCGCGGCGGCGTTCGCCCATGCCCTCGGCGGGGAGACGGCCACCGCGCAGGCACACCTCGGGTCCGCCCTCGCCGTGCTGCCCACGCTGACCGAGGAGGACCACGTCCGGCGCCTCGACGTCCTCGGCGGGATCACGGGAGCCGAGCTCTACCTCGACCGCTACGACGACTGCATCGAGCACGCCGCCCGCGGCCTGGCGTACGCGCGTGCCGCGGGCGACCTGTGGGTCATGCCGACCCTGGGCCCGGCCTACGGCACCGCGCTGTGGGTGGCCGGGCGCGTCGAGGACTCCGTCCGGCACTGCGACGCCATGGTCGAGGCGGCGCGGGCCGCCCGCCGTCCCGAGACCACGGCGTGGGGCCTGTTCAACCTCGCGTTCGCGCAGGCGGTCGCCGGTCGCCTCGACGAGGCGCTCGGCCACGCGCAGGAGAGCCTGACGCTGGCCGAGAGCCGCGCGGACTCGGTCATCACGACGTGGGCCGGCGCGGTGCTGTCCTTCGTCGAGTGCGAGCGCGGTCGCCCCGAGGCCGCCCTCGAGACCTTGTACGCCCGGTGCGGGGGTCCGGGGCTCGACGGCATCCCGGGCGGCTGGCGCACCTACCTGTTCGACACCGCCGTGCGTGCCCACCTGGCGCTCGGCGACCACGCCTCGGCCGAGGCGGCCGCTGCCCGCGCGAGCGCCAGGGCCGAGGCGGTCGGGCTCCCGTTCGCGAGCGCGCTCGCGCACCGCGCGCAGGCGGCCTGCGCCCACGCCGCCGGCGAGCACGCGCGTGCGGTCGAGGAGGCGCTGGCCGCGGCAGCGGACGCCGACCGGGCGGGCGCGCGGGTCGACGCGGCCCGGGCCCGGGTGCTCGCGGGCCGCGCCCGGCACGCGCTGGGGGACGAGGGCGGCGCGGTCGTCCTGTGGACCGAGGCCGCCGAGGTCCTCGACGCGTGCGGCTCGGTGCGGTTCCGCGACGAGGCCGAGCGCGAGCTCGGGCGGGTGGGCCGACGCCCGCACCGGCGTACGACCGTCGGGAGCGGTGCCGCCGGGCTGGCGGCGCTGACCGCGCGCGAGCGCGAGATCGCCGACCTGGTCGTGGACCGCCTCACCAACCCCGAGATCGCCCGGCGGACCTACCTGTCGACCAAGACGGTCGAGAGCCACCTGCGCAACATCTTCCGCAAGGTGGGCGTCGCTTCACGCACCGAGCTCGCCCGGTTGGTCGACGCCGAGCGCTGAGCCCGGGGCGTCTCACGCGCGCAGGTGCTCGCGCACCCGCCAGGCCGCGAGGTCGGTGAACCCCTTCGCCGAGACGCGGCGCACCCGCCGCCAGCGCCAGGGGTCGTCGTCTCCGTCCGTCGCGAGCGCGTCGTGCAACCCCGCGTCGACGAGGACCGAGCCGGGGCGGGCGGCCGAGGTGAGCCGCGACGCCGCATTGACGGTGGAGCCGAAGACGTCGCCGAGGCGCCGGACCACCGGTCCGTGCGCGATCCCGGCGCGCACCCGGGGGAACGCGTCGTCCTCGTCGTCACCGCGGGCCGTGAGCGCCATCGCCACGGCGACCGCGGACGCGGGGTCGGCGACGGTGAAGAGCACCTCGTCCCCGATGGTCTTGATGACCTGGCCGCCGTGGTCGACGACCAGCGTCGTGGTGTCCTGCTCGAAGGCGTCGACCCACTGCACCAGCTCGGTGCCGTCGAGGCTGCGGCTGCGGGTCGTGTAGCCGACGATGTCGACGAAGCAGACCGACAGCACCGACTCGCTCGAGGTCAGCCCGCCGGCGTCCTCGAGGAGGTGCTGCGCGGCGTTCGCGAGGTGCCGGCGCCAGACGTACGCCTGGAGCGACTCCACGCGCGGCAGCACGTCCGTGGCGAGCTGGGTCGCCGCGGACCCGGGGTCCTCGCCCTCGACGGCGAGGCCGGCCAGGAGCGTGGTCTGCCACTCGGCGAGCCGGGCGAAGCTGCGACCCAGGGTGCGGACCAGCGCGGCCTGCGAGTCCGCGGGCAGGATGCCGATCCGGACCAGGTCGGAGGTGAGCCGCAGCGCCTCGACGTCGCCCTCGGTGAAGGCGACGTCCTCGTCGTCGTGGTGCGGGAAGCCGAGCTGGTGCCACAGCGTGACGGCCAGGTCGAGGGGCACGCCCGCGCGCTCGGCGACCTGGACCCGCGTCAGGCTCGGGGCCTGGCCGAGCAGGAAGGCCTCCATCGCGTCGGCGACGTCGGGGGGCAGCCCGCCGCCCGCCTCGTCCACGCCTGGCACGCCTCCCGCGTCGTCGGCGGCGTCCGGGCCGTCCGGGCCGGGCACGGGCGTCAGCCCCCGGACGAGCGTCCCGCGGCGGCAGCGCGCAGCGCCGCCCCGAAGGCCGGCACCTCGTCGGCGAGCTCCTCGAGCTGGTCGCTGGTGAAGTGGACCACCCGCAGCGGCGTCAGGGCGACGACGGTGGCCGAGCGCAGGGTGCGGTTGACGATGGCCGCCTCCCCGACGACCGCGCCGGGACCCAGGGTCGCGATCTCGACGCCGCCCCTGCGGACCGAGACCTCGCCGTCGGTGATGAGGTAGGCCTTGTCGGCCGGGGTGCTCTCCGCGATGGGCGACCAGCCCTGGGGGAGCGTCAGCGCGCGACCCGCGGCCACCACGCGCCGGGCGTCCGCGGGGTCGAGGGCGTCGAGGATGGAGTCGGTCATGCCCCGACAACGAGCCAGCGCCGACCGGGTGATGGGTTTTCGGTCAACGGGTGTTCACCGACATCGACCCTCAGTCGGTGTGCAGGGGCTCCCGGGCGATCGGGCAGCTCATGCAGCGCGGACCGCCGCGACCCGAGCCGAGCTCGGACCCGGCGATCCGGACGACCTCGATGCCGGCGTCCTCGAGCCGGTCGTTGGTCTCGTCGTTGCGCTCGTAGGCCACGGCCACCCGCGGCGCGAGGGCCAGGGTGTTGTTGCCGTCGTCCCACTGCTCGCGCTCGGCGGTGACCGGGTCGAGGCCGGTGTCGATCTGGTGCAGGGTGTCGATCTGCATCGCCTTGGCCGCCGCGACGAGGAACGGCTCGGACTCGCTCACCGCGAGCGTCAGGTCGGACTCGCCCGACCCGGGGTCGGCCAGCGTCACGGTGACGGCGCGAAGGGTGTCGGCGACGTTGGGGTACATCACGACCTTGTCCACGTCGACCATCGTGCAGACGGTGTCGAGGTGCATCGTGGCGCGCTCCTGCGCGATCGGCACGGCCAGCACGCTGTGCGCGAGGCCGGCGTGGAAGACCTGACGCGCCAGCCGCTCGACGCCCGCCGGGGTCGTACGCTCGCCCACCCCGACCGCGATCACGCCGGGCGCGAGCAGCAGGACGTCGCCGCCCTCGACGTGCTCGTTGTGCCAGCCGTGGATCTTGCGGGTGCCGGCGAAGCGCGGGTGCTCGGTGTAGATGAGCTCGGTCAGCTGGGTCTCGCGCTTGCGCGCCGGCATCGCGAGGCTGGTGACGGCGACGCGGTCGCGCACCCAGACGCTGGAGTCGCGCGTGAAGAGCAGGTTGGGCAGCGGGTCGATGAGGAAGTCGTGCGGGTCGAGCAGGCTGGTGACCAGGCCGTGGCCGCCCTTGACCTCGTCGTTGCGGATGCCGGCGGTCAGCACGTCGGTCAGCTCGGCCGGCGCGAGGTCCTTGAGCGCGGACGCGAGGTAGCGCCGCATGGTGTCGCCGAGGTGCAGCCCCGACAGCGCGCTCGTGATCGCATGGTTGCGGGCGAGCTCGCTCTCGAGGGTCTCGGTGAGCAGCTCGGTGAGGTAGAGGACCTCCACGCCACGCTCGCGCAGCGTCTCGGCGAAGGCGTCGTGCTCCTCCTGCGCCCGGCTCACCCACGGGATGCCGTCGAAGAGCAGGCGGTCGTTGTTGCGGGGCGTCAGCCGCTTCAGCTCGTTGCCGGGGCGGTGGAGCATGACGGTGGCCAGGCGGCCGACCTCGCTGTCAGCCCCGTGGGGAGTCTCTGCCATGCCGCGGACTCTATCGCTGGACCCTGCCGCCGCACGTGCGGCGGATGTGGTCCCCGTCCGGACCGATCGACGGCCATGACCGCCGCACGTGCTCAGGCGGCGTCGGCGTGACCGGGGAAGTGCGCCCGCCAGTCGTCGGTGAGCCGGAGGGGTACGCCCGGCAGGCCGCGCGAGCGCAGCACGCGGTGGATGCGGCGCAGGGTCTCCTCCGGGCGGCGGAAGATCCCCGAGCTGACGACGGGCAGGAGGCGCCAGCCGGCGTCGTCGCTCGCGTCGCGCCGGGCGAGGTCGGCCTCCCACGCCTCGACGGTGAGGACGTGCACCTTGCCGTCGTACTCGATCGCGACCTTGGCCGTGGGATAGCCGAGGTCGTGCTTGCGCACGACGTCGCCCGTCTCGTCGCGGATGACGACGTTGACCTCCGGCTCGGGCAGTCCGGCCAGCACGATGAGCATCCGGAGCCGGGTCTCCATCGGCGAGTCGACGCCGGCGCGGACGTACGCCGCGGCGCGCCGCGCCGGCGCGGCGGCCTTGTGCCGGACGGCGTCGGCGAACTCCAGGAGGTCCTGCGGGGTGACCAGCCGTCGTCGCACCATCGCGTCGCCCAGGATGACGAGGTCGACGAGCGTGAGCATGCCCGCCATCTCCACGAAGAGCATCTCCGGGGCCGAGACCACGACCCCCTCGACCACCCGGACCGGCGCGTCCCCTCCGACGTGTGCCCGGACGCCGCGGTGACGGCGCCGCAGGCCGGCCCGCGCGACGCTGACGTGCTCGTCCGCGATCGTCGGGATGGGCAGGTCGTACACCCGGGCGGCCGAGGCGTGGCTGGCCCACGCCACCCCGGCGTACGGCAGCAGCGCGGCGCGCACGCGTACGACCGGGGTGACCACGGTCGACGCAGCGACGTAGGCGCCGGGCAGCACGACACGGAAGCGCGGTCCGCGCAGCGTCCTCGGGCTCACCCCGGCCTCGATCGCGTCACGGCGCAGGAACGGCGTCCGGGGGTCGAAGCTCATGCAGCGATGGTCGCCGCATCGGCGGTGGTGGAGTGCCCGCCATCCACAGCCCACTCGCACGTGCGGCGGTTGTGGTCGCGAGATCGGCCGGCGAGGGGCCAGGACCGCCGCACGTGCGGCGGCGCGACCTCAGCCCCCCGCCGCCCGCCACTCCTCACGGAGGAGGGCGTACTCGTACGAGCTCGTCCACTGCCCCTTCGACCAGAAGTCGCCGATCCGGTGGACCTCGCGCCGCATCCCGAGGCGTTCGCAGAGGGCGGCGGAGCGGTCGTTGCGGGCGTCGAGGTTCGCCACGACCCGGCGCAGGCCGTAGTGCTTGAAGGCCATCCGCAGCACGGCGCGGGCGGCCTCGGTGGCGTACCCGCGGCCGGCGTGGCGCGGCAGGACCGTCCACCCGATCTCGCCCTCGCTGAGGCCGGTGCCCTGGAGGATGAGGATCGAGTCGCCCACCACCTCGCCGTCGTGCTCGGCGACCAGGCCGACGAACCTCCCGTCGCCCGGGTCGGCGCGACGGCGCACCATCTCGGCGACCTCGGAGGGGTTCTGGGTGTGGGTGAGGAGCAGGCTGGCGTAGTCCTCGTCGGCCCAGGCCTCGGCGAGGGCGGCCGCGTCGCCGGGCTCGAAGGGCCGCAGCACCAGCCGCTCGGTGCGCAGCGGCCAGACCGGCGCGACGGGCGTGAGGAACTCCCGGCGGGGTCCGTCGACCCAGGTCTCGCGCACCGTCGGGCCGCCGAAGCGCAGGCGGTCGTACGCCGTCATCGGCCGCAGGAGCGAGTCGAGGCCCGGCACGGCGAGCACGCCGTCGACGGCCTCGCCGATCATCCCGCGGCCGATCTCGTCGTGCGGGTCGCGGCGCAGCAGCTCGACCGCGGCCGACGCCTCCGCGACGCGCTCGGTCTTCTGCCTGATCCGGACGGGGGAGACCTCCTCGAGGCAGACGTACTGCCCGGAGAGGTAGTGGCCCCACTCGGCCTCGCCGGTCGCGGGGTCGTCGGGCCAGAACGCGACGAACCAGTCGTGGAGCCGCTCGACGCCGCCGGCGACCTCCGCGAGCAGGCCGTGGTCCGCCGGCACCATCGGCGTGCCGTCGCTCAGCAGGTACGACGGCAGCGGCAGCAGGCCGTCGAGCATGAGGCGCACCGCCTCGGCCGTCGCGGGCACGAAGTGCTCACGGACGTAGGCGTCGTCCGCGGCGGTCATCGGGTGGTCGCCGTTGACCGCGACGTAGCGGTCGTGGACGGCGGAGGCCAGCCGGTCGCTCAGCGTGTCATCTCCCACACGGTCAAGGCTGCCATGAAGACGCAGACCGCCGCACCGACGTAGTGGAGCACGCTGAGCCGGATGCGCTGGAGCAGGAGACGGCCGACGATGACGGCCAGGCCGGACACCGCGAGCAGGGCGCCCCAGGCGCCGAGGAAGACCGAGACCGGGTCGTCGTACTTCGCGACCAGCGAGATGGTGAGCAGCTGGGACAGGTCGCCCCACTCGGCCGCGAAGAGCACGAGGAACGACGTCACCACGACCTTGAAGCCCTGGGCGGTCGCGTCGGCGCGCGAGGCGTACTCGTCCTCCTGCCCCGCCTCCTCCTCGTCGGCCGTCCGCGCCGCGCGGAACAGGATGATCGCGCCGATGACGAACATCAGCGCCGCGACGGTGTGGATCAGCTGCTCGGGCAGGAACGAGGCAGCCGTGCCGACCCCGACCGCGACGCCCGTCTGGACGAGGAAGGCGAGCGCGACGCCGATCCAGACGAAGAGCGGGCGCATCTTCGTCGACATCACCAGCGTGGCGATGAAGGTCTTGTCGGGCAGCTCCACGACGAAGATGGCGCCGAACGCGAGGGCCACCACGAGCAGGTCGATCACCGCTCGAGTGTGTCCTACGCGTCGCGGAAGGCGTCGGCGGGGTAGACGCCGAGGACCTTCACCTCGGTGGTGAAGAACGCGAGCTCCTCGAGGGCGTTGCGCACCCCGGGGTCGTCGGGGTGGCCGTCGACCTCGGCGAGGAACTGCGTGGCGGTGAAGTGCCCGCCCACCATGTAGCTCTCCAACTTGGTCATGTTCACGCCGTTGGTCGCGAAGCCGCCGAGGGCCTTGTAGAGCGCGGCCGGCAGGTTGCGGACGTTGAAGATGAACGTCGTCACGACCGGCCCGTCGCCCGCCGGCGCCTGCTCGAAGTCGCGCGAGAGCACCACGAAGCGGGTGGTGTTGTGGTCCTCGTCCTCGACCTCCTCGCGCAGCACCTCGAGGCCGTAGATGTCGGCGGCGAGCGGCGGCGAGATCGCCGCCATCGTGAGGTCGCCCGACTCGGCCACCTCGCGGGCCGCGCCGGCCGTGTCGCCCGCGACGACGGGTGTCAGGCCCAGCTCGCGGATGACGCCGCGGCACTGGCCGAGGGCGTGGACGTGGCTGTGCACGGTGCGCAGCGACTGCAGGGTCGCGCCGGGCAGCGCCATCAGAGAGAACTGGATGCGCAGGAAGCGCTCGCCGACGATGTGCAGGTCCGAGGTCGGCAGGAAGTGGTGGATGTCGGCGACCCGGCCGGCGATGGAGTTGTCGATCGGGATCATCGCCAGGTCGGCCTCGCCGTTCTCGACGGCGGCGAAGGCGTCCTCGAACGACGCGCACGCCAGCGGCTCCCAGTCGGGGTAGGCCTGCTGGCAGACCAGGTGGGAGTTGGCCCCGGGCTCCCCCTGGTAGGCGATCCGCCGTGCTGAAGTCACGCCGGGGAGTCTGTCATCCCCGGCCGTGTCCACCGGGCCGTGACCAGCCGCCGAACATAGGGTCGGGTCATGCTCGATGTGGTCCCCGTCGTCGCCGTCGTCCTCGCCGCCGTGGCGTGCGTGCTCGCCGCGCTCGCCCTGCGACGTACGGCCGCGCGGCCCACCGGTGCCGGTGTCGACGCGCTGCCCGAGGACGTGCACGGCCTGCGGCAGGAGGTCGCCGCGCTCAAGGCGGAGAACGCCGACGCGCTGCGGCACCTGTCCGTGGTGCGCTACGACGCCTTCGGCGACGTGGGCGGCCACCTGAGCTGGAGCCTCGCGGTCCTCGACGACGCCGGCCACGGGGTCGTGCTGACCTCGATCCACGGCCGCAGCGAGGCGCGCACCTATGCCAAGTCGATCTCCTCCTGGACGTGCGAGCAGCAGCTCTCGCCCGAGGAGGAGGAGGCGATCGAGCACGCCCGTCCCTGACGTGGGCGGGCGCCGGCGCCAAGTGCCCGTCAAGGCGCGTTAGGACGGCGACAAGACGGGCCCGGGGGCCGCCCGGCGGGACGACGCTCGCGGCATGAGCCTCTTGTCCAGCCTGCTGGTGGTCGCCGTGGTGTGCATCGCCCTCTACGTCCTCGCGGCCCTCGTCCTGCCGGAGCGTTTCCAGTGACCGACACCGTCGGCGGTGTGTTGACGATCGCCCTGCTGGTGGCGCTGCTCGCGGCGGTGTACGTGCCCTACGGGGACTACATGGCGCGGGTCTACACCAGCACCTCGCACCTGCGCGTCGAGCGCCTCGTCTACCGCCTCAGCGGCGTCGACCCCGACGCCGAGCAGGGAGCCCGGTCGTACGCGGCGAGCGCCGTCGGCTTCAGCCTCGTCGGCATCGTCGTCCTGATGGCGGTCCAGCTCTGCCAGGCCGCGCTGCCGATGGACCGTGGACTGCCGGGCGTCGGTCTTTGGATGTCCTTCAACACCGCGGTGTCCTTCGTGACCAACACCAACTGGCAGTCGTACGCCGGCGAGTCCACGTTGGGCTTCACCGTGCAGATGGCGGGCCTCGCGGTGCAGAACTTCCTCTCCGCCGCTGTGGGCATCGCCGTCGCGGTCGCGCTCGTGCGCGGGTTCGTACGCACGCGCAGCGGCTCGCTCGGCAACTTCTGGGTGGACCTCACCCGCGGCACGATCCGCATCCTGCTGCCGCTGTCGTTCGTCGCGGCGGTCCTGCTCGTCGCCGGTGGCGTCGTGCAGAGCTTCGGCGACACGATGATGCAGGCGCTCTCCGGCCACCCACAGGTCCTCACCGGCGGCCCGGTCGCGAGCCAGGAGGCCATCAAGGAGCTGGGCAACAACGGCGGCGGCTTCTTCAACGCGAACTCCGCGCACCCCTTCGAGAACCCGAGCGGCTGGACGAACCTGCTCCAGGTCTTCCTGATCCTGGTGACGCCGGTGGCCCTGACCCGCACCCTCGGCACGATGCTCGGCAACCGCCGCCAGGGCGTCGCGTTCCTGGGCGTGATGGGCGTCCTGTGGAGCCTGGCGCTCGCCGCGGCGACGTGGTCCGAGGTGACCGGCCAGGGTGCGGCCGCGCAGGCCGCCGGAGCGGCGATGGAGGGCAAGGAGACCCGCTTCGGCGAGTGGGCCTCGGCGCTGTTCGCGGTGTCGACGACGGCGACCTCGACGGGAGCCGTCAACGCCTCCCACGACTCCCTGACGCCCGTCGGGGGCGGTGTCGCGATGCTCAACATGATGCTGGGCGAGATCGTCCCCGGCGGCGTGGGCGCCGGCATCTACGGCATCCTCGTGATGGCGGTCCTCGCGGTCTTCGTCGCCGGGCTGATGGTCGGGCGCACGCCCGAGCTCCTGGGCAAGAAGATCAGCGCCCGGCAGATGACCTACGTCGCGCTGTACACGCTCACCACCCCCGCCCTGGTGCTCGTCGGCACCGGCGTCGCGATATCTCGGGACTCGACGTCCGACGCGATGGGCAACGCGGGCGGCCACGGGTTCTCCGAGGTGCTCTACGCCTTCACCTCGGCCGCCAACAACAACGGCAGCGCCTTCGGCGGCCTCACCGTCACCTCGGACTTCTTCCAGGTCACGCTCGGCCTGGCCATGCTCCTCGGCCGGTTGGTGCCGATCGTCCTGGTCCTCCTGCTCGCCGGCTCGCTCGCCGCGCAGGGCAGGGTGCCGGCGACCGCCGGCACGCTCCCCACCCACACGCCCCTCTTCGTCGGGATGCTGGTCGGCGTCATCCTCGTGATGACCGGCCTCACCTACTTCCCGTCGCTCGCACTCGGACCGATCGCTGAGGCCCTCGCATGAACCTCCTGACCCAGGGCGCCCAGCAGCTGCCCGAGGCCCTGCGCAAGCTCGACCCCCGCCACCTGTGGCGCTCGCCGGTGATGTTCATCGTGCTCCTCGGCTCGGTCGCGACCACCGTCGCGGCGATCGTCGACCCCAGCGTCTTCGCCGTCGCGATCAGCGCCTGGCTGTGGCTGACCGTCGTGTTCGGCAACCTGGCCGAGGCCGTGGCCGAGGGCCGCGGCAAGGCGCAGGCCGCGTCGCTGCGTGCGACGCGTACGGACACCCTCGCGCGCCGGCTCGGCGCGGACGGGACGGAGACCGCGGTCCCGGCCACCCGCCTCGTGGTCGGCGACCACGTCGTCGTGGAGGCCGGGGAGGTGGTCCCCGGCGACGGCGACATCGTCGAGGGCATCGCGTCCGTCGACGAGTCCGCCATCACCGGTGAGTCGGCCCCCGTCATCCGCGAGGCGGGCGGCGACCGCAGCGCCGTCACGGGCGGCACGCGCGTCCTCAGTGACCGCATCGTCGTCCGCATCACCGCCGCCGCGGGCCACACCTTCCTGGACCGGATGATCTCGCTCGTCGAGGGCACCTCGCGGCGCAAGACCCCGAACGAGGTGGCGCTGTCGATCCTGCTCGCCAGCCTCACGCTGGCGTTCCTGGCGGCGGTCGCGACCCTCGCCCCGATGGCCGCCTGGTCCGGCGCACCCCAGGACGTGGTGGTCCTCGTCGCCCTCCTGGTCTGCCTCATCCCGACCACCATCGGCGCGCTGCTCTCGGCGATCGGCATCGCCGGCATGGACCGCCTGGTCCGGGTCAACGTCCTGGCCATGTCCGGCCGGGCGGTCGAGGCCGCCGGTGACGTCAGCACCCTCCTGCTCGACAAGACGGGCACGATCACGTACGGCAACCGCCAGGCCAGCTGCTTCGTGCCCGCCCCGGGGGTGGCCGAGGGCGGGCTGCGCGACGCCGCCCGCCTGTCCAGCATCGCCGACCAGACGCCGGAGGGACGGTCGGTGGTCGACCTGGCCCTCCGCATGGGGGCCGACGACCAGGACCTGCCCCGCGACGCGGTCTTCGTCGAGTTCACCGCCCAGACCCGGATGTCCGGGGTGGACCTGTCGGACGGCACGCAGGTCCGCAAGGGCGCGGGCTCCGCGATCGCCGCCTGGCTCGGCACCGAGCAGCCGGCGGAGGTGCGCGAGATCGTCGCCGACATCTCCCGTGCGGGCGGCACGCCGCTGGTGATCGGGCGCAGGGACGCCGCCGGCACGGGCGAGGTGCTGGGCGTGATCCACCTCAAGGACGTCGTCAAGGAGGGCATGTCCGAACGGTTCGCCGAGCTGCGCTCGATGGGCATCCGCACGGTGATGATCACCGGCGACAACGCGCTCACCGCCGAGGCGATCGCGCGGGAGGCGGGCGTCGACGACTTCCTCGCCGAGGCGACGCCCGAGGACAAGATGGCCTATATCCAGCGCGAGCAGGAGGGCGGCCGGCTCGTCGCGATGACGGGTGACGGCACCAACGACGCCCCGGCCCTGGCCGCCGCCGACGTGGGCGTGGCCATGAACAGCGGCACGGCCGCCGCCAAGGAGGCCGGCAACATGGTCGACCTCGACTCGGACCCGACGAAGCTCATCGACATCGTCGAGATCGGGAAGCAGCTCCTCATCACCCGGGGCGCGCTCACGACGTTCTCCATCGCCAACGACGTCGCGAAGTACTTCGCGATCATCCCGGCGATGTTCGTCGCGGCCTACCCCTCGCTCGACCGGCTCAACGTGATGGGCCTCGCGACCCCGCAGTCGGCGATCCTCTCCGCCGTCGTCTTCAACGCACTGGTGATCGTCGGCCTCATCCCGCTCGCGCTCCGGGGCGTCCGCTTCCGGGCCGCGTCGGCGACGGCCGTGCTGCGGCGCAACCTCCTCGTGTTCGGCCTGGGCGGCATCGTCGTGCCCTTCGTCGGCATCAAGCTCATCGACCTGATCGTCTCGACCATCCCAGGGATCTGACATGCTGTCCGACCTCGCCCGGCAGTCCCTCGCCGGACTGCGCCTCCTGCTCGTGATGACCGTCGTCCTCGGCGTCCTCTACCCGGTCGCCGTGTGGGCCGTCGGCCAGGGCCTCGGCGACCGCGCCGACGGCTCACCCGTCCGCGTCGACGGCGTGGTGGTCGGCTCGCGCCTCCTCGGCCAGCAGTTCGACGGCGACGCGTGGTTCCACTCCCGCCCGTCCCCGAACGACCACGACACCCTCGCCTCGGCGCCGAGCAACCTCGGGCCCCTCGACCCGGGCCTCGTCGCCACGATCCGCGAGCGCCGGGCCGAGGTGGCGGCGCGCGAGGGGGTGGAGGCCTCGCAGGTCCCGCCCGACGCGGTCACCGCGTCCGGCTCCGGCCTCGACCCCCACGTCTCCGTGGCGTACGCCGACCTGCAGGCTCCGCGGGTGGCGCGCGCCAACGGCCTTCCGCTCGCGCAGGTCGAGCAGCTCGTGGCGGACCACACCGACGGGCGCAGCCTGGGCTTCCTCGGCGAGCCGGGCGTGAACGTGCTCGAGCTCAACGTGGCGGTCGCCGCTGCCGCCACGGGTGGAGACTGAGGGCATGGAGAGAGGGCGGCTGCGCGTCTACCTCGGCGCTGCCCCGGGTGTCGGCAAGACCTACGCCATGCTCGACGAGGCGCACCGGAGGCTCGAGCGCGGCACCGACGTGGTCGTCGGCTACGTCGAGACGCACGGCCGACCGAGGACCGAGAAGGCCGCCGAGGGCCTGGAGGTCGTGCCGCGCCGCCGGATCGACCACCGCGGCACCGTGCAGGAGGAGATGGACCTCGAGGCCGTGCTCGCACGCCGGCCCGAGGTGGTGCTGGTCGACGAGCTCGCCCACACCAACGTCCCGGGCAGCACCCACCAGAAGCGGTGGCAGGACGTGGAGGCGCTCCTCGACGCGGGCATCGAGGTCGTCACGACCGTCAACGTCCAGCACCTCGAGTCCCTCAACGACGTGACCGAGCAGGTCACCGGGGTCCGGCAGCGCGAGACGGTCCCGGACCACGTCGTCCGCTCGGCCGACCAGATCGAGCTGGTCGACATGAGCCCGCAGGCGCTGCGGCGCCGGATGGCGCACGGCAACGTCTACGCCGCGGACCGCATCGACGCGGCCCTGTCGCGCTACTTCCGCGAGGGCAACCTCACCGCGCTGCGCGAGCTGGCCCTGCTGTGGCTCGCCGACCGGGTCGACGAGGGCCTCGAGCGCTACCGCGACCAGCACGAGATCGACTCGACGTGGGCGACCCGCGAGCGCGTCGTGGTGCCTGTCAGCGGCGGACCCGAGTCGTCCACGCTGATGCGGCGAGCCGCCCGCATCGCCACCCGACGCGCGGGCGGGGAGTGGCAGGCGCTCTACGTCACGCGGCAGGACGGCCTGACCGGCATCTCGCCCGACCGGCTCACCGAGCTCGCGGCGAAGGCCGAGGAGCTGGGCGGCTCCTTCCACACCGTCGTCGGCGACGACGCGGCCGACGCGATCCTGTCGTTCGCGCGGGCCGAGAACGCCACCCAGGTGGTCATCGGCGCCAGTCGCCGCGGCCGGGTCCCGACGCTGCTGCGACCGGGCGTCGGGGAGCGCGTCGTCACCGGCTCCGGCGACATCGACGTCCACATCGTCACCCACGACTACGCCCGACGCTCCGCGACCCGACCGCGGGTCGACAACGTCGGCCCGCGACGACGCCTGGCCGGTCTCGTCTTCGGGCTCGCGATGCCCGTCGTCGTCAGCGCGCTGCTCTACCTCACCGCCGACCTGCACGGGCTGCCGATCGAGGCGATGTCGCTGATGGTGGTCGTCGTCGCGACGGCCCTCATCGGCGGGCTCGCGCCGGCGGTCGTGTCCGCGCTGGCGAGCGCCCTGCTGCTCAACTACCTCTTCACCCCACCGCTCTACACCCTGACGATCGCGGAGCCCGAGAACGTCGTCACGATCGCCATCTTCGTGGCCGTCGGCATCGCGGTCGCGACCGTGGTCGACACCGCCGCGAGGCGTACGGCGCAGGCCACCGCGGCCCGTGCCGAGGCCGACGCGCTCACCGTGCTCGCCCACAGCCTGCTCACCTCGAGCGACGACCTCGAGGGGCTGCTCTCGTCGGCCTGCCGGCTGCTCGACGCCTCCGGCGCCGCGGTCGTACGCCGGAACGGGGGCGCGGAGACCGTCGTCGCGAGCTGGGGCACCCCGCCCACCTCCGTCGAGCGGGCCGACGTGTCGGCGGCGATCGACGAGGAGAGCACCCTCGTCCTCGCCGGCGCGACCCTCCCGGCGTCCGAGCGCGGCCTGCTCAACGCCTATGCCGCCTACGCCAAGGTGATGGGTGAGCGTCGGGCGGCGACCGCGGCCGAGGTCGAGCGGCTGCGGCTGCTGGAGGCGGACCGCACGCGCACGGCACTGCTGGCCGCCGTGTCGCACGACCTGCGCAACCCGCTGGCCGCGGCCAAGGTGGCCGTCGCGAGCCTGCGGTCGACGGACGTGACGTTCGGGGAGGAGGACCGTGCCGAGCTGCTCGCCACGATCGAGGAGTCCACGGACCGGCTCAGCGCGCTGGTCGCCAACCTGCTGGACATGAGCCGGATCTCCACCGGCGCGGTCAGGCCCCTGCTCGGCGAGGTCGACCTCGCCGAGGTCGTGCGGGCGGCCATCGCGCCCCTCGCCGGCGGAGGACGGATCGAGGTGGCGGTCGACCCCGAGCTCGCGGTCCTGGCCGACGCCGGGCTGCTCGACCGGGTGCTGGCCAACATCTGCGAGAACGCGCTGAAGTACACCCCCGGGTCCGCGCAGGTCCGGGTCGCCGCCGCGACCGCAGGGGACCGCGTGCTCCTCCGCGTCGCCGACACCGGGCCGGGCGTCGCGGACCACGAGCGGGCCGGGCTGTTCACGCCCTTCCAGCGACTCGGCGACGTCCCGCAGCAGGACGGGGTGGGGCTCGGCCTCGCGGTGGCGCAGGGCCTGACCGAGGCGATGGGTGGGACGATCACCACCGAGGAGACCCCCGGCGGCGGCCTGACCTTCGTCCTGGACCTGCCCGCCCCGTCCGAGCAGAGCGAGGCCCGATGACGTTCGTGCTGGTGGTCGACGACGACCCCGCCATGCGACGCACCCTGTCGATCAACCTGCGGGCGCGCGACTACGAGGTCGAGACGGCCGGCGACGGCCGCTCGGCGCTGCAGGTGGTCGACGAGCGGATGCCGGACGTCGTGCTGCTCGACCTGGGCCTGCCCGACCTCGACGGCATCGCGGTGCTGACCCAGCTGCGCTCCTTCACCCAGGTCCCGGTGATCGTGGTGTCCGCGCGCACAGAGTCCGACGACAAGGTCGAGGCGCTCGACCTCGGCGCCGACGACTTCATCACCAAGCCGTTCTCGATCGAGGAGCTCCTCGCCCGCGTGCGCGCCACGTCGCGCCGCGCCGGTCGGGAGGAGCCGGACCTCGTCGTGGAGGTCGACGGCCTGCGCCTCGACGTGACCGACTCGCGTGCGACCCGCGACGGCGTGGAGGTGCACCTCACGCCGATCGAGTGGAAGCTCGTGGAGGTCCTGGCCCGGCGGCGGGGGCGGCTGGTCCGGCAGGCGGAGCTGCTGACCGCGGTGTGGGGGCCGGCGTACGACACCCAGACCAACTACCTGCGCGTCCACCTGGCCAGCATCCGGCGCAAGCTCGAGGCGGACCCCGCGCACCCGGTGCTCTTCGTGACCGAGCCGGGGATGGGCTACCGCTTCGCGCCCTGACGGGCTCAGCGTGGCACGCGCACCAGCAACCGCCCGTGGATGCACTCCATCCACAGCTCGCGGCCCTCGCCGATCGAGTCGCCGTCGAGCTGGCGGGGGGTGTCGGCGGAGGCCTTGATCCGCACGCGGGAGCCGGTGCGGCGGTCGAGGGTCTCGTCGACGATCGGGCTCTTGCGGAGCACGCGCATCGCGACGGTGATCCAGGACAGGAACTGGCGCGGGTGGATGATCACCACGTCGAGGACGCCGTCGTCGATGGTGGCGTCGGGCAGGAGCGGCATGCCGGCCTGCAGGAAGCCGACGTTGCCGACGACGACGGTGCGCGCACGGTGGGTCGTCGGCTCCTCGTCGTCGACCTGGATCTCGACGCGCACGGCGGGGAACATCAGCGACTTGAGGCCCGAGACGACGTAGGCGACCCAGCCGATCCTCTTCTTGATGTCCTCGTTGACGCCCTCCATGATCGCGGCGTCGAAGCCCATGCCGGCCATCACCATGAAGTGGGTGTCCTCGATGCCGTCGCCGCCGACCTCGACCAGGTCGATCGCGCGGTCCTGCCCGTTGAGCGCGACGTCGATCGCCGAGCGGATGTAGAGGGGGATGTCGAGGTTGCGGGCGAGCAGGTTGCCGGTGCCCGCTGGGATGATCCCCACCGGGATGCCGGTGCCCGCGAGCTCGGCGCACACCTCGCGCACCGTGCCGTCGCCGCCGCAGACGATGACGAGGTCGGCGCCGGAGACGGCGGCCCGCTCGGCCATGCCGGTGCCGGGGTCCTCGACGGTCGTGTACTGCCACGTCGGCTCGGACCAGCCCGACTCGCGGGCCATCGTGCTGACGATCGAGCGGAACTGGCCGACGTCCTCGACCTTGATCGGGTTGAGGATGACGGCGAGCCGCTTCTCCGACGCGTAGACCTCCGGCAGCGGCTCGGCCTTGGCGGCCGTGAGGCGCGGGCGGGGGTCGATGAATGCGAGCGCGAGCAGGAAGACGCCGACCCCGAGGAGCGAGCCGCCGATGACGTCGGTCGGGAAGTGGCGGCCCAGGAGCACGCGGTCGACGCAGACGAGCAGCCACCACCCGACGACGAGGGTGATGCCCGTACGCCGCAGGCTGGCGCGCCGGACGAAGAGCACGAGCAGCATGACCAGGAGCGCCGCGAAGGCGCCCGTCGAGGACGCGTGGCCCGACGGGAAGCTGTAGTTGGTGTGCAGGCCCAGGGTGTCCTGCCAGTCGGGCCGGTCGCGGCCCAGCCACACCTTGAGCACGGTGGTGGCGACCGACGTCACGGCCATCACGACGGCGACCAGCAGCGCCGCCCACCGCTGCCGCCGCAGGAACAGCACGACCACGAGCAGCACCGTGAGCACGGTCATCCCGATGGTGCCGAACGCCGCCTCGATCACGCGCAGCACGTCGACCAGCGCCGACGAGTCGTCCGCCCAGTCCTCCAGGCGCCGCCCCTCGACGTCGAAGGCGTCCAGCGGGGCGCGGTCGCGCGTCACGAGGACGCCGAGGACCCCGAACAGCACGGCCGCGAGCGCAGCCCAGCCGAGGGTGCGGTTGCGAGAGGCGGGGGTCACCCGCGAAGTATGCCCACAACCAATTCCTTCCACCCACGCCCCTCCGGCTAGCCTTTCGCTGTGATCGACCCTCGCCTGCTCCGTGACGACCCCGACCGCGTACGCGCCGCCCAGGCCAAGCGGCGGCTGTCCGACGACGTGGTGGACCGGGCGCTCGCAGCCGACTCCGCACGACGGCAGGCGATCGCCGACTTCGAGGCCCGTCGGGCCGAGCAGAAGGCCAGCGGCGCGCTCGTGGCCAAGGCGCAGGGCGAGGAGAAGCAGACCCTGCTCGCGCAGGTCAAGGAGCTCGCCGCCGGGGTCAAGGAGGCGGAGGCCGCCCGCACCGCCGCCGAGGCCGCGTGGGAGGAGGCGATGAAGGCGATCCCCAACATCGCCGACGACGACGCCCCGGCCGGGCTGGAGGACGACTACACCGTCATCGAGCAGGTCGGCACTCCCCGCGAGTTCGACTTCGAGCCGCGCGACCACGTCGAGCTCGGCGCGATGCTCGGCGCCTTCGACCTCGAGCGCGGCGCCAAGGTCTCGGGGTCGCGCTTCTACTTCCTCACCGGCATCGGCGCCCAGCTCCAGCTGGCGCTGGTCAACCTGGCGATGGACCAGGCCCGGGCGGCCGGCTTCGTGCAGACCGCCGCGCCGTCCCTCGTACGCCCCCGGGCCATGGAGGGCACGGGCTTCCTCGGCCAGGCGGCCGACGACGTCTACCGCATCGAGGGCGAGGACCTCTACCTCGTCGGCACCTCGGAGGTGCCGATGGCGGCCTACCACTCCGACGAGATCCTCGACGCCGGCACGCTGCCGCTGCGCTACGCCGCCTTCAGCCCGTGCTTCCGCAAGGAGGCCGGCTCGCACGGCAAGGACACCCGCGGCATCTGGCGCGTGCACTGGTTCGACAAGGTCGAGATGTTCGTCTACACGACCGTCGAGGAGTCCTACGCCGAGCACCAGCGGCTGCTGGCGTGGGAGAAGGAGTTCCTCGACAAGCTGGAGCTCTGCTACCGCGTGATCGACACCGCCGCGGGCGACCTCGGGCTGAGCGCCGCGCGCAAGTTCGACTGCGAGGCGTGGATCCCGACCCGCAAGGGCTGGGGCGAGCTCACCTCGACGTCCAACTGCACGGAGTTCCAGGCACGGCGCCTCGACATCCGCACCCGCGTCGACGGATCGACGACCCCGGTCGCGACCCTCAACGGCACGCTGACCGCGGTCACCCGCGCCATCGTGGCGATCCTCGAGACCCACCAGAACGAGGACGGCTCGGTCACGGTGCCGCAGGCGCTGCGTCCCTACCTGGGTGGCCTCGAGGTCATGAAGCCGGTCTCCGTTGGCTGACTGGCAGCCCCGGCTCGTCGCGCTCGACATCGACGGCACCCTGCTCGCCTGGGTCGACGGGCAGACCGAGGACTACGAGACCATCACCGCGCCGGTGCACGACGCCGTGCACCGCGCGCTCGACGCGGGCGCCCACATCGTCCTGGCCAGCGGCCGCTCGCCGCACGGGATGACCCGGATCGCCGACCTGCTCCACATCCCGCGCGAGGACGCCGACCAGCTCTGGGTCGTCGCGTCCAACGGGGCCGTGGTCTTCCGCTACCCGCCGATGGACGTCGTGCACGAGGAGACCTTCGACGCCGCCCCGGCCGTCGCGGCCGTCCTCGAGCACCACCCGAACGCCCTCGTCGCGGTCGAGGAGCGGGGCGTCGGCGGCTACCGGGTCAACCGGGTCTTCCCCGAGGGCGAGCTGTCCGGCGAGCAGGTGATCACCGAGGTCTCCGACATCGTCGGCGAGCCCGTCAGCCGCGTGATCATCCGCGACCCCGAGGCCACCGCCGACGACTTCATCGAGCTCGCGGCGCGCCTCGGCCTGCACGGCACCGACTACGTCGTCGGGTGGACGGCCTGGATGGACCTCTCCCCGGTCGGCGTGTCCAAGGCCTCCGGGCTCGCCCACGTCTGCGCCCGGCTCGGCCTCGAGGCCGCCGACGTCCTCGCGATCGGCGACGGTCGCAACGACATCGAGATGCTCCGGTGGGCCGGCCGCGGTGTCGCCATGGGACAGGCCGTCGACGAGGTCAAGGAGGCGGCCGACGCCGTCACCGACCCGGTCGTCGACCACGGCGCCGCCGTCGAGATGTCGCGATGGTTCCCGGCCTAGCTGGCCGGTCGGCTCCCCGGCTGGTCGCGACCGACCTCGACGGGACGCTCCTCGACGCCGACGGCGTGGTCTCCTCCCGCACCCGCGCGGTGCTCGACGCCCTCGACGAGCGCGGCGTCCCCGTCGTCTTCACGACCGGCCGCCCGGTCCGCTGGATGGTCGACCTGTGGGAGGCCGTGGGCGGGCACGGGCTGGCGATCTGCAGCAACGGCGGGGTGGTGTACGACGTCGCGCGCCGCGAGGTGCGCGACTTCAGCGCGGTGCCCCGCGAGGTGGGCCTGGAGCTGGCCGAGCGGGTCCGGGCCGCCGTGCCGGGCACGTCCTTCGCCGTCGAGCACACCGGCGGCTGGGCCAGCGAGACCGGCTTCCCGCGCCACCCCGACGACCTCCGGTCCGAGCAGGGGACCTGGGAGTCGATCTACACCGACGACGTGGTCAAGGTGCTCGCCGTGCACCGCGATCACGAGCCCGAGGAGTTCTGGCGGCGCGTGGAGGACGCGGTGGGCGACCTCGCCACGACGACGTGGTCCTCCACGTTCGCGCTCGTGGAGATCAGCGCCGCCGGGGTCACCAAGGCCACCACGCTCGCCACGGTCGCGACCGAGCTGGGCGTGGGAGCCGAGGACGTCGTCGCCTTCGGCGACATGCCCAACGACCTGCCGATGCTCGAGTGGGCCGGGACGGCGTACGCCATGGCCAACGCGCACCCCTCGGTGCGGGAGGCGGCGGACCTCGTGGCGCCGGGCAACGACGAGGACGGCGTGGCCGCGGTGCTCGCGGACCTCTTCGACCTGCCTCGGTAGGCTGCCGGGCATGATCCGCGCCGTACGCCTCGCCGCCGCGCTGCTCCTCGCGTGCCTCGGCCTGGTCGCGACGGTCGCCACGTCCGCGGCGGCCGCCGACTGCACCTGCCGGCAGGGCACGCTCGAGCGCCAGGTCGCGCGCGCCGACGCGATCTTCATCGGCACCGTCCAGAACGTCGAGCAGGCCGGCAACGACTGGACCTACGACATCGAGGCGACCCGCGCCTACAAGGGCGCCCCGGAGCGGGAGACCCAGGTCTTCAGCGCCGGCGGGGCCAGGAGCTGCGGCCTCGGCGAGCTCCCGACCGACACCGAGTACATCTTCCTCGCGACCGGGGACGCCGCCCCCTACGAAGCCGACAGCTGTGGCGGCACGGCGGAGTGGACGCAGGGCAAGGTCGACAAGCTCGAGAAGGTCGCCGAGCTGTCCGCGGGCTACACCGCGATCGAGCCACCACCGCCACCGCAGGCGGTCCGGACCAAGGTGGAGGACTCGCCCCCCGCCGGGTTCGCGCGGACCGCAGCACCCGGCGCCGCGGCGGCGATCATCGGCCTGCTCGGGCTCGTGGTCGTGCGGCGGCTCAACCGGGGCTGACGACTCAGAGGTACATGCCCCCGCGGTTGCCGTCGGAGTCGCCCGACCCGGGCGCGCCGGACGTCGGCATGGTGGGCATGCCCGTCGGCACCTGCCCCGGCTGGCCGCCGCCGGCGGGCAGCGCGCGCCGCATCTGCTCGAGCTGGGCGCGCGAGGCCATCTGCTGGGCGTAGATCGCGGTCTGGATGCCGTGGAAGAGGCCCTCGAGCCAGCCGACGAGCTGCGCCTGGGCGATCCGCAGCTCGCCGTCGGAGGGGACGCCCTCCTCGGTGAAGGGCAGCGAGAGCCGCTGCAGCTCCTCCACCAGCTCGGGGGCCAGGCCCGACTCGAGCTCGGTGATCGAGGCGGCGTGGATCTCCTTGAGGCGCTGGCGGCTCGCCTCGTCGAGGGGCGCGGCCTTCACCTCCTCCAGCAGCTGGCGGATCATGCTGCCGATCCGCATCACCTTCGCCGGCTGCTCCACCAGCTCGGTGACGTGCCGTTCGCCCTGGCCGTCCTCGTCGCCGTCGGCGGCCTGCACCATGTCGGGCAGCGCGCTCGCCGGGATCGTGCCGATCGGCTGGCCGTCGGGACCGACCACCACGACCTGGTCCTCGGTGCTGGGGGCCTCGGGCTGCTGCTGGGTCATGTCACGACCCTAGCCGGGGCCGCCGAAGCGTCGACCGCAGCGCCTCAGAGGGTGAGGACGATCTTCCCGGCGCGACCGCCGTCGTCCATCATCCGGTGGGCCCGGGCGACGTCCTCGAGCGGCATCGTCGTCTCGACGATCGGCCGGACGTCCCCGGACGCGACGAGCGGCCACACGTTCTCCACCACGCCGCAGCAGATCGCCGCCTTCTCCGACAGCGGCCGCGCGCGCAGCGAGGTCGCGGTCACCGAGGCGCGCTTGCGCAGCAGCGCGTTGATGTCGAGCTCGCCCTTGCTGCCGCCCTGCATGCCGATGATCACGAGCCGCCCGCCGGTCGCGAGGGAGGTGACGTTGCGACCGAGGTACTTCGCGCCCATGTTGTCGAGGACGACGTCGGCCCCGCCGGCCTCCTGCAGCACCTCGACGAAGTCGTCCTCGTGGTAGTCGATGGCGTGGGTCGCGCCCAGCGAGCGGCACAGCTCGAGCTTCTCCGGTGAGCCGGCGGTGGTGAAGACCTCCGCCCCCCGGGCGGCGGCCAGCTGGATCGCCATCGTGCCGATGCCGCCGGCGCCGCCGTGGACGAGGAAGCGCTCGCCGCGCGCCAGGTGCGCGGTCATGAAGACGTTGGACCACACGGTCGCCGCGACCTCGGGCAGGCAGGCCGCCTCGACGAGGGAGACCCCGCCGGGCACCGGCATGACCTGGCCGACGGGCACGGCGACGCGCTCGGCGTACCCGCCACCGGCGAGCAGCGCGCACACCTCGTCGCCGACCTTCCAGCCCTCGACGCCCTCGCCCAGCTCGGCGATGCGGCCGCTGCACTCGAGCCCCATGATGTCCGAGGCGCCGGGCGGCGGCGGGTAGAAGCCCTGCCGCTGCAGCGTGTCGGCGCGGTTCACCGCGGTCGCGACGACGTCGACCAGCACCTCGCCCGGCTGGGGGCGGGGCTCGTCGACCTCGGTGACGGACAGGACGTCGGGGCCACCGGCCCCGGTGGCTGTGGCAGCGCGCACGCGATCAGTCCTCGTAGAGATCTGTGGAGTGGTCCACGGACGAGTCGTCCGGCACGTCATCGTCCACGTCGGCCGGGTCAGGGGCGTCGGCGGGTCGGTCCCAGCCCTCCGCCAGCGCCTGCGCCCGGGCCGCCAGCCGCTCCACCTCCTCCGGGCTCGCGCCGGTCGATCCGGCGGCGACGCCGAGGAGGTAGGCCGTGATCGGTGCCGCGATCTTCTCCACGTTGTCGGCGGCCACCTTGGCCAGGTCGAGGACGAGGCCCTCGTCGACCTCGGCCTCGACGTCGAGGACGTCGCTGAGCTCATCGATCCAGTCGTGGAGGTTCACGGTCCCAATGTCTCGCAACCCACCGGGGCCTGCAAGGGAGGCCGGCCATCACCGGAGGTCGCGCAGGTCCGCCCACGAGTCGACGTCCACGGCCTCGTCGCCGACGGCCGCGACCGTCGCGAGGTCCAGCGGCGCGAGCAGCCGGTGCAGCGCCATGCCGTGCTGGCCCTCGAGGTCGGGGCGTACGCCCGCCAGCCGCGCGGCGTCGAGCACGCCGGCCAGCTGCCGCCGCCCGTCGCGGCCGACGAGGAACGCGCCGTCGTGCCCGGCCGTCGCCTCGCGGAGCCGGCGGAAGGTCGTCGGCGTCACCCGCGGCATGTCGACCGCCAGCACGCCGACGAGCCGGGGCGTGCGCAGCAGCGCGTCCACCCCGGTCAGCAGCCCGGCCACCGGGCCGCCGCGCGGCGGGTCCTCGGTCACGAACGTCACCGGCCGCTCGGTCGGGACCGACGGACCGACCACGACCACCTCGTCGGCGTCGAGGAGGGCGTCGAGGGCGTACGCCAGCAGGGTGCGCCCGCCGAGCTCGACGCCCGACTTGTCGACCCCGTCCATCCGCGCCGCGGTCCCGCCGGCCAGGACGACCCCGCAGAACCCGCTGGCGGTGACGTCGACGTCCATGGGCCGAGTGTCGCAGCCCGTGGTCCTACGCTGGTCGCATGGCCGACCAGCTGCGCGTGCGCGTCCACCAGTGGACGAGCGGGCTCGACCCCGAGGACAACCGCGTACGCCTCGCGCAGGGCGTCACGCCCGGTGCGGACCTGGTCGTCCTCCCGGAGGCCTTCGCCCGGGACTTCGGTGAGGCCGGCTCGGACGTGAGCGCCTTCGCCGAGCCGCTCGACGGGCCGTTCGCGCGCGAGCTCGGGCATGTCGCCGACGCGGCGTCGTGCACGGTCGTCGCGGGGATGTTCGAGGTCGCCGAGGACCCGGAGCGCCCCTACAACACCCTCGTCGTCGGGGGCGGCGCGCGGGCGACCTACCGCAAGATCCACCTCTACGACTCCTTCGGCTACCGCGAGTCCGACCGGCTCACGGGCGGACCGCTCGAGCCCGTCGTCGTCGACGTCGCCGGGTGGCAGGTCGGCCTGATGACCTGCTACGACCTGCGCTTCCCCGAGCTGGCCCGGCGTCTCGTCGACGCCGGCGCCGAGGTGATCGTCGTCCCGGCGGCCTGGCTGCCGGGGGAGCGGAAGGTCGAGCACTGGCGCACGCTGCTGGCGGCGCGCGCCATCGAGAACACCTGCTACGTCGTCGGGGCGGGACAGCCGGAGCCGCGCTACAGCGGGCACTCGGCCGTCGTCGGGCCCCTCGGCGAAACGCTCGCCGCGGCGTCCGGCGGGGAGGAGACGCTCGAGGTCGTCCTCGACCGCGCCGACCTCGCCGAGGCCCGCCGCACCAATCCGTCGCTGGCGAACCGCCGGCTGTAACCTCGTCCGACGTGTCTTCCCCCACCTCCGACGGCCGCCGCGGGTCCGCCCGCGGCAAGCGCGCCGCCGAGCGTCCGCCCTCGCGGCTGCGACGTCGGAGGGCCGATCCGGCCGAGCCGGCCGAGCAGGCGGGGCCGGCCGCGCTGGCGGGTCAGGCCGCGACAGCCGCACCGCCGGCGGCGCCCGTGGTCCCGGCATCGGTCCCGCCGTCCGCAGTGCTCGACGTCCCCGAGCCCGACGAGGAGCTGCCCGACGGCCCGCGGCGCTCGCTCCTCGTCCTGTGGTTCGGCGTGCTGCTGCTGGGCTCCCTGGCTCTCGGCTGGTCCGCGCTGACCGGCATCCTCGACCACAACCAGGTCATCGAGGACGTCACGTGGATGCCGGAGTGGACCGACGGTGCCGGCGCGGTGGCCGTGGTCACCGCGCTGTCGTGGCTGCTCGCCACCCGGACCGCCGGACGGGCCCTGGTCTCCGCCGGGCTCGCCCTGGTCCTGGGCGTGGCGAGCCTGCTCGTGGGCGGTCGCGTCCTGCCCACGGGCGCCGCGGTGATGACCTGCGTCGTCGGCAGCGTCTACGCAGTGATGATCACGGTGCCCGCGGTCACCGGGCTCAAGGCGGTGCGCGAGGCGCTCGTCGCGACGCTCGTCGCGGTCGTCACCGCGTTCGCGGCCGTCGGGTTCGAGCCGACCGTGTCGACGGAGCGGTTCGAGATCGTGGCCCTGCTGCTCGCCCTCGGCCTCGTCCTGGCGATCGTGTGGCGCCTCGGCGCGGGCCTCCACGGCCTCGGCCGCCGCGGGATCATCGTCGTCGCCATCGGCCTCGGCGTCCTCTTCGCGACGCTGGCGTACGCCGAGCTCCTGCGCCGCTACGGTGCGCAGTCCTTCGTGTCCTCGGTGCTCGACTTCGCCGACTGGACCTCGGCCCGCATCGGGGCCTTCCCCCGCCCCCTCGTCGTGCTGCTCGGCATCCCGGCGCTGGTGTGGGGCACCCACGTCCGTGCCCGCCGCCGGCAGGGCTGGTGGGTGTGCGCGTTCGGCGTCGCCGCCACGGTCCCGCTCGCCACCGGCCTCGTCTCGCCCGAGAGCACCTACGCGGAGGCAGGGCTCCGCGCGGCGTACTCCGTCGTGCTCGGGCTCGTCGTCGGCTACCTCGTGATCCGCGCCGACCTCGCGCTCACCGGCCCGAAGGGCAAGGGCGGGCGCCGCGCGGAGGAGGCCGGCCCGCACCGGCCGGAGCCGCGCCGCTTCGCCGAGCTCTGAGGACGGGCCCCGCCGGATCCGGTCGTACGCCCGGGTAACCGCTAGCGTCGGGCGCATGGCCCGCCCCACCTCCCTCGAGATCGTCTCCGAGCTCGTCGCCAACGTCCTCACGATCGAGGTCGCCGAGGGTGACCGTGTCGAGGCAGGCGACACCGTCGTCCTGCTGGAGTCGATGAAGATGGAGATCCCGATGCTGGCCGAGCGGGGCGGCACGGTGACGGCGATCAAGGTCACCGTCGGTGATGTCGTCCAGGACGGCGACGTCCTGGTCGTCCTCGACTGAGCGGCCCTACGCTCCGGTCATGACAGTCGAGCGCGCGCGGCGCGTGCACCTCGGCGTGGCGGCCGTCGCGTGGTTCTCGCTGGCCTTCCAGATGGTGCTGACCATCTCCGGGGAGGCCGTGCTGGTGGAGACCGACCCGCCCGGCCTGGCCCAGCGGATCTACCAGTACCTCGCCTACTTCACGATCCAGAGCAACCTGCTCGTCGCGGTCACCTCGACCGCCCTCGCGCGCGACCCGCTGCTCGACCGCACCGGGTGGCGGGTGGCCCGCCTCGCCGGCATCGTCGGGATCACGGTCACGGGGCTCGTCCACTTCTTCCTGCTGCGCCCGCTGCTCGACCTCGACGGCGCCAACTGGGTCGTGGACAAGCTGCTGCACATGGTGGTGCCGGTGCTGGCGGTCGCGGCGTGGGCGTGGGTCGGCCCCCGCCCGCGCGCGAGCGTGCGGGAGGCGGCGTACGCGCTGGTCTGGCCGGTCGCCTGGACGGCCTGGACCCTGGTCGTGGCGCAGGTGGACGGCTGGGTGCCCTACCCGTTCCTCGACGCCTCGGAGGAGGGCTGGGGAGCGGTCGGGATCGCCTGCCTGGGCATCACGATCCTCTTCCTCCTGCTCTTCGCGCTCTACGTGTGGCTCGACCGGAGGCTGCGCCCCGTCCCCCGCTAGTGCCCCTCGCTAGTGTCGGAGGAATGGAATTCCGATACCTCGGCAACAGCGGACTCAAGATCTCCGAGATCACCTACGGCAACTGGCTCACCCACGGCTCCCAGGTCGAGAACGACGTCGCCACGCAGTGCGTGCGCGCGGCCCTCGACGAGGGGATCTCCACCTTCGACACCGCGGACGTCTACGCCAACACCGCCGCGGAGACCGTCCTCGGCGAGGCGCTGAAGGGCGAGCGCCGGGAGTCGCTCGAGATCTTCACGAAGGTCTACTGGCCGACCGGCCCCAAGGGCAAGAACGACACCGGCCTGTCCCGCAAGCACATCATGGAGTCGATCAACGGCTCGCTCGAGCGGCTGCAGACCGACTACGTCGACCTCTACCAGGCCCACCGCTTCGACACCGAGACCCCGCTCGAGGAGACGATGCAGGCCTTCGCCGACGTCGTACGCCAGGGCAAGGCGCTCTACATCGGCGTCAGCGAGTGGACCGCCGACCAGATCCGCGCGGGCGTCGAGCTGTCGAAGGAGCTCGGCTTCCAGCTCATCTCGAGCCAGCCGCAGTACTCCATGCTCTGGCGCGTCATCGAGGACGAGGTCGTCCCGGCCTCGGAGGAGCTCGGCGTCTCCCAGATCGTGTGGAGCCCCATCGCCCAGGGCGTGCTGACCGGCAAGTACGAGCCGGGCCAGGCGCCGCCGGAGGGCTCGCGCGCGACCGACACCAAGGGTGGCGCGGACATGATCTCGCGCTTCATGAAGGACGACGTCCTCACCGCGGTGCAGGGCCTCAAGCCGATCGCCGAGGACTGCGACCTGACGATGGCGCAGCTCGCGATCGCCTGGGTCCTCCAGAACGACAACGTCGCCGCCGCCCTGGTCGGCGCCTCGCGCCCCGAGCAGGTCGCCGACAACGTCAAGGCCGCGGGGGTGAGGCTCGACGCCGACGTGATGGCCCGCATCGACGAGGCCCTCGGCTCCGTCGTCGTCCGCGACCCGGGGCTGACGGCCGCGAACTCGCCGAAGAGCCGCCCCGTCTGATCCCGCCGCCGCTGCTGCTCCACCATGGGATGTCGACCAGCTGGCACTCCCCCGGGTGAATGAACCTCGGGAAGTGCCGGTCCACCGACATCCCATGGTGGAGCGCCGCCCGGACCGAGGTCACGCCACCCGGGTGATGCGGTAGCGCACGAAGGCCGGGACCGCGAGCGCGGCGAGGACGGTGAAGACCACCACCAGTACGCCGCCTCCCGCAGCCGCGACGGCGGCGCCGGTCGCCGCGGCGGTCGCGCCGTGGGCGACGTCGGCGATGCGGGGGCCGCCCGCGACCACGACGATGAAGATGCCCTGGAGGCGCCCGCGGACGGAGTCGTCGGCGGCCGCCTGCAGCATCGAGGTGCGGAACGCGGCGGAGGCCATGTCGGCGGCGCCGCCGATCGCGAGCATGAGGACGGCGACGCCGAGCATCAGGCCGGGAGCGAACGGGGCCAGGAGCGCGGCGACGCCGAAGCCCACCATCGCGAGGCCCCACACGATGATCGACGCGATCACGGCCAGGCCCTGGCGCTCGACGTGGGAGACCCAGCCCGAGAGCACGCCGCCGATCACCGCCCCCAGGGGGATGGCCGCGAAGAGCAGCGCGAAGGCCAGGCCGCCCTCGCTGGGGCCGCCGAAGTCGAGGTGCGCCATCTCCGGGAAGAGGGCGCGGGGCATCCCGAAGACCATCGCGATGATGTCGACGACGAACGACATCATCAGCACCGGCTGCGTCCGCAGGTAGCGGAAGCCGTCGACCACCGCGGAGAGCCCCGGGGTCAGGGTGGCCCCGATGACCGGGAGCGCCGGCAGGCCCACGACCGCGCCGAGGGTCGCGAAGAGCGTGACCGTGTCCAGCAGGTAGAGCCAGGAGTAGCCCACCAGCGGGATCAGCGCACCGCCGACCAGCGGGCCGGCGATGCCGCCGGCCTGCATGACGGTCATGTTGAGCGAGTTGGCCGCGGGCAGCAGCTCCCTGTCGAGGAGCCGCGGCAGCAGCGCCGACCGGGTCGGCTGGTTCACCGCGAAGAACGCCTGCTGCACCGCGAAGAGCGTCAGGAGCAGCCACACGTCCTCGGCGCCGAGGGCGGCCTGCAACCAGAAGCCGGCACTGGTGAGGATCAGCCCGCACGTCGTGACCATCAGCAGGGTGCGCCGGTCGAACGCGTCCGCCAGCGCCCCGCCCCAGAGCCCGAAGACCACCAGCGGCACGAGCCCGAAGACGCCGGTGAGGCCGACGTACGCCGACGACCCGGTCATCGCGTAGATCTGCGCGGGCACCGCCACGACGGTCAGCTGCGCACCGATCACGGTGACGATGTTGGCCAGCCAGAGCCGCTTGAAGTGGGGGTTCGCGAGCGGGCGGGTGTCCGCCAGCAGCCGCCTCTCCACCACCGCAGGCTAGGCGAGGGGTCCGTCGGCTCGGACGGGTGGTCGCCTGCTGGCTAGCATCGTCGCGTGGCGATCACCCAGGAGACGGCCGGGCTCGCGGACGAGGCCGCGCTCTTCCACGCGCTCTCCGACCCGTCGCGGCTGCTGATCGTGCGCCACCTCATGCTCGGCGAGCACCGCGTGGTCGACCTGACCGCGCACCTCGGCCTGGCACAGAGCACGGTGTCGAAGCACCTGGCCTGCCTCCGGGACTGCGGCCTGGTGACCTCACGGCCGGAGGGCCGGGCGTCGATGTGGTCGCTGGTCCACGTCGAGGAGCTGCAGGGGGTGCTGGCGAGCGCCGAGCGTCTCCTCGAGCTGACGGCCGTCACCCCCGGCCACCACTACGAGGAGCGGCACTGACCGCTCAGAGCAGCGTCGACCAGTAGGACCAGAAGCGCTGCAGGACGAGCAGGACGACGAGGGCGTACGCACCGAAGAGGAGTGGTGCCGACCAGTCGTCGAGCGCGCGCGCGAGCCCGCCCGGTCCGCCGAGCACGCCGGTCCGCAGGTTGCGCAGCGTGACGTAGAGGAACATCGGGATCACCACGACCCACACGACCATGCAGTAGGGGCACAGCGCGCCGATCCGGTAGAGGCTCTGGAAGACGAGCCACGAGATGAACACCACGGCCACCGTGACGCCCGCCTGCAGCCCGAGCCAGTACCAGCGGGGGAGCCTCGCCCCGCCCAGCAGCGCCGCGGCCATCGCGACCACGACCGGGAAGGCGGCCACGCCGATGATCGGGTTGGGGAACCCGAGCAGCGCCGCCTGGGTCGACTCCATCACGTTGCCGCAGCTCAGGACCGGGTTGATGCTGCACGACGGGACGTAGCTGCTGTCCTCGGCGAGCCGGATCCGCTCGATCAGCAGGACGGCCGAGGCCACCAGCCCGACGAGGCCACCGACGAGCAGGCCGATCGCGAGGCGACGGTCCGGCTCGGTGGCGGTGGGCGTGCTCATGGCGGGCCGGGCTCCTCGGACGTACGGCGGCGGTTCGCGTACATCCTGAACCATCGGCACAACAGTGGACGCAGCCGGGCTCACGGGGCTAGCATCGCCCTGCGACGATGATACGGCCGATCGACGATTGAGGATGCATGGGAGCGGGTCACGGCCACGGGCACGGCCCGGGCCACGCAGGCGGACGCCACCGCTGGCGGCTCGCCGTCGCCTTCGGCCTGGTCGCCACCTTCCTCGTCGTCGAGCTCGTCGTCGGGCTCGCCACCGGCTCCCTCGCCCTCCTGTCCGACGCGGGCCACATGGCGGCGGACGTCGTCGCCCTCGGTGCCGCGCTCGTCGCGACGAAGATCGCGACCCGACCCGACGGCACCGGGCGGCGCACCTACGGCTCCTACCGCGCCGAGGTCTTCGCGTCGGGGCTGACGGTGCTGATCATGCTCGGGGTGTCGGCGTACGTCGTCGTCGAGGCCGTACGCCGCACCGGCGGTGCGGTGGAGGTCCCCTCCGGCCCCCTGCTGCTGGTCGGCGCGGTCGGCCTGGCCGTCAACCTCGTCTGCCTGGTCCTGCTGCGCGGTGGGGCCCAGGAGTCGATCAACGTGAGGGGCGCCTACCTCGAGGTGATGGCGGACGCCGCCGGCAGCGTGGGCGTGATCGCGGCCGGCGTCCTCGTGGGGCTGACCGGTGACGGCTGGTGGGACACGGTCGTGGCGGTGGCGATCGGCGTCTTCGTCGCGGTGCGAGCGCTCCTGCTCGGTCGCGAGGTGCTCGCCGTCCTCGGCCAGCACGCCCCGCACGACGTCGACCTCGAGGCGGTCGTCCGTGACCTCGAGGCGGTGCCCGGGGTGGCCGACGTGCACGACCTGCACGCCTGGACGCTGACCTCGGGCATGAACGTGGCGACGGCCCACCTCGTCCTGTGCGTCGGCGCGGACGCCCGCGTCGTCCTGGCCGGCGCGCAGACGGCCCTGCGCGAGGTCCACGGGATGGACCACGCGACGCTCCAGGTCGAGGCGGACCCCGCGCGGGAGTGCCAGGCCGCGACCTGGTGATGCCCGGTGAGAGGGTGTCCCGGTGACTGAAGCAGCGATCGAGCACCCCGCGACACCCGCCCTGGCCAAGACCGCCAACGTCCTGGCCAAGGCGATCCTGGTCGTGATGCTGCTGCTCGCCGTGCTCTACCCCGACCAGGCCAACCTGCGCGACAAGGCCGCGGGAGCCCGGGCCATCGGCTACCCCCTGATCTCGTTCACCGTGCCGCTGCTCTGGTGGACCCTCTGGCGCGACCGGATCTCCTTCCCGTGGCTGCCCGACCTGCTCATCACCGTCACGTGCTTCACCGACATCCTCGGCAACCGGATGGACCTCTACGACACGGTCTGGTGGTTCGACGACTGGATGCACTTCATGAACACCGGGCTGCTCGCCGCGGCGTTCATCCTGCTCACGCTGCCCCGCGACGTCGGCCTCGGCCGTGTGCTCGAGCGCGGGCTCGCGTTCGGTGCCACGGCGGCGATCGCGTGGGAGGTCGCGGAGTACTTCGCCTTCATCAGCCGGTCGACCGAGCGCGAGTTCGCGTACGCCGACACCCTCAGCGACCTGTCGCTCGGCACCGCCGGGGCGGTGGTCGTGGCGATCGTGATCCATCACACATGGCGCCGAGGTCACCTGTTGGAGCCTGCTCCGCTCACCTGAGCGTGGCTATGCTCGACACGACGGAGCCACCGCTCCCGACCATCGAGACTCAGGAGCAGGACATGATCGGATTCCTCGTCGCGGGCCTCATCATCGGAGCGCTCGCCCGCCTCATCAAGCCGGGCAAGCAGAACCTCGGCATCCTCGCCACGCTCGGCCTCGGCCTTGTCGGCTCACTCATCGGCGGCCTGATCGCCCAGTTCTTCGGCACCGGCGACATCTGGGAGCTCAACATCCTCGGCTTCGTCCTCGCCGTGGTCGCCGCCGTCCTGCTCATCGGGGTGGCCGAGTCGGTCGCCGGCAAGGGCAGGACCGCCGCCTGACACGCGACGTCATCCCGCTGCGGGAGGCGACCCGGGCCTGGTTCGCCATCTCGCTGCAGACGTTCGGCGGCCCCGCCGGGCAGATCGCGGTGATGCAGCGCACGCTCGTCGACGAGAAGCGCTGGATCGGTCAGCAGCGGTTCCTCTTCGCGCTGTCCTACTGCACGCTGCTCCCGGGACCCGAGGCGCAGCAGCTCGCGACCTATGTCGGGTGGCTGCTCAACGGCGTACGCGGCGCGCTGGTCGCGGGGATCCTCTTCGTCCTGCCCGGCGTGGTGGCGCTGCTGGTGCTCTCCGGCGTCTACGTGGCGTTCGGCGACACCACGCTGGTCGAGTCGCTCTTCCTCGGGCTCGCGCCCGCGGTGATCGCGATCGTCCTGCAGGCGGTGATCCGCGTCGGGACCAAGGGGCTGGGCCACCCGGCCCTCGTGGTCCTGGCGGTCGCGTCCTTCGTGGCCCTGACGTTCTTCGGCGTCCCGTTCCCGCTGGTCGTGCTCGCGGCGGCCGTCCTGGGGTGGGCCCTGGGTCGGCGGATCCCCACGCTCACCGCGCCGCCCAGGGCTGCCGCCGACGGCGGCCCCGAGCCGCTGGTGAGCGACGAGCAGCTCCACGCCGAGCGTCCGTCCGGGCGCCGGTCCGCGACGGTGCTGCTGGTGGGACTGGTGGCATGGTTCGTGCCGGTCGCGCTGGCAGCGCTGTTCTTCGGCCGCTCCAGCGTCTTCGTGGACCAGGGCCTCTTCTTCTCGGGGACCGCCCTGGTGACCTTCGGTGGGGCGTACGCCGTCCTGGCCTTCGTCGCCCAGCAGGCCGTCGACGTCTACGGCTGGCTGGCTCCCGGGGAGATGGTCCGCGGCCTCGCCCTCGCCGAGACGACGCCGGGGCCGCTCGTGATGGTCGTGCAGTTCGTCGCCTTCGTCGGGGCCTACCGCTCGCCGGGCGGGCTGGACCCGTGGGTCGCCGCAGTCATCGCGGCGCTCCTGACCACGTGGGTCACCTTCGTGCCGTGCTTCCTCTTCATCCTCCTGGGCGCGCCCTACGTCGAGCGCCTGCGCGGCAACCGCGACCTCGCGGCCGCGCTGACCGGCATCACCGCCGCCGTCGTCGGCGTCATCGCCAGCCTCGCGGTCCTCTTCGCGCTGCACACGCTCTTCGACGAGACCCGGCAGCTCGTCGCCGGTCCGCTCGACGTCGAGTACCCGCTGCTCGGCTCGGTCTCATGGCCGGCGCTCGCGATCACCGCGCTCGGCTGCGCGCTGGTCTTCTGGCGGCGGTGGTCGGTGCTGCGGACCCTCGGTGCGTGTGCGGCCGCCGGCATCGTGCTCGGGCTCGCGCTCGCGGCCTGACCCGCCCCCGGCTGCTCAGACCTCGTCGGGGCGGAACAGCTCGCTCACGAGCGACACCACGTCGGCGATCGAGTCGACGACCCGGGTCGGCCGGTAGGGGAAGTCCTCGACCTGGTGCAGCTCGGTGGCGCCGGTCGCGACCAGGATGGTCCGCAGCCCCGCCTCCAGTCCGCTGATGATGTCGGTGTCCATCCGGTCGCCGATCATCACGGTCGTCTCGGAGTGCGCCTCGAGCCGGTTGAGGGCGCTGCGCATCATCAGCGGGTTGGGCTTGCCGATGAAGTACGGCGAGCGTCCCGTCGCGGTGCTGATGAGGGCGGCCACCGACCCGGTCGCCGGGAGGATGCCCTGCGCGCTCGGGCCGCTCGGGTCGGGGTTGGTGGCGATGAAGCGCGCCCCGTCGCCGACCAGGCGGATCGCCTTGGTGATCGCCTCGAACGAGTAGGTCCGGGTCTCGCCGAGCACGACGTAGTCGGGGTCCTGATCGGTCATCACGTAGCCCACGTCGTGCACGGCCTGGGTGAGGCCGGACTCGCCCACGACGTACGCCGAGCCCCCCGGCCGCTGCTCGTCGAGGAACTGCGCGGTGGCGAGCGCGGAGGTCCAGATCCGGTCCTCCGGCACGTCGATGCCGCTGCTGCGCAGCAGCCGCACCCGCAGGTCGCGCGGTGTGAAGATCGAGTTGTTGGTGAGGACGAGGAACGGGATGTCCTGGGCGCGCAGGGCGGCGATGAACTCCTTGGCGCCGGGGATCGGGTCCTCCTCGCGGACGAGGACGCCGTCCATGTCGGTGAGCCAGGTGAGCACGGGGCGGGTGTCGGTCACGTCGACATCGTGCCAGCCGCGCCGTCCTGCACGGGGTGGCTGCGCTCCAGCTTGGCGCCCTCGACGTCCACGTCGGGCAGCAGGCGGTCGAGCCAGCCGGGGAGCCACCAGGCCTTGTCGCCGAGGAGGTGCATCGCCGCGGGGATGAGGAGCATCCGGACCACGAAGGCGTCGAGCAGGACGCCGAACGCCAGGCCGAACCCGATCGGCTTGATGGTCGCGTCGTGGGAGAACACGAACCCGGCGAAGACCGAGATCATGATGATCGCCGCCGCGGTGACGACCGCCCGCCCGGCGTTGAGGCCGTGCCTCACCGCGACCCGCGCGTCGGCGCCGTGGGCGTACGCCTCGCGCATCCCCGAGACGAGGAAGAGCTGGTAGTCCATCGCGAGCCCGAACAGGATGCCCGTCGCGATGATCGGCAGGAAGCTCAGCACCGGCCCCGGCGCGTGGACGCCGAAGAGGTCGGCGAGGAAGCCGATCTGGAAGATCGCGGTGATGCCGCCGAACGCCGCCAGCAGGGACAGCACGAAGCCGAGGGTCGCGGTCAGCGGCACCAGGATCGAGCGGAACACCAGCACCAGGATCAGCAGGGACAGGCCCACCACGAGCACCAGGTAGGTCGGGAGCACGTCGGAGAGCTGCTCGGAGATGTCGATGTTGGCGCTCGCGTTGCCGGCGACGCCGAGGGTCGCCTCCCCCCCGTCGGTCGTCGTGGGCCTGAGCTCACGCAGGTCGTGGACGAGCGCCCCCGTGGACTCGCTCGACGGCGCGCCGCGCGGGACCACCTGGAACGCCAGCGCCGTGCGGTCCTTCGACGCGCCGATCGGGACGACCGCCTCGACCGCCCAGAGGTTGCCGAGGCGCTCGCCGATGGCGGCCTGCTCGGCGATGACCTCGTCCTCGCCGATCGCCGCGGGCAGGTCCGCGACGACGAGGAGCGGCCCGTTGGAGCCCTCGCCGAACTTCTCGGCCTGGACCTCGTAGGCCTGGAAGCCGGAGGAGTCGGGCGGCTGCGTCGAGCCGTCGGGCAGCCCGAGCCGCATCTGGGTCGCCGGCGCGGCGATCGCGAGGAGCGCCACGACGCCGACGGCCAGGACCGTCCAGGCGCGCGTGCTGCTCATCGGCTGGTCCCGGTCGGTGATCTCGTCGTCGTGGGCCACGTGACCGGCCCCGAGGCGCCTGCGCTCGCCACGCCGCAGGATGCGGGTGCCGACCAGGGACAGCACGGCCGGGGTCAGGGTGACGGCCATCAGGATGGCGACCAGCACCGCGACGGCGCCGACGGTGCCCATCAGGCCGAGGAAGCCCACGCCGGTGACGTTCAGCGCGAGCAGGGCCACGATCACCGTCACCCCGGCGAAGACGACGGCGTTGCCGGAGGTGCCGTTGGCGATCCCGATCGACTCGTGCACGTCGGCGCCGCGCATCAGCTGGCGACGGTGGCGGTTGATGATGAAGAGCGAGTAGTCGATGCCGACGGCGAGCCCGAGCATGACGCCGAGGACCGGCGTCACGCTGACGAACTCCACCAGGCCGGAGAACGACAGCGACGCGAGAGACGCGACGCCGACGCCGAGCAGCGCCGTGACGAGCGGCAGGGCCGCGCCGAGCGCGGTGCCGAGCATGACGGTGAGCACGATCGCCGCGATCACGACGCCGGCGATCTCGCCCGGGCCGAGGATCGAGGGCACGGTCTGCGCGATCTCCTGCGACGGGTGGAGCTCGACCCCGTCGATGCCGGCGTCGGTCGCGAGGGTCTCGATCTCCTCCTTCGTCTCGACGGTGACCTCGTTGATCGGTGCGGAGAAGACCACGTTGACGACGGCGGCCGAGCCGTCCTCCGAGACCGTCCGGAAGCCCGAGGCGAGGCCGGACAGGATCGCGCCCTGCTCGAGCCGCGGTGCCTCCGCCTCCACCTTCTCGCGCTGGTCATCGAGCTCGGCCTGGCCCTCGTCGAGCTGGCGCTGCGCCGCGGCGAGCTGCTCGCGCACGGCTGCGAGGGTGCCTGCCTCCCGGGCCTGCTGCCGCTGGTCGCGCAGCGCGGCACGGCCGAGGTTGATCTGCGCCTGGGCGTCGCGCAGCTTCTGCTCGCCGTCGGCGAGCTGGCGCCGGCCGTCGGCGACCTGCTCGGCGGAGGCGTCGACGTCGTCCTGCGTCTGGAACGGGTCGGTGACGTCGGAGACGCCGTCGACCGCCCGGAGCTCGTCGAGGAGGTCGACGACGGCGCTGCGCTGCTGGTCGGTGAACGGCTCACCGTCGGTCGTCTCGACGACGATCGACCCGTTGCCGCCGCCCGTCCCCTCGAAGTCGCGCTCCAGCTGCTGGGAGACCCGGGTGGTGGGCGTGTCGGGCAGCGAGATCGAGGAGGACAGCGCGCCCGCGAACGACACGTACGTCACCGCGGTGAGCGCCAGGAGCGCGAGCCAGGCGCCGACGACGGTCCAGTGGCGGCGCGCCGCGAAGCGTCCGATGCGGTAGAGGAGCTCAGCCATGGCGGGGTGGCGTGCCTTTCGTCAGGGGTGGGTCAGCCGGCGTGGCCGACGCGGAGCCGGTGCAGCAGGCGGTCGAGGAGGCGGTCCCAGTCGGCGCGGGCTGCCGGCGGGACGTCGGTGGTCAGGTCGGGGTGCTGCTCGAGCCAGTGCCCCGCGATGAGCGCGAGGCCGTTGGTGAGCAGGGCGAGGGCGAGCTCGAGGTCGAGCGGGTCGAGGCCGGGGGCGCGCTCGAGCAGGCGGCTCCGCAGGCGGCCCCCGACGTGCTCGAAGGCCGTGCGCGAGATGCCCGCGGCCCGCTCGTCGAGCTCCCGGGGCCCGCCCAGCAGGTGGTGGATCGTGACGATGGCGGTGGGGAGGTCCACGCCCCGGCAGGCCTCGCCGACGGCGTCGACCGCCGCACGGCTGCCCGCCTCGCCCGGGGGGAGCTCGGCGGTGAGCCGGTCGACGCCGGCCAGCAGGTCGGTCGTCACCTCGGCGAGGACCTGCTCGCAGACCGCGACGAGGAGCTGGTCGAGGCCGGCGAAGTGGTTGAAGACGGTGCGCCGGGAGACCCCTGCCGCCGCGGCGACCCGGTCCACGGTGAAGCCGTGCGCCCCGTGCTCGGACGCCAGCGCCCGGGCGGCGTCGACGAGGGCGCGGTGCCGCTCGTCGCGCGAGGCCCGGCGGCCGTCTCCGGAAGGGGTGCAGATCACGAACGAGATTGTTGCACTCAGTGCAAACTGCGACGGGTACGGTCGGGGCGTGGACGACGACCAGAACCCGGCCCTGCGCGCCCTCGCCGCCTCCGGGCTCGCGTACGACGTCACCCGGCACGGCCGGGTCGGCTCGCTCGAGGAGGCGGCGGCCGTGCGCGGCGTGGAGCCGTCGGCGATCGTCAAGACGATGGTCGTGCGCCGCGGCGAGGGCGACCACCTGCTGGTGCTCGTCCCCGGTGACCGGCAGATCGCGTGGCCCAGGCTGCGCGCGCTGCTCGGGGTCAACCGGATCTCGATGCCGGACGCCGACGCGGCGCGCGAGGTGACCGGCTACGAGCGCGGCACGATCACGCCGTTCGGCGCCGCGGGTGCGCTGCCCGTCGTCGCGGACGAGCGGATCGTCGCGACCACGATCTCGATCGGTGCCGGTGCCCACGGCGTCGCCGCGACCCTGGCGGGGGACGACGTCATCGCGTTCTTCGCCGCGACCGTCGCGGACGTGACCGAGCCGGCGTAGCGGTGATCCTCCACCTGGGCCCGCTCGGCGGTGACGAGGCGAGCGAGCTGGCCGTCGCGCACGCCCTCCTGCGCCGCGCCGGCGACGGGGAGCTCGAGGAGGCGCTGCGCGTCTACGCCCCCGCCCGCCCGGCAGTGGTCTTCGGCCGGCGCGACACCCGCCTGCCCGGCTTCGGCGCGGCGATCGGCGCCGCGCACGCGGCGGGTTTCGACACCGCCGTGCGCGCGGTCGGCGGGCGCGCCGTGGCATACACCGAGCAGGCCGTCGTGGTCGACCACGTGCGTGCCGAGCCGCAGACGGCGCAGGGGATGGACCGGCGCTTCGTGGACTACGGCCGCCGCTTCGTCGACGTGTTCGCCGGGCTGGGCATCGACGCCCGCGTCGGGCCCGTGCCGGGGGAGTACTGCCCCGGCGCCCACAGCGTCAACGCCCGCGACGAGGTCAAGCTCGTCGGCACCGCCCAGCGGGTGCTGCCGCGCTCGTGGCTCTTCAGCTCGCTGGTCAACGTCGGCGACCGGGAGCGGGTGCGCGAGGTGCTGCGGGAGGTCTACGGCCACCTCGACCTGCCGTTCGACCCCGCGTCCGTCGGGACGCTGTCGTCCGAGGTCTCGGGCGTCGGCACCGACGACGTCGTCGGTGCCGTCGCGGGGGCGTGGGGCGTACGCCTCACGGACGCCGTCGACGTGGGTGCGGAGACACTGGCGCGGGCTGGGGGCCTGGCGGCGGACCACCGGACGCCGGGATGACGAGCGGGATGACGATCGGGCCGGCCCCGTGGGGACCGGCCCGATCGGCTGGCGGTGACGGAGGGATTTGAACCCTCGGTGGACTTGCGCCCACAAACGCTTTCGAGGCGTTCTCCTTAGGCCGCTCGGACACGTCACCGCGGGGAACGTTACCGGAGCCCACGGCCGAGGATGAAACCGAGGGCGCACGACCGATCGGGTCCACGAACTCGGCCGAAGCATGGCGACGCGGCGACGACGACGGTACGTTTCGCCGCACGCCTGTGCTCGCGCCCCGGCGCCAGCGGGAAGGAGGGGCCGTGGCTGCTGTCCGACGCATCCGTGAGCTCGCCCGGACGACGCTGCCCCGGGCGGTGGGCGAGCGGCTCCCCGCCGCGCCGCCGCAGGAGGTGGGCGAGCTGCTCGGCGACGAGCGCTTCCAGCGTGCCGTCGCGGACGCCGCCGCCGAGCAGGGGCGCGACGAGGCGGAGGTGTGGTCGGAGGTCGAGGGCTACCTCCACGAGATGTCCGCCGCGCACGACGACCGCACCGCGCAGGGCTGGGCGCGGATGGGCGACTGGTTCCTGCGGGCCTACGACGTCCTGGTCGACGAGGACGACATGCAGCAGCTGCGCAAGCTCGACCGCTCGCACAGCCTCGCGCTGGCGTTCAGCCACCGGTCCTACCTCGACGGCATGGTCATCCCCAACGCCCTCATGGCGCGCCGGTTCTCCCCGACCTACACCTTCGGCGGCGCCAACCTCAACCTGCCCCTCATCGGCTCGGTCGCGAGCCGCACCGGCCTCATCTTCATCCGGCGTGCGACGCAGGAGATCCCGGTCTATCGGCTCGCCCTGCGCTCCTACATCCGCCAGATGGTGACCAACAAGCGCAACATGGCGTGGTCGATCGAGGGTGGGCGCACGCGCACCGGCAAGCTCCGACCGCCCGTGCACGGGATCCTGAAGTACCTCACCGACACCGTCGAAAGCCGCGGGGACGGCGACGAGGCCCCCGACGTGCAGGTCGTGCCCGTCTCGGTGGTGTACGACCAGCTGCACGAGGTCTCGCTGATGACCGAGGAGGCGCGCGGGGCCAGCAAGACGCCCGAGGACTGGCGATGGCTGGTGCGCTTCGCGCGGCTGCAGCGCAACCGGCTCGGGCGGGCGTACCTCACCGTCGGCGAGCCGTTCTCGCTGCGCGAGCGGATGGACGAGCTCGCCGCCGAGGGCGTCACCGGGCACCAGGCGGTCGAGCGGGTCGCGCTCGACATCTCCCACAGGCTCAACCGGGCCACGCCCGTCACCACGACGGCGATCGTCAGCCTCGCCCTGCTCGGCGCCGACCGCGCGCTGACCGTCGACGAGGTGCTCGACACCGTCGAGCCGCTGGCCGCCTACATCGACGCCCGCCGGTGGCCGGTCGCCGGCGCCGCGGACCTGCGCGACCGCTCGACCATCCGCCGTGCGCTGTCCGAGCTGACCCGCAGCGGGGTGCTCACGGCGTACGACGGGGGCACCGAGCCGGTCTGGAAGATCGGCGACGACCAGCACCTCGTCGCCGCGTTCTACCGCAACACCGTGATCCACATCCTCGTCGAGCGCGCCATCGGCGAGCTCGCGCTGCTCACGGTCAGCGAGCTCGAGCCGGGTGCGGAGCTGCCGCCAGGCGGCGAGCTCCAGGTGGGCTGGGAGGAGGCGAAGCGGATGCGCGACCTGCTGAAGTTCGAGTTCTTCTTCCCCTCCCGGGCGGAGTTCGAGGACGACCTGCGCACCGAGCTGCGGCTGATGGCGGGCGACGAGGTCACCGAGATGACCCCGGTCCGGGCGCGCGAGCTGCTCGTCAACGCCCGCCCGCACCTCGCGCACCTGGTGCTGCGCCCGTTCCTCGACGCCTACCTCGTCGTCGCCGACCGGCTCGCGGACCGCGGAGACGGTCCCGTCGACGAGGACGACCTGCTCGCCGACTCGCTGGCCGTCGGCCAGCAGTGGGCCCTCCAGCGTCGCGTCGCGAGCGCGGAGTCGGTCTCGCTCGAGCTCTTCCGCACCGCCCTCGCGCTCGCCCGGCACAAGGGCCTGCTCGAGGCGGGTGACGGCGTCGGGTCCGCGCGCGAGGCGTTCGCCGCCGAGCTGCGCGACTCCGTGCGCCGGGTCGGCATCATCGGCGAGATCGCGGGGGAGCCGGTGCAGGTCGTCCCGCCGCCCGTCCGCCAGTCCCAGGACCACCTGTGAGCGGGTTGTTCGCGGCGGCGCAGGAGGCGATCGGGGCGATCGAGGCCGGCCCGCAGGGTCCGGGCGTCGGGGCGTTCTTCGACCTCGACGGCACCCTCGTCGCGGGCTACACCGCCGCGACCTTCTACGGCGACCGGCTCAAGGGCCGCGAGGTCTCGCCCGCGGAGTTCCTCCGCACCGTGGTGACCGCGGTCGACGGCGAGCTCGGCGGCGACCCGACCCGGATCGCCCACGTGGCCTTCTCGGCGCTGCGCGGCGAGTCCGAGGAGGCCTTCGCCGACCTCGGCGAGCGGCTGTTCCGCTCCAAGATCGCGGGGACGATCCGTCGCGAGTCGCGCGCCCTCGTCGCCGCCCACCAGCGCGCGGGGCACACCGTCGCGGTCGCGTCCGCGGCCACGAGCTACCAGGTCGCCCCCGTCGCCCGCGACCTCGGCGTCGAGCACCTCGTCTGCACGCGACTGGTGGTCGAGGACGGCCAGTTCACCGGCGAGACGGACGGCCCGATGCTCTGGGGACGGCACAAGGCGAGCGGGGTGCGCGCCTTCGCCAAGGAGCACGGCATCGAGCTCGCGGACTCCTACGCCTACGGCAACGGCTACGAGGACGTGGCCTTCCTGTCCTCCGTCGGCCACCCCACGGCGCTCAACCCGCACCGCGACCTGCGCGCGGCGGCGGCCCGGCTCGGCTGGCCCGTCCTCGATCTCAGCGACCCCGTCGGCGGGTCGCTCGTCGCGGCAGGGCGTACGGTCGCCGCGCTCGCCAGCATGAACGCCGGCGTCACCGCCGGCGTGGCCTACGGGCTCGCGCGCGGCAACCGTCGCGAGGGGCGCAACCTGGCGGTCAAGCTGGCGACGGCGCTGCCGATGGCGGTGGCCGGCGTCTCGATGGACGTCCTGCACCAGGAGCGGCTGTGGACCCACCGCCCGGCGATCTTCGTCGCCAACCACCAGAGCTCCCTCGACATCCCCGTCCTCGGCCGGCTGCTCGAGCGCGACTTCACGATCGTCGCCAAGAAGGAGGCGCGCTGGGACCCGCGCGCCGTCGTGGGCTCGGTCGTGATCGACCCCGCCTGGATCGACCGGTCCGACTCGGCGTCGGCGCGGGAGACGCTCGACGGGGTCGTCGAGCGCATCCGGGCCGGCACGTCGCTGATGATCTTCCCCGAGGGCACCCGGTCGCCCACGCCTGTGCTCGGGCCGTTCCGCAAGGGCGCGTTCCACCTGGCGGCGCAGGCGGGCGTGCCGGTCGTGCCGGTCGTCCTGCGCAACACCGGTGAGCTGATGGGGCGCAGCTCGCTCGTCCTCAACCCGGGCGTCGTGGACGTGTGCGTCCTCGAGCCCGAGACCGACTGGAGCACCGACGACATGAGCGAGCGGATCGCCGCGCTGCGGGCGAAGTTCGAGGAGACGCTCGCGAGGTGGCCGGCATGACCTCGTCCACCACGTCCTCCGACGACGTCGAGCGCTGGGGCACCGCGGCGACCTGGTCCGCCGGTGCCGAGCTGACGCCGGTCCAGACCCTGCTGTGGCGCTCCGAGCGGCACCCCGTCCAGTCGTCCACGTCCACGGTGGTCATCGACCTCGACCGGGTGCCCGACTGGAAGCGGTTCGTCGCCGCGACCGAGTGGGGCACCGGGCTCGTACGCCGGCTGCGGCAGCGGGTCGTCGACCCGGTGGTGCCGACCGCGCCGCCGACGTGGGCGGACGACCCGACGTTCGACCTCGGCTACCACCTGCGTCGCGAGCGCGTCGCCTCCCGCGACGAGATGCTCGCAGCCGCCGCGCAGGTCGCGCTGCGCCCGTTCGACCGCTCGCGCCCGCTGTGGGAGGGAGTGCTGTTCGAGGTGGGTGACTCCGGAGCGGGCTACGTCCTCAAGATCCACCACGCGCTCGCCGACCCGCTCGGCACGGTGCAGCTGCTCTCGATGCTGCAGTCCGGCAGGCGCGCGCACACCGCGCGCAAGCCCCTCGGCGAGGACGCGGCCGCGCCCGCGTCCGTCGACCCGGTCGAGCTCGCCGTGGCGGGGCTGCGCACCGACGCAGCGACGCTCGCCTCGTCCGCGGTCGGCACGGCGCGGTCGCTGCTCGCCACCCGCCCGTCGACGGTCGTCGCGTCCGGCCTGCGCTACGGCGCGTCCCTGCGCCGGCTGCTCACGCAGGTCGCGCCGCCCTCGCCCGAGCTCTCGCCGCGCACCGGCAAGCAGTGGACGTTCCTCACGCTCGACGCCCCGCTCGACCAGCTGCGCACCGTCGCCCGGCAGGGCGGCGGCACCCTCGACGACGCCGCGGTCGCGCTGGTCCTCGGCGGGCTGCGCCGCTACCACCGGCGACGCGACAGCGCGGTCGCCGAGGTGCCGGTCGGCGTACGCGTCTCGCTCGACCGCGCCGACGACCTCGGCAACCGCTTCACCGGGGCGACCATCTCCGGGCCGCTGACCATCGAGGACCCCGTCGACCGCGTCGCCGCCGTCCGCGGCGAGGTCCTGTCGCTGCACACCGAGCGCGCGCTCGAGGTGCTCGACGCGACGGCGCCGGTGGTGAACCGGCTGCCGGCCTTCGTCGGCGCGTCCGTCCTCCGCGCGGCGGTCGCCCCCGACGCGTTCGTGACGACCCTCCCCGGCCCGCCGCGCAGGCGCTTCATGGCCGGCGCCGCGGTGCAGGGCATGTACGTCCTCGGCCCGCTGCCGGGTGCCGCGCTGACGGTGTGCCTGGTGACCTGTGCCGACACCGCGTGCATCGGGGTCAACGTCGACGCCAGCGCGATCGCCGACGTGGCCGGGCTGCGGGAGTGCCTGGCCGAGGAGGTCGCGGCGTTCGACGGGTAGTCGGTCGCGGCCGTACACGTGTCCGCGATGTTGCCCCTGATGACGCCGATCGAGGGCCACTTCCCGGACACGTGTGGAGGCTCAGGCGGTCGGGCCGACGTAGCAGAGCATCCGGTAGTCGGTGCCCTCCTCGACGTTCACGAACCCGTGGCGCTCGTAGAAGCGGCGGGTGTCGGCATCGACCTCGTCGACGTTGATGTGCATCTCCGGCGACCCCGCCTCGGCGGCGAGCCGGCGGCACAGGTCGAGGACCTGCGTGCCGATGCCCCGGTCGCGGAGCGCGGGGACGACGTACAGCTCGTCGAGGTGCGCGACGGGGCCGTCGAACCAGATGGCCGGCCGCAGCACCACGAGCGCGAACCCCACGGCGGCACCGTCGTCCTCGGCGAGCACCGCCACGACCTCGTCGAGCGCCAGCAGCCGGCGGAAGCGGTCCGCCAGGACGTCGACGTCGTCCACCTCGGTCTCGAACTCGGTGTCGAAGTCCCACAGCAGCCGTGCGAGCACGTCTGCGTCGTCGGCGTACGCGCGGCGGGCGTCGGTCATGGGGCGGTCACCCTCAGGTACCCGCGGGCGGGGCGGTGGCGCGGTGGCGGGCGAAGAAGTCGTCGAGGAGGGCGGTCGCCTCGGTGGCCAGCACGCCGGCCAGGACCTCCGGTCGGTGGTTGAGCCGCCGGTCGCGCACGACGTCCCACAGCGAGCCCACGGCGCCCAGCTTGTCGTCGTACGCCCCGAAGACGAGCCGGTCGACCCGGGCGAGGACCAGCGCGCCGGCGCACATCGTGCAGGGCTCGAGCGTCACGACGAGGGTGCAGCCCGCGAGCCGCCACTCGCCCCGCGCGGACGCGGCGGCGCGCAGCGCGACGACCTCGGCGTGACCGGTCGGGTCGCCCTCGGACTCACGGGTGTTGTGCCCGGTGGCGATGACGGTGCCGGCCTCGTCGAGGACGACCGCGCCGACGGGCACGTCGTCGGCGGCGAGTGCGGTCCGCGCCTCGGCGAGGGCCAGGCGCATCGGTGCCTCCCACGTCATGAGGCGGTCATGCGGTGGTCATGCCGAGGTGAGCCCGACCGCGTCGTCGAAGAGCTCGCCGAAGCCGAGGCGGCGCGCGATCTCGGAGAGCATCTCGTCAGGGTAGAGCCCGACGTCGTCGAGCAGTGCGCCCAGGTCGATGGCGGGCAGGCCGAGGTCGCCGAGCAGGCCGAGGTCGCCGGCCGGGACCTCGACGTCGTCGTCCTCGGGCGGCGGGAGGCCGAGGAAGTCGATCGCCGACTGGGCGAGCTCCCACTCGTCGGCGGCCGTCACGTCGGAGAGCAGGACGCCGGTGTGCGTGCCGGCGACGCGGACGAGCACGAAGAAGTCCTCGTCGACCGCGACCATCCCGACCGCGCCACCGTCTCCGGAGACGTGTCGCAGCGCTTGGCTGAGCGCGTCGATGGACTCGAAGGCCGGCGCGACGATCTCCTGCACCTGCCACACGCCGTCCTCGCGGAAGGCGGCCAGCGCGAAGTCGACCTCACCATCGTGCTCGGTCATCGGCAGCGACCTCCCCGTGCGCCTGCGGACCCGTCCAATGTCGCAGATCCCCGGGGGTGCGTCGACCCTCTTTGGTGTCGAACCCTCGTCGGGCAGACCACTAGGGTGAGCCCCATGCGCCTGCACGTGGTGAACCACCCCCTCGTCTCCCACAAGCTCACCGTCCTCCGGGACGAGCACACCGACTCGCCGACCTTCCGGCGGCTGACCGACGAGCTGGTCACCCTCCTGGCCTACGAGGCGACCCGCGAGGTGCGCGTCGACCCCAAGCCGATCACCACGCCGGTCGGCCCCACCACCGGCGTCTACCTCGCGCAGCCCAAGCCGATGGTCGTGCCGATCCTCCGCGCCGGGCTGGGCATGCTCGACGGCATGATGCGGCTGCTCCCGACGGCCGAGGTGGGCTTCCTCGGGATGGTCCGCAACGAGGAGACCCTCGAGGCGTCGACCTACGCCGAGCGGCTCCCCGAGGACCTCTCCGGGCGCCAGTGCTACGTCCTCGACCCGATGCTGGCGACCGGCGGCACCCTTGCAGCGGCGGTGAAGTTCCTGACCGACCGCGGCGCCGACGACATCACCGCGATCTGCCTGCTCGCCGCCCCCGAGGGCGTGGACAACCTGGAGAAGGGCCTCGAGGGCCTCGACGTCCCGGTCACCGTCGTCACGGCGGCGCTCGACCAGAAGCTCAACGAGAAGGGCTACATCGTCCCCGGCCTCGGCGACGCGGGCGACCGGTTGTACGGCGTCGCGCACTGAGGGCGTACGGCTGCGCGAACGTCTCAGTCAGCCGAGGGTGGACACCCGGGCGATCAGCTCCGGGGTGAACTCGACCTGCTGGTGCTGGTGCTCGGGGTTGTTGACCTCGTCGATGAGGAGCTCGGCGGCCGCGGCGCCGAGGGCCTGACGCGGCTGGCGCACGGACGTGAGCGGCACGGCGGCTCCGGCCGCGAAGGCGATGTCGTCGTAGCCGACGATCGCGAGGTCCTCCGGCACCCGCTGCCCGGTCGAGACGACCTGCTGGAGCAGGCCGAGAGCGATGAGGTCGTTGGCGCAGAAGACGGCGCTCGGGCGGCTCCTGCGCGGCAGCCCGGCGAGGCGCTCGCCGGCGAGGCGGCCCTCCTCGAAGGACAGGGCCTCGGTCTCGACGCGCAGGAGGTCCGACTCGGCCAGCCCGGCCTCGTCCCACGCGGCGCGCGCACCCTCGTAGCGCTCCCGCACCTGGCCGAGCGACGACGGTCCGCCGACGTAGGCCACGCGCGTGTGCCCGCGGTCGACGAGGTGCTCGACCGCGACCCGGCCGCCGAGACGGTCGTCGACGGTCACCGAGCAGAACGCGCCGGTCGCGTTGGTGCGGTCGACGATCACCAGGGGCGTGCCCTGCGCGGTGATGCGCGAGAGCGCCGGCGCCTCGGGGTCGACGGGCGTGATGAGGATGCCGTCGACGCGCTGCTGCTGCAGGTGGGCGAGGTGGGCGCCCTCGCGGGCGTCCCGCGCGTCGCTGTTGCACAGGAAGAGCGACAGGTCGGCCTTCTCGGCAGCGAGCTCGATGCCACGGGCGACGTCGGTGAAGAACGGGTTGGTGGCATCGAGCATGACGTAGGCGAAGGTGTTGCTGCGTCCCATCCGCAGCTGGCGGGCCGACTCGTTGAGCACGAAGCCGAGGTCGGCCATCGCCCTCTCGACCCGCTCGCGGGTGCCGGCGCTGACCCGGTCCGGCCGGTTGAGCACGTTGCTGACCGTGCCGAGGGACACCTGCGCGCGCTCGGCGACGTCCTTGACCGACGGCCGCCGGCCCTGGCGCAGGGCCGGGCTGCTCTTCGACATCGGTCTCCTCGGGTCGGTCGGACCATCGGAGACTAGACCACGCGGAGGTCGAATGAAACGTCACAAGAAAGCTGGCCCGAGGGCTTGACGGCTGTGACGACCGCCACTTACGTTTTCCCACGTCCTGAAACCTTTCAACAGTCTAGCGGGAAGAGGATCATGGCCGCCAGCAACACCGCCGCACCGGTGCTCGTGCTGCACGACGTCTCCAAGTCGTTCGGGCCCGTGGTCGCCCTGCGATCGGGCAGCATCTCGGTCGAGGAGGGCTCCATCCACGCCCTCGTCGGGGAGAACGGCGCCGGCAAGTCCACCCTCGTCAAGGTCGTCGCCGGGGTCCACCGGCGCGACGCCGGGACCTTCGAGCTCGACGGCCGCCCGGTCGACTTCGGCTCGACCGCGGAGTCCAAGGCCGCGGGTGTCGCCGTCATCTACCAGGAGCCGACGCTCTTCCCGGACCTCTCCGTCACTGAGAACATCTTCATGGGCCGCCAGCCCCTGGCCCGCGGTCGCCGCATCGACCGGCCGGCGATGCACGCCGAGGCCGAGCGCCTGTTCTCCCGCCTCGGCGTCAAGATCGACCCGCGCCGCCCCGCCGAGGGCCTCTCCATCGCCGACCAGCAGATCATCGAGATCGCCAAGGCCATCTCCCTCGACGCGCGGCTCCTCGTCATGGACGAGCCGACCGCGGCGCTGAGCGGCGTCGAGGTGGACCGCCTCTTCGCGGTCGCCCGCAGCCTGCGCGACGAGGGCCGCGCCCTCGTCTTCATCTCCCACCGCTTCGACGAGGTCTTCGACCTCTGCGACACCGTGACGGTCATGCGCGACGGCTCGTACGTCGACACCCGCCGCGTCGCGGACACGACGCCGTCCGACCTCGTCTCACTGATGGTGGGGCGCGACGTCGACGAGCTCTTCCCCAAGGTCGCCGCCGAGATCGGCGAGCCGGTCCTCGAGGTCCGCGGCCTCAACCGGGCCGGGGTCTTCCACGACGTCGACCTCGTCGTGCGGGCCGGTGAGATCGTCGGCCTGGCCGGGCTCGTCGGCGCCGGCCGCAGCGAGGTGGCCCGGGCCGTCTTCGGCGTCGACGCCTACGACTCCGGCACCGTCACGATGTCCGGACGCAAGGTCAGGCCGCGCGACCCGCGCGCGGCGATCAGGGCCGGCATGGCCTTCATCCCCGAGGACCGCCGCAAGCAGGGGCTGGTGATCGACGCCTCGGTGACGCGCAACGTCGCCGCGGTCATCCGCCGCAGCATCGCCAGGGCCGGCCTCATCACCGGCGCGATGGAGAACAGGGCCGCGGGCCCGTGGGCAGGTCGCCTCGAGGTCAAGACGAGCGCGCTCGACATGAACGCCGCCACCATGAGCGGCGGCAACCAGCAGAAGGTCGTCATCGCCAAGTGGCTGGCGACCAACCCCAGGCTGCTGATCATCGACGAGCCCACCCGCGGCATCGACGTCGGCACCAAGTCGGAGGTCCACCGCCTCCTGTCCGAGCTGGCCGGCCAGGGCCTCGCGATCCTGATGATCTCCTCCGAGCTCCCCGAGGTCCTCGGCATGGCGGACCGTGTCCTCGTGCTCTGCGAGGGCCGCGTCACCACCGAGCTCGACCGTGCCGAGGCCACCCCCGAGGCCGTCATGCACGCGGCCACCCACCACCTGGAGGACGCGCGATGAGCCGCACCGACATCGAGCGCGAGCCGGAGACGGAGGTCTCCACCGGCGAGGCCCTCCTCGTCGAGCCGAGCCGCCTCTCGCCGACGCGCCGCGCCGTCACCACGGTCCTGCGCAGCCGCGAGCTCTCGATCTTCCTCGTGCTCGTCGCGGTCGTCGTCCTCGCGACGACGAAGAACAACGGCTTCCTCTTCAGCTCCGACGGCTGGCGCAACTTCCTGCTCAACCCGTCGATCCTGCTGCTCCTCGCCGTGGGCCAGGCCGTCGTCATCATCACCCGCAACGTGGACCTGTCCGTCGGATCGACGATGGCGCTGACGGCCTACCTGACCGGCCGACTCTTCGTCGACCAGCCCAACCTGCCGATCATCGTGGTGATCCTCGCCTGCCTCGCGCTGGGCGCGGTCCTCGGCCTGGTCAACGGCGTGCTCGTGGCGTACGGCAACGTGCCCGCCCTCGTCATCACCCTCGGCACGCTCTACGTCTACCGCGGGATCATGCTGACCTGGGCCGGCAGCGACCGCATCAACGCGGGCGACATGCCGCGCGACTTCCTCAGCCTCGGCACGCAGACGGTGCTCGGTGTCCCGGTCCTCACCATCGTCGCGCTCGTGGTGCTCGCCCTCGTCGGCTACTACCTCCACACGGCGCGGGGCGGTCGCGAGCTCTACGCCATCGGCTCCGACCCCGACGCCGCAGTCCTCTACGGGCTTCCCGTACGCCGCCGCCTGCTCGCCGCGTTCGTCCTCAGCGGTGCCCTGGCCGGCCTCGCCGGGGTGCTCTACACCGCCCGCTACGGCACGGTCAGCTCCAGCGTCGGCTCGGGCATCGAGCTGCAGGCCGTCGCCGCGGCGGTCATCGGCGGCATCGCGATCTTCGGCGGCAGCGGCACGGTCTGGGGCGCCGCGATCGGCGCCTTCCTCCTCGTGACCATCAACCGCGCCCTGCCCAGCCTCGGCATCGAGGACTTCTGGCAGCGCGCCGTCGTGGGCGTGCTGATCCTCGGCGCCATCGTCCTCGACCGTGTCCTCGCCCGTCGACAAGCCCGCAAGCTCGCAGAATCGAGGGACCACGCATGAGCACCCCCACTGCGACCCCGACCCGGACGTACGCGGCGTACTCCGCCCCGCTCTGGCGCCGCCTGCTGGTGTCGCGCGAGACGGCCGTCATCGTCCTGACCGCGGCGGTGATCCTCTACTCGCTGGCCAACGTGCCCAACTTCGACGGCCCGCTGACGCTGAAGTTCCTGCTGCAGGACATCGCGCCGATCCTGCTGATCGCGCTGCCGATGACGCTCATCATCATCACCGGCGAGATCGACCTCTCGGTCGCCAGCATCATGGGGCTCAGCAGCGTGCTCCTCGGCGTGCTGCACGACGCGGGCATGTCGATCCCCACCGCTGCGCTCCTGGCGCTGCTCGCCGGCCTGGCGTGCGGCGCGCTGAACGGCTTCCTGATCGCGTACGTCGGCCTGCCGTCGCTGGCCGTCACCATCGGCACCCTGGCGCTCTTCCGCGGGATCGCGGTGGGGCTGCTCGGCACCACCGCGATCACCGACTTCCCCGACTCGTGGAGCGACCTCGCGACCGGCACCATCGGCGAGTCCCGCATCCCGCTCGTGATGATCCCGTTCGCCGTGCTCGCCGTCGGGTTCGTCGTGCTGCTGCACTTCTCGACCTTCGGCCGCGGCATCTACGAGATCGGGCTCAACGACGAGGCAGCCCGCTTCACCGGCGTCGACGTCGCACGCACCAAGATGGTGCTCTTCCTGCTCTCCGGCGTCGTCTCGGCGCTGGCCGGCATCTACTTCACGCTGCGCTACGGCTCGGCCCGCGGGGACAACGCCACCGGCTACGAGCTGCAGGTCATCGCGGCCGTGCTCCTCGGCGGCGTGTCGATCTTCGGCGGCCGCGGCCGGCTGCACGGCGTCCTCGCCGGCGTCGTCCTCATCGGCGTCATCTCCAGCGCCCTGCGCCTGGAGTCCGTGACGGTCAACGTCACCAACATCATCGTCGGCCTCCTCCTGGTGGCCTCGGTGATCCTCCCCAGCGTCCTTGGGTGGGCCGGCTCGCAGCTGCCCCGCAAGGCATCAGCGGATCCCTCGGGACCGCGCCCCGACAAGGACACGGCGACCGCCGGCGTCTGAGCACCCCGAAAGGTAGACACCCATGAAGATCCAGAAGAGGCGGCCGACCGCACTGGCCGCGCTGCTCCTCACCGCGACCTTCGCCTTCGCCGGCTGCGGCAGCGACGACGGCGGCGACGGCGGCTCGGCCGACGGCGGCAGCGGCGGTGGTGACCTCAGCATCACGATGCTTCCGAAGAACCTGGGCAACGCCTACTTCGACACCAGCACCGACGGCGCCGAGCGTGCCGCGGACGAGCTCAGCGCCGAGTTCGAGGAGGTCGGCCCGGACACCGCGAGCCCCGACGCCCAGGTGTCCTACATCAACACCGTCGCCCAGCAGGGCAAGGACGCGCTGATCCTCTCGGCCAACGACCCCGACGCCCTGTGCGACGCGATCGACGAGGCGCGCAGCGCCGACGTCAAGGTCGTGACCTTCGACGCCGACACCAACCCCGACTGCCGCGACCTGTTCATCAACCAGGCCACCGCCGAGGGCATCGCCGCCAAGCAGCTCGAGCTGATCTCGGAGCAGATCGGCGGCGAGGGCGAGATCGCGATCCTGTCGGCCTCGGCCAACGCGACCAACCAGAACGCGTGGATCGAGATGATGGAGACCGAGCTCGCCGACAACCCGGACTACGCCGGCATCGAGCTCGTCGACACCGTCTACGGCGACGACGAGGACCAGAAGTCCTTCGACCAGACCGAGGCGCTGCTGCAGAACCACCCCGACCTCAAGGGCATCATCAGCCCGACCACGGTCGGCATCGCCGCTGCGGCGCGCTACCTCTCGGACAGCGAGTACAAGGGCAAGGTCGCGCTGACCGGCCTGGGCACGCCGAACCAGATGCGTGAGTACGTCGACAACGGCACCGTGACCGCGTTCGCGCTGTGGAACCCGGGCGACCTGGGCTACCTGGCGACCTACGCCGCGGCCGCGCTGGTCAACGGCGACATCTCCGGCGAGGAGGGCGACTCCTTCGACGCCGGCGACCTGGGCTCCTTCGAGGTCGGCGCCGACGGCGTCGTGCTCCTCGGTGAGCCGTTCACCTTCGACAAGGACAACATCGCCGACTTCGACTTCTGAGTCGTCGAGCCGGGTCTCGATACGCCCGCTCGTGCCTCACGGGCACTCGACCACCTGAGAGCCGTGGGCGTATCGAGACCCACCCCAACCGCCAGCAAGGAGCCCCCTGATGCAGCGCGTCTGCTTCACCCTCCAGGTCAAGCGCGACCGGATGCAGGAGTACGCCCAGCGCCACGCGGCCGTGTGGCCCGAGATGGTGCAGGCCCTCCACGACACCGGCTGGCACAACTACTCCCTCTTCCTGCGCGACGACGGCCTGCTCGTGGGCTACCTCCAGACCCCGGACCTCGTCGCCGCGCAGGAGGGCATGGCCCGCACCGACGTGAACGCCCGCTGGCAGGCCGAGATGGCCGAGTTCTTCGAGGACCTCGACCTCCCGCCCGACCAGGGCTTCTGGCAGCTGGGCGAGGTGTTCCACCTCGAGGACCAGCTGCCCACCAGCACCACCGCAGACCTCCGGCACGACCCGACACCCACAGCTCAGGACCAGTGATGACCAGCTCTTCCGGCTTCCCCGACATCAGCGACCGGCTCGGCGACCTCGCCATCGAGGTGCCGTCCTGGGCGTACGGCAACTCCGGCACCCGCTTCAAGGTGTTCGGGTCGGCCGGCACCCCGCGCTCGGTCGAGGAGAAGATCGCCGACGCAGCCGCCGTGCACCGCTTCACCGGCCTCGCGCCGAGCGTGGCGCTCCACATCCCGTGGGACCAGGTGGACGACTACGCGGCCCTGACGGCGTACGCCAAGGAGCAGGGCGTCGCGCTCGGGACGATCAACTCCAACACCTTCCAGGACGACGACTACAAGCTCGGCGCCCTCACCCACACCGACCCCCGGGTCCGGCAGAAGGCGATCGACCACCACCTCGAGTGCATCGAGGTGATGAACCACACCGGCTCGCGCGACCTGAAGATCTGGCTCGCCGAGGGCACCAACTACCCCGGCCAGGGCGACATGCGCGCCCGCCAGGACCGCCTGGCCGAGGGCCTGCGCACGATCTACGACCAGCTCTCCGAGGACCAGCGGCTGGTGCTGGAGTACAAGTTCTTCGAGCCGGCGTTCTACCACACCGACGTCCCGGACTGGGGCACGTCGTACGCCCACGTGGCCGCCCTCGGCGACCGCGCGATGGTCTGCCTGGACACCGGGCACCACGCCCCGGGCACCAACATCGAGTTCATCGTCGCCCAGCTGCTGCGGCTCGGGAAGCTCGGCTCCTTCGACTTCAACAGCCGCTTCTACGCCGACGACGACCTCATCGTCGGGGCGGCGGACCCGTTCCAGCTCTTCCGGATCATGGTCGAGGTGATCCGCGGGGGCGGCTTCGGTCGCCAGGCGGACGGCTCGCCCAACGAGGTCGCGCTGATGCTCGACCAGTGCCACAACATCGAGGCCAAGATCCCCGGCCAGATCCGCTCGGTGCTCAACGTGCAGGAGATGACCGCCCGCGCGCTCCTGCTCGACACCGAGGCCCTCGACCAGGCGCGCTCGGACGGCGACGTGCTGCAGGCCAACGCGATCTTCATGGACGCCTTCTACAGCGACGTGCGCGGCGACCTCGCCGCGTGGCGCGAGGAGCGCGGCCTGCCCGCCGACCCGATGCAGGCCTACCTCGCGTCCGGCTACCAGGAGCAGATCGAGGCCGACCGCGTCGGTGGCGCCCAGCTCAGCTGGACCTGACCGACCCCACCAACAGACCCCTCACCTCGACCTCACCTCGACCCTCACCCGTTAGGACCCCGCACCGTGAGTGACCTCAACCCCACCGTCGCCGAGCTCGTCGAGCGCTCGAACCGGCTGGGCGCCGACCCGAAGAACACCAACTACGCCGGCGGCAACACCTCCGCCAAGGGCACCGAGACCGACCCGGTCACCGGCGAGGACGTCGAGCTGGTGTGGGTCAAGGGCTCCGGCGGCGACCTCGGCACGCTGGCCCCGGCCGGCCTCGCCGTGCTGCGCCTGGACCGCATGCGCGCCCTCGTCGACGTCTACCCGGGCATCGAGCGCGAGGACGAGATGGTCGCGGCGTTCGACTACTGCCTGCACGGCAAGGGCGGCGCCGCGCCGTCGATCGACACCGCCATGCACGGCCTGGTGGACGCCAAGCACGTCGACCACCTCCACCCCGACTCCGGCATCGCGATCGCGACCGCGGCCGACGGCGAGGAGCTCACCGCGACGATCTTCGGCGACCAGGTCGTGTGGGTGCCGTGGCGCCGTCCGGGCTTCCAGCTCGGCCTCGACATCGCGGAGATCAAGGAGAAGAACCCGCAGGCCCGCGGGTGCGTCCTCGGCGGGCACGGCATCACCGCGTGGGGCGACACGTCCGCGGAGGCCGAGGCCAACAGCCTGTGGATCATCGAGACCGCCGCGTCCTACATCGAGGAGCACTCGAAGGCCGAGCCGTTCGGTCCCGCCCTCGAGGGGTACGCCCCCCTGCCGGAGGCCGAGCGTCGTGCCAAGGCCGCCGCGCTGGCCCCGACGGTCCGGGGCATCGCCTCCGCGGACCGTCCGATGGTGGGCCACTTCACCGACACCGAGGAGGTCCTCGACTTCCTGGCGCACGCCGAGCACCCCCGCCTCGGCGCGCTCGGCACGTCGTGCCCCGACCACTTCCTGCGCACCAAGGTCAAGCCGCTGGTCCTCGACCTGCCGTCCGACGCCTCGGTCGAGGACAGCATCGCCCGGCTCCAGGAGCTCGCGGTCTCCTACCGCGAGGACTACCAGGCCTACTACGACCGCAACGCGACCCCCGACAGCCCCGCGATCCGCGGCAAGGACCCGCTGATCGTCCTCGTCCCCGGCGTCGGGATGTTCAGCTTCGGCAAGGACAAGCAGACCGCGCGCGTCGCGGGGGAGTTCTACGTCAACGCCATCAACGTGATGCGCGGCGCGGAGGGCCTGTCGTCGTACGCGCCGATCGACGAGGCGGAGAAGTTCCGCATCGAGTACTGGGCGCTCGAGGAGGCCAAGCTCCAGCGGATGCCGAAGCCGAAGCCGCTCGCCACCCGCGTCGCCCTCGTCACCGGCGCCGCCTCCGGCATCGGCCTCGCCACTGCGCGCAAGCTCGCGGCCGAGGGTGCCGCCGTCGTGATCGCCGACCTGTCGCTCGAGAAGGCCCAGGCGGCAGCGGCCGAGATCGGCTCGACCGACGTCGCGGTCGGCGTACAGGTCGACGTGTCCGACGCTGCGGCCGTCCAGGCGGCGGTGGACGCGACCGTGCTCGCGTTCGGCGGCGTGGACCTCGTCGTCAACAACGCCGGGCTCTCCCTGTCGCGCTCGCTGCTCGAGACCACCGAGAAGGACTGGGACCTCCAGCACGACGTGATGGCGAAGGGCTCGTTCCTCGTCGCGCAGGCCGCCGCCAGGGCCATGATCGCGCAGGGGATGGGCGGCGACATCGTCTACATCTCCTCGAAGAACTCGATCTTCGCCGGCCCCAACAACGTCGCCTACGGCGCGGCCAAGGCCGACCAGGCCCACCAGGTGCGGCTGCTCGCCGCCGAGCTCGGCGAGCACGGCATCAAGGTCAACGGCGTCAACCCCGACGGTGTCGTGCAGGGCTCCGGCATCTTCGCCTCGGGCTGGGGCGCCAACCGCGCGGCGGTCTACGGCGTGGAGGAGCAGGACCTCGGCAAGTTCTACGCCCAGCGCACGATCCTCAAGCGCGAGGTGCTGCCGGACAACATCGCCAACGCCGTCTACGTCCTCTGCTCCGCCGAGCTGAGCCACACGACGGGCCTGCACATCCCCGTCGACGCCGGCGTGGCCGCGGCGTTCCTGCGCTAGTGGCCGCCGTCAGCGTCGCCGCGGTCGACCTCGGGGCGTCGAGCGGTCGGGTGATGCTCGGCGAGGTCGGGAGCGGCGTGCTGCGGCTGACCGCTGCGGCACGGTTCGGCAACGAGCCGGTCCGCACCCCCGACGGGCTGCACTGGAACCTGCTCGAGCTCTACCGCCAGGCGATCGCCGGCCTCGCGGCCGCCGTACGTCTCGCCGCGGACACCCCCGCCGGCCGGCTCGCCAGCGTCGGCATCGACAGCTGGGCCGTCGACTACGGCCTCCTGCGCGACGGCCGGCTGCTCGGGCAGCCCTTCCACTACCGCGACGAGCGCCGCGGCGGGGCCGGGCCCGCGGCCGTGCACGCGGCGGTCCCGGCCGCCGACCTCTACGCCCGCAACGGCCTGCAGTTCCTGCCGTTCAACACGGTGTTCCAGCTCGCCGCGGACGACTGGCACCGCGACGCGGACCGGCTGCTCCTCGTGCCGGACCTGCTGGCGTACTGGCTCACCGGTGAGGCGCGCACGGAGCGCACCAACGCCTCGACCACCGGCCTCCTCGACGTGCGCACGGGATCCTGGGACGGCGACCTCATCGACCGCCTCGGGTTCGCGCGCTCCCTGTTCACCGACCTCGTCGACCCCGGGGACCCGTTGGGTGCGGTGCTGCCCGGGGTCGGCGAGGCGGTCGGTGCCCCGGGCCTCCCGGTGGTGGCCGTCGGCTCGCACGACACCGCCTCGGCCGTCGTCGGGGTGCCGTTCGAGCGCGCCGAGTCGGCGTACGTCTCGCTCGGCACGTGGGGCCTCGTCGGGCTGGAGCTCGACGCGCCGGTCCTCACCGAGGAGAGCCGGCTGGCCAACTTCACCAACGAGGGCGGCGTCGACGGCACCGTCCGGTACCTCACGAACGTGATGGGCACCTGGCTGCTCAGCGAGACGCTGCGCACCTGGGGTCGCGACGACCTCACGGCCCTGCTCGCCGCGGCCGCCGACGTGCCCGCGGGGTCCGTCCCGGTGGTCGACGTGCAGGACCCCCGGTTCGTCCCGCCCGGCGACATGCCCGCGCGGATCGCCGCGTGGTGCGAGGAGCACGACGTCCCCGCGCCCACCGACCCTGCGTCGACGGTGCGCTGCATCCTGGAGTCGCTCGCGGCGGCGTACGCCCGCGCGCTGGCCACCGCGACCCGGCTGTCGGGCCGGCTGGTCGAGGTCGTCCACGTGGTCGGGGGCGGCAGCCAGAACACGCTCCTGTGCCAGCTCGTCGCCGACCGCACGGGACTGCCGGTCGTCGCGGGTCCGGTGGAGGCGACCGCGCTCGGCAACGTGCTGGTCCAGGGACGCAGCGCAGGTGCCGTCACCGGCGGGCTCGGCGCGCTGCGGGCGCTCGTCCGCGACACCCACGACCTCCGTCGGCACGAGCCCACGCGGTGACCGCAGATGAACGCCGTGCACGAGCCCGTCCTGTCCCCGGACGAGCTCGCCGTCCTGCGCCTGATGGCCGACGGCGACACGATCGACCTGGTCGCGCGCAAGCTGGGCATCTCCGAGCGCACCGTGCGTCGCAAGACGCGCAGCGCCTGTGACACGTTGGGTTGCGAGACCACGATCGAGGCGATCGTCTGGGCGGTGCGCAACGGTCACCTCTGACACACACTGGCACGACACCGAGAGCTACGAGGAAGGGGCAACGGCGTGAGGGTCGCCCTGCAGGTCACGTGCGTCAACGACGCGATGTTCCCCGACACGGGGAAGGCGGTGGTGCGCCTGCTGCGCCGACTCGGCGTCGAGGTCGACTTCCCCCGGGCGCAGACGTGCTGTGCGCAGCCGATGGTCAACACGGGCTACCTCGACGAGGCGGTGCCGGTGGTGCGCAACTTCGTCGACGCGTTCGCCGGATACGACGCCATCGTGACGCCGTCGGGCTCGTGCGCCGGCTCGGTGCGGCACCAGCACGCGCTGGTCGCCGAGCGCTCGGGCGACCCGGCGCTCGCCGACGCGGTCGCGCGGACCGCGCCCCGGACGTACGAGTTCACCGAGCTCATCGTCGACGTGCTCGGCGTGACCGACGTGGGGGCGTACTTCCCGCACCGGGTCACCTACCACCCGACCTGCCACAGCCTGCGGATGCTCGGCGTCGGCGACCGCCCGCGACGGCTGCTCGAGGAGGTCCGCGGCATCCAGCTCGTCGACCTCCCGCAGGCCGAGGAGTGCTGCGGCTTCGGCGGCACCTTCGCCCTCAAGAACGCCGACACGTCCATCGCGATGGGCGCCGACAAGGCCCGCCACGTGCGCGACACCGGCGCCGAGGTGCTCGTTGCCGGGGACAACTCGTGCCTCATGCACATCGGCGGAGTCCTCTCGCGCCAGCGGGCGGGCGTCCGCGTCATGCACCTGGCCGAGATCCTCGCCAGCACCGATGAGACCGAGGGCGAGTCCGACGGCCCCGTCGTCGGCGAGCGGGCAGGAGACATCTCGTGAGCGGCACCTTCGTCGGCATGCCGGCCTTCCCGTCCGCGGCGCGCGAGGCGCTGGGCGACACGCAGCTGCGCCGCAACCTCGCCCACGCCACCCGCACGATCCGCGACAAGCGCGCGCAGGTCGTCGGCGAGGTGGAGGAGTGGGAGGAGCTCCGGCTCGCCGGGGCGGGGGTCAAGGAGGCCGCGCTGCGCGACCTCGCCACCCACCTCGAGACCCTCGAGGAGTCGCTGACGCGTGCCGGTGCGACCGTGCACTGGGCGCGCGACGCCGAGGAGGCGTGCGCGATCGTGGCGCGGGTCGCGAAGTCCCACGACGTCGACGAGGTCGTGAAGGTGAAGTCGATGGCGACCCTCGAGATCGGGCTCAACGACCACCTCGAGCGCGAGGGCATCGCGGCCTGGGAGACCGACCTCGCCGAGCTCATCGTCCAGCTCGGCGACGACCTGCCCTCGCACATCCTAGTGCCCGCCATCCACCGCAACCGCGCCGAGATCCGCGAGATCTTCCGTCGCCGGATGGCAGCGGTCGGCCGCCCCGCCCCGGACGACCTCAGCGACGACCCGGCCGCGCTGGCGGGGGCGGCGCGCGAGCACATGCGGGAGAAGTTCCTGCGCGCCAAGGTGGCCGTGAGCGGCGCCAACTTCGCCGTCGCCGACACCGGGACCCTGGTGGTGGTCGAGTCCGAGGGCAACGGCCGGATGTGCCTGACCCTGCCCGACGTGCTGGTGAGCGTGGTCGGCATCGAGAAGGTCGTGGCCACCTGGTCCGAGCTCGACCCGCTGCTGCGGCTGCTGCCGCGCTCGTCCACCGGCGAGCGGATGAACCCCTACACCTCGACCTGGAGCGGCGTCACGCCCGGCGACGGCCCGCAGGAGGTGCACGTCGTGCTCCTCGACAACGGCCGCACCCGGGCGCTGGCCGACGAGGTCGGCCGCCAGGCCCTGCGCTGCATCCGTTGCTCGGCCTGCCTCAACGTCTGCCCGGTCTACGAGCGCGTCGGCGGCCACGCCTACGGCTCGGTCTACCCGGGCCCGATCGGGGCGATCCTCAACCCCCTGCTGCGCGGGGTCGAGGACGAGCAGACCGCGTCCCTGCCGTACGCCTCCTCCCTGTGCGGCGCGTGCTTCGAGGTGTGCCCGGTCCGCATCGACATCCCGTCGGTGCTGGTCGAGCAGCGGGCGGCCGTCGTCGACTCCCACCGCAGCGACCGGGTGCCCAAGGCCGAGGCCGTCGCGATGAGGGCCGCAGCCTGGACCTTCTCCGACTCGCGTCGGCTGCGGCTCGCCGAGCGCGCGTCCGGCCTGGCCGGTCGCGTCCTGGGACGGTTCTCCCGCACCACGTTGCCCGGTGGACGTGCGGCCGCCGGTCGCCTGCCCGGGCCCGCCGCGGGCTGGACCGGCGCACGCGACCTGCCCGCCCCGCCCGAGGAGTCGTTCCGCGAGTGGTGGGACCGCACCGACGGTGGCCGCGCTGACGGAGAGGAGGGCCGATCATGAACGCCCGCGACGACATCCTGCGGCGTGTCCGCTCCGCCCTGGACGGCGTGTCGCCCGCCGTCGAGGTGCCAACGGCCCCTCGCGTACGCCCCCGCGACCACGCCGACCTGGTCGACCTCTTCGACGAGCGGGTCGCCGACTACCGCGCGGTGGTGACCCGCTGCTCGAGCGACGACCTCGCGGCGACCGTGGCCGCCGCCCTGGACGGGGCCCGAGCCGTCGTGCCTCCCGGCCTCGGGCTCGACGTGGCCGGCGCCGTCGTCGACGACCCCTCCACAGGCGGCCACTCCGCCGCCGAGCTCGACGCCATCGACGCCGTGGTCACGCGCGCCGCGGTCGGCATCGCCGAGACCGGCACCATCGTCCTGGACCACCGGCCCGACCAGGGCCGACGCGCCATCAGCCTCGTGCCCGACCTCCACGTCTGCATCGTCGACGCCTCCCAGGTGGTCGCCGACGTGCCGGACGCGATCGCCCTTCTCGACCCGGCGCGCCCCCTCACCTGGATCAGCGGGCCGTCGGCGACGAGCGACATCGAGCTCGACCGGGTCGAGGGCGTCCACGGACCACGGACCCTGCACGTGGTGCTCGTCGGCTGACGTCAGCCGCCGTCGAGGCCGGTGTCGAGCAGCCCGCTCACCATCTGACGCAACCAGACGTGGGTGGGGTCGTCTCGTCTGCTCGGGTGCCACCAGAACGCGGTGCGCAGGGTGTCGAGCTCCCACGGCCCCGGGATCTCCCTGATGCCGTAGAGGTGTCCCATCTCGGTGATGAGGCGCCGCCCCATGACCGCCACACGGGGACTCTCACGCAAGAAGAACGGCATGCTCATCGACCCACTCACGATCACCTCCGTGCGGGGTCGGACGCCGGCTGACAGGATCTGCTGCATCCCTCGTGCGACGTCGCGCTCGCCCACCTGGGCCACGACCCATGGGCGGGCGTTGAGGTCCTCGACATCGAGCCTCTCCGCCGGGTCGTCGGCGGCGACGACGAACACCCACTGGTCCTCGAGGACGTCGACGCTCTCGAGCCCCGACAGCCAGCCGTGGGGAAGGAACACGCCGTCGACACCCGCGGCCAGATGGTCGGCGATGTCGACGTTGCGCAGCTGGGCGGGCTCGACGACGCGCATCCTGCTCGCGGGTGCTGCCTCCTGGATCGCGAGGCACAGTCGTGGAAGGAGCATGGCGGCGAGCACCTCACCGCACACCACCGTGAACTCGTGCTCCACGTCAGGGTCGAAGGTCGTCTTGGCAGCGATCACGCGATCGACGGCACGCAGCGCGTCGATGACGGCGGGTTGCAGCTGTCTGGCCAAGGAGGTCAGCTCGTAGGTGTTGTTGCGCCGGACCAGGAGCTCGTCGTCGAAGTGACGGCGCAGCCGTGCCAGCGCTGCACTCATCACTGGTTGACTGACGCCAACGGACGCCGCAGCCCTCGACACGTTCCTCTCACGCAACAAGCTGTCGAGCGAGTGCACGAGGTTCAGGTCAAGTCGCCGCAGCCGGGCATGGTCGATCACGAGTCCTCCTGGGTCGACTGTGTCGCTTCCGCGACCTCGCGCCGAGCAGCCGACGGGGGATCGGCGGTGGTTGCGGAACGTATCAATGCCTGTCCGCCGATGGAACACGTCGCCCACATGCGATACGTCGATAGCCACTATTCGCGCGACTGCGGCCACGGCTAGTGAAACCACCCGCATCGGCGCCGCTGATACCGACTATCCGTTCTCGTGCTGTCCGGATCCGGCCGTACCCATTGCTCCCCGCCTGTGACGACGGACACAGTGAAGGGGCGGGCCACTGAATCGATTCAGACTCACTGGCGCACACGATCGGATCGGGCACGTCATCGCGTCGCGATGCCGCGCTCGAACCCCCTGCCTCAGCCAAAGGAGCACCACATGAGATCCACTCTGACAAGCAGGTCCGCGACCTGCTTGTTCACCGCAGCCCTCGCGCTGGGACTGGCTTCGCCGGCCACAGTCCTCGCGACCACTGCGATCTCCTACGCGAACGACGGCGCGTCGGCGGCCGCCGCGCCGGTGGTGAAGTCCCCCGCCGTCAAGAAGTCCTCGGCCTTCGCCAAGGAGCTCGAGGGCAAGTACGTCGACCCCGACCGCGTCTACAGCACCGACGTGCGCTGGTGGCTGGGCGAGGCGGCCAACACCGACGAGTCGCTGCTCGAGGAGATCCAGGCCCTCTACGACGCCGGCTACCGCGGCGTCGAGCTGTGCATGCAGAGCGACAACGCTGCTCCCGACGCGCAGTACGCCTACGGCTCCGACATGTGGACCCACAAGTGGAACCTCATGTTGAACAAGATGCTCGACCTGGGCATGGCGGTCTACCTCACCTCCGGCACCAACTGGGCGACCTCCAACGTCCCCGGGCTCGACCCGGCCAGCCAGCAGGCGATGCAGAACATCACCCTCGGCACCGGCACCGTGGAGGCCGGGCAGGCCGTGGCGACGGTCCCCGCCCCTGCCGCGGCCAACGCCCGTCGCGCCGGGGCGAAGTTCGTGACGGCGTACGCCTACAAGGTGACCTCGGGCGACAACGTCGACCCGGACAGCTACATCGACCTCAAGGCCAACGTCACCCAGGGCGCGGACGCCTGGACCCAGAACCTCAGCTGGACCGCCCCCAACGACGGCACCTACCGCGTCTTCGGCGTGTGGACCCAGGGCACCTACCACTCCTCGAGCCCGTCCGCGCAGCCCGCGTACGCCACCAACTACTTCGACACCCGCGGCGTCCAGGCCCTCCGCAGCTACTGGGAGGAGCACTACCTCGCCGACCCCGCGCTGCGGGCCAAGATCGCCGAGGGTGACGTCCAGCTCTTCATGGACTCCCTCGAGATCAACTTCGGCACCGGTGGCGCGACCTGGTGGGCCGAGGACATGGCCGCCGAGTTCAAGAGGCGCAAGGGCTACGACATCACGCCCTACCTCTTCCTGTTCCAGGGCGTCAACGCAAGCCCCTTCACGCCGTACCACGAGGTCCGCAACACGGGCACGTACAAGCTCGACGGCGCCGAGGTCAAGCGCCAGGGCATCATCAACGACTACCAGGACGTCCTGACCAGCCTCTACCGCGAGCGCATGCTCCAGCCCCTGAAGAAGTGGCTGAACTCGGTGGGCATCGAGACCCGGGCGCAGATCTCCTACGGCCGCCCGATCGAGATGTCGGAGCCGGCGATGGACGTCGACTACCCCGAGGCCGAGAACTTCAACCAGTACAACAACGTCGACATCCTGCGGCTCTGGACCGGCGGCGCCAAGCTCGAGAACAAGGTCCTCTCGACCGAGACCGGCGCCCAGCTCGGCCCCTACAGCGGCACCCGTCAGATGGACATGCACGACGCGTACGCCCAGTTCGCGGCCGGCTTCCAACGGATCGTGTGGCACGTGTGGGGCGCCGGCTACAGCTACGGCAGCTTCGCGTGGCCGGGCCACAACGCCACCGGGTTCCGCCAGCTCGGCACCCGCAACCCGGGCTACTCCGACTACAACGAGTTCAACGCCCACATGGGTCGTGTCCAGCAGCTCCTCCAGACGGGCAAGAGCCGCACGGACGTGGGGTTCATCAACCAGAAGTGGATCCACGGCGTGGCCTACAACGCCGGCATCGGCAGCGACAACGGCAACATGAACTGGCAGTACGCCCACCAGGGCGTCTACTACCGCTCGACCGAGCTGCAGGACAACGGCTACACCTATGACTACTTCAGCCCCCGGTTCCTCTTCGACGACGACGTGCACTTCGACCCCAAGACGAAGCGCATCGAGAAGGCCGGCTACAAGGCTGTCGTCCTCTACCAGGACTGGCTCGAGCTGGAGGCGGCCAACCGGCTCCTCAAGTGGGCCAAGCAGGGCCTGAAGGTCGTCATCCTGGAGGACGCCGGCAACCGGACGCCGTTCAACGACGGCAAGGACAGGGCGCTCGAGAAGGTCATGGACGAGCTCAAGACGCTGCCCACCGTGCGTCAGGCGACTGTCTACGACGACATCGACTACTTCAGCGCCCAGCCGGGTGGCTACGACGACAACGTCCTGGAGAAGCTGCAGGAGCTCGGTGTCGATCCCTACAGCGGCTTCCCCGAGCCCAACCTGCAGCTCCTGACCCAGACGCGCGAGGACGACAAGGGCAACCAGTACCTCTACGTCTACAACTACGACCCGGCCAACTACCTCGACAAGAGCAACAAGGCCAGCGTCCGCAACGCCACGCACGGTCAGAACATCACGACCGACATCGTGCAGGACGGCCTGTTCGTGCCCTACGAGATCGACTCGTGGACCGGTGAGACCACCCAGCTCGCCGACTACCGCTGGGAGGACGGCAAGACCGTCGTCCCGATCGACCTCGACTACGACAACATCGCCCTCCTCGCCTTCGAGAAGGTCGACGACGCCCAGCTGCACATCCTCGACACCAACGCCGACTCTGCCTACGCCACCGAGGACGGGGTGGCCATGCGCACCTCCGAGACGGGCACGGTCACCGCGGAGCTCAGCGACGGCACGAAGGTCAGCCAGGCCGTCGAGGTGCCGGGCTCCTACGACATCACCGACTGGGACCTGACGGTCGAGTCGTGGCGTCCCAGCGCGACCCAGGGCGACCTGACGCGCACCGAGACCATCGACGGGCTCACCACCACCAACCGCAAGACGTCCACGGTCGTGACCGACATCGACGTCGAGCTCGACACCCTCACCACCTGGGACAAGATCCCGGAGGTCGGGAAGGCGGTCTCCGGCAAGGGTCACTACGAGGCGACCTTCGACTGGGACGGTGACTCCGCCAGCGGTGCCTACGTCGACTTCGGCGACCACCTCGAGGACTCCATGGTCGTGTGGATCAACGGGGAGAAGGTCGGCGGCGAGGTCTCGACGAACCCGACCAAGGTCCGCAAGGACGTGGGCGGTGTCGGCAAGCCGACGATCGACGACGGCCGGGGCAACCAGGTGCCGCTCGTGGGCGAGGACCTCTGGACCGGCGGCGTGAACTGGTCGACGCCCGTCGCCGACATCAGCGACTACCTGGTCGACGGCGAGAACACCATCACGATCGAGTACTCGTCCGCACTCGCCAACGTCCAGCTGGACCGCGGCATCGTGACCGAGGCGTTCCCGCGGATCCCTCGCGGCAACCCGTGGTGGATGAACGACGTGAAGTACCTGTCGTTCGGTCCGCAGCAGGCGAAGATCGTTCCCTTCGTCGACGTCGAGTACTCGACCAAGGTGCCGGCGCCCACGCCGACCACCACGCCCACCCCCACCACCACCCCGACCCCGACCCCGACCCCGACCCCGACACCCACCCCCACGCCCACCCCGGACGTGGCGCCGAAGGTGACGGTCAGGAAGAAGGTCGTGGCGGGCAAGCGGATGAAGATCCGGATCCGCGACCTGACGGCCACCAAGGTCACGGTCACCCTGGGCGGCAAGAAGCTGGCCGTGGTGAAGGTCACCGACGGCAAGGCCGTCGTGAACAAGGTCGTGCCGAAGAACCTGAAGGGCCGCAAGGTCCTGCGGGTCCTCGATCGCACGGGCGACGTCCTCTTCCAGACCACCGTGCGGGTGGTGAAGAGGAAGGCGGCCTGATCGTCACCGCGAGAGCGGTCAGCCGCTGAGAGCAGGGGGTCACGCCGGACGGCGTGGCCCCCTGTGGCGTACGGAGCGGCGTACAGCCGTGTGGTCCACGCCACATGGGACGGCGGTGGGAGGGGTCCCGGGTTCGGTACGTTGACCCCGGCCCGCACGCCACTCAGGTCAGTCCACCTACCCGAGCCCCCACCAGGAGGCAGCAGTGCGCATCGGCATCCCCCGCGAGTCCAGGCCCGGCGAGACGCTCGTCGCGGCCACGGCGAAGACGGCCGGCCAGCTCGCTGCGCTGGGCTACGACGTGGTCGTCGAGCAGGGCGCGGGCGAGGCTGCCGACCAGCCCGACGTCGCCTTCACCGGCGCCGGGATCACGGTGGTGGGCGCCGACGAGGTCTGGGCGAGCGACGTGGTGGTGAAGGTCAACGCGCCCACCGATGCGGAGGTCGCCCGGCTGCGTCCGGGCGCGACGGTGATCAGCCTGATGGCGCCGGCGCGGAGCCCCGAGCTGGTCGAGCGACTGGCGGCGCAGGGCGTCACCGGTCTGGCGATGGACGCCGTGCCGCGAATCTCGCGAGCCCAGTCGATGGACGTGCTGTCGTCGATGGCCAACGTCGCCGGCTACCGCGCCGTGATCGAGGCCGCCCACGAGTTCGGCCGGCTCTTCACCGGCCAGGTCACCGCGGCCGGCAAGGTGCCGCCCGCCCGCGTGTTCGTCGTGGGTGCGGGTGTCGCCGGCCTGGCCGCCATCGGTGCGGCCGGCTCGCTCGGTGCGGTCGTGCGCGCCTTCGACGTACGCCCCGAGGTGGCCGAGCAGGTCGAGTCCATGGGCGCGCAGTTCGTCACGGTCGAGATGGAGCAGGAGGTCTCCTCCGACGGCTACGCCAAGGAGATGACAGCCGAGCAGGAGGCCGCGACCGCCGCGATGTACGACGAGGAGGCGCGCGCCGCCGACATCGTCATCACCACCGCGCTGATCCCCGGCCGGCCCGCGCCGCAGCTCGTGAGCGCCGAGACGGTCGCCGCGATGCGCCCCGGCTCGGTCGTCGTCGACATGGCCGCGGCCAACGGCGGCAACGTCGCCGCGACGGTGAAGGACGAGCGCGTCGTCACCGCCAACGGCGTCACGGTCCTCGGCTACACCGACCTCGCCGGACGCCTGGCCGCCCAGACCAGCCAGCTCTACGGCACCAACGTCGTCAACCTGCTCAAGCTCCTCACCCCGCACAAGAACGGCGTCCTCACGCTCGACCTCGACGACGTGGTCCAGCGCGGCATCACGGTCACGCTGGCCAACGACACGGGCGCCGAGACGATGTGGCCGCCGCCGCCCGTGCAGGTCTCCGCCTCATCGGGGGCGTCCCCCGCCGCCGCACCCGCGCCGGCCGCCGTCGAGAAGGCGCCGCCGGACCCCCGCCGCCGGCTGTACGCCGCCGGGCTGGCCGCGGTGGTCTTCCTCGCGCTCGCCACGGCCGCGCCGGCGTACTTCCTGCCGAGCCTGACGGTCTTCGTGCTCGCGGTCGTCATCGGCTTCTACGTCATCGGCAACGTGCACCACGCGCTGCACACCCCGCTCATGAGCGTCACCAACGCCATCAGCGGGATCATCGTGGTCGGCGCGATCCTGCAGGCGCCGATCGACCAGCCCGCCATCCAGGTCCTCGCCGGGATCGCCGTCCTGCTCGCCAGCATCAACGTCTTCGGTGGCTTCATGGTCACCCGGCGGATGCTCAACATGTTCCAGAAGGGCTGAGCCGGGTGGACTCGAGCATGGTTTCGTTCGTCACGGGCGCCTACATCCTCGCGGCGCTCCTCTTCATCCTCGCGCTGGCCGGGCTCAGCAAGCACGAGACGGCTCGGCGGGGCAACCAGTTCGGCATGGCCGGCATGGGCCTCGCGCTCGTCGCGACGCTCCTGCTGGTGCTGGACCGCGTCACCGAGTACGACAGCACCGCCGGCTGGGTGGGCGTGGGGATCATCCTCGTCGCAGGCACCGTGGGAGCGGTCATCGGCATCCGGCTGGCCCGCGGGGTCGAGATGACCGGCATGCCCGAGCTGATCGCGATGATGCACAGCTTCGTCGGCCTCGCCGCGGTCCTCGTCGGCTACAACACCTGGATCGAGACGGCCCGCCTCGGCCACGGCGGTGACGCGGTCCACGACGCGGAGGTCTTCATCGGCGTCTTCATCGGCGCCGTCACGTTCACCGGCTCGGTCGTGGCCAACCTCAAGCTCAGCGCGAAGATGAAGTCCGCCCCGCTGACGCTGCCGGGCCGGCACCTGCTCAACCTCGCGATCCTCATCGGGTCGGTGGTGCTCCTGGTGTGGTTCGCCAACGTCGACGGGTGGGTCGCCCTCGCTCCGCTGGCGATCATGACCGTGCTCGCGCTGGTCCTCGGCTTCCACCTCGTCGCCGCGATCGGCGGCGGCGACATGCCGGTCGTCGTGTCGATGCTCAACAGCTACTCCGGCTGGGCGGCGGCCGCCGCCGGCTTCATGCTCGGCAACGACCTGCTCATCATCACCGGCGCGCTCGTCGGCTCCTCCGGTGCGATCCTCAGCTACATCATGTGCCGGGCGATGAACCGCTCCTTCGTGAGCGTCATCGCCGGCGGCTTCGGCTCCGACGGCACCGTCTCCGGCGAGGCGCGTGACTACGGCGAGCACCGCGAGATCCAGGCGGCAGAGGTGGCCGAGCTGCTCGCGGGTGCGTCGTCGGTCGTCATCACCCCGGGCTACGGCATGGCGGTCGCCCAGGCGCAGTACCCCGTGGCGGAGATGACCAAGCGGCTGCGCGAGAAGGGGGTCGACGTCCGCTTCGGGATCCACCCCGTCGCCGGCCGCCTTCCTGGGCACATGAACGTCCTGCTCGCGGAGGCCAAGGTGCCCTACGACATCGTGCTCGAGATGGACGAGATCAACGACGACCTCCCCGACACCGACGTCGTCCTGGTCATCGGCGCCAACGACACCGTCAACCCGGCCGCGCTCGAGGAGCCGGGCTCGCCGATCGCAGGCATGCCGGTGCTCGAGGTGTGGAACGCCCGGGACGTGATCGTCTTCAAGCGCTCGATGGCCACCGGCTACGCCGGCGTGCAGAACCCGCTGTTCTTCAAGGACAACACCCAGATGCTCTTCGGCGACGCCAAGGACAAGGTCAACGAGATCGTGGCCGCCCTGGGCTGACGCCGGTGGCTCACCCCAGGGTCGTGCCCGCCAGCATGCCGATGAGGTAGGTCACGCCCATCGCCAGCAGGCCCCCGCCGACGTTGCGGACCATGGCCGGGACGCGTGGGCTGAGGCCGATCCGGGCGCTGGTGAAGCCGGTGAGCGCCAGGGCGGCGGCGACGCTCAGCACCGTGACGAGGACGCGTACGCCGTCGGGCACGAAGGCCACGACCAGCAGCGGCAACAGCGCGCCGACCGTGAAGGCGACCATCGACGCCCACGCGGCGTGCCACGGGTTGGTGAGGTTGTCGGGGTCGATGCCGAACTCGACGTCCGCGTGCGCGCGCAGGGCGTCGTGCTCGGTCAGCTCGCGGGCCACCTGCTTCGCGGTCGCGGGGGACAGGCCCTTCTCCTCGTACATCCTCGCGAGCTCGCCCTCCTCGGTGCGGGGCATCTGCTGGAGCTCGATCGCCTCGAGGTGGAGCAGGGACCTCTCGGAGTCGCGCTGCGTGCTGACCGAGACGTACTCGCCCGCGCCCATGCTCAGCGCTCCGGCCGTGAGGGCCGCGATGCCCGCGATGAGGATCGCGCCGCTGTCGTCGGTGGCCCCGGCGACGCCCATCACGACGCCGGCCGTGGAGACGATGCCGTCGTTGGCGCCCAGCACGGCCGCCCGCAGCCAGTTGAGCCGCCCGCTGACGTCGCCGCCGAGGTCGGCGTGGAAGTGCTGCGGGTCCTCGTCGGTCCCGATGGTTCGCTCGCTCACGTCGGCGATCCTTCCCCCGGTGGGTGCGTGGTGCAACGAAGGTCAGCCTCCGCTCAGCCGAGTGCGTACGCCGCGACGACCTCGTGCCGTGGCCGCCGGCGCGGTCCCTCGCCGAGGTGGGAGGCGACCAGCGCGACCTCGTCCACCTGCCAGCGGGGACCGTCGTAGGCGTCGAGGAGACGCACCCACGGCGTGACGTTGTCTGGGCGCCCGAGCCGGCCCAGGGTGAGGTGCGGTCGGAAGCGCTGGCCGTCGACGCGGGCACCCGCGGACGACATGGCCGCGCGGCAAGAGGTGGCGAGACGGTCGAGCGCCGCCGTCGCGTCGTCGGAGCCGGTGAGCCGGGCGAGGAGGACCCGCGCGTGGTCGGGATCGGGGAACGCGCCCCCGCCCGCGACCGCCAGGTCGAAGGGCTGCTGGCGCTGCGCCACCCGGGCGAGCCGCTCGTCGAGTTCGTCGAGGCTGCGGTCGGGGACGGCCTCGGCGAAGGCCAGGGTGACGTGCCACTGCTCGGGCGCCGACCAGCGGAAGGCGGCCGCCTCGCGGCGCACGGACAGGAACTCGTCGAGGTGCTCCACGACCTCGGCGGGCGGCACGACGGCGACGAATGCCCTCACAGTCCCAGGTCGCGCCCGATCAGCATCTTCATGATCTCGTTCGACCCCGCCCAGATCTTCGTGACGCGGGCGTCGCGCCAGGCGCGGGCGACGCGGTACTCGTTCATGTAGCCGTAGCCGCCGTGGACCTGCACGCAGTGGTCGAGGACGTCGTTCTGGACCTGCGAGGTCCACCACTTGGCCTTGGCCGCGTCGACCGGGGTGAGCTCCTTGCGGGTGTGCGCGACGACGCACTGGTCGACGTACGCCTGGGTGACGTCGACGCGGGTGACGAGGTCGGCGAGGAGGAACTGGGTGTTCTGGAAGCCGCCGATCGGCTGGCCGAACGCCTGGCGGTCCTTGGCGTACTGGATGGTCTCCTCGAGGATCTGCCGCGCGTGGGCGAGGTTGGTGATGGCCGAGCCGAGGCGCTCCTGGGGCAGGAACTGCATCATCGAGATGAATCCGGTGTCGAGCGGGCCCACGAGGTCGTCGTTGCTCACGCGGACGTTGTCGAAGGCGAGCTCGGCGGTGTCGGACTCGTCCTGCCCGACCTTGTCGAGCACCCGGCCGACGGTGAAGCCGTCGAGGGTGGTGTCGACGGCGAAGAGCGAGATGCCCTTGGCCTTCTTCTCCGGGCTGGTGCGTGCCGCGACGAGCACGAGGTCGGCCGAGCCGCCGTTGGTGATGAAGGTCTTGGAGCCGGTGATCAGCCAGTCGTCTCCGTCGCGGACGGCGGTGGTCCTCAGGTTGGCGAGGTCGGAGCCGCCGCCCGGCTCGGTCATGCCGATCGCGGTGACGATCTCGCCGCTCGCCGCGCCGGGGAGCCAGCGCGCCCTCTGCGCGTCGTCGGTGAGGTGCACGAGGTAGGGGACCGTGATGTCCGCGTGGATGCCGACGCAGCTCGGGAGGGTCATGTTGACCTTCGCGAGCTCCTCGGTGAGGACGGCGTTGAAGCGGTAGTCGCCGGCCTCGGAGCCGCCGTGCTCCTCCGGGATCTCGAGGCCGAGGAACCCCTGCTTGCCGGCCGCGAGCCAGAAGGCGCGGTCCAGGCCGTGGTTGTCGGCGTAGGACTCGAGGTGCGGGGTGACCTCGCGGTCCAGGAACTGCTTGACCGAGTCCCGGAAGGCCTCGTGGTCCTCGTCGTAGATGTCGCGCTTCATGGCCGCTATGTTACCCGCGAGTCACTTCGGGCGCCCAGGATTGTGAAGTCGGCCACACGGCGTGGTCGCGGCGCGTAACGTCTCGGTCCGGGGCTCGTTGTCGCGGCGGGAGCAAGCGTGAGGGACACAGACGGGGCGTGGAAGCGCCCGCGAGGACAGGCGTGGGGCAACGAGGCCCAACGCGCGGTCCTGCACGCCCTGGCGGAGGACATCGCCCGCCGGTCGGGGCACCGGGTCGCGGTCGTGGAGGCGCTGAGGTCCGACGGCAACTTCGAGTTCGTCGCGATCGCGGGGAGCCCGGACGGGCACGAGCACCTGATGGGCGAGGCGACACCGCTGCAGATGATCGACCACATGGTCGCCGTCGGCACGCACGTCGACGGGTGGGTGCACCTGCCGGTCGACCGCATCGACAGCGAGACACGCACCTTCGTCGACCAGTACGGCCACACCCCCGACGTGCCCGAGGGTGACGGGCCGGACGGGTGGCACCCCGAGGACCTCCTGTTCCGGTTGCTCACCAACGGGGACGGCGACCTGCGGGCGGTGCTCTGGCTCGACGAGCCCCACTCCGGGCGGCGACCGACACCTGAGGGGATCGCAGGGATCAACGCCGAGGTCGGCGCGATGTACGACGCGATCGTCGGCATCGTCGAGCGCGAGCTCTACGGCGAGCAGGTCCGGATGGTGACCCAGGCGCGCACGGCGATCCGCAGCGTGCCGCCCGGGCTCGGGCTCCCCGACTTCCTGAGCCGGACGCGCGACGCGATGGTCGAGGCCATGGCCGTCGACACCGTCGACGTGCTGCTCGCAGGCGACAGCGCGCCCCCGCTCGAGGGTCAGCAACCGGTCCTCGAGGAGCACATGCGGCAGGTCTGGCTCCGGCGCGGCCACCTCGTCCTCGAGCCGGACCTGAGCTGGGGCGTCACCGACACCGCCGTGCCGACACCGCCGATCATGCGAGACCTGATGGAGCAGCGGGGCATCGCGTCCTGGCTGCTCGTCCCGATCGGTCTCGGCGAGGAGTACCTCGGCACGATGGGCCTCGGCCGGTCCGCCGACGGACCCCGGTGGATCGACTCGGAGATCAACGCCGCCGCCGCCGTCGCGTCCGACCTCGCCGGCGTCGTCGTCGACGCCCGACTGATCGATCGAGAGCGCGCGCTCAACGCCGAGCTGCGCGGCCTCAACGACCACCGCCGCGACATGATGCAGACCCTCGCCCACGAGCTGCGCAACCCGGTCAGCGTGCTCTTCACCCACCTCGAGCTCGTCGCCATGGAGGACCGGATCGAGGACGCCCGCGACTCGCTCGCGGCCCTCGGGCGGGCCACCCGTCGGATCGAGGACATGGTCGAGGACCTCATGGCCCTCGCCTCGGTCAGCGACACCGACCACGACCTGCTCGTCGACGAGGTCGACGTCTCCGAGCTCGTGCGTGAGAGCACCGAGTTCCTCGCACCGACGGCCGCCGCGTCCCACGTCGAGGTCAGCCTCGACGTGGAGGAGGGCCTGGTGCTCCCCGCCGACGGGGACGGCCTGCAGCGGATGGTGACCAACCTGCTCTCCAACGCCGTGAAGTACACCCCGTCCGGCGGCCGCGTCTCGGTGTCGGTGTCGCGCTGGGTGGAGGACGGCCACGACGGGGTGCGCATCGTCTGCTCCGACTCCGGCATCGGCATCGACCCCGAGGAGGTCCAGCGGATCTTCGAGCCCTTCTACCGCTCGCGCCACGCCGAGGCGCGCGCGCGGCCGGGCACCGGCCTGGGGCTGGCGATCATCGAGCGGGTCGTGACCCGCCACCGCGGGTCCGTCCGCGTCGACTCGACGCTCGGGGAGGGCACGACCTTCACCGTTTGGCTGCCCATGGCCGGCCCCGACGACGTACGTTGACCTGGTGCTCCCGCCGGTCGTCCCACACGCGGTCGTCGACCTGCTCGTCAGCGCCCTGGCGCAGGCGGTCCTGACCGTCACGGGCGTGCCGGTCGCCGTTCCCGACCAGGCGGTCACGCTGGTCCGCGCCGAGCCCAGCGTCGACGGCACCCAGCCGCTCCCGGCGACAGGGCCCGGCAGCGTCGCGCCGCGGTGGCTCGGCACCCGCGTGCTCCCGGAGGACCCGGCCACCGGCCACGGGGAGGTACGCCCGACGCCGCCGGTCATGCGGCACCGCCGCTGGACGCTGCCCGACGGCGTACGCCCGCTGCCCGGCACCGGTTTCGCGAGCAGGGTCGTGTCCCCGGCGCCGCAGCGGGTGGTCCGCCGCTCGACGTGGGAGCCGGGCTGCCCCGTCGCGGCGGGCGACCTGGCGTGGCTGCGGCTGGCGTTCTGGGGCTTCGACGGCCAGCGCCACACCGGCGAGCTGCTCGTCCACCGCACCGTCGCCGACGACGTCGTGCAGGTCTTCCGCACGCTCTACCGCGTCCGCTTCCCCCAGGAGCAGGTCGCCATCACGCGGACCTACGACCCCGATGCGCCGAGCACCGGCGACGGCAACGGGACCGGTGCGTTCGTCTGCCGGCCCTCGACGGGCGCGACCTACTTCTCCCAGCACGCCTACGGGCTCGCGATCGACCTCAACTCCTTCCAGAACCCCTACGTCAAGGGCGCCGTCGTGCTTCCGGAGCTCGCGTCGTCCTACCTCGCCCGTGGACGCGTCCGGTCCGGGATGGTCACCGAGGACGGCCCGGTCGTGCGGGCGTTCGCGCGCATCGGCTGGGAGTGGGGCGGGTCGTGGCGCTACTCGAAGGACTACATGCACTTCAGCCAGAACGGTCGGTGATGGCCCGTTCGGGGCATGCCCGGCCCTCTGCGGACCACCGACAAGGTCCAGTCGTGCGGAAAAAACTCCCGGAGGTCCTGCGGCCCCCCTACGATCCCAGTGGCAGGTGGGGAGGGTAAGTGTCTCGATGGAGCAGCTGCGGACAGGGGAGCGCCGGACGCGCGACCTGAGCTGGGGTGATGTGCGTGCCCGTGCGCTGATGCACGCCCTCGCGCGCGACGCCGCCACGCGGGCGGGCTTCCGCGTCTGCGCGATCGAGGTCGTACGCCCCAAGGGGCTGCTGGAGTTCGTCGCGATCTACGGCGACATGACGGCCGCCGAGGAACGCCTCGGCACCGCGTCGCGGCTCTCCGACATGCAGGTCGTCTTCGCCGACGGCGAGGCCCACGGCCACTTCATCTGGATCCCGGACGAGAGCTTCTCGGACTCGACCCGCGACCTCATCGACGGCGTCGTCGTCATCCCGGACATCCCCGCCACCGACGACCCCGACGCCTGGCACCCGATGGACATGCTCGCCGCCCAGATCGCCGACGAGCGCGGCGACCTCCGCGCGCTGCTCTACCTCGACGTCCCCACCGACCTCAGGCGACCGGACAGGGAGCGGCTGCTCGAGATCAGCGACGAGCTGGCGATGACGTTGCGGTCGGTGGTGACCCTCGTGGAGCGCGAGGAGTTCGCCGACCACATGCGCGTCATCCGCGCCACGCGACGCCTCGCCCGGTCCAACACCGCGCGCCACGACGTGAAGGCGCTCCTGCGCGAGGCCAGGACGACCCTGCTCGGGGCGCTGTCGGTCGACGAGCTCGAGATCCGGCTGTTCCTGGACCAGGACTCCGACAGCCCCGACAGCCTCGGCCTCGGGATGGCCCCGGAGGTGCGGCGCACGCTCGACGAGGCGGCCGCCCGCGCCTGGGCGGCGCAGCGCGTGCTGATCATCGAGCCGGGTCACGTGTGGGGCGACGCGGAGCTGGCGGCGTACCGGGGCTGGTTCACCGACGCCCTGCGCTCGGCCGGCTTCGAGGCGATCGTCCTGGCGCCGGTCGGCGTCGACGACGAGGTGCTCGGGATGCTGATGTGCGCCCGGCGCACCGGGTCGCGCCGCTGGACCGACGGCGAGGGCGTGGCCGCCCTCGAGCTCGGCCACGACCTCGGCCGGGCGATCGCCAACGCCCACGCCACCCAGCGCGAGCGCCGGCTGCTCCGCGAGCTCCGCGACCTCGAGGAGTCACGGCACCGGTTCCTGCGCGAGCTGACCCACGAGATCAACAACCCGATGACCGTCATCGCCGCCAACGCGGAGTTCCTCGCGACGAGCGAGAGCATCGACGACAAGGACCTGCGGCGCGCCCAGGCGATCCTGCGCGGCAGCGAGCGGCTCGGCGACCTGCTCCAGGGCCTGGCGATGCTCTCCCGGGTGAGCGACCCGCAGCACCCGCCGACGATGCAGCACGTCGACCTCCTCCCGATCGTCGAGGAGACCCTCACCTCGATGTCCGCCGTGGCCGAACGGGCCGGCATCACCCTCCACCTGGTCGGCGAGACCTCGGAGTCGATCGTCTTCGCCGACCCCAAGGAGATCGCCAGCGCGGTCACCAACCTGGTGGACAACGCGGTGAAGTACTCCGACCCCGGCGACGAGATCTGGCTCGGCGTCGAGCGCCGCGCCGACGGCGGGCTCACCTTCGGCTGCCGCGACGAGGGCATCGGCATCTCCGACTCCGACCAGTCCGAGCTGTTCTCCCCGCTGTTCCGCTCGACCAACGAGGAGGCCCTGCTGCGGCCGGGCACCGGCCTCGGGCTGGGCATCGTCCGCGAGATCATGCACCGCCACGGCGGCACCGTGGAGGTCGAGTCCGTGCTCGGTCGCGGCACGTCGGTACGCCTGCACTTCCGGCCGCTGGAGCGCGACGACGTGCGCGACGTGGCCGCCGACGGGTCTGCTGCGTGGGAGGCCACGGAGCGGGGCGCCTGACGTCGCCTCAGGCGAGGACCTCCTCGACCCAGGCGGGCACCAGCACGGTCGCCGGCCCCTGCCGGGACTCGGCGAAGTCGGTGGCACCGGCGCTCGGCTCCAGGTTGAGCTCGAGCGTGTCGCCGCGTGCCCAGTGCACGAAGGCGGCCGCGGGGTAGACCAGGCCGGAGGTGCCGATGGACACGAACAGGTCGCACGACTCGAGTGCGTCCTCGACGACGTCCATGCCGTAGGGGATCTCGCCGAACCACACGATGTCCGGGCGCAGGCTGGTGGACCCGCAGCCCGGGCAGGGAGGTCCCTCGGCGAGCGGTCCGCTCCACTCCCGCCGGGCGTCGCACGCGGTGCACCACGCGGACCGGAGGCTGCCGTGGACGTGGTGCACGCGCCGGGAGCCCGCACGCTCGTGGAGGTCGTCGACGTTCTGCGTGACCAGCAGCAGGTCGTCACCGAGCGCCTGCTCGAGCCGGGCGAGAGCGTGGTGAGCCGCGTTGGGCTCGACGGTGTCGAGCGCCGCGCGCCGCGCGTCGTAGAAGCGCTGCACCAGGCCCGGGTCGTCGGCGTACGCCTCCGGCGTGGCGACCTGCATCGGGTCGTGGCCCTCCCACAGGCCGCCCGAGTCACGGAACGTCGTCAGCCCGCTCTCCGCGGAGATACCGGCACCGGTGAGCACGACGACCTTCATGCTCCAGTCCTACCGCAGGAGCGTGGGCCTTCACCCGCAGGGGTACGCGGCGGGTTGGCCTCGCGTCGGCCCTTCGGTAGACAGGCGGCCATGACGGACTTGGGAGGGACGTCGGACGCTGTCGCGTTCGTGGGCGAGTGGCACGGGCCGGTGGTCGCCACCGCGGTGCACGCCGGGCACGAGCTGCGCCCGGCGATCGCGGAGGCGATGGTGCTCGACGAGGCCGAGCGGTTCCGCGAGGAGGACCCGTTCACCGACCGGCTCGCCGCCGTCGTGCCCGACCGCGTCGTCACCACGCGCTCGCGCTTCGAGGCCGACCTCAACCGCCCGCGCCGCGAGGCGGTCTACCGCACCCCCGACGACTGCTGGGGCCTCGACGTGTGGCGCGACGGGGACCTCTCCGACGAGCTCTTCGAGGGGAGCCTCGCGACGTACGACGCGTTCTACGACGCCCTCGCCCCCCGCCTCGACCGGCTGGCCGAGCGCGGTCCGTTCGTGCTGCTGGACGTCCACTCCTACAACCACCGGCGCGACGGGGCCGACGAGCCGCCGGCGCCGGTGTCGGAGAACCCCGAGGTCAACGTCGGCACGGGCAGCCTCGACCACGACCTGTTCGGGCCGCTGGTCGAGCGCTTCATGGGCGACCTGCGCGACGCGTCGCTGGGCTGCGGACCGATGGACGCCCGGGAGAACGTCGCCTTCGAGGGCCGCAACCTCGCCTGGTGGGTGCACGACCGCTACCCGCGCGTCGGCTGCGTCCTGGCCCTGGAGTTCAAGAAGACCTTCATGGACGAGTGGACCGGCGAGCTCCACGACGACCGCTTCCGCCGCGCCCAGCAGGGCCTGGCCGCCGCCCTGCCGGGGCTGCACGACGAGCTGGCGCGGCTGCGATGAGCGGCGGCCCCGATCCCGACCATCCGGCCGCGGCCGACGACCGCGCGCAGCTGAACGCCGCGGACCTCGCGGTCGACCACCGTCTCGCGCAGCTCGCGCAGACCTTCCGCTTCCTCCTCGACGTCACGCCGGTCGACGCCGACGACCTGCGTGACGACTTCCTCGAGGGACGCCAGCCCGAGCCGCCGTTCACCTACCGCGAGCTCGAGGTCGACCCCGAGGTGGTGCGCGCGCAGCTCGACGACATCGACCCCGGTGCCGTCGAGGACCCGGTGCTCGGGCAGCTGCTGCGGGCCAAGCACCGGGAGATGGAGCTGCAGCTCGACATGCTGCAGGCACGCGACACCGAGGACTTCCTGCCCCTGAGCGTGGAGCTCTACGGCGGGGTGTCGCCGACGCTGCGCACCCAGGCCGAACAGCTTCTCGAACGCATCACCCGCACCGAGCCGACGGACGAGGCCCTCGACGCCGGGGAGTTCCTCGCGCTCGCCGAGGAGGAGATCGCCCGCTACCGCGAGGAGGACCCCGACCTCGACATGCACGCGGAGGTCCGCCCGGACGTCAACGGGGTCATGGTGTCCGGTGACGCGCTCCTCATCGGGCCCGAGACCAAGGTGCAGCGCGCCCGCGCCCGCGCGCTGCTCCACCACGAGGTCGGCACCCACCTCGTCACCCAGGCCAACGGCAGCCACCAGCCCGTGAAGGTGCTGGGCGTCGGCCTCGCCGGCTACGACGAGACGCAGGAGGGGCTGGCCGTGCTGGCCGAGATCGCCTGCGGTGGGCTGACGGCGTTCCGGCTCCGCCAGCTCGCGAGCCGCGTGGTGACGGTGCACCGGATGATCGCCGGCGCGAGCTTCGCCGAGGCCCACGAGGCACTCGTCGCCGACGACTTCCCCGGCGCCAGCGCGTGGACGACGGTGATGCGCGTCTACCGCTCCGGCGGGATGACGAAGGACGCGATCTACCTCCGCGGCCTCGTCGAGCTGCTCGAGCACCTCGCCTCCGACGGCTCCCTCGACCTCCTCTGGCTGGGGAAGTTCTCGCTGCGCGACCTGCCGCTCATCGGCGACCTCGACGAACGGGGCCTGCTCCGGCCGCCACGCGTCCTGCCGCGCTACCTGCGCGAGCCGGGCGCCCACGACAACCTGGCCCGCGCGGCCGGGACCGAGGATCTCAGCACACTCCTGGAGGGACACGCATGAAGATCGGATTCGTCGTCAACGACATCGCCACCGAGAAGGCGGAGTACACCACCAACCGGCTCGCGATGGCCGCGAAGGAGATGGGCCACGAGGCCTGGTACATGGGCATCGGCGACTTCGCCTACGAGCCCGACGGGTCGCTGAGCACCCGGGCGCGCGCCGGCCAGGCCAAGACGTACCGGTCCCTCGAGCGGCACCTCGCCGACGTGAAGAAGCCCGACGTCGAGCAGCTGATCCCGATGTCGGAGTTCGACGTGGTGATGCTGCGCAACGACCCGGCCGACGACGCCGAGTCCGACCCCTGGCGCAACAACGCCGGCGTCGCGTTCGGCCAGCTCATCGCCTCCTCCGGCGTGCTCGTCGTGAACGACCCGACCAGCCTCGCCAACGCGCTGTCGAAGGCGTACTTCCAGCACTTCCCCGAGATCGTCCGTCCGCGCACCCTCATCTCCCGCGACGAGTCGATGATCGAGGCGTTCATCTCCGACCTCGGCGGCAAGGCCGTGCTCAAGCCGCTGCAGGGCTCGGGCGGCGCCGGCGTCTTCCTCGTCGACCGCAAGGAGGCGCCCAACCTCAAGCAGATCATCGAGGCGATCTCCCGCGACGGCTACGTCGTCGCGCAGGAGTACCTCCCCGAGGCGGCCAAGGGCGACGTCCGGATGTTCGTGATGAACGGCCGGCCGCTGCAGGTCGACGGGAAGTACGCCGCCTTCCGCCGCACCAACACCACCAAGGACATCCGCTCCAACATGTCCGCCGGCGGCAGGGCGACCAAGGTCCAGGTCACCGACGCGATGCTCGAGATGGTCGAGATCGTGTGCCCCAAGCTCGTCAGCGACGGCATGTTCCTCGTCGGCCTCGACATCGTCGGCGACAAGCTCATGGAGATCAACGTCTTCAGTCCCGGCGGCCTCGGCAGCGCCCAGGCGCTCTACGAGGTGAACTTCGCGCCCGCGATCATCGCCGAGCTCGAGCGCAAGGTGAACATCCGCAAGCACTACCCGGAGATCGACAACCACACGCTCGCGACGGGCTGAGGGTCGCCCTCGGCGGCGGTCTCAGTAGTACCAGGGGAAGGGCGACCAGTCCGGGTCGCGCTTCTCGAGGAACTGGTCGCGGCCCTCCTGGGCCTCGTCGGTCATGTACGCCAGCCGCGTCGCCTCACCGGCGAAGAGCTGTTGCCCGACGAGCCCGTCGTCGAGGAGGTTGAAGGAGTACTTGAGCATCCGCTGCGCGGTCGGGGACTTGCCGTTGATCTTCCGGCCCCAGTCGAGGGCGACCTTCTCGAGGTCGGCGTGGTCGACGACCCGGTTGACCGCGCCCATGCGGTGCATCTCCTCGGCGTCGTACTCGTCGGCGAGGAAGAAGATCTCGCGGGCGAACTTCTGCCCGACCTGGCGCGCGAGGTAGGCCGAGCCGTAGCCGCCGTCGAACGAGCCGACGTCGGCGTCGGTCTGCTTGAACCGGGCGTGCTCACGGCTGGCGAGGGTCAGGTCGGCGACGACGTGCAGGCTGTGCCCGCCGCCGGCCGCCCAGCCGGGGACGACGCAGATGACGACCTTGGGCATGAAGCGGATGAGCCGCTGGCACTCCAGGATGTGCAGCCGCGCCAGCTTGGCCCGGTCGATCGGGCTGGGCTCCTCGCCGCCGGTGTCGCCCGCGCCGGCCGCCACGTCCTCGTACTGGTAGCCGGCCCGCCCGCGGATGCGCTGGTCGCCGCCGGAGCAGAAGGACCACTTCCCGTTCTTGGGGCTGGGGCCGTTGCCGGTCAGGATCACGCAGCCCACGTCGGCGGACGTACGCGCGTGGTCGAGCGTCCGCAGCAGCTCGTCGACGGTGTGGGGGCGGAAGGCGTTGAGCACGTCGGGGCGGTCGAAGGCGATCCGGACGGTGCCGTGCTCGCGCGCGCGGTGGTAGGTGAGGTCGGTCAGGTCCTCGAAGCCGGGCACGACGTCCCAGGCCTCGCTGTCGAAGATCTCGCTGACTCCGTCGATCGCGCTCATGAACCGGGAGGCTACCGAGCGGGCGCTGGAAGATCGCCGCTGCCCGTGGTGTTGTGGGGGCATGGCACTGACAGGCGAGTACGTCCCGAGCAAGTCCGAGTGGGTCCGCAACCAGGTGGCGGAGTACGAGGCCAGCAACGGCGCGCGGGCCAACACGCTGCCCGGCACGAGCTACCCCATCGTCGTGATCACGTCGGTGGGTGCGAAGTCCGGCAACCTCCGCAAGAACCCGGTCATGCGGGTCGAGCGCGACGGCGCCTACCTCGCGGTCGCCTCGAAGGGAGGCGCACCGGAGAACCCCGAGTGGTACTACAACTTCGTCGCCCACCCCGAGGTCGAGCTGCAGGACGGGGCCGAGGCCCACACCTACACCGCCCGCGTCCTCGAGGGCGAGGAGCGCGCGGACTGGTGGCAGCACGCCGTCGCGACCTGGGGCACCTACGCGGAGTACCAGGAGAAGACCGACCGCGAGATCCCGATCTTCCTGCTCGAGCGCGCCTGAGCCCGGCCGGCCGCGGGCCGGGGCGTCTCAGGCGTCCGGCTCGGCCGGCTCCGGGCGGTCGACGAGCTCGTCGCGGTGCACGGAGATCGACCGTGGGGCATCGATGCCGATGCGGACGACGTCTCCTCGCACCTCGAGCACCGAGACGGTGATGTCGTCCCCGATGACCACGCTCTCACCCTGCCGACGGCTCACGACCAGCATGGCGACACGCTACCGGGCGTCGTGCTCCGCGTCATGGACCGCGGCATCGGGCGCCTGCTCGTCGAGGGACTGGCGGTGGGCGACGCAGCCGCGCATGAACCTCGGCCACGGCGGCACGGCGATGTCGGGCTCGACGCGCTCCGGGAGCGTGGCCCACAGGTCGGGGTGGTGCCAGCAGAGGTCGTGGCCCGAGGTGTCGCGGTGCGCGCGCACGGCGGTGCGGAGACGGAGCACCTCCGCGACCAGCTGGTCGCGGCTCATCGCGTCGAGGTCGTCGTCCATCGGTCCAGTGTGCGCCGCCGCGCGCCGGGCCGGAACCGCGTGACGGGCCTCAGCTGCGGCTGATGGTGATCGCGAGGCCCACGAGGTGCTCGAGGCGGGCCAGCTCGGAGTCGAGGAACTCCGGGCCGCCCCGGCGGCCCATCAGCAGGACGTCGTCGCCGAACGGCGCGGCGCACTCGACGTAGACCTCGTCGCCCGGCAGCCGGGTCGGCGCGGGCACCGAGGTGACGGTGAAGTCCTCCGGGGAGGCGTCGGTCGCGTGGACCACCCCGGCGCGGCCGTCGGCGCCGGCGCGCACCCGCGCCGCCCAGTCGACGCGGAAGGAGATCGGGAGGAGGTCGACGAGCCGGTCCAGCGCGGTCCCCGGGTCCTCGGTGAGGGACTCGACGACCTCGAGGTCGAGGAAGAGGTTGCCGCCTGCGGCGTAGCGGTTGATCCACAGCACGCTGACCCCGTCGAGCACGCTGCATGCCGAGACGACGGAGTCGGGCATCGTGCCGGGGGACATCTCCAGCAGCACGTCGTCGACGGCGTACCCGTCGCGCTTCTCGACGATCTCGATCGCGTCGATGTCACCGCCGGCCTCACCGATCGCGCTCGCGACGCGACCCAGCGACCCGGGGACGTCCGGGAGCTCGACGCGCATGAGGTAGGGCATGGGGCGAGGCTAGCCGGGATCTGTGTCGGTCACGTTTCGAGCATCCGACAGCCGGGCACGCAGCCCGCTCGCCCGCAGGGCCTGGCGGGCGATCGCGGACCGGACCGCCGACTCCGACCCGATCACCCGCACCTTGCGCTGGGCGCGCGTGACGGCGGTGTAGAAGAGCTCGCGGGTCAGCAGGCGGGAGTCCTCGTCGGGGAGCAGGACGGTCACCTCGTCGGCCTGGCTGCCCTGCGACTTGTGGATCGTCATCGCGTGCATCGTCTCGACGTCCCCGAGCCGGGACGGCGCGAACTCCTGGAACCCGACGCCCGTCGCGATCGCGGCCCGCGGGCCCGCCGCGCCGGAGACGACCACGCCGGTGTCGCCGTTGTAGATGCCCAGCGAGTAGTCGTTGGACTGCACCAGGAGCGGGCGCCCGAGGTAGGCGGCGTCGAGCACCGAGACCCCGGTCTCCGCGGTGAACCACTGCTCGATGCGGCGGTTCCAGTGGCGTACGCCGAACGGCCCGTCGCGGTGGGCGCAGAGCAGTCGGTGCCGGTCGAGCGCGGCGAGCGCGCGGGTGGGGTCGCCGGCGGCCGCGGCGTCGTGGACCGCGAGCGCGTGGGGCAGGACGGCGGACCTGATGGTCCCGGCGGGGTCGCCCTCGGACACCCACTCGACCGCGTCGCCGCCGGTGCGCAGGGCGGCGATCGCGGCGTCGCCGTCGCCGAGCCGGAGCGCCTCGGCGAGCCGGCCGATGTCCTCGCCGTAGCGGTGGGCGGTCCGCAGGGCCGCGACCGGGGTGTCGTCGCGGTGCTCGTAGCCGCGGACGAGGTCGGTGAGCACGGCGCCCGCGTCGACCGAGGTGAGCTGGTCGGGGTCGCCCACGAGGACCAGGCGCGCCTCGGGGCGCACGGCCTCGAGCAGCCGCGCCATCATCGTGAGCGAGACCATCGAGGCCTCGTCGACGACGACGAGGTCGTGGGGCAGGCGGTTGCCGCGGTGGTGGCGGAACCGCGTGCTGTTGCCGGGGTGCTGGCGCAGCAGCCGGTGCAGGGTCATCGCGGTCACGCCCTCGAGGCGGGACCGGTCGCCCGGAGCGAACCGGGTCGCGGAGTCGCGCACGGACTGCTCGAGCCGCGCCGCCGCCTTGCCGGTGGGGGCCGCAAGCGCGATCCGCAGGCCGCGGCCCTGCGCCTCGGCCTGCTCGACGAGGACGGCGAGGAGGCCGGCGACGGCGGTGGTCTTGCCGGTGCCGGGACCGCCGGTGATGACGGTCGTCGCCCGGGTGGCCGCGCGGCGGCACGCGGCGCGCTGCTCCGCGGAGGCCGCGTCGGGGAAGACCCGGTCGAGGGCGGAGTCGAGCAGCGCGGCGTCGACGAGGTGGGTCACGGCCGCGCGCTCGTGGAGGTCGCCCAGCACCTGGGTCTCCTGCTCGTGGTAGCGGTCGAGGTAGAGCAGCCCGTGCTCGACGTGCACGAGGCCGGCGCCCACCGCGGGGCTCCCGGTCACCGCGCGGGCCCAGTCGGCAGGCGCGGGCCACGGCACATCGACGTCGGGGAGGGAGCCGGGCACGGCGGCCAGGTCGAGGCAGACCGACCCGTGCCGCACGGCCCGCACGGACAGCGCGATCGCCAGGAGCACCGACTCGTCCCGCTCACCGGCGAGGCCGCCCAGGGTCGTCGCGACGTGGACGTCGGCGGCGGTCAGGACGCCGGCGGCGTTGAAGGTGCCGAGCAGGCCGGTCGCCGAGAGGGCGAGGTCGCGGTCGTGGGCGTCCACGGGCTCGAAGGTGTCGTTCATCGCGCGCCCACCCCCGGACGTACGCCGTCGAGCAGGTCGGACAGCTCCTCCACCAGCGCCACCGGCGGACGCCAGGAGAACACCCCGCACGGCCCGCCGTCGACGACGGGGGTCTCCGGGCCGCACATGCCGCGGAGGTAGAGGTAGAGCACGCCGCCGAGGTGCGTGGCGGGGTCGTAGCCGGGCAGCCGCCACCGCAGGAAGCGGTGCAGCACGACGGTGTAGAGGAGGGCCTGGAGCGGGTAGTCGGAGTGCGCCATCGCCTCGTCGAGCATCTCGGGCCGGTAGTCGTGGGCGGTCAGCGGCTGGTCGACCGGGCCCAGCCAGTTGGTCTTGTAGTCGACGGTCAGGAAGCGCTCGGCGCCGTCCACGTCGAGCCGGAGCACGACGTCGATCGAGCCGGTGAGGTAGCCGCGGAGGGACTGGGCGGCGAGGTCGGGGTCGTCGTCGAGGGCGTCGGCGTAGACGCGGACCGCGTCGCCCTCCGGCAGGTGGCGCCGCAGCAGCGGCGCCAGGTCGCCGAGGCGTACGTCGTCGGCACCGACGCCGGTGTCGCCACCCGCCAGCGGCACCTCGAAGTCGAGCTCGCGGAGCCGGTCGGGCAGCCCCAGGGACAGCAGGGTGCGGTCTGCCGCGAGCGGGCCGAGCGGGCTGCTGCACACGGCGACGAGCGCGTCCGCGAGCTCGCCCGGGTCGAGGTCGACCGGCCACCACACGAGCTGCTCCTCGACGAGCCGCAGCAGCTCGGCGCGGAAGTCGTCGGCCGCCGGGTCGGCGTGCTCGAGCACGGCGTGGACCAGCGAGCCGAAGGTGGCGCCGACGGGGAGGTCGGCCATGGGCGACGGCACGGACGCGGCCGAGGCCGCCACACCGCCGTCGCCCTCGTCGGCGACGAGGAGCAGGTCGTCGGCGGCGACGGCGGAGTCCTGGTCGGGCACCACCTCGGGCTCGGACAGCGCGGCGGCGGCGTGGGCCGCGCTCGACGCCGACAGCGAGGAGTAGGAGGTGCGACGCCACGTCGTGTCGACCGCGCGCGTGAACGACCGGACGCCGAGGCGGGCGGTCGAGCGCTCGAGCGGCGTCGGGTCGGGAGGGGTGAGGACGGCCGGCTCGACGCTTGGGCCTCCGGCGTCCTGCCACGCGGCGAGGATCGTCATCAGCCGGTCCTCGTCGACGAGCGCCTGCGCGTCCGGGACGGGGGCCATCCCCGGCCGGCGTCCGAAGAGCATCCGGTGGAGGGGCGAGTCGGGGGTGTTGCGGTCGGCCGCGGCGTACCACGCGACGACCTGCGACTGCGCCCGCGTCATCGCGACGTAGAGCAGCCGCAGCGACTCGCCGGCGTCCTCGCGCCAGTGACGGCGCAGCGCCTCGCGGTGGTGCGGGCTCGGCCCGCCGACGTCGCGGCAGCGTCGTCCCCGGTCGTCGTGGAAGAGCGGCACGACGGGGTCGCGGCCGGTGTAGCGGTTCCACAGGGTGGGGAGGTAGACCACCGGCCACTGCAGGCCCTTGCTGCCGTGGATGGTGACGAGCTGGACGGCCTCGGCGTCGGAGTCGAGGCGGCGGGTGCGCTCGGAGGCGACCTCGAGCTTGTCGTCGGCGACCTGCTCGCGCAGCCACGCGAGCAGCCCGACGAGGCCGAGCCGCTCCTCGGTGGCGACCCGGAGCAACGACTCCCCGACGTGGCGCAGGTCGGTGAGGGTGCGCTCCCCGCCGACCCGGGCGAGCACCCGCGCGGTGAGCCCGTCGACGGCCGCCGACTCGACCACGGCGGCGACCCCTCGCTGGGTGAACACGTCGGCCAGGGTGCGGACGCGGGCGGCCAGGTCGTCGGTCAGCGCGTCGCCGCCGGCGTCGAGGGAGGCGGCGCTGTGGCCGAAGAACGACGTCAGCGCGGCCGCGCGGACCCGGTCGGCGCGGTGCGGCTGCTCGAGCGCCTCCAGCAGGGTGACCCACTCGCCGGCCGCCGGGGTGTGGAAGACCGAGCCGCCGGCGTTGACGACCGAGGGCACCCCGACCTCGGCGAGCGCGTGCTGCACCGCCTCGAGCTCGTTGCGCCGGGCGGCGAGCACGGCGACGTCACCCGGCTGCAGGGGTCGGCCGTCGAACGTCGGCGCCGACTCGATCAGGCGCTTGATGTCGTGGGCGGTGTCGGTGATGACGTGGTCGCGCCACACCGCGACCGGGGGCTTCGACCGGGGCCCCTTGCCGAGCTCGGTGCGCCGCACCACGCGGAGGCGGAACGGCGCCCCGGCGCCCACCAGCCGCGAGTCGGCGAGGTGGGCGTCGACCGGGTGGACGACGATGCGCTCGTCGCCGAGCTGGGCACCCTCGAGCACCGCGTGGACCGACCGCAGGAGCGGACGGTCCGAGCGCCAGTTGACCCCGAGCGTCTGGGTGGTGGACGCGGTCTCGGCGGCCTGGAGGTAGGTGACGACGTCGCCCCCGCGGAAGGCGTAGATCGCCTGCTTGGGGTCGCCGATGAGCACCATGGTGGTCGTGGCGGAGAACGCGCGCTGGAACACCTGCCACTGGACCGGGTCGGTGTCCTGGAACTCGTCGATGAGGACGAGCTTCCAGCGGTGCTGCATGCGGCGGCGTGCGGCCGCGGTGGTCTCCTCCAGCGCGTCGGCGAGCTGGCTCAGCAGGTCGTCGTAGCTGAGGATCCCGAGGCGGCGCTTGCGACGGTCGACCTCGTCGAGCACCTGGCTGGCGAAGCGCACACGCATCGCCGCCGTCGAGTCCGGCGCGTCGGTGAGCACGTCTGAAGGCTCGACCACCGCCCGCGGGTCGCCGACCACGGACCGCGCGAGCTCGAGGGCGGCGGCGCGCGACCACGGAGGCGACTCCTCCTGGGCGAAGGTCGCGAGGTAGAGGTCGTCCACGGTCTCGGCGGTCAGCTGCTCGAGGTCCTCGACGAGGGTGGCCGAGGCGTCGGTGTCGCCCGCCACCCCGAGGCTGCGCAGCACGAGCTGGCAGAACTGGTGGATGGTCGCGATCGTCGCGGCGTCGAAGGACACGAGCGCGGTGGTGAGTCGCTCGCGGCGCAGCGCGCGTCCTGCGTCGTCGGTGTCGAGGAGCCAGTCGTGCAGGCGGTTGGCGGGGTCGCGGGGGAACGTGCCCGCGAGCACCTGGCCGGCCTCGTCGAGCTGGCGGCGCACGCGCTCGCGCAGCTCCTGGCTCGCGGCGCGGGTGAAGGTGACCACCAGCATCTCGTCGAGCGGCGAGCCCAGTGCGACCTGCTTGGTCACCAGCGCGGCGATCGTCCAGGTCTTGCCGGTGCCGGCGCTCGCCTCGAGCAGGGTGGTGCCGGGCGCCAGGTCGGCGGCGATGTCGAAGACGTCCATCACAGCCCCCTGACCTGCTCGTGGCCGCCGTCGATCAGCGGCCCCCACAGCCGCCACGCGAAGTGGCCCAGCCGGTGCGGGCCCTCCTCGCCGGGGCGGGTGGGCGCGGTGAGCACGTCGAGGTCGGCGTGCTCGCCGAACGCGCGCACGTGCCAGACGTCGGCGTCCTCCTTGGGGAACCCCGCGTCGTTGAAGCGGGGCGTCTCCCACTCGGCGCGGGCCTTGGCGTCGGGGTCGCCGTCGCTGCCGGCCCGCACCCGGCGCAGCTCCTCGGCCCATGCCAGGGAGGTCCGCACGGGCAGCGGCAGCGGCTCGCGCTGCCCGAGGTCGTAGAGGGCGACGAGGTCGCGCAGCCAGTCCTGCGCCTCGTGCTGCGCGAGCGGGGCGACCTGCTGGACCTGTCCGCCCGAGCGGTGCTTGCCGATGGTGTGGACCGTCCAGTTCTCGTCGGGCAGCCCGGCCCCGAGGGCGAGCGCGTCGAGCCAGGAGGCGAGCCGGTGCTTGGCGCCGAGGTTGGAGAACGACACCGACACCGCGTTGTTGCCCCAGACGTCGCTCACCGTCCCTGAGAGGCGCCGGCCGCCGCCCAGGTCGATGTCGACGTCGAGCGTGCGGTGCGGGCCGCGACGCAGGCCTTGCGCGGCCTCGACGAGGGGGCGGGCGTGGGTGACGACGTCGGTGAGCACGCCGACGCCGAGCCTGCCGGGCGGGAGGGTGCCGGCGAGCTGCTCGGCCACCATCGCCGCCTGGGGGTCGGCCCCGGACATCACGTTGCTCACGATGCGGTCGCCGACGGCCCACTTCTCCAGGGCGTCGAGCGTGATCGGGATGGCGTCCTTGACCTCGTCGGCGTCGTAGGGCCGCGCGATCCGCAGGCGCCGGAAGAAGCCGCGGACCGGGTGGGCGAGGAAGTCGTGCAGGTCGGCCAGCGACACGTCGCCCGGGACGGGGTCGGGTGCGGGGAGGGGGTCCGGCACCAGGACGCGGACGGGTGCCCGCTCCGAGCGCGCCGCGCTGGCGCCGGCGAGGGCGAAGCGGTCGAAGGTGAACGGCCCGCCGTCGCGCAGGCGACCGGCCACGAAGTTGGCCTCGTCGAACGGCTGGAGGGGGTGCTGGGTGAGGACGTGGTCGCGCACGGGGCTCGCAGCGGTGCGGTCGAGCGCGTCGAGCAGCTCACCCAGCGGGACCGCGGGCGGCCGCTCGGCGCCGGTGTGCTCGCCGCGGCCGGTGTAGGTGATGACGAGCTTGTCGGTGGCGGCGACGATCGCGTCGAGGAAGAGCTGACGGTCCTCGGCGCGGACGTCGCGCTCGCCGGTGCGGGGCCGGCGGGCCAGCACGTCGTCACCGTCGACGGTGGAGACGCGGGGGAAGACGCCGTCGTCGAGCCCGACCAGGCACACGACGCGGTGCGGCACCGAGCGCATCGGGACCATGGTGCAGACGGTGAGGGTGCCGGTGCGGAAGTTGGAGCGCGTCGGCCGCCCGCGCAGCCGCTGCTGCAGCAGCGCCCGCACGTCGGCCTGGCGCAGCACCGTGCCGGTGTCGGCGGCGCCGGCTGCGATCCGTGACACCTCGCGGTCGAACTGCGCGACCTGCCACACCTCGGTCAGCGGCGTGGAGGTCAACCGGTGCACCGCCAGCGACACCGCGGTCGTCCAGTCGGCGACGGTGCGCGCCCGCTCGGCGCTGTCGACGAAGGAGTGGACCCGCTCGACCATCTCGGCGAAGCGGCCCACGAGGTCGAGGTCGCCGTCGCTGACGTCGTCGACCGGGACCGTGCCCGAGACCTGGCGGTGGTCCAGGCCCGACATCGCCGCCCCGAGCAGGACCCGCCGCAGCCCGGTGACCCACGTGTTGGCCTCCAGCCCGTCGAGCCCGAAGGTGCCGCGGTGCTCGGCGTCGTAGCCCCAGCGGATGCCGCTCTCCTGCACCCAGTGGGAGATGCGCTCGAGCTCGTCGTCGCCGAACCCGAACCGCGCCCGCACCGGGTCGGCGCCGGCGATGTCGAGCACCTGGCTCGCCGTCATCCGGCCCCGGACCAGCTCGACGAGCTGGGCAGCGAGCGCGAGCAGCGGGTTGGTGGCGGCGAGCGACCGGTCGGCGAGGCGCACGCGCAGCTGGTGGCCGGGGTGCCCGGCCCCCTCGCCCGCGACGTCGGCCATGCCGAAGGCGGCGGAGATGAGGGGGGCGTAGGCCTCGATGTCGGGGACCATCACGAGGATGTCGCGCGGCTCGAGCGTGGGGTCGTCCTCGAGCAGGCCGACCAGCACCTCGCGCAGGACGTCGACCTGGCGCGCCGCGCCGTGGCAGGCGTGCACCTGGACCGAGTCGTCGAGGCGGGCGCGGGCGGAGCGTCCGGCGGCGTCGGGCGCGCGGTTGGCACGCAGGTCGGCCTGCAGCCAGCCCAGCAGCGTGTCGGGGGCGGTCGGCCCGGACCCGGCGGGCTCGGTCGGCACGTCACCGAGCGTGCGTCGCAGCTCGCGGGCGTCGCGACCGAGGGAGCCGAGGAGCTGGTGGCCGACGACGTGGGCCGAGCGGTCCGCCGCGCGGGGCACCTGCCCCTCCCCGGCGTACGGTGCGAGCGCCTCCCACAGGGCGGTCGAGGCCTGCGGGAGCCAGAGGTGGACGTCGCGCAGCTCGGCGAGCGCGGTGAGCAGCGAGACCTCGGTCTCGGGCAGGCGGGTGTGGCCGAAGAGGGAGAGCCGCGACGGCAGGTCGAGGCCGCCCAGCCCGGTGCCGCCGGTGCGCAGCCGCTCGAGCGTCGTCGCGTGCCGCACGTCGGGGGGCGGGTGGCCCACCGAGTCCAGCAGCCGGCGCCACAGCGCGGCCTGCCACGCGAGGTCGTCGTCGAGCGCGCCGCCCGCGCCGTCGGTGTCGCGTCCCTCGCGCCAGTCGGTCAGCAGCGCGGGACGCTGCACGGCGTAGGAGGCGAACAGCCCCGCCAGCCGTCGCGCGACGGCGTAGCGACGGGCGCTCCGCTCGTCGGCGGGATCGCCCCCGCCGAGGTGGTCGGTCAGGTCCTCGAAGCCGGGCGCTCCCATGACCTCGTCGACGACCCGGAGCAGCGGCCACGCCAGGCGGTCGGGACTCCACGGGTCCTCCGCGTCGCGGTCGAGGAGCATCGAGACGAGCGAGTGCGGCGTGACGAAGTCGACGCCTGCGCACACGCCGTCGCCACCCCGGGCGCCGACGCCGAGCCGGTGGGAGAGCCGCTGGGTCAGCCAGCGCTCGACGCCGCGCGCGGGCACGACCACGACCTCGCGGGCGAAGGGGTCGGGAAGGGGGGTGACCAGCAGGTCCGCCAGGCCGTCGGCGAGCGCGTCGGTGCGCTCGGCGGTGTGGAGGTGGAGGGTCACGCGCTCACCCTATGAGCGGCGACCGACACCCGTGGCCGCGCGGCGCGCGGGACGGGGAGAAGTCGTCAGCGCGACAGCAGGTAGACCACCAGCAGGGCCGTCAGGGCGAGCAGCAGCCCGACGACCGCGCCGGTGACCAGCAACGGTCGGCCGCTCTGGTTCGTGGGGTCGACCTTGTCGGGATCGTGTCCGGAGGTCATGCAGGGACGTACCCCCGTGGGAGGCCGTCATGCGCGAGGATCGCTCCGTGCCCCGCCGCCGCCACCTCCTCGCCGCAGCAGCGGGTCTCCTCGTGCTCGCCGGGTGCGACGCCGCGGCGCCCGAGCCCGACCCCGACCCGGTGCGCGTGACCTGGGTCGAGCGGTCCCTGCCCGCGCCTCCCGGGGCTCCCGGCCGCTCGGTCGTCCGCGACGCGACACAGTGCGGCGACGGCTGGTGGGTCGCCGGCGCCGTGTTCCTCGACCGGCCGACGGAGACCCGCGACACCCGCCCGGCGCTGTGGTTCTCCGCGGACCGGACCACGTGGGAGTCGGTGCCGGTCGACGCACGGACCTACTGGGGGCGGCGTGCGATCCTCGGCTCGATCGCCTGCTCGCGCGGGCGCATCGCGGTCGTCGGGGCGCGCTCCGGCGGGGCGCACGGCAACCCGCGGGTGACGACGTTCCGCATCGACCACGGCACGCTCGTCGACGTCCGCGCCACGTTCGTGCAGTACGGCGGGGTCACCGCGACCAACGTCGGGCCCATCGCCGGCGGGCCGGAGGGCTGGCTCATCACCGGCAACCGCATCTCCGGCCCGGGCGTGTGGGTCACCGACGACCCGCGCGAGTTCACCCGCGTCGAGGGCGAGCCCGGGCTGACCGACGACGGTGACCTCGAGGCCCTCGCGCAGGGCGCCGGGTGGGCCGGCGACGAGTGGGTGGTGGTGGGCGCCGGCGCCCGCACCGGGGAGCACGTCAACCCGGACCCCCTGGCGTGGACCTCGCCCGACGGCCTCCGCTGGACGCGGGAGGAGATGCCCGGCGCCGACGGCGCGCAGGACGTGCACCGCGTCGTCTCGTCGGAGGACGGACGGCTGGTCGCGGTCGGTCGCGACCGCGGTGCGTTCGCCGCGTGGGTGCGCGACGACGACGGCTGGGCCGAGCCCGTGAACTTCGGCCGGATCGCGGAGGAGTGGCGCGGGGCGCCGTACGTCGCGTCCCTGGCCCTCACCCCGGCCGGCGTGCTCGCCACGCTCAGCACCGGGGACCACTACGAGCTCTGGCAGAGCGACGACGCGCGCGCGTGGCGACGCGTCGACGTCCCCCTCGAACCGCAGACCGCCGGCGACCACACGCTGGTGGTCGCCGGCGGCGACGAGCTGCTGGCGGTGGCCGACGCCGGGGACGGCGGCCACGTGTGGACGGGCGAACCCGTCGCGGGCTGATCAGCCCTTGAAGACGTCCTTGATCTTCTCGCCGGCCTGCTTGAGGTTGGCGCCGGCCTGGTCGGACTTCCCCTCGGCCTCGAGCTTCTCGTCGTCGGTGGCCTTGCCGGTGGCCTCCTTGGCCTTGCCCTTGAGCTCATCGGCCTTGTTGTCGAACTTGTCGTCGAGTCCCATGTCTGTTCCTCTCGTGTCGCGTCGATCGGTCTGCTTCGAACCTGCCACGGCGGTGGTGACCCACCACACCCGTGCGGGTGGGGTCAGGAACGCAACGACCGGGGCGGGGTCGAGGACTCGCCGCTGCCGAGACGGGCGCGCTCCGGCGGGGGCGCCTGGTGCTCGACCTCCTCCGCGCGAGCCGCGTCGGCGCGCCAGATGAAGAAGCACCCCACGACGGCGACGAGGATCGCGACGGTGCTGATGAGGATCACGCTGCCCATGACTGCTCCAGGTGTGTGGGAGGACGGATGTCAAAACCTCTACACTCATGTATAAGTTACTTCAGCGCATTGCACAAGGGTTGGACAGATGCATCCGAGGGAGGGTCCATGACCGGCACATCCACCAGCTCGTCGACCGGCTCGTCGACCGGCACGTCGGGCGAGGGAGTGAGCATCGGTGTCCTGGCGGCACGCACGGGCCTCACTCCGGCGGTGCTGCGCACCTGGGAGAACCGGTTCGGCTTCCCGGCCGGCCAGCGCACGGCCACCGGGCACCGGCGCTTCGACGACGACGACGTGGAGCGGGTGCGCCAGGTCGTGGCGGCGCGCGAGGCCGGCGTGTCGCTCCAGGCCGCGATCGACTCCGTGCTGAGCCGTACGTCGCGCCGCGGTCGCTCGTCGGTGCACGCCGTCCTCGGGGCCCGCTTCCCCGAGCTCCGGCCGCACCGGATGAGCCGCCGGTCGCTGGTGGCGCTGTCGCACGCGGTCGAGGACGAGGCGCTCGCCCGCGCGGACCGTCCCCTCGTCCTCGGTGCCTTCCAGGAGGGCCACCGCTACGCCCACTCCCGTCCGCGGTGGGACGAGCTGGCGCGTACCGCCTCGTGGGCCGCGGTGGTGGCCGACTTCGGCGACGACGCGGACGTCGCGGCACGCCCGGCTCGCTGCCAGCTCCCGGAGGACTCCGAGCTGCGCCGCGAGTGGACAGTGGTCGCCCTCGGTCACGACCACGCCGCGGTGGTGTCGGCGTGGGAGGTCCCTGCGCCGACGGGTGGCCGGCCCGTCTTCGAGTCCGTGGTCAGCACGCACCGCCCGGCCGTCGTGGCCGCCGCGCGGGTGCTGACCGACGTGGCCACCGACGCGGGGGCCACGCTGCCGGCCGAGGCGGCGGCGCTGCTCGACGCTCCCGGGGTGCCGACGCCGGCCACCGACGCCGACCGCCTCTGGTGGCGGGCCCTGACGCGCCTCGACGTGCCGGACGCGGACCTCGGGGTCAGTGGTTCCGCAGGGCGTCGATGAGCTCGCTCTTGGTCATCGTGGAGCGGCCCTCGATGTCGAGCTCGGCCGCGCGCTTGCGCAGCTCGTCGACCGTGCGGTCCTCGTAGTCCTCGGCGCCGCCGCCCCGCCTGCCGACCTTCGACCGCCCCTGGGCGGCGGCCGCGTTGGCGATCCGCGCGGCCTTCTCCTTGCTCGCGCCGTCGTCGCGCAGCGCCTCGTAGACCTCGGCGTCCTTGACCGACGGTCCCGGATCCCTCTTCTTCGCAGGCATGTCGTCCACGGTGCCACCGGCCCGGTCCAGCCGGCTCACCCGTCGGGAGGTTGGCGTCACCGACGCCGTGAGTAGCGTCCGGGAGATGGCCGAGGGACGACCCGACGAGACGCCGCAGGAGCGCGCCGACCGCAACTGGAACGACCTGCTGCAGGAGCTCCGGGTGAGCCAGACGGGCGTGCAGGTGCTGGCGGGGTTCCTCGCCACGCTGCCGTTCCAGGAGCGCTTCGAGGACCTCGACGGGTTCCAGCACGGGTGGTACGTGGCACTGCTCAGCCTCGCCTTCGCGACGGTGAGCGTGCTGCTCGCGCCGGTGGCGATCCATCGCCACGTCTTCCAGCGCGACGTGAAGCCGCAGCTCGTGCGTGCGGCGCACCTGCTGATGTCCGTGGCGCTGGGGCTGATCGGACTGCTGCTGGGCGGGATCCTGTTCCTGATCGTCGACGTGCTCTACGACCGGACGGCAGCGGCGGGCAGCGCGGTCGGCTCCGTCGTCGTCCTGGTCGGTCTCCTCGGCCTGCTGCCGCGGTGGGTCATCCGCGACTAGCCCGGCTGCCGGTCCAGGCAGTCACGCAGCTGGTCGACCGTCTTCCGGGCGAGGACCGGGAGGTGGGCCTGCACGAGCGGCGAGGCCAGCCGCGACAGGCCGGAGAACGACATGTGGGCGGTGTAGGTGACCTCGGCCCCCGCGCCGGACGTACGCACGTCGAAGACGTCGTCGCCCTCGAAGCCGGCGTTGGTGCCGTGCAGGCGCACGCGCGCCGGGGCGACGAGCTCGGCGGCGGTGTAGGTCAGCTCGACCTCGCGACCGAGGAAGGACGAGACGTTGCGGTACGTCGTGCCCGGCCCGCCGTCACCGGCTGTGCGCTCGCAGGTCCTCGTGCCCGGGTCCCAGGCCTCGGCGTTGCGGAAGTCGGCGAGGTAGGCGTACGCGGCCTCGGGCGACGCGGTGGTGGTGAAGGTGCGGGTGATCGACGGCATGCCACGACGGTAGCGACGCGGGCGGCCGCGATCGTCCTATTGAGACATCCTTGTCGCATGTGAGACAGTGATGTCTCGTGACCGAGGAGGACCGATGGTGGACCGCGACGACGTGCTGACCGCTGCCCAGCGGGCGCTCAACGCCGACCCTGCCGCGTCGATGACCGCGGTGGCCGAGGCCGCGGGGATCAGCCGGGCCACGCTGCACCGCCACGTCGACTCCCGGGAGGCCCTGCTGGTCGAGCTCGGCACCCGCTCCCTCGACCAGTGGGAGCAGCGCCTCGACGACGTCGACGTCGAGGCGCTCGCCGCGTCCGACGACGCGGACCGGATCCGCGCGGCGCTCGAGGAGCTGGTCCTGGGCTACGTCGACGACTCCGACGTCTTCGGCTTCGCCCTCACCGACCAGGTGATCCTCGCGAACGCCGCGCTCGAGGCGCGCACGCAGGTCCTGGCGGACCGCGAGGCGGTCCTGTTCGCCGCCGCCCAGTCGGTCGGGGTGCTGCGCACCGACCTCCCCGCCCGCTGGTTCGGGCACGCGATCTACGGCCTGCTCGTCTCCGGTCGCGACGCCGTCCGCCTCGGCGACGTCGCCCGTCGCGACCTCGGCCGCCTCGTCCTCTCCTCGCTCCTCACCGGGATCGCCACGCCATGACCGCACTGCACCGCCCCGCTCCGCCGACCGCCGCCGACCCCCGCCGCTGGTGGGCGCTCGCCGTGCTGGCCGCCAGCCTGCTCGTGGTGGTCATGGACATGACCATCCTCACCGTCGCCCTGCCGGAGATGGCCGCCGAGCTGCGCCTGGGCGCGATGTCGCAGCTCTGGGTCGTGGACGCGTACGCCCTCGCCCTCGCCGGGCTGCTCATCCCGGTCACCGCCCTCGGCGACCGGTGGGGCCGCAAGCGGATGCTCGTGACCGGCTACGCCGCGTTCGCGCTCGGGTCCGTCGCGATCCTGTGGGCCGACGACGCCGCGACCGTCATCGCGATCCGCGCCCTGCTCGGCGTGGGCGGCGCGATGGTCATGCCGTCGACGCTGTCGCTCATCCGCTCGGTGTTCGCCGACGCCCGCGAGCGCACGCTCGCGCTGAGCGTCTGGGGTGCGACCGCGGCCCTCGGCGCGGCGGTGGGCCCGGTCGTGGGCGGTGCCCTGCTCGAGTCGTTCAGCTGGCACTCGGCCTTCCTGGTCAACGTGCCGCTGATGGTCGTCGCGATCGCCGCGGCGGCGTGGCTGCTGCGCGAGAACCGGTCGTCGCGCCCCGGTCGCATCGACCCCGTCGGCGTCGTCCTCTCCGCCGGCGGCATGACCGCGTTCGTGTACGCCGCCAAGCAGCTCGGCAAGCACGGCCCCGATCTCGGCACCCTCGCCCTCCTCGCGCTCGGGGCGGCGATGCTGACCGTCTTCGCGCGGAGGGCGCTCGCCTCGAGCCGGCCCATGCTCGACGTGCGGATCTTCGCCTCGCCGGTGCTGCGCGCCGGTGTCGTGGCGGCGCTCGCCAGCAGCGCCGCGATGGTGTCCGTGCTCTACGTGGGCAGCCAGTGGCTCCAGCTCGTCGAGGGGTGGAGCCCGCTGGGCGCCGGGGTGGCGCTGCTGCCGCTCGCCCTCGGCGCGATGGTCGCCTCACCGTTCGCGCCGGCCCTGGCCGAGCGGACCAGCCCGCGCGCGGTCCTCGCCGGCGGACTGGTGGTGCTGTCGCTCGGCCTGGCGCTGATCGCGGTGGTGCCTGCCACGTATCCCTGGATCGCGGTGGCCTTCACCGTCGTCGGCCTCGGCACCTCCGCCCTCGGGCTCGGGTCGGCGCTGATCATGGGGGCCGCGACGGACGACCAGGCCGGCTCGGCGGCCGCGACGGAGGAGATCACGTACGAGCTCGGTGCGGTCCTCGGCATCACCTTCCTCGGCAGCCTGGTCGGTGCGGTCTACCGCGCGGGCCTGCCCGGCTCGGCCGACGGTGCCGTGCGCGAGTCGGTCGCGGGAGCGGTGGGCGGGCCGTGGTTCGCCGAGGCGGCGGACGCCTTCGTGACCGCGTTCGCCGCCGTCGGCGCCGTCGGGGCCGTGCTGTGCGCGCTCGCCGCCGTCGCGGTCTGGCGGCTGGTGCCCGGTGACCTGACGCTCGACGACGCGCACCACTGACGTCGTCCCGTCGCGCGCCCCCCTGCGGGTGACCCCGGCCCCGGCGCCCTTGATCCGCCGGGACCGCGGTGGCAACTTGTCTTGTGGACAAGACATCTGGTCGACACCCTCGAGGAGACGCACATGCCCACGATCGCCGCGAACGACATCACCCTGAGCTACACCGACAGCGGCGGCGCCGGCCGGCCCGTCGTGCTCATCCACGGCTGGCCGCTGAGCGGCGCGTCGTGGTCGGGCCAGGTCCCCGCGCTCACCGATGCCGGCCACCGCGTGATCACCTACGACCGTCGCGGGTTCGGCGACAGCGACAAGCCCGCCGACGGCTACGACTACGACACGTTCGCCGCCGACCTGGCCGGGCTGCTCGACGGCCTCGACCTCGACGACGTCACCCTGGTCGGCTTCTCGATGGGCGGCGGCGAGGTCGCCCGCTACCTCGGCACCCACGGCTCGGGGCGGGTCCGGTCGGCCGTGCTCGCGGGCGCGGTCCCGCCGTACCTGCTCAAGACGGACGACAACCCCGACGGCGGGCTCGAGGAGGAGGACGTCGCCGGGATGGAGGAGGGCGCGCGCACCGACCGGGAGAACTTCCTCGACGGCTTCACGACGAACTTCTTCAGCGTCGACGGCGAGCTCGAGGTGAGCGAGGAGCAGCGGCAGGAGGCGCTGGCCATGCAGTCGCCGGCCCGTGACGAGGCGGTCGTCGGGTGCATCGGCGCGTTCGGGCGGACCGACTTCCGCGACGACCTCGCGAAGATCGACGTGCCCACGCTCGTCATCCACGGCGACTCGGACGCGGTGGTGCCCTTCGAGGTCTCCGGCAAGCGCTCGGCGGAGGCCATCGCCGACAGCACGCTCGTGGTGGTGCCGAAGGCGTCCCACGGCTTCAACGTGAGCCACCAGGAGGAGTTCAACTCCGCACTGCTGGAGTTCCTCGCGCGCTGACGAGTGGCGGCTCCTTCCTCACGGTCGTATGCTGAAACCTATGGACCGTAGGAAGGAGTCGCCGTGCCGCGTGTCGGCCTGACCACCGCCCGGGTCGCCGAGGCGGCTGCCGTGCTCGCCGACGAGGTCGGCCTCGAGCACGTGACCCTCGCCGCCCTCGCCCAGCGCTTCGGCGTCGCGACGCCCAGCCTCTACACCCACGTCCGCAGCCAGGCCGACGCACGGGTCCGGGTCGCGCTCCTCGCGCTCGAGGAGACCGCCGACCTCGTCGCCGCCGCGCTGGCGGGGGTCAGCGGTCGCGACGCGCTCGCCGCCGTCGGCGGGGTCTGGCGGGCGTACGCCGTCGCGCACCCGGGGCGGTACGCCGCCACGCGGCTGCCCCTCGACGCCGCGACCGCCGCGTCGAGCGCCGGTCCTCGCCACGCCGAGCTGTCCCGCGCCGCCGTCCGGGGCTACCGGCTGGGCGAGGTCGACGCGACCCACGCCGTGCGCCTGCTGGGGGCGACCTTCCACGGCTACGCCGCCCTCGACGCGGCCGGCGCCTTCGGCCACGGGCCGCCCGACGCCCCCAGCTCCGACGCGTCGTTCGAGCGCGTCCTCGACGGCCTGCACGCCACCTTGACTTCCTGGGAGACCCGATGACCGAGCCCCTCGTCCCGCAGTCCCTCGACCCGCTCGTCCGCGGGGCCGTGGAGCTCGGGCACACCGATCGCGGCCTGCTCCCGCACCGGCTGCCCGCATGGGCGCGCGCGCAGACCGACGACCCGCAGCTCCACCTCGTGGAGGCGCAGCCGGCGGGCGTACGCCTCGCGCTCCGCACCACCGCGACGCGCCTCGAGCTCGACGTGCTGCCCACGAAGCGGCGCTACGTCGGCGCTCCCCAGCGGCCCGACGGCTGGTACGACGTGGTGGTCGACGGCCGGCTGGCCGAGCGGCACCAGGCCCCCGGCGGCAACACGCTGGACGTCGACATGATGACCGGCGCGAGCACCTTCACGGCCGGCTCGCCGACGACGCTGGACCTCGCGCTGCCCGCGGGGGAGAAGGACGTCGAGGTCTGGCTCCCGCACGACGAGCAGACCGAGCTCGTCGGCCTGCGCGCGGACGCGCCGGTCGCCCCCCTCGTCGAGGCCCGGCGCAGGTGGGTCCACCACGGCAGCTCGATCAGCCACGGGTCGATCGCGACGCACCCCACGGAGCCGTGGCCCGTCGTCGCCGCGCGGCTGGCCGGTCTCGACCTGGTGAACCTCGGGTTCGGCGGCAGCGCGCTGCTCGACCCGTTCGTCGCGCGCACCGTCCGCGACCTCCCCGCCGACCTCATCAGCCTCAAGGTCGGGATCAACCTCGTGAACGCCGACCTGATGCGCCGGCGCGCGCTGGGGCCCGCCGTCCACGGCTGGCTCGACACGGTCCGCGACGGCCACCCCGAGGCGCCGATCCGCCTCGTGTCGCCCCTCCACTGCGCGATCCACGAGCAGACGCCCGGCCAGACCGCGCCCGACCTGGAGGCGATGGCCGAGGGCAGGGTCGCGTTCCTCGCCGGCGGCGACCCCGCCGAGGTGGCGCGCGGTGCCCTGACCCTCGAGGTCGTCCGCGAGGTCCTGGCCGAGGTGGTCGAGCGGCGCGGCGACCCGCACCTGGCGTACGTCGACGGGCTCGCGCTGTACGGCGCCGACGACGAGGCGCGGCTGCCCCTGCCCGACAACCTGCACCCCGACAGCGAGACCCACCGGCTCATCGGCGAGCGGTTCGCGGGGCTGGGGGACTGGTAGGCCTCAGCCCTGCATCGCCCCCGCGATCGCCTGCTCCAGCAGGTCGACGCCCTCGTGCAGCTCGGACTCCTCGATGGTCAGCGGCGGGGCCATCCGGATCACGCCGCCGAGCCCGGGGAGCTGCACGATGTTGATGTGCAGTCCGAGGTCGAGGGCGGCGCTCGTGACGGCCCGGCCCAGCGCGTCGGCCGGGGTCCGCGACTCCTTGTCGGTCACCAGCTCGACGCCCTGCAGCAGCCCGCGACCGCGGACGTCGCCGACCACCTCGTAGCGCTCGCGCAGGTCGAGCAACCGGTCGCCCAGCGCCTTGCCGAGCATCCTCGCGCGGTGCGCCAGCCCGTCGCGCTCGACCACGTCGAGCACGGTCAGGGCGACGGCGGCGGCGAGCGGGTCGGAGGAGTGCGTGGTGAAGAACAGGTGCCCGCGGTCGTGGCAGCGTTCCTCGATCTCGGCGGTGGTCACCACCACGGCGACCGGCAGGCCCGCGCCGAGGGTCTTGGACAGGGTGATGATGTCGGGCACCACGCCGTCGCGCTCGACGGCGTACATCGTGCCCGTGCGGCCCAGCCCGGTCTGGGCCTCGTCGACGACCAGCAGCATCCCGCGCTCGCGGCACCGCTCGTGCAGCCGCGTGAGGTAGCCCGGCGGCAGCTCGAGGATCCCGCCGGAGGACAGGATCGGCTCGACCAGGCAGGCGGCGAGGCTGCCCGACGACTGCCGGTCGAGCGTCGCGAAGCCGTAGTCCAGCTCGGTCTCCCAGTCGTGGCTGCCGTCGGCGTGGCGGAAGGGGGAGCGGTACGCGTCGGGCGCGGGCAGCGTCAGGTTCCCGACGGGCGGCGGGCCGTAGCCGTGGCGGCCGGCGGAGAACGTCGCCCCCGCCGCGCCCGTGGTCATCCCGTGCCACGAGCGGTCCAGCGCGACGACCTCGTAGCGGCCGGTCGACAGCTTGGCCATCTTGATCGCGGCCTCGTTGGCCTCGCCGCCGGTGCTGAGCAGCTGCATCCGCTCGAGCGGGCCGGGGAGGCTGTCGGCGAGGCGCCGGGCGAGCTCCACCACGGGCCGGCTCAGCATCCCGGAGTAGAGGTGGTCGAGGGTCGAGATCGACTCGGTGACTGTCCGCACCACCTCGGGGTGCGAGTGCCCGAGCACGGCGCTCATCTGGCCCGACGTGAAGTCGAGGATCGCCCGGCCCTGCTCGTCGTGGACGTACGCCCCGGCGGCCCTCGCGATCACGCGCGGCGTGAAGCCGCCGCCGTACCGGATCAGGTGCCGCTCGGCGTCCTGCCAGAAGGTGTCTCCGCCGTCCGCCATGCCGCCTCCCGCGCTCGTCGTGTGCCCACACCCTCGCAGGCCGCGACGGCCGCGACCACCACCGTCGTCCAGCCCTGTGGGGTCGGTCCGCGACAGCCTAGAGTCCACCCATGGCTCGCTACGGCGCTCAGTTCGGTCCCGACATCACCTTCCTGGGCGTGCCCGCCTGCGACCTCGACGACGAGTCGACGTACGCCGACGCGGACGTCGTGATCGTCGGGGCGCCCTTCGACGGTGGGACCTCGCACCGGCCGGGCACCCGCTTCGGCCCGCAGGCGATCAGGATGACCGACTACCTGCCCCACGACGGGTCGCGACCCTCGCTCGCGCTGCGCACCGACGGCCTGCAGGACCTCACCGTCGTCGACGCGGGCGACGTCGAGCTGCCGCCGGGTGACATCGAGACGACGCTGGGCCGCCTCGAGGCCGCGGTCGAGAAGGTGGCGCGGGCCGGTGCGATCCCGGTCGTGCTCGGCGGCGACCACTCGATCGCCTACCCCGACGCCAAGGGCGTCGCCAACGTGCTCGGCCACGGGCGGGTGTCGATGATCCACTTCGACGCGCACGCCGACACCGGCGACATCGAGTTCGGGTCGCTGTGGGGGCACGGGCAGCCCATGCGGCGACTCATCGAGTCGGGCGCCCTGCGCGGCGACAGGTTCCTCCAGGTGGGCCTCCGCGGCTACTGGCCCGGGCCGGAGACGCTCGACTGGATGGCCGCGGAGAACATGCGCTCCTACGAGATGACCGAGATCGTCCACCGGGGCCTGGAGGAGTGCCTCACCGAGGCGTTCGCGATCGCGACCGACGCGTGCGAGGGAGTGTTCCTGTCGGTCGACATCGACGTCTGCGACCCCGGCCACGCCCCCGGGACGGGTACGCCCGAGCCCGGCGGGCTCAGCGCCCGCCAGCTGCTCGACTCCGTGCGTCGGATCTGCCTCGAGCTCCCCGTCGTCGGGGTCGACGTCGTGGAGGTCAGCCCTCCCTACGACCACGCCGACATCACCGCGGCGCTCGCCAACCGGGTCGTGCTCGAGGCCCTCTCGGCGATCGCCCGCAGGCGGCAGGACGAGCGCGACGGCACGACCTGGGACCCCTCGCGGCCGCTACTCGACAGGTGAGCGGGAGGCCGAGAACGCCCGGTCGACCGCCCGGGCCAGGGCCGCTCGCCGTCGCTGGTGCACGTCCGCGGCCTCGTCGCGGGTCGCGGTCGTCATCACCGCGGCCTGCGCCCACGTCGCGGCCATCGAGACCAGCAGCGCCCACAGGTCGGCCGGCTCGTAGCCGCGGTCGAGCACCCCGGCGGCCTGGGCGGCGCTGATCGCGTCGAGCTTGGACTCGTCGTGGTCCGCGTCGGTGAACAGGTCGCCCTCGGGCGTCCGCTCCAGCCGCGCCCAGGTGACCAGCCGCATCAGCGCCGGGTCGTCGACGTAGGCGTCGTAGAGGCGGCCGGCATAGCCCGGCAGGTCCTCGGCCGTGAGGGGCACCGCGTCCAGCAGCGCGTCGACGTGGTGGGCGAAGGCCGCGTCGAACAGGGCGTCCTTGTTGCCGACGTGGGCGTAGAGCTGGGCCTTGTTGATGCGTGCGGCGGCGGCGATCCGGTCGACCCGGGAGCCGGCGATGCCGTGCTGGGCGAACTCCTGCACCGCCGCGTCGAGGATGCGGCGGACGGTGTCGGAGGCGTCGCGGGGCACGGGCGCAGCGTACGCGTCGTGCGTTTCCAACCAACCGGTTAGTCTAACTGCATGCGTTCCTCCACCGCCCTCCTCGTGGCTCGCGCCGGCGCCCGGCCCGAGCCCACCCCCATCGACCGCCGCGACCTGCGCCCCGACGACGTCGCCGTCGCGGTGACCTTCTGCGGCGTCTGCCACACCGACCTGCACGCCGTCCGCGGGTCCGGCGGGCCCTACCCGCTCGTGCCGGGGCACGAGCTCGTCGGGACCGTCACCGCCGTCGGCCCCGAGGTCACTGGCCTCGCCGTCGGCGACCCGGTCGCGGTCGGCAACATCGTCGACTCCTGCGGCACCTGCGAGGCGTGCCTGGCCGACCAGCAGAACTGGTGCCGCGAGTTCCCGACGCTCACCTACGCCGGCCGGGACCGCGTCGACGGCACCACCACGCTGGGCGGCTGGTCCACGGAGTACGTCGTGCGCGAGACGTTCGTCTACCGCCGGCCCGCGGGACTCGACGCGGCAGCCGTGGCGCCGCTGATGTGCGCCGGCGTCACCGTGTGGGAGCCGCTGCGGGCCCTCGGCGTCGGTGCGGGCACCCGCGTCGGCGTCGCCGGGGTCGGCGGCCTGGGCCACCTGGCGGTCAAGCTCGCGGCGGCCCTCGGGGCGGAGGTCACCGTCCTCACCACGACGGCCGGCAAGGCGGACGAGGCGGCGACCCTCGGCGCGAGCGGCGTCGTCGTCACCACCGACGCCGACGACGTGGCCGGGGCACGCGGGACGCTCGACGTCATCATCGACTGCGTCCCGGTCGACCACGACCTCGCGCCCTACCTCGGCATGCTGCGCGCCGACGGCACGCTGTGCGTCGTGGGCTACCTGGGCACCACCTCGGTGGACATGATGCCGCTGCTGCAGGGTCGCAAGCGCGTCACCGGGAGCGGCAGCGGCGGGCGGGCCTCGACCCAGGAGATGCTCGACTTCTGCGGGGAGCACGGCATCACCGCCGACGTCGAGGTGCTGCCTGCGACCGAGGTCGGCACCGCGCTCGAGCGGCTCGGTCGCGGCGACGTGCGCTACCGCTTCGTCCTCGACCTGGAGGCGCTCGAGGCCTCGACGCCGTAGACGGACGGACGTTGCTCGTCGATGCGGGCGCGCGCCCGCCGGGGCCCGTCGTGCGACCGGACCTCCGTCCGCGCGTCTACGCCTCCGGCATCGGGGCCTCGATCGGCGCGGCCGCGTCGTCGACCGGGTCGATGAAGAAGTTGTCCCGGAAGAGCCCGGTGGGGTCCCACTCCCGCTTGAGCCGGCGCAGCCGCTCGAGGTGCGCGGGCGGGAAGGCCCGCTCGAGCCACACCGGGCCGGTGCCGGTCTCGAAGCTGAGGTAGCTGCCCGACAGGTGCGGCACCAGGCGCTCCCACGCGTCGTCGAACCCGCTGCTCGCGCCGAAGGCCGAGAGGGAGAAGCCCGCGCTGCGCCCGGCGTACGCCGTCGCCTCGCTCGGCACGTCGGCGACCGCACCGCCCACGGCACGGATCGAGAAGAAGTAGGACGTGCCGGCGTCGAGCAGGTCGGCGACCTCGCGCGACAGGTCCGGGGAGAGGTGGTCGGCCAGGCCCGAGTGGGTGTGCGGCTCGCCCTGGCCCTGCTGCGGCACGTCGCTGCTGAAGAGCGACATCACCTGGTCGTAGGTCGCGAGCGCGACGTTCTGGTCGAGCAGGGGTGCGACCTCGGCGATCGGCTGCAGCCGGGACACCACCGTCTCCGGGTCGTCGTGGTCGACGACGAGCATCGCCTGCGCGACCCGCTGGGTACCGCGCCGCTGGCCGAGGATCACCTGCCCGGTGACGCTGCGGTCGGCGTCCTCGATCGCCCGTCCCCACCGCTCGAGGAAGGTCGCCGTGTCGCTGGCGTCGAAGGCGAGCTGGGCGAAGGCGATCGTGCCCACCCGCGCGGCGGTGAAGTCGAAGGAGGTGGCGATGCCGAAGTTGGGCCCGGCGCCGCGGACCGCCCAGAACAGGTCGGGCTCGTCCTCGGCGCTGGCCCGGACGGCGCGACCGTCGGCGGTCACCAGCTCGACCGCGGTGAGGTGGTCGATCGTCAGCCCGTGCTCGCGGGCGAACCAGCCCACGCCTCCCGCGGTCGCCAGCCCGCCGACGCCGACCCCGCCGTAGTCGCCGCTGCTGATCGCCAGGCCGTGCGGCGCGAGCACGCGCGCGACCTCGGCCCAGGTCGCCCCCGGGCCGATCCGCACGGTGCCGGCGTCCGGGTCGAGCACCTCGACGGTGTCGAGGGCGCCGACGTCGATCACCAGCCCGCCGCGGTTGAGGGACCGACCCGAGATGCCGTGGCCCGCGCTGAGGATCCCGAGCGGGAGCTCGCGGTGCTCGCGCGCCACGGCCACCGCCTCCTGCACCTCCGCGACGTCGCGGGGGCGGAGCACGAGCCCCGGTGCGCCCCCGCGCAGGTAGCCCGAGCGGTAGCGGGCGTACGCCCTGTCGCCGGGCTCGACGGCCCGCTCGGCCAGCGCCGGCGGGAGGTCGTCGTACGCGATCCCGGGACGCCGCCTGGCCAGGGCCGACGGGCTGCGCACCGTCCGGCGCTCCGCCGTGCCACCGGCGTCGCGCGCCTCGGCGACCCGCTCGCGCACCTCGTCGAAGAGACCGGCGAAGCGGCGCAGGCCGCCCTCGTCGTCGCCCATCACGATGAAGGTGCTCACGCCGTCCTCGAGCGCGAGGCGGACCAGGTCGTCCGCGCCGGCCTCGGCGCCGACGTTGAGCAGGCGGGTGACCTCCGCCGGGTCGCGGCCGGCCGCGCGGGCCGCCTCGTCGATGGTCTGCATGCCGCGCTGGAGGTCGCCGGGCTCGAGGTAGGGGAGCGAGGGCAGCCAGCCGTCGGCCGCGCGCCCGACGAGGCGGAGCATCCGCGGCTTGAGCGCCCCCAGCCAGATCGGCACGGGGCGCGACGGCGCCGGTCCTCGCTTCGCGCCGCCGACCCGGTGGTGCCGGCCCGACACCGCGAGCACCGAGCGGTCCTCGGCGTCCCAGATCCCGCGGATGACCTCGATGGCCTCACCCAGCGCGTCCACGGCCTGCCCGGGCGTCAGCCGGGTGCCGCCGTAGGCCTCGATCGCGTCCCAGAAGCCGCCGGCACCCAGCCCGAGCGCGACACGGCCGCCGGAGAGCAGGTCGAGGCTGGCCACGGACTTCGCCAGCACGGCGGGCTGCCGCAGCGGCAGGTTGAGGACGTTGCCCGACAGGTGGATCCGCTCGGTGCGTGCGGCGGCCCAGGACATCAGGGTCCAGGTGTCGAGGAAGGCCGGCTGGTAGGGGTGGTCCTGGAAGGTCGCGAGGTCGTAGCCCAGGTCCTCGCTGAGGAGGGTCAGGTCGACGGGACGCTGCGGTGAGGCGGCCGTGGGCGTGAGGAACGATCCGAAGCGCAGGGGGTGGCCGTAGTCGGGCATGCGTCAAGGATCCGCCGCACCGGACGGGCCGGACAAGTCAGGGTAAGCGGGTTACGATGAGTAAGTGACCACGACCCGGACGCGCTCCCCCCGCCACCTCATCGACGACGCGTCGTGCCGGGAGGCGACGCCGATCCTGGAGTTCGTCGGCAGGCGCTGGACCGGCGCGATCATGCTCGCGCTCGGACGCGGGGCGACCCGGTTCGGCGAGGTCGAGGCCGCGGTGGACGGCCTGTCCGCCCGGATGCTGACCGCCCGGCTCCGCGAGCTCGATGCGCACGGCCTCGTCGAGCGCGAGGTCGTCCCGACGACACCGGTGCAGGTGCGCTACCGGCTCTCCGAGCGGGGGCGCGACCTGCTGGCGGCGATGCAGCCGCTCATGGCCTGGCAGCTGCGGTGGGGGAGCTGACCCGACCGGCCCGACCGGCCCGCGCTCACCCGTCGTTGGCGCAGCGGAAGCCGATGTTGCCCGACGAGGACTCGGCCGTGTTGGAGGACCGGGCGGCGACCCGGTAGCGGTTGCAGTAGCTGTCGTGGCACAGGTACGACCCCCCGCGCATCACCCGCTCGACGAGCGCCTCGTCGGTGCCCGGCGGCTCGGCCGCGCGGGGGTCGACGACCGCGTCCGGGCGGGCGCGCTCGGCGTACTCCGTCGGGCGGAACGCGTCCTGACACCACTCCCACACGTTGCCGACCGTGTTGTGCAGGCCGTACGCGTTGGGCTCGAACGCCGTGGCCGGCGCCGTCGTCAGGTGGCCGTCGTCCAGGGTGTTGCGGCGCGGGAAGTCGCCCTGCCAGATGTTGCACCGCCACGCAGAGCCGTCGAGCAGCTCGTCGCCCCAGGGGTAGCGGGCCCGGTCGAGGCCGCCACGCGCGGCGTGCTCCCACTCCGCCTCGGTCGGCAGCCGCTTGCCCGCCCAGCTCGCGTACGCCTGCGCGTCGCGCCACGACACGTGCACGACGGGGTGGTCGGCGAGGTCGCCGACGTCCGACCGCGGGCCGCCCGGGTGCCGCCAGTCGGCGCCGCGGACGGCGAGCCACCACGGCGTCCCCGCCGCCCGCTGGAGCACGTCGGCCGGGGCGGCGCGCACGGCGAGGTGGAAGACGGCCGAGACACCGTCGCGCTCGGCCTCGGTGACGTGCCCGGTCGCCTCGACGAAGGTGGCGAACTCCGCGTTGGTGACCGCCGTGGCGTCGATGGCGTAGGACGACAGCCGCACCCGGTGCACCGGCGTCTCGCCGTCCGTGGCGTAGCCGTCGCCGTGGCTGTCGCCCATCCAGAAGTCCCCCGCCGGCACGCGGACCTGGCCGCGGGTGCTGCGCTCCCCGCGCGGGCGGGCGGGGGAGGCGGGGGCGTCGGCGCGCGACGCGCTGGGCGCGCAGCAGGAGGACGGCACGGGGTCGACGTTACCCACCCGGCGGGTCGGGGCGTCGCCGGTCAGTCGTCGTCGACGGCGGCGAGGGCGCGGAAGGTCGTGAAGACGACCGAGGACGCCGCCTCCGCGTCGCCGTCGGCGCACAGCCGGATCAGCTCCTGGTGCCGTGCGACCGACTCGCGTGCGCTCGCGGAGGCGAAGCGGAGCCGTTCGGCCCGGCGCAGCACCGGGACGAACTGGTCGAGCACGGTGGCCAGCGCGCGGTTGCCGCTGACCTCGACCGGCACGTCGTGGAGCTCGTCGTCGGCGCGCAGCGCGGCCTCGACGTCACCCGCCTCGACGGCCTGCTCGAACCGCTCGTTGGCCGCTCGCATGCGGGCGACGTCGTCGGCGGTGAGCCGCGGGACCGCGTCGCGGACGGCGAGCTCGTGCATCGCCGCCACGACGTCGCGCGCCTCGCGCACCGCGGTCGCGCTGATGGCGCTGACGGTGGTCGACCGTCCGGGCCGGGCGACCACGAGGCCCGTCTGCGCGAGGCGGAGCAGCGCCTCGCGCACGGGCGTACGGCTCACGCCGAGCCAGGTGGCGAGGTCCGCGTCGCGCAGCTGCTCGCCCGGCTCGAAGGTCCCGTCGATGATCGCGTCGCGCAGCTGGCCGTAGACGCCGTCGCGCAGCAGCTGGCGAGCGACGGCGGGCGGGGACGGCGGGATCGGCATGCAACGTATTGCACATCGGGCGCCCGGCCCCGTCAAAGGCGTCCCCGGATGTGGACCCTCTCCCCGGGGGAGGGTGCAGACTCCCGGGGGTGCAGCCCCTCAGCATCGGCGAGTTCTCCCGGATGACCCACCTCAGCGTCCGCACCCTGCGCCGCTACCACGAGGCCGGGCTGCTGGTGCCCGCGACGGTCGACCCGGCCACGGGCTACCGCTACTACGCGGGGGACCAGATCCCCACCGCGCAGGTCATCCACCGCCTGCGCGAGCTCGACGTGCCGCTCGCCGCGGTGCGGCGCATCCTGGACGCGCCGGACCCCGGGTCCCGCGGGGACCTGGTCGCCCAGCACCTGCACCACCTCGAGGCCGAGCTGGACCGCACGCGGGCGGCCGTGCGGTCGCTGCGCCGGCTGCTGGCCCCCGAGCCCGCGCCGGTCGCCGTCGAGGTGCGGTCGGTCCCGGCGACGAGGGTTGCCGCGGTCGAGGCCGACCTGGGGACCGACGACGTGCTGAGCTGGTACGCCGGGGCGATGGCCGAGCTCGACGCCGCCCTGCCGGCGCTGCCCGGGCCGCCCGGCGGCGTGTACGACAACGCGCTGTTCGAGGTCGGGCGCGGGCACGTGCTGGTGCACCGTCCCGTCGACGACGCGCCGCGCACCGGCCGGGTGCACCCGGTGGAGCTGCCCGCGGTCGAGCTCGCCGTGGCCACCCACGTCGGCGACCACGACGACATCGAGGTGACCTACGGCGAGGTCGGCTCGTGGGTCGTCGCCAACGCCCTGCAGGTGGCCGGGCCGGTGCGCGAGACCTACCTCGTCGGCCCGCGCGACACCGACGACGCGGCGGCGTGGCGCACCGAGATCGGGTGGCCGGTGTTCTCGGTCGCCCCCGTCGCGGGTCAGTCGTCCAGCGGCCGCACGTCCTGAGACCCGCCGCCGGGCACCCCGCTGCGGGCGAGGTGGACCTGGAGCGCGAGCTGGAGGGGGAACCACGCGTCGGGGGCGCTGACGTCGAATCCGCTGAGCTGCGACGCGCGCGTCAGCCGCTGCGCGAGCGTGTTGCGGTGGACCACCAGGTCTCGCGCCGCGGCGCTCCGGCTCCGGAGGTGGAGGTAGGTCGCGACGGTGCCCAGCAGCTCGGTGCCGCGGACGCGGTCGTACTCCGCGATGCTCTCGACCGCCACGGCGTACCGGTCGCGCACGCCCGCCACCCCGGACACACGGCTCAGCAGCAGGTGGTGGCCGACGTCGTCGAGGGTGAAGACCCCGGCAGGTTCGGGGAGCGAGCTGGCGACGCTCATCGCCTCGCGTGCCTCGGCGAGCGCGTCGGCGAAGCCGTCCACCGACGGCGCCGGCCGGGAGACCCCCACGGTCAGTGCGGCGCCGGCCGACCGCACGTGGTCGCACGCGCGCAGCAGCGGCCGGCGGAGCGCGTCCACCGACGTGCTCGCCGACGGCCACGGCACGACGGCGACCGCCTGGTGGGGCGTCGCCCCGGTGAGCGTGCCGGCCGGCAGAGACGCTCGCTGCAGCACGGTGTCCAGCTGGGCCGACGAGGCGGTGCGACCGGAGGTGCAGGCCACCACGAAGACGTGGGCGGCGGCCCGGTCGAGACCGAGGGCCTCCGCCCGTCGCCTCAGGTCGTCCCCGGCGAGCCGGCCGGAGGTGACGGCCCGGAGGAACCAGGTCAGCCCGTTGCGGTCGGCGAGCTCCTCCAGCGCGATGCCGAGCCGGGTCGCGACGCCGACCTGGCCCGCGATGGCTGGCAGCAGCCCGGCGGGGGCCGTCGGACGCCGTCCCGGTCCGAGGACGTGGGCCTCGATCCGGCCCAGCTCGTCCGGCCCGCTCCGCACGGCGGCCGTCGCCAGCGGCTGGGAGCGGCCCTCGAGCGCGCGGGTGACGCGTTCGGCGGCGACCTGCCAGGTGATGCGCGCCCGGCGCAGGTCGTGGTCGACCTCGAGCAGCCCACGTCGTACGGCCGCTGCCGGTGCGCGTCGCTCCGGGTCGCTGCCGGACGCGAGGGCCACCACCATCCGGTCCGCGCCCGACGGGTCGGCGACGAGCGCCACCACCAGATCGGCGCCGAGACCGGCCAGCGCGAGGGCGGCCGCCCGGTCGACGACCCTGCCGACCGGCGCGCGTGAGGCGACCAGCTCGCCGAGCTCGCGCAGCCCCTCCTCGGTCCGGCCGAGGACACGGACCTGCTCGCGCAGCCGCTCGCGCTCGAGGCAGGTGGCGACCAGCGACGCCACGTGCTCCACCAGCGGGACCTCGTGCGCCGCGAACCCGTCCCCGGGGGTCGCCCACACGGTGATGCACCCGACCAGCTCGTCCGCCGACGAGACGACCGGGACGGAGAAGATGGCGCCGTAGCGCTCCTCCCCGATGCCCGGGTAGGGCAGGAAGTGGGGGTCGCTGGACGGCTCCCCGGCCACCACGTAGCTCTCCCGCGAGGCCGCCACCCACCCGGTCACGCCGTCGCCGTACGGCACGCGCAGCGTCCCCACCTCGCGCGCGGCCGGGCTCTCGGTCGCGCCGACCAGGAGCAGGTCGTCGCTGGCGTCCTCGTAGAGGTAGACGTAGACGTCCCTGGTCGTCCGCCCGCACCGCACCGCCTCGGCGACCCGCGAGCAGACCACCCGCAGGTCCGGATCGGACCCGACCGCGTCGGCGACGCCGCGCAGCACCTCGCGCTCGAGGTCGAGCCGGCGCTCGGAGGTGGTCCCGGTCACCGGTCCAGCCTCCCGTGACCCCGGGGCCCGCGTCCATGCCCGCGTCCACGCCCGCGTCCACGCCCGCGTCATGCCCCCGTCTGGGGTCCGGACCCTCCCCCCGCGGGAGACATCCGTCCTTGACCCTCCGTCGGCGGCAGGCCGCACGCTCGTGGCATGACCACCCAGGAGAACGACCTCGACCCGTCCCAGCTCCCCGCCACGATCCGCGCGTTCGTGGCCGCACACATCGCCCGCGAGGTGGACGCCGCCATGCGCCTGCTCGTCGCCGAGCCCCTGGTCGTCGACCAGGACGAGACCTTCGCCGGCGCCGAGCAGGTGCGCGGCTTCCTGCGCGGCGCAGGCACCGAGTTCACCTACACCACCGAGCTCGTCGCGGCGCGCCGCACCGACGCCGGCCACTGGGTCGCCGTCCTCCACCTCGAGGGCGACTTCCCCGGCGGCGTGGCCGACCTCGACTACACGTTCGACCTTGCGGGCGACCTGATCGCGGCGGTGCGGATCCGCTGAGGGCGAGCCGCCCGCCGAAGTGTGTGCAGGGTGCACATCGCGCAGCGTGGACGGCCTCGCCAATATATCGCATACCGACTACCCGAGGAGATCAGATGACCACCACCGACACCACCGGCGCCAGCCCCACCGACACCGCCATCCGCAACGTCGTGCTCGTCCACGGTGCGTTCGCCGACGGCTCCGGCTGGCGGGGGGTGTACGACGTCCTCACCGCCCGCGGCTACCGCGTCAGCGTGGTCCAGAACCCGCTCACCTCGTTCGACGACGACGTCGCCGCGACCCGCCGCGTCCTGGACCAGCAGGACGGCCCGGCGATCCTGGTCGGGCACTCGTGGGGCGGCACCGTCATCACCGAGGCCGGCACCCACGACCGCGTCGCCGGGCTGGTCTACGTCGCCGCCCTGATCCCCGACAGCGGCCAGACGTCCGGGGAGCAGTACGAGGGCTTCGCCGCCACGCCGGACTTCGTCATCGACATCGGCGAGGACGGCTTCGGCTACCTCGATCGCGACGCGTTCCAGAGGGGCTTTGCAGCGGACGTCGCCGACAGCGAGGCCGCCTTCATGCGCGACACCCAGGTCCCCGTCAACATGGCCGTCTTCGCCCAGCCGGTCACCGAGGCCGCCTGGCGCAGCCGGCCGAGCTGGGCCGTCTACGGCACCGAGGACAAGGCGTTCGACCAGGCCATGCTCCAGCACATGGCCGAGCGGGCCGGGGCTGCGGTCACCACCGTCGAGGGCAGCCACGCCGTCTACCTCACCCAGGCCGGGACCGTGGCCGACGTCATCACCACCGCCGCCGAGAAGGCCTCCGCCGAACGCTGAGGACCGCGGGCGGCGGGTGGGCGACCGCGCTCCCCGCCGCCCCTAGGCAGGACGCCATGGGAGCGCGCGCCGGCCGGGTACGGGCACTGGCGCGCGTGCTCACGCGGGACTGGGCGCGCCGCATCCCGTGGCTGGTGGCGGCAGTGCTGTTCGTCGTCCTGCTGCCGACCAGCATCAGCGTGCTCGGCGACTACGGCCTGAGCAGCGCGAGCGTGGGCGCCCTCGCGCTCGCACAGACCGTGCCGCTGCTGCTGGCGCCCGTACGTCCGCTCCCGGCGTGGGTGGTCATCCTCGGCGCCGACGTGCTCGGCGCGCTGGTCCTCCTCACCCAGGACGTCGGGACCAGGACCTGGCCGTTCCCCGCGACCGTCATCGTCGGCTACGTCGGCATCTGCCTGGCCCTGGGCCTCCGCGAGCCGCGACGCACGCTGCTCACCGTGTGGGCGACCACCGCCGTCGCGGAGCTCGGGCTCGCCTCCCTCCTCCCCGAGCAGGCCGGCAACAGCTCGGTCCTGCTCACCGTCCTCGGCGGCGCCGCGCTGGTGCTCGGGGCCGCGGTGCGCGAGCGGTCGGTGACCCAGCGGCTGCTGACCGAGCAGGAGTCCATCAGCGCGGCCGAGCGCAGCCGTCGCACCCTCCTGGAGGAGCGCGCCCGCATCGCACGCGAGCTCCACGACGTGGTCGCCCACCACATGTCCGTGATCACCGTCCAGGCCGACACCGCGGCCTACCGCCTCGACGGGGTCACCCCGGAGGCCCGCGAGGAGTTCGAGTCGATCGCCGCGACCGCGCGCTCCTCCCTCGGGGAGATGCGGCGCCTGCTCGGGGTCCTGCGCAGCGAGGAGACCTCGGGCGAGCTGGTGCCGCAGCCGGGCCTCGCCGATGTCGGCCGGCTCGTCGAGGCGACCACCCGCGCCGGCGTACCGGTCTCGCTGTCCCTCGAGCAGGCGGACCTGCCGGCGTCCGTCGGCCTGTCGGCCTACCGCATCGTGCAGGAGGCGCTCGCCAACGTCGTGCGCCACGCGCCCGGCGCGAGCGCCGAGGTCACCGTGACCCGCGAGGACGACGCGGTCCGGGTGGTCGTCGGCAACGGGCCGTCGCCGCGAGGCGACGAGGCCCCGATCGAGACGACGGGCACCGGCCACGGTCTCGTCGGCATGCGCGAGCGGGTCCGCCTCGTGGGAGGCACCCTCGACGTCGGCCCACGGCCCGACGGCGGCTTCCGCGTCGCCGCGTCCCTGCCCGTGCGCCCGGACGAGGGCGAGGCGCCGTGAGCATCCGCGTGCTCGTCGTCGACGACCAGTCCATGGTGCGGGCCGGGTTCGCCGCGCTCCTGGCCGCGCAGGACGACATCGAGGTGGTCGGCGAGGCGCCGGACGGGGCGGAGGGCGTACGCCTCAGCCGCCGCACGAGGCCCGACGTGGTCCTCATGGACGTCCGGATGCCCGAGATGGACGGCCTCGAGGCGACCCGGCAGCTCCTCTCGCCACCTCCCGGCGTCGAGCACCGGCCGCGGGTGCTGATGCTCACCACCTTCGACATCGACGACTACGTCTACGAGGCGCTGCGGGCCGGGGCGAGCGGGTTCCTGCTCAAGGACTCGCCGCCGGCCGACCTCATCGCCGGGGTGCGCGTCGTCGCCGCCGGCGAGGCGCTGCTCGCGCCCACGGTGACGCGTCGGCTGATCGCCGACTTCGCCCGCCAGCGACCCGGCGGGGGCGGGCGCGCCGGTCTGCGCCTCAACGGCCTCACCGAGCGGGAGACCGAGGTGCTGACCCTGGTCGCGCGCGGCAGCTCCAACGCCGAGATCGCCGAGCAACTGTTCGTCGCTGAGCAGACCGTCAAGACCCACGTCAGCCGGCTCTTCACCAAGCTCGACCTGCGCGACCGGGCGCAGGCGGTGGTGTTCGCATACGAGTCCGGGCTGGTGAGCCCGGGTGAGTGAGGGCCCCGACCCCCTACCCCGGTAGGGGGCCGGATCTGGCTCCCGGGAGTGACGCGGTGCACGACGGCTCGTTCCTAGCGTCACCGCCATGAGCCGATCCACCGTCCTCCCGCACACGCACACGCACACGCACCCGCTCGCGTACGACCTGCAGCGGTCCGGTCCCCACCAGCTGCTCGCCGTCGACCCGCCCGGCGGGCGCCGGGTGGTCGAGGCGCTCGGGGACGTCGCCCTCGCCGACCACGTCGCCGTGCTGGTGCCCGGCAACGGCCACCACCTCGGCACCTACTTCGCCGACGAGGGGCCGGTCGCGCCCCGCGGCCGTGGCGAGCTGCTGCTGCGCACCATGCAGGCGCTCGCCCCGGGTGCGCGGTGCGCGGTCGTCGTCTGGGTGGGCTACCACGCCCCCGAGGGCCTCGGGGCCGCGGCGTGGATCGCCCCGGCCCGCGCCGGCGCCGGCGACCTGGCGCGGCTGACTCACCACCTCCCGCGCTCGGCCCACCTCAAGCTGGTCGGGCACTCCTACGGCAGCACGGTCTGCGGGCTGGCGCTGGCCGACGCGCGCGCCGACGACTGCGTCGCCCTCGGCAGCCCCGGGATGGGCGTGTGGCGCCGCGAGGAGCTGGGCGACGGTGTCCGGCTGTGGGCGGCGCAGTCCGGGTCGGACTGGATCCGCTTCTTCCCGCGCGTCCGGCTCGGCTCCGTCGGCCTCGGTCGCTCGCCGCTGCACCCCGAGATCGGCGCCACCCGCATCGGGACCGGCGACGTCACCGGACACTGCGCCTACTACGAGCCCGGCAGCGAGTCCCTGCTCAACGTCGCCCGCATCGCCGTCGGCCGGTATGACGCCGTGACCCCCGCCGGTGGCGCGCCCGTCGCCACCGACCTCCGCACCCGCCGCGCGCTGGTGGCGACGGAGGTGGCGGCATGACCGGCCACGCGATCCTCGCCGAGGGCCTCCGCAAGCACTACCGCGGCCGCGGCCCGGTCCTCGACGGCCTCGACCTGGCCGTACCGGCCGGCACCGTCCACGGGCTGCTCGGCCCCAACGGCGCCGGCAAGACCACGACGGTGCGGATCCTCACCACCCTGCTCCGCCCCGACGGCGGACGCGCGACGGTGGCGGGCCGCGACGTCACCACGGACCGGGCCGGCGTACGTGCGCGCATCGGCGTCGTGGGTCAGTACGCCGCGGTCGACGACGTCCTCACCGGGCGGCAGAACCTCGACATGTACGCCCGCCTGCACCACCTGCGCGCCCGGGCCGCGCGGCAGCGCGCCAGCGAGCTGCTCGAGCTGTTCGGGCTCACGGCCGCGGCGGACCGCTCGGTGGGGCATTACTCCGGTGGGATGCGCCGTCGCCTCGACCTGGCCGTCAGCATGGTCCGCAGCCCGCACGTGCTGTTCCTCGACGAGCCGACCACCGGGCTCGACCCGCGCAGCCGGATCGCCGTCTGGGACGCGGTGCGCGACCTCGCCCGCGCCGGCACGACCGTGCTGCTCACCACGCAGTACCTCGAGGAGGCCGACCGCCTCTGCGACCGCATCACGGTCGTGGACGGCGGCCGCGTGGCCGCCGCGGGCTCGCCCGCGGAGCTCAAGGACCGGGCCGGCGCCACCCACCTCGACGACGTCTTCCTCGACCTCACCGGTCGACCCACCCTGACAGGAGCGCTGCGATGACCACGGCGATCACCACGGCGACGACCACCACCCCCCAGCCGCACCGCGACCGGCCGCTCGAGCGCGCCCGGTGGGTGGTGGCCGACACCTGGGTCGTCGCGCGACGCCACCTGCTGCGACTCGTACGCCGTCCCGACGAGCTGCTCGGCACCCTCCTGGTCCCCGTCATGGCGGTCGTCATGTTCGGGTTCGTCTTCGGCGACGCGCTCGGCATCGCGATGGGCGTGCCCAGCGCGGACTACCGCGAGTTCCTCCTGCCGGGACTCTTCGCGCTGACGATGGCGTTCGGCATCGGCACCACCACGATCGCGGTGGCCTCCGACGTCCGCGGTGGCGTGCTGGACCGCATGCAGACCCTGCCGATGGCGCCCGTCGCGGTCCTGGCCGGACGGGTGCTCGCCGACGTGCTCACCGCGGTCGTCGAGCTCGGCCTCCTGATGGGGCTCGGATCGCTCGTCGGCTGGCAGTGGCACGGCGGCGCCGGTGCCGTGGCCGGCGCGGTCGGGCTGCTCCTGCTGCTGCGCCTGATGTTCTCGTCGGTGGGCATCCTCCTCGGACTCCTCGTCAGCGGACCGGAGGCGGCCATGAAGTACTTCGCGCTGGTCTTCCCGCTGGCACTCGTGGCGGACACGGTCGTCCCCACGGCGCTGATGCCGGCGTGGCTCTCCGGCATCGCGGCGTGGAACCCACTGTCCATCACGGTGACCTCGACGAGAGAGCTGTTCGGCAACCCCACGGCGACCCCCACCTCGTGGGTCGTCGAACACGCTTCGGCCCTGGCCGCGGGGTTGCCGATCCTGCTCACCTCGCTCTGCGTCGCCCTCGCGCTGCTCCGGTTCCGCCGCTCCGTCCGCTGAGCCGGCCACGCGCGGCCCGCTCGTCCTCGTGCGATCGACCAAGACCGTCGCGCCACCTTGTCGGGATCGACGAACCCGGAGGGGTGGCTGCCTTCCTAGCGTGGCCGCATGAGTGATCTGCAGCACGTCGGTGAGTGGATCGAGTCCCGGTTGCCGGAGCTCCTGGAGACGTACGGCGTGCCCTCCGCCGCGTGGGCCGTCCTGCACGAGGGCGAGGTGGTCGACGGCGCCGCGGGCGTGCTGCACCTCGGGACCGGCGTCACCTCGACCGCCGACTCGATCTACCAGATCGGCTCGATCACCAAGCTCTGGACGAGCAGCCTGGTCATGCAGCTCGTCGACGAGGGGCTCGTCGACCTCGAGGAGCCGGTGCGCACCTACGTGCCCGACTTCGTCGTCGCCGACGAGGACGCCGCGGCGCGGATCACCGTGCGGCAGCTCCTCAACCACACCGCCGGCTTCGAGGGCGACATCTTCACCGACACCGGTGTCGGCGACGACTGCATCGAGAAGTACGTCGCCACGCTGGCCGACGTGCCGCAGCTGTTCCCGCCCGGCGAGCAGTTCTCCTACAACAACGCCGGCTACTGCCTGCTCGGTCGCCTCGTCGAGGTCGTCCGCGGCACGACGTACGACCAGGCCCTGCGCGAGCACCTCGTCGAGCCGCTCGGCCTGACGCACACGGCAGTGGACGTCTACGAGGCGATCATGCACCGCGTGGCGATGGGGCACGTGGAGGCCTCGCCCGAGGAGGGGCTCCAGCCGGCCCCCTTCTGGTCGATGGCCCGCTCCAACACACCGGCCGGCACGCTGCTGTCGATGCGGGCTCGCGACCTCGTCGAGTTCGCCCGGATGCACCTCTCGGACGGGCGCAGCGCCGACGGCACCCAGGTCCTCGCGTCCGGCACGCCCGCCCGCATGCAGGCACGGCAGGTCGACCTGCCGGAGCTCGGGCTGATGGGCACGTCGTGGGGGCTCGGCTTCGAGCGCTTCGACACCCCCGACGGCGAGATCGTCGGCCACGACGGCAACACCATCGGCCAGGGCGCCTTCCTGCGCATGGTGCCCGCGACCGGCACCGCGGTCGCGCTGCTCACCAACGGCGGCGACGTCTTCGCGCTCTACCACGAGGTCGTGGGCCACGTGCTGCGCGAGCTCGCGGACATGGCCCTGCCCGAGCTGCCCCACCCGCCGTCCGAGCCGGGACCGGTGGACGCCGCCCGCTTCCTCGGGACGTACTCCACCGAGCTCTACGACCTGACGGTCAGCCAGGACGACGACGGCCGGGTCTGGATCGAGCAGGTGCCCAAGGGCCTGCTCATCGAGATGGGCGGGCAGCACGAGCGCACCGAGCTCGTGGCCTACCGCGACGACATGCTCATCCCGCTCGAGGCCGACCGCGGCATGTTCATGCCCCACGCCTTCGTCGGCGACGACGGCGAGGGCCGCGCCCTCTACCTGCACCTCGGCCGCGCGGTGCGCCGCGCCGGCGCCTGACCCGCTCGCCCGCCCCCGTTGATCCTCCCGAGGAACGAGACCGCCATGAAGCAGACCCCCCGCCCCTACCTGCTCGCCGCGCCGGCGGCCGTGTCCCTCGCCGTCCTCCTCAGCGCCTGCGGGGGCAGCGGGGGTGGCTCGGGCGGCGGAGGGGCAGGCGGCGACGCGGGCTACGTCGACGGCGCGACGTTCACCCTCGGCATGTCGTCCGACCCCGGGAACCTCGACCCCCTGATGGGAGCGGGCACCTCGCTGTTCACCGTCACCCAGTTCGCCTACGACCCGCTCGTGAGCGTGGACGGCGAGACCGGCGAGATCGGGTCGCAGCTGGCGACGGAGTGGGACGTGCAGGGCACCACGGTGACGCTGACCCTCGGCGAGGGGATCACCTGCGCCGACGGCACCGAGCTGACGGCGAGCGCCGTCGCCGACAGCCTGAACTTCGTCACCGACCCGGAGAACCAGAGTCCCTTCCTCGGCACCTTCATCCCGGTGGGCGCGAAGGCGAGCGGCGACGACGGGGCCGGCACCGTCACCCTCGAGCTCGAGTCACCGGCGCCGTTCGTGCTCAACGGCCTCGCGAACCTGCCGATCGTGTGCCCCGCCGGCAACGACGACCGGTCCTCGCTGCGCCAGGCCACGGCCGGCACGGGGCCGTACGAGCTGACCGAGGCGGCGCCGGGCGACCACTACACCTACACGCTGCGCGAGGGCTACACGTGGGGACCCGACGGCGCGACCACCGCGGAGGAGGGCCTGCCGGCCACCGTCGTGGTGCAGGTCGTAGAGAACGAGTCCACCGCGGCCAACCTGCTGCTCTCCCGCGGCCTCAACGCGGCCACGGTCAGCGGCCCCGACGCGCAGCGGCTGGACACGTCCGGCCTGTTCAGCGCCGACTCCCCGGCCATCGCCGGCGAGCAGTGGTACAACCACGCCGACGGCCGCGCGACGAGCGACCCCGACGTGCGCATGGCGCTGACCCAGGCGCTCGACCTCGCCGAGCTGCAGGGCGTGGTCACCTCGGGAGAGGGCGCGATGCCGTCGGTGCTCGCGGCCAACGAGCCCGTCGCCTGCCCGGGCGACTCGGTCTCGGGCTCGCTGCCCGAGCACGACCCCGAGGCGGCCGCCGCGCTGCTCGACGAGGCGGGCTGGACCGAGGGCAGCGACGGCGTACGCACCAAGGACGGGCAGCCGCTCGCCATCACCTTCCTCTACCAGAACAACCTCGGCAGCAGCGGCGACGCCGGTGCCGAGCTGGCCGTGCAGCAGTGGAAGGAGATCGGCGTCGACGCCACCGCCAAGGCGCAGAACGAGACGACCCTGACCGGCACCATCTTCGGCGCGGGCGACTGGGACGTCGCCTGGGTCTCGCTCAACGTCAGCAGCCCCGACCAGCTCGTGCCGTTCCTCTCCGGGCCGGCGGCACCCGACGGCACCAACTTCTCCGCGATCGAGAACGACGACTACGTCGCCGCGGTGGAGGAGGCGTCGCAGCTGAACGGCACCGAGGGCTGCGACACCTGGCTCGCGGCGGAGTCGAGCCTGATCGCGAACGCCGACATCGTGCCCTTCGCCGAGACGCAGGCGCGTACGTTCGGCGCCGGCGCCGAGTTCGCGGTGCCGGGCCAGCTGCAGCCGCTCTCGATCCGGATGCTGGCCGAGTAGACCGGTGACCACGACACCGACCCGGGTGCTCGCCGACGCGGCGGCGAGCGCGGCCCCGCCGAGCTGGTGGGAGCAGCCGTGGGTGCGCTTCACCGCCCGGCGCGCGGTCCGCCTGCTGGTGTCGGTGTGGGTGCTGGTCACCGCGTCCTTCGCGATGATCCACCTCATCCCCGGCGACCCGGTCCGCGGCGCGCTCGGCCCCACGGCGCCCGCCGCGCTCGTCGAGGCACGACGCGCCGCGCTCGGGCTCGACGACCCGCTGCCCGTGCAGTACCTGCACTACCTCCAGGGCCTGGTCACCGGGGACCTCGGGACGTCGCTGCTCTCGCAGCTGCCGGTGGTCGACGTGGTCGGGCAGCGCCTGCCCGCGACGCTCGCGCTGGCCGTGCTCGCCTTCCTGGCCTCCGTCGCGGTGGCGGTGCCGCTCGGCACCCTGCTCGGCGTGCTCACCCGGCGCGGCCACGGCCGTCGCACCGAGCTGGTGTTCACGACCAGCAGCATCGTGGTCGCCACGATCCCGGACTTCCTCATCGGCGTCGCGCTGGTCTACGTCTTCGGCGTCGAGCTCGGCTGGCTGCCGGTCGCGGGCAACGCCTCGCCCGAGGCGTACGTCCTGCCCGTGCTGTCGCTGGCGGTCGGGCCCGCCGCGATCCTCGCCCGGATCGTCCGCGTCGAGATGGTGAGCGTGCTTGAGGCCGACTACATTCGCACCGCGCGCGCCAAGCGGCTGCGCGCCCGCCGCATCCACCTGCGCCACGCGCTCCCCAACGCGCTGACGTCGGCGCTGACGCTCGGCGGGCTGCTGCTGGGCTCGATGGTGGCCGGCACCGTCCTGGTCGAGAACGTCTTCGCCTGGCCCGGGCTCGGCAGCACCATCGTGAGCTCGATCCTCAGCAAGGACTACCCCGTCGTGCAGGCGATCGTCCTGGTCTACGGCCTCGGCGTGCTCCTGGTGAACACGGCCGTCGACGTGGCGCTGGCCCTGCTCGACCCCCGCTCGATGATCCGGGAGGGCTGACGCATGGCTCGTGACGACACCCGCGCCCGTCGCTGGCGGGCGGTGCTGCTCACCCCGGTCGGGCTGACCGCCGCGGTGCTGCTCGTGGCCGTCGCCGCCCTCGCCGTGCTCGGTCCGGTCCTGTGGGGCACCAGCGCGGACGCCGTCGACACCGGCGACGTGCTGGCGGGCCCGTCGCCCGAGCACTGGGCCGGCACCGACAACCTCGGGCGGGACATCCTGGCGCGCACGCTCGTCGCGACGCGGCTCTCCATGGTGCTGGCCGTCTGCGCGATCGTCGTCGCCGTCTCGGCCGGCATCCTCCTCGGCGCGGCCCCCTACCTGCTCGGCGGCCGGGCCGGTCGCCTGGTGGCCGCCGGGGTCAACGTCGCGGTGGCGTTCCCGGGCCTCCTGCTCGCCCTGTTCTTCGCCGTCGTCTTCGGCGTCGGCGCGACGGGTGCCGTCCTCGCGGTCGGCCTCGCGGGCGCCCCGGTCTTCGCCCGGCTCACGCAGACGCTCGTCGCGCAGGTCGCCGGTCGCGACTACGTCTCCGCCGCCCGGGTCGCGGGGGTCGGCCGCGTGCGGATCCTGCTGCGGCACGTGCTGCCCAACATCGCCGAGCCGCTGGTCGTCAACGCGACCATCGGTGCCGGCAGCGCCCTCCTCGCCTTCGCCGGCCTGTCGTTCCTCGGCCTTGGCGTGCAGTCGCCGGCGTACGACTGGGGTCGCCTGCTCTACGACGGCATCGGGGCGCTGTACGTCAACCCCGCCGCGGCGCTCGCCCCCGGTGTCGCCGTGCTGCTCGCGGGGCTCGCGTTCAACCTGTTCGGCGAGTCGGTGGCCAAGGGCTTCGGCGTGCCGGTGCTGGTCGGGACGCCCCAGCCGCGCGTGCGTCGCGAGTCGACGGCGGTCGCCGCGGACGTCGCGTCGGCGTCGGAGGGGGGCGACGACGAGGCCGCCGCCGACGTCGTGCTCGAGGTCCGCGACCTCGAGGTCGCCTTCGTGACGGCCGGCGGGACGGTGCGCCCGGTGCGTGAGGTCAGCTTCGACGTCCGGCGCGGCGAGGCGGTCGGGGTGGTGGGCGAGTCCGGGTCGGGCAAGTCCCTGACCGCGCTCGCCGTCTCCCGGCTCGTCGGCGAGGACGGGTCGGTGCGCGCCCGGCGGCTCCGCTTCCTCGGCCACGACCTCGCCGCGGCGGACTCGCCCGCGCAGCGTCGGATGCTCGGCACCAGCCTGGCCATGGTCTTCCAGGACCCGATGACCTCCTTCAACCCCACCCGGCGCATCGGCCGGCAGCTCGCCGAGGTGGCCACCGAGCACCAGGGGCTCGGCCGGGCCGACGCCCTCGCCCGGGCGGTCGACCGCCTCGACGCGGTGCGCATCCCCGACGCCGGGCGCCGCGTCCGGCAGTACCCCCACGAGTTCTCCGGCGGGATGCGTCAGCGCGCGATGATCGGCATGGGTCTCATGGGCACGCCCGCGCTGGTCGTCGCCGACGAGCCCACCACGGCGCTCGACGTGACCGTCCAGAAGCAGGTGCTCGAGCTCCTCGCCGACGTCCGCGCGGCCGACGACGTCGCCCTGCTGCTCATCAGCCACGACGTCACGGTCGTCGCGGAGGTCTGCGACCGGGTGCTCGTGATGTACGCCGGGCGGATCGTCGAGGACCTGCCCGCCTCAGGCCTCGCCACGCGGGCGCAGCACCCCTACACGCGGGCGCTCGTCGCCGCCGTGCCCCACATGGACACCGACCTCGACCGTCCGCTCGCGACGATCCCCGGCCGCCCCGTCGACCCGGCCGAGGTGCCCGCGGGCTGTGCGTACGCCGCGCGCTGCCCGCTCGCGACCGCCCGCTGCCGCGCCGAGGACCCGCCGCTGGAGCAGGCCGCCGACGGCAGCCGGGTGGCGTGCTGGCACGCCGGTGAGCCGCTGCCCGACCCCGTGGTACGCCCCGCCGACGAGCTCGTGGAGGCACCGTGAGCGAGCTGCGCTTCGAGGACGTCACCGTCCGCTTCGGCCGCACCACGGCCGTCGACCGGGTGAGCCTCACCGTGCCCGCCGGCACCGTCGTGGGGCTCGTGGGCGAGTCGGGGTCGGGCAAGTCGACCCTCGCCCGCGCCGCCGTCGGCCTGGCCCACCCCGAGTCCGGCTCCATCACCCTCGGCGGCAGCCCGGTGCCGCACCGCGGCGCGCGACGGCCGCTGCAGATGGTCTTCCAGGACCCCTACTCCTCGCTCGACCCGCGGATGACGATCGGCGACAGCATCGCCGAGGCGCTACCCCGCGACGTCGACGGCGTACGCGGCAGGCGGGCGCGGCGCGAGGAGGTCGCCCGGCTGCTGGAGCTGGTCCACCTCGAGCCGCACCGCGCCCGGGACCTCCCGGCCCGCCTGTCCGGGGGTCAGCGCCAGCGGGTCGCGCTGGCCCGGGCGCTCGCCGGCCGACCGGACGTGGTCATCGCCGACGAGATCACCTCCGCGCTCGACGTCTCGATCCAGGGTGCGGTGCTCAACCTGGTCCGCGAGCTCCAGGCCGAGCTCGGCCTCTCGATGCTCTTCATCTCCCACAACCTCGCCGTGGTCCGCTACGTCGCGTCACGGGTCGCCGTGATGCAGGGCGGCCGGATCGTCGAGGAGGGACCCACCGCCCAGGTGCTCGGTGCGCCCGGGCACGACTACACGCGCGAGCTGCTCGCGGCCGCCCCCGGAAGGAAGCCCGCATGAGCCACATCCCCGACACCCCCTCCGGCACCGACGCCGTCCGCCGGCTGCGCATCGACGACCTGGGCGACCTCGCGGTGCCCTCCGAGCCGGCCCTCTCGCCCGACGGCTCCCGGGTCGCGTACACGCTGCGGACCCTCGACGTCGCGGGTGACCGCAACGTCGACGAGCTGTGGTGGGTCGCGACAGACGGCGGCACGCCGCGGCGGCTGACCCACGGGCCGGCGGACGGCTCGCCGGTGTGGGCGCCCGACGCGACCCGGGTCGCCTTCGTGCGCGACGGGCGGCTGGCGGTGCTCGCGGCCGACGGCGGCGAGGTCGAGGTGCTGCCCGGCGTGCCCGCCGGCGTCGCCTCGCCGTGCTGGAGCCCGGACGGCACCCGGATCGCCTTCACCGCCCCGGTCGACCCGGACCGGACCGGTGACGGCAGCCCCGCCGGCGCGCCGATGGTCTCCGAGGGCACGGGCTACCAGTCCGACGGCACCGGCCTCCACGGCCGCGTGCGCACCCAGCTCTTCGTCGTCGGCGCCGACGGCGCGGGCCTGCGCCAGCTCACCAGCGGGCCCCACGGCGTCGGGTCGCCGGCGTGGTCGCCCGACGGCAGCACCCTCGCCTTCACGCGCGGCTCCGACGCGCGCTTCCGCACCCCCGTCCACGTCCTGCCGGTCGACGGTGTCGCGTCCGACCTCCGCACCGTCGGCTTCGGGCACGGGGTCGCGCTGGCCGTGACGTGGTCCGCCGACGGCGACGCGCTGCTCGTGGCCGGGCACCCCGGCGACCCGGTCGGCCACGCCCGGCTGGTGCGGGTGCCCCTCGACGGGTCCGACGTCATCGACCTGGCCGGACCGCTCGACCGCAACGTGATGCCCGGCGCGACCGCCTACCCCGGCGGGCTCCCGGTGGAGCTCGAGGGCCGGGTCTGGTTCTGCCTGCGCGACCGCGGGTGCACCCACCTGTGGTCCGGCTCCGCGGACGGCACGGACCACCGGCCCGTCGTCGCCGGCGAGGGCCGGGTGGTGTCCGGCCTGTCCGCGTCGGGCGGTCGTGCGGCGATCGTGCTCACCACCCCGACGTCGTACGGCGAGGTCGTGCTGGTCGACCTCGCCGACGGTCGCGAGCAGGTGCTGACCGACCACGGCGCCGCCCTCGCCGACGTGGTCCACCACCCGCGGCGCGCGCGTACCTTCACGATCTCCGACGGCACCGAGGTCGAGGCCTGGCTCATCCACGACGACGAGCCCGGTCCCAAGCCGCTGCTGCTCGACGTGCACGGCGGGCCGCACAACGCGTGGAACGCCGCCGCCGACGAGATCCACCTCTACCACCAGGAGCTCGTCGAGCGCGGCTGGGCGGTCCTGCTGGTCAACCCGCGGGGCAGCGACGGCTACGGCGAGCAGTTCTACGACGGCGTCCACGCCGCGTGGGGGGTCGCCGACGCCGCCGACTTCCTCGAGCCGATCGACGTGCTCGTGGCCGAGGGCCTGGCCGACCCCGAGCGGCTCGCCGTCGGCGGCTACAGCTACGGCGGTTTCATGGCCTGCTGGCTCACCGGTCACGACGACCGCTTCGCCGCGGCCGTCGCCGGCGGCACGGTCAGCGACCTGGCCAGCATGTACGGCACCAGCGACGACCTGTGCCTGAGCGCGTACGAGCTCGGCGGCGCCCCGTGGGAGGAGCGCGACCTCTACGACGCGATGTCGCCGATCACCCGGGTGCACGACGTCCGCACCCCGACGCTCGTCTACCACGGCATCGAGGACCGCACCTGCCCGCTCGGCCAGGCGCAGCAGTGGCACACCGCGCTGTGCGAGCTCGACGTGCCCACGCAGCTGGTGCTCTATCCCGACGCCTCGCACGTCTTCGTCCTGCGCGGCCGGCCGTCCCACCGGCTCGACGTCAACCGGCGCACGCTCGACTGGCTGGTCACGCACACCACGGATGACGGACGACCGCGGCCGGACCTCGCCCACTGGGAGCAGCGGCTCGCGGTGCTGGCCGAGCGCCACGGCGTCCCGGGCGCGCAGCTCGGCATCCTCCGCACGCGCGGCGGTCGGGACGACGTCGTCGTCGCCACCCACGGCGTGCTGCACGTCGGGACGCAGGCGCCGGTCACGCCCGACGCGGTCTTCCAGATCGGCTCGATCACCAAGGTGTGGACCGCCTCGGTCGTCCTGTCGCTCGTGGACGAGGGCCTGCTGGAGCTCGACACCCCCGTGGTGGAGGTGCTCCCGGACCTGCGGCTGGCCGACCCCGAGGTCACCAAGGGCGTGACCGTCAGGCACCTGCTCACCCACACGAGCGGGATCGACGGGGACGTCTTCACCGACACCGGCCGCGGCGACGACTGCCTCGAGCGCTACGTCGAGCAGCTCGGCGAGGCAGGTCAGAACCACCCGCTCGGGGTCACGTGGTCCTACTGCAACTCCGGCTTCTCTCTCCTCGGCCGGGTCATCGAGGTGGTGACCGGGCTGACGTGGGACGAGGCGGTGCGGCAGCGGCTCTCGGCGCCCCTCGGCCTCGAGCGCGCCGTGACCCTGCCCGAGGACGCGCTGCTCCACGCCGTCGCCATGGGACACGACGAGCGCGACGGCGAGACCGTCCCCGCGCCCGCGTGGCAGCTGCCGCGCTCGGTCGGACCGGCCGGGCTCGTCACCTGCTCGGCCGCCGACGTGCTGGCCTTCGCCCGGATGCACCTGGCCGGAGGCCGCGCCGCCGACGGCACCCGTGTCCTGGCCGAGCGGTCCGTCGCCGCGATGGCCGCGCACGAGGCCGAGCTGCCGGACCCCTACATCCTCGGCGACTCGTGGGGCCTGGGCTGGATCCGGTTCACGTGGGACGGCCGGCGCCTCGTCGGCCACGACGGCAACACCCTGGGCCAGGCCGCGTTCCTGCGGATGCTGCCCGACCCGGACGGGGACGGCGGGCTCGCGGTCGTGCTGCTCACCAACGGCGGCCACACCCGCGACCTCTACGAGGACCTCTACCGCGAGGTCTTCGCCGAGCTCGCGGGGGTCGCGATGCCCGAGCGCTTCGCCCCGCCGGCCGAGCCGGTCGAGGTCGACGTGACGCCCTTCCTCGGTCGCTACGAGCGCACGTCGGTGCAGATGGACGTCGAGCAGGGCGAGCACGGACCGCTCCTGCGCACCACGCTCACGGGGCCCTTGGCCGAGCTCGAGCCGGACCCCGTCGAGGAGCACGCGCTCGTGCCCGTCGGGCCCGGCCTGTTCGCCGTACGCCCCGAGGGCACCGAGACCTGGGTGCCGGTCACCTTCTACGAGCTCGCCACCGGTGAGCCGTACCTCCACATGGGGGCGCGCGCCACCCCCCGGGTGCGCTCGTGACCCCGGCCACCGCGCCCGCCGTCGACCTCGACGCCCTGCTGGAGGACGTACGCACCCTGGTGGAGTGCGAGTCGCCGTCGGCCGACCTGGCCGCGGTCGCGCGGTCCGCGGACGTCGTCGCGTCCGTCGGCGAGCGGTGGCTGGGCGTGGCCCCCGAGCGGATCGTGCTCGAGGGACGCACCCACCTGCGGTGGCGGCTGGGCGACGGCCCGTCGCGCGTGCTGCTGCTGGGCCACCACGACACGGTCTGGCCGATCGGCACCCTGGCCAGGCGACCCTTCGCCGTCGAGGACGGCGTGCTGCGCGGCCCCGGCTGCTTCGACATGCTCGCCGGCCTCGCCATGGCCTTCCAGGCCGCGGCCGGGACCGAGGGCGTGACGGTGCTCGTCACCGGCGACGAGGAGCTCGGCTCGCCGAGCTCGCGCGCGCTGGTCGAGGAGGAGGGCGCCCGTGCCGAGGCGGTCCTGGTGCTGGAGGCGTCGGCCGACGGCGGCGCGCTCAAGACCGGGCGCAAGGGGGTCTCGCTCTACGACGTCGACGTCTCCGGCCGCGCCGCACACGCCGGGCTCGAGCCGGAGCGGGGCACCAACGCCGCCGTCGAGCTCGCCCACGTCGTGCTCGCGCTGACCGGGCTGGGCGACGCCACGGCCGGGACCACCGTCACGCCGACCCGGGCCAGCGCCGGCACCACCACCAACACCGTCCCCGCCGCCGCCACCATCGCGGTCGACGTACGCGCCCGGACGGCGGCGGAGCAGGAGCGCGTCGACGCGGCCGTACGCGCGCTGGCCCCGGTGCTGCCGGAAGCCGGGCTCACCGTCCGCGGCGGCCCCAACCGCCCGCCGCTCGAGGAGACGGCGTCGGCGGAGCTGTTCGAGCGCGCCGCGGCCGTCGCAGCCCGACTCGGCCTGCCCGCGCCCACGAGCGCCAGCGTGGGCGGGGCGTCCGACGGCAACTTCACCGCCGGCGTCGGAACCCCCACCCTGGACGGCCTCGGCGCCGTCGGCGGCGGTGCGCACGCCGAGGACGAGCACGTCCTCGTCGCCGAGCTGCCCGGCCGCACGGCGCTCCTGCGGGCGTTGGTGGCCGACCTGCTCGCCGAGCCCCTCGCCCCTCTGGTGGCCCCGACCAACCCGGCCGGCCGGGCTGGTGGAGGACGACCATGACGCTGCCCCGGAAGGCCACGAGCATGGGACCCATGAGCACCCCGACCGCCGTCGCCAGCGAGCTCGACGCCGCCGTGCAGGGCGCCGACGCCGCGGCCCGCGCTGCCGGGGTGGTGGTGCGCACGCTCGACGAGCTGCCCGACCTTGCGCAGGCCGTGGCGCTGTTCGGCGACATCTGGAAGCGCTCCGGCAGCCCGCCGCTCACCGTCGAGCTCCTGCGCGCGCTGACCAAGGCGGGCAACTACGTCGGGGGTGCGTACGCCGACGGGCGTCTCGTGGGCGCCTGCGTCGGCTTCTTCCACGCGCCCGAGGAGGACAGCCTGCACAGCCACATCGCCGGTGTGGCCCCCGGCGCCGCCGGGCGCAACGTGGGGTTCGCGCTCAAGCTGCACCAGCGCGCGTGGGCCATCGCGCGCGGCGTGCACGAGGTCGTGTGGACCTTCGACCCGCTCGTCGCGCGCAACGCCTGGTTCAACCTGGTCAAGCTCGGCGCCCGCGCCACGGAGTACCTCCCCAACTTCTATGGCCCCATGGACGACGGCATCAACGGTGCCGACGAGTCCGACCGGCTGCTGGTGCGCTGGCGGTTGACCGAGCCGGCGGTGGCGCTGGCCTGCGCCGGCGGCGGGGTCGGTGCCGTCGCGGCCGACCTCCTCGCGGGCGGGGCCGTCGTCGCCGTGGGTCGCGACGACGCGGGGCGTCCCGCGCCGGGGCGTCTCGACGGGGGCGTCTCGCTCGTCGCCGTCCCGCCGGACGTCGCGGCGCTGCGCGCCACCGACCCGGATGCCGCCCGCCAGTGGCGCTCCGCGGTGCGCGAGGGGCTCACCACGCTCCTCGCCGACGGCGCGGGACGCATCGAGGGCTTCGACCGGTCCGGTTGGTACGTCGTGAGGAGAGAGCAGTGAAGATCACCGGCGTCGAGCTGCGACGCATCGCCATGCCCCTGGTGGCGCCGTTCCGGACCTCGTTCGGCACCGAGACCGCCCGCGACGTGCTGCTGGTGCGGGTCGTGTCCGACGACGCCGAGGGCTGGGGTGAGTGCGTCGCGATGACCGCGCCCCTCTACAGCTCGGAGTACGTCGACGCCGCCGCCGACGTCCTGCGCCGCTACCTGGTGCCGCGGCTGGTCGCGGACGGACCGTGCTCGGCTCCCGACGTCGCGCAGCGCCTCGCGCCGGTGAAGGGGCACCGCATGGCCAAGGCCGCCCTCGAGACGGCGGTGCTCGACGCCGAGCTGCGCGGCGAGGGCCGGTCGTTCGGCCGCGAGCTCGGTGCCGTGCGCGAGCGCGTCCCGTGCGGCGTCTCGGTCGGCATCATGGACTCGGTGCCCGCCCTCCTCGACGCGGTCGACGGCTACCTCGCCGAGGGTTACGTGCGGATCAAGCTCAAGATCGAGCCCGGCTGGGACGTCGAGCCGGTGCGCGCGGTCCGCGAGCGCTTCGGCGACGAGGTGCTGCTGCAGGTCGACGCCAACACGGCCTACACCCTCGCCGACGCCCCCCACCTCGCCCGCCTCGACGCCTTCGACCTGCTGCTCATCGAGCAGCCGCTGGAGGAGGAGGACGTGCTCGGGCACGCCGACCTCGCGCGCCGGATCACGACGCCGGTCTGCCTGGACGAGTCGATCACCTCGGCGCGCGACGCCGCGGCCGCCATCCGGCTCGGCGCCTGCAGCATCGTCAACGTCAAGCCGGGACGCGTCGGCGGCTACCTCGAGGCCCGGCGCATCCACGACGTCTGCGTCGCCGCCGGCGTCCCCGTGTGGTGCGGCGGGATGCTCGAGACCGGCCTCGGCCGGGCGGCCAACGTCGCCCTCGCCGCCCTCCCCGGCTTCACGCTCCCGGGGGACACCTCGGGCTCGGGGCGCTACTACGCGCAGGACATCACCGAGCCGTTCGTGCTGGACGACGGGCACCTCACCGTCCCGACCGGTGCCGGCCTCGGGGTCGCGCCCCTGCCCGACCGGCTCGAGGAGGTCACGACCGCCACGGAGTGGCTCGCCGTCTGAGAAGTTGTCCGCGCGCACCAATCGCGGTCCCGAATCGGTGCGGCGGCACTGGCGGGCGCGGAGCGCGCTGCCTACGGTGGAAGCCATGACCGAGCGGGCAGCAGTGGGCGCGACCCTCGCGCGGCTGCTCGACGACCTCGGCACCACCTTCCTCGACCTCGCCCACGGCGACGCCGCGCTGGCACCGACCATCGGCGGGGTCGTGATCCACGACCCGCTCGACCCGCCGTCCCTGCCGCCCCGCGCGCTCGTGCTCGGTGTCGGGGTCGACTCGGCCGCCGAGGTCGTGCGCCTGCTCGGTGTGCTCGGTCCCGGGGGTGCCTCGGCGCTCGTGCTGCGGGCGCCCGTACCCCTCACGCCCGAGGTGCGCGCGGCTGCGGACGAGGCCGGCGTGGCCCTGCTCGGCCTGAGCCGCGGCGCGTCCTGGGCCCAGCTGAGCGAGATGCTCCGCTCCCTGCTCGTCGCGGGGGACGGCTCGCCGGGCACCGGCGAGCCCGACTCGCTCGGCGGGCTGCCGTCCGGCGACCTCTTCGCCGTGGCCAACGCGCTGTCGGCGCTGCTCGACGCGCCGATCACCATCGAGGACCGCAGCTCGCGCGTGCTCGCCTTCTCCGGCCGGCAGGACGAGGCCGACCCGCCGCGCGTCGAGACGATCCTCGGGCGCCAGGTGCCCGGCCACTACATGAAGGTGCTGCAGGACCGCGGGGTGTTCAGCGACCTCCACCGCTCGGACCGGCCGGTCGTCGTCGACCCGCTGCCGGGCGTCGACGGCACGATGACCCTGCCCCGGGTCGCGGTGTCCGTGCGCGCCGGCGACGAGGTGCTCGGCTCGATCTGGGCGGTGGTGCCCGAGCCGCTGAGCCCGGAGCGCCTCGGCGCGCTCACCGACTCGGCCAAGCTCGTCGCGCTGCACCTGCTGCGCGTGCGCGCAGGCGCCGACGTACGCCGTGGCGTACGCGCGGACCTGCTCGCCTCGGCCCTGACGGGCGGGTCCGGTGCGCCCGACGCCCTCGAGCGCCTGGGCCTGGCCGGCCAGCCGCTGCTGGTGGTCGGGATGACGCTCGACGAGGTGCACGCCGTCGGCCCCGACATCGACGACGCCTCGCTCACCCACGAGCGCGAACGGCTCGGCGCCGCCTTCGCGCTGCACCTCGCCGCGGTGCACCCGCGCTCGGCGGCGGCGTCGCTCGGCGACGTGACCTACGGGCTGCTCGCCGCCCCGGGGGAGGCCGGTCACGCCGAGGAGCAGGCCGTGCGGGTGGTGCGCGACTTCATCGACCGGATCGGGGAGCGGATGCGTCCGGTGGCGGCGGTCGGGACGGTCGCCGCCGACTTCTCCGGCATCGCCCGCAGCCGCACCAGCGTCGACCGCGCGCTCCGGGTGCTGCGCCGCGGCGGCGGGGAGCGACGGATCGGCCGGCTCGAGGACCTCCAGGGCGAGGCGCTCGTGCTGGAGCTGCAGGACCTCGCGTCCGCGCGAGGCGACGAGCCCACCGGCCCGCTGGCCCGGCTCGTGGCGTACGACGCCCGGCACCGCTCCGCGCTGACCGACACCCTGCGCGCGTGGCTCGACCACTTCGGCGACGTCGTCGCCGCGGCCGAGTCGCTCTACGTCCACCCCAACACGTTCCGCTACCGCCTGCGGCGCGCCGCCGAGGTCGGCGAGGTCGACCTGGACGACGCCGACCAGCGCTTCGCGCTCATGCTGCAGCTGCGGGTGCTGGTGTCGTCGCCCGTTCCTCGCTGAACGACCGTGCCGTGGAATTCCGGTCCGCGGGGCCGGGTTGTGCGTGACATGACTGCGACGGTGCTGGTGACCGGGGCTCGGGCGAAGACGGGTGCGCCGGCCGTACGACAGCTGGCCGCCGCCGGGGCGGACGTGCGCGGCGGGTCGAGCGACCCGGGCGGCGTGCGCGTCCCGGGCGTCACGCCGGTGCGCTTCAGCTGGGACAAGGAGGAGACCTGGGCGCCGTCCCTGGACGGCGTCGACGCGGTGTTCGTCGTGCGTCCGGACCGCGCCGACGCCCCCGACGTCGTCGCCCGGTTCGTGGAGCTCTCGCACCCGGACACCCGCGTGGTGCTCCTCTCGGAGACGGCGCAGGGCGGCTACGGCCCCGACGACTGGGCGCCGCGGGTCGAGGCGGCGGTCCACGACAGTGGACGGCCCTGGACGATCGTCCGGCCCGGGTGGTTCATGCAGGTCCTCACCGACCCGCGCTTCTTCCTCGACGACCTCGCGCAGGGGCGGCTGCCGTTCCCGAGCGGCGACGCGCGCCTCGCCTGGATCGACGCGCGCGACATCGCAGCCGTCGCCGTCGCCGCCCTGCTCGACCCAGCGCACGAGGGCCTGACGCACGTGGTCTCCGGCCCGGAGTCGCTGACCCTGGCGGAGACGGCGGCCGTGCTCTCGGCCGGCCTGGGTCGTCCGGTCCGCCACGACGACGTCGACGTCGACGTCGCGCTCACCGGCATCGACGGCTTCGACCGAGAGATCACCGAGGACACCTACGCGAGAGTGCGCCGCGGCGAGTTCGCCGAGGTGACCGACACCGTCCAGCAGGTCACCGGCGCCCCCGCACGGTCACTCGCGCAGTTCGTCGCGGACCACGCGGACGTGCTGCGGGGGTAGGGACCTCCCGGCCGACAACGCGAAGAACCCCACCGGTGACCCGGTGGGGTTCTTCGATCTGCGCGCCTGTAGGGATTCGAACCCCAAACCTTCTGATCCGTAGTCAGATGCTCTATCCGTTGAGCTACAGGCGCTCGTCCGTGGACTGGACGACAATAGCCGACTGCCTCCGCTCCGGCGAAATCAGGATCACCCGGATTGGCGGATCGCGGCGTGTGACGGGTGCCCTAGGGTGCTGAGCACCGCACCCGCGGCGGTCCGCACCCGCCGCAGAAGGAGGCAGTGCCATGGCAGATCTCGAGGCAGTCCTGGACGAGGCCGGGGTGACGAACCCGCGGGTCCGCGACTTCGTGAAGCAGTACGCCGAGCTCACCGGCGCCGCCCGGGTCGAGGTCGTCGGCGCGGCCGACGACGCGCGCCTGCTGGAGGAGGCGGTCGCGGCGGGCGAGCTGCAGATGGCGGGGGAGGGGCGCTACTACTCGCGCAGCTACCACAAGGACACCGCGCGCTCCGAGGAGCGCACGGTCGTTGCGACGAGCGACGAGAAGGACCGCGGCGTCTACAACAACTGGCGCCCGTCCTCGGAGATGAAGCCGCTGCTGCACGAGCGGATGCGCGGGGCGTCCGAGGGCAAGACGATGTACGTCATCCCCTACCTGATGGCGCCCGCCGGCAACGCGCTCGCGCCGTGGGCGGCGGGCGTCGAGCTCACCGACACCCGCACCGTCGTGCTGCACATGATCCGGATGGCGCGCGTCGGCGTGCAGCACGTCAACGACCTCGAGGACCCGGACTCCTTCGTCCGCGCCGTCCACGTCACGGGCGACCTCGAGCACCTCGGCCAGGGCACCGCCGACGACCAGCGCTGGTTCGTCACCGTCGCCGACGAGCGCACGATCCTGCACTACGGCTCCTCCTACGGCGGCAACGCGCTGCTCGGCAAGATCGCGCACGGCTTGCGGCAGGGGGCGTACGACGGGTGGGCGAGCAGGAAGTTCCTCGCCGAGCAGTACATGCTCATCGGCATCCACGACAAGCAGACCGGCCAGACGTGGCACGTCTGCGGCGGCTTCCCGAGCGCCTCCGGCAAGACCAACCTGGCGATGATGGCCGCGCCCGACGCGCTCGGCGACCGCTACCACGTGTCGTTCTACGGCGACGACATCGCGTGGCTGTGGGTCGACGAGGACACCGGCCGGCTGATGGGGATGAACCCGGAGTACGGCGTCTTCGGCGTCGCCAAGGACACCAACGAGACCACCAACCCCAACGCGCTCGCCTCCATCGACGAGGGCACCCGGGCGATCTTCACCAACGTCGCCTACAACCCCGGCACCGGCGAGACCTGGTGGGAGGGCAAGACCCCGAAGCCGCCGGCGGACGTGCACGGCTGGCTCGACTGGACGGGCTCGCCGCTCGCCGACCGCAAGTCCGACGACTCCGCCGCCTGGGCGCACCCCAACAGCCGCTTCACGACCACCCTCGACAACGTCCCCAACATCGCGCCCGACTACGACGAGCCCGCCGGCGTGCCGATCGACGCGATCATCTTCGGCGGCCGCACCCGCGACCGCGAGCCGCTGATCCGCGCCATCACCGACCTCGCCGAGGGCGTGTACGACGGCCTCACCCTGGGTGCCGAGGCCACCTTCGCCGCCGAGGGGGTCGACGGCCAGCTCCGCTACGACCCCATGTCCAACCGGCCGTTCATGGCGTACGGAGAGGGCGACTACGCCCGCCACTACCTCGACGTCGTCGGTGCGGCGACGGAGCAGCCGATCTTCGCCCACGTCAACTGGTTCCAGCGCGACCCCGACGACGGCCACTTCCTCTGGCCCGGCTACCGCGACAACCTCCGCCCCCTGCTGTGGCTGCTCCGGCTCAAGGCCGGCGAGGTCGAGGGACGCAGGACCGCCGTCGGCATCATCCCGACCGAGGAGGAGCTCGACCTCGAGGGCGTCGACATCGCCCCGGAGGACCTCGAGCGCATCCTCACCATCGACACGGAGCGCTGGCGGCAGGAGATGGGCTTCCGTGAGGAGCACCTGTCGCAGTTCGACCGCATGCCCGAGGAGATCTGGGAGGCCCACCGGCGGGTCGCAGCGGACCTCGAAGCCGAGGGGTGAGAGGGGCGTACTTTCGGCGAAAATTGCCCGAAGTACGCCTGCGGAGCGGTAGCGAGACGCGGGTCACACATGTGTGATCGATCCAATATGTGGCGCCTCCGGCACGGGCTAGCGTCCCCGCAAGTCGCCGACAACGAGGCCGCGCGAACCAGACGCTCCGCACGCTGAAGGAAACGGTCATGACCGCAACGATCGACCCGCAGACGCCCCCGCTCGATGCAGCTCCGACCACCCACCAGGGCATCCTGGACTGGGTCACCGAGGTCGCCGAGCTCACCCAGCCCGACGCCGTCCACTGGTGCACCGGCTCCGACGAGGAGTGGGAGCAGCTCACCGCGTCCCTCGAGGCGACGGGCACGTTCACGCGCCTGAACCCGGACGTGATGCCCAACTCGTTCCACGCGGCCTCCGACCCGACCGACGTGGCGCGCGTCGAGGACCGCACCTACATCTGCTCCGTCGACGAGCGCGACGCCGGGCCCACCAACAACTGGATGGACCCCGGCGAGATGAAGGACCTCATGCGCGGGCTCTACGCCGGCTGCATGAAGGGCCGCACGATGTACGTCATCCCGTTCGTCATGGGTCACCTCGACGCCGATCACCCGATGTTCGGCATCGAGGTCACCGACTCGGCCTACGTCACCGTCTCCATGCGCGTCATGGCGCGGATGGGCACCGACGTGCTGCGCCGCATCGAGGAGCTCGAGGACCAGGGCCAGGACCCGAAGTGGGTGCCGGCGCTCCACTCGGTCGGCATGCCGCTCGAGCCCGGGCAGGCCGACGTCGCCTGGCCGTGCAACGACACCAAGTACATCGTCCAGTTCCCCGAGGAGCGGATGATCTGGAGCTTCGGGTCGGGCTACGGCGGCAACGCGCTGCTCGGCAAGAAGTGCTACGCCCTGCGCATCGCCTCCGTCATGGCGCGCGACGAGGGCTGGCTCGCCGAGCACATGCTCATCCTCAAGCTCACCTCCCCGCAGGGCGTCACCAAGTACGTCGCCGCGGCCTTCCCGTCCGCGTGCGGCAAGACCAACCTCGCGATGCTCAAGCCGACGATCCCCGGCTGGAAGGTCGAGGCGATCGGCGACGACATCGCCTGGATGCGCATCGGCGAGGACGGCCGCCTCTGGGCGGTCAACCCGGAGTTCGGCTTCTTCGGCGTCGCGCCCGGCACCAACGAGCACACCAACCCGCACGCCATGGAGACCATCCGCAAGGGCAACTCGGTCTTCACCAACGTCGCGCTGACCCCCGACGGCAACGTCTGGTGGGAGGGCCTGGAGAACCCCCCGGCCGAGGCGACCAGCTGGAAGGGCGAGCGCTGGACGCCCGAGATCGCCGAGGAGACGGGCGAGCTGTCGAGCCACGCCAACAGCCGCTACTGCACGCCGATCAAGCAGTGCTCGATCCTCGCCGACGAGTACGACGACCCGCGGGGCGTGCCGATCGATGCGATCCTCTTCGGCGGTCGTCGCAAGACCACCATCCCGCTCGTGACCGAGGCCCGCGACTGGAACCACGGGACCTTCATGGGCGCGACGCTCTCCTCCGAGACCACCGCGGCCGCCGTCGGCGCGGTCGGCGTGGTCCGGCGTGACCCGATGGCGATGCTGCCGTTCATCGGCTACAACGCCGGCGACTACTTCGGTCACTGGATCGGCATCGGCAAGGACAACGACGCCGCCAAGCTGCCGAGGATCTTCTACGTCAACTGGTTCCGTCGCGACGACGACGGCGGCTTCCTCTGGCCCGGCTTCGGCGAGAACAGCCGCGTCCTCAAGTGGGTCATCGAGCGCATCGACGGTCAGGCGGCCGCGGTCGAGACGCCGATCGGCCACGTGCCGGCTCCGGGCTCGCTCGACATCGACGGCCTCGACGTGACCGAGGAGCAGCTCGCCAAGGCCCTCGCCGTCGACGCGGAGGAGTGGAAGGCCGAGCTGCCGCAGATCCAGGAGTGGTTCGAGAAGTTCGGCGACGACCTCCCGGCCGTGCTCTGGAGCGAGCTCGACACGCTCAAGGCGCGCCTCGACGCCTGAGCCGTCACGCACGTCGTACGCCGGCCCGCCCCTCCGCGCCAGGAGGGGCGGGCCGGCGGCGTCACGGGTGGTCGCACCACCGATCGCGTCGGGGTGCGTGTGGCATCCTCCTCCCCACGGGGATGTCGGTTCGAGCGGGAGGTGATCCATGCCCTTGGGGCCCCAGGAGCGTGTCGTCTTCGAGGAGCAGTCGACCCCGCTCTACGAGGAGATCGTCACCACGGGCGGCGTCAGCACCACCGACAAGCGCATCGCCAAGCGCGGCGAGCTGCACCACGCGTTCGAGCTGCTGGTGGACGTCGGGCTGGTCACCAGGAGCGAGGATGGCCAGAGCTGGCGTGCCGTCGACCCGGCTGCCGTCCAGGCGCAGGTCGTGGCCCCGCTCGGCCAGCAGGGTGCGGAGCTGATCGCCGAGTCCGCCCACTGGGCGACCGCCTTCAGCACGCTCTCGCACGCCTGGCGGCGCTCACCCAACGCGGTCGGGGGGCCCTTCGCCGAGATCCGGGGCGTCGCGACGATCGGCACCTTCCTCGCCTCGCTCGTCAGCGACGCCGAGGAGGAGCTGCTGACCGCCCAGCCGCAGTACCGGCGGGGCGTCAAGCAGCTCGACGCCGGCGTCGGCACCCGCGACATCGCCGCCCTCAAGCGGGGCGTCAAGATGCGTACGCTCTACCAGCACGCCGCACGCCGCGGCGCGGACACCCGCAAGTACGTCGCCGCGGTGACGGCCGCCGGCGCCGAGGTGCGCACGCTCGACGAGTTCTTCAACCGCCTCATCGTGGTCGACCGGCGGATCGCGCTGATCCCCGGTCACGAGGGCACCGACACCGCGATGGTGATCAACGACCGCTCGATGGTGAGCTACCTCGTCGACATGTTCGAGCGCCACTGGGAGCGGGCCCGGCCGTTCACCAGCAGCGAGACGTCGCTGATGCGCGACATCGCGACCGAGCAGCGTGCCATGACGATCCGGATGCTGCTCGAGGGCCGCGCGGACCCGGCGGGCGCCAAGCGCCTCGGCGTCAGCCCGCGCACCTACGCCGCCTACGTCGCGGACCTCAAGAACGAGTTCGAGGTCGAGACGCGCTTCCAGCTCGGCTACGAGATGGGCAAGCGGGGCATCTCGGGGCGCGAGGACGACGAGCTCGCCACCTGAGCCCGGGCGTACGACCCCGGACGAGGGGCGAGGGCAGCACCTCGGTCGAGATGCTGCCCTCGCGTGCCGGGACGGGCCTGTGGGGGAGGCCATCCGGACCAGAACTCGTGGGGGGTTGAGGGGTCCGTGTCCCAGCTCCTTGTTACGTGCCCATCATGGCACGGTCAGTGGACTCAGCGAGCCTTGATCTTGCCCCAGCTGGTGTCGATCGCATTGGCCGGCGCAGCGCCGATGCCGACAACACCGACACCCAGGACAGCCACCAGGACGGCGGCGGCGATGCGGCGTACTGTGGTCATGCTTTTCACCTCGTTGGTCACGTGTCACAGGGGATGACACATTCCATTGTCACCCACTCCCCGCAGCCGCGTCCTGCCCGCGTCACTGCAGGTCTGTGCATTGCAGGATCCTGCAAATGTATGCGGGAACCACGGACCGACCCCCTCCCGGAGGAGGGGGTCGACCACTGGCGGAGGCGGAGGGATTTGAACCCTCGATGGGGTTTTAGCCCCAAACCCGCTTAGCAGGCGGGCGCCATAGACCGGACTAGGCGACGCCTCCATGCCCGACCAGTGCCGGGCGCACAGAAGGTTACAAGGCCGGGCGCGCCTGCGCCGAATCAGGTCACAACTTGCGGAGGCCGTGTCCCTCCTGGAGCCGCTGCTGCACGTCGCGGACGAACTGCTCCCGGTCGACCGCGAGCAGTTCCACCGGGATGGTGGTCGTACGCCCGTCGCGCAGGCGGAGCACGACGACGGGGGCGTCGGCGACGGTCGTCGTGACGGCGTCCTCGACGTCCTTCCAGCGGCCGGAGGCCGCGCCGACGCCGCGGACCCACTGCACGCGGTAGCCCTCCGGCGTGAGCCGCGCGACCCACCCCCTGGTCCGCCACGTCCACCACGCGCCGACGAGCAGCAGCAGGGTGAGCACCGCAGGGACGAGCAGGAAGGCGGTGTGCAGGTCGACGGCGGCGATGAGGACCGTGCTGAGCAGGATGAGCACGGCGACCAGGCACAGCACGGCACCCAGCAGGCGCGCCGCGACGGCGGGGGCGAGGCGGTAGACGGTGGCGGTCTTGGTCGTCACCACCCGATTTTCCCACGCCGCGGGCGCACCGGTGGGGCGAGGGTGGGACGGGGAGCGGTTGGGTAGAGTCCGGCAGTGTGCGGCGCCCCGGCGTGGCACGAGGAGGGGTGCCGGAGCGGCCGATCGGAACCGCCTTGAAAGCGGTCGTAGGGAGACCTACCGCGGGTTCGAATCCCGCCCCCTCTGCTGAGGCCATCGCGCAGCGATGGCCTCAGCAGAGGCGTCCTGGAACCCGAGAGCGCGAGCGCAGCGAGCGCTGCGCCACCACGCCTCGTAGGCTCGCGGGCGTGACGACCTGGTTCGACTCCGCCGCCGACGCGACGGCCCGCCTCCAGTCCGCCGGCTACCTCACCGACGACGCGACGGCGCTCACGGCGTACCTCGCCGGCGCGCTCGGGAAGCCGCTGCTGGTCGAGGGCCCGGCGGGCGTCGGCAAGACCGAGCTCGCCAAGGCGGTGGCCCGGGCGACGGGCGCGGGCCTGGTCCGGCTGCAGTGCTACGAGGGCCTCGACGAGGCCCGCGCGCTCTACGAGTGGAACTACAAGAAGCAGCTGCTCCGGATCCAGGCCTCGCAGGCCAACTCTCGGGAGAGCGACACGGCGTGGAGCGAGACCCACGACGACATCTTCACCGAGGAGTTCCTCCTCACCCGTCCGCTGCTGACCGCGATCCGGCGCGACGAGCCGACTGTGCTGCTGATCGACGAGGTGGACAAGACCGACATCGAGGTCGAGGGCCTGCTGCTCGAGGTGCTGAGCGACTTCCAGGTCACGATCCCCGAGCTGGGCACGGTGACCGCCACGCGCCGTCCCTTCGTCGTGCTCACCTCCAACGCGTCGCGCGAGCTGTCCGAGGCGGTCAAGCGGCGCTGCCTGTTCCTGCCCCTCGACTACCCCGACGCCGAGCGCGAGCGCGCCATCGTCACCAGCCAGGTCCCCGGGCTCGAGGACGCCGTCGCCGCCCAGCTCGTCGACGCGGTCGTCCGGCTGCGCGAGCTCGAGCTCAAGAAGGCGCCGTCGATCGCCGAGTCGGTCGACTGGGCGCGCACGCTCGTCGCGCTGCAGGTGGGTGACCTCGACGAGGCGACCGTCGCGCGCACGCTGGGTGTCGTGCTCAAGCACGCCTCGGACCAGCAGCGGGCGATCAAGGAGCTCAAGCTGGCGGCACGATGAGCCTCCTCGACACCCACATCGGCTTCGTGGAGGCGCTGCGTGCCGCGGGTCTGTCGGTGTCGCTCGCCGAGGGCCTCGACGCCATCGGCGCGCTCGAGAAGGTGCGCTGGCACGACCGCGAGACCGTACGCGCGGCGTACGCAGCGACGCTCGTCAAGCGCCAGCCCCAGCGGGTGACCTTCGACGCGATCTTCGACATCTACTACCCGCGCCTGATCGGCAGCGGCGTCGCCGGCGACGGCCTGGCCCCGGGTGCCGAGGGGCCGCCGGACACCGGTCCGGAGCTCGAGCGGTTCCGCGAGGCGCTGGCCGAGGCCCTCGCGTCGGGCGACCAGCAGGCGCTGCAGGACCTCGCGGTGGAGGCGGTGGCCCGGTTCGGCGCGATGCCCGGTCGCGGGCCGGGGCTGTCGAGCTGGTCGGCGTACACCTCCCTGCAGCGGGTCTCGCCCTCCGAGCTCGTCGAGCGGCTCGTCCAGGGGCTGCTCGCCGCGGGCGTCGACGCCGAGGAGGCGCAGCGCCTCGCCGGGCGGCGGGTCGGCGTCTTCGCCCGGCTGGTCGAGGGCGACGCCCGGCGCCGGATCGCGGAGGAGAAGGGACCCGAGCACGTCGTCGGCGTGACCGTGCGACCGACCATCGACCGGCTCGACTTCACGGCCGCACGCCGCAGCGACCTGGACGAGATGCGGCGCGAGGTCTATCCCCTGGCCCGCCGGCTCGCGGCTCGGCTCACCAAGGAGCAGCACGCCCGGCGCCGGGGACCGCTCGACGTACGCCGGACCGTCCGCGCGTCGATGGCCACCGGCGGCGTGCCGCTGACCACCCACCACCGCCCGAGGCGCCCCCACCGCACGGACCTCGTCGTGCTGTGCGACGTGAGCGGGTCGGTCGCGAGCTTCGCGCAGTTCACGCTCCTGCTGGTCTACGCGCTGCGCGAGGCGTTCAGCGGCGTGCGGGCCTTCACCTTCGTCGACGACGTCGTCGAGGTCACCGACACGTTCCGGCCCGGCGCCGACGTCGTCGACGTGATGGAGCAGCTCGCCGCGAGCATCTCGCACGCCGCCCTGTGGGGTCGCACCAACTACGGCAGGGCGCTCACCCGGTTCGCCGAGGAGCACGGCGACGTCGTCGGTCCCCGGTCGTCCCTGCTGGTGCTGGGCGACGGCCGCTCGAACTACAGCGACCTCGCCCTACCCGTGCTGGCCGACCTGGCCGGGCGCGCGCGCCACGCGTGGTGGCTCAACCCCGAGCACGCGCGCCACTGGGGGACCGGCGACAGCGCCGCCGACCGCTACGGCGAGGTGGTGCCGATGGTCGAGTGCCGCAACCTCGCCCAGCTCGGCGAGTTCGTGCACGGGATCGTCTAGCCGGCGAGGTAGCCGAGGTCCTGCATGCGGCTGATCTCCGCACGCAGCTCGGGGTGCTCGGCGGTGTCCGCCGCCCGGGCCCCGGCGACGTAGAAGTCGGCGCCGTCGGCGTTGCTGCCGTCGAAGACGACCGTGAGCCGGTTGGCGGTCGCGGCGTTGATCAACGAGCCGAGCAGCGCGACCGGGTCGGAGCGGTCCTCGAGCGACAGCATGCGGGTGGCCTCGGGGATCCGCGGCACGAGCGCCGACGGGGCGCCCGCCGTGACGACCTGGTCGACGACGAAGCGGTCGGACGTCGCGGTCGCCGCGATCTCGGCGGCGATCGCGCCGCCGGACGCGGAGCCGACCAGCATGACGCGCGCGTCGTCGTCGGTGACGGCCTTCTCGATCGCCCGCACGACCTGGCTCGCCGAGGTGGTCGGGTCCGCGCCGACGAGGCGCAGGCGGCCGCCCTCGCCGCCCAGGTTGCCGGGGAGGTAGGCGATGTAGCGGCCGGCGCCCACGCGCTGGACGCTGATCCGCTGGTCCTCGGCGACGAGGTTGGCCATCAGCTCCTCGAGGGAGCGCGGGGCGGCGGCGCTGGACGTACCGGCCTCGGCCTCGGGCTCGTCGACCTCGACGAAGGAGCCCGCGGAGTCACGGAAGGCCGAGACCGCGTCGGTGGGGAACGGCTCGACGCCGATCGCGCGCAGCCCGCCGCGGGCGGCGTGGGCGCCCTGGTCGGAGGCGAGCACGCCCGCGGTGAGCAGCGAGCGCATGTGCAGCCCGTCGAGCAGGCCGCCGCCGCCGGACAGGTGGTCCATGAGGTCGGGGTTGTTCTCGGCGAGCTCGCTGAGGTAGGCGGTGACGCCGTCGCGGTCGAGCGTGTCGGTCTCGATGAGGCCGGCGCTGACGATGGCGCCGCCGAGGGCGACCTCGGGCGCGAGGTAGCCGATGGCGCGGCCCGCGATGGAGCCGAGCGTCTTGTAGGCCGCCTGCTGGAGCTCGTCGATCCAGCGGTAGGTCAGCACGGTCGCGCGCACGACGAGGGCGTCGGCGTCGAGCTCGACCGACCGCGTCAGCAGCCCGTGCTTGCCCGTGGTGGCGGCGCGGATGTCCTCCTCCGCCTGGCCCCACGTGGCCTTCGACAGCTCGCCCGAGTCGACGACGTCGTCGTCGCCCAGGATCTCGGTGCCGAGGCGTGCGCGGGTGCGCATCTCGTTGCCGGAGGAGTCGAAGAGGTCGGCCAGCGCGAGCATCTGGTCGTACTTGTCGGCGGCGACCGCGGCCGAGGACTCCTCGGGGGTCGCGGCGGCGCTGCGGGGGATCTCGAGGTCGCCCATCAGGCCACCGCCTCGTGGAACGTGACCTGCGCCAGCACGGGAGCGAGCTCGGTGGCGAGGTCGTCGGGGTCGACGAGGTGGACCGCGACCCGGGCGCCGTCGTCGTGGCGCGGGGTCAGGGAGTGCCACCCGTCCCGGAGCAGGACCCACGACACGACGCCGACCGACGTCGTGGCGCGTTCGGACACCTCTGCGGCCAGGATGCGCAGCCTGCCCCGGCTCTCGCTGTGGACGGCCGAGACGGCCGCCGCCGCCTCCGCGTCGCCGAGGGCCTCGCCGTCGGCGAGCACCGCTCCGTCGGACTGGCCGACGAGCACGGGCACGAGGTCTGAACGACCGGCGCGCAGCGCCTCGCCCACCGAGTCGGCGAGGGCGTACGGCACGTCCAGGTGGGCGGGCACGTGCGACCCCCCGAGGGGGAGGTCCTCGGGCGGGGACGTCACACGAGCGAGCTCGGTGGTCCACTGCTCGACCGGGAACCACGCGAGCTCGAAGACGATGCCGTCGCAGGTCGACAGGCTGGCCACGGCGCCGCCGGCCTGGCGGTGCCAGGCCTTGACCTGCGTGGAGCCGGCGGCGACGTCGATGTCGAGGGCCAGCCGGGGGGTGGCGAGGAGGCCGACGGCCCCCACCAGGCCGGGGTCGGCGCCGTCGTCGGTGACGAGGCCGCGGCGCCGGAGCGTGTCGGCGGGCTCGTGCAGGGTGCCGATGGCGTCGGTGTAGGCCGAGTCCTCGACCGAGCCGCGGCTCTGGCCGAGCCGGCCGGACAGCGACCCGGACCCCTCGGGGCCGCTCTCCTGCACGTCGAAGGGGAGCGGTGCACCCCCCGCGAGGTCGGCCACGAGGCGGAGCTCGGGGAGGGTGAGGGCGAGCCGGCGGGCCATGCCGTCGAGGAAGCTCGTCGGCTGCGGGGGCGGCGTGGTCAGGTCGATCGTCACCATGTCAGAGTCCCGGGAGCGTGACGGTCAGCCAGTCCTTGTGACCGGCTGGAGGGGGGTCGAAGGCCAGGAGCGCCGCGTCGGTCTCGTCGGGCGTCGCGCCCTCGCCGGCCTCGCTGGCGCGGGTGCGGGCGTCCTCGACCAGGGTCGTGGCCTTGTGCGCGCGGACGTCGATCGCCTCCTTGAGGGTGTCGACCTCGGCGAGGTGCCGGGCGAGCGAGTCGGCCGCGGTCTCGTGGTGGGCGGCGGCGGCGCGCAGGTGGCCGGCGCGCTCCTTGATCCGCTCGCGCATCGCGTCGGCGGCCTTGCCGTGCCACGGGACCGCCTCGGACTGCGACACCAGCCGGGCGGCGAGGGCACGGATGTCCCCGCTCTGCTCGCGCAACTGGGCGACGCGCTTGCGGCCCGCGGCGGTGTCGCCGTACATCGATCACACCCTTTCGTCCGGAGTCGCCTACCCCGCCAGGACCACTCCCAAACGTCCTGCGACGCTCTCGTGCTCCCCGGCTCGTGGGCGTGGGACGACGCCGGTCCGGCTCCCTCCCGCACCGATAGGATCGTGGCACACCGCTGACCCACCGACCAGACACCCAGACACGAGGTGGCATGACCTTCGACGCCCACCAGCTCGACGCGTTCGTGCTGGTCGGTGCGGTGGTGACGTTGGCCGCGATCCTCGCGGTCCGCGTCTCGGCGCGCGCGGGCCTCCCCTCGCTGCTGATCTACCTCTTCATCGGCGTGCTGCTGGGCGAGGGCGGGCCGTTCGGGATCCCGTTCGACGACGCGGAGCTCGCCCACGCGCTCGGCTTCGGCGCGCTGGCGATCATCCTGGCCGAGGGTGGCCTGACCACCGAGTGGCGTCAGATGCGCTCCAGCATCCGGCTCGGGCTCTCGCTCGCCACCGTGGGCGTGGCGGTGTCGGTGGCGGTGGTGGCCGTCGGCACCCACTACCTCCTGGGCCTGCCGTGGGAGCTGGCGATCCTGCTGGGCGCGATCTGCTCGCCCACCGACGCCGCGGCGGTGTTCTCGGTGCTGCGCGCGCTGCCGCTGCCCAGGCGGCTCACCGGGGCGCTCGAGGCCGAGTCCGGGCTCAACGACGCCCCGACCGTCGTCCTCGTCGGCATCATCTCCACCGGTGCGCTGGCCGGCTCGAGCGTCCTGGAGACCGCCGGCGTCATCGTCTTCGAGCTGCTCGCCGGGGCGCTGGTCGGCGCGGCCTGCGGCCTCGCGGGCGCCTGGGTCATGCGGCGCGCGGCGCTGCCGTCCTCGGGCCTCTACCCCCTCGCGGTCCTGTGCCTGGCGTTCACCGCGTACGGCGTCGCGGCGGCCGTGCACGCCTCGCCGTTCGCGGCGATCTACGTCGCGGCGCTGATCCTCGGCAACAGCGAGCTCCCGCACCGCGTCGCGACCCGGTCGTTCGCCGAGGGGGTCGCCTGGCTCGCCCAGATCGGGCTCTTCGTCATGCTGGGCCTGCTGCTCTCGCCGTCGCGCATCGACCTGCAGACGGTGGTGCAGGCGCTGGTCACCGGCCTCGTCCTGACGGTCCTCGCCCGGCCGCTCTCGGTGTTCGTCAGCAGCGTGGTCCAGCCGATGGCCTCGCGCGACCTCGCCTTCATCTCGTGGGCCGGCCTGCGCGGCGCGGTCCCCATCGTGCTCGCGACGATCCCCCTGGCCGAGGGCGTCGCGGGCGCCGACGACGTCTTCGACATCGTCTTCGTCATGGTCGTCGTCTACACGCTGCTCACCGGCCCGACCCTGCCGTGGGTAGCGCGCACGCTGGGGGTCGCCAGCCGGTCGCAGCCGCGAGGCCTCGACGTCGAGGCGGCGCCGCTCGACCGGGTCGCGGCCGACCTCCTGCAGGTCACGATCGCGCCGACGTCGAAGATGCACGGCGTCGAGGTGGGCGAGCTGCGGCTGCCCCGGGGCGCCTCGGTGTCCCTCGTCATCCGTGCGGGCGACGCGCTCGTGCCCGAGCGTCGCACCGTCCTGCGCCACGGCGACGACCTGCTCGTGGTCACCCCCCGAAAGCTGCGCGAGCCCACCGAGGACCGGCTGCGGCAGGTCTCGGAGAACGGCCGGCTCGCGCAGTGGCTCGGCGAGCCCGGCACGCGCGAGCGCGACTGACGGGCTCGGACCGGCCCGATCGGAAGCGTTACTCCGCCCCGGTCGCCTTGCAGAACGTGGCGTCGGCCTCGGCGACCACCGACTCGACCTGCTTCTTGCGGAGTGCCTGGAACTTCTCGCCGACCACGACCACGACACCCGGCCCGAGCGCGTCGCCCGGGACGACCTGGGCGCCCTTGAACTGCTGCTGGACCAGCTGCACGGCCGGGTTCGTCGGGTCGTCGGACCAGATCTGCGTCGACGCCGCGGGCTGGGGGGAGTCGCCGATGCCGCCGGAGACGAAGCCACGCTCCTCGAGCTGGGCGTCCGTGGCGCCGGCGAGGCCGCTGCGCCCACTGCCGTTGAAGACGCTCACCACGACCTGGTCGCGTCGCACCTCCGTGCCGGCGGTGACGGCGGTGTCCTCGCAGATCGGGACCGCCTCCTCCTCCGGGAACGGCTCGGTGAAGGCCGCCCAGCCCCAGAGCGTCGCGACGAGCACGATGGCCACCAGGCCACCGAGGGTGAGGGCCGTCCTCAGGCCGGCGGTCACGTCTGGTCCGCCTGGTGCACGCGGGCGTGCAGCACGCTGCGCTGCTGCAGCGCGGCCCGGAGCGCGCGGTGGAGGCCGTCCTCGAGGTAGAGGTCGCCGCGCCACTGCACGACGTGGGCGAACAGGTCGCCGTAGAAGGTCGAGTCCTCGTCGAGGAGGGTGTCGAGCTGCAGCGTGTCCTTCGTGGTCACCAGCTCGTCGAGGCGTACCTGCCGCGGGGGCAGGTCGGCCCAGGCGCGGGACGTCAGCCCGTGGTCGGGGTAGGGCCGGCCGAGGCCCACCCGCTTGAAGATCACGCCGGTGATCATAACGACGCCATCCGTGACCCCTCGTCCTCGTCTCCCGCCGTGACTAGGCTCGCGGGCATGAGCGAGCCTCCCGCCACGACCGCCCCGACCGACCCGATCTCGCAGGCCGTCGCCCCGGGCTACGCCTTCGAGGGGCCTGCCCTCGAGCTCGGCGGGCTGATGCTCGACGCGGACAACCTGGGCGACGTCCGGATCCGGATCCCGCTCGGCATGCTCAACCGCCACGGCCTCGTCGCCGGCGCCACGGGCACCGGCAAGACCAAGACCCTCCAGCTGCTGGCCGAGCAGCTCAGCGCCAACGGCGTGCCGGTCTTCGCGGCCGACATCAAGGGCGACCTGTCCGGCATCAGCGTCCCCGGCGAGCCCAGCGACAAGCTCACCGCCCGTACGGCGAGCGTCGGCCAGCAGTGGACGGCGACCGGCTTCCCGACGGAGTTCTACGCGATCGGCGGCGAGGGCGTCGGCGTACCCGTTCGCGTCACGATGAGCGCGTTCGGGCCCACCCTCCTCGCGAAGGTGCTCGGGCTCAACGAGACCCAGGAGTCCTCGCTCGGCCTCGTCTTCTACTACTGCGACAAGAACGGCCTGCCGCTGCTCGACCTGTCGGACCTGCGCGCGGTCCTGCAGTACCTCACCGGCGACGCGGCCGGGAAGGCCGAGCTCAAGACCATCGGAGGGCTCTCGCCCCAGACCGCCGGCGTCATCCTGCGCGAGCTCGTCGCCTTCGAGGCGCAGGGCGCCGACGTCTTCTTCGGCGAGCCCGAGTTCGAGACCAAGGAGTTCCTCCGCCTCACCGAGGACGGGCGCGGCGTGGTGAGCCTGCTGGAGCTGCCCAACCTCCAGGACCGGCCGGCCCTCTTCTCGACCTTCCTCATGTGGCTGCTCGCCGACCTCTTCCACGACCTGCCGGAGGAGGGCGACCTCGACAAGCCCAAGCTGGTCTTCTTCTTCGACGAGGCGCACCTGCTCTTCAACGACGCGTCCGATGCGTTCCTCGACCAGATCGCGCAGACCGTGCGCCTGATCCGGTCCAAGGGCGTCGGTGTCTTCTTCGTGACCCAGTCGCCGACCGACGTCCCCGACGAGGTCCTCGCGCAGCTCGGCTCGCGGGTGCAGCACCAGCTGCGCGCCCACACGCCCAACGACGCCAAGGCGCTCAAGGCGACCGTGAACACCTACCCCAACAGCGCCTACGACGACCTCGGGGCGGTCATCACCTCGCTCGGCATCGGCGAGGCGATCGTCACCGTGATGAACGAGCGCGGCGCGCCCACCCCCGTTGCCTGGACCCGCCTGCGGGCACCCGAGTCGCTGATGGACGCCGCCCCGACGGCCGACATGGAGGCGGCCGTGAAGGCGTCCCCGCTCACCGCGAAGTACGCCGAGGCGATCGACCGCGAGTCCGCCCGCGAGCTCCTCGCCAAGAAGCTCGAGGAGGGCGCCCGCAAGGCCGCGGAGGACGCGCGCGTCAAGGAGATGGCGCGCGAGCAGAAGAACGAGCGCGTCACCGAGAAGTCGCGGCAGAGGGCCGAGAAGGAGCAGGACTCGATGATGGAGACCGTCGTGAAGTCCACCGCCTTCAAGGACTTCATGCGCACCGCGGCCCGCGAGATCGCGCGGGGGATGTTCAAGAGCGGCCGCCGCTGACGTCGTGCCCCTGGAGTCACCGGATGTCCGGCGGAAGCAGGGAACCCGGGAATGTGGCCCACGCACCGCCCGTACGCCCGAGCGGTGCGTGAGGCACGTTCCGAGGTCGCAGAACCTGCCTCACGCACCACCCGAGCGGCGGATCACATCGTCGGCTCGAGCCACGCCAGCTGCGTGGTCTGCGTACCGCCGTCGCGGGTGACGACGCGGGCGCGGCCCTCGGGCGCGGGCTGCGGGCGCAGGTTGCCGATCAGGACGCCCTCGTCGCGCGGGCCCGACAGCATGACGCCGGGCATCGCGAGGTCACGCAGCGACTGGATGACGGGCTCGTAGAGCGCGCGCGAGGCACCACCCGTACGCCGCGCCACGACGACGTGCAGCCCCACGTCGCGTGCCTGCGCCATCAGCGGTTGGAGCGACGACACCGGCGACGACTGGGCCGTGGCCACGAGGTCGTAATCGTCCACCACGACGAACACCTCCGCACCCGTCCACCACGACCGGCTGCGCAGCTGGTCGGGCGTCACGTCGGGGCCCGGGATGCGGCCCTCGAGGTAGCTCGCGATGTCCTTCAGCGTCGGCGTCGCCTGGGTGGCCGAGGTGAGGTAGTTGAGGAGGTACTCGTCCGGCACCTCGCCCAGCATCGAGCGCCGGTAGTCGACCAGGACGATCTGGGCCTCCTTCGGCGTGCGGGTCCGCATGATCTCGTGGACGTACGCCCGCAGCAGGGCGCTCTTGCCCGACTGCCCGTCGCCGAAGATCAGCATGTGCGGCTCGGCGTCGACGTCGAGGCCGACCGGCGCGAGCTCCTTCTCGTTGATGCCGAGCAGGACGTGCTTCTCCGGCATCCTGCGACGCACGGCGTCCTCGCGGATCGCCTCGAGCGTGACCATCTCCGGCAGCAGTCGCAGCTTGGGGCCCTGGGGGCCCTTCCACGCCGCGGCCATCCGGTCGATGAGGTCGTCGACGCCGTCACCGAGGGTGTCGGGGTTGCCGTCGCCGTCGATGCGGGGCAGCGCGCCGAGGAAGTGCAGCTTGGACGGGACGAGGCCGCGACCGGGACGACCGACCGGCACCAGCGCGGCGACCTTGCGGTCCACCTCGGAGTCGAGCGGGTCGCCGAGGCGCAGCTCGAGCTTGGAGCCGAACACGTCGCGCATCGCGGCGCGGTAGTCGGCCCACCGGGTCGACGCGGTGACGATGTGGAGGCCGAACGTCAGGCCGCGGGCGGCCAGCTGCTGGATCTCCATCTCGAGGTCGTCGAACTCGGCGCGCAGGGTGCTCCACCCGTCGATGACGAGGAAGACGTCGCCCCAGCCGTCGTCCGCGCGGCCCTGCGTGCGGCGCGAGCGGTAGGTCTCGATCGAGTCGATGCCGTTCTCGCGGAAGTAGGCCTCGCGGCGGTCGACGATGCCCTCGACCTCCGCCATCACGCGGCGTACGACGTCGGGCTCGGAGCGCGTGGCGACGCCGGAGACGTGCGGCAGCCGGGTCAGCGGCGCGAACGTGCCGCCACCGAAGTCGAGCACGAAGAACTGCGACTCCATCGGGGTCGTCACGAGCGCCATGCTCGTGACGATGCTGCGCAGGAGCGTGCTCTTGCCCGAGCGCGGACCGCCGACGACGGCGACGTGGCCGGCGGCGCCGGTGAGGTTGAGCGTCATCGTGTCGCGGCGCTGCTCGCGCGGGCGGTCGACCGTGCCGAGCGGGATGACCAGGCCGGGCACGTTGCGCCACTGCGGCGAGGTGAGGCCGAGGTCGGGGCTCTCGACGAGGTCGGGCATCAGCTCGTCGAGGGTGTCCGGCACGTCGAGCGGCGGCAGCCACACCTGGTGCGCCTCGGGGCCCTTGCCGATCATCCGCTGCACGGCGATGTCGAGCAGCGACGGCTGCTCGCCCTGCTGCTGCGGCTGCGGGGTCGCGACCTCCTGCACGTCGTCGGCGATCGGCTCGAGCGCCTGCACCTCGGAGATCGTGAACGGCAGGATGCCGCGGATGCCGCCGCCCTCGTCGCGGGTGACGCGGGTACGGCTCGACGGGGGGCCGGAGACGTACGCCGCCTTGAAGCGCAGCAGCGTGGACTGGTCGGGCTTGAGGTAGCCGAGGCCGGGCACGGCGGGCAGCTCGTAGGCGTCCGGGACGCCCAGCACCGCGCGCGACTCACCGGCCGAGAAGGTGCGCAGGCCGACGCGGTAGGACAGGTGGGACTCCAGCCCGCGCAGGCGCCCCTCCTCGAGCCGCTGCGAGGCGAGCAGCAGGTGCAGGCCGAGCGAGCGCCCGAGGCGGCCGATGGCGACGAAGAGGTCGATGAACTCGGGCTTCGCCGACAGCATCTCGGAAAACTCGTCGACGACGATGAACAGCGAGGGCATCGGCTCGAGCGGCTCGCCGTTGGCGCGGGCCTTCTCGTAGTCGCGCACCGAGGCGTAGTTGCCCGCGTCGCGCAGGAGCTCCTGGCGGCGCGTCATCTCGCCGGACAGGGCGTCCTGCATGCGGTCGACGAGGGTGAGCTCGTTGGCGAGGTTGGTGATGACGGCGGACACGTGCGGCATGTCGGCCATGCCGGCGAACGTCGCACCACCCTTGAAGTCGACGAGGACCAGGTTGAGCTGCTCGGACGAGTGGGTCATCACCAGGCCGAGGACGAGGGTCCGGAGGAACTCCGACTTGCCGGAGCCGGTCGCGCCGATCACCAGGCCGTGCGGGCCCATGCCCTGCTGGGCGGACTCCTTGATGTCGAGGTGGATCAGCCCACCGGAGTCGCCGATGCCGATGGGCACGCGCAGCCGGTCGCGGGCGGGCCGCGGACGCCAGGCGGTCGCCGGGTTGTAGGCGAAGATGTCGCCGAGGCCGAGCAGGTCCATGTGGTCCGGCGTGGTCGACGTGATGTCGACGGCGCCGCCGGCCGACGAGGACTCGGCGCTCGCGGTCTTCAGCGGCGCGATGCGGCGGGCGAACGCCTCCGCGGTCGCGATGTCGCACTGGTCGGCCAGTGCCTTGACGGGCTCGCCGCGCAGCCGCAGCGCGCTGACCGGGTGCTTGCCGAGCTCGTCGGGCGCGTCGGCGAACTCCAGGCGCAGGCGGGTGGAGTCCTCGAGCTCGTCCCACCGGCTCGGCAGGTCGAGCAGGGTGACGCCGTGCAGGCCGTCCGGCGGGACGATGTGGTTGCCCGGCGGCAGGTGGCCGCCGTCGATGACGAGGAGGATGTGCGGCGTCGCGGCCCGCTCGTCGGCGCCGAAGCGGGGGCGGTCACTCAGGTCGGGCGGCAGCAGGTTGCCGAGGTCGTCGAGCGACGTCGAGACGAGGCGCATCGGGCCGACGGCGTCGACCTCGCGCGTGCTCTGGGCGTGGGGGAGCCACTTCACCCAGTCCCAGTGCATGAGGTTCTGCTCGGAGCTGAGGACCGCGACGATGAGCTGGTCGGGGTTCTGGAACGCCGTCGCGGAGCAGATCATCGCGCGGGCGGTCGAGCGGACCTCCTCGGCGTCCCCGCACAGCTCGATGCGGTCGAAGGCGCGCAGGTCGATCGAGGCCGGCAGGTTGGGCTGGAGGCGGTGCACGACGAGGAGCCGGTGCAGCGCCGACGCGGCGGCCGGGTCGACCTGGTCGACGGGCGCGCTCTCCGGCGGCACGAGCTCGAGGGACAGCGGCTGCGAGCACAGGCCGTACCGCACGTGCAGGAAGTTGTCGTCGGTGCCGGTGTGCTCCCACAGGCGGGTGCGGTCCTCGGCGAGGGAGGGGAGGGCCGACGGCTCGGGGTGGTGCCAGTTCAGCGCCCGGCGCTGCTGGTCGGCCGCCTCGCGGGCGACCTTGCGGATGTTGCTGAGGTAGCGGAGGTACTCCGTCCGCGAGCCGGTGACCTGCTGCGCGCGCTGCTTACGCTGCCGGTCGATCTGCACGATGATGAACCCGAGGGTCGCGAAGAGGAACATGCCCGCGGCGAGGAAGCTGCGGCTCTTGTTGGCGCCGCCCATCGTCGCGACCAGCACGATCGAGCCCAGGCTGCCGAGCATCGGGATGGCGTTCATCAGGACGCCGCCGGCGCCCTCGCCCTCCTGCAGCTCCGGCGGCGGCTGCAGGACGATCTGCCCGCCGGGCATCTCCGGCTCGTCGAGCCTCTGTCCGCCTCGCAGTGTCGTGCTCACGCGTCCCCCGTTGCCTCACCTGATGAAGTCGCGATGATGATAGGTGTGCTGCCGCGGGGGCTGCACGTGCGACTACTCTCCAGCCCAAGGGTGCACGTTCAAGCGGCGACGTGAAGGGGGATCTGTCGTGTCCGACGTCGCGATGCCCGGCTCTGCCGACGCGACCATCGTGCTGAGCATCCACGGCCAGGCCGGGGTGCTCGACCTCGTCGTGCCCGCCGGGGCGACGTCGGTCGACGTCGCACGGGAGTACGCCAAGCAGGCGGACGTCGCCGGCATCCCGCTCCTGCAGACCGCGCTCGGCGAGCGGCTCAACGCCGCGGTGCCGCTCCGCGACGCCGGCGTGCAGCCCGGCGACGTGCTGGTCGCCACCAGCGGCGTGCACCGCCCGCGCAAGGTCACCCTCCTCGAGGCCGCGAAGAACGCCCCCGAGAGCCCCGAGCTCGCCTCGGTGATCGCCACCGTCGCCGCGCTCGCCGCAGCCCTCGCCGGGTGGTACGCCGGACGCGCGGGCGAGGACACGATCCGCACCGTCACCGTCGGCCTGCTGCTCGCGTGCGCCCTCGTCGGCGTGCTGCCGCTGGGCCGGCACGCCCGCCAGCGTGCCGCCGCGGCCCCAGCGTTCGCGGCCTCAGCCGCGTTCGCCGCGATCTACGAGCCGGGCCCGCACCTCCTGCCCGCCATCCTCGCCGCGGCGGCGATCTCCGCCGCCGTGGTCGCCGGCATCGGGCGTGCGCTCGCGCCGGAGGGCGACGAGGTCGCGACCGTGTGGATCGTCAGCGGGCTCACGGTCTTCGCCTGCTGCGCGATCCCCGCGATGCTGGGCTGGGACGCCCGGGTCGCGTGGACCCTGCTGGTCTTCCTCGCGATGATGGCGGCGCGCTTCGCGCCCTCGCTGGCGATCGACGTGCCCGACGAGGCGCTGCTCGACCTCGACCGGCTCGCCGTCACCGCCTGGTCGGCGCGCGACAGCCAGCGCAAGGGCCGCCGCGGGCGCATCGTCGTCGCGGCCGACGCGATGGAGCGGCTGGTGCGCAGCGCCTCGCGCATCGTCACGGGCGCCTCCGTCGCCATCCTCGTCACGGTGGTGGTCGCGAGCCCGCTGCTGCTGCACACCGCGACCATCGACCTCGACCGCATCGGCGCGCGCTGCCTCGTGTTCTTCGCCGGCTGCTCGCTGCTGCTCGCCGCCCGCTCCTACCGGCACGCCGCGGCCAGGGCGCTGCTGCGCCTCGCCGGCCTCGCCGCGCTGGTGGCCCTGGCGGCCCACCTCGTCGCCGGGCCCGGCGCCGGGCACGTCGACACGTTCTTCTACGTCGTCGTGGCCCTCGGCGTGATCGCGCTCGCCGCGGCCGTCGCCACCGGCCGCGGCTGGAGGTCGGTCTGGTGGTCGCGGCGGGCCGAGGTCGCGGAGTCGCTGTGCGGCAGCTTCGCCTTCGCCGCGGCGGTCGTGGCGGCCGGTGTCTTCCGACGCCTGTGGGAAATGACCTCCTGATGTTTAGCCCCGATTTCGTCGGGTAGAGACACGTCAGCGCGGGGGGTCGGGACGTCTCCCCGGGCACCGGATCACCAAGTCCAGTGGATCACCAACCAACAGAGAACTCGGTCGGTCAGACCGCCCGAGGGAGAAGGATCTTTCATGAGCGAGATGTACGGCCAGACAGAGAAGGCCCTCTCCAAGGGCGCCGACTTCGTCGACCAGGCCCGCGGTGACGTGAAGAACAAGTGCGGCGTGCTGTCCGGCAACATCCAGACGATGATGGGTGGCTGGGGCGGCCAGGGCGCGACCGCGTTCAACAACCTGATGATCGCGTGGGACCAGAAGCAGGAGACCATCCTCAAGGCCCTGGACCAGCTCTCCGCGTCGATGAAGGAGACCGAGCGCGACAACGTCTCCACCGACGAGTCGCAGTCCGCCAACCACGCCAACCTCCAGGGCCGTCTCGGCTGACGCCGACACCTGACTCTTCAGATCTAGGAGATCGACATGACTTTCGACGGAATCAAGGTCCAGCACGGCTCCCTCGACGCCGGTGCCGCCGACGTGATGAAGGCCGCCAAGGACATCGAGGCCCGCCTCGACCAGCTCGAGAACGAGCTCAACCCCCTCAAGTCGGACTGGAACGGTAACGCCAAGATGGCGTACGACCAGGCCAAGGCCAAGTGGGACCAGGCCATGCAGGAGATGACCCTCCTGCTGCAGCAGGCGAGCCAGGGCGTGGACGCGTCCAACGCCGAGTACAAGGCCGCCGACGCCCGCGGTGCCAACCGCTTCTGAGCGAGCACCCGCCAGCAGCACCACAGCCTGACCAGGCTTCCGAGGCCGGTCGTCCCTCCCGGGGCGGCCGGCCTCGACCCATGTCCGGACCGCGCGCGCTGAATGCGAGGCACTTTCGCCAACTCGGCCCGCGAGCGCCGTCGCGCGACGACAATGGGAGGGCGCCGGGGGTCGGCGGCAGGCGTGCGTTCGGGGGAACACGTGGGTGACATCAGGGTCGATGCGGATCTGATCAGGGGCATCTCCGCCTCGCTGCGGCTCGCCGCCTCGCACATGAGCCCCTCCTACGACCGGTTCGGCACCGAGGACGTCGTCCAGGTCCGCAGCCACGCCGACATCGACACGCTGGCCGGCGCCGAGACGCGCGCCGGCAACTTCGGGGCCTTCCACGCCGGGCAGAGCCTGCGGTCGGTCTACGAGGTCGCGCACCAGCGCACCGTCGAGGACCGGCAGGCCCAGGCCCGCAAGGTGCGCCGCTTCGCCCGCGCCCTCGACGACAGCCTCGGTGACCTCGAAGGCACCGACGAGCTGCACCGCGACCACTTCCGCCGCCTCGCGCAGCTCGCGCTCGACGAGGACTGAGACGTGCCCGGCTACTACGAGACCCAGGTCCGTCGCGCCCTGCTGACCGTCGGCGACGCCGACGTGCTCAACGAGATGGCGACCGGGTGGCGTACGTCCATCCGCGACCTCAACACCGTCGACGACCGCCTCGCCCGGGCCATCCGCGGCCTCCGCGACCGCGACCAGCTCGGCGACCAGACCCGCGACGCCGCCATCGGCGCCTTCCGCGAGATGCGCGACTACGTGGCCGACCAGCGGCTCATGCTCGGCAAGACCGCGCAGGCCCTCGACGCGGCGGGTGGCGCCCTCGGCCAGGTCAAGGCGCTCGTGCGCAGCTGGGACCGGGCCGGCGACCCCACCCCGCCGGGACGGCCGCCCGTCGCGGACCCGGCGCAGGAGGACCAGACGGAGTACTGGCGCCTCGCGACGCTCCACCGACGGCAGAGCGTGGCGTACGCCGCCGAGGTGCAGCAGCGCGAGGACGAGGCGCGGGACGCCTGGGAGTCGCTCAACCGCATCTTCGGCACCGCCGAGGACAAGATCCGCAGCGCGCACGGCATCCCGCGCGAGGAGCGGCCGACCACGGAGCCCCCTCCGGTCTACCCGCCGCCCGACTGGCCCGGACCCGAGCCCCAGCCGCCGGTGGCCGGGTGGCCCCCGCTGCCGCCCTGGCCGCCGGTCGACGAGAAGCCGCCCCCGGGCCCGAAGCCCGGGCCTGGACCCGGTCCCGGCCTGCCGCCCGGCGGTCCCGGCCCCGGCCTGTCTCCGGGCGTACCGCCCGCCCCCGAGCCCGGCCCCGGTCACCCGCAGCCCGGCGGCGGGTCGCACCCCGGTCAGCCGTCCGCGCCCTCGCACCCGACGACGACCGTGGCGGGATCCGCGCAGAGCGGCGTGACCTACGCACCCGGCGGAGCCGCGCCGGCGGCGTTCTCGCCCGGGTCAGCGGCAGGCGGTCTCGGCGCACCGATGGCGATGCCGTCACTGGGCGGCGCGGCCGGTGCCGCCGCGGGCACGGCCGCCGGTGCCGCGATGCGCGGCGCCGCGGGTGCCGGTGGTGCCGGGGCCGGCGCGCGCGCCGGCGGTGCCGGCGCGGCCCGGGGCGGGGCACAGTCCGCGAAGGGCACCGCGAAGGGTGCCGCGGGCAGCAGCAGCGGTCGCGGCGGGAGCCGTGGCGGCGGACGCAGCGGTGGCCGCGGGCTCGTCGGCGGCAAGGGCAGCCAGCAGGCGGCCCGTCAGGCGAAGTCCGAGCGCGGCGCGGGCGGTGCGGGAGGCCGCGGTGGACGCGGCGGGCGACGCAAGGACGGCGGACCGGTCGAGCGTGACGGGCTGCTCGGCACCGACGACCACTGGCTCGACGACGAGGGCACCGCGCCCGACGTGCTGCGTTGACGACACCACTCGCCTCCCCGTCACGGGATTTCGCCTAGGCTGCTCCCCGTTCAGCGCTCCGGCCCCTCGGGCGGGGTGCAGGTGCAGCACAACCAGGGGGAAACACCAATGAGTCAGGGGTCCTCGGTCGCCTCAGGCCTGGTCCGGGTGACCATCGCCTCGGGGTCCCGTCGTGTCGATCTGGTGCTGCCGGGCTCGATCCCGGTCGCCGAGCTCGTGCCGGAGCTCGCGCGCTCCGTCGGCCTCCTCGACGCCTCCACCGTCTACGGCGGCTACCGCCTGGTGACGCAGGAGGGCCGGATCCTGGCCAACAACGCCGGTCTGACGATGCAGGGCATCGAGGACGGCGGCCTGCTGACCGTGACCGCCGGTGTGGACGACAAGGCGCCGCGCGTCTACGACGACGTCGTCGAGGCGATGGCCGACGTCGTGGAGAACGAGCTCAAGCCGTGGGAGCCCGCGGCCGGGCGCCGTACGGCCCTCGGCGCCGGGAGCATCCTGCTCGGCCTCGGGGCCCTGGCCCTGCTGCTCCAGGGCGAGAGCCTGCTGGGCGGCGTCGCCGCCGCGGTGATCGCGGCGCTGCTCGTGGTCGGTGGCGTCGTCCTCGCGCGCGCCCAGGGCGAGCCCGAGGCCGGGGTCGCCGTCTCCCTGCTCGCCGCGCTCTACGCCGGGGTCGCCGGCCTGCTGCTCGCCCCGGGCGACCTGCCCGGCTGGGGGTGGCCGCTCGACGACGCCTTCTTCGTCGACCCGCTGCTGTTCGCCGGCCTCGGCGTGCTCGCGTCCGGCCTCGTCGCCGTGGTCGGGCTGCAGGACGGCCGGCCCCTGGTCATCCCGGCCATCGTGGTCGGCGCCGTCCTCCTCGCCAGCTCGGTGGTCATCCGGGTGTCGTCCTTCGAGCCCAGCGCCGTCTTCACGGTCCTGCTGACCCTCGTCGTGCTGGCCGGCAGCATCTTCCCGTGGCTCGCGCTCGGGGTCACCGGCACCAAGGTCGACCAGCTCTACTCGCTCCACGACATCACCGCCGACCCCGACGAGATCGACCCCGACGAGGTGGCCGGCGACGCCCGGGTCGGCCACGAGATCTTGCTCGCCGTCTCGGCCACCGTCGGCACGCTCGTCGTCCTGTTCGCGCCCTTCGCCGTCGGCCGCGGCGTCTACGGCACGGTCCTCGCCGCGGTCTGCTGCCTCGCCGTCATGTTCCGCACCCGCCAGTACCGCACCGGCGCCGAGGTCCTCGCAGGCCTCGCCTCCGGCATCCTCGGCCTGGTCTCGGTCGCGGTCTCCATGCTGCTCATCCACGACGGCTGGCGCGCGGGCGCCGCGATCGGCCTCGCGGGCATCGGTGCCGTGCTGCTGTCCCTGACCCTGGTGCCGGCGTCGGCCTCCGTGCGGCGCGGCCGGATGGGCGACGTCGTCGAGACGATGACGCTCCTGGCCCTGCTGCCGCTGATGGTCCTGGCCGCCGGCTTCGTCTCCGCCGTGGCGGGCTGAGGCGATGGCGACCAAGAAGGACCTCGTCGAGGCCCACGCGTTCAGCCGGCGTCGCCTCGTCACCGCGTTCGTCTCCGGCGCCCCGGGCGGCCGCGAGGTCGAGCCGGTGCGACCCGGCCGCGTGCTCATCGGCGGCGTGGCGCTGTCCGTGCTGCTCCTCGCGGGTGCCGCGATCGCGGGCTTCCTGCTCGGCCGCCCGCCCGCCCAGTGGCTCGACGAGGGCAGCTTCGTCATCTCCAAGGACACCGGCGAGCAGTACGTCGTCCTCCGCGGCGGTGACGACCCGCTGCTCCAGCGCGTCCCCAACTACGTCTCCGCCCAGCTGCTGATCGGCCAGGCCGACCTCACGCCCTACACCGTGCGCGAGAAGTACATCCGCACCGTGCAGCTCGGCGAGGACCTCGGCATCGACGCCGCCCCGGCCGGACTCCCGACGTCCGACGAGCTCGTCGACGACGGCTGGACCGCGTGCACGGGGGCAGGCGTCGGCATCAAGCTCGCGGTCCAGGAGACCCCGACGGTCGAGGACCTCACCCTGTCGGGCTTCCTCGTCCAGAGCGACGGCAAGCAGTGGCTGATCGCCACCGCGCCCCCGGTCGGCAGCCAGCAGGGCAGCGCGTACCGCTTCCCGATGCCGACCGACGAGACCCAGGCCTCGACGCTCGGCAACCGGCTCGGCTTCGGCGCGACCCCCACCGAGGTCGACGAGGAGTGGCTCAACCTGTTCCCGCCGGGCGACGCGCTCGCGCGCGAGTCGTTCGGGGTGGACGACCCCGGCGCCGCGATCTCCTACGGCGACACCGGCACCGACCTCACGCAGTTCAAGGTCGGCGACCTGCTCCTGGCCAGCACCGGCGACTACTACCTCCTCGGCGACGAGAAGCCCGAGCGGCTCAGCGACTTCGACGCGATGGTCTACGGCGTCGTCGGCGCCCAGCAGCAGGAGATCCCCGGCGACCTGTCCGCCTCCTTCGGCGACCCCAAGACGCCGGCCGAGTGGCCCAACACGGTTCCCGAGGCGATCACCAACGGCGCGATGTGCGGGGTCCTGCACCCCGAGGCGAAGTCCGACACGACCTTCAGCCTGGCCACGAACCCCACCGGTGCGGCCGACCCCGCGGAGGTCCGCTCCGGTCGCCACGAGGTGGACGTCGCGCCCAGCGCCGGGGCGTACGTCCTCGTCGGGTCCGGCCAGGCGGCCGACGCGGGGATGCCCTACGTGGTGGACACCAAGGGCGAGGCGTACGCGCTGATCGGTCCCGAGGTGCCCGACTACATCGGCTACGCCGACGTCGACCCGCCGCTCGTGCCGAGCGCGTGGATGGAGTTCTTCGAGCCCGGGGTGCCGCTGTCCACCAACGCGGCGCGCCGCCTGCCGGAGGACGCGCCGCCGCCCGAGGACGCGACGGCGGACGCGGGCTGATGGCTCCCGCACGACTGCGCACGTCGGTAGCGGCCGGCGTCCTGGCCGCGGCCGTGGTCCCGGTGTGGGCCGGGCCGGCCGTCGCCGACCACGCGGCGCCGTGCCTGACCAGCGAGGTCCCGGGGTCCGAGCAGCTCGCCGACACCCACACCGAGGACAACATCGCCTTCGACCGGATGCACGTCGAGCAGGCCCAGGAGCTCGCCACCGGCAAGGGCACGAAGATCGCCGTCATCGACAGCGGCGTCGTGCCGGTCGACGGCCTGCGACGCGTGGGCGGGGTCGCGATCGACGGCGTCACCCAGACCTTCCTGTCCGGGCACGGCACGATCGTGGCCAGCCTGATCGCCGGTCCGCGCGGCGTCGCGCCGGACGCGGAGGTCTTCGACGTCAAGGTGTTCGACGCGGAGGACGCCGACCCCTCCCAGGGCGAGCGCAAGCTCTCGTCCGCCGGCATCGTCGCCGGGATCGAGCAGGTCATCGCGCTGCAGCCGCAGCAGCGCTTCGACGTCGTCAACATCTCGCTCGCGGTGACGGAGCCCGACCCGGCCCTCGAGGCGGCGGTCGCCCGGCTGGTCGCGCTCGACGGGGTCGTGGTGGTCGCGGCCGCCGGCAACGCCGAGACCGACGGCGGCTCCGACGTCGGCCCCGGCGGCACCCCGGACAACGACGCCGACGTCTTCCCCGCCGACTACCCGGGCGTGCTCGGCGTGAGCGCCACCCCGCCGGGCGACGAGAACCCGAGCACCTACGTGGTGCCCAACAAGCAGACCGACGTGGCCGCGCCGACGCTGGGCGCGATCTCCGCCAACGCGACCGGCCAGGTGTGCGAGATCGACCAGGTCGCCACCTCGTGGGCCGCCGCCGAGGTCAGCGGGATCATCGCCCTGCTGCGCGAGCAGTTCCCCCGCGAGACCCCCGAGCAGCTCGTCGCGCGCCTGCAGGCGACCACGGAGGGGATGGGCGTGCGCGAGGACGACGACGCCGTCCGCAACCCGTGGAACGGCGCCGGCGTGGTCCAGGCGTACGACGCGCTGACCCGCCAGATCAAGCCGGGTCGGCAGGGCAGGCTGGACGCCACGGTCCCGGAGACGCGCCTCGACGCGCAGGCCCCGCCGGCCCCTCGCCAGGTCGACCTCTTCACCACGCCCCGCGCGATGCTGCTCTGGTCCGGGCTGGTCGCGGGCTCGCTGCTCGCCCTCGCCGTCATGCTGCGTCCTCTGGTCCGCCGCCCGCGCCCACCACGGACGTGATGGAATCGCGTCATGACTGACACCTCGGACGAGCCCGTCGCCGTCATCCTGGCCGGTGGCCAGGGGTCGCGGCTGTGGCCGATCAGTCGGGACCGCGCCCCGAAGCAGTTCCAGCCGGTCGTGCGCGACCGCCCCCTGCTCACCGGCACGATCGAGCGGCTCAGCGAGATCGTCGACCCGTCACGGATCCACGTCTCGACGCGGGCCCGCTTCGCCGACGCCGCCCGGGCCAACCTCGGTCCGGTGCCGGCGGAGAACCTGATCCTCGAGGAGGACCCCGCGGGCCCGGCGACCGCGTTCGCGCTCAGCATCGCGACGCTGTCCCACCTCTACGGCAACGCCCCCGCGCTCATCGCCCCCTCCGACCACCTCATCAACGAGGAGGAGGCGTTCAACGACGCCTCGCGCGACATGCTCGCCCAGCTGGAGCGGACGCCGGAGTCGATGGTCGTCCTCGGTGCCGAGCCGACCCGCTACGACCCGAGCCTGGGCTACATCCACACCAAGGGCGGCGACGGTGCCGTCGAGGTCATCGACTCCTTCCACGAGAAGCCCGACGAGTCGCTCGTCGAGGAGCTCGAGGAGTCGGGCAGCCTCTACTGGAACACCGCCTGCTACGGCGTACGCGTGAGGCAGGCGTGCGACGCCTACCGGTCCGCGCTGCCGCTGATCTTCGACTCGATCGAGCGCTTCGCCAAGGGTGGCGCCTCGCAGTCGGGCTACCGCGGCGCCGCGATCGGCGGCCACGAGATCTACCCCCTCATGTGGGCCGGCATGGAGTGCCTCGTCGTCCCGCGCCAGCTCGGCTGGACCGACGTCGGCACGTGGGTACGCCTCGAGCGCGTGCTCCACGACCAGCGCGTCACCTCCATCGGCCCGGCCCTGCAGCTCGACGCCGAGGACACGCTCGTGGCGAGCATGGACGGCCGCCCGGTCGTCACGCTGGGCGCGCGCGGGCTCATCGTCGTGACCCACGAGGACGCCGTCTACGTCCTCGACCGCCAGAAGGCCCTCGACACGCCCACCCTCGAGCGACTCCGCTCGCTCCTCGCGGCCAGCACCCGCGAGGACCTGCTGTAGACCCCGTTCTAGACAAGGAACCCATGTCCCACGAGAACAGCCAGCACATCGTCGTCGTCGGCACCAAGCCCGACATCATCAAGCAGGCGCCGATCTACCACGAGCTGCGCGACCGTGGCCACGACGTCGTGCTGTGCCACACCGGACAGCACTACGACCACAACCTCTCCCAGTCGATGCTCGACGAGTTCGGCGTGCGCGAGGACATCAACCTCGAGGTGCGCGGCGGCGTCAACGACCTGGTCTCCGGCATCACCGCCAAGCTCGCCCTCTACCTCCGGGGCTTCTCCGAGCGCGGCGGCTTCCCGATCACCTACGTCCACGGCGACACCACCACGGCGATGGCGGGTGCGCTCGCCACCTTCGGCGAGCGCCAGGCGCTGGTCCACGTCGAGGCCGGCCTGCGGACGCTGTCGCCGAAGCCCGAGGTGCTCAAGGGCTGGATCGAGCAGGGCGCCGACCTCGACTGGGCGTCCTTCCGCGAGCAGTCGATCGACCGCGCCAGCTGGTCCAAGGGCAGCCGCGAGCCCTCGCCCGAGCAGTTCAACACCCGCGTGGCCGACGCCGGCACCGACCTGCACGCCGCCCCCGTCGAGCTCAACCGCGAGTTCCTCGTCGACGAGGGCTTCGCGCCCGCCGCGATCGACGTCGTGGGCAACTCCGTGGTCGACGCGCTCGAGCAGGCCGTCGCGGGCAGCGACAAGAACCAGGTGCTCCAGAAGTACCCGCAGATGGGCGACGGCTCGTTCCTGCGCTTCTGCGTGCACCGCCGCGAGAACACCACCAACCGCGACCGGTTCAACCTGCTGATGGACGCGATGGAGGAGCTCCTCGAGCAGGGCCACCACGTCCTGTTCATCCGGCTCCTCGGCACCGAGGCGGCCATCGACAACTTCGGCCGTCGCGAGTGGCTGCACGACCTCGAGGAGAGGTACGGCGACGCGCTGATCTCGACGCCGGTCTGGGACAGCTACCTCGACGTCGTCGCGGCGATGTCGATGTGCGCGGTCATCGTCACCGACTCCGGCAGCATCGTCGAGGAGGCCAACGTGCTGCGGGTGCCGTGCGTGACGCTGCGCTTCGGCTCCGACCGCTCCGAGACGTTCCTGGCCGGCAGCAACTTCCTCGCCCCGCCCGTCGACAAGGCGCTGATGGTGAGCGTCATCCACAACGTCTTCGAGCACCGCGCCGAGCTCGACTGGGACCGCGTCTACCCCGAGCGGGCGTCGGCGATGCTGGTCGACGCCGTCGAGCGGCGGCTCGACGAGGGCAGCCTGCTGATCTCCGAGGAGTGGCGCTACGGCCTCAAGGCGCAACTGCGCTGACCGGGCGTACGCCTGGGCCCACCACGTACGACGAGGGCCCCGCACCAGCAGGTGCGGGGCCCTCGTGTCGGCGGAGGTAGGGGGATTCGAACCCCCGAGGGCTGTTAACCCAACCCGCTTTCCAAGCGAGCGCCATAGGCCACTAGGCGATACCTCCGCGGAGGAGAGTACCGGTCGGCTCGGCAGCCGGTGAAATCGCGTACGGCTCACGCCTGCGCTGCGGGCGCGTCCCCGGGTTTGGGCGGCCGTCACCGGCTCCCCTAGACTCCCCGGCAACCCCCCACGCGGCGTCACCTCGCCCAATTCCCCCAGGGCCGGAAGGCAGCAAGGGTAAGTGAGCTCTGACGGGTGCGTGGGGGGCCTCTTCATGTCCGGGCCCGGCGGGTCGGACGGCCGGTCTCCCGCGGTGGTCGCTGTGGGTGGGCCCGGTTAGGGTTCACGACGTGGAGTCACCGCTCGCGCTCTATCGCCGCTACCGGCCCGAGACCTTCCAGGAGGTCATCGGGCAGGACCACGTGACCGAGCCGCTCCGCGCCGCCCTCGCCGCCAACCGGGTCAACCACGCCTACCTGTTCTCCGGGCCGCGCGGGTGCGGCAAGACGACCTCGGCGCGCATCCTCGCCCGCGCCCTCAACTGCGCGCAGGCCCCGATCTCCGACCCGTGCGGGGAGTGCGACAGCTGCCGCGACCTCGCCCGCGGCGGGCCCGGATCGATCGACGTCATCGAGATCGACGCCGCGTCGCACGGTGGCGTCGACGACGCGCGCGACCTCCGCGAGAAGGCCTTCTTCGCCCCGGTGCGCGACCGCTACAAGGTCTACATCATCGACGAGGCCCACATGGTCACCACGCAGGGCTTCAACGCCCTGCTCAAGCTGGTCGAGGAGCCGCCGCCCCACCTGCGGTTCATCTTCGCCACGACCGAGCCCGACAAGGTGCTGCCGACCATCCGCTCGCGCACCCACCACTACCCGTTCCGGCTGATCCCGCCGCGGCTGCTCAGCGACTACCTCTCCCAGCTCGCCGGCGAGGAGGGCGTGGCGATCGAGTCCGCCGCCCTGCCGCTCGTCGTCCGCGCGGGCGCCGGGTCCGCGCGCGACACCCTGTCCGTCCTCGACCAGCTCCTCGGCGGAGCCGGCCCCGGCGGCGTCACCCACAAGCTCGCGACCGACCTCCTCGGCTTCACGCCCGACACGCTCCTCGACGAGGTGGTCGAGGCGTTCGCCACCCGCGACGGCGCCGCCGTCTTCTCGGTGGTCGACAAGGTCGTGGAGACCGGGCAGGACCCGCGCCGCTTCACCGAGGACCTCCTGCGCCGGCTGCGCGACCTCGTGATCGTCACCGCGGTGCCCGACGCCCCGGCCACCGGCCTGATCGACGTCTCCGAGGACGCCGGCGAGCGGCTCGTCGCCCAGGCCGCCCGGTTCGGTGCGATCGAGCTCAGCCGGGCGGCCGACATCGTGGCCGCCGGGCTCACCGAGATGCGCGGTGCCACCGCCCCCCGGCTGCTGCTCGAGCTGCTGTGCGCCCGGGTGCTGCTGCCCGGCGCCGACCACACCTCCGACGGCGTGATGGCCCGCCTCGAGCGGCTGGAGCGCCGCCTGGACCTCACCGGCGCGCCGACCGCCGCCGCCCAGGCGCGCGCCGCGGCTGCGCCGCCGGCGCAGACCCCTGCGCCGGCCCCGGCGCAGGCCCCCGAGTCGGCCCCCGTCCAGACCCCCGTCCAGACCCCCGCGCCCGTGGCCCAGCACGCGCCGCAGGCGGCTCCCCCCCGCGCCGACGAGCCCGGCCCGCCGCCGCCCGTGCCCACGTCGGCCCCGGCCCGCGACGACGGCCCCCCGCCGCCCCCGCCGATGCCGACCCACCAGTCGCCGCAGTCACCCCAGCAGTCCCAGCCCCAGACCCCGCAGCAGCACCAGCAGCAGCACCAGCCGCCGCCGGTCGTCGCGGAGCCCGCCCCGGAGCCCCCCGCCGCCGCCGGTCCCGACACCCCGGTAGCCGAGCAGCCCGCCGGGCCGCGGGGTGGGCTGAGCCTGGTCGACGTCCGCCGCCTGTGGCCCGACATCCTCGAGCAGACCAAGAACCGTCGCCGGCTCGCCTGGATGGTCCTGTCCCAGCACGCCCACGTCGTCGACGTCGACGGCGTGCGGCTGACGGTGGGCTTCGCCAACGCCGGGGCGCGCGACTCCTTCGTCAACGGCGGCTGCGACGAGATCCTGCGGCAGGCCGCGATCGACATCGTCGGGATGGACTGGCGCATCGAGTCGATCGTCGACCCGTCCGGTGCCGCCGCGGAGGCGCCCGTGGTCCGTCAGCCGGCCACCGAGTCCCACGCCGCGCCCGCGCCGGTCGTGCCTGCCGGCGGGCAGGACGCCCCCGACGGCCCGCCCGCCTGGGTCACCGGCGACGCCCCGCCCGCCCCGGAGGCCTCGACGCCGGCTGCTCCGGCCCCGGCGTCGGCCCCGGTCCCGGCCCCGGTCTCGGCGGCACCCGCCCGGGAGGCGCTCGAGGCCGCCCGCGCCGGCGGTCCCACCGAGCCGGCCGCGCCCGTGCGCTCGCCCGACGACGACGCCGACCCCGACGACCCCGACGCCGACTCGGCCGCGATCGACACCGAGTCCCTGCTCAGCCAGACGCTCGGCGCCAAGCTGATCGAAGAGATCAAGAACGACTGACGACGACCAAGGACCAGCGATGACCCAGAACCCGTTCGACGCCCTCGGTGGCGGCTTCGACATGAACGCCCTCCTCCAGCAGGCGCAGCAGATGCAGCAGCAGCTCGAGGAGGCCCAGGCCGCGCTCGCGGAGCAGACCGTCGACGGCACCGTCGCCGGCGGCGCCGTGAGCGTCACCGCCAACGGCGTGGGCGAGCTCGTCGCCGTCACGATCCGTGCCGGTGAGTTCGACGGCACCGACCCCGACGACCTGTCCGACCTCTCCGACCTGATCGTCGCCGCCTACCGCGACGCCCGGGCCAAGTCCGAGGCGCTCGCCGGCGACTCGCTCGGCCCGCTGACCGACGGCCTCGGTGGCGGCGCCGGTGGCGGTGGCGGGCTCGGCTTCCCGCCGCCCAGCCTGGGCTGAGGGGCTTCGTTGTACGAAGGTGTCGTCCAGGACCTCATCGACGAGCTCGGCAGGTTGCCCGGCGTCGGTCCCAAGAGCGCCCAGCGCATCGCGTTCCACCTGCTCCAGGCCGAGCCCACCGACGTGCGCCGGCTCGCCGACGTCCTCATCGAGGTCAAGGCCAAGGTGAAGTTCTGCTCGGTCTGCTTCAACGTCAGCGAGGACGAGAAGTGCCGGATCTGCCGCGACGAGCGGCGCGACCCGTCGGTGTTGTGCGTCGTCGAGGAGTACAAGGACGTCGTCGCGATCGAGCGCACCCGCGAGTTCCGCGGTCGCTACCACGTCCTCGGCGGGGCGATCTCGCCGATCGACGGCATCGGGCCCGACCAGCTCCACGTCAAGGAGCTGATGCCGCGCCTCGCCGACGGGACCGTCACCGAGGTGATCCTCGCGACCGATCCCAACCTCGAGGGCGAGGCCACCGCGACCTATCTCACGCGACTGCTCCTCCCGATGGGGTTGCGCGTCACCCGCTTGGCGAGTGGACTGCCGGTGGGCGGTGACCTCGAGTACGCCGACGAGGTCACGCTCGGCCGAGCATTCGCCGGAAGGAGATCAGCAGAATGACCGACGTCGACCAGTCCGGGCTCCCGGGGTTCGGCGAGCAGATCGCCGACAGCGTGGAGAGCTTCCTGCTCGCGCTGCGCGCAATAGCTCGCGAGGGCAACGGCGCGGAGGCGGTGTCGCTGCTGCTGCTCGAGATCAGCCAGGTGCTGCTCGCCGGCGCGCGCCTCGGCGCCCAGAACGACTTCACGCCGCGCGAGGAGTTCCAGCCCGACGTCGGTCCCGAGGCCGACATCGACGACCTCCGGCTGCGCCTCGCCGAGATGCTCGGCGGCGTCGACGACTACACGTTCGTCTTCGACCCCTACATCCCTGAGGTCGTCGAGAGCCGCCTGTCCGACGACCTCGCCTCGATCGCGATCGACCTCGAGAACGGCCTGCGCCACTTCCGCGGCGGCAACGTCGACGAGGCGCTGTGGTGGTGGCAGTTCTCCTACGTCAACAACTGGGGCAACCTCGCCGGCGCGGCCCTCAACGCGCTGATCACCGTCGTCGCCCACGACCGCTTCGACACCGACTTCGACGCCGACGCCGAGGTGCTCGAGGTCGCGGATGAGATGCTCGGGAGTGCTCCTGCGGCGCAGCCGTAGAATCGTCTGCGGCCCCCCGGCAACGGCGCCAGCGGGCCCGCCAGACTGACGCGGCCGCATCCGGCCGCACCCCGACCCGAGGACCAACCGTGGGCATTGTCGTGCAGAAGTACGGCGGCTCCTCGCTCGCCGACGCCGACGCCATCAAGCGCGTCGCCCGGCGCATCGTGGACATCAAGAAGGCCGGTCACGACGTCGTCGTCGCCGTCTCCGCCATGGGGGACACGACCGACGACCTCCTCGACCTGGCCAACGGTGTCTCGCCGCTGCCGCCGGCGCGCGAGATGGACATGCTGCTGACCGCCGGCGAGCGCATCTCGATGGCACTGGTCGCCATGGCGATCAGCGACCTGGGCTTCACCGCCCGGTCCTTCACCGGCTCGCAGGCCGGCGTCATCACCGACTCGGTGCACGGCAAGGCCAAGATCATCGACGTCACGCCGGGGCGCATCACGCAGGCGATCGGCGAGGGCCACATCGTCATCGTCGCCGGCTTCCAGGGCGTCTCCGCCGACACCAAGGAGATCACCACCCTGGGCCGCGGCGGCACCGACACGACCGCGGTCGCCCTCGCGGCGGCCCTCGAGGCCGACGTCTGCGAGATCTACACCGACGTCGACGGCGTCTTCACCGCCGACCCGCGCATCGTCCCCAGCGCCCGCAAGCTCGACCAGGTCTCCTACGAGGAGATGCTCGAGCTCGCGGCGTGCGGGGCCAAGATCCTGCACCTGCGCTGCGTGGAGTACGGCCGCCGCTACGGCATCCCGATCCACGTCCGCTCGTCGTTCAGCCAGCTCGAGGGGACCTGGGTCGTCAGCGACCCCGGCTCCCGCGCACCCGAGGAAGAGACCATGGAACAGCCCATCATCGCCGGCGTCGCCCACGACCGCAGCGAGGCCAAGATCACCGTCGTCGGCGTGCCCGACAAGGTGGGTGAGGCGGCCCGCATCTTCGAGGCGCTGGCCGACGCCCAGATCAACCTCGACATGATCGTGCAGAACATCTCCGCCGCGGCGACGAGCCTCACCGACATCTCGTTCACGCTCCCGCGCACCGACGGCCAGAACGCCATGACCGCGCTCGCGCGGATCCAGGCGGAGGTCGGCTACGACAAGCTGCTCTACGACGACAAGATCGGCAAGGTCTCCCTGATCGGCGCCGGCATGCGCTCGCACCCGGGCATCACCTCGAAGTTCTTCGGCGCGCTCGCGTCCGCCGGGGTGAACATCGGCATGATCTCCACCTCCGAGATCCGCATCTCGGTGATCGTGGACGAGAACGCCGTCGACGACGCCGTACGCGCCACCCACACCGCGTTCGACCTCGACGCCGACGAGGTCGAGGCCGTGGTCTACGGAGGGACCGGCCGATGACGAAGGTCAACATCGGCATCGTCGGCGCCACCGGGCAGGTGGGCGTCGCGATGCGCCAGATCCTGCTCGAGCGCGAGTTCCCCGCCGACCAGGTCCGGTTCTTCGCCTCCTCGCGCTCCGCCGGCACGGTGCTGCCGTTCGGCGACCGCGAGATCACCGTCGAGGACGCCGCGACCGCCGACCCGACCGGGCTCGACGTCGCGCTCTTCTCGGCCGGTGCCACGACCTCGCGCGCGCTCGCGCAAAAGTTCGTCGACGCCGGCGTCATCGTGGTCGACAACTCCTCGGCGTTCCGCAAGGACCCCGACATCCCGCTCGTCGTCTCCGAGGTCAACCCGGACGCGATGGCCAGCGTCATCGAGGCGGGCCGCGGCATCATCGCCAACCCCAACTGCACGACCATGGCCGCGATGCCGGTGCTCAGGCCGCTCCACGAGGAGGCCGGACTGACCCGCCTGGTGGTCTCGACCTACCAGGCCGTCTCCGGCTCGGGCGTCGCCGGCGTGGACGAGCTCGCCCACGGCGTGGCCGAGGCGGGCGACAAGGCCCGCGAGCTGGCGTACGACGGCAGCGCGATCACCTTCCCCGACCCGGTGACGTACGTCGAGCCGATCGCCTACAACGTGCTCCCGATGGCCGGCTCGGTCGTCGACGACGGCCGGGGCGAGACCGACGAGGAGCAGAAGCTCCGCAACGAGTCGCGCAAGATCCTCGGCCTGCCCGACCTCCTCGTGTCCGGCATCTGCGTGCGCGTCCCGGTCTTCACCGGCCACTCGCTCGCGGTCAACGCCGAGTTCGAGCGGGCGCTGACCCCCGCGCGGGCCCGGGAGATCCTCGCGTCGGCCCCGGGCGTCGAGCTCGACGAGGTCCCGACGCCGCTGAAGGCCGCCGGCAAGGACCCGTCCTACGTCGGTCGCCTCCGCACGGACGAGGGCGTACCGGGCGACCGCGGGCTCGCGCTCTTCATCAGCAACGACAACCTGCGCAAGGGCGCCGCGCTCAACACGGTGCAGATCGCCGAGCTGATCGCCGCCGCCCGCTGATCCCCGGCGCCCGCTGATCCCCGGCGCTTCTGTTCGTCAGCGATCCCCGGCTGCCCGGGGATCGCTGATGTTGTCGGCCTGTGCAACGCCTGACAACGTCAGCGAGAGCCTGACAACCCCCGCGCTCAGCGCACGTCGCGCGACGCCGGGCCCGGAGACGGGGCATCCTCGGCGGTCACGGTGGCGGTGAGCCACCAGGCGCCGGCGTACGCGAGCGCCGAGGCGGCCGGGACGGCGACGAGCGCCCACGTCTCGTCCAGCGAGCCCAGCAGGAACACCATCACGAGCACGGCCAGCACGCCGACGGCGAGCAGGCTCGTCGAGCCGGCCTCACGGACCCCGAGGAGGCCCAGCAGCACCGCGCCGGCGTACGCCATCACGGCGAGGGTGGCCAGCAGGATCGGCAGCCCGGCCGCCCCGCCGCACGACGACGTGCCGCGTACGGACTCGCAGGCGACCCCGGCCAACCACGCGAGTGCGAGGGCGAGGCCACCGACCAGTACGCCCGTCAGCACCGCCGCGGGCAGCCCGCCGACCGTGCCCCGCTCCTCGACGTCGAGCGGCGCGTCAGCCACCGGCTCCGGCGCGGGTTCGGGCGCCTGTTCCTCGACCTCAGGTGCCGCGCCCGAGGACCGGCGCCGACGCAGCGAGAACGACGGCATCTCCAGGGAGGGCCTGTCCTCCGGCGTGTCTGCCATGACGGCAGCGTGCCACACGACGACGAAGGGCCGGACCACTCTCGTGGCCCGGCCCTTCGTCATCTGTCGGGCTGACAGGATTTGAACCTGCGGCCTCCTCGTCCCGAACGAGGCGCGCTACCAAGCTGCGCCACAGCCCGCCGCCCGGACCGGAAAGCACGTCCGGGCAACGCGGGCGAGCATACCGGAGCGGCAGGGGCCTCCCGAAATCGCCCCGGGCCCGTGGACTCAGCCGCCCGGCCGGCGGTCGAGGCTGAGGTGGACGACGCCGCTCGGCGAGGCGACGGACTCGATGGCGTACGTCTCCTCGAGCCCCTCCAGGCCGTCCCAGAGGCGGGTACCGTGGCCCAGCACGATCGGCACCACGACCAGGTGCAGGTGGTCGACGAGGCCGGCGGAGACGAAGGCACGCACCGTGCTCGCGCCGCCGCCGATGCGCACGTCGAGGTCACCCGCCGCCTCCTGCGCGATCGCCAGCGCCTCCTCCGGGCCGGTGCTGAGGAAGTGGAAGGTCGTGCCGCCCTCCATCTCGAGCGGCTCGCGCGTGCGGTGCGTCAGGACGAAGGTCGGGGTGTGGAAGGGCGGGTCCTCGCCCCACCACCCGCGCCAGTCCGGGTCGTCCTGCCAGCCCGGCGGACCGAACTTGTGGGCGCCCATGATCTCGGCACCGACGCCGGTGTCCCACCGCGACGCCCACACCGCGTCGATGCCGGTCGGCGCGCCGTCCGCCCACGTGGCGAACATCCACTCGTGGAGCCGGTGGCCCGCGTGCCCGAAGGGCGACTCGAAGGACTGCGGCTCGCCCGCGCCGAAGCCGTCCAGCGAGATCGAGAAGTTGGTGACCCGGACGAGCGGCACGGCGAGCTCCTTCAGCGGGGTACGAGCGTCAGCAGGGTCGCCTCCGGCCGGCAGGCCACGCGGAGGCGGACGTAGGGGTTGGTGCCGAGCCCGGCGGAGACGTGCAGCCAGGCCGAGCCGTCGTCACCAGGCTCGGAGTCCGCCGGGTGGCGGTGCAGGCCGCGCGCGCGGGCGGGCTCGAGGTCGCAGTTGGTGGTGAGCGCCCGGCCGCCCGGCAGGCACACCTGCCCGCCGTGGGTGTGCCCGGCGATGATCGCGTCGTAGCCGTCGGCGGCGAACTGGTCGAGCACCCGGAGGTACGGCGCGTGGGTGACGGCCAGGCGCAGGTCGGCCGTCGCGTCAGCGGGGCCCGCGACCCGCTCGAGGTCGTCGTACTTCAGGTGCGGGTCGTCGACGCCGGCGAAGGCGATCCGCGTGCCCTTGACCTCCAGCGCCCCGAAGCCGTTGGTGAGGTCGAGCCAGCCGGCGTCGTCGAAGCGGTCCTTGAGCTCGGGCCAGGGCAGCTGGGGGACGTGGGTGTTGCGCTTGCCCGAGTCGGGGAAGAGGTAGGCGAACGGGTTGCGCATGCCGGGGGAGTAGTAGTCGTTGGACCCCATCACGTAGGCGCCCGGCACGTCGAGGAGCCCGCCGAGGGCGTCGGTCACGACCGGCACCGCGTGCATGTGCGACAGGTTGTCACCGGTGTTGACGACCAGGTCCGGCCCCAGGTCGGCGAGGCCGCGCAGCCAGTCCTGCTTGGCCCGCTGGTCGGGCGCCATGTGGATGTCGCTCAGGTGCAGCACCCGCAGCGGGGCGTGGCCCGGCGGGAGCAGGGGGACCGTGAGGCGGCGCAGCGTGTACTGGCGGGCCTCCCACGCGGCGTACGACGCCAGGCCGGCGCCGGTGACGGTGCCGAGCGCAAGCGTACGCCGGAGAATGGGGAGGAGGGCCACCCGGCAAGGCTGCCACAATGGGCCCCATGAGTGCTCTGAAGGACCGTCTCCGCGCCGACCTGACCACCTCCATCAAGGCGCGTGACGACCTGCGCTCCTCCACGCTGCGGATGGTGCTGACCGCGATCACCAACGCGGAGGTCGCCGGCAAGGAGGCCCGCGAGCTCTCCGACGACGACATCATCGGCGTGCTGTCGACCGAGGCCAAGCGTCGCCGCGAGGCCGCCGTCGCCTTCGAGGAGGGCGGTCGCGCCGAGATGGCGGCCAAGGAGGCCGCCGAGGGCGAGGTCATCGCCGAGTACCTCCCCGCCCAGCTCAGCGCGTCGGAGATCGCCGACCTCGTCACCGCCGCGATCGCCCAGACGGGCGCGGCCGGGGAGGGCATGCGCGCCATGGGCAAGGTGATGGGCGTCGTGACGCCGCAGGTCAAGGGCCGCGCCGACGGGGGCGCCGTCGCGGCCGAGGTGCGCAAGCAGCTGGGCTGACGGGCCTAGCCGCGGCCCTTCCCGCGCCCCTTGCCCTTGCCGCCGTTGCCCGACTTGGGCACGGTGCCGGTGGACGAGTAGTAGGTGACGGTGTCGCCGCTGCTGAGCTGGGTCCCGGCCTCGGGCGAGGTGTACGCGACGCTGCCGGCAGCGACCTCGCTGTCGACCTGCCCGCCGTCCGCCGCGACGAAGCCCGCGGCCTCGATCTGCTGGACAGCGGCCTCGACGGTCTGGCTGGTGACGTCGGGGACCGTGGTCAGGACGCCGGCGATCTCGTCACCGGGCGGAGCCTGGAAGTCCGTGTCGTCGAGCATCGGCGACACCGCCGCCATGGCCTGGCCCCAGATGGGCCCGGCGACGGTCGAGCCGAAGGCGCTGCTGATGTAGCTGCCGCCGACGGTCTGGCCGTTGAGGGTGACCCACTCGCCGAACTCGTTGGCACCCGCGACCATCGACGCGGTGGCGAGCTCGGGGGTGTAGCCGACGAACCAGACGGCCATGTTGCTGTTGGTCGTGCCGGTCTTGCCCGCCGAGGGCTTGTCGATGGCGAGGGGCGCGCCGAAGCCGCCCTCCATCACGCCCCGGAGGATGTCGTTGACCGCGTCGGCGGTCGCGCCGGGCATGACCTGCTCGCACTGGGAGCTGAAGTCCTTGAGCGGCTGGCCCGACGAGTCGAGGACCTGCGTCACCGGGCGGGGGTCGCAGTGCAGGCCGCGCGCGGCGAACGTGGCGTAGGCCTGGGCCATCTCGAGCGGGTTGCTGTCGGAGACGCCGAGGATCCACGACGGCACCTGCTGCGCGGGCGGGACGTTGACCCCCATGGCCTTGGCGAGCTCGAGCGGCTCGCACATGCCGGTCTGCGTCTCGAGCTGGGCGAAGAAGGTGTTCACCGAGTCCTGGGTGCCGGTGTAGAGGTTGAACGTGCCGGCGCCCGTGGAGTTGGCGACGTCCCAGCCCATGCCGTCGCCGGCGTAGGGGCCGTCGCACGTCTCGAACTCGTCGTCGTCGAGGTGGATCTGCTGGGGCGAGTTGATGCTCGTGCTCAGCGGGATGCCCTGGTTGATGGCGGAGGCCAGGACGAACAGCTTGAACGTCGAGCCGGCCTGGAAACCGTTGGCGTCGCCGTACTTCTTGGGGACCGTGTAGTTGAGGTAGGTCTCGCCGGCCTTCTTGTTCTTGCCCATCGGGCGCGACTGGGCCAGCGCCCGGACGTCGCCGGTGCCGGGCTCGACCATCGCCATGCCGCCGATGGCCTGGTCGGTCTGGTTGACGCCGTCGGCGACCGCGTCGTCGGCGGCCTTCTGCATGCCGAGGTCGATCGTGGTGTTGATCGTCAGGCCGCCGTTGTTGAGCGTGCGGCGGCGCTCCTTGGGGGTGTCGCCGAGGACCGGGTCCTTGAGCAGCCAGTTGACGACGTAGTCGCAGAAGAACGGCGCACGCGACTGCTGGCAGCCGTTGGGCGAGGTCTCGATCTTGAGCGTCTCCTCGATCGGCCGGCCCTTGAGGCGCTCGGCCTTCTTCTCGGTGAGGATGCCGAGCTGGGCCATCCGCTCGAGCACGACGTTGCGACGGGCCTCGGCGCGCTCGGGGTTGTCGATCGGGTCGTAGCCGACGGGGTTCTTCACCAGGCCCGCCAGCGTCGCCGCCTCGAGCATGTTGAGGTCCTTGGCGTTCTTGGAGAAGAAGTGGCGCGCGGCCGACTGCACCCCGAAGGCGCCGTCGCCGAAGTAGGCGATGTTGAGGTAGCGCTCGAGGATCCAGTCCTTGGTGTGGTTCTTCTCGAAGGCGACCGCGTAGCGCAGCTCGCGGATCTTGCGGGCGTAGGTCTCCTCGGTCGCCGCCGCCCGCTCCTCCTCGGTCTCCGCCTGGTAGAGCAGCGTCTGCTTGACCATCTGCTGGGTGATCGACGACCCGCCCTGGACCGCCCCGCCGTTGGCCTGGTTGGTCACGAACGCGCGGATGGTGCCGCGGATGTCGAGCGCACCGTGGTCGTAGAAGCGGTAGTCCTCGATGGCGACGATCGCCTTCACCATCGGGCGCGAGATGGAGCCGAGCGGGACGTTGATGCGGTTCTGGTCGTAGAGCGACGCGATCAGGTTGCCGTTGACGTCGTAGATCCGCGTCTTCTGCGACAGGTCCTTGGCCTCGAGCGACTCGGGGAGGTTGACCATCCCCTTGCTGACGTCCTTGGCCGCCACGCCCACCAGGCCCGCGAACGGGATCGCGAGGCAGGCGACGAGGACACCCATGACGACCGCGACCGCCGCCATCACCGCGAGGTGGGAGGCGATCCGGCCGGCGTCGGGGCGTCCCTGGGGGCGCTTCGAGCGGGGAGACATGGCCCCTAGGGTACGTGGGATCCACATAGCACCTTGAATTCCAGGCGCGCAGGCAGATAGTCACATCGGACTACTCGATTTGGGCCAACCGGTCCTGACGGGGGCCGCCGGGATTCGTTTACTTTTCTCCAAGAGTCGGGAATGGCCGCTATGGGGGCGGCCAACCGGCTCACGGAAACCGTGGGGTATTCACTATGTGGGTCGAGGACTGGGCATCGCGCGCCGCGTGCAAGGGCGACACTCCGGACGCTCTCTTCGTGCGAGGCGCCGAGCAGAACAAGGCCAAGCAGGTCTGCTCCGGCTGCCCGGTGCGCACCGAGTGCCTGGCCGAGGCGCTGGACAACCAGATCGAGTGGGGTGTCTGGGGCGGCATGACCGAGCGTGAGCGCCGTGCGCTGCTCCGCCGCCGCCCGGGCTCGTCGTGGCGCTCCATCCTGGAGACCGCCCGCACCAAGGTCGAGACCCCCTCCGTCTCCGTCTGACCGACGGGGTCTGACTCACCCCTGGTCGGCGAGTGCCTCGCCGACCGCCCGCAGGCCCTCGAGGTCGTGGACGTCGCCCGCCATCGCGGGCACGACCGCGGTCGGCACCCGCGGGTGCGCGGCCGCGAACCGCTCGCGCAGGTGCTGCTCGCGCTCGATGAGGCGTACGCGGTCCGCGTGCAGCTGGAGCAGGCCGGCGGTCAGGGACGACGAGTCCGCGGCGTGGAGCCGGTCGGCGGCGGTGATCGCCTCCTCGGCCGACAGGGCCGTACGCGCCGACGGGCTCGCACGGTTGACGACGAGCCCGGCCAACGGCATGTCGTCGTCGGTGAGGCGGTCCACGAAGTACGCCGCCTCCCGCAACGCGTCGGGCTCGGGCGCCGCCACCACGACGAACGCGGTCCCGTCGGTCTGCAGCAGCGCGAACGTCTGCTCCGCCCGCTGGCGGAAGCTCCCGAACAACGTGTCGAGCGCCGCCACGAAGGTCTGCACCTCGCGCAGCATCTGCCCGCCCAGCACCTTGGTCAGCGCGTTGGTGACGACCGACAGCCCGACGGACATCAGGCGCGCGGGTCCGCGCGCCGGGGCCAGCAGCAGCCGGATCAGGCGACCGTCGAGGAACCCCGCCAGCCGCTCGGGGGCGTCGAGGAAGTCGAGCGCCGAGCGTGACGGAGGCGTGTCGACGACGATGAGGTCGTAGGTGCCCCGGGCGACGGCCTCGCGGTGCAGCTGGCCGAGCTTCTCCATCGCCATGTACTCCTGCGTGCCGGCGAACGAGCTCGACAGGGCGACGTAGAACGGGTTCTCCAGGATCTGCTTCGCCTTCTCCGGGCTGGCCTGGCTCTCGACCACCTCGTCGAAGGTGCGCTTCATGTCGAGCATCATCGCGTCGAGCGACCCGCCGGCGGCGGTGTCGGCGTCCACCACCGGACGCGGGGTGTTGTCGAGCTGCTCGATGCCCATCGACTGGGCGAGCCGCCGGGCCGGGTCGATCGTCAGCACGACGACCTTGCGGCCGCGCTCCGCGGCCCGGAGCGCGAGGGCCGCCGACGTGGTCGTCTTGCCGACGCCCCCGGATCCGCAGCACACGATGATCTCGGTGGTCCGGTCGTCGAGCAGCGCGTCGACGTCCAGCACGGGCACGGGGGTCGTCATGCCATCCCCTGGCGACGCAGGAGCTGGGCGAGCTCGACCAGCGCGCCGCGGTCGATCCCGCTGGCGAGCCGGGGCAGCTCGTAGGTGGGCACGCCCTCGGCCGCGACCAGCGTGCGCTGCTCGTCCTCGAGGCGACGGCGTACGGCGTGGTCCCGCCCCTCGGCGACCAGTGACGCGACGAGGTCGGCGTCCACGTCGACCTTGGCCCGGGCGAGGTCGGAGGTGATCGCCGTCGGGTCGACGGTGCCCTCGCGCACCTGGGCGAGCGCGCCGGCGCCCAGGGCCTGCGGGCGGACGAGGTTGACCACGATGCCGCCCACGGGGAGCCCGGCGTCGCGCAGCTCGGCGACCGCGTCGCTGGTCTCCTGCACGGGCATCTCCTCCAGCAGCGTCACGAGGTGCACGGCCGTGCGGGGGGATCGCAGCAGGTCCATGATGTTGTCGGCCTGCGACTTGACCGGCCCGACCCGCGCGAGACCGGCCAGCTCGGAGTTGACCCCGAGGAACTGGCCGATCCGCCCCGTGGGCGGCGCGTCCAGCACCACGGCGTCGTAGGTCACCTGGTGCTTCTTCCGCCCCCCGCGCGGGCGCTGCACGGCCTCGTAGACCTTCCCGGTGAGCAGCACGTCACGCACGCCGGGGGCGATGGTGGTGGCGAAGTCGATGACCCCGAAGCGGTCGAGGGCCTTCCCGGCGCGACCGAGCCGGTAGTACATGTCGAGGTACTCGAGCAGCGCCGACTCGGGGTCGATGTGCAGCGCGTGCACCTGGCCCGCGCGGCCCTGCTCGTCGGGGGCGCCCTTGGTGATCCGCCGCTCCTCGTAGGGCAGCGGGTCGACGTCGAACATCCGCGCGATGCCCTGGCGTCCCTCGACCTCGCACAGCAGGACGTTGCGCCCCGACGACGCGAGGGCCAGCGCGAGGGCGGCCGCGACGGTCGACTTCCCGGTGCCGCCCTTGCCGGTCACGACGTGCAGACGCACCCGCGACCAGTCGGAGGCCCGGTCGGAGGCCCGATCGGCGGTCCGGTCGGCGGTCCGGTCGGCGGAGGCGGTCACGAGCCGAGGATAGCCAGCCCGCCGAGGGCCCCGATCCGGCCTTCTAATGCTACTTAGGCATCTTCTTGATGCCTCCATCCAACTTTTGCTTGACCCACACACAAAAGTCTGCGAGCGTCCGTTCCAGACCGTCGGTGACGCAGGTCACATGCCCGTTGCCCATCGGTCGACAGCCACCCGTCCGCACCTTGGAGGCCCTGGGATGTCCCAACCCCCCCGCTCGACCCGGCGACGTGCTCGCCGGTCCACTGCCGTGACCGCGCTGACAGCCGTGTTCGCGCTCGTCGGCAGCGTGCTCCTCGGCGTCGCCACCGCGATGCCCGCCCAGGCCCACGAGGGCCACGGGCACGTCCTGCTCTACAACGAGGCCCCCGCCGGGCCGTGGCACGACGAGGCGATCGCCTACGGCACGCCGAAGATCAAGGCGGCGCTCGAGGCCGAGGGGCTGGCCGTCACGGTCTCCTCCGACTCCTCGGTCTTCACCGACGAGAACCTCGCGCAGTACGACGCGATGATCGCCTTCCAGATCAACGGCGACCCGTGGACCGCTGCCGAGAAGGGCGCGATGGAGCGCTGGATGCAGGCCGGCGGCGGCATCGCGGCGATCCACAACGCGACCGACATGCGCGGGAACTACCCGTGGTGGGACAACATGATCGGCGCGCTCATGCCCGGTCACTCCGCGGCCGACATCCCGGCCGTCGTGCGCAACGAGGACGTCACGCACCCCTCCACCGACCACTTCGCCGGCACCGACAAGGTGAGCCGGTGGATGCGCAACGACGAGTGGTACAACTTCAACCGCAACGTCCGCGGTGAGGCCCACGTCCTCCAGACGATGGACGAGTCGACCTACAACCCGGGCGGCAACGCCCAGGGCTACGACCACCCGATCACCTGGTGCAAGCCCTACGACGGCGGTCGCTTCTGGAGCACCGCCCTCGGCCACTTCCCGAAGAACTACGACGAGCCCGAGTTCATGGAGATGATCGTCGGCGGCGTGAAGTACGTCGCCGGTCTCGAGGAGGGCGACTGCGGCGGCACCGTGTGGGACAGCTACGAGCGCATCCCGCTCGACCAGAACACCTCCGCCCCGTACGCCATCGACGTGGCCGACGACGGCAAGGTCTTCTACACCGAGCTCGTCCGCGGCCAGCTGCGGATGTACGACCCGGAGTCCCAGGCGGTCACCACCGTCTTGACGCTGCCCGTGTACTCCGGTGGCGAGGACGGCCTCCTCGGCGTCGCGCTCGACCCCGACTTCACGACCAACGGCCACCTCTACCTCTACCGCTCGGCAGCGTCGCCCAACGACTCCGACCCGGCGAACTTCTGGTCGACCGTGTCCCGGTTCACCTTCGAGAACGGCTCGGTCGACCCGGCCACGGAGAAGGTCATCATCCGGATCCCGGCCCGCCGACTGCCCGACGAGCCCGGCCACACCGGTGGCGCGCTCGACATCGACGACGACGGCAACCTGTTCATCGGTGTCGGCGACGACGTCAACCCGCACTCCGAGCCCTCCGGTGGCTACGCGCCGCTCTCCGAGCGCGCCGGCACCTTCCACGACGCCCGCGAGACCTCGGCCAACACCAACGACCTGCGCGGCAAGATCCTGCGGATCGTCCCGGTCGACGAGCCCGGCAACCAGCCCGGAGTCGGCTCGACCTACACGATCCCCGACGGCAACCTCTTCGACGAGGCCGACGACGCCGACGGCAAGACGCTGCCCGAGATCTACGCGATGGGCTTCCGCAACCCGTTCCGCTTCTCCATCGACAGCGAGACCGGCTGGCTGAGCATGGCCGACTACTCGCCCGACAACGGCTCGGACAACCCCGCCAACCGCGGACCGGCCGGCATCGCGGAATGGAACCTCATCAAGAGCCCCGGCAACTACGGCTGGCCGATGTGCATGGGCGGCAACCACCAGGGCCAGAACCCCAACGGTGAGCCGTTCCGCGACGTCGACTACGGCAGCACCACGCCGCTCAACCCGCCGGTCGTGGGGGCGTACTTCGACTGCGCCAACCCGGTCAACGACTCGGTGCGCAACACCGGCCTGAAGAACCTGCCGCCGGCCCGTGCCGCCGACATGTACTACGGCTACCAGCGCAGCTCCACCGGCGCGATCCCCGCCGGCGGCGGCCTGGCCCCGATGGGCGGCCCGATCTACCGCTACGACGAGGCGCTCGAGTCCGACACCAAGTTCCCCGAGTCGTTCGACGGCAAGCCGTTCTTCTACGACTGGGCGCGCAACAAGATGTACAACATCCAGCTCAAGGACCCCGCCACCGCGCAGGGCTCCCAGGTGGAGAAGGTCAACCCGTTCCTGCCCAACGTCCCGTTCCTCGCGCCGATCGACTCCAAGTTCGGTCCCGACGGCTCGATGTACGTCCTGGACTGGGGTGGCGGCTACGGGCGCGACAACCCGACGTCCGGGCTCTACCGCATCGACTACATCAGTGGCTCGCGCTCGCCGGTGGCCCGCATCGACGCGACCCCGGACTCCGGTCAGGCGCCGCTGGAGGTCAGCTTCGACGCCAGCCGCTCGAGCGACCCCGAGGGTGAGGACATCACCTACGAGTGGGACTTCGACGGCGACGGCGAGGTCGACGCCACCGGCGTCACGGCCACCCACACCTACACCGAGAACGGGGAGTACGACGCCCGCCTCACGGTGACGGACCCGGCCGGCAAGACCGGCACGACCACGACGCCGATCACGGTCGGCAACACCCGCCCGATCGTCGAGATCGAGACGCCCCCCGACGGTGCGTTCTTCGACTTCGGCGACGAGATCAGCTGGCAGGTCAAGGTCACCGACCCGGAGGACACCACGATCGACCCGCAGGGTGTCGAGGTGCAGCCGGCGCTCGGTCACGACGACCACGCCCACCCGCTCGTCGCCCAGAAGGGCCTCACGGGCAGCGAGGTGACGAGCATCGGCGGGCACGCGGCCGACGAGAACATCTTCTACGCCATCGACGCCCGCTACACCGACACCGGTGGTGAGGGCGGGGCCAACAAGCTGCTCGGCTCCGACACCGCGGTCATCTTCCCCAAGCTGCGCCAGGCGGAGTGGTTCGACGGCAAGTCGTCGACCGCCACCCTCGCCCCCGGCCGGGACGCCGCGGGCGGCGGCCAGGTCGTCGTCGGCAAGGACGGCGCGTGGGTCAACTTCGAGCCGGTGAGCTTCCACCAGATCGAGACCTTCAACCTGCGCGTCCAGGCAGCGGCCGCCGGCGGCACCATCGAGCTGCGTGACGGCAGCCCGACGGGCGACGTCCTCGGCACCGCCACCGTCCCGGCCACGGGCCAGCAGTTCCGTGACGTCGCGGTGGACGTGAGCGAGCTCGGGTCCGAGTCGTTCGACCTCTACCTCGTCTTCACCGGCTCGAGCGACATCAAGCTCAACTTCTTCGAGGCCATGGGCCAGGGCATCTCGCCGGAGGCGAAGCCCCTGGTCGCGATCACGGCGCCGGTCGACGGCACCAGGGTCGACGCGGGTGACGAGGTCGAGGTGACCGCCGAGGCGTCCGACCTCGACGGCACCGTGGCCAAGGTCGAGTTCTTCCAGGGCGAGACCAAGATCGGCGAGGACACGAGCGCGCCGTTCAGCACCACGTGGACCGCTCCCGAGGAGGAGGGCCTCTACGAGATCACCGCGAAGGCGACCGACGACGAGGGCAAGACGACCACGTCGCGCCTCGTGCAGGTGCAGGTGGGCGAGCTCTTCGGCGACCTGGTCCCGTTCAGCAACGCGAGTGGCGAGTTCGAGCGGCTCGGCGCCGGTGCGTTCCGGATCTCCGGTGCGGGCGCGAACGCGTGGCAGGGCACCGACCAGTACTCGACCCTCTTCCAGCCGGCTGCCGGTGACGAGGAGTACGACGCCATCGTGCGGGTCGACGCCAGCACCCTGCAGAACAACTCGGGCAAGGCCGGCCTCATCATCCGCAACGACATGACGCAGCCCGGCTCCTCGGCCGGCTACGCCATGCTCGCGTGGCGCCGCGCGTCGGGGATGGAGTTCCTGACCGACCCCGACGGCAACGGCCAGCTCAACGCGTCGGTGGCCGGCGGCACCAGCACCACGCCCAAGTGGCTCAAGCTGAGCCGCCGCGGCGAGCAGGTGTCGGCGTACTGGTCCAACAACGGCACGTCGTGGACCCAGATCGGTGCAGCGGTGACGCTGTCCGGCATCGCCGACACGCAGGACGTCGGCATGTTCATCATGGCCCACGAGTCCGCGGTCCGTACGGCCGACTTCTCGCAGTTCTCGGTCGGCGACCCGGAGGTCGTGGAGCCGGAGCCGGGGACGCCGAGCGAGCCGCTGAGCTGTGTGGGTGGTCCGCTGAGCGACGACTTCACCTCTCCGGCTCTGCTGCCGAAGTGGGCGCTGCGTCACGACCCGGCCCGTCCCATCACGCAGTCCGGTGGGTCGCTCAACCTGCCGGTCACCGGTGGTGACATCAACGAGGCCAGCCCCGGCCCGGTGAGCTTCGCCGGCCAGGACCTCCCCGCGGGGAACTGGGTGGCGACCACCAAGCTGACGCTGGCGCACACCTCGCACTGGCAGTGGGCCGGCCTGGTCGTCCACAAGAGCGACGACGAGTACAACAAGCTCGCGTTCGTGCGGCACCAGGACGGCGGCAGGCTCGTCGAGTTCCAGTCGGAGACGGGCGGCAACCGCAGCACGCCGGGCGCGCCCCGGTTGGCGGCCGACTTCCCGACGACGATCCACCTGCGCCTGACCAACACCAACGGGACGCTCACCGCGGCGTACTCGACCAACGGCACGGCGTGGACCAACGTCACCGGCTCGACCGCGCTCAAGACGGGTGCGGGCACCCGCATCGGCCTGATGGCGGCGGGCGACCTGGGCACCACCCCGGTGTCCGCGACGGTCGACTCGTTCACCGTCACGCCGGACGGGACCGCGGGCACCTTCGAGCCCGGGGACGAGTTCGACGGCACCTCGCTGAACGGCTGCCGTTGGGCGGAGTCGGTGCGCTACAACTCGCGCACGGCGTCGGTGGCCGGTGGGCACCTCAAGATCGAGACGGAGCCGGGCGACATCAACGGCAACAACCCGATCACGCCGCGCAACTTCATCCTGCAGGACGCACCGGACGGTGACTGGGTGGCCGAGACGAAGTTCAAGGCTCCGCTCAAGCACCGCTACCAGCTGGCCGGCCTGCTGATGTACGGCGACGACAACAACTACGCCAAGGCCGACATCGTCGCCTTCAACACCCCGGGCTCCGCGCTCGACCTGCGGGCCGAGCTGGCCGCGGAGAAGGGCGGCAACGGGGTCAGCGGTGGCGACCAGGTCAACATCGCCGACACCTCGGAGAGCGGCTACTGGTGGGTGCAGGTGACCAAGGTCGGCACGAAGTACACGGCGGCGGTCAAGTCCACCGCCGGTGCCTCGTGGACGCCCATCGGTGACGGCATCACCTACGACGGCCCGCTCAACTCCCTGGGCCTGATGGCGATCGGTCCGGAGCAGGAGGAGCCGACCACGGTCGAGTTCGACTACTTCCGACTCGACACCGGGGAGGAGCCGCCGGTCGACGAGACCGCGCCGGTCACCACGGCCAGCCAGGTCGCGGTCGAGGGCGGCGTGCAGGTCACGCTGACCGCGACCGACGAGACGGGCGGCTCGGGCCTCGACTCCACCGAGTACCGGATCGACGAGGGTGACTGGACGCCGTACACGGCCCCGTTCACCATCAGCGAGCCCGGCACCCACACCGTCGAGTTCCGTTCCACCGACCTCGCCGGCAACGAGGAGGCGACCAAGTCCGTCCAGGTCGTCGTCGAGGCCAGCGACGAGGACGCGCCCACCACCGCCATCACGTGGGTGCCGGGCACGGCGGACGGCGAGGAGGGCTGGTACGTCACCGGTCCGAGCTTCACCCTCGCCGCCGAGGACGGCGACGGCTCGGGCGTCGCGACGACCGAGTACCGCATCAACGGCGGTGCCTGGACGGCGTACACCGGCGCGGTGGCGGTCCCCGACGGGGAGCACACCGTGGCCTACCGCTCGACCGACGAGGCCGGCAACGTGGAGGACTCCCAGGAGTCGGAGGTCAAGGTCGACACCGTGACCCCGGCGACGGGCGCCACCCAGGAGAAGGCCGGCGACGGCGTGAAGGTCGTGCTCGACGCGACCGACGCCACGTCGGGTGTCGCCTCGACGGAGTACCGCGTCGACGGCGGGTCCTGGACGGCGTACACCGCCCCGGTCGTCGTGACCGGTGCCGGTGACCACGTCGTGCGGTTCCGCTCGACCGACGTCGCGGGCAACGTGGAGGAGGAGCAGTCGATCGACCTCACGGTCGACGGCCCGCCCGCCGACACCACGGCCCCGGTGACCACCGTGAAGACCGACCCGGCGTCGCCCGACGGCACCGCCGGCTGGTTCACCACGGCACCGAAGGTCACGCTCACCGCGACCGACCAGGGCTCGGGAGTGGCCCGCACGGAGTACCGCACCGGCAACGGCATGTGGACGACGTACACCGCTCCCTTCACCCTCACCACGCAGGGCCGCAACGCCCTCGAGGTGCGCTCGGTCGACCGGGCCGGCAACGTGGAGACGGCGCAGGCCAAGGAGGTCGCGCTCGACACCGGTGACCCGGCGCTGAGCATCTCCGGCATCCGTGCCCGCACCTACCCGAGCCACAAGTCGGCGACGGTGGCGTGGGCGGCGACGGACGCCACGTCCGGAGTCCGCACCGTGCGGGCCACCCTCGACGGCGAGGTCGTCGAGGCCGGCGAGTGGGGGATGTGGATGCTGTCCACCGGCCGCCACGTGCTGACCGTCACCGCGACGGACGCGGCGGGCAACTCGGCCTCCGAGACGGTGGTCTTCACCGTCCAGGCGACCGGGAAGTCGCTCAAGAAGGTGGTCGGTGCGCTGGCCGAGAGCGGCGAGGTCGGGCCGAAGCTGGCCAACAAGCTGCTCCAGCTCGAGAAGGACGCCGCCAAGGCGGAGCGCAAGGGCGACGTGCGTGAGGCGCGCAAGCACCTCAAGGCGCTGCGCAAGCTCGTCCGCAAGAAGCTGGACGGGGAGCTGCGTGCGGCACTCCTCGCCCAGGTGAAGGAGCGGCTGGCCAAGCGCTGACCCTCTTTCTGGCGGCCGGGCCCGGGGACCACTCCCCGGGCCCGGCCGTCGTCTGTGCCGTCGTCCACGTCGCTACAGTGCGGGCATGGACAAGGTGGTCTCCTCTGCGGCCGACGCGGTCGCCGACATCCCGGACGGCGCGACCCTCGCGGTCGGCGGCTTCGGCCTGTCGGGCATCCCGTCGGTGCTCATCGACGCTCTGCTGGACGCCGGCACGAGCGACCTCGAAGCGGTGTCGAACAACTGCGGCGTGGACGAGTGGGGGCTGGGCAAGCTCCTCTTCGCCAAGCGGATCCGGCGGATGATCTCGTCCTACGTCGGGGAGAACAAGGAGTTCGCCCGGCAGTACCTCTCCGGCGAGCTCGAGGTCGAGCTCACCCCGCAGGGCACGCTCGCCGAGCGGATGCGCGCCGGCGGCTCGGGCATCCCGGGCTTCTACACCGCGACCGGTGTCGGCACGCAGGTCGCCGAGGGCGGGCTGCCGTGGAAGTACGACACCGAGGGCAACGTGATCGTGTCGTCCCCGCCCAAGGAGACCAAGGTCTTCGCCACGGCGGAGGGTGAGAAGGAGTACGTCCTCGAGGAGGCCATCGTCGCCGACTTCGGGCTGGTCCGGGCCTGGAAGGGCGACCGGCACGGCAACCTCGTCTACCGCCAGTCCGCGCGCAACTTCAACCCGCTCGCCGCGATGTGCGGGCGGGTGACGATCGCGGAGGTCGAGGAGCTGGTCGAGCCCGGCGAGCTCGACCCCAACGACATCCACACGCCGGGGGTGTACGTCCAGCGTGTCGTCGCGCTCACCCCGGAGCAGGCCGCCGACAAGCGGATCGAGAAGACGACCACGCGACCGCGACCGGGAGCGCCGGACGAGGCGCTGGTGGACGACGCGGCGACGCACGGGCTGGGAGGCTGACATGGCATGGAGTCGTGAGGAGATGGCCGCACGGGCCGCCTCGGAGCTGGTCGACGGGTCCTACGTGAACCTCGGCATCGGGCTGCCGACGCTGGTGCCCAACTACGTCGGCGACGACGTCGAGCTGGTGCTGCAGAGCGAGAACGGCATCCTCGGCGTGGGGGCGTACCCGTTCGAGGGCGACGAGGACCCCGACCTCATCAACGCGGGCAAGGAGACGGTGACGCTGCGCCGCGGTGCGTCGTTCTTCGACTCCGCGCAGTCCTTCGGGATGATCCGCGGCGGCAAGATCGACGCCGCGATCCTCGGCGCGATGCAGGTCTCCGCGGTCGGCGACATCGCCAACTGGATGATCCCCGGCAAGATGGTCAAGGGCATGGGCGGCGCGATGGACCTCGTCCACGGCGCCAAGCGGGTCATCGTGCTGATGGAGCACGTCGCCAAGGACGGGTCGCTCAAGATCCTCGACGAGTGCGACCTGCCCTACACCGGCAAGCGCGTGGTGCAGCGGATCATCACCGACCTCGCGGTCATCGACGTGATCGACCCCTCGACCGGCGAGGTCGCCCCGTCCGGCACCCTCGGCGACCGCGCGCTCAGGCTCGTCGAGCTCGCCCCGGGAGTGACCGAGGACGAGGTCCGCGAGAAGACCCAGCCCGAGCTCGTCTGAGGCCTGCCCATCGACGCCGACGGCCTCGACTGCGTACGCTGCCTGACGTGCTGAGCCAGGAACACGACGCGGACGTCCGCGCTGCAGGGAACGACCTCCGAGACGACGCCCCGGGCATCGTGGTGCCCGAGCCGCGCGTGCCGTCGGCGGCGCGGCTGCTCGAGATGACCGCCCGCGAGACCGACCGGTGGCGCGACGACGCCCGCGCGGAGGCCGCGGAGATCGTCGCGTCGGCGCGGCAGGAGGCCGAGACGCTGCTGCGCACGGCCCAGCGCGAGGCCACGAGCATGGTCGAGGGTGCGCGTGCCGAGGCGGAGGGCGTACGCGCCGAGGCCGAGCGCCAGCGCGCCGCGGCCCAGGCCGAGGTGGGCCGCCTGGAGCAGGTCGCGTGGGACCACGAGGACCGGCTGCGCCGTCACTTCAACGAGATGCTGGAGCAGCTCGACCGCTGACCGGACGCGGGGCTCGTCCCGCCGGTTGTCTCGCCGTCACTGCTCGAGGGCGCGCATCGCGATGCCCCGCGCGCCGAAGAGCTCGCGGGCCCTGCGCGACCACTCGGTCACGTCGGCGTCCTGCAGGCTGGTGAGCTGGTGGGGGTCCTGCGCGAGGTCGTAGAGCTCCCACTCGTCGGAGTCCTGGTGCTCGATGTAGACGCGCGATCCCTCGCGGACCAGCACCCAGTCGAGGTTGGTGTTCTCCACGGCGAGCCGGCGCCGCCACGCGGACCAGTCGCCGGAGCGCAGCGGGCCGAGCATCGAGCGGCCGTCGAGGTCGCGGCCGGCGTCCGGGTCGAGCCCGGCGACGTCGAGTGTGGTGGGCATCAGGTCGACCTGGGAGACCAGCGCGCCGCTGACGAGCGGCTCGACGCCGGGGCCGCGGACGAGGAAGGGGATGCCGGCCGACTCCTCGTAGGGCTGCGACTTGTGGAACAGGCGGTGCTCGCCGAGCAGGTAGCCGTTGTCGGAGACGAAGAAGATCCACGTGCGCCTGAGCTGGCCGGTGTCGCGCAGCGTGTCGAGGACCTTGGCGACCTGGTCGTCGACGTCCTGCAGCTCCTCGAGCTTGCCCTCGTAGATCCTCTGCATCCGGCGGCGGTCCTGCGGCGGGAGGTCACGCAGCCAGCTCGGCTTGTCGCCCATGTGGGCCTCGTTGAGCGCCGGCGGGTCCCACTCGACGCCGTCGAAGTCGTCGGCGTGCTGTGGGCTCGGGGTGTACGGCCCGTGCGGCGCGGTGGGGGAGTAGATGGCGAACCACGGCGCGTCCTGGTGGCGGCGGATGAACCGCCGGAGCCGGCGCGCGGCGAACCGGTCGAACTCGCGCTGCCCCTCGACCTTGCGGATCGTGCCGTCCACGCTGACGCGCGGGTCGTCGATCATCCCGTCGAGCAGCGCGACCCAGCGGTCCCAGCCCGGGGCGACGTACGCCGGGTCCTGGGCGAGGCCGTTCATGTACTTGCCGAAGTAGCCGGTGTCGTAGCCCGCCGCCTGGAGCCGGGTCGCAACGGTGTCCCGGTCGCGTCCCTGCGCCACGAACGGCTGGTGCGTCATGTTCGTGTCGCACCCGTGGTTGTGCGGGTAGAGGCTCGTCAGCATCGACGCCCGCGCCGGCCCGCACAGCGGCATCGCGCTGTAGCCCTGCCGGAACCGGACACCCTTCTGCGCCAGCCTGCGCCAGGTCTGGTCCATCGACCGCAGCGTCGAGCGCGGCTGGTCGTCCGTGATGATCCACAGGACGTTGTCGGGCATGGGGTGAGACTACGGGTGCGGGTCGCTGGCGTGGCCTGCGTTGGGGTGGGGGCGTGCTGTTGAACTTGGGCGGCGCCCAGTCCGCTGCCCGTCGGCCGGCCCCCACTTGCGTACAAGCCGGGGAAATGGCTGTGGGTAGCATCGCGCAATCTGGTCGACACTCAAGGACCCGGAGACGCTGGAGTATGGAGATTTCGGACTGGGTGGCATCCGTCATTGCCATCTGCTCGGTCGTCGTAGCTGGTTCGGCGGCGTTCATCGCCTGGCTCCAGTATCGCGCTTCCCTCGAGTCAGGCTCGATCGACTTCGAGTTCCATCATGCGTGGGGCCCTGGTACCGGCGATGATCGGTGGATCGCATTGACCTGCCGTTCGACGTCGGCGTACGTCCATGACGTCTCCGCGCCTGACGGCTATGCAAAGGCCGAGTTCGGGGAGCAACTGGCTGACCGGCACGCAACGGCGGATTCGGCGCCTGGCCTCATGGCCTTCGGTGACGTCAAGTTCGTCCGCGTGCACGACGTTGCCGACAAGGAAGGCTTCTACGTCGACGTTCATGCCTCGGTCGACAGTCGCGGGACCAAGCGCACGATTGGCAGTCCGTGGATTCCGTACGACCGCGACCCTGTGAGGAACCGAGGGCCTCGGGACTGACCCAAGGCAAGGCGGGGGATCCAGACCGGGTGGACTGGTGGGTCCGCTGCGGCTCGCACCACCTGAACCGAGCGAGCAGGCGCGCGCCGATCGGAACCCGCGACAACGCAGCAAGCAGCAGGAGCCCGGCGCCGGCCCCGACGACGTTGGAGGCCAGGTCGTTGACGTCGGCGATGTGCCCCCCGGCGAGGAGGTTCGCGGTGACGTACTGCGTCAGCTCGATGAAGAGACTGACTGCCGCCGCTGCGGCCAGCACTCGCCACCAGGGCCACCGCGGCGCGGCCAGAGAGAGAAGCACCCCGAGGGGCACGAAGACGCAGACGTTCATCGCGGCGTCCGCGAGCTCGTACCCGCCCCCGGGCATGAGGTTGAGGAACTGCGTCCAGCGCGTCGGGCTGGAGGGCTTGTCGAGGTAGATCGGGAAGACGGTGTTCGCGACGATGCCCGCGGCGTACACGCCCAGGGCGAGCGCCACCGCGGCTCGGGACGCCGACAACATCCGTTGGCGGTGCAGGTGCCACAGGGCGACGACGAGGACCGCCCCGCCGAGCGGCACCACTACCGGAAGCACCGGGACCTCACCGAACACGTGCTTCGCTCCCATCTGCCGACGGCCGACGTCGTGTCGACCAGGAGGAGTGTGTCGCGGAGCCGGGCGGTTGCTCATCCTCCTGAGGTGCCGGGTCATCGACCGGAGGTACCGAGGCACCTCGCGAGCGGGAGCGGGGGCGTGTCTCCGCCCCCGCTCGCGTGCGGTCGATCCGGCTCAGTCCACCGTGGCGCAGGTGGCCGTCGCGCGGAGGGTCATGGTCGAGTCGGTGTCGTTGAAGCCGTACGCCGAACCCGTGAGCAGGGTGGCGCTGATGCTGGCGGCCGCCGGCTGGACGCTCGTGGTCCAGTCGCCGGAGACGCCCAGGATCTTCTTCCCGGCCGGGCAGGCGACCTGGACGTTGCCGCCGGTGCCCGCGTTGATGGCCTTGGTGGCCACGACGTGCTGCAGGCCGCTGACACCCGCAGGGCCGGGGTCGCCCTTCGGGCCGGTCTGACCGGCGGGACCCGTCGGCCCGGCCGGTCCCGAACCGCCCTGGAGGCCGGCGAGCGTGGCCGGGCTCAGGTGCGCCGAGTTGAGGGCCCCGTCCTTGACGTCCTTGGCGGTGATGGTCTTGTTCTTGATGTCGGCCGAGGTCACGGTGCCGTTCTTGATGTCGGCGCCGGTGATCAGGGCGCCGGCAACGGCACCGGTGGAGGCCGATACCGCGACGACGGCGGCGAGGACGGCCGCGGCGGGCAGGGTGCGGGTCAGGTGGGTGTTCACGTGGTGTTCCTTCTCAGGTGTCTGCGGTCGAGGGCCGGCGAGCCCGGCACGTGCCGGACGTCCGGTGCGCGACGTCGTTGCCGTCGCACGGCGAGACGGTAGGAGCGAACGACGGTTCCCCGCTGTCCACGAGGCGCGGGGATCATCCGCCGGACGCGGCGAGTTTCCCGGCGGGCAAATCCCGTGTCGACACGCTGCAGGACGTGCCATGATCGCGTGACCCGTTGTCCGGGAGCGCGAGGGAGGTCATGGCGATGGCTCGGCCCTTGCTCAGCGCGCACCGCAGGATGGCGACGACGGACATGGACGAGGCCCGCCACGAGGTGGCGGAGCACTTCTGCCCCCACCTGCTCGAGCCGACGGGACGCGACGCCCGTCTCGACATGGTCCACAACGCGGCACCGATCGGCTCGTCCGTCACGCTCAACTACCTCACGTACGGCAGCGGCATGCGCATCACCCCGGGGACGTTCGACGACTTCTACCTCGTCAAGGTCCCGGTCGCCGGCACGGCTCGCGTCCGGGTGGGCAGCCAGGTCGTGCACTCCACCCGCAACCGTGCGTCCGTCGGATCACCCACCGAGCCGGTCGACATGGTCTGGGGCGAGGGTTGCGCGCAGCTGCTCATCTACTTCCGCCGCGGGAGCGTCGAGGACATGGCCAGGGCCGACGGCGACTCCGCGCCCGTCGTGTTCGAGCCGGCGATGGACCTGCAGACCCCGTCCGTACGCTCGTGGCTGCGCCTGGTGCACCTCGCGGTCGACGACGTGGAGTCGGGCGGCGCCCTGTTCGGCTCGGCTCTCGCGGCGGTGCACTTCGAGCAGACCCTCATCTCCGGGCTGCTGGCGATGCAGCCCAACTCGGCCCGCGAGGTGGAGCAGCCGACGCGCCCGTGCCCACCCGTCGTACGCACGGTCGTCGACCTCATCGAGGGGCAGCCCGAGCACGAGTGGACGGTCGTCGAGCTCGCGCGACGCGCAGGCGTCGCACCGCGGACCCTCCAGGAGGCGTTCCAGCGCGAGCTCGGCATGAGTCCGCTGGAGCGCCTGCGGCGCACCCGCATGGAGCGGGCGCGGCGCGACCTCGTCGCGGCGGACGCCACGCAGACCTCGGTCACCGACGTCGCGGTCCGCTGGGGCTTCTTCCACCTCGGACGGTTCGCGCAGACCTACCGAGCGAGGTATCAGGAGCTCCCGTCGACGACCCTGGCCCGCTGACGCCGGTCCGGCGTGCGGGAGTCCGCGACGGCGACCGAAGCGGCTGCGCCGGAGCTGGCGTCTGGCGGAGCGCGACCGAACACTGTTCGGCGAGGCACGCGAACTCAGCCTTCTTGTTCGGTGACTTCCCCGTGAAGGCGCCGTCGGCGGCAGCCTGACCCCATGACCGCCGCATTCGACACCCGAGCCGTGCGCGCAGGCCGCGAGGACCTCGCCGACCTCGGCCTGCACGCCGTACCGCTGGACCTCTCGACGACCTACCCGTCCCGGGACACCCGGGGCGAGGCAGACCGCCTCGACCTGATGAGCACGGGGGAGCGCGATGCCGGGCTCCCGGTCTACGCGCGCCTGGGCAACCCGACCGTCGAACGGTTCGAGCGGGCCCTGGCGGACCTCGAGCTGAGCGAGGCCGCCGTCGCCTTCTCCAGCGGCATGGCTGCGCTGTCGGCGTGCCTGCTCGCGGTCGCGGCCGCGGGCAGGCCGCACGTCGTGGCCGTACGCCCGCTCTACGGCACGACGGACCACCTGCTCGGCTCAGGGCTGCTCGGCACGAGCACGACGTGGGCGGACCCGTCGCGGATCGACGCGGCGCTACGACCCGACACCGGGCTGGTGGTCCTCGAGTCGCCTGCCAACCCCACCCTCGACGAGCGTGACATCGCGGCCGTCGCCGCCCAGTGCGGCACGGTGCCCCTGCTGGTCGACAACACGTTCGCGACTCCGGCGCTGCAGCAGCCGCGCCGGCACGGTGCCAGCATCGTGCTGCACAGCGCCACCAAGTTCCTCGGCGGCCACGGCGACGTCCTGGGCGGGGTGGTGGCGTGCGACGAGCACGTCGCCCGCAGCCTGCGCAACATCCGTTTCGTCACCGGGGGCGTCCTGCACCCGCTGTCGGGCTACCTGCTGCTCCGCGGTCTCGCCACCCTCCCGCTGCGGATGCGCGCCGCGTCGACCACGGCGGCCGAGCTCGCCGACCGCCTGGCGTCGCACCCCGCGGTGACCCGCGTGCTCTACCCGGGCCGCGCGGCCCAGCGCCCCGCGGACCAGATGCGGACGGGAGGTGCCCTGGTCTCGTTCGAGGTGGACGGCGACCCGCACGCGGTGCTGTCGCGGGTGCGGGTGATCACCCCCGCGGTGAGCCTGGGCAGCGTCGACACGCTCATCCAGAGCCCGGTGACGCTGAGCCACCACATCATGGACGACGACGCCCGTGCGTCGGCCGGCATCAGCGACCGGCTGCTCCGGGTCTCGGTGGGGCTGGAGGACGTCGAGGACCTCTGGGACGACCTCGTGCGCGCCCTCGACCCTCAGTCGCCCGTCTCGGCAGGGAACGGCGGGAGCGGCCCGCCGTCCCATCGCGAGTAGACCAGGTGCGTCTCCACGTGACCGACCTCCGCACGCGCCGTGAACTCGTCGAGCACGAGCCGCTGCAGGTCGCCGACGGTGCCGCACGCGACGTGCACGACGAAGTCGGCGCGACCCGTCACGTGGAACACCGCGCGGGTCTCGGGCAGGTCGCGTACCGCTTCCACGAACGGGTCCACCAGCGACCGCGCGTGCCGCATCTGCACGGACAGCAGCGCCTCGACCGCCCGGCCGACGGCGTCCGGGTCGACCACCGCGGTGAACCCGGTGATGACGCCGGCGCGGGAGAGCCGCCGCACCCGCGCCAGGCAGGTGGACGGAGCCAGGCCGACGCGCTCCGCGAGATCCTTGTTCTGCGTCCTGGCGTCGAGCTGCAGGAGACGGAGGATCTCGCGATCCACGGCATCGAGCTCGATCGCGGGCGACATGCACCGAACGTACGCCCGCGCGCCGGGCCCGTCACACCCGATCCCACAAGCCACGACCCCGCCGACCCGAAGGACCACGCATGACGTCGACCGACCACGTCCCGATCTCCCGCACGGAGTGGCGCGAGTGGTACGCCCTCGGCCAGCAGCTCACGGCGCTCGACGGCGTGCACAGCCCCTCGCGGTTCTCCGCGCTCCTGGCCGCGACCATGGTCGACGTCGAGGGCCTCACCGTCATCGATGCCGGGAGCGGGGCCGGCCTCATCACGATCGCGGCACTCGCCGCCGGGGCCGAGCAGGTCATCGCCATCGACAACGACCCGGCTGCCGCCCGGGCGACCGCCGACAACGTCGCATCCGTGATGGGGCGGGAAGGCTCCCGGCGGCTCGCGACGCAGGTGCTCGACTTCACCTCGCTCGGCGAGGTCCCCGCAGATCTGCTCGCGGTCAACCCGCCGCAGCGGCCGACCCGGATCCTCCAGGCGGTCGAACCCGACCAACGCCACCTCCACGAGGGCGGCGGCGAGGACGGACTCGCCACCCTGCGCCTGGTGATGGAGCACGCACGCACCCGCGTGGTCCGCACCACCGCCGCCGACGTGCTGTCCGTCGGCACCGCGCGGCGAGACTCCGAGCGCTGGAGCGAACCCCGCCTGGTCCGACGCGAGGAGCTGCCGATGCACGCCTCCTGGGTGACGCTCACCGGTGCGTTGGGCCACGTCGCGGTTTGGGACTTCCAGGCCCGCGAGGCGGGGTGACCAGCGGACGGGCCGGCCGTCCGTGCCGCCGTCAGGTCGTCGCGGACACGCAGATCGCGCGGACCACGAAGCGTTTGACGACGGTCCCGGTGTTGTAGACCCCTGCGTAGTACCGCCGCCCGTCCGCCGTGGGGGACTGGGACAGGACCGTGAAGGTGTCGGTCGCCTGCTCGATTCCCTCCTCGGTGACAGCCGTGGCGCCGCCACCGACGACCCGCTTCCCCGCGGGACACGTGGCGTAGAAGGTGCCGAACAGGAAGCCGTTCACCGGGGTGAGCTCCTCCACGACCTGGTAGCCGGACATCCCCGGCGCCCCAGCCGGTCCCTGGGGGCCGACGGCGCCGTTGGTCCCGTCGACCCCGTTCGTCCCGGGCGCGCCCCGGGGGCCGCGCTTGCCCCACGTCACCGGCCGCTCGTCGGGGCGGCACGCCTTCTTCTTCGCGACGAGGCGCAGTGACCCGCCGTCCTTCGCCGCGCACGCGGTGAGGGAGGAGGGCGTACGCCCTGCGCCGGTGGCGGAGCCGACGGCCACGGTCGCGGCGGCGACGAGCGCCAGGAGGAGTGCGGCGGTGACGACGGACGTCGTGGAGGTCGTGGTCTTCCGAGAGAGGCGCATCGTGGGCTCCGGTGGTCGAGGGGTCGGTAGGTCGACCCAACCGCCACGGGCGCCCGTACGCCATCGCCCAACTCGGTCATTCCGGCGCGACGCGCCACATCGGCCCGGCTGCGATGCCTAGCCCGCGTCGTACCCCTCGCCACCCGCGCCCTGCGACCAGTCGGGCAGCTGCTGAAGCGCCCAGCCGTTGCCGTCGGGGTCGGCGAAGAAGACGAAGCGGCCCCAGGCCAGCTCATCGACGTCGCTCACCTCGATGCCGCGCGCGACGAGGTCGGCGTGGGTCGCGTCGGCGTCGGCGATGACCATCTGCATGTTGTCGAGTGAGCCCGGCTCCATGCGGGTGAGGCCGCGACCGATGGCGATCGAGCACGCCGAGCCCGGAGGGGTCAGCTGCACGAAGCGCACATCGTCGCTCACGGTCTGGTCGTGGTCGGCGACGAAGCCGACCTTCTCGTAGAACTCCTTGGCCCGGTCGACATCTGTCACGGGCACCATCACCAGCTCGAGCTTCATGTCCATGGTCTGACGGTAGGGGGCATTCAGGTCAGGTGGTGACCGCTGTGGGGTCGGATTGTGGGTCTCGATACGCCGCTCGCTGGCGCTCGCGGCTACTCGACCACCTTGGGTGGGGCTGTCCGCCATGCGGCCCGGCTTGCGGGGCTGGACCCCGGAGGCGTGCTATCTGTAGTAACCCACTCGACAATAAGTAGAAAGAAGCGAGATGGAGTTCCTCTGGTACATCCCCAACCAGGTGACGCCGGGCCACCGCCTCGACGACACCGTCGCAGGCCACAACAGCCTGGAGCGCCTGGTCCACCTCGCCCGGCTGACCGAGGGCCACGGCTGGGGCGGCGCCCTCATCGGCACGGGCTGGAAGCGCCCGGACACGTTCACGGTCTCGACCGCGCTGGCCGCCGCGACGACGACGTTCAACCCGCTCATCGCGATCCGGCCCGGCTACTGGACGCCGGCCCACTTCGCCTCGTCCGCGGCCACGCTCGACCAGCTCTCCGGGGGCCGGGTGAAGGTCAACATCGTGAGCGGCCCCGACCACCAGCCGCAGTACGGCGACGACGAGGGTGACCAGGCGCAGCGCTACGCCCGTACGCGCGAGTTCATGCGGCTCGTCCGCCGCTACTGGACCGAGGACGACATCACGTTCGAGGGCGAGCACTACGCGGCGCAGGGCGCCACGCTCGAGCACAAGCCCGTCGCCCGCGAGGGCCGCCCGCACCCGACGCTCTACTTCGGCGGCGCGTCCGAGGCCGCGCAGCGCACCGCGGCGGCCGAGGCCGATGTCCAGCTCTTCTGGGGCGAGCCGCTCGACGGCGTCGCCGCACGCATCGACCACCTGCGCCGGCTCAGCGCCGAGCTCGACCGCGACCTCCCGCCGCTGGAGTACGGCCTGCGCATCACCACCCTCGTGCGCGAGACCACCGAGGAGGCGTGGGCCGACGCCGAGGCCAAGGTCGCGGCGATGGCCCAGGGCCAGCACGAGTGGACCGCGGATCCCGGGCGGCGCGTCGCGGTCGGCCAGCAGCGCCTGCTCGACCTCGCCGAGCAGGGCGACGTCCTCGACGACTGCCTCTACACCGCTCCCGGCCGAGTCGGGGGCGGCGGGGCGGGCACGACCTGGCTCGTCGGGTCCCCGGGCGACGTGGCCAAGGCGCTGCGCAGGTACGCCGACCTCGGGGTGACGCACTTCGTGCTCAGCGACACCCCCTACGAGCAGGAGATCGTCCGCGTTGGCGACTCGCTCCTGCCGCTGCTCCGCGGCTGACAGGGACGTGCGGGCGGGGGGGAGGGAACTCGCAGCACCACATACTCAATAAAGTCGACTCGATTACAGTACTTTGGAACCTCACCCCGAGAACGGAGACTCCCCCATGCCACGACGAGGGCTCGACCGCCTGATCCGTCGCCCGCTCGCGCGCGCCACCCTGCTGACCACCGTCGGCGTCCTGGTCGCCGGCCTGTCCGCCTGCGGGGGCAGCGAGGCCGGGCCGAAGCTCGAGCTGAGCGCCGCGCTCCCCGACAAGCCCGCCGACGGCACCGTCCTGCGCGTCGGCGACCCCGCCACCCAGGTCGCACTGGAGACCTCCGGCCTCATCGACGACCTCGACATCGACGTCGAGTGGGCCAACGTCACCGGCGGCCCCAAGACGCTGGAGGCCTTCCGGGCCGACGCGATCGACATCGGCTCGGTCGCCGACATCCCGCCGCTCTTCGCGCACTGGACCGGCACCGACGTCCGCATCGTGGCCGCACGCGAGACCGTCGACCCCGACGAGCACCCGACCTACGAGCTCGGCATCGCGCCGGGCGTCGACGTGCAGTCGATCGAGGACCTGAAGGGCAAGAAGATCGCCTACAGCCCGGGCCAGGCCCAGGGCGCGCTGGTGCTCAACGTGCTCCGCGAGGCCGGACTGACGCAGGACGACGTCGAGTTCGTCGAGATGCAGAGCGTCGACGACGCCTTCTCGGTCGCCCTCGCGAGCAAGCAGGTCGACGTCGCGCCGCTCGGCCAGACGCTGGTCAAGACCTACCTCGCGAAGTACGAGCAGGACGGCGCCAGCACCATCGCGCCCGGCGTGCGCGACGACGCGTGGACGCTCTACGCGCCGACCACCGTCCTCGAGGACGCCGACAAGGCGGCGGCCATCAAGGAGTACGTCGCCGCCTGGGCCCAGGCCCAGCAGTGGATCTCCGAGCACCCCGACGAGTTCGCGCGGGCCTACTACGTCGACCACGAGGGCCTCTCGCCCGAGGACGCGCAGTACGTCGTCGACGCGCTCGGCCAGTTCACCGTGCCGACCAGCTGGGACGACTTCATCGCCCGTCACCAGATCACGGTCGACACCCTCGTCAAGGAGCAGGACCAGGAGCCGCTCGACGTCGAGACGCTCTACGACCGCCGCTTCGAGAAGGCCATCGCGGCCGCGGTGGAGGGCTCATGACGACCATGACCAGCAGCACCACCGCGCCCACGCGCTCGTTCACCGCAGACGCGGTGGAGGACGTACGCCCCACGCGCCGCCGGCTCGGACCGGGCGCCCCGATCCGCTTCGGCGGGCTCATCGGCATCGCCGCGCTCCTGGCTGCGTGGGTCGTGGGCTCGGCCACCGGGCTCCTCGACCCGCGCACGCTCACCGAGCCGTGGACCGTCGTCGAGACGGCCGGCACGCTCGTCGAGAACGGGCGCCTGCAGGAGAGCCTCCTGACCTCGGGCATCCGTGCGGCGCTCGGCCTCGGGCTCGGTGTCGCCGTCGGCACCGTCCTGGCGCTCGTCTCGGGGCTCTCCAGGCTCGGTGAGGCGCTCATCGACGGGCCGATCCAGGTCAAGCGCTCGATCCCGACGCTCGCCCTGATCCCGCTGCTGATCCTGTGGCTCGGCATCGGCGAGCCGATGAAGGTCATCACCATCGCGCTGGCGGTCTTCGTGCCCGTCTACATCCACACCCACAACGGCCTGCGCTCGATCGAGGGCAGGTACGCCGAGCTCGCCGAGACGCTCGGCGTCACCCGCGGCGAGTTCGTCCGCCACGTGGTGCTGCCCGGCGCGATGCCCGGCTTCCTCCTCGGCATGCGCTTCGCGGTGACCTCGTCCCTGCTCGCGCTGGTCGTCGTCGAGGTCATCAACGCCACGAGCGGGATCGGCCACATGATCACGCTCGCGTCCAACTACGGCCAGACCGACATCATCGTCGTCGGCCTGGTCGTCTACGCCCTGCTCGGCGTCACCGCCGACGCGATCGTCCGCTTCATCGAGAGGAAGGCCCTGTCATGGCGACGCACCCTGGCCAGCTGACCACGCAGACGTCCCACCAGCCGCGGGCCGCGGTCCGCGTCAAGGACCTGCACCGCAGCTTCAACAAGGCGGGCGGCGTGCTCAACGGCCTCGACCTCGAGATCGCGCCCGGCGAGTTCGTGGCCCTGCTGGGCCGCAGCGGCTCCGGCAAGAGCACCCTGCTCCGCGCCCTCGCCGGCCTCGATCGCGGGGTCGACGGCACCGGCCGGATCGAGGTCCCCGAGCGGGTGTCGGTGGTCTTCCAGGACTCCCGGCTGCTGCCGTGGAAGCGGCTCCTCGACAACGTCACCCTCGGCCTCCGGTCCTCCGACGCCGCGCTCCGGGGGTCGGAGACCCTGGCCGAGGTCGGCCTCGCCGGCCGAGAGAAGGCCTGGCCGCACGAGCTCTCCGGGGGTGAGCAGCAGCGCGCGTCGCTGGCCCGCTCGCTCGTACGCGACCCGCAGCTGCTGCTGGCCGACGAGCCGTTCGGCGCGCTCGACGCCCTCACCCGGATCCGGATGCACACGCTGCTGCGCAAGCTCTGCGAGGTGCACCAGCCGGCCGTCCTGCTCGTCACCCACGACGTCGACGAGGCGATCGTCCTGGCCGACCGGGTGATCGTGCTCGACGACGGCGTCGTGCGCCACGACGCCCGAATCGACCTCGGCACCCGTCGCTCGCAGGCCGACCCGGCCTTCGCCCGGCTGCGCGCCGAGCTGCTGTCCGAGCTGGGCGTCGAGGACGACCACGACGCCGTACCGGGCCGGCACTCCGCCACCGACCACGCCCACCTCGACGAGCGGGCGGCCTCATGACGGGCAAACAGCTTCACCTCAACCTGTTCATCTACCCCGACGGCCACCACGAGGCCGCCTGGCGGCACCCTGACAGCGAGACCGACCGGATCCTCGACATCACCTACTACCAGGAGCTCGCCCAGCGGGCCGAGGCCGCGAAGTTCGACGCTGTGTTCTTCGCCGACGGGCCGTCGCTGGCGGAGAACATCCAGTACGCCGCGCGCTTCCGCCTCGAGCCGATCACCGTGATGACGGCGATCGTCGCGGCGACCGAGCGGATCGGCGTGATCGGCACGGCGTCGACGACCTACACCGAGCCGTACAACCTCGCCCGCCAGCTCTCCTCCCTCGACCACCTCAGCAAGGGGCGTGCGGGGTGGAACATCGTGACGACCGGAGCGGCGAACGCCGCGCTCAACTTCGGCCTCGACGCGCACCCGCTGCACCGCGACCGGTACGCCCGCGCCGAGGAGTACGTCGAGGTCATCACCAAGCTCTGGGACAGCTGGGAGGACGACGCCGTCGTCGCCGACCGGGAGTCCGGGGTCTTCGCCGACGTCGACAAGATCCACCGCGTCGACCACTCCGGGCGCTTCTTCAAGGTCCGCGGGCCGCTCAACGCCCCGCGCTCGCCCCAGGGCCGGCCGGTCTACGTGCAGGCCGGGTCGTCGGAGGACGGCCGGGCGTTCGCCGCCCGCTGGGCCGAGGCGATCTTCACCGCGCACCAGACGCTCGGGTCGGCGCAGGAGTTCTACGCCGACATCAAGCAACGGGCGCAGGCCCAGGGTCGCGACCCGCGCGGCCTCAAGGTCCTCCCGGGCATCAGCCCGTTCATCGCCTCGACGGCGAAGGAGGCCGAGGAGCTGCACGACCGCTTCAACGAGCTCACCCAGCCGGAGTACTCCCTCGCCCAGCTCAACCGGCTCACCGGCGTCGACCTGTCGTCGTACGACCTCGACGGTCCGTTCCCGCGCGAGATCATCGACACCGACGAGGAGCGCAGCGAGGGCAGCCGCTTCCAGCTCGTGCTCGACATCGTCGAGCGCGAGGACCCGACGCTGCGCCAGCTGTGCCACCGCCTCGCCGGGGCCCGCGGGCACCGCGTCGTCACCGGCACGCCGGACCAGGTCGCCGACACCATCGAGGAGTGGGCCGAGCACGGCGCCGCCGACGGCTTCAACGTGATGCCGCCGTGGCTGCCGGGCGGCATCGAGGTCTTCATCGAGGAGGTCGTGCCGATCCTGCGCCGGCGCGGGCTGTTCCGCACGGAGTACACAGGACGCACGCTGCGCGACCACCTCGGCCTCGAGCGCCCCGCCAGCCAGTACGCCCCGACGCACGCAAAGGAATCCGCATGACCTCGTTCGAGCACTACCGACCGCTGGGTCGCACCGGCGTCCAGGTCAGCCCGCTGACCCTCGGCGCGATGATGTTCGGCGCGTGGGGCAACCCCGACCACGACGCGTCGATCGCCATCATCCACCGCGCGCTCGACGCCGGCATCAACGTCATCGACACCGCCGACGTCTATGCCCGCGGCGAGTCCGAGGAGATCGTCGGCAAGGCACTGCAGGCCCGCAGCGGCAGCCGCGACGACGTCATCCTCGCCACGAAGTTCCACGGCAACATGCACGACGAGGACCCCAACCGGGCCGGCAACTCGCGCCGCTGGATCATCCGTGAGGTCGAGGACTCGCTGCGCCGGCTGCAGACCGACCACATCGACCTCTACCAGGTCCACCGGCCGCGGCCCGAGGTCGACATCGACGAGACCCTGGGCGCGCTGACCGACCTGGTCCGCCAGGGCAAGGTCCGCTACATCGGCACCTCGACCTTCCTGCCATCGCAGGTCGTCGAGGCCCAGTGGGTCGCCGAGAAGCGCCAGCGCGAGCGCCCGGTCACCGAACAGCCGCCGTACTCGATCCTCGCCCGCGAGGTGGAGCGCGACATCCTGCCGACCGCGCAGAAGTACGGCCTCGGCGTGCTGCCGTGGAGCCCGCTCGCCGGGGGGTGGCTCTCGGGCCGCTACCGCCGCGGCGAGGACCCGGCCGTCACCTCGAGCCGCTTGGAGCGCCAGCCCGCGCGGCACGACCCGAGCAGCCCGGAGAACAAGGTCAAGCTCGAGGCGGTGCACGCCCTCCAGGAGCTCGCCGACGAGGCGGGCCTGTCGCTGATCCACCTCGCGCTCGGCTTCGTGCTCGCCCACCCGGCGGTGTCGTCGGCGATCATCGGACCGCGCACCCTGGAGCAGCTCGAGTCTCAGCTCGGCGTGGAGAAGGTCGTCCTCCCGGCCGACGTGCTCGACCGGATCGACGAGATCGTGCCGCCCGGCACCACCCTCAACGAGGCGGACAAGGGGTACGCCCCGCCCGCCCTCGTGGAGGCGTCGTTCCGGCGGCGGTGAACGCCTGAAGGGGCGGGGCCGCGTGTGAGGTGGGTCTCGCCGGGGAACATCGCGGGGGCTCCGGAGGCTGAGGTCGGTCGTACAGACCTCAACCAGATGGAGCCCCCGATCCCCATGAGCCGTGCATTCGAGCCCCTCGCCGTCGGTCCCTGGAAGCTGCCGCAGCGCTTCGTGATGGCGCCGCTGACCCGCAACCGCGCGGGTGCGGGCCACACCCCGACCGCCCTCAACGCCGAGTACTACGCCCAGCGCGCCGGCGCCGGGCTGATCATCACCGAGGGGACCGCCCCGAGCCAGGTCGGTCAGGGCTACCTCGACGTCCCCGGTCTCTACACCGACGAGCAGGTCGCCGGCTGGCGCACGGTCGCCGAGGCGGTCCACGCCCGCGACGGCGTGATCGTCGCGCAGCTCATGCACGCCGGGCGGATCGCCCACGCTGACAACAAGGACGGTGCCGAGACCGTCGCCCCGAGCGCCGTGCAGGCGCCCGGCGAGATGGTGACCGCCGACGGCACCAAGCCCCACGACGTGCCGCGCGCCGTGGAGACCGACGAGGTGGTCGGACTGGTGGCCGACTTCGTCACCGCCGCCCGCAACGCGATCGCCGCCGGGCTCGACGGGGTCGAGGTGCACGCAGCCAACGGCTACCTCCTGCACCAGTTCCTGGACCCGACGGTCAACCTGCGCGACGACGTCTACGGCGGCTCCCCGGAGAACCGGGCACGCTTCGTCGTCGAGGTCGTCACCGCGGTCACCGAGGCGATCGGCGCCGAGCGGGTCGGCCTGCGGCTCAGCCCGGGCCACCAGGTCGCCGGCATCGGCGAGAAGATCACCAGCGACCTGACCGAGACGTACCGCGCCGTCGTCGACGCCGTCGCGCCGCTCGACCTGGCCTACCTGAGCCTGCTGGCCAGCCCTCTGGAGCCGCTCGAGTCCCTGGTGCGCGACCTGCGCGGGCGCTTCGACGGCGTGGTGCTGCTCAACGACGGCTTCGGTGAGGTCACGACGCTCGCGACGGTCGAGCAGCTGCTCGAGACCGGTCTGGCCGACGCCGTCGTCGTGGGGCGTCCGTTCCTCGCCAACCCCGACCTCGCCGAGCGCTGGCGCACCGGTGCCGAGCTCAACGAGCCGAACCCCGACACGTTCTACGGCGGCGGCGCGGAGGGCTACACCGACTACCCGACGCTCGACCGGACCTGAGCACTCCGCCGCGGCTCTGATGGCGGCGCGTGGTGGCGTGTGGCGGCGCGTGGCGGCGTGTGGCGGGGTATCTAGGGACGATCTGGTTGTCCGAGGGGCGTCTCAGCTCCCATGTCGTCCCTAGATACCCCGGTTGACGTCCCGGCCCGGGCGCCGGCCACCACCCCGAGGACGCCGATCGCGACGGCGAGGGCGTAGACCACGGGGAACGGGTCCAGGCCGCCGCGCGCGGCCGCGGCGTACACGATCCCGCTGACCGACAGGGCGAGCGCCGCGCCGAGCGAGTCCGCGACGGTGAGGGCCGCGGAGTTGAAGCCTCGGTCCTCGTCGGTCGCCGAGGCCAGCATGGACACCCCGGTGCGGGGGTAGGCGAACCCCATGCCGATGCTGGCGAAGACGTAGGCCACGATCGGCGCGAGGGCGGGCACGTCGGCGCCGCGCGAGCGCAGCCACACCAGCAGCGCGATCGCAGCGACCCCGACCAGGACGACGCTGGTGCCGAACCGGAACGCGGTGCCGTGCGCGACGCGCTCGCCGAGGCGGGACGACGCCTGGCTGGACGTCGCCCAGACCACGCCGACGCAGGTCAGGGCGATGCCGGCCTGGCCGGGCGTGAGGTCCCACCGCTCCTGCAGGACGTAGACGATGTAGGCCTCCGCGCAGAAGAACGAGGCCGCCAGCAGGCCGCGGGTCGCGATCACCGACGGCAGCCCCGGGCGACCGGTCAGCGTGCCGGCCGGCAGCAGCGGCCGCACGCCCACGACGACCAGCACGAACGCGAGCGCTGCGGCGGCCAGGGTGAGTCCCGTCCCGGAGCCGAGGAGCTCGAGGGCGAGCACCGCGGCCGCGGCCAGGACCGCCCAGGCGAGACGCGAGCGCGGGGTCGCCGTCGGGCTCTCGGGCGCGGGTTGGCGGCGGGCGGTCGGGGTCACCAGCACGGCGGCCACGGCGACGAGCACGACGATGCCGAGGAAGACCCACCGCCAGCCGAGGGTCGAGGCGACGAGGGCCGCGAGGCCCGGCCCGAAGAGCGCGGGCAGCACCCACGCGGCGGCGAACGCGGCGAAGATCGAGCCCTGGAGGCGCGGGGGGTAGACGAGCCCGACGAGCACGTAGGCGGCGACGACCAGCGCCCCGCTGCCGAGGCCCTGCACCACCCGGCCGACGACGAGGACCTCCATCGTCACCGCGGTGCCGCAGATCGCCAGTCCCACGGAGAAGGTGACCATCGAGCCCAGCAGCGGCACGAGCGGGCCGCGCCGGTCGGACCACATGCCCGCCGCCACCATGCCGACCACGCCGCTGGCGAACGGTGCGGCGAAGGACAGCGCGTAGTAGTCGAACCCGTCGAGGCTGCGCGCGACCGTCGGCATCACGGTGGTCACCGCCATCGCCTCGAACGCGGCGAAGGCGATGAGCGAGAACAGACCGACGGTTGTCGCGGCGTAGGCCGGGGAGAGGATGCGCTCGCGCGGGTCGCTCGCCGGCGTGCTGGGGGTGGTGCTGGTGCTCACTGGCACGACGGTAGGACCTCAGGTGCACCTGAGGTCAATCCGAGCCCCGATCGGAATAGACGGGGCGCCGACGACGCTGAGCCGATAGTGACCGCCCTCTCCGTGCTCGACCTCGTGCCCGTCCGCAGCGACCAGACCACCGGCGACGCGATCGCTGCGTCCCGCAGCCTCGCGCAGGTGGCCGACGGGCTCGGCTACCGCCGCTACTGGGTCGCCGAGCACCACAACATGCCGGCCGTCGCAGCCACCAACCCGCCGGTCCTGATCGCGATGCTCGCCGCCGCGACCGAGCGGATCAAGGTCGGCTCGGGCGGCGTGATGCTGCCCAACCACGCGCCGCTGGTCGTGGCCGAGCAGTTCGCCCTCCTCGAGGCCGCCTTCCCCGGACGGATCGACCTCGGCATCGGGCGCGCGCCCGGCACCGACCCGCTCACCCGGTACGTCCTGCGCGGCGGCAGCGCCGAGTCGGCCGACGAGGCCGTGACGAAGTTCCCCGACTACGTCGAGGACATCCGCACGCTGATGACCACCGAGGGCGTCGAGCTCCAGGTGGGCCCGCGCCGCCAGCCGCTGCGGGCCACGCCGGCGGCCCGCTCGATCGCGGACATGTGGCTGCTCGGGTCGTCGGACTACTCCGCGCGGCTCGCGGCCGAGAAGGGCCTGCCCTACGTCTTCGCCCACCACTTCTCGGGCGAGGGGACCGGCGTCGCGCTGGACCTCTACCGCTCGTCGTACCGGCCGTCGCCGGAGTACCCCGAGCCGCGGACCTTCCTCACCGTCAACGCCGTCGTCGCGGAGACCGAGGAGGAGGCACGTCGCCAGGCGCTGCCCAACGTGCAGCAGATGATCGCGCTGCGCACCGGTGCGCCGTTGCACCCGCAGCGGCTCGTCGAGGACGCCGAGGCGGTCGAGATGACGCCGGAGCAGAAGGCCTTCGGCAACGCCATGCTCGGTCGCTGGATCGTGGGCTCCGCCGACCAGGCGCGCGAGCAGCTCGACAAGCTCGCCGCCGAGCACGACGTCGACGAGGTGATGGTGCACCCCGTGGCGGGCGCGGCGTCCGGGACGGACGTACGCACCTCACCGCACCGCGAGACCACGCTGCGGCTGCTCGCGGGCTGAGCCCGGCCGTACGGCTAGTGGCGCTCCTCGAGCCCGACGGCCTCGCGGAGGTCGTCGACGGCCTCCATGAGCTTCGGGTCGTCGGCGGCGCGTGACTCCATCAGCGACGCGAGCGCCTCGGCCATCACGTTGAGCTTCTCGTGCATCGCCTCGTTGTTGCGGCGCCCGGCGTTCTCCAGCAGCACCAGGAGCAGCAGCGACAGCACCGCGCCGAAGGTGTGGATCGCCAGCTCCCACTTGGTCGTCGTCTTCCAGAGCGGGAAGCTCGCCGCCCACAGCACGACGACCGCCATGACCACAGCGAAGAACGGCGGGCGGCTGATCGCCCGGGTGGCGAGCTCGACGAACTTCTCGAACGGGTCGAGCCCGTCCTTCTTCTCGCGGCTCTCGGCGGCCTCGCTGCGGTCCATGATCGGGAATCTAGACGTACGGCCCTCCCGATCGCCCGCGACACGTGCTGGTCCAGACCGCCGTGACCTGGCCCCATCCGCCACGTTGGTCGCTGCGAAGACCAGTACCGGCGGCGATCAGGTCCTCGACGCCGGAGACAGTGCGCGACTCGGCGTGCAGAGGCGCAGGCACGTCCGGGGGGAACCATGGTCAGCAACGACGTCACGAGCGAGATGGCCACGGTCGAGCATCGCGTCGTGGTCGACGCGGACCGGCAGCGCACGCTGCGGCACCTGGTCCAGTGGGCCACCCAGGTGGTCGGGCCGTGCGACGTCGCCGCGATCCGCGTGAGCGACGAGGACGGGCGCCAGTCGTACGCGGCGTGCCACCGCACCGTCCCGCTGATCGACGAGCTCCAGGGCTGGCTGGCCGTCGGCCCTGCGCCGGACACCCTGCGCACCAGCGGTGACGTCGTGAACGTCGCGGACGTCTCGCGCGAGGTCCGGACGCCGTGGACCGGGGACGCCGCCGCCGTCCTCGACGTCCGAGCCTGCCTGGGTCTGCGGTTGCAGGTGGACGGGGTCGTCCTCGGCGCACTGCACCTCTACTCCTTCACCCCGGGCGCCTTCGACGTGCGCCACGTCGCCGACGCCCTCGTGCTGGCGGCGCACGCCTCCTCAGCCGTCGCGTTCCAGCCCGGCGTCCCGCGCGCGGATGATCACGTCGGCCCGGTCGGTGGCCTGGAGCTTGGCCAGGATGCTCGTGATGTTGTTGCGGATCGTCTTGGGTGACAGGAAGAGCTGCTGGGCGATCTGGCCGTTGCTGCGCCCCGCCGACCGGACCGCCCGACCATTTCCCCACTGAAGCGGCCACATCCCGTTCCCAGTGCCGGTCCCCAGCGCCCCTAGTCGAGCGCCAGCCCCGCGGCCGGGGTGACCCGCGCGGCCTTCCGGGCCGGCACGACGCAGGCCGCGAGCCCCGCGAGCGACGCGGTCACCGCGACCGCCGCGACCTGCCACACCGGGACGGTGATCCCGACGTCGTCGACCACCGCTCCCACCATCACCTGCACGCCCACCCAGGCGAACACGATCCCGATCGCCGTGCCCAGCAGCGTCGCGACCGTCGACAGCAGCAGGCCCTCGGCCGCCATCGAGCGGCGCAGCTGCGTGCGGGTCAGGCCCATCGCGCGCAGCAGGGCGTTCTCCCGGCCGCGCTCGAGCACCGACAGGCCGAGCGTGTTGGCGATCCCGACGAGCGCGATGACGATCGCGATGGCGAGCAGGCCGACCACGGCGCCGGTCATGATGTCGACCTGGAGGTAGACCCAGCTGCGGTTGCCGTACCCGCCGCCGAGGTCCGCCCCGGCCGCTCCGGCCAGAGCGGCGAGGTCGCCCGACAGGTCCTCGGCGTCGGTGCCCTCGGCGGCGCGCACCCACACCGCGAGCGGCTGCGGCGCCGGGTCGAGGGCGGCCAGCGTCGCGGGCGACACGATGCCCGCCTGACCCCAGCCGCTGCCCGTACGCACCCGGAGCGTGCGCTCGCGCCCACCCGTCACGACCGTGAGCTCGCGGTCCGCCCAGACACGCTCCGCCACCGCACGCGGGAGCGCCTCGACGAGGTCGTACGACAGCCGGACCACTCCGTCCGGCGTGGTCAGCCTCCTGTCGCCCCGGACCACGCCGGGCTGCGAGCCCAGCGCCACCAGCGGCACGGACTGCTCCCGGACGGAGGCCAGGGTGCCGTCGAGGGCGACGGCGTCGTCGACCCCGTCGACGGCCGCGACCCGCTCCGCGAGGTCCGCGGGGAGGGGAGCGTCGATCGCGGTGACGGTCGCGTCGAGCGGGTACGACTCGTCCATGTCGCGGTCGATCGCCGTCCGCGAGGACGCCAGCCCGGTCAGCACCGCCGTGGTGAGGGTGACGCCGACGAGCAGCGACGCCGCGGTCGTGGCGGTACGCCGGGGGTTGCGCACGGCGTTGCCCGTGGCGAGCCGGCGCACCGGACCGCGGCCGGCGAGGCCGCCGACCAGGCGGACGAGGGCAGGCACGAGCACCGGGCCGAGCAGGAGCACGCCGACGAAGGCCAGCGCTCCGCCGGCCAGCATCACCGGGACGGTGGTCGTCGCGACGGACACCGCGAGCAGGGCGGACCCGCCGACGAGCGTGGCGAGCGCCAGCACGAGTCGCCAGCGGCCCGCGGCGGTGCGTACGTCCACCCCCGTGTCGGGGCGCAGGGCAGCCAGGGGCGCGACCCTCGTGGCCGCGCGGGTCGGCAGCCACGCGGCGCCGACGGTGACGAGCACGCCGACCGCGAACGCGGCACCGGCCCACAGCGGGCTGAGCGACGCGCCGCCCATGTCGTCGAACCACACCCCGACGAGGCCGACGAGGGCGACGCCGAGCGCACCGCCGACGAGCAGCCCCAGCGTGGAGGCGACCAGGCCGAGGGCCAGCGCCTCGAGACGGACCGCGCGCCGCAGCTGGCGCTTCGTGACGCCGACGCAGCGCAGCAGGGCGAAGTCGCGCATCCGCTGCGCGAACAGGATGGCGAAGGTGTTGGCGATGACGAGGGCGCCGACGAAGAGGGCGATGGCAACGAAGAGCAGCGCCAGGATCGCGATGATGTCGACGCCGCGGGAGATCTCGGCCTGCTGGGCCGCGATCCAGTCCGCCGACGTCTCGACGCTCGCGCCGGGTGCGAGCTCCCCGGCCGCAGCCGTGCTGCCGCCCCACGCGACGGCGCTGACCCAGAGGGTCCCGTCGAAGCGCTGCAGCGTCTGCCACGGGACGTAGAGCGACGCCCCTCCCACGGAGGGGCTGTCGACCAGGCCGACGACCTCGACGTCGGCGGCGTCGTCGCCGCTGCCGATGCGGACGACGTCGCCGATCGAGACGCCGCTGCTCTTGGCGCGGTTGAGGTCGGCCAGCGCCTCGTCGGCCGAGGCTGGGTAGCGCCCGTCCTCCAACGTCTGCCACTGCAGGGCCGGGTCGAGCGACACCTCCGAGACGTCGGCGGACTGCGTGAGCTGGATGCCGTCGCGGAAGACCGGTTCCATCGCGTAGCCGACCGCCATCGCCGGGAAGCCGCCCTCGGCGGCGGCCTCCATCAGCCGGGTCACCTCCCGGTCGCCGGGCATGGTCACGACGTGGTCGACCCCCGCGACGGGGGCGCCGGCGTCTGCCGTGAGGCCGGACCGGGTCGCGCCGGTGAGCACGCCGGTCACCACCACGAACGCGACGCCGATCACGACCGCCAAGGACGCGGCGACGTACCTGCGCGTGTGGTGCCTCATCGAGGCCAGGAGCACGGTGCGCATCAGGCCCTCCGTCCCCGCAGGGCGGCGACGAGCGCGTCCTGCGACGGGTCGGCGAGGTGGGCGGTCACGGCGCCGTCGTGGATCACGACGACGTCGTCCGCGTACGCCGCCGCGTCGAGCTCGTGGGTGACCATCACGACCGTCATGCCGAGCTCGCGCACCGAGCGGCGCAGGTGTCCGAGGACCTCGGCGCTGGCCTCGCTGTCGAGGTTGCCGGTGGGCTCGTCGGCGAAGACGATGTCGGGTCGCGTGACCAGCGCGCGGGCGATCGCGACGCGCTGCTGCTGGCCACCGGAGAGCTGGCTGGGCAGGTGGCCGAGCCGGTCGGCGAGACCGAGCACGCCGACCACCTGCTCGTAGCGCTCGCGGTCGACCTCGCGGCCGGCGAGCTCGAGCGGGAGGAGGATGTTCTGCCCGGCGGTCAGCATCGGCAGCAGGTTGAAGGCCTGGAACACGAAGCCGATGTGCTCGCGGCGGAAGAGCGTCAGCGCGGTGTCGTCGAGGCCGGCGAGGTCGCGCCCCGCCACGCTCACGCTGCCCTCGGTCGCGGCGTCGAGGCCGGCCAGGCAGTGCATGAGGGTCGACTTGCCCGAGCCGCTCGGGCCCATGATCGCGGTGAAGCGACCGGCCGGCAGGTCGAGGTCGACGCCACGGAGGGCGTGGACGGTGTTGTCGCCGCTGCCGTAGGTGCGGGTGAGGCCGCGGGCACTCGCCGCGGTGCGGGCCTGGAGGGAGGTCGTCGTCATGGGGACAACGTTCGTCGTCGGCGGACCCCCGATCGTCGGCCCGCGGCACGGACCGCGCGTCGGTCGGCGGGCGTACGCCGGGCGCGGGCGTACGACCACAGGAGGACCTGACGCCTCGCTCCGACCTGCTCAGGTGGCGGCGAGCGCGTCCCGGGCCGTGCGGGGCTCGCGACCGAGCAGGTCGCCGAGGAGGGGGTCGGTGCCGGCGAAGAAGCCCTCGCGGGCCGCCCGGTAGAAGCCGAGGAGGAATGCGGTCATCCCCTCCGGGGCGCCCGCCGCGGCCTGCGCCTGCCGCCAGGACTCCTCGTCCACGACCTCGCACGTGATCGTCCGTCCTGCGATCTCGGAAGCCGTCACGGCCAGCTCCGCAAAGGTGGGGGCGGTCGGTGCGGTCAGGGTGGTGGGACCGTCGTGTGCCCCGTCCGACAGCAGGATCACGGCGACGGCCTCTGCGGCGTCCTCCCGGGCGGTCCACGAGACGGGTCCGTCCCCGGGAACCGTGATCACGCCGGTCTTGCGCCATGGGCCGGCCATCCACTGCAGGCTGTGGGCGTAGAACCCGTTGCGCAACGAGGTCCACGCGACGCCGGAGCCTGCCAGCAGCTGCTCGGTCGCGTAGTGGGTGGTGCCGGGGTGGAACGGGTTGTCGGGCGCCGCGCCCTGGTGGCTGGTGTAGAGGATCCGGCCGACTCCCGCGGTCACCGCAGCCTCGATGGCGTTGCGGTGCAGGGCGACGTGGTCGCCCGCGGGGTCGTTGGAGGAGACGAGCAGCAGCTGGTCGGCTCCGGCGTACGCCTCGGGGAGCCCGCCTGGGTCGGCGTAGTCGCCCTGGCGGACCTCCACGCCGCGTCGGGAGAACCGCTCGGCCTTCGCGACGTCGCGCGTGACGACGGCGACGTCCGCAGGCGCGACGTGCTCGAGGAGGTGGTCGACGGTCGCGCCGTTGAGGGCGCCGGTGGCGCCGGTGACGATGATCATTGATATGTCCTTTCTGTTATCAGCGATAACGCCACCGTAGCGAGGTGTTCTCGGCGATATCAAGATCTCGTTATCCTTGGTCCGTGACGCCACCCCGGACAGACACCCGCCAGGCCATCCTGGAGGCGGCGGTCCACCTCCTCCGCGACGGTGGCCCGGCGGCGATGACCACACGCCGGGTGGCCGAGCGGGCCGGGGTGCAGGCCCCGACGATCTACCGCCTCTTCGGCGACAAGGACGGCCTCCTGGAGGCCGTGGCCGAGCACGTGATGACGTCGTTCGTCGTCGGGAAGTCCCGCGCGATGGCGGCTGCCGAAGCCGCCGACGTCGACCCGCTCGAGGACCTGCGGTCGAGCTGGCGGCGGCAGGTCGAGTTCGGGCTGGCCAACCCCGCGGTGCACCGGCTCCTCAGCGATCCCGACCGCGCGGCCGGGTCGCCGGCCGCGCGCGCGGGGCGGGAGGTCCTGGCATCGCGCGTCCACCGGCTGGCCGTGGCCGGGCTGCTGCGGGTGCCCGAGCCGCACGCCGTCGACCTCATCCAGGCCGCCGGCACCGGTGCGATCCACGTCCTGCTCGCGACGCCCGAGCAGACGCGCGACCCCGACCTCGCAGAGGCGATGATGGAGGCTGTCCTGGCGGCGATCCTCGTCGACGACCCGGGCGGTGTGCCCGCCGGCCCCGTCTCCGCCGCGGTCGCCCTGCGCGCGGTCGCGCCCGACCTCGAGGTGCTCAGCGCCGCCGAGCGCCGGCTGCTGGCGGAGTGGCTCGACCGGGTCGCCGCGGGGTGAGCTGTGCACCCCCCCGCACCACCTCAGGCCCGGACCAGCCCCGCCTCGTAGCCGAGCACCACCAGCTGGACCCGGTCCCGCGACCCGGTCTTGGCGAGGATCCGCCCGACGTGGGTCTTCACGGTGGTCTCGGCCACGACCAGCTCGGCCGCGATCTCGGTGTTGGTGAGGCCGCGCGCGATCAGGGTCAGCACCTCGACCTCCCGCTCGGTCAGGAGCGCGATCCGGTCGTCGGAGGTGGCGGGCGCGGCCGGGTCGGGCAGTGCGGCGAAGTGGTCGAGCAGTCGGCGCGTGGTGCTGGGCGCGACGACCGCGTCGCCGGCGCGTACGGCCCGGATGGCGCCGAGCAGGTCGGGCGGGGCGGCGTCCTTGAGCAGGAACGCCGAGGCGCCGGCGCGGATCGCGGCGAAGGCGTACTCGTCGAGGTCGAAGGTCGTCAGCACGATGACCCGCGGCGCGTCGGCGGTCGCGAGCAGCCGCCGGGTCGTCTCGACGCCGTCGAGGCGCGGCATGCGCACGTCCATCAGCACCACGTCGGCCGTGGTGACGCCGAGCTTCTCCAGCGCTTCCCCGCCGTCGCCCGCCTCGCCCACGACGACCATGTCGTCCTGGCTCTCGACGAGCATCCGGAAGCCGGCGCGCACCATCTGCTGGTCGTCGACGAGGAAGACCCGGATCGGCCCGGCCGTCGTCTCGGGGAGGTCTGCGCTCACAGCGGCAGCCTCGCAGACACCGCGAACCCGCCGCCCGTCACGGGCCCGGCGTCCAGCGCCCCGCCGTGCACGGCGGCGCGCTCGCGCATGCCGGCCAGGCCGAGGCCGCGTCCGTCGGAGTGGGCGGCCGCGCCCCGCCCGTCGTCGCGCACCTCCACCTCGACCTCCCGGCCTACCCGCACCCGGACGCTGACGCGCGCCTCGGGTCCGGCGTGCTTGCGGACGTTGGTGAGCGACTCCTGCACGATCCGGTACGCCGCCAGCCCGACGCCGCCCGGCACGTCCGGGGCCGGCTCCGGCAGGTCCGCCTCGACCCGGGTGCCGGCGGCGCGCGCCTCGTCGACGAGGTGGCGTACGTCCGCCAGCCCGGGTTGCGGGGCCACCCCGGTGTCGCCGTCGCGGAGCAGCCCGAGGAGGCGCCGCATCTCGGTCAGCGCCGCGCGCCCGGTGGACGAGATCGTCTCGAGCGTGCCGACGGCGACGTCCGGGTCCTTGGCCGCGGCGTACCGCGCGCCGTCGGCCTGTACCACGATCACCGACAGGCCGTGGGCGACGACGTCGTGCATCTCGCGGGCGATCCGCGAGCGCTCGTCGCGCGCGGCGAGCTCCACCTCGCGCTCGGCCATCCGCTCGGCCTGCTCGGCACGCGCGACCAGCGAGGCGACGTACTTCTCCCGCGACTGCGCGGCGAACCCCAGTGCCCACGCGGCGGTGACGATCGCGCCGATGGTGACGGTGTAGGGGACCAGGTTCGCGGCGGTCACCTCCCCCGCGCCGAGGCCGTACATCCAGCGCGCGGCGGCCACCAGCGCGCCGGCGTACCCGACGAGCAGCGCAGCGATGCCCTGCCAGCGCGGCGACCACCGCGCGACCGAGTAGACGGCGACCGGGAAGGCGAGCTGGCCGACCGTCGGCTGGTCGTACGCCGCGGCCTGGAGCGCGGACGCGAGGGCGACCGCGAGGAAGGCGGGCCACGGGCGGCTCCGGCGCCACAGCAGCGGCAACGCCTCCGCGGCCGTGAAGACCATCGCCGGGAGCTGCCCCGCGAGGAAGTGGCCCATCCCGCCGACGAGGAGCACGAACCCGACGAGCGCACGGTCCAGCCATCGCCGCGCGCGCGGGCCGAGGCGCCACGGCTGCTGGTCGGTCGGGTTGGCCATGGTGCGGACGATAGACGGGGACCGCCGGCCCGCACGTCCGCCCGCAGGAGGACGCCCGTCGTGCCCGAGTAGGGTGCGACCCATGACCCAGTGGGAATACCAGGTGGCGCCGATTCCGCTCCACAACGAAGCGCTGATGCTCAACAACTTCGGTCAGGACGGCTGGGAGCTGGTGGCGATCCACACCAACGCCCAGGGTGGCCTGGTGGCCTTCCTCAAGAAGCCGAAGGCCTGACATGGGTGCGGAGGCGCGCCTCGCCGAGCTGGGCATCACCGTCCCCGACGTCGTCCCGCCGGTCGCGGCCTACCAGCCGACCGCCCGCACCGGGAACCTCGTCTTCACCGCCGGCCAGCTCCCCGCGAGCAACGGCGAGATGATCGCGGTCGGCAAGCTCGGCGCCGAGGTCACCGAGGAGCAGGGCTACGCGTGCGCGCGCCAGTGCGCCCTCAACGCGCTCGCCGCGGTTAAGGCCGAGATCGGCTCCCTCGACGACGTGAAGCGCGTGGTCAAGGTCGTCGTCTTCGTCGCCTCCGCGCCCGACTTCACCGGCCAGCCCAAGGTCGCCAACGGCGCCTCCGAGTTGCTCGGCGAGGTCTTCGGCGACGCCGGCAAGCACGCCCGCTCCGCCGTGGGCGTGAGCGTCCTCCCGCTCGACGTCCCGGTCGAGGTCGAGATCATCGTCGAGGTCTGAGGGGGCTGACCCGATGGAGCGGCTGCCGCTTCCGGACGCCCTCGTCGCCCAGGCCCGGGCGTACGCCACCGGCGACGCGACGCCCGCCGAGCCGCGCGACGCCGCCACCGTGGTCCTGCTGCGCCCCGGCGCCGCCGGTCCCGAGGTCTACCTGCTGCGCCGGCAGACGTCGATGGCCTTCGCCGGCGGGATGTGCGTCTTCCCCGGCGGCGGCGTCGACCCGCGAGACTTCGACGACGAGCTCGTCGACCGCGGACTCTGGTCCGGTCCGTCGCCCGCCGAGTGGGCCACGCGGCTCGGCGTCGACGAGCCGAAGGCGCGGGCGCTCGTCTGCGCGGCAGTCCGCGAGACCTTCGAGGAGTCCTCGGTGCTGCTCGCCGGCGCCAGCGCGTCCGAGGTCGTCGCGGACACCACGGGCGACGACTGGGAGGCCGACCGGGTCGCCCTCGAGTCGCGCGAGATCTCGCTGACCGCCTTCCTCGAGAAGCGCTCGCTCGTGCTTCGCACCGACCTGCTCGGCGCGTGGTCGGGCTGGCTCACCCCGGTCTTCGAGCCGCGCCGCTACCGCACGTGGTTCTTCGTCGCCCGGCTGCCCGACGGCCAGGTCACCCGCGACGTCTCGACCGAGTCGTCCACCGTGACCTGGGTCGGCGCGCTGGACGCGGTCGAGCAGGTCGAGCGGCAGGAGATCCTGATGCTGCCACCGACGTGGCTCACGTGCCTCGAGGTCGGCCAGCACCCCGACCCGTCGGCGGTCCTCGCCGCGGCCGAGGGCCGGACCGTCGAGATGTTCATGCCCGAGGTCGTCGAGGACGGTGACGACTTCATCCTCTCCACCCCACCGGCGTACGCCGCCCTGATGGCGGACCGATGACGCACGCGCCCTGGTCCGGCGGCACCTTCGGCGCCACCGCCACCTGCGTGCTCGCGCCCAACGCCGACATCATGACGCTCGACGGCACCAACACCTGGGTGCTGCGAGACCCCGACTCGTCGCGGTCCGTCGTCGTCGACCCGGGCCCCTCGATGGCAGCCCACCTCGATGCGATCGACGACGTGGCGGGCGACGTCGCCGCGGTGCTGCTGACCCACCACCACGCCGACCACAGCGAGGCCGCGCGGGAGTACGCCGAGCGTCACGGCTGCGGCGTGCGCGCCCTCGACCCGGCCTACCGGCTCGGCTCCGAGGGCCTCGGCGAGGGCGACGTCGTCAGCGTCGGCCGCCTCGAGGTGCACGTCGTCGCGACGCCGGGGCACACCTCCGACTCGCTCTCCTTCGTCGTCCCGCAGGACCGCGCCGTGCTCACCGGGGACACCGTCCTCGGTCGCGGCACGACCGTCGTCGCGCACCCGGACGGCCAGCTCGGGGCGTACCTCTCCTCCCTCCAGCGCCTGCACGCGCTCTGCGGCGAGCAGGGCATCACCACCGTCTGGCCGGGCCACGGCCCGGTCATCGACGACGCGCTGGGGGCGCTCGAGCTCTACCTCGCGCACCGAGAGCAGCGCCTCGAGCAGGTACGCACCGCGCTGGCGACGCTGCCACCCTCCGACGACCCGGCCCGCGCCGTCGTCGAGGTCGTCTACGCCGACGTCGACCCCGTGCTCTGGGGTGCCGCCGAGCTGTCCGTGCGTGCCCAGCTGGCGTACCTGGCCGGGGCCGATCCCCGGTAGTCCGCATCAATCGTCATGCCGGATCGGGTGTGGGGGATGAATTTCGATGCGGACTACCCCAGCAGCCGGCGCCAGAGCCACCTCAGCGCCATCCCGAGGGCGATCGCGGCCGCCACGCCGAGGCCGATCATCCAGGAGATGTCGCGTTGCCCAACCGCAACCGGCTCGCCGAAGTCGTGGGTGAGCTGCTGCGACGAGGTCCCGTCGAGGTCGGGGACGAGGTCAACGGCGACGCTGAGCGAGTTGGCGACCCCCGGGCCGCCGACCGAGCCGACGGAGCGCCGCCATGTGCTGGTGTCGTCGACCTCGGGTGTGGTCACCACCAGCTCCGCTCCCGATCCGTCGAGGGCCTGCACCACGAGCAGCTGGAGCCGGTCGTCCAGCCACCCGACCGGTCGCACCACGGACTCTCCCAGGGTCCCCTCCGGGAAGGGGTGCTCGACCACGACGCGCCGGCGCACGTCGAGGGTGTACGAGGCCGACGCGGGCCCGGTGGCCAGCGCGACGTACCGACCGTCGGGGGAGAAACCCGCAACGACGGCCGACCGCTGGGTCTCGATCCGCGTCGATCCGCCCTGGCGGGAGTCGAGGCGCAGAGCCCCGTTGGCGGCAGAGATCGCCAAGGTGCCGTCCGGCGCGACCACCGCGTTCGTCGGGGTGTAGGGCAGCGCGACGATGCGTGAGCGTGAGAGCAGGGGTTCGACGACGCCCACGGCAGGGACGTCACCGAACGTCGACGCCGACCACGACAGACGCGTGCCGTCCGACGACCACGCGAGTGAGTCGTAGGTGAGGGAGTCGCCCGGCTGGGAGAACAGGACGCGCTCGCGTCCGGATCCCAGATCCACCCTGACGAGGACCGTGTCCTCTCCTCGTGTCCGCTGGTAGGCCAGGGCCGTGCCGTCGGGTGTCAGCGCCAGGGCGCGGCGCGACCGGTCCCAGTCCGGCAGCGCGAGCCGATGCGGCACACCATCGGTCGCGGTGAGGACCACCGGATCGCCGTCGCGGTTGACGAACGCGACCGACGCCCGGCCGACGGCGAGGTCGTCGGTCGCGGGGAGGTCTCCCGGATCCTCGATGCGGCTCGGGATCGCCCCGCCCGGCACCTCCTGCGAGGCCGTACGCGCCTCCCGGTCGTCGGTGCCGAGCAGCACGGCGCTCCACGTGACGGAGGCGATGATCGCCAGCACGGCGGCAGCCGCCAGCACCTGCCCGCGGCGCCGGGCCGCCTGGGCACGGTGCCAGAGGTCGTCGGCGACGGGCAGGGGCTCGACGGCGTCCGCGACACGACGGAGGGAGGTCCTGAGGTCGGTCATGCGTCTGCTCCGATCAGCTCGGCGAGCTCCGGCGCGAGCGTGCGCAGCCGGGCGAGCGCCTGGCGGGTCGTGGACTTCACGGTGCTGGTGGACAGTCCGAGGGCGCGGGCGGTGTCGACCTCGGTGAGGTCCTCGTAGAAGCGCAGCACCAGTACGGTCCGCTGCTTCGCGGTCAGCCGGGCGAGCGCCTGGTCGAGGGTCAGCCGCAGGTCGTGGTCGCTCGTGGCCGTCGCGCCGTCGTACGTCTCGAGCGGCGTCTCGGCGAAGCGGCGCCGGCGCCACCAGGAGATGTTCTGGTGGTACATCGCCCGTCGCACGTACGCCTCGGGCGAGGTGTGGATCCGTCGCCAGTGCCGCGCCGCCTGGAGCAGCGCGGCCTGCACCAGGTCCTGGGCGAGGTGGTGGTCGCCGGTCAGCAGGTACGCCGTGCGCGACAGCGCGGCCTGCCGCCCTGCCACGAACTCGGCGAAGCCCGCCTCGTCATCCGTGATCACGCCCCACCCCCTTCACGACGTACGACGCACGCGGGGCGGGCGCCGGGTGGCACGAGAGTAGGAGGAGTTCGCGTCAGTCCCCGAAGTCGTGCGTGAGCTCCTGCTCCGGATCGCCGTCGAGGTCGGGGACCAGGTCGACCGCGACGCTCGTGCCGAGGCTGTCGGGCACGTGCTCGACGAGCGTGTGCCAGACCCACTCCGACTCCGGGCGGTCGGGAGAGGTGAGCAGGACGAGGTCGTCGCCGACCTGCGCTACGAGCAGGCTGTCGTCCGCCCAACCGATCGGTCGGACGCTGGCGCCGTCGGGATAGGTCTCGCTCGGCAGGTCGCGCTGCGCATCGGCGCCCGAGGACGTCACGAACGGCACGGCGTCCACCGCGGTGTCGACCGGCGGCCCGCCGTCCGCGAGGTCGGTGTAGCGCAGGTCGGCCCCGGCGAAGGTCGCGCTGATGTCGCCACCCGGCGCCGTCACGCCGACGAGGGGTCGGGGGCGTGCGCTCCGGCCCGACGGGTCGACCGCGCAGCTGACGACGGGCGGGTCCGGCTCCTCGAAGCTCGGCCGGCCCATCACGTCGATCGCGATCCGTCCGTCCGTCGTCCACGTCATCGCCCAGGGGGTGGAGCCGCACTGGGGTGGTTCGACGAGCTCGCTCGCCCCGGTGACGAGGTCGACCGTGCGGAACCACGGCGTCTCGACGTAGCCCCTGCCCCTCGCCTCGTAGACGGACGCGGTCGGGTACGCCACCCGGGTCCCGTCCGGGGACAGCGCGAGCCAGGAGCCGGTGAGGTGGTCGGCGAACACCTCGAAGGCGTCCGCGTCCGGGAAGTCGGGGAGCTCCACGCGGTGGGCGTCGCCGGTCGCGGCGTCCACCAGGACGGGCTGCGCCGCCTCGTCGACGTACGCCACCGAGGCGCGGCCGACAGCGAGGTCGGTGAGCACCTCGCCCGAGGGCTCGGGTATCCGGCTCGGGATCGCTCCGCCCGGCACCCCGGCGGGCTGCGGGGCCTCGCGGTCGGGCCGCACCGCGAGCGCCCCGACCCCGACGACGAGCGCCACGACGGCGACGGCGGCTGCGGCGCGTACGACCCGTGCGTTGCGTCGCGCCCGCCGCCCGCGGTCCCAGGCGGCGGGGTCGGGGGAGAAGGTCTGGGTGTCGGCGAGGGCGTCGAGCTCCTCGCGCAGCTTCGTGCTCATGCGTCTGCTCCCACCAGGTCGGCGAGCTCCGGGGCCAGGTCGCGCAGCCGGCGCAGTGCCTGGCGTCCCATGGACTTGACCGCGCCGCTGGAGATGCCCAGCTCGGCGGCCGTCTGGACCTCGGTGAGGTCCTCGAAGTAGCGCAGCACGAGCACGGTCCGCTGGCGCGGGGTGAGTCGGCGCAGGGCCTGCTCGAGGGTCAGCCGGAGGCTCGGGTCGGCAGCGGCGACCGGCTCGTCGTACGACCCGAGCGCGGTCTCGGTGAACCGCCGTCGCCGCCACCACGAGATGTTCTGGTGGTACATCGTGCGACGGACGTACGCCTCGGGCGAGGTCTCGATGCGCTCCCAGTGCTGGGCGGCCTTGGCGAGTGCGGCCTGCACGAGGTCCTCGGCGAGGTGGTGGTCACCTGTCAGCAGGTAGGCCGTCCGCGCGAGGGCAGGGCCACGCGCTCGGACGAACTGGTCGAACCCGGATCGATCGGTCATCGCGAACCCCCTTCACCTCTCATGACGCATGGGTGCGTCGCGGCGGGGGTCAGCCGGGCAGGACTATCTCGGCGAGGTTGGTCAGCGGGCGCGGCGGGAGAGGCGCTCGAGGTCCATGATCACGACGGAGCGCGGCTCGAGGCGGAGCCAGCCGCGCGAGGCGAAGTCGGCAAGCGCCTTGTTGACCGTCTCGCGGGAGGCGCCGACCAGCTGGGCGAGCTCCTCCTGGGTGAGGTCGTGGTGGACGTGGACGCCGTCGTCGGCGGTACGGCCGAAGCGGTCGGCCAGGTCGAGGAGGGCCTTGGCGACGCGACCGGGCACGTCGGAGAAGACCAGGTCGGCCACGACGTCGTTGGACTTGCGCAGCCGCGAGGCGAGCTGGGAGAGCAGGCCGCGCGCCACCTGCGGGCGACCCTCGAGCCAGCGCAGCAGGTCGTCGTGGGAGAGCGAGGCGAAGGACGCGTCGGTCACGGCGGTCACGGTCGCCGAGCGCGGACCCGGGTCGAAGAGGGAGAGCTCGCCGAACATCTGGCCGGGGCCCATGATCGCGAGGAGGTTCTCGCGGCCGTCGGAGGACGAGCGGCCGAGCTTCACCTTGCCCTCGGTGACGATGTAGAGCTTGTCGCCGGAGTCGCCCTCGTGGAACAGGACGTCGCCGCGCCGCAGCGTCGTCTCGGCCATCGACCCGCCGAGGGCGGTGGCCGCCTCGTCGTCGAGCGAGCTGAACAGCGGTGCCTGCCGAAGCACGTCGTTGTCCACGTGAGTCCTCCAAGTGAGTGCGTCCCGACGAGGTGGGGTCCGGGATCGTCACGATCCTAGCCGTGGTCCGCCTCACATCGGGGATCGCCCGTGGTCGCGTGGCGACGGCCGCCGGAAATTCTGCGGAGTTGAGGGGAATCGACTCAACTTCTGGCGCGTTGGACCCAGTACCGACCAGAGTGGGTCGCACCCGAGTCACGGAGGAGATGAGTTGAGCCAGTTCGGTGCCGAGAAGTTCACGACTCGCAGCCGCGAGGTGATCGAGGCCGCCCAGCTCGCCGCCACCACGGGCGGCAACAGCAACACCGAGCCCGTCCACCTGCTCGTCGCCCTGCTCAAGCAGGAGGACGGCACGAGCCGCAGCCTGGTGCAGAAGGCCGGCGTCGACCCGGCCACGCTGCTCGCGCAGGCGGAGGGGGTGCAGCAGCAGCTGCCCCGTGCGACCGGCTCGACCGTCCAGCAGCCGAGCGCGTCGGCGTCGCTGACGCGCGTCCTGGCGCAGGCGCTCGACCTCGCCGGGTCGATGAAGGACGACTTCGTCGCCACCGACCACCTGCTCGTCGCCATCGCGACCGTCGAGTCGCCGGCGCAGAAGGTGCTCACCGCCGCCGGCCTGTCCGCCGACGGCCTGCGTGAGGCCATCACCGCCGTGCGTGGCAACCGCCGGGTGACGAGCGAGAGCGCGGAGGCGTCGTACGAGTCGCTCGACAAGTTCTCCGTCGACCTCACCAAGGCGGCCGAGGACGGCCGGCTCGACCCGGTCATCGGGCGCGACGCCGAGATCCGCCGCGTCATCCAGGTGCTCTCGCGGCGCACCAAGAACAACCCCGTGCTCATCGGGGAGCCCGGCGTCGGCAAGACCGCCGTCGTCGAGGGCCTCGCGCAGCGCGTCGTCGCCGGTGACGTCCCCGACTCGCTCAAGGGCCGCCGGGTGCTGAGCCTCGACCTCGCGGCGATGGTCGCGGGCGCGAAGTACCGCGGCGAGTTCGAGGAGCGGCTCAAGGCCGTCCTCGAGGAGATCAAGGACGCCGGCGGGCAGGTCATCACCTTCATCGACGAGCTGCACACGGTCGTCGGCGCGGGCGCCGGCGGCGACTCCGCGATGGACGCCGGCAACATGCTCAAGCCGATGCTGGCCCGCGGCGAGCTGCACATGATCGGCGCGACCACCCTCGACGAGTACCGCGAGCGCATCGAGAAGGACCCCGCGCTGGAGCGCCGCTTCCAGCAGGTCTTCGTCGGCGAGCCCAGCGTCGAGGACACCATCCAGATCCTGCGCGGCATCCAGGAGAAGTACGAGGCGCACCACGGCGTACGCATCACCGACGCCGCGCTCGTGGCCGCGGCCACGCTGTCCGACCGCTACATCACCGGACGGCAGCTGCCCGACAAGGCCATCGACCTCATCGACGAGGCCGCGTCGCGCCTGCGGATGGAGCACGAGTCCTCGCCCGAGGAGATCGACGTGCTGCGCCGCCAGGTCGACCGGCTCAAGATGGAGCAGTTCGCGCTGGAGAAGGAGAGCGACCCCGCCTCGGTGGAGCGGCTCGACGCGCTGCGCAAGGACCTCGCCGACCGCGAGGAGGAGCTGCGCGGGCTCGAGACGCGCTGGGAGCGCGAGAAGGACCAGCTCCAGGGAGAGGGCGAGCTGCGCCGCCAGCTCGACGCGCTCAAGATCGAGGCCGAGAAGAAGCTGCGTGACGGCGACCTCGCGGGCGCCTCGGAGATCCAGTACGGCCGCATCCCCGAGCTCGAGCAGCAGATCGCCGAGGTCGAGAGGGCCGAGCTGGCCGACATCGAGCCGCTGGTCGGCGAGGAGGTCGGCGCCGAGCAGATCGCCGACGTCGTCGAGGCGTGGACCGGCATCCCCACCGGCAAGATGCTGCAGGGCGAGACCGCCAAGCTCCTGGAGATGGAGTCGGTCATCGGCGAGCGGCTCATCGGTCAGGCCGAGGCGGTGACCGCGGTCAGCGACGCCGTACGCCGCTCGCGGGCCGGCATCTCGGACCCGAACCGCCCGACGGGATCGTTCCTCTTCCTCGGCCCGACCGGCACGGGCAAGACCGAGCTCGCCAAATCCCTGGCGGACTTCCTCTTCGACGACGAGCGGGCGATCGTCCGCATCGACATGAGCGAGTACGGCGAGAAGCACTCGGTCTCGCGGCTCGTGGGCGCCCCGCCCGGCTACGTCGGCTACGACGAGGGCGGCCAGCTGACCGAGGCGGTGCGGCGCCGGCCGTACAGCGTCGTGCTGCTCGACGAGGTCGAGAAGGCTCACCCCGAGGTCTTCGACATCCTCCTGCAGGTGCTGGACGACGGGCGGCTGACCGACGGCCAGGGCCGCACGGTCGACTTCCGCAACACGCTGCTCATCCTGACCTCCAACCTCGGCTCGAACTTCCTGGTCGACCCGCTGATCGAGCCGACGGTCAAGCGGGAGTCGGTGATGGGCGTGGTGCGCTCGCACTTCAAGCCCGAGTTCCTCAACCGGCTCGACGAGATCGTCATGTTCGACGCGCTGTCCAAGGACGACCTGGCCCACATCGTCGACCTGCAGCTCGCGCTGCTCGAGCAGCGTCTCGCGGTCCGGCGGATCACCATCACGGTGACCGACGCGGCGCGCGCGTGGCTCGCCGAGACCGGTTACGACCCGGCGTACGGCGCCCGGCCGCTGCGCCGGCTGATCCAGTCGGCCATCGGCGACCCGCTCGCGCGGATGCTGATCGGCGGGCAGGTCACCGACGGCGGTGGGGTCACGGTCGACGTGGGCGAGGACGGCCTGGTCCTGCGCTGACGGGCCGCGCCGGTCGTCTCCAGCGCGACTCAGCCATCCCTCAGCCGTCCTTCAGCCGGCTGGGGGATGCTGTGTCCCGTGAGCACGCAGACCGACGTACGTCCGTGGTGGCGGTTGCGTGACACCCCGGTCCCGGGTGGCGTGCCGGACCTGGCCAAGGCCCTGCTGTGGACCGAGGTCGCGCTCGTCCTGTTCGTCTCGCTCGGGCGCAGCGCGGTCTACTCGGTCGTCAGCATCGTCTCGGCGCTCACCGCGCCGGGTCCGCTGTCCTCGCAGGCGGCCAACCTCAACAACAGCCTCGCCCCCGACCGGCCCTGGCTCGACCTGACCTACCAGCTGCTGCGGATCGTCTTCGCGCTCGTGCCGGTCGCGCTCGCGGGCTACCTCCTCGTCCGCTCCGGCAGCCGGCTCCGCGACGTCTGGGCGCGCGACGGCGGCTGGAGCACCCTCGGCGACTGGGGCCGCGGCGCGCTGCTGGCGGCGGGCGTCGGCTCGGTGGGTGTCGTGTTCTACCTCGCGACCTTCGCCCTCGGCACCAACCTCACGGTCGTCGCGCAGTCGCTCCCGGGGGAGTGGTGGCAGGTCCCGGTGCTGGTCCTGGCCGCGGCGCAGAACGCCGTGCTCGAGGAGTTCGTCGTGCTCGGCTTCGTGCAGGTGCGGCTGCGGCAGATCGGCTTCGGCGACACTGCGGCCATCGGCCTGGCGGCGCTGCTGCGCGGCAGCTACCACCTCTACCAGGGCCTCGGCGGGTTCGTCGGCAACCTCGCGATGGGCCTGCTCTTCGGCTGGCTCTTCCGCCGCTGGGGCCGCGTGATGCCGTTCGTCGTCGCGCACACGCTGCTCGACGTCGGCGCGTTCGTCGGGTACGCCGCCCTCGCCGGGAGGGTCGACTGGCTGCCGACCCTCTAGGCGTACGCCCGGGCGGCGTACCCGACCGGTGCGCTCAGCGCCGGATCTTGACCTTCTTCGACGTGCGCGAGGCCTTCGCGTAGTCCTTGGCCTTCACGGTCACGCGGACCGAGATCTTCTTGCCGCGGTCCTTGGCGCGGACGCGGTAGGTCGCCTTCTTGGCGCCCTTGATCTTCTTGCCGTTCTTCAGCCACTGGTAGCGGACCTTCACGGACTTCTTCTTCGGAGCGGGCTTCCAGCCCTTGACCGAGACGGACAGCACCCGACCGGCCCGGGCGACGCCGCGCAGCTTGGGCCGCTTCGTCCGGAAGGCCGCCTTGCCGATCACGACGCCGGCCGTGTCGACCGAGACGGGCGCGTAGTAGGGCGCGGAGCCGGTCACGCGCAGCGTGAGGGTCTTGCCGATGTCGCGGCGCGACGCCTTGAAGGTGCTGGCCGTGGCGCCCGGCACCGGGACGCCGTCGACGAACCACTGGTAGCCGAGCGTGACGGCCGGCGCCCACTCCGTGCTGGCCGCGGTGGCCGACGCCTTGAAGCGCGCGTTGCCGCCGATGGCCACCGAGCCGGGGTAGATCTGCGACTGGCGGTAGGACGCGATCGACGCGATCTGCTCGGTGATGGCCTGCACGTTGTTGGTCGCGGCCGTGCCCTGGACCCGGCCGGCGGCGACGACGTTGGGGCTGGAGAAGTAGCCGATGCGGGTGCAGTTGACCTGCGCGCTCACGCACTGCTCGTAGTAGGACATCACGGTGATGGTCTTGGCCGGGACGTCGACGTAGCCGCGGGCGTAGGGCTTGCTCTCGGCGAGCGGCGGCGAGCTGGCGCCGACGTTGTGGTCGGCGCTGAAGTTGTGGCCGAGCTCGTGGGTGAAGACCCGGAACTCCGTCGCGCAGCTGGCGGCGTAGACGACCGTCCAGCCGGCCCACTCGGCGTCGTTGGCGGGGTTGATGCCGCTCAGGTAGCCCTGGCCGCACGAGGCGCCGGCGGGCACGCTGCCGGCCATCCAGAGGCTCACCAGGTCGGCGTGGGTCTCCTCGCGCAGCGCCTGCGCCTCGTCGAAGAGCCCGTCGCCCGGCGTCGCGAGGCCGCGGAGGTTGGTGGAGAGGTTGGTCGACTGCGTCGAGGCGCTCTGCCGGGTGCCGACCAGGCGGACCTGCGTCGGGATGCCGGAGTTGCGGAAGGCCTCGTTGGTCTGGGCGATGCCGAGCTCGAACTGGGCCTGGCGGGCGGCCGGGGTCATCTGCGTGGCCAGCGCGGCCGGGTAGACGATCGCGACGTCGATGACGCCCGGCGCGTCACGCAGGCGTGCCGGTCCGAGGTCGCGGGCGTACGCCGACGGTGCGCGCCTGTGGACGTCCTTCGCCTCGTGGTCGTGGTCGTGCGCGGCCTCGGCGAGGTCGTGGGTGGCCGGGTCGACGGCGTCCGGTCCGGTGGGCGGCATGGCACCGGCCTCGGTGACGGCGTACGCACCGCCCGGCGTGCTCGCCACCTCGAAGGTGCCGTGCTCCACGGACGCGACGTTGAGGTGCACGGTGCCGTCGACCTCGGCGGCGGTGAAGGTGCCGTCCTCACCGAGCAGCCCACCGCTCCAGGTGGTCGCCTCGGCCGTGCGGGTGCGGTCCTCGACGATCGCCGTGACCGACGCGCCCTCGAACAGGTCGAGGCCGACGCGGTCTCCCGTCCGCAGGTCGTCGAGGGCCGTGACGTCGACCTGCACGCCGCGCGAGCGTTCGCCGTCGACGGCCGTGGTGCGCGCCGAGGTGGGTGCGCTGAGCAGGTCGACGGTCCGGACCTTGTCGCCGGACGACGCGGTGGCGGTGGTGACGGGTGCCGCGGTGGCGGCGAGCGCGATGGCGCAGAGGCCGGCGACGCTGGTGAGCAGGGCGCGGCGCCTGCGGTCGGGCATGGTCATGGAGGTCCCCCTTGGTGTCGGACCTCTCGTGCCCCGGGGGGGCGGACCTCAAACCCCCTGGGGCCTACTCGCCCGTCTCGACCTCCTCGTGGGCCTGCTCCTCCTCGGCGGTCGAGCGCCGGCGCCCGAGCAGGCCGCCCGCCCAGAGCGCCCACAGCACGAGCACCGGCTGGAAGAACAGCCGCACGAGGCGCGCCCGGTCGGTGTCGAGGCCGAACGCGTCGGTGCCCTCGACGTACTGCGCGATGTTGCCGGGGAAGATCGCCACGAAGAAGGCAGCGAGGAGCGCGCCGACCGTACGCCGGTGCTTCGGCAGGGCGATGAACGCGCCGCCCAGCGCGATCTCGACGACGCCGGAGCCGACGACGGTGAGGTCCTCGTCGAGCGGGAACCAGCCCGGCACCTGCGCCTGGAACTCCTCGCGCTGCGTGGTGAGGTGCAGGACGCCCGCGGTGACCATGAATCCGCCGAGCAGGACGCGTCCGAGGGTCTGTGCCTTCATCTGCCCAGCCTAGGCGCGGATCACGACGGGGCGGGCAGGGCCTCGTCGGGGCCGAGCCCCTGCAGCAGGTCGCGCCGGTCGCAGAGGTCGGAGATCGTGCGCACGAAGCGGACGGTGCTCTCGCCGACGGCGAGGTCGTCGAAGTAGAACCGGCGCAGCTGGTGGCGCGCCAGCAGGTGCTCGTCCTGCTCGAGCCGGGCGGCCAGGAGGTCGGCGAGACCGGCGGCGGTCGCCGTCGTCACCACGTCGGCGCCCCGGCTGACCGGCACCTCGGCGGCGAACCGGGTCGGGTCGTCGTGCCGGTCGGTCAGCACGAGGGGGCGATCGGTGCGCAGGTAGAGCCAGTCGAGCCCCACCGACGACACGTCGCAGACCATCAGGTCGCAGTCGGGCATCACCGCGAGGATGTCGCCGGCCAGGACGGCGGTGTGCCCGGCGGACGGGTCGGCCGCCGCCGCGCGATCCAGCAGGTCGAGCACGGCGAGGTGGGCCTCGGCCACCGCCGGGGTGAGGCTCGTGACCACCTTGGGGTGCGGCTTGTAGACCACGCGGGTGTCGGGGACGGCGAGCGCGGCCGTGACGACCTCGACACCGAGGACGTCGAGCGAGGTGTAGTCGTTGTAGTCGGCGTCGCCCTCCCACGTCGGCGCGTAGAGGATCGTGCGGCGCTGCGACGGCGCGAGCACCGGCTCGCGGGGCAGGTCGAGCTGCGGTCGCCCGACGCGGACGAGCCTGGCGGTGTCGAGCTCCATCAGCGCGTCGGTGTGGCGACGCACCGCGGCCTCGCCGGCCACGAGCACGCGGTCGTACGCCTTGGCGTTGTTGCTGGCCATGCTCTGCTTGTCGCTCTCGCCGTGGTTGACGTGGACGTGCAGCATCCGGCCGTCGACGAGCGAGGCGAAGTTGGTCGGCGAGTTGTTGACGTAGAGGACGACCTTGGCGTCCAGGTCGGCATAGGTGGCCATCAGCTCGGGGTAGGTCTCGGCGACCACCACCGGCAGGACCGTACGTCCGGCCAGCAGCGCGGCGACGTCGGGGTCGCGCAGCACGATCGTGACCGGCCGGGTCGCGTCGAGCACCGCGAGCACGTCGAGCCACTGCGCCAGCTGGTAGGCACGGGACGGGTCCTCGCCGAAGTGGGCGATGACGTGGGTGTCGTTCACGGACGGATCCTACGGACGCGGGGCGCTCCTCACTCGGGAAGCAGCACACCCGGGTTCATCAGCCCGTGCGGGTCGAGGGCCCGCTTGAGCGCGCGCATGAGGTCGACCTCCACGTCGGACTTGTACGCCGCGCCCGCCGCGGCCTTGGTCCGGCCGAGGCCGTGCTCGGCGCTGATGGACCCGTCGGCGGCGGCGACGGAGTCGTAGATCGCGGCGGACAGGGCGGGGGCCGCCGCGCGGAGGTCGTCGTCGCCGCCGACCGGGGCACTGACGTTGTAGTGGAGGTTGCCGTCGCCGACGTGACCGTAGGTCACCGGCCGTACGCCGGGCAGCACGCACTCGAGGACCGGGCCCATCGCCTCCGCCCACGCGGCAAGCGACGCGATCGGCAGCGTGACGTCGTGCTTGAGCGTCGCCCCCTCGACCTTCTGCGCCTCGGAGATGCCCTCGCGCAGTGCCCAGAGCGCGTCGCGCTGCGCCGGGCTGCCGGCGACCGCGGCGTCGGAGGCGAGGTCGGCCTCGACGGCCTCGCCGAGGATCGCCTCGAGGGCGTCGTCGAGCCCGCGATCGGTGGCGGCGCCCGCGAGCTCGACCAGGACGTACCAGTCGCTGGGCGCGACGAGCGGGTCGCTGGCGCCGGGGAGGTGCGCGAGGACGAGGTCGAGCGCCTGACGGTTGGCGATCTCGAAGGTCGCGAGGTGCGCACCGGCGTGCTGCTGGGCGATGCCGAGGAGTGCGACTGCGGCGGCGACGGAGGGGACGGCGACCCACGCCGTGGCGTGCCGCGGGGTCTCCGGGAAGAGCCGGAGGACGGCGCCGGTGATCACGCCGAGCGTCCCCTCCGAGCCGACGAAGAGCTGGGTGAGGTCGTAGCCCGTGTTGTCCTTGCGGAGGCCGCGCAGCCCGTCCCACACGCGACCGTCGGGGAGCACGACCTCGAGCCCGAGCGCGAGCTCGCGGGTCATCCCGTAGCGCAGGACGGCGGTGCCCCCGGCGTTCGTCGCGAGGTTGCCGCCGATCGTGCAGCTGCCCTCGGAGCCGAGGGACATCGGGAAGAGCCGGCCCGCGTGGGCGGCCGCGGCCTGGACGTCGGCGAGCACGACCCCGGCGTCGACGGTGATGGTGCCCGCCACGGGGTCGACGTCGCGGACCCGGCGCATCCGGCCGAGGGACAGCACGACCTGGGTGCCGGAGGCGTCGGGGACCCCGCCGCCGACGAGGCCGGTGTTGCCGCCCTGCGGCACCACGGGCGTACGCGTCGCGTGGCAGGCCGCCACCACGTCGGCGACCTCGGCCGTGGAGCCCGGCCGGACCACGGCGAGGGCCTGCCCCTCGTGGACGCCGGTCCAGTCGACGACGAAGGCGGCGACGTCGGCGGGGTCGGTGAGGACGTGGGCGTCGCCGACGGCGGCACGCAGTCGGTCGAGGAGGGGGTCGAGCAGGTGGTCGGTCGAGTCGGTCATCGGGTTCCTCCGGCGGACGGGGTGCTCAGCCCAGCACGACGGCGATGAGGAGCACCACCGGCAGCGAGGCGAGCGTCGTGATCAGGATGGTCTCGCGCGCCACGTCCTCACCGACGCGGTAGCGGGTGGCGTGCAGGAAGATGTTCTGCGCGGTCGGCAGCGCGGCCGTCACCACGACGCCGAGCAGGACCGTGCCGTCGAGGCCGAGCGCCGTGCCCACGGCCCAGGCGACGACCGGCATCACGGCGAGCTTGAGGACCGTCGCGAGCAGCACCTCGCCGTTGTGCCCGGCCTTCCCGAGCGCCGGGCTCAGTCGGAGGGCCGCGCCGTAGGACATCAGCATCATCGGGATCGCCGCCCCAGCCATCAGCTCCAGCGGCGCCTCGACCACCTCGGGGAGCCGCCAGCCGGTGAGGGCGAGGACCACCCCGATGACGGCCGCGATCGTGAGCGGGTTGGTGGTCAGGCGGCGCACCGCCTTGCCGACCCCCTCGCCACGGCCGGTGACCCGGTCGAGCACCACCAGGGCGGCGGGCTGGACGACCATCATCTGCACCAGCAGCGCGGGGACGACGACGGTGATGTCGCCGACGACGTAGGCCGCGACGGCGAGGCCGAGATTGCCCGCGTTGACGTAGGACGAGGTGAGGGCGCCGATCAGCAGCGGGCCGGTCGTCAGCCTCCAGCGCAGCCGCGCGAGCACGGCGTACAGCAGGAAGCAGACCGCGAGGGAGATCGAGCTCGCGACGAGGTTCTTGGTGGCCGTCTCGAGGTGGACGCGACTGATCGTGATGACCATCAGGGCGGGCGACGCGACGAAGAAGGCGATCTCGCCGAGGGTGCGCTGGGACCGCGCGTCCAGCACTCCGGCGTGCGCGAGGGCGACGCCGGCCGCGATGACGGCGATGATCGTCGTGAAGCCGATCAGCAGGCCCATGCAGCCCCCTTCGCGGGCATCGTGCGATAGCGAGGTCGTCTTGGACGCGGCGACCGGCGCCCCGCAAGGATGGCGTGGTGACTGCCGACACCCCGCACCCGGTCCGCGTCGTCCAGCTCGGGGGGCTGATGCCCTTCGTGCGCGAGTGGCTCACGGAGCGGTACGCCGCACCGGAGCTCGCCGACCTCGGCGGCCCCGACCGGGCTGCGGGGGTCGAGGTGGCCGTCGTGGGCGGCGGTGCCCCGGCGGGCGCGGCCGAGATGGACGCGCTGCCCGACCTGGGGGCGATCGTGAACTTCGGCGTGGGCTACGACAACGTCGACGTGCAGGAGGCGTCCCGGCGCGGGATCGTCGTGTCCAACACGCCCGACGTGCTCACCGACGCCGTCGCCGACCTGGCCGCCTTCCTCGTGGTCGACGTGCTGCGCGGCATCAGCGCCGCCGACCGGTTCGTGCGCAGCGGCGCGTGGGCCCGCGGGGAGAAGCCGCCCCTGACCCGCGACGTACGCGGTGCGGTCGTCGGCGTGCTCGGCCTGGGCCGGATCGGGACGGCGGCGGCCCAGCGGCTCGAGGCGTTCGGGGCCGAGGTCCACTACCACTCGCGCAGCCCGAAGGACGTCGTCTGGACCTACCACGGCTCGCCGGTCGAGCTGGCCGCGGCGAGCGACGTGCTCGTCGTGCTGACCCCGGGGGGCGCCGGCACGGAGGGTCTCGTCGACGCGGCGGTCCTCGACGCGCTCGGCCCCGACGGCCACCTCGTCAACGTCGCCCGCGGCTCGGTCGTCGACGAGGACGCGCTCGTCGCGGCCCTCGAGGAGGGTCGGATCGCCGGTGCCGGGCTCGACGTCTTCGCCGACGAGCCGCACGTGCCGGAGGCCCTGCTCGGGCGCGACGACGTGGTGCTCCTGCCCCACGTGGGCAGCGCCACCGTCCAGACCCGCGAGGCGATGGGCCGCCTCGTCCTGGACAACGTCGACGCGTTCCTCGAGCGCGGTGAGCTGGTGACCCCGGTCGGCTGACACGGCGCTCCTCTCGGGGTTGACGAACTTATGTAATGAGTTGCACACTCATCATACAAGTTCGCGACGACCCGAGGAACCCCCGATGACCGAGACCCTGACCCCACCCGCCGCGACCGTGCCCGGCACGGGCGACGCGATCCGCACGATCTCGCTGTCGCACGTCGTGCTGCCGCTGCCGTACGCCGTCAGCGACGCCAAGGTGCTGACCGGCCGGCAGAAGCCGCTCTCCGAGACGGTGATGCTCTTCGTCGAGCTCACCACCGAGCAGGGCTTCGAGGGGATGGGGTTCAGCTACAGCAAGCGCGCGGGCGGCAAGGCGCAGTACGCCCACCTCAAGGAGGTCATGGACGTCGCGATCGGGCAGGACCCGAGCGACATCGCCAAGATCTACGAGTCGCTCATGTGGGCCGGTGCGTCGGTCGGCCGGTCGGGCGTCGCCACCCAGGCGGTCGCCGCGCTCGACGTCGCGCTCTACGACCTCAAGGCCCGCCGCGCCGGCCTCCCGCTCGCCAAGCTCCTCGGCGCGCACCGCGACTCCTGCCGCGTCTACAACACCTCGGGCGGCTTCCTCCAGGCCTCGGTCGAGGAGATCAGGGAGAAGGCGACCGCGTCCCTCGAGTCCGGCATCGGCGGCATCAAGATCAAGGTCGGCCAGCCCGACTGGCGCGAGGACCTGCGCCGCGTCGCCGCGCTGCGCGAGCACCTCGGCGACGGCCCGTTCATGGTGGACGCCAACCAACAGTGGGACCGCGCCCGCGCCCGCCGCATGTGCCGCGAGCTCGAGCAGTTCGACCTGGTCTGGATCGAGGAGCCGCTCGACGCGTGGGACCACGTCGGCCACGCCGACCTCTCGCAGACCTTCGACACCCCCATCGCCACCGGCGAGATGCTGACCTCGGTCGCGGAGCACATGGGCCTCGTCGACGCGGGCTACCGCGGCATCGTGCAGCCCGACGCCCCGCGCATCGGCGGCATCACGCCGTTCCTGAAGTTCGCGACCCTCGCCGCCCACCACCGCCTCGACCTGGCGCCGCACTACGCGATGGAGATCCACCTCCACCTCGCCGCGACGTACCCCACCGAGCCGTGGGTGGAGCACTTCGAGTGGCTGAACCCGCTCTTCGAGGAGCGCATCGAGATCCGCGACGGCAGGATCTTCGTGCCGCAGCGCCCGGGCCTCGGGTTCACGCTCACCGAGCGCATGCGGGAGCTCACCGTGGAGACGGCTACCTTCTCGGCATGAAGACGCTCTCCGCGCGCGTGGTCGCCGGCCTCAAGGACAAGATCCTGGCCGGCGACCTCGCACCGGGAGCCAAGCTGCCGTCCGAGGCCGAGCTCATCGACGAGTACGCCGTCTCCCGCACGGTGGTGCGCGAGGCGGTGACCCGGCTCCGGGCCGAGGGCCTCGTCGAGACCCAGCAGGGCCGCGGGTCCTTCGTGCTCGCGGTGCCGGAGTCGTCGAGCTTCAGCGTGGAGTCGTCCGCGATCCGCACGCAGGCCGACGTGATGGCGATGCTCGACTTCCGTCTCGGCGTCGAGAGCGAGGCGGCCGCCCTCGCCGCGCAGCACCACGCGCCCGGCGATGTCGCCGCGATCGAGGAGGCGCTCGCGGGCTTCCTGCGCGCCGGCCACGAAGGGGCCGTCGAGGCCGACTTCGCCTTCCACCTCGCGATCGCGCGGGCCACCGGCAACCGGTTCTACGTCGACCTGCTCGGCTCGCTCGGCCCGATGATGATCATGCTGCCGCGCACCCGCCTCGCCGAGGCGTACTCCATGACCGACGCGACCCACGTCGAGCGCGTGCAGCGCGAGCACGACAACGTCGCCGCCGCGGTGCTGGCCGGCGACGTCGAGACCGCCCGCGCCGCGATGCGGCTGCACCTGGGGAACACCCGGCGGCGCGTGGCCCGGTAGCCGGTGGTCGGGCCGCTCGAGCGGTGAGTGAGCCACGTTTTCGGGGTGCGGAAGGTGTCTCACGCACCGCTGGGGCTGGGGTTGGTCCGGGAGCGGTGAGTGAGCCACGTTTTCGGGCTGGGGAAGGTGTCTCACGCACCGCTGGGGCTGGGGTGGGCCGGGGAGCGGTGAGTGAGACATCTCTTCGGGCCGCGGAACGTGGCTCACGCACCGCCCGACCGGCGGGCCCGCTTCCCGCGGGCGACCTCCGTCGCGAGGGCGTCGAGCCGCGGCTCCCAGAAGGCACGGAACTGGTCCACCCACGCGTCCGCCGCACGCAGGCCGGTCACGTCGACGGAGTAGAGCCGGCGCGTGCCCTCGGCGCGTACGTGGGCGAACCCGTTGTCGCGCAGCACCCGCAGGTGCTGGCTGACCGCCGGCTGGCTGATGCCGAACTCCTCGCGCACCGTCGCCGTCACGTCGCCCGCGCTCGCCTCGCCGCCGGCGAGGAGCTCGAGGATGCGGCGGCGTACGGGGTCGCCGAGGACGTCGAAGGCGTGCACCGCTCAGGCCGGGGGCTCGGCGCCGGTGTAGAACGCGGCGGTTCGCGCCGCGGCCGACCGCGAGGCCTCGGGATCGTCCGAGACGGCCGCGTCGGCCTCGCCCCAGCCGGTCGCGGAGCCGGACAGGTAGGAACGGCCGTCCGCGGAGGCGCCCCAGGCCTCGACCTCCTCGTGCGCGATGGTGCCCCCCGTCGCGAGGTGCTCGGCCAGGCCCATCAGGCCGAGCTCCCAGCCGACGCCGACCGCGCCCGGGCCGTACGTCGGCCAGTGGTCGTTGCCGGAGACGTCGGCCGCGTGCCGCAGCACCAGCGTCGTGCCGACCTCGACCTCCTCGAGGTGGACGTCGACCCAGGACGTCTGGCCGCCGAGCTCCCACGTGATCGCGAAGTGCCGCGGCTCCTCGCACGCGGTGACCTCGCCCCCGGCGTTGCCCTCGACCTGGTAGCGGCCGCCGAGCCGCAGGTCGCCCGACACGGGGGCGAACCAGCGGGGGATCCGCTCGGGGTCGGTGACGGCGGACCAGAGGTCGGCGGCGTCGGTGGGGTAGGTGCGGGAGGCGACGACGACCTTGACGGGCGTGCCCTCGTGGGTGCTGTCCTCGACGGCGCGGGTGACCGCGCCCAGATGCTTGACTACGTCGAACATGGCCCGACTGTGTCAGCCGACGCTTATATAAGTCAAGGGCGATAGAGCGGAAGGGGTCTCGATACGCCCGCTCGCCGGGGCTCGCGGGCTACTCGACCACCTTGCTCGGGTTGGCTCGCGGGCTACTCGACCACCTGCAGGGGCGTCACCAGCGCGAGGTGTTGACCTCGAAGTCCGGCTGGATCGAGCGCATGTAGACGGTGTCCTCGCGCCGGCGTACGCCGCACGACAGGTAGAGCTCGTGGAGCTCGCCGAGCCGGTCGCGGTCGAGGTCGACGCCCAGGCCCGGGCCCGTCGGCACGGCGACCGCGCCGTCGGAGAACCCGAGCACGCCGTCGGCCACGACGTCCTGGGTCTTCCAGGGGTAGTGGGTGTCGCAGGCGTACGTCAGTTTCGGCGTCGCTGCGGCGAGGTGGACCATCGCGGCGAGCGAGACGCCGAGGTGGGAGTTGCTGTGCATCGACAGCCCGAGGCCCCACACCTCGGTGATCTGGCCGAGCAGCGCGGACTTCCGCAGCCCGCCCCACAGGTGGTGGTCCGACAAGACGACCTGGACGGCGTCCTGGGCGATGGCCGGCGGGAGGTGCTCCATCGCGATGACGCACATGTTGGTCGCGAGCGGGACGTCCGTGCCGGCCGAGACCTGCGCCATCCCGGCGATGCCGGGGGTGGGGTCCTCGAGGTACTCCACGACGCCCCTCAGCCGGTCGGCGACCGCGAGTGAGGTGTCCACGGTCCACGCGCCGTTGGGGTCGAGGCGCAGCGGCAGGTCGGGGAACGCGTCGCGCAGCGCCTCGATGGCGTCGCACTCCTCGTCGGGCGGCAGGACGCCGCCCTTGAGCTTGAGCGAGCCGAAGCCCCAGCCGTCGACCATCCGGTGGGCCTGCGCGACGAGCTGCTCGGGAGCCAGCGCCTCGCCCCATGCGTCGTCGGCGAAGCCGGGGTGGCCCGCCCACTTGTAGAAGAGGTAGCCGCTGAACGGCACGCGCTCGCGCACGGCACCGCCGAGCAGGTCGCTGACCGGTACGCCCGCCTCGCGCCCCTGCAGGTCGAGGCACGCGACCTCGAACGGGGAGTAGACGGTGTCCACCGCGGAGTCGACGTCGAGCATGCCGCCGAACGACGCGCCGCCCCCGCCCGTCTCGCGCCCGAGCACGTCGGTCACCAGGCGGCGCAGGCCGTGCAGGTCGTAGGGGTCGTGGCCGGGGAGGGCGGCGGCGACCGCCTCGAGCCGGCCGAGGTGGGTCTCGTCGGCATACGTCTCGCCCAGGCCCAGCAGGCCGGAGTCGGTGTGCAGCTCGACGATCGCGCGCAGGGCGTACGGCTGGTGCACGCCGACCACGTTGAGCAGCGGCGGGTCCTCGAACGCGACCGGTGTGACGACGACCCGCGAGACCAGGCTGGCGCTCACCCGCGCGTCACTTCGCGGGCTTGACGGCGAGGATCGGCACGTCGAGGTCGAGCAGCAGCCGCTGCGCGTCGCTCCCGGTGACGAGCTTGCCGACGGGCGAGCGGCGTCGCATGCCGATCACGACGAGGCGCGCCGACGCGGCGGCCGCGACCTTCGTGAAGGCCTCGACGATGTCGTCGCCGTGGTCGGAGTGGTCGACGCGGGCGGTCACCCCGAGCGCCGCGGCGCGGGCGACGAGGTCGTCCGCGGCGGCGGCGTCGATGAGCTCGCCGTCGACGGTGGAGCGGCGCCGGGGGCTGTTGAGGATCACGACCTCGTCGCCGCGCACCGCGGCCTCGGCCAGGCCGGCCTCCAGCGCGGCCTCACCGACGGGGGAGGGCACGTAGCCGATCACGATCGTCGAGGGGGTGGTCATCGCAGGGAGTCCTCTCGGGGGGCGTCCTCCGAGGCGGCGGCCTCGGCGGTGGCAGGGGTGGAGCGGCGGCGGAACGCCCGCTTGATCAGCGGGAAGGCGATCACCAGGACGACGAAGGCGAGGATCGTGCCGGAGATCGGCCGGGTGACGAAGCCGGTCGCGTCGCCGTCGAAGATCAGCATCGAGCGGCGGAAGCTGGACTCGATCAGCGACCCGAGCACGAACGCCAGCACCATCGGGCCGGGCTCGAAGCCGGTCTTCTTCATCAGGTAGCCGATCACGCCGAAGACGATCATGAGGAAGATGTCGAAGACCGAGTTCCGGATGGTGTAGACGCCCAGGATGGTGATGAGGGCGGTGATCGGCGCGAGGATCGCGGGCCGCACCCGCAGGATCCGGACGAAGATGCCGACCAGCGGGATGCTCAGCAGCAGCAGGATCAGGTTGCCGATGTACATCGAGTTCACGACGCCCCAGAACAGGTCGGGGCGCTCGTCGATGAGCTGCGGGCCGGGCGTCACGCCGACGACGAGGAGCGCGGCGTAGAGCATCGCCATGGAGGCGTTGGCGGGGATGCCGATGGTCAGCAGCGGGATGAAGGACGAGGTGGCGGCCGCGTTGTTGGCCGACTCGGGGGAGGCGACGCCCTCGATGGCGCCGCGGCCGAAGCGGCTCGGGTCCTTGGCGACGCGCTTCTCCGCGGCGTACGCGGCCAGCGACGCCATCACGGCGCCACCGCCCGGCAGCACGCCCAGGACGAAGCCGATGACCGAGCCGCGACCGATGGCGGGACCGGCCTCCTTGAGCTCCTTGCGCGAGGGCCAGATGTTGGCGATCGCCGCGGGCACGTGCGGCTTGCCGTGGCGCTCCTCGAGGTTGTAGAGGATCTCGCCGACACCGAAGAGGCCCATCGCGACGACGACGAAGTCGATGCCGTCCTCGAGGTTGAGGCTGCCGAAGGTGAAGCGGTCGGCACTGGTGAAGCTGTCGCTGCCGACGGTCGCCAGGAGCAGGCCGATCGCCGCCGCCGCGAGCGCCTTGACGGTGTTGCCGTTGCCGATCGTCGCGACGAGGAGCACGCCCAGCAGTGCGAGCGCGGCGTACTCCGGCGGGCCGAAGTCGAGCGCGAACTCCGCGACGAGCGGGCCGAGGAGCGTCAGGCCGATGATCGAGATGGTGGCGCCGATGAACGAGCCGATGGCGGCGATGCCCAGGGCGGTGCCGGCCTTGCCCTGCTTGGCGAGGGCGAAGCCGTCGAAGACGGTGACCACCGAGCTCGCCTCGCCGGGGATCCGCAGCAGCACCGAGGTGATCGTGCCGCCGTACTGCGCGCCGTAGTAGATGCCGGCGAGCATGATGATCGCGGCGACCGGGTCGTGGGCGCTGTAGACGATGGGCAGCAGGATCGCCATCGTCGCGGCCGGGCCGAGGCCGGGCAGGACGCCGATCAGCATGCCGACGACGACGCCGATCAGGCAGTAGACCAGGTTGCCGGGCTGGGTGACGACGCCGAAGCCGTCGAGGAAGGCGCTGAAGTCCATGGGGGTGTCCTCTCGCGCTCAGAAGGCGATCAGGTGGGGCAGCGGGACGGAGAGGGCGTAGAGGAACAGTCCGTAGAACGCCGCCGTGGTGAGGACCGAGATGACGATCGTGCTGCGCCAGGACTCGCCGCCGAGGAAGCGCAGCCAGACGATGCCCAGCAGCACGGCCGGGATCTCGAAGCCGATGAGGGGGAGCAGGTAGCCGAGCGCGACGAAGGTCGCCGCGCCGACGAGGACGAGGAGCGAGGCCCGGGTGAACTTCTCCGTGTCGTCGAGGTGGCGACCGACGACGAGCAGGACGGCGCCGAGCACGACGATGAGGATCGCGACGACGAAGGGCCACAGGCCCGGGCCGGGCCGCCGCAGCGACCCGAGCCCGTAGCCGTACGCGAGGAACGCCGCGGCGACGCCGATGCCGAGCACGACGAGCGAGGACGCGAGCTGGTACGCCGGCCCGCCCGAGGGCGGTCGCTCGTCGGCGAGGTCCTGGGCCACCTCGGCCTGGATCTCGGCGAGGATGTCGTGCTCCGGCGCGTCCTGCTGCCGCGGCGTCGTCTCGCTCATGGTGCGTCCCGTCTCGGTGCGGTGAGGGGTGGCGGTGAGGGGTGGCGGTGAGGGATGGGTGGTGCAGCGATCAGCTGGCGTCGCCGAGGTCGATGCCGTACTCCTCGACGAGGTCGGCGTAGCGCTGCTTGTCCTCCTCGAGCTGCGCGACGACCTCGTCGCCCGAGATCTCCATCGGGGTGAGGTTGTTCTGCTCGTTGAAGTCCTGGTACTCCGAGGTCTCGAAGGTCGCCTGCATGGCGCCGGCGATCGCGTCCTGCACGTCCTGGGGGGTGCCCTTGGGGACGGTCATGAACCGGTACTGCGCGACCTCGACGTCAAGGCCGGACTCCTGGGCGGTCGGGACGTCGGGGAGGAACTCGACGCGCTCGGGACCGAACACGACGATGGGGACGATCTTCCCGGACCGGATGTTCTCGATCGCCTCACCGACCTGGAGGCAGGCGGTGTCGACCTGGTCACCGAGGAGGGCCGTGAGCGCCGGTGCGCCACCGTCGAAGGGGATCGCCTCGGCCGGGGTCTTGTTGACGTTGAAGGTCAGCGCGCAGGCGAGCTGGGCGCCGGTCCCGACGCCGGTGGTGCCGTAGGTGACCTTGCCGTCCGCGTCGGCGAAGGAGTCGATCGAGTCGAACCCGGAGCCCTTGCTGGCCACGAGGACGTAGTCGTCGCGCGAGACGCCCTGCACGACGTCGAAGTCGTCGATGCTCGTGACCTGGTCCTCCGGGACGGCGAGGGGCGTGATCGCGAAGAGCGAGGCGTTCTGCACCGAGATCGTCGAGCCGTCGGCCGGCGCCTTGGCGACCTCGGCCGCGGCGAGCGCGCCGTTGGCGCCCTCGCGGTTGATCACCGGGAAGGAGCCGCCGAGCTCGTCGGACAGGCCGCGCGAGATCTGCCGGCTGATCAGGTCGGAGGAGCCACCGGCGGACGCGCCGACCGGCATGTTGACCGCGCCGGTGGGGTAGTCACCGCTGTCGCTGCCGCCGCCCGCGGTCGTCTGGACGCCGCCGCAGGCGGTCAGGGCGAGGGCCGCGCCCGCGGCGACGGCCGCCAGGCTGAAGGTCTGCTTGCGCATGGTGGTGGCTCCTTGTTCGGGGTGTGACCACCGACACTAGGATTTGACGACGATGCCGGTCCAAGCCCAATTGGGCATGGACTGATCCATCTGGTGCATCGTAGCCTCGGCGTCGTGATCACCCTCGACCAGGTCCGTTCCTTCGTCGCGGTGGCCGAGGAGCTGCACTTCGGGCGGGCCGCCGAACGGCTGCAGATGACGCAGCCGCCGCTCTCGCGGCAGATCCAGAAGCTGGAGAAGTCCGTCGGTGCGCGACTCCTCGAGCGCGACAACCGCCGCGTCGAGCTGACCGGTGCGGGCGTCGCCTTCCTCGAGGAGGCCCACCGGCTGCTCAACCTCGTCGAGGGCGCCGGTGACCTCGCCCGTCGCGTCGACGCGGGGGCGGCAGGCGTCGTACGGCTGGGGTTCACGGCCGTCTCGGCGATCTCGATCCTCGGCCCGCTGCTGCGCCGGCTCACCGCCGAGCTGCCCGACGTCGAGGTCGTGCTGTCCGAACGCGTCACCAACGCGCAGGTGGACGGCATCCGCCGCGGCGAGCTCGACATCGGCCTCGCGCGGCCACCGTTCGACACCTCGCTGCTGCGCTCGCGCGTGGTGCTGCGCGAGCCCTTCATGGCCGTCGTGCCGGCGACCCACCCGCTCGCGGGCGTCGACCGCCCGCTCACCTCCGACGACTTCGAGGGCGAGACCGTCATCGGCTACAACCCCGACCAGTCGCGCTACTTCCACGAGCTCTCGGTGCGCTTCTTCGCCAACGCCCACCCGCGCATCGACCAGCGGGTCCACCAGGTCCTCACCGCGATGCTGCTGGTCTCGGCCGAGCGCGGTGTCTCGCTGGCCCCGGCCTCGGCCGCCTCGCTCAAGGTGGACGGCGTGGTCCTCAAGGAGCTCGCCCACCACGGCGGTGACACGCGCGTGGACGCCGACCCCGACCGACCCGTGGAGCTGCACGCGATCTGGTCGCGCGAGGCCGTCACCCCCGTCGTACGCCGGGTGCTGGACGTCGTGACCGCCGCCGGGGACGCCCCCCGTGGCGCGTCTACCGCCGAGCCCGCTCGGTAAAGCCGGCCCGTCACGGTTCTCTTGACGCCGTCGGCATGTGAGGCTGGTCGCCCACGGCAGGGGGTGCGATGCAGGACCGGCAGGAGGTCTCCGGCGACGACGTGACGCCGTTCGCCGACGAGCAGACCCGGCAGCACCTGCAGGTGCTGGTCGAGGGGGTCGCGACGCTCGCCGGCTTCGAGCAGTCCGCCGTCACCCTGCGTCGCGACGGGGTGTGCGAGATCATCGCCGCCGCCGGCGTCAGCACGGACTTCGTCGGCACGCTCGTGCCCACCGAGGTGCTGCTGGACGAGATCGCGAACGCCGACGAGTGGGGCGCGTGGCGGTTCGTGCCGCACGAGCGCATCGACGAGCGGATGCTCGGCTACAGCCACATCCCCGACCTGACCCCGCTCGAGGGCGACGACGCGTGGCACCCGCTCGACTCCCTCTTCGCGCCGATCTACGACGACGCCGGCGAGTTCCGCGGCATCCTGGGCGTGGACGCGCCGCGCGACGGGCGGCTGCCCTCGCCCGAGAAGCTCGAGGTGCTCACCCGCTACGCCGAGGTCGCGCGGACGCTCGTGCTCGTCGCGCTCGAGCGCGAGGAGCTCAACGAGAAGGTCCGGATGGCCACCGAGGCGCGCGAGATCGTGCGCCGGGCCCTCGGCGAGCCGACGCTCGACCTCGTCCTGGCGGCGTGCCGCCAGACCCTCGTCGAGTGCTTCGACGCGGTCGGGATGTGGCTGACGGCGTTCGGCGAGGGCGGCGCGGGCCACACGACCACCTCGTACGCCCGGGGCAGCGACGTCGACCCGCCGTTCTCCGAGATCGACGACACCGTGGTCCGGCTGGCGAGGCGCTACTGGGACGACCAGTACGTCGCGCCGTTCTCGCGGGCCCATGCCGAGCAGCCCGGCCTGCCGCCGCAGGACGCCGACCGGCTGCTCGCCTTCCTCGACAGGATCGGGATCGGGTCGGTGCTGTTCGTGCCGATGGGGGTGGGCACCGAGTGCCTCGGCTTCCTGGTGCTCACGCGGGTCTCAGACAGCCGCGAGTGGACGGACGTGGAGCGGGACGCGGCGCGCGACATCGGGCGCGATCTCGGCCGCGCCGTGGCCAACGCCCGCCAGCTCGAGCGGGAGCGGGCGGTCGTCGACCGGCTGCGCAAGCTCGACAGCTATCGCGTCGAGGTGGTCAACACGCTCGGCCACGAGCTGCGCAACCCGCTGTTCTCGATGAGCGCCAACCTCGAGCTGCTCGACGTGGACCGGCTCGACGAGGAGAGCAGGCGCTCCGTCGCCGCCGCGACGCGCGGCGCCACCCGGATGCGGGCGGTGATCGAGGACATGCTCACGATGGCGCAGATGTCCGACCCGCGGCGGGAGTTCGAGCCGGTGCCCGTCGACCTGCGCCGGGTCGTGCACGACGTCCACGACGAGTGCCACGCGGCTGCCACCGCCGGCGGCGTCGAGTGCCGCACGGAGCTGCCCAGCGAGCCGGTCGTGGTCGCGGGCCAGCCCGACGAGCTGCACCGCATGCTGACCAACCTCACGTCCAACGCGATCAAGTACACCGATCCCGGCGGGCAGGTCACCATCCGCGTCGAGCCGCGCGGCGACGAGGTGGTCACCCGCATCGACGACACCGGCATCGGCATCTCGGCGCTCGACCAGGCGCAGCTGTTCCGCGAGTTCTTCCGCTCCACCAACCCGGCCGCCCTGGTGCGCCCCGGCACCGGCCTCGGGCTCGCGATCGTCGCGCGGATCGTCAACCGGCACTCCGGGACGATCGAGCTCGACTCGGTACGCGACCGCGGCACGTCGGTGATCGTGACGCTGCCGGCGCACCGGGACGACGGCGTCAGCCGGGCCTGAGCGCCAGGGTCATGAAGGTGCTGTTCGGGTCCTCGACGTAGGACCCGAACGGCGGGCACGGCGCGAACCCCGCGGCGGCGTAGAACGCTCGCGCGGGTGCGAAGAACTCCATGCTGCCGGTCTCCAGCGAGACCCGACGCACGCCGCGTGCGCGCGCGTCGGCCAGGACGTGTGCGAGCACGCGCGTCGCCACGCCCCTTCCACGCACCCGCGGCTCGGTGCGCATGCTCTTGAGCTCCTCGTGCTGCTCCTCGAGGCGCGCCAGCGCCGCGGTGCCGACGATCCCGTGGTCGTCGGACGCCACCCACAGTCGTACGTCCTCCCCCTGCAGCGCGGCCAGGTCGAGCGCGTGGCGGCTCTCCGGCGGCGCCGTGGGCTCCATGTCGTCGAGGTGCGCCTGGAGGAAGGCGGACAGCCGGGGGTCGGCGAAGTCGGCGCGGACGATCTGCACGCGGTCAGTCTGGCGCAGCCCGGGTCAGTCGAGGAACCACGCGACCAGCTCGGTCGCGAGCGGCGTCGCGAGCCACGCGATCGAGCCGATCGCGAGGAGCACTGCGAGGACGTACGTCGCCACTCCCGTCCCCGGGAGCGTCCGCCGCGCGTCCCACAGGGAGAAGCCCGACCACATCGCGACGCCGGCGGAGACGAACGGCGCGAGCGGCATGCCGACGAGCATGCCGAAGGTGATGACGCCGCCGAGGACCGTGTCGTAGGGCCAGAGCCCGGCGAGGTCGTACAGGTAGAGGCTCGTGCCGGCGGGCCGGTCCTGCAGGCCGTTGGCGTAGTAGGGCAGCAGGAGGCCGACGGCGTACGGCGCCGTGCCGAGTGCGGCGACGAGGAGCGCGAGCCACGGGCGCCGGCGCGCGGGCGCCTGCGTCGCCGGCTGCGTCTCGGTGCCCATCACGGCCATGCCCCCAGTGTGGGACGGCCCGGACGTTCCCGCCATCACCCGATTGCGGGATGGTGGGCGCATGGCGAAGAAGGTCGATGCGGACTACCTGGTCGTCGGCGCGGGCGCGATGGGCCTCGCCTTCACCGACGCGCTCGTGGACCACGCGGACGCCCGCGTCCTGGTGGTCGACCGCCGCGACGGGGTCGGCGGGCACTGGCGCGGGGCGTACTCCTTCGTCCGGCTGCACCAGCCCTCGCCGTTCTACGGCGTCGCGTCGACGCCGATGAGCGACGCGGTGCAGGGCGACGGGCCGGAGGCGGGGCTGTGCAACCGGGCCTCGCGGGCGGAGGTGCTCGCCTACTACGACGACGTCCGCGCGCGCCTCGAAGGCACCGGCCGGGTGCAGGTCATGACGTCCACCGCGTACGCCGACCGCGCCGTCACCGGGCCGGACGGTCGCCGGCTCGAGCTTCCAGCGCACTGCCGGGTCGTCGACGCCCGCTACCTGTCGCCGGCGATCCCCGCCGAGGTCCCGCCGCCGTTCGCGGTCGGCGACGACGTCCGGGTCGTGCCGGTCAACGACGTCGTGGGCCTCGACCCCGACGGGCCGTTCGTCGTCGTCGGCTCCGGCAAGACCGCCACCGACGCGATCGTCCGGCTGCTCACGACCGGCACCGCCCCCGACCGCGTCTGCTGGGTGCGCCCGCGCGAGCCGTGGATGTTCAACCGCGCGGTCGTCCAGCCCGACCCGGCACTCTTCCTCGGCGCGTCCGCCGACCTCTGGGAGAACGCCGTCGCCGCGGACTCCGTCGACGACCTGCTGCTGCGGGTCGAGGAGGCCGGGGTGCTGCTGCGGTTCGACCGCTCGGTCGTCCCGACGATGGCGCGGGTGCCGATCCTGGGCGAGTGGGAGCTCGACCTGCTGCGCACGGTCGAGCACGTCGTGCGCCGCGGCCACCTGCGGGCGGTCGAACGTGGTCGGCTGCGCTTCGCCGACGGCACCGACGTCCGGGTCGCCGACGACGCGGTCGTCGTGCACTGCGCCGCTCACGGGCTCCGGACGCCGCCGATGGTGCCGCAGTGGGGGGCCGACCAGATCACGCTGCAGACCGTCCGCACCGGCTTCCCCTGCTTCGGTGCGGCGCTCACCGGCTACGTCGAGGCCACCCGCACCGACGACGCGGAGAAGAACCGGCTGTGCCCGCCCAACCACTATGGCGACACCCCGGCCGACTGGGTGGAGATGAACGTCATCGGCACCCGCAACGCAGCCGCCTTCTCCGCCGAGCCCGACGTCAAGGCGTGGGCGGACGGCGTGGCGCTCAACCCGGCGCGGATCCCGCCCGGCGCCGGCTCGCCCGCGCTCGACCGGGTCCTGGAGCGGATCGCCGAGCACGCGGGGCCGGGCACGGCGCGCGCGGCCGAGCTCGTACGCCTCGCCCGCGGCTGAGCCGCATCGGCGCGCACCGCGCGGGTACCGGGCCCCCATGAGCGACGGACACGCCGACCAGACCCGCCAGGACCCGACCGAGGTCCACGACCAGCCCGACACCGAGGGCGAGCAGCTGCCCGCGCCCGGGCACGAGGACTCGGTCACCGCGAGCATGGGCGAGAAGCCGGACCACGGCGAGGACACCTACGTCGGGCACGACCGGCTGCTCGACCAGGTGGCCCTGATCACCGGCGGTGACTCCGGCATCGGCCGCGCGGTCGCGCTGGCCTTCGCCCGCGAGGGTGCCGACGTGGTGATCGCCTACCTCGACGGCGAGGACGACGACGCCCGCGAGACCGCGCGCCTGGTCGAGGACGCCGGCCGCCGCGCCGTGCTCGTCCCGACCGACCTCGTCGAGGAGTCGGCCTGCCAGGCGCTGGTGGACACGGCCGTCCGGGAGCTCGGCCGCATCGACGTCCTGGTCAACAACGCCGCCTACCAGATGGCGCAGCCCGGCGGCCTCGCCGACATCACGACCGAGCAGCTCGACAGGGTGATGCGGACCAACGTCTACGCGATGTTCTGGCTGTGCCGGATGGCCCTGCCGCACATGAAGGCGGGCTCGACGATCATCAACACCTCCTCCGTGCAGTCGTCGTCGCCGTCGCCGGAGCTGCTCGACTACGCCACGACCAAGGCCGCGATCGTGAACTTCACCCGCGGCCTCGCCCAGTCGGTCGCCGAGCACGGCATCCGGGTCAACGCGGTCGCGCCCGGCCCGATCTGGACGCCCCTCATCCCCGCGACGATGCCGGAGGACAAGGTGGCGTCGTTCGGCAAGCAGACGCCCCTGGGGCGCGCCGGCCAGCCCGCCGAGGTCGCCACCGCCTTCGTCTTCCTCGCCTCGCCCGAGTCGAGCTACGTCACCGGTGAGGTCATCGCCGTCACGGGCGGCAACCCCGTGACCATGTGAGGCCGCTCCGGGCGTCACGCGCCATGTAACGCCGGGTTCCTGCTTGTACCCACCCCCGCACATCAGGGGTGGTACAAGGATCAACCGGGCGTCACATGGCCGGTGGGCCCGGAGGCGTCGGCGTAGCCCTCGCGGTAGGTCGGCAGCGTCGGCTCCCAGCCGGTCGAGCGGAGCCGGGCGTTCGAGAGCCGCTTGCCGAATCCCTGGGCGGGGTCGGCCGCAGGGGGAGCGGGAGCGCCGAGCAGTGACGCGAGGTGGGCCGCGACGTCGCCCATCTGCGCGGGCTCGTCGTCGGTGCCGAGGTAGAGGTGCTCCGGCTGCCCGGCCATGGTGAGCAGGTGCACGACCGCAGCGGCGGCGTCGGTGCGGTGGATCCGGTTGGTCCAGCGGTGGGGGTCGTCGACGCGGCCCTCGCGGACCTTGTCGAGCAGCCGCGTGCTGCTGCCGCCGTACAGCCCGGAGAGGCGCAGCACGGTGCCGTGGGGGACGCGGGCGTGGAAGGCCTCCTCGGCGGCCACGAGCATCCGCCCCGGTCCGTCGCCCGGTGAGGCCGGCGTCGTCTCGTCCTCCACGTCGGGTCGCTCGCTGCTGGGTTGCACGGCCGTGGACGAGACCAGGACCGCCCGCTCCGGCGCCTCGACGAGGGCGTCGAGGGCGCGTGACATCCCGTCGACGTAGGTCGCGCGGTAGGCATCCTCGGTCCGCGGCCGCGCGGTGAGGGCGACGACCACGAGGCGCGGGCTTACGTCGGCGAGGTCCGGCGCCCCGGCCGAGAGGTCGACCGACCGCCCGATCAACGGGGCCGGCACGAGGTCCGCGTTGCGACGCAGGGCGAGGACGCCGTGGCCGAGGTCGGCGAGTCGCAGGCCGACGGCGGCACCGAGGTCACCGGCGCCGACGAGGAGGACGTCAGGGTTCACGCGGAGAACGTAGCGAGGTCAGGAGAACGGCCCGGTCAGGACGGCCCACTGCAGGAGCATCACGGTCTTCGCGTCGACGATCGTCGACCCGATGCCGGCGACCGCCTCGTCGATGCCGAGCTCGACGGTCTCGATGTGCTCGCCCTCGTCGGCGACGCCGTGGTGGGTCCCGGACAGGTCGGAGCGCGAGTAGGGCGCAGCGAAGAACCACAGCTTCTCGGTCACCGAGCCGGGGCTCATGAAGATCGTGAAGAGGTGCGCGACCTCGCCGACGTCGACCCCGGTCTCCTCGAGGGTCTCGCGACGCATCGCGCTCTCGCCGTCCTCCTGCTCGATCAGCCCGGCCGGCGTCTCGAGCAGCATCCCGTCGGGGTGGTCGTTGACGTAGGCGGGGTAGCGGAACTGCCGGGTCAGCAGGACCGTGCGGCGCTCGGTGTCGTAGAGCAGCATCGTGGCGCCGTCACCACGGTCGTAGGTCTCGCGCCGCTCCGTGCGCCACGAGCCGTCGGCGATGCGGATGTCGTACGTCGTCGCGCGCAGCACGTACCAGTCGGAGCTCAGCAGCTCGACCTCCCGCACGACGACGTCCGGGTTGCGGTCGAGGTCGAGGCCCACCCGGTCGAGCCCGGTGCGCCCGCGGCCGTCCGGTTCGTCGACGCCTCGGGTCATGGCTGCTCCTTCATCGCTGGTGGTTCATCGGCGGTGGTTCATCGGTGGTCGACCCAGGTGCTCATCGTGGCGGGTCGAGCCGCCTCAGCGCGACCTCGAGCCGGATCTCGTCACGCAGCCGGGTCCGTCGGGCTGCGGCGCGGTGGGCGTCGAACGGGCGGTGGTGGCTGGTGGCCGGTGCGGTGCTGGACATGAGGTCCCTTCCTCTCGGGCTGGTGGCTGGTGGGACGACCCTCCCCCGAGGGCCTTGCGGCTGCCTTGCAGTCCGCTGTCCCACCAGCCCCGTCCCCCTCGTCCCCCTCGCCCCCCTCGTCAGAGACGCTTGCTGCGGTTGACCCAGGTCGAGGTGACGACCATGCCCACCCGCTCGTAGAGCCCGCGGGCGCCGGCGCGCGTGTCGGTGGAGAGGTAGGACCGGGTGGCGCCGTGCGCACGCGCGGCGCCGAAGGCGTCGACGAGCATGGCGGGCGCAAGCCCGCGACCGCGGTGGTCGAGACGCACCGCGACCTTGGCGACGTACGCCGACACGGACCCGTCGCCGGACCCGGACAGGTGCACGTGGGTGGCCCCGACCAGCTCGCCGCGGGCGTCGCGGACCAGGCGCAGGTTCCACGGCTCGTAGCCCGGGCGTTCCCACACGCGGGCGCCGAAGTCGTCGAACGACTGGCGGTCGCGGTCGGCCCACTCGAGGAAGGCGTCCTCGAGGAGCGTCCACGCGTCCGCGAAGTCGTCCGGGCCGGCGTCGGCGAGCGCGAACCCGGCCGGAAGCGGTCGTGCGGCGATCTCCGTCTCGGGCGGCAGCTCGAGGTCCCACGCGGTCCACACCAGCTCGTAGCCGAGGTCGCGCATGAGCCGGTCGGCCGCGCTGTCCTGGGGGACCTGGGTGCCGACGCGGTCGGCGCCGGCCGAGCGTGCCCGCGCCTGGAGCCAGGCGGCGAGCGCCGTCCCGATGCCCCGGCCCTGCTCCTCGGGGAGCACGGCGGTGTAGGCGACGGTCGGGGTGCTGAGGTCGGCGTACGCGATGAGCCGGTCGCCCTCCAGCACGCCCACGGTGCTGGAGGCGATGTCATAGCTGGGGCGCGCCCAGTCGGCCTCGACGTCCTCGAGCGTCATGGAGGACTCGCCGAGGTCGTGGACCTCCTCGGCGGCGATGAGGCCGAGCACGACGGGTGCGTCGGCGAGGGTGAGCGGACGGTGGGTGAGGCCCGCAGGCAGGTGGAGCTCCATGTCGACAGTGTCTCGTTCAGGCGTGGGCGAAGGCGCGACGGTCGAGGAGCGCGTACGACCGGCGGCCGAGCGCGTGGAACCACCGCACCGGGGCGGGGGCGCCGCCGAGGAGCCGGTCGACCGCTTCCTGCGGGAGGTCGTCGGTCGCCCACGGGAGCATGAAGAGCATCTGCCGCGGGGTGGGGTTGCCGCGCAGGACCCGTGCCTCCAGGTCGGCCCACTCCTCCGCGGTGACGTGGGCCTGGATGATGCGGATCGCGTCCTGCTCCTCGTGCGACAGGTGCTGGTCGAGGGCGGTGCGCAGCTCGGCGACGGTGTCGGCGAGGTCGGTGCGCTCCCCCTCGGTGACGTCCGCCCGGGGTGCCTGCGCGAGGCGCGCCAGGCCGGCGCCGACGCGCTCGAGCAGCGGGTCGACGAGGCCGTGCTCGGCCTCCATCGCCACGAGCACGGACCGGTCGGCGTCGTCGACGCGCTCGAGCAGGAGCGGCCAGATGCCGACGTCCTCCTTGGTGTGGTGCTCGTGGAGCTCGTGGGCGAAGCGTGCCCACCGGTCCGCCAGGGCGCGCCACGTGCCGTGCTCGTCGAGCGGCGTGCGGCGCACGGCCGTGGCGAAGCGGGCCAGGTCGCGGCGGAACGCGTGGTGCATGACGTACATCCCCGTCATGTCGCACGGGCCGGGAGGCGCGGCGGCCTGGCCGGGCAGGAGCAGGGGCTGGGGGACGAGCGTGTCGGTCATGAGGTGGTCCTCTCGGTGAGGTGGGCGGGACGGGCTGACGGGTGGAGCGGGAGCAGGAGGGCGGTGACGACCCACGCCCCGATGTCGTCGGGCGCCGACGCCGGCGACGTGACGAGGTGCGCGTAGCCGTCCGCGCGGACGACGCGGGCACCGTGCGGCTCGGCGGTGCCGGCGGCGACCGCCTCGGCGACCGTGGCGGTCGGGTCGGACGAGGGCACGGCGACGAGCCCGGAGAGGGCGGCGGCGGCGGTGACGGCGGCCCACGTCGCACCGGGCCCGGCCGTGGCGACGCGGGCGTGCGCGTCGACCTCGACGCGGTCGAGCGCGTGCGTGAGCACCAGCATCGACGGTTCCGCGTGGGGCGCCGGTCCGCAGACGACCAGGCCGTGGGCGCGCGCCACGTCCACCGCCGCGCCGACCGCGGCCTCCGTGGAGGGGACCACGACCACCGCGGGCGCGCAGGTGCACGTCCGGGCGTGGTCGACGAGGAGCGGCCCGTACGCGGGGTCGGCGGGGTAGGCGGTCGAGCCCGCCACGGTGCGGCGCAGGGCGTCGACCGCGAGCGGCGGGACGGGGGGAGCTCGGTGGGTCATGCCGCCACGGTCGCCCCGGTCACTTGCCGCTCACTGGCGGCTGACTTGCAGCCTCACGAACGCAGGTGGGAGGGCGTACGCACCCAGGTCCGGTCCCACGTGGTCGCCTGCCCCGGTCCGGTCAGGCGCTGGGCCCGCTCGAGGTGGTGGTCGGCCAGCGCCCGGTCGCCGAGCGTGAGGGCCAGCAACCCCAGGTAGTGGTCGACGGGCCCCATCGACAGCGCCCCGTTGAGCGACCGGGTGAGCTGGCCCGACCAGGGCAGCATCGCGTCGTAGACCACGCGGGCCTGCTCGACGTCGTCGAGCTCGTGCACGATGTGGGCGCGCACCGCGACGTCGAACAACCACGTCGCGTCGTGCTGCATCGGTGTCGGTGACCACGCCGCACGGGCGCCGTCGCGGTCGCCGGCGTCGAGCAGGGTGACCACCACGAGGTCGCGCGAGTGCCACGGCATCATCTCGGTCATCCGCACGGCGTGCTCGTGCAGCGCGGAAGTGTCCCCGCCGGCGAAGTCGATGGCGAACCTCGACCACAGCCAGATGTAGAAGCCGTTGGGGTCTCCCGAGGCGGTGATGACCTCGCAGATCCGCTCGAAGCCCTCGCGGGCGCCGTCCAGGTCCGACTGGAGCAGCAGGGTCGTCGCCTCGAAGATCGACGAGAGCAGCAGCAGCTCGGGCAGCTGGCCGCTCGTGCCGGCCCGCACGGCCGCCTCGATGTGGGCGCCCGCGGTGCCGAGGTCGGCCTCCGCGATCGCGGCCGAGTGCAGGTGCATGTGGGCGACGGCGGCGTAGCCGTGCAGGTCGGCGGCGCCGGCCACCTCCAGCAGCCGGGACCCGATGCGGCCGAGGAGGTCGGGGTGGTCGGCGGCGAGCACGCCGAAGTACGCGGCGTTGAGCGCCCGGCACTCCAGCTCGGGGTCGCCCAGCTCGGCGGCCAGGGCGGTGGCCTCCGCGGCCGCGTCCACGACGACGTCGATGTTCCACGGGTCGGCCTCGATGACGAGGGCGTTGAGGAGCTCGATCCTCAGCGCCGGGTCGCGGTCGCCGACCTCGGTCAGGAGCCCGCGCAGCTCGGCGATCGTCGACCCGTCCGCGCGGTCGCTCGCGCGTCGGGTCCACATCATCGGCGACTGCCACTGCCAGGCGCGAGCGACGTCGAGGACCGTGCCGTGCGCCGTGGCCTCCTCGACGGCGAGGCGACGCTCGGCGACCGCGGCCGTGCTGTTGCCGTCGCGGGCCAGCGCCCGTACGAGCTCGAGCCGCACGCCGAAGGAGTCGCGGGGATCGGCGCCCGCGAGCTCGAGGGCACGCAGGGCCGTGCGGAGGTGGGGCACGGCGCCGGCGTACCCGTTGCGCTCCGCCGCGGCCAGCAGCAGGGGCACCGCCTCGGCCGCCGTGCGCCGGTCGAGGCTCTCCGCGGCGTGGTGGGCGATCTCCTCGGTCCGGTCGGGCCGCTCCTTGCGGTACGCCGCGAGCGCGGCGCGGTGCAGCCGCGTGCGGCGCAGCGGTGGGAGGCGGCCGTAGAACGTGTCACGGATCAGCGCGTGGGTGAACCGCAGCTCGGCGGGCCGGGGGCTGTCGAGCAGGCCGGCGACGAGCCCGGCGTCGAGGTGGTTGGCGAGCGCGTCCTCGTCCGCGTCTCCCCACTCCTGCTCGAACGCCAGGACGAGGTCGAAGTCGATGTCGCGCCCGAGCACCGACGCGCGGGACAGCGCGTCGACGCTCGCCTGCGGGAGACGTTCGATGCGGCGCAGCAGGAGGTCGCGGATGGCGACCGGGACGGTGTCGACCGAGGCGATCCCCTCGGAGCCGACGAGCTGCGCGAGCTGACGCAGGAAGAGCGGGTTGCCGGCCGACCGCTCGACGAGCCGGCGCCACACCGCGTCGGGGAGGGCCGCGTCGACGTGGTGCGCGAGGACCTCGCGGGCGGCGCGGGGGTCGAGGCCGCCGAGGACGATGCGGTCGTGGGTGCGCTCCGTGGTCAGTGCGAGCGCGGCGGCGAGGTCGCGGCCCACCTCGTGGCTGCGGAAGGTGGCGACGACGAGGACGGGCGCCTCGGTGGCCTCGAGCAGGTGCCACAGCACCTGGAGCGTCTCGTCGTCGGCGCGGTGGACGTCCTCGAGGAGGAGAAGCGTGCGCGCCCCACGCTCCTGCAGCGCGAGCCGCACCGCGTCGGCGAGCGCGAACGCGTCGCTGCGGCCCGGGCGCGGGACGTCGAGGCCGTCGAGGACCTCCAGCCAGGCGTGCCCGGTCGGCGCACCGGCGACCTCCGAGCAGTGGCCGCGGACGGCCGACCAGGACCCGACGGACTGGTCGGCGAAGCGGGACACGACCGCGGATTTGCCGAACCCGGCGTCACCCTCGACCCACACCACGCCGGCCCGGTGCCGGACCTGCTCCGCGGCGGTCGCGAGGCGGGCGAGCTCGTCCTCGCGACCGATGAGGAGAGGCCCCTCGGAGGACGAGCGCGGTGCCGTTGGTGCGGGCGGCCGGTGCGTGGCGGGGCTCGGCTCGGGCCGGACCGGAGCGGCGAGGTGGTCGGCCTGGCGGAGCACGTCGGACTCGAGCTGCCGCAGCTCGGGCCCGGGGTCCACGCCGAGCTCGTCGACGAGCCGCTCCCGCAGCGAGGCGAGCACGGCCAGCGCCTCGGCCTGGCGTCCCGACTGGTAGTAGGCGCGGGCCAGCAGGGCCACCGGCTGCTCACGCAGCGGGTGGGCGCGGACGTGCTCCTCGAGGGCGGGGATCACCTGCCCGCCGCGGCCGAGGCGGAGCAGGGCGGTGGCGCGCAGCTCGACGGCCTCGGCGCGCTGCTCGCGCAGTCGCGTGGCCTCGGTCGCTGCCCATTCCTGGTCGAGGTACTCGGCGAAGGGGTCGTCGGTCCACAGCCCGAGGGCCTCGTCGAGCAGGTCGACGGCCAGCTGGTCGTCGAGCCCTGCGGCGCGGCGCACGAGGTCGGAGAAGCGCCAGGTGTCGACCTGCTCGACCGGGCGGGCCAGGGCGTACCCCGGCGGGTTGCTGACGAGGACGCTGGCGGGGCGTCGCCTCTCGCGTGCCGGCTCCAGCGCCGAGCGCAGGCGGGAGACGTACGCCTGGAGCGCGCCCGTCGCGCTGGGCGGCGGCTCGCCGCTCCAGAGCTCCTCGAGGAAGCGGTCGGTGGAGACCGTGCGGCCGCCGGTCGCGACCAGCATGCCCAGCACCGCACGCTGGCGCGGGCCGCCCAGGTCGACGGGTGTGCCGTCGAGGGTGGCGCGGACGCTCCCGAAGGCGCGGACCTCGAGCATGGGCTGATCCTAGGGAGGAGGGGCGGTTGACGAGGTCCATCGTCGACCGCCCCACTTGCAGGGCACTTGCAGCCGGTCGCCCGGCCGACGGCTCAGGCGTGGACCAGCTCCCGCTCGGCGCTGGTCGTGCGGCCGACGCGTCGCAGCACGAGCACGCCGAGTGCGGCGACCGCGACGCCGCGCGGCAGCTCGACGAGCAGCCCGGTCAGGCCCGGCCGCTCGGGGAAGGGCACGAACAGCGCGAGCGCCCCGGCCACGAGCACGACCCCGACCCAGGTCGGGACATCGTGCGCCCGGACCAGGGAGATGCCGATGAGCAGCATGCCGAGGAGGAAGACGATCCCGCCGCCGGCCTGGAGGGCGACGAACGATCCGGCATCGAAGATCTCGCCGCTGTCGGGGACGAGGTGGCGCGCCGCCGGGTCGGCGGCGAGCATCGGGCCGACGAACGCCTCCACGACGAGGTGGGACATGGCGCTGAGTGCGTTGCCGAGCATGTAGGTGGCGAACCCGACGAAGCCGAGCCTGCCGACGGACTCGCGGAAGAAGAGGTAGCCGCCCGGCAGCCCGAGCATGAGCAGGAGCGCCCCGGCATAGATGAGGTACTGCGCCCACGGCGAGCGGGGCGCCAGGAAGGCCTCGATGGAGTGCGACTGGCCGTCGACGACGGGGTGCAGCACCCCTCCGGCGAGGCTGACGACGAAGGACAGGACGAGCGCGACGGCGCTGAGACGGTAGAGCGTGGTGGTGGTCATGCCGCCACCGTGCGCCGCCCCGCTTGCGAGGCGGTTGCAGGCGACTTCCCGTCGACCGTCGATGCTCCCGGTGCATCACCCCATCCAAAAGCGGGCTTGGACAGGCATCGCTCGTGCTTCCTAGGTTGGTGAGCACCGCCACACCGCCCCGCCTCTCAGCCATGACTGGCACCGCCTCGGACCGAAGGAAGACCCGTGACGACGTACAGCCCCACCGAGCTCGTGAAGACCCTGGGCAGCGGCCTGCTGTCGTTCCCGGTGACCCACTTCGACGCGGACCTGCAGTTCGACGAGCCGGCCTACCGCGAGCACCTCGAGTGGCTCAGCGGCTACCCCGTCGCCGGCCTCTTCGCCGCCGGCGGCACGGGGGAGGGCTTCTCGCTCAACGCCGAGGAGACCGACCGCGTGGTGCGCGCGGCGATCGCGGGCGCTGCCGGCAAGGTACCCGTCCTCGCGCCTGCCACGGGCTCGACCGTCAACGCCGTGGCCCAGGTCCGAGCCGCGGAGGAGGCCGGCGCCGACGGCATCCTGCTCATGCCGCCCTACCTGACCGAGGCCGGCCAGCGCGGTCTCGTGGAGCACATCAGTGCCGTGTGCGAGGCCACCAGCCTCGGCGTCATCTTCTACTCCCGCGCCAACGCCGTCATCGGCGCCGACGCGCTGGAGCAGGCCTGCCAGCGCAACGCCAACCTCGTCGGCTTCAAGGACGGCGTCGGCGGCATCGAGCAGATGACCCGCACCTACGCCCAGCTCGGTGACCGGCTCTTCTACGTCGGCGGCCTGCCGACCGCCGAGGTCTTCGCGCTGCCGCTGCTGCAGCTCGGCGTGACCACCTACAGCTCGGCGATCTTCAACTTCGTCCCGCAGTTCGCGCTCGACTTCTACGCCGCCGTACGCCGCCAGGACCGCGACGCGGTCTACGCGATGCTCACCGACTTCGTCATCCCCTACACCAAGATCCGCGACCGCGAGTCCGGCTACTCGGTGTCGATCGTCAAGGCCGGCCTCGCCGCGGTCGGTCGCCCCGCGGGTCCGGTGCGCCCGCCGCTGTCCGACCTGCTCGACCACGAGCGCGACGAGCTCCAGGCGCTCGTGGACAAGGTGGCAGGCTCGAACGCCTGAGCACCCGCCCCGCCACGCGCCGCACCGCAACGAGAGGAACCCCGTGACCGACCAGGCGACCAGCATCATCGCAGGCACCGACTCCGAGCAGCCCGACGTCGCCGCCGCCACCGCGGCCGCCGCCGAGGCGTTCGCCGCCTACCGCGCCACCAGCCCCGAGCAGCGCAGCGCCTTCCTCGAGGCCGTCGCCGCCGAGATCGAGGCCGACAAGGACGCGATCATCGTCGAGGCCGTCCGCGAGAGCGGGCTCCCCGAGGCGCGCATCACCGGGGAGGTCGGCCGCACGACCGGCCAGCTGCGGATGTTCGCCGGCGTCGTGGCCCGGGGCGACCACCTCGGCGTCCGGATCGACCCGGCGCTGCCGGACCGTACGCCCCTGCCGCGTCCCGACATCCGCCAGCGGATGGTGCCGCTCGGCCCGGTGGCCGTCTTCGGCGCCAGCAACTTCCCGCTCGCGTTCTCGACCGCGGGCGGCGACACCGCCTCGGCGCTCGCCGCCGGCTGCCCCGTCGTCGTGAAGGGCCACCCGGCCCACCCGGTCACCGGCACGCTCGTCGCCCGCGCCATCACCCGCGCGGTCGAGCGGTCCGGCCTGCCCGCCGGCACCTTCTCCTTCGTCCTCGGGGGGATCGAGACCGGCCAGGAGCTCGTCGCCGACCCGCGCATCACCGCCGTCGGCTTCACCGGGTCCCGCAGTGGGGGCCTCGCCCTCGTCCGCGCCGCCGCCGAGCGCGAGGTCCCGATCCCCGTCTACGCCGAGATGTCGTCGATCAACCCCGTCGTGGTGCTCCCCGGTGCGCTCGCCGCCCACGACACCGCGGCCTTCGCCCAGGCGTACGTCGGCAGCCTCACGCTCGGCTCGGGCCAGTTCTGCACCAACCCCGGCCTGCTCTTCCTCCCAGCCGGCGAGGAGGGCGACGCGTTCCTGCGCGCCGCCGGTGAGGCCGTCACCGGGGCGACCGGCCAGACGATGCTCACCCCCGGCATCGCCGAGGCCTACCGCACCGGCACGGCCGCGCTGCGCGACGCCAGCGGGGTCCGGGTCGTCGCGGAGGGCAGCGCCGCGGGCGACCTCGCCCCGGCACCCCAGGTCGTCGAGACCTCGGTGCTCGAGCACCCGGTCACCGACGAGGTCTTCGGCGCCTCCGGCGTCGTGGTCCGCTACGACGACGTCGCCGACCTGCTCCCGCGGCTCGAGGGCCTCGAGGGGCAGCTGACCGCCACCGTCCACGCGACCGACGCCGACACCGACGCCGCCGCCGCGCTGCTGCCGGTCCTCGAGACGAAGGCCGGCCGCGTGCTCTTCAACGGCTGGCCGACCGGCGTCGAGGTCGGGCACGCGATGGTCCACGGCGGCCCGTTCCCGGCGACGTCCGACTCCCGCACGACCAGCGTCGGCAGCCTCGCCATCGAGCGGTTCCAGCGCCCGGTCGCCTACCAGGACGTGCCTGCCGCGCTCCTGCCGGAGGCCGTGAGCGACGCCAACCCGTGGGGCCTGCGCCGCCGCGTCGACGGAGAGCTCGAGCAGTGAGCACCATCGCGAAGGTCGACGTCGTCCCGGTCGCCGGGCACGACTCGATGCTGCTCAACCTGAGCGGCGCGCACGGGCCCTTCTTCACCCGCAACATCGCCATCGTCACCGACTCCGAGGGCCGCGAGGGCCTGGGCGAGGTGCCGGGCGGCGAGGCCATCCGACGGACCGTCGCCGACGCCGCCGAGATCCTCGTCGGCCAGCCGGTCGCGGCGTTCCGCACGCTGCTGCGGCGGGTCGCGACGGCGTACGCCGACCGGGACGCCGGCGGGCGCGGCCTGCAGACCTTCGACCTCCGCACCACCATCCACGCGGTCACCGCGCTCGAGTCGGCGCTGCTGGACCTGTCGGGCCAGGCCCTCGGCGTGCCGGTGGCCGAGCTCCTCGGCGACGGCCAGCAGCGCGACCGCGTGCCGATGCTGGGCTACCTCTTCTACGTCGGGGACCCCGACCGCACGGACCTGCCCTACCTGCGCGAGCCGGGCGGCGTGGACGACTGGGAGCGGGTGCGTCGCGAGGAGGCGATGACCCCCGAGGCGGTCGTACGCCTCGCCGAGGCCGCGCAGGCCCGCTACGGCTTCGCCGACTTCAAGCTCAAGGGCGGCGTGCTGCCCGGCGAGGAGGAGGTCGCCGCGGTCACCGCCCTGCACGAGCGCTTCCCCGACGCGCGGATCACCCTCGACCCCAACGGCGGCTGGCTGCTCGAGGACGCCGTGCGGCTGCTGCGGGGCAAGGACGACGTCCTGGCGTACGCCGAGGACCCGTGCGGCGCCGAGGGCGGCTACTCCGGGCGCGAGGTGATGGCCCAGTTCAAGCGCCGCACCGGCCTGCGCACGGCGACCAACATGGTGGCCACCGACTGGCGCCAGATGGCCGACGCCGTGCGGACCAACGCCGTCGACATCCCGCTCGCCGACCCGCACTTCTGGACGATGGCGGGCTCGGTCCGGGTCGCCCAGCTGTGCCACGACTTCGGGCTGACGTGGGGCTCGCACTCCAACAACCACTTCGACGTCTCCCTCGCCATGTTCACCCAGGTCGGTGCCGCCGCCCCGGGCGAGATCACCGCGCTGGACACCCACTGGATCTGGCAGGACGGCCAGGGCCTGACCACCGCACCGCTCGAGATCGTCGACGGCGCGATCGAGGTGCCGACGACACCCGGCCTCGGCGTGTCCCTCGACCGCGCCCGGCTCGACGAGGCGCACGAGCTCTACCTCGAGCACGGCCTGGGTGCGCGCGACGACGCCGTCGCCATGCAGTACCTCGTCGAGGACTGGGCGTTCGACCCCAAGCGCCCCTGCCTCGTGCGGTGAGCCTCGACCCCGACCTCGCGGCGTTCATCGCCGTGGTGGAGGCCCAGCGCGGCCGGCCCGTCCCCGAGATGACGATCGCCGAGGCGCGCGCCGGCATGCGGGCGCTCCGCGTCGACAGCGTGCGGCCCGAGGACGTCGTCCGCGTCGGCGAGGTGACCGACGAGCACGTCGACGACCTGCCGGCCCGGGTCTACCGGCCCCACGATGCCGACGGCCCTGTGCCGACTGTCGTCTACTTCCACGGCGGGGGGTGGTTCCGCGGCGACCTGGACACCCACGACCAGGTCGTGCGCCGCCTGGTGCGCGACACCGGCGCCGTCCTCGTCAGCATCGACTACCGCCTCGCGCCGGAGCACCCCTGGCCGGCCGCGACCCGGGACGCGGTCGCGGCGGTCCGCTGGGTCGCCGGCCGACTCGACACCTACGGCGGCGCGGACGTGCTCGCCGTCGCCGGCGACTCGGCGGGAGGCAACCTGGCCGCCGTCGCGACGCAGGAGCTCCGGGGCGACGTGCCGGTGGCGGCGCAGCTGCTCGTCTACCCGGCGACGGACCTGCTCGGCCACCACCCGTCGAAGGACGAGTTCGCCAGCGGCTTCCTGCTGTCGCGGGCGATGACCGACCACATCAACACGCTCTACTTCTCGGGCTCCGACCCGGATCCCGACGACCCGTGGCACTCCCCGCTCCACGGGGACCTCGCCGGACTGCCGCCCGCGGTCGTCGCGACCGCCGAGTGCGACCTCCTGCGCGACGAGGGGGAGGCGTACGCCGCCGGTCTCGCCGCTGCGGGCGTGCGCGTCGACGCGGTCCGGTACGACGGGATGATCCACGGGTTCCTGGACCAGGGCCACGTCTCACCGGCCGCCGCGGCCGCGACCTCGGACGTCAACCGTCGCTTCGCCGAACTGCTCCAAACGGTGCGCTGAACGCGACTCGCGCATGACGGCGGTGCGGGCGGGCACTGGCACTCCATGACGCACCACGACGAGGACGCGAGGTCCGACAGCTCCGAGCGCGAGCGCACCGCGCCTGCTCCTGACGCCGGGCACAAGCCCGACTCGCCCGACGACCTCGCGAAGCCGACCTGGAAGTACTCGCTCCGCAAGACGGTGCGGGAGTTCTCCGACGACCAGTGCACCGACCTCGCGGCCGCCCTGACCTACTACGGCGTCCTCGCGATGTTCCCCGCCGCGATCGCGCTGCTGTCGCTGGTCGGGCTCGTCAGCGAGCCGCAGCAGACCGTGACCACGCTGCTCGACATCCTGCGACAGGTCGGCGCGACCTCGGCGGCGGACACCCTCGAGCCGACCCTGACGGACCTCGCGTCCAGCCAGGGTGCCGGGCTGGCGCTGGTCATCGGTCTCGCGACGGCCCTGTGGTCGGCGTCCGGCTACGTCAACGCCTTCGGCCGCGGCATGAACCGCATCTACGAGATCGACGAGGGCCGGCCGTTCTGGAAGCTGCGCCCGGTCATGCTGCTCATCACCCTCGTCCTGGTGCTGCTGGCCGCCGTCGTCGCGGTCGGGCTCGTGCTGACCGGGCCCGCCGCCGAGGCGGTCGGTCGCGCGATCGGCCTCGAGTCCGCCGCGGTCACCGTGTGGAGCATCGCGAAGTGGCCGGTCCTGCTGGCCGTCGTGGTGCTGATGGTCGCCCTGCTCTACTACTTCACCCCCAACGTGAAGCAGCCGAAGTTCCGCTGGATCAGCATCGGCGCGCTCGTCGCCATCGTGGTGTGGGTCGTCGCGTCCGCGGCCTTCGGGTTCTACGTCGCGAACTTCTCCAGCTACGACAAGACCTACGGGTCGCTGGCCGGCGTCATCGCGTTCCTGCTGTGGCTGTGGATCACCAACCTCGCCCTCCTCTTCGGCGCCGAGCTCGACGCCGAGGTGGAGCGCGGCCGCCAGCTGCAGGCCGGGATCGCGGCCGAGGAGGAGCTCCAGCTGCCGCCGCGCGACACCCGGAAGTCCGACAAGGCTGCCGAGAAGGAGCAGGAGGACGTCGAGCGCGGTCGTCGGCTGCGTCGCTCGCGCGGGCGCTCCTGACGTTCAGCCGAGGCGGGCCAGGAAGTCGTCGACCTCGGCGGCCGTCGGCGCCGACTCCGGTCCCCGGCGGGTGACCTTGATGGCGGCCGCGGCGTTGGCCCGCCGGCAGCCCTCCACCCAGGGCGTACCGGCGGCGACCTCCGCCAGCAGCGCGCCGGTGTGGGTGTCACCCGCACCGTTGGTGTCGACCGGTGTCTGCGGGAAACCGGGGACGTACGTCGTCGCGCCGTCGACATGCACGGCGCACCCCTGCGGTCCGTCGCGGACGATCGCGACGGCGTCGCCGCGCAGCAGCGGGGCGATCGCGATGGTCAGCGCGGCGAGGTCGGACGGCGGCTCCTGACCGACGGCGCGCAGCAGGCCCTCGGCCTCCTCCGCGTTGCTCGACCAGACGTCGGTGACCTCGAGCATCGCGGCGCGTACGCCCTCGGGCAGGTCAGCGAACGCCGCACCGGGGTCCAGCACGACCACCACGTCCGGGTCAAGCGCCGGGAGCCACGCGAGCAGCGGGTCGCGGGTGCTGTCGAGGGCGAGCGAGAAGCCGGTGACGCAGACCAGGTCGCCCGCCCGCGGTTCGGAGGTCGCCAGGGAGTCGACGGAGATCCGGCGCTCGGCGCCGAGGGTCGTCACGAAGGTCCGCTCGGCGCTGGGCTCGACCATCACCACGCAGATGCCGGTGTCGAGGCCCTCGACGGGTGGGGCGGAGGCCGCGATGCCCTCGGTCTCCAGCGCGCGGCGGACGATGTCGCCGTGGGGGCCGGTCCCGATCGCCCCGGCCTGCACGCACTCCGCGCCGAAGCGGGCGGCCGCGACGAGGACGGTGACCGCGCCGCCGGCGTAGTCGGTCGCGGACGCGGCCATCACGTTCTGGCCGCGGACCGGGAGGTCGGGCACCTCGACGACGACGTCGACCAGTGCCTGGCCGGTGTGGATGACGCGGCTCACCCGAGGACCTCCGCGGTGGTCGCGAGCGTGATCTGGGGCGGGTAGAGCGACATCACCCGCATCGCCGCGTCGTGGTTCTCGACCGTCGAGCCGGCGCACGCGTCGGTGACGACCGTGATGGTCGCGCCGGCGTCGGCCGCGGCGAGGGCGGTCGACACCACGCAGCAGTCGGTCGAGACGCCCGCCAGCACGAGGTGTGGCGTGGGACCCGTGACGGCCTCCAGGGCGTCCCCCCACTTGCCGAAGGTCGGCAGGGACACCACCGCGCTCGCGAGCCCCTCCGCCTCCGGCACCAGCTCGAGGAGCCGGTCACCCTCCGGCACGTCGGCGAAGGGCCAGGCCCGCATGTACGCCGCCCAGCTGCCCCGCGGGTCGGCTGCGGGCACCCAGCGGGTGACCACGGTGCGCTCGCCCGCCGCGGCGGCGAGGCGGCGTACGGGATCGACGATCCCGGGGAACATCGGCGAGCCCCACTCGCTGTCCGGCGAGGCGAAGATCCGCTGCGGGTCGATCACGACCAGCCAGGCGTCGGTGCGCATGCCGCCAGCCTGTCAGAGACCCCGGGCCGGGTGCGTAGGGTCCGTCCATGAGCGAACGGGTGGAGCACTACACGCAGGTCACCGAGGACGTCGACACCGAGTCACTCACCGTCCTGGTCGTGTCCGGCGCCACGGTGGCCGACGTGAGGAGCGTGGTCGCCGCCGACGCCGGCCTGGCCGACGGGGAGGTGGTGCAGGACGACGAGCGCTCGGCCTACGTGTTCGTCGAGGTGGACGGCGGGGTGCTGGCGATGGAGCACAGCGGCTTCGCCGGGCCGACCGTCGAGGCGCTGACGCGGCTGTCGGAGGGCGGACGCAGCGCGGCGGTCGTCGGCTCCGACATCCAGGCCTGGGACAGGTTCGGGTGCGCCCGCGACGGCGTGCTCCTCTTCGACGATCCCGAGTACACCTTCCTCGACGCCGACGACCTGTCCCGGGTGCCCGACGAGCTGCGCCCGCTCCTCGACCTGGCCCGGGTGGACCTCGACAGCGACGAGGACGACGACGACAGCGCCGCCCTCGCGTTCGCGGTGGGGCTGGCGATGGCCGAGCTCGTCACCGGGATCCACCTCGGTGCCGACGACCTGCTCCGCGACTGGGACGACCGCACGGTCGAGGAGCTGCCGGTCCGCACGCTGGCGTACGCCACCGAGCTCAGCGCGCGTCGCGAGACCGACGGGTCGTGACGACGTCGGCGACCACCGGTCCCCCGACCGGTGGCCGCCGACTCGCCCGAGGAAGCAGGGGGACCTACTTCACCTCGGCGCGGAGGATCGCGCGCAGGCCGACGGCCAGCGGGATCCAGAGCCACACGAGCGTCGTGACCGCGAGCTGCTGCCAGTACTCGGCGGTCATCGAGTTGTCGAACAGGCGGGTGATCGCGAACTGCACGTCGACCCACGGCTGGAGGTCACGGAACCACTCCTGGAACGCGGCCAGGGTGCCCAGCGCGACGGGCAGCACGAACGAGTAGACGAAGTAGCCGACGATCGCACCGGGGGTGGACCGGAACAGCACGCCCAGCATGAAGCCCATCAGCATCCCGAGGATGTTGGCGAGCACGATGAGGCCGAGCTGGGCGAGCGTGATGTCCCAGGTCGCGTCGAGCCCGGTGACGGCCGAGCCGAGCAGGTTCCCGAGCGCGCCGACGGCCAGGGCCAGGAGCATCGACACGACGCCGACGAGCAGGGTGGCGACGAGCTTGGACGCGATGACCCGGCCGCGCCAGGGCACGAGGGTGTACGTCGTGAGGCCGGTCCGCTGGCTGTACTCGCCGGTGATCGACATGATGGCGATGATCGGCAGCACCACGGACAGCGGCATGCCGATCGCGGTCGAGAACGTGTTCTGCGTGATCGCCTCGTCGGGCGCCCAGATGATCACGGCCGCGGTGGCGAGGACCGACACGATGCCGACGCTCGCCATCATCCAGAAGCCGGCGCGGGTGTCGAACATCTTGCGCAGCTCGACCCCGACGAGCCGGGTGGTGGGGATGGGGCGTACGACGCGTGCGGGGCGGGTCGACGCGTCGACCGGGGTCGAGGGTGCCGGGGTCGTGGTGAGGGTCGTCGTGCTCATGCTGCTGCTCCTTCGCGGGCGGTCTCGGCGGTGAGCTCGAGGAACATCTCCTCCAGGCCGGCGCCGTCGGCGGCGCGCAGCTCGCGCAGGGCCACGCCCGCGCGGTGGGCGGTCTCGCCCACGAGCTCGGGATCGGCGTCGACGCGCAGGCCGCCGTCGATCGGGGTGGTGGTGACCGACGCCTCGGCCAGGGCCCGGGCGAGGCGCTCGGGGTCGGCGGTGCGCACGAGCGTGCCGGCCGCGGCGAGCAGCTCGCTCTTGCTGCCCTGGGCGACGATCCGGCCCTGGCCGATCACGACGATGTCGTCGGCGATGACCTCGATCTCGTGGAGCAGGTGCGACGACAGCAGCACGGTGCCGCCGGCGTCGGCGAACCCCCGGAGCAGGTCCCTCATCCAGCGGATGCCGGCCGGGTCGAGGCCGTTGGCGGGCTCGTCGAGGATCAGCACCTGCGGGTCGCCGATGAGGGCGGTCGCGAGGCCCAGGCGCTGGCGCATGCCGAGGGAGTAGTTGCGAACGCGGCGCTCGGCCTCCGACTCGGTGAGGCCGACGCGGGCCAGGGTCTCCGACACCCGGGACCGCGGCAGGCCCATGGTCTGGGCGGCGATCGCGAGGATCTCGCGACCGCTGCGCCCGGCGTGCTGCGCCGAGGCGTCCAGCAGGACGCCGACCTCCAGGCCGGGGTTGACGAGCTCGCGGTAGTCGCTGCCGCTGATGGTCACGTGACCGGTGCTCGGCCGGGTCAGCCCGACCATGATCCGCATGGTGGTGGACTTGCCGGCACCGTTGGGGCCGAGGAAGCCGGTCACGCGGCCGGTGGCGGCCGTGAAGGAGACGTTGTCGACGGCCGTGAAGTGGCCGTAGTGCTTGGTGAGGTGCTCGACGCTGATCATGGGTCCAGCCTCGTGCCGCCGAGCCGGCCCGCGCATCGGGGAGAGGGGCCCTCCGGTCCCTGAGGGCGACCCTGAGAACCCCCGGAGGGGCACCCCGGGAGCCGCCGCGTCGTGCGTTGGGTCGTCCTTGGGACAATGGCCCGGTGAGCCAGCCCACCACGCAGCGTCCGCCCCAGGTCACCCTGGCGTCGGCGATCGTCATGTTCTCGTCCGTGGTGGTGCTGCTGACGGTCTGGGAGCGCGTCTCCTCGCTGGGCTCGCTGGAGACCCGCGAGGCGATCGAGGGGGTGCTCGCCGACGCGCCGTTCTCGTCGTGGGGCCTCACCGTCGACGGCACGACCGAGCTGCTCCGCATCTCCTGCATGGTCGCCGCGGTGTGCGCGTGCGCCACGGCGATCCTCGGCTGGTACGTCCGCAGCCCCGACCGGTCCGCGCGGCTCGCCCTGACCCTCTTCGCCGTGCCGCTCTTCGTCACCGGGATCCCCGCCGGGGGCATCGCCGGCTCCTTCGTCGCCGCCGGCGCGGCCATGCTCTGGATGCAGCCGGGCCGCGAGTGGTTCGCCACCGGGAGGTGGACACCGCCGGAGCCGCCCCCGGCCCGCGACGCGGAGCGGGGCCGCCCGCGGTCCGACGCCCTCGGCGGGCAGGGTGACCCGTGGGGCCGTCCGCCGCAGCCACCGGTCGCCTCCAGCACCCCGCCGCCCGCCGTCCGCCCCTTCGGCGAGCCGCACCCGTCGACCCCGCCGCCACCGCCGCCCCCGGGCACCTGGCGCCCCGCGCCGCAGCGCCCGGGCGCGATGGTCGCCGCGTTCGTCATCACCGTCGTCACCGCGGGCGGCCTCCTCGCGATGTCGCTGCTGTGGGTGGCGATCGCCGGCCTGTCGCCCGAGTTCCTGATGGACGTGCTGGAGGACCAGCAGCCGCAGCTGGTCGAGGACGGCCTGACCCTGGAGCAGCTGCGCAGCACGGTCCTCGCGGTCGCCGGGGCGTTCATCGTCTGGTGCCTGGTCGCCCTGCTGCTCGCCGGCTTCGCGATGGCCCGGCGCGAGTGGGCCCGACGCGGGCTCATGGTCAGCGCCGCCTTCAGCGCCGGCGGCTGCTTCGCGCTCGTGCTCAGCACCCCGCTGGTGCTGCTCCCGGCCGCCGCCGCGGTGGCCACCGTGGTGTGCCTGCGCCGCGTCGACGTCCGGCGCTGGTTCGCCGTCGACGCGCGCTGATCGCCGCAACCGCCGACGTGGTGAGATAGGGGCATGAGCGAGCCCAGCGATCCCGGCCCGACGCACAGCCCCTACGGGCAGGACCCCTACGGTCCGCCGCCCACCGGCCAGAGCCCCTACGGCCAGCAGCCCGGCTACGGCCAGCAGCAGCCTGCGCCCTACGGCCAGCAGCCCTACGGCCAGGGCTACCCGCAGGCGTACGACCAGAAGCCGGGCACCGGCCGTCGTCCGGGCACGGTGACGGCCGCGGCATGGATCACGATCGCGTTCTCCGGCCTGGTCGCGGCGCTCTTCGGGCTCGCGCTCGTGGCGATGGTGGTCGCTCGCGACGACTTCGTCCGGGAGATCGAGCGTTCGCCCGAGTTCCGCGACCTCAACGTCGACCCCGAGTCCGCGCTCGGGGCGACCTTCGCCTTCCTCGGCTTCTTCATCCTGTGGTCGCTGATCGCCGTGGTCCTGGCCGTGTTCGTGCTCCGGCGCTCCAACGTCGCGCGGATCCTGCTGGTGATCTCGAGCAGCGTCGTGGCCCTCCTGTCCCTGCTCGGCATCGCCAGCGGGATCTCCCTCGTCCCGCTGCTCGCCGCGGTCGCCGTCATCGTGCTGCTCTTCGTCGGCGGCGCGGGCGACTGGTTCAGGGGCGGCGGCCAGGCCCCCGCCGCGTACGGGCAGGCGTACCCGAGCACGGGCCAGCACGGCCACGGCGGGCAGGACAACCCCTACGGCCAGCAGCCGCCGACCTACGACTCCACCGACGGCGGGTCCGGCACGGACTACCCGCCGCAGGACTACCCCGGTCGGTGACGGTCGTGCGGGTCAGCGCTGCAGGTCGGCCTCGGCCAGGCGGCGTACGCCCGCGCGGATGACGTCGGGCTCCTTGCAGAACGCCCAGCGCACCAGCTGGCGTCCTGCCTCCGGGTCGTCGTAGAACCCCTGGGTGGGGATCGCGACGACGCCCGCGCGCTCGGGCAGGGCGAGGCAGAGCTCGCGGCCGTCCGCCCAGCCGAGGTGGCTGACGTCGGTGGTCGCGAAGTAGGTGCCCTCCGGCACACGCGGGGACAGCCCGGCGGCGGTGAGCCCCTCGCAGAGCAGGTCGCGACGCTGCTGCAGGTCGCGTGCGAGCGCGCGCGGCCAGTCGGGCTCGTGGTCGAGCGCGTGCGCGACGGCCGGCTGCAGCGGCGAGCCCGAGGTGAAGGTGAGCCACTGCTTGGCGGCGAGCACCGCCTGCACCAGCGGAGCGGGACCGGTGGCCCAGCCGACCTTCCAGCCGGTGACGGAGTAGGACTTCCCGGCGCTGGACAGGGTGAGGGTGCGCTCCCACATGCCCGGCAGCGTCGCGATCGGCACGTGCCCCTCGGCGGAGCGGGCGTCGTCGAAGACGAGGTGCTCGTAGACCTCGTCGGTGAGGACGAGGACGTCGTGCTCGATCGCGAGGTTCGCCACGAGCTGCAGCTCCTCGCGGGTCAGGACGGTGCCGGTCGGGTTGTGCGGCGTGTTGAGCAGGATCGCCTTCGTACGGCTCGTGACGGCCGCGCGCAGGTCCTCGGGGTCCGGACGGAAGTCGGGCGCGCGCAGGGTCACCGGGCGGCGGACCGCGCCGCACATGTCGAGCATCGCGACGTAGGAGTCGTAGTAGGGCTCCAGGACCACCACCTCGTCGCCCGGGTCGACCAGGCCGAGCAGGGCCGCCGCGATCGCCTCGGTGCAGCCGGTCGTCACGACCACCTCGCGGTCGGGGTCCACCTCGAGGCCGTAGTGGCGCCCCTGGTGGCGCGCGACGGCCGCGCGCAGGGCCGGGACGCCGATGCCCGGGGCGTACTGGTTCGCGCCCGAGGCGAGCGCCTCCTCCGCCGCCGCGATCACGGACGCGGGGCCGTCGACGTCCGGGAAGCCCTGGCCCAGGTTGATCGCGCCCGTGCGCACCGCGAGCGCCGACATCTCGCTGAAGACGGTCGGCGGGATGTGGGCGAGGCGCGTGGACAGGGGCACGGAGAGGGCCATGGCTCGAGGCTAGCCACCGGCTGGCTTTGGCAGACTGCAGGCATGGCCGAGCCCCCTGCAGCCCGGAGCGCGGGCGGCCGCTGGCTCGGTCGGGTCGGCGCGCTGCTGGTCGTCGCGGGCCTCGTGCTGGGGGCGTACGTCGCCTGGCAGGTGTGGGGCACCAACGTGGTCTCGCAGCGCACGCACCGAGCCCTCGTCGAGGACGTGCGACGGGCGTGGGCCCAGGAGGACGGACGAGCCTCGTCCGGTCCGGTCCGGACCGACAGGGGCCGGGTGTCCGCGATCGTGCGCATCCCCCGGTTCGGCGACGACTACGCCGTCCCGCTGCTCGAGGGCACGTCCGAGGACGTCCTCGCAGCCGGGTTCGGGCGGTTCGCGAACGGCCCCGCGCCGGGCGGGAAGGGCAACTTCGCCGTCGCGGCCCACCGGGTCACCCACGGCGAGCCGCTGCGCGGCATGCCCGAGCTCGCGCCGGGGGACGAGGTCGTCGTCGAGACCCGGGAGTGGACCTACACCTACGTGCTCGACAGTGGCGGCGACGACCTGACCGTCCCGTTCACCGCCGGCTGGGTGCTCGACGCGCTGCCGGCGAACCCGGACGGCGGGGTGCAGCCGGCGCAGGAGCCCGGCCAGCGGCTGCTCACCCTCACCACCTGCTCCGAGCTGTTCCACACCGACGACCGGCTCGTCGCGTTCGGGCACCTCGAGTCGCGGGAGCGTACGGCTCGCTAGGCTGCTGGCCGTGGTTGACGAGACGCTCGCACGCGACATCGACGCGGTCTGCCGCCTGACCGGGGAGTTCACCCTGCGGTCGGGCCAGGTCGCCGACACCTACTTCGACAAGTACCTCTTCGAGAGCCAGCCTGCGCTCCTCGACCGGGTCGCGACCCGCATGCTGGACCTGCTGCCGGAGGACACCGAGCTGCTCGGCGGCCTCGAGCTCGGCGGCATCCCGATCGCCACGATGGTCTCGGCGAAGACCGGCCTGCCGGCGCTCTTCGTCCGCAAGAAGGCCAAGGAGTACGGCACCTGCAAGCTCGCCGAGGGCCCGGACGTCGCCGGGCGTCGGATCACGATCATCGAGGACGTCGTCACGACCGGTGGTGCGGTGCGTGACGCGACGCGCGAGCTGCGCGCCGCCGGGGCGACCGTCGAGGTCGTCGTGTGCGCCATCGACCGCTCGCCGGCGGGGGAGAACCCGCTCGCCGACGTCGGCCTGGAGGTCCGCCCGGTGCTGACCCGGGCGGACCTCGACGCCGTCAGCGCCGGCTGACCCGCGACCGGCGGACCATCCAGAGGCCGAGGGCCACCAGCAGCACGCTGAGCGCGGCCAGCGGCACGACGCCGGCGGGCAGGCCCGTGTCGGGCAGCACGCCGTCGTCGTCCGGGTCACCGGTGTTGCCCGGGTCGCCTCCGTCGTCGTCGACCGGGAGGACCTCGACGTCCGCCTCGTCCTGCACCTCGACGTCGCCGACGGCGGGGTCGTCGGTGGAGGCCACGGCGACGTTGGGCACCGAGCCCGTCGCGTCGTCGCTCAGCCGGGTGACGATCCGCAGCACGCCCTCGGCACCGGGGCGGAGGGTCTCGAACACCGCGATGACCCGGCGGGGCGAGGTCCTCACCTCGGCGCGGCCGGTGACGACGTCGACCGAGACGAGCCGCAGGTCGCGGTCGAGCTCGTCGAGCACCTCCACGTCCTGGGCCGCCGAGGGGCCGGCGTTGGTGACGGTCACCGTCCAGGACACCTCGTCGCCGGGCGCGGCCTGCTGCGTGGACGCCTTCTTCTCGATGTCGAGGTCGGGGCAGACCACGACCTTGCCGCGCCTGCCGTCGGGCACGCAGCTGCCGGTGCCGGACTCGGTGACCCGGGCGACGTTGTTCGCCTCGTCGGGGTCGGGCGTCGCCGCGCGCACGGTCGCGACGTTGCTCACCTCGCCGCGGTAGCCGGCGTCGACGGTGGCCCGGACCGTGACCGTGACCCCCTCGCCGGCGGCCAGCGCGGCCACGTCGCACGTGACCTGCTGTCCCTCGACGCGGCAGGTGCCGCCGCCCGTCACCGTCGCCGTCGCCCCGGCGAGCGGGTCGATCAGCGTGTCCGCGACGACCACCTGGCGGGCCGTCGACGGCCCGGCGTTGCGCACGGCCATCGTGAACGTGACGTCGCCCCCGGCGACGGGCTTCGCCGGCGCCATCGTCTTGGTGATCGACAGGTCCGCGCGCGGAGCGGCCTGCCCGGTCGCCGTCGCCGCGTTGTTCGCCGGCGTGGAGTCGGTCGGCGAGGCCACCCGTGCGGTGTTGGCGAGGTCGCCGGTGAACCCGGCGTCCAGCGTGCCCCGGACGGTCACGACCCGGGTCGTGCCGGGGGCCAGGTCGCCGAAGTCGCAGGAGACGGCGTTCGCGTTCGCGCGGCAGGCCTCGGGCGAGGCGTTCGACGAGACCGTCACGCCCGACACGGCGGCGGGCACGTCGTCGGTCAGGGCGACGTCGCGCGCGGTCGACGGCCCGGCGTTGGTGACCTGCACGAGCCAGGTGACCTGGCCGCCGGGGACCGGCCGCGACGGGTCGAGCGTCTTGGTCACCGACACGTCCGCCGCCGGCTGTGCGTCGCCCTGGGTCGTCGCCTCGTTGTTGTCGGGCGTGCTGTCGGTGGGCGAGTCCACGGTGGCCGTGTTGTCGACCGGACCCGTGTACGACGGCGGGACCGTGCCGCGTACCTGCACCGTCGCGCTGGTCCCCGGGTCGAGGTCGCCGAGGATGCAGAGGACGACGTTGCCGGCGCCCACCGTGCAGGGCGTGCCCGGCTGGTCGGTGGACACCGTGACACCGGTCAGGTCGTCGAGGAGGTCGTCCTCCATCGTGACGTCGCGTGCGGTCGACGGTCCGGCGTTGGTGACGACGATCGTCCACCCGGCCTCGCCGCCGGGCACCGGGTCCTCGGGGCTGGCGGTCTTGGTGATCGACACGTCCGCCTGCGCGTCGGCGTCGCCCTCGGTGCTCGCCTCGTTGTTGCCGGGCGTGACGTCGGTCGGCGACGCGACGGACGCGGTGTTGTCGACCGGGCCGCGGTAGCCGAACGGGATCCGCCCGACGAGCGTGACGGTGCGCGACCCGCCCGGGGCGACGTCGCCGAGGTCGCACGTGACCACGTTGCCCGCGGCGATCGTGCACGGCCCGGTCGCGGTGAGGCCCGTGATGGCGTCGAGGACGTCGTCGGTGACCACGACGTCGCGTGCCACGGACGGGCCGGCGTTGGTGACGCCGATCGTCCAGGTGATGTCCTCGCCCGGCACCGGGTCGACCGGGGTGGCGGTCTTGGTGATGGAGACGTCGGCCTGCGGGTCGGCGTCGCCGTCGGTGCTCGCCTCGTTGTTGCCGGGCGTGGTGTCGGTCGGCGAGTCCACCGTCGCGGTGTTGTCGACCGCCCCGGTGTAGCCGGCCGGCAGGGTGCCGCTCAGGGTGAGCGTGCGCGTCCCGCCCGGGGCGAGGTCGCCCAGGTCGCAGGTGACCAGGTTGCCGGCGCCGACCTGGCAGGGTGCGGTGGCCGTGACGCCGGTCAGCTGGTCGAGCAGGTCGTCGGTGACCACGACGTCGCGCGCGACCGACGGGCCGGCGTTGCCGACGACGAGGGTCCAGGTCGCGGTCTGCCCCGGCACCGGGTCGACCGGGGTGGCGGTCTTGGCGAGGGAGACGTCGGCCTGCGGGTCGGCGGTGCCACTCGTGCTCGCCGCGTTGTTGCCGGTGGCGTCGTCGTCGGGCGAGGAGACCGTGGCGGTGTTGTCGAGGTCGCCGGTGAAGTCCGCCGGCACCCGGCCGGTGATCGTCACCGTCACCGTGTCGCCGACGGCCATCGTGCCGACCGGGCAGGTGACGACGTTGCCGGCCGTCACCTCGCACGTGTCGGGGGTGCGGTCGGAGGTCGCGCTCACGCCGGTGAGGGCGTCGGCGACGTCGTCGCGCACGACCACGTCGGTCGCCACGGAGGGGCCGGCGTTCGTGACGGTGACCGTCCATGTGGTGTCGGTGCCGGGGACGGGGTCGCCCGGTGTGGCGGTCTTCGTGATGGACAGGTCCGCGACCGGCTCGGCCGTGCCCTCGGTCGAGGACGTGTTGTTGCCGGTGTTGGTGTCGGTCGGGGACGTCACCGTCGCGGTGTTGCCGAGGTCGCCGGTGAAGTCGGACGGGACGCGACCGGTGATCGTGACGGTGCGGGTCGCGTCGACGCCGCCCACCCCGACGTCCCCGAGGTCGCAGGTGACCGCGTTGCCCGTGCCGACCTGGCACGGCGCACTCGCCGTCACGCCGGTGAGGGCGTCGGCGACGTCGTCGGTGATGACCACGCCGCGTGCCACGGACGGTCCGGCGTTGGTCACGGTGACGGTCCAGGTGACGTCCTGGCCGGGCACGGGCCTCACGGGGGACGCCGTCTTGACGATCGACAGGTCGGCACCCGGAGAGGTCGTGGGGTTCGCGGTCGAGGTGTTGTTCGCCGGTGTGTCGTCGGTCGGCGAGCTGACGGTCGCGGTGTTGCTGAGCTCGCCGGTGTAGCCGGGCGGCACGGCCCCCTCGAGGGTGAGCACCACCTGGTCGCCCGGGGCGAGGTCGCCGAGGTCGCACGTCACGTCGTTCCCGGCGGCGACGGCGCAGGGGGCGGTCGCCGTCAGGCCGGTGATCGCGTCGTCGACGTCGTCGCGGACAACCACGTCACGGGCGACCGACGGTCCGGTGTTGCCCACGACGATGGTCCAGGTGACGTCCTCCCCGGGGACCGGGTTGCTCGGGGACACCGTCTTGGTGATGCCCACGTTGGCGTTCGGCGCGGCGGTGCCGCTGACGGTCGAGGTGTTGTTGCCCGGCGTGGTGTCGGTCGGCGAGGTCACGGTCGCGGTGTTCGCGAGCGCGCCGGTGAACCCGGCGGGCAGCCCGCCGGTGAGCGTGATCGTCCGGCTGGCGCCCGGCGCGAGGTCGCCGAGGACGCAGCTGACGTCGTTGTCGGCGTCGACGGTGCAGGGTGCGCTGGCCTCCAGGTCGGTGATGCTGTCGTCGACCTCGTCGGCCACCTGGACGTCGCGGGCCACCGAGGGGCCGGCGTTGGACACCACGAGGGTCCAGCTGACGTCGCGTCCCGGGACGGGCGACGAGGGCGTCAGGACCTTGGAGACCGAGACGTCGGCGCGGGCCTCGGCGACGGCGTCGGCGTCCGCGCTGTCGTTGGCGGGGTTGGTGTCCGGGGTCGTCGTGGAGACGGTCGCGGTGTTGTCCAGCGGGCCGGTGAAGCCGGCCGGCAGGCCGCCGGTGAGGGTGATCGTCACGCTCGCTCCGGGGGCGAGGTCGCCCACGGCGCAGGTGACGTCGTTGCCGGCGGCCACCGTGCAGCTCGCGCCGGTTGCCATCAGTCCGGTGACGGCGTCGTCCACGTCGTCGCGCACCGTCACCCCACGCGCCACCGAGGGGCCGTTGTTGGTGACGACCAGCGTGTAGGTGACGGGCTGGCCGGGCACCGGGGGGTTGGGCGAGAGGGTGTTGGTGATGGACACGTCGGCGCGCGGGGCTGCAGTGCCGTCCGCCGTCGCCGAGTTGTTGCCCGGCGTGCTGTCGGTGACCGAGGCGACGGTCGCGGTGTTGTCGAGGTCGCCGGTGAAGCCGGCCGGCAGGCCGCCGGTGATCGTCACGACGACGCTCGACCCCGGACCGCTGGCCGCCAGGTCGCCGAAGGAGCACTCGACGTCGTTGCCGGCGACGACCTCGCAGGCGTCCGGCAGCGTGCTGGTCGTCGTCACCCGCAGCCCCGTGAGGGCGTCGTCGAGGTCGTCGTCCAGCGTGACGGCGCGCGCGACCGAGGGGCCGTTGTTGGTGACGACGAGGGTGTAGGTCACGTCCTGTCCCGGCACCGGGCTGGTCGGGGACAGCGCCTTGGTGATCGACACGTCGGCCTGCGGGTCGGTGGAGCCGCTCACGGTCGCCGTGTTGTTGCCCGGGGTGGTGTCGGTCGGCGACGCGACGGTCGCGGTGTTGACGAGGTCGCCGGTGAAGCCCGGCGGCAGGTCGCCGACCACCGTGATCGTCACGGTGGCGCCCGGTGCGAGGTCGCCCAGGCCGCAGGCGACGAGGTTGCCGGTGACGTCGCACTGCTCGGGCGTGGTGCCGCTCGTGGCCCGTACGCCGGTCAGCGCGCCGGGGACCGGGTCCTCGACCGTGACGTCGCGGGCCGTCGAGGGACCGTTGTTGGTGACGACGAGCGTGTAGGTCACCGGCTGCCCCGGCACCGGGCGTACGGGGTTGACCGTCATCGTGATGCCGACGTCGGCGCGGGCGACGGGGGTGCTGGTCGCCGTGGCCGTGTTGTTCTGGGGGGTGGTGTCGGTCGGGGAGGTGACCGTCGCCGTGTTGTCGAGCCCGCCGGTGAAGCCCGCCGGCACGCCGCCGGAGATCGTCACCGTGACGGCCGACCCGGGCGCGACGGCCCCCACGGCGCACGTCACGTCGTTGCCCGCGGCGACGGTGCACGGGTTGGGGGTGGCCCCCGTCGAGGCGGTGAGGCCGGTGATCGCGTCCGCCACGTCGTCGCGCACGACGACGTCGCGGGCGGTCGAGGGACCGTCGTTGCGCACCACCACGGTCCACGTGACGGGTTGGCCGGGCACGGGCGTGGCCGGGGTGACGGTCTTGGTGATCGACACGTCGGCGCGGCCGGTCGGGGTCGACGTGGCGGTCGCGCTGTTGTTGCCGGGCGTGGTGTCGGTGGGCGAGCTGACGGTCGCCGTGTTGTCGAGCGAGCCGGTGAAGCCCGCCGGGATCCCGCCGCCGATGGTGATCGTCACGCTGCTGTTGGGCGCGAGGTCGCCGAGCGCGCAGGTCACGTCGTTGCCGGCCGCCACCGTGCACGGGTTGGGGGTCGAGCCGGTCGAGGCGGTGAGGCCGGTGATCGCGTCCACGACGTCGTCGCGCACGACGACGTTGCGGGCGGTGGACGGTCCGTCGTTGCGGACCGTCACGCTCCAGGTCACCGGCTGGCCGGGAACGGGGGTGCTCGGGCTGACGCTCTTGGTGATCGACACGTCGGCGCCGGCTGCGACCTGCGTCGTCACGGTGGACTCGTTGTCGGCGGCGACCAGGTCGATGGTGTCCGAGCTGACCCGCCCGGTGTTGGTGAGGGTGCCGGTGAAGCCGGGGGCGATGGTCGCCTCGATGCTGCCGATGACGCGTGCGGGGAGCCCGGCGCGGAAGGTCGGGCCGTTGCAGAAGACCGTCGGCGCGGTGGGGTTGTCGACCGTTCCCGGGTTGACCGGCTGGCGCAGCTCGCACTCGGCCGTCGCCGGGACGCCCTCGAGCGTCGGGCGGTTGACCACCACGTCGGTGAGGCCGCTGGGCAGCTGGTCGATGAGCTGGGGGTTCACCGCGTCGGACGGGCCGTTGTTGTAGACCGAGAGGGTGTAGGTGATCCGCTGCCCGGCGACCGGGTTGGGGTCGGAGATGGTCTTGATGATCTCGAGGTCGGTCTGGCGGACGATGCCGGCGGTGGCCGTGGCGGTGTTGTTGCCGGGCGCGGGGTCGGTCGAGGTGGTCGTGACCCGCGCGGTGTTGGCCAGGGTCTCGCCGGCGTACGCCGAGGCGAGGGTGCCGACGATCGTGACGACCCGCTGGCCGGGTACGCGGTCGCCGAGGTCGCACGTGACCTCCCGGCCGACGACGGTGCAGGGCGTCCCCGTGCCGTGGAAGGCGTTGGTCACGGTGACCCCGGCGGGCACGGTGTCGGTGACGACGATCCCGCGGGCGGTGGACGGGCCGGCGTTGTTGACCACGATGCTCCAGCTCACCTGGCGACCGGGCACGAACGTGTCCGTGCTCGGGGCCTTGGTCAGCTGCACGTCGGCCTCGGCGCCGATGGTCACGGTGGACTGCGACGAGTTGTTGGTGGTGTCGGTGTCGGGGCTGGAGGAGCTCACCGTCGCGGTGTTCTCGCGCGGCCCGGCGGCGGCGCCCGGGCTGGTCGAGGCGACGATGGTGACGGTCACGGGCGTGCCCGGCTCGAGGGCCCCCAGGGCGCACGACACCTGCTGGCCGGTGATCGTGCAGGTGCCGGCGGACGAGGTGGCGGTCGCGGGCACGATGCCGGCCGGCAGGGTGTCGGCCACCGTCACGCCGGAGGCCTGCGACGGCCCGTTGTTGACCACGGTCAGGGTGTAGGTGACGCCCTCGCCGGCGGCGATCTGGCCGCGCGACGCGCTCTGCACGATCGTCACGTCCGAGCTCGGCGTGACGGCGCTCGTGATCGAGTCGGCGTTGTTGCCCGGCGTCGCGTCCGTGCTGCTGGTCACCTGCGCCGCGTTGACGACGTCAGAAGTGCGGTCGGCGTCCAGCAGGACCCGGATGCGTGCCACGGCGGTGGCGCCGCTCGGCAGCACGGGGCGGGTGCAGCTGACCTGCTGGCCCGCGACGGTGCACGCGCCACCCTCGATGACCGCCTCGCGGATCGTGAGGTCCGGGTCGAGGGTGTCGGTGACGACGACGTCGCGGGCGTCGGACGGGCCCGCGTTGGTGGCGGTGAGGACGTAGACCGAGTCGGCGCCGGGCACCAGCGTGGTCGGCTCGGACGCCTTCGCGATCCGGACGTCCGACAGCTCGGTCACCGTCGTCGTGTGGGTCGCCGTGTTGTTGCCCGGCGTGGCGTCGGGGGTGGTCGCCGACACCCCCGCCCGGTCGGTGAGGGCGGTGCCCGCGGTCAGTCCGGGCGCGATCGCCCCGGTGACCGTGACCTCGACCTGCTCGTCGAGCGCGAGCGCGCCGACGGGGCAGGTCACCAGGCCGTCCTCGCCGGTGCAGGTGACGCCGGGCCGGGTGCTGGTCGCGGACACGAAGGTCACGCCGGCGGGCAGGGCGTCGCTGAGGACCACGCCGGTCGCCGCCGACGGCCCGTCGTTGCGCACCCGGAGGGTCCACGTGCCCTCGCCGCCGGCGTTCGCCGTGCCGGACCCGGTCTTGGTGACGGCGACGTCCGCGCGGGCGACGACGTCCGTCGAGGCGCTCGCGCTGTTGTTGCCGGGGCTCGGGTCCTGGGGCGTGGCCGAGGTGACGGACGCGGTGTTGGCCATGGCGCCGGTCGCGGCTCCGGGCGACACCGTGCCCGTCACGGTCACGGTGAACGCCGCTCCGCTGGCGAGGACGCCGGCCGTGCACGAGACGGTGTTGCCGCTGGTGGGTGCGCAGACGGCACCCCCGGAGGCGGTCGCGGACACGTTGCCGACCCGCGCCGGGACGGTGTCGGTGACAGTGACGACCGTGGCCTGCGACGGGCCGTTGTTGCGGGCGGTGAGGGTGTAGGTCACCTGCTGGCCGGCGACGACCGGGTTGGGGGACACCGACTTGGACAGCGACACGTCCGCCTGGGCGGTGGTGGGCAGGACGTAGGTGGCGCTGTTGTTCGCGGCGGTCGGGTCCGGCGTCGGAGACGAGACGGTCGCGGTGTTCGACACCCCGCGGGCGCTGCCGTCGCCCGGGGTCTGGGCGCGGACCGTCACCGTGACGGAGCTCCCGACGGGGACGTCGCCGACGGCGCAGGTCAGCGTCCGGGTGCCGGCGGCGTAGGCGCAGGTGCCCTGCGAGGTGGTGAACCCGTTGAAGGTCAGGGGCGCCGGGACCGGGTCGGCGACCGTGACCGACCGCGCGACGGAGGGACCGTTGTTGGTGGCGACCAGGGTGTAGGTCGCCTCACCGCCGTCCACCACGGCGCCCGCGGTCTTGGTCAGGGCGAGGTCGGCGCTGGCGGTGATGGCCACCGACGACGTGCCGGTGCTGTTCCCCGGGGCGGGGTCGATCGCCGTGGTCGAGGCGGTCGCGGAGTTGACCAGCGTGCCGGTCGCGTTCGCGGCGAGCTGGGCGTCGATCGTCACGGTCACCGACTGGCCGGAGGGCAGGGTGCCGAAGGCGCACGACACCGTGCCGGCCGCGACGTCGCACGAGCCCCCGGTCGAGGTGGCGGTGACACCGGACAGGGAGGCCGGAAGGGGGTCGGAGAGGGTGACGGCCGGCGCGTCGGAGGGGCCGTCGTTGGCGACGACCACGCGGTACTGGACCGCGCGCCCGGCGACCACCGGCGACGTGACGGCCTGCTTGGTCACGACCAGGTCGGCCCGCGGCGCGACGGGCGTGATCGTGGCGGTCGCCGCGTTGTTGCCCGGCGTGGGGTCGGGGGTGCTCGACGTGACCCGCGCGGCGTTGGTGAGCGGGGCGGTGCCCGCGTTGGACGGGACCGTCGCGACGACGGTGAACGTCGCGGACTGGCCCGGGTCCAGGCCGCCGGCGACGCAGGAGACCTGGCTGCCGGTGACCGTGCAGCCGTTGCTCGTCGTCCCGATCGTGAGCGACGACGGCAGGGTGTCGGTGACCGTGACGTCGGCGGCGCGCGACGCGCCGTTGTTGGTCGCGGTCAGCGTGTAGGTGACGTCGGTGCCCGGCACGGGGTTGGTCGGTGCGGCTGCCTTGGTCAGGGCGACGTCCGCCTGGCGCACGATCGTCGACGTCGCGGACGCGTTGTTGTTGGTGGCGTCCGGGTCGGACGTCGTCGTCGAGACGCGTGCCACGTTGGTGACCGACGTGGCGTCGGAGCCCGGTGGCACCCGCACCACCACCGAGACGGTGGCCGTCGCGGCGTTGGCGATGGTGCCGAGGCCGCACGTCAGGGTCTGGCCGGAGATCGAGCAGCTGCCGGAGGACGGGTTGCTCGACACGTAGGTGACGCCGGCCGGCAGCGTGTCGACGACCTGCACGCCCGAGGCCGGGTTGGGGCCGTTGTTGCGGACGGCGAGGTTGTAGGTCACCTGGTTGCCGGCCGTGACGGGCTCGGGCGAGGCGGTCTTGGTGATCGCGACATCGGCCTGCTCGGAGACGGGTGTGGCGACCTCGGCGGTGTTGTAGGTGTAGTCGCGACCGATCGTCGCCGCGCGGTAGGACAGGGACGCCGTGTTGGTCAGGGTGGTGCCCGCGCCGGCAGGCGTGACCGTGGCCCGGAAGGCCACCGTCGTCGTCGCCGAGGGCGCGAGGGTGCCGCCCGCCGTACCGCTCGCTCCGGTGCCGAGGCGTACGCGCACGGTGCGGCTCGCGGCGACGTACTCGCCCTGGTCGGCGTCGGTGGCGTCGGTCTTGGTGCCCTGGTTGGCGCCCGCGGTGACCCGGATCGAGCCCGGGACGAAGGTGGTGTTGGCCGGGACCGGGTCCGTGAGGACGGTGTTGGTGGCAGCGTCGTCGCCGACGTTGCTGAACGTCATCGAGTACTCCACGACGTCGCCGACCTTCGCGGGGTTGTTGCCCGACAGGTTCGTGATGGTCTTCGAGCCCTGGATGGTCGGGGCGTAGAGGTCGATCTGCGTCGTCAGCGCCGCCGGGTAGTAGAAGTCGCCGCTGGTCGCGAAGCGGAGGTTGGCCGAGGTCGCGCCGTTGGGCACGACGCCGGGTGCGTCCACGACCTTGGCGTCGACGCCCAGGTTGTTGACCGCGCTGGGGTTGCGGTTGGTGAGGTTGGCACCGTTGGCGCTGACCCGGCTGGTGAAGAAGTTGGCCGAGGGACTGAGGGAGTCGGCGAGGCGGGTCGAGTTGACCTGGAAGTAGTCGCCGGTGAGCCCGTTGTCACCCTCGTAGGTGACGCCGCCGAACTTGGCGCCGACCGCCCCGGACGGAGGGGCGAGGAAGCCCGAGATCGAGGTGTCGATGATGTCGTTGTTGGTGACGGTGGCGTAGCCGCTGAACACCGTGAGGTCGCGCAGCGGGGCGTTGGGGTCCTCGACGGCCACGACGAGGCTCCAGGCGCCGTAGCGGTCGACCCCGGTGGCCGCGGCGATGTCGGCGCCCCAGTAGGTGCCGGCACCCGCGGCCTGCACCTGCGCGGTGACGTTCTTGTAGGCGGAGTAGTCGAGGTTGCCGGTGGTCTGGTTGTCGATCCGGTCGGCGGTGAGGGTGGTGTAGCCGGCGGCGCCCGGGGTGCGGAACTTGATCGCCTCGGCCGTCCCGGTCGCGGCCGACCCGCTGTTGCCCGCGGCACGGGCGGCACCCCAGAACAGCCCGGCGTAGAGCACCCGACCGCCGGACGGGATGGTCAGGTCCGCGGAGGAGGACCGGGTGGTGCTCGCGTCGGCGTCGACGTCGAGGTAGGTCATCGTGAAGTTGTTGTTGCTGGCCGCGGTGGCGCCGCTCTGTGCCTGCTGGCAGGCGGTCGTCGCGCCGCACGTCATTACCGTGTTGCCGGTGATCTGGATCGAGCCGTTGGTCTGCTGCGAGAACACGGTCGTGAACGGACGGATGACCGCCGCGTCGGCCTTCTCGGCCGGCACGACGACGGCGAGCGCGAGGCTCACGGCCACGAGGACGAGCGCGGAGCAGATGCGCACGAGGGACTGGAGGGGGGAGCGTGCAGCCGTCATGGGGGGTTCCTCGTGCGTGGAGGAAGCCGGCTCGGACGTCGCGATCTCCGTCACGCAGGACTGAGGTCGTCCGAGGTGGACCCCCGTGGATGTGATGTTGTGAACGGGGCTGACGTTAATCCAGTGAACACTTGTTTGGGGAGGGGGTGTCCCGCCTGTGCATCATCCGTACGTCAGGCGTACGGATCCCGTGGAGCGTCAGTCGAGGTCGCGGCCGGTGATGTCGCGGTCCGGGCCGCCGTCGTGCGGGCCGATCTCGGCGCCGGCGGCGTTGGTCCGCCGGTGGCGCCACCACTCGACGACGATCGGGACGACCGAGAACGCGACGATGACGATGACGAGCTTGTCGATGCTCTCGCCGAGGGCGGGGAAGGCGGCGCCGAGGAAGTAGCCCAGCAGCACGATCGAGAGCACCCACAGCACCGCGCCGACCGCGCTCCACATGAAGAAGCGGTGCCGCTCCATCCGGGTCACGCCGGCCACCACGGTGACGTACGTCCGCACGAAGGGCACGAAGCGCCCGATCACGAGGGCCTTGTTGCCGTGCCGGTCGAAGAAGGCGGTCGTCTGGTCGAAGTACTTCCGCTTGATGATGCGTCCGTCGCGCTCGTAGAGCGGCGGCCCGATCTTGCGTCCGATCTCGTAGCCGACGACGTTGCCGAGGAACGCCGCCCCCGTCAGCAGGAGGAGGGCGAGCAGCAGCTCCCCGGTGGGGGGTACGCCCGCCCACACGTCGAGGGTGAGCGTCGCGTCGGCGTTGTCGGAGTTGGCGATGAAGAGGCCGAGCGCGAAGAGCAGGCTGTCGCCGGGCAGGATCGGGAAGAACAGCCCGCACTCGACGAAGACGATGACCAGGCTGAGCCAGAACAGCTCGGCACCGAAGCGGTCGAGCAGCCAGTTGGGGTCCATCCAGTCGATGCCCAGCAGGAGGGGCGTCACCAGCCCGGCGGGGTCGAGGAGTGCGCTCACGCGCGACACCCTAGGCCGCGCGCCTAGCATTCCCCGCATGCACGAGGAGGAGGCGCGGGCTCCCTACGACCCGATGCCGCACGGTCCGCCCGAGGTCGGCGTCGGGCCGTGGGAGGGGCCGTGGCCCGAGGGGGACCACTGGGATGCCGACCTGCTCCGCGAGGGTGATAGGCGCAACGTGGTCGACCGCTACCGCTACTGGTCGATGGCCGCGATCGTCGCCGACCTCGACACCCGCCGGCACGGCTTCCACGTGGCGATCGAGAACTGGCAGCACGACTTCAACATCGGAACGATCGTCCGGACCGCCAACGCGTTCCTCGCCGCCGAGGTGCACATCGTCGGCAACCGTCGCTGGAACCGTCGCGGGGCGATGGTCACCGACCGCTACCAGCACGTACGGCACCACCCGGACGCCGCCGCGCTGGCGGCGTACCTCCACGCGCTGCCCGCCGACGCGGGCGGGCCGGTGCGGCTGCTGGGCATCGACAACCTCCCCGGCTCGCTGCACCTCGAGACGATGGACCTGCCGGAGCGGGTCTGCTTCCTCTTCGGCCAGGAGGGCCCGGGGCTCTCCGAGGGCGCACGCGAGGCGTGCGACGGGACCTTCTCCATCGCCCAGTTCGGGTCGACGCGGTCCATCAACGCCAGCTCGGCGGCCGCGATCGCGATGCACAGCTGGGTCCGGGCGCACGCCGACCTCGGCGGCGAGGACGCCTGGCGCGGGTGACGCGGTGGCAGCGCCGGGAGGCTCAGTGCCGAGTCCGGGTGTAGCAGATCAGCGTGTGGTCGCCCGCCTTCCAGGAGGCCTTGGACGGCCAGCCGAACCGGTAGGACCGCGACCTCACGGCGCCGCGGCAGCGCTGCGTGCCGAGCCGCTGCCACGCCTTCTCGCTCGGGAACCTCGCGCCCTTCACCGTGAGGGCTGCGGTGGCGCGGTGGGTGTGGCGGCTGGAGCAGACGGTGACGTGGAAGTCGCGGCCGGCCAGGCAGCGCGAGACCGCCGTGTCGTAGGGGGGCTTGCCGAGCCGGAGCCTCGCCGGGAGCTGCTGCGGCGCCGTCGGGGCGCCGAGCACGAGGTCGCAGCGCACCCACCGCGCGCCGGTCGCCTGCTGCTCGGGCGTGGGCACGAACCAGCCGACGTTGAAGGCACTCAGGCGCATCCTGGAGGTGGACGTGCCGAGCACCCTGCGCTGGGCGGGGAAGCAGGTCTCGAGCGCGAACCTCTCGAGACCACGGCTGTCGTAGGCGAGCCCGTCCGGCAGCAGGGCCACCGCGATCGTCGTCGACGTGTGCGGACCGGCGCAGTCGACGGCCGCCTCGGCGTAGGACGCCCCGGCCAGCTCGTCGGCGCTCATGTCGAAGCACTGCGCGACCGCGGGCGCCTGGAAGAGCGGGTCCGCCGCCGCTGACGACGCCGGGGCGGCCGCGCCCAACGCAGCGACGAGGCCGGCGACGAGGCCAGCGACGAGGCCGACCGCGAGGTTGGCTGCGACGGTGAGGACCGGACCCGTGGTGCGCGCGCGACGGTGTGGCATGCCCGTCAACGTAGGCCTGACGCCGGAGCGGGGCCAGCCCACCTGCGGGTGTGGTCACGCCTGGCGGGCCAGCACCTCCTCGAGCGCGGTGAGGCCGCGGCTGCTGTGGCTCTTCACCGTGCCCTCGCTGATGCCGAGCTCGGCGGCCGTCTCGCGCACCGACAGACCGAGCCAGTGGCGCAGCACGACGACCTTGCGCTGCTGCTCGGAGAGGGCCTGCAGCGCGTCGAACAGCGCGGAGCGGTCCTCGACGTCGGTCCCCGGGGCGGCGGGCCGCTCGGGCAGCTCCGCGCTCGGGCGCTCGCGGCGCCAGGGTCGGCGCGACTCGTCGATGTTGGCGCGCACCATGATCTGGCGGACGTACGCCTCCTCGCCGCCCTCGTGCCGGATCCGCGGCCAGGCGACGTAGAGCTTGGTGAGGGCGGTCTGCAGCAGGTCGTCGGCGCGGTGCCAGTCGCCGCACAGGGCGTACGCCACCCGGCGCAGGTGGGTCTGGCGGGCGGCGACGAACTCCGAGAACGCGGCGTCGTGCCTCATCGCATGCCGCCCACGTCGGCGCGGTCCGCCATGAAGGCGACGAAGTCGTCCAGGGTGCTCGCGCCACCGGCCTTGTCGGCCGCCACCGTCGTCACCGAGTCGTCGATGACGAGCACGAACCAGCGCCGGTCCTTCCACTCGATGCTCGCCACCGCCGACCGGGTGCCCGCCGCGGCGGTCCCGTAGGCACGGAGGTCGGGGTCGGCCTGCTGGTCGAGCACCTCGACGCCCGCGAGCGCGCCGACCACGGTGATGCCGTCGAGCCGCACCGGGGTGGGCGCCTCGTCCCCCTCGACCGTCGCGACCTGGTCGGCGAGCCACTCCTCGAAGGTCGGCCAACCCGATCCGGCCTCCTCGGTCCAGGACGCGCCGCCCCCGCCGTCGGTGACGAGCATCCAGGTCGTCGTGCCGTTCCTGCTCAGCACGACCCCGATCGAGGCGCCGTCGCCGACGGGGTCCTGCACCGTCCGGACGACCTCGACGCCCCTGCGCCCGGTCAGCTTCCGGCCGTCCCACTGCACCAGCCCGCCGAGCCAGTCGCCGGCCCCGTTCTCCGGGGGCTCCGGGCGGTAGATCATGCCTCCGCCGCGGATCTTCTCGGCGACGAAGGCGTCGAAGCTCGCGAAGAGTCCTTCGTCGGACCGGACCGCGTTGGACGCCGCACCGTCGCCGCCCCACTCGACGGCGACCCACCAGCGCTCACCGCCGTAGCTCACGTCGAGGGCCGCCGAGTCCGTGCCCTTGCCCGGGTAGAGGTCGTCGCGCCGGTCGTGGACGACCGCCCCCTCGCGCACCTCCACGCCGCCGCCGAAGAAGCGGGCGGGGGGCTCGTCCGCGGGCCAGCCGTCCGCGGCGTCCTCCGTGGTGACGCTGGGGTCGGTCGCGACCGGCGGTGCCTGCGACCGGGTCGGGCCGCTCCCGGGCGCGGCCCCCCAGGCCACGCCCGCGACGACCGCGGCCGCAGCGAGCGCACCGCCGAGCGCGACGCGGCGCCGGCGGCGTACGGCTCGCTGCCCCGCGGCGACGTAGTGCCCGACGGGCCGGTCGTCGCCGCTGCCGAACGCGCTGTCGATCTCGTGCTGCCAGTCGATCTGGGTGGTCATGGTGGCGTCCTTCCCCCGGTGAGCCTGCCACCTGGTGACACGGAGTGCGGGGCGGTTCGGTTGTCACCTGCTGAGACGACGCCGCACGAAGATCCTGACTCACCGGTAGCCACTAGGGTTGGCTGCGCCTGTCTGACTGCTTCCGAGGAGATTCCCCGATGCCCATCGCCACCCCCGAGGTGTACGCACAGATGCTGGACGCCGCGAAGGAGAAGTCCTTCGCCTACCCGGCCATCAACGTGTCGTCCTCCCAGACCCTCAACGCGGCGCTGAAGGGGTTCGCCGACGCCGGTTCCGACGGCATCATCCAGGTGTCCACCGGCGGCGCCGAGTACCTCTCCGGCCCGTCGGTGAAGGACATGGTCACCGGCTCCGTCGCGTTCGCCGCCTACGCCGCCGAGGTCGCCAAGAACTACCCCGTCAACATCGCGCTGCACACCGACCACTGCCCCAAGGACAAGCTCGACGGCTTCGTCCGCCCGCTGCTGGACATCTCGGCCGAGCGCGTCGCCCGCGGTGAGCTGCCGCTGTTCCAGTCGCACATGTGGGACGGCTCGGCCGTGCCGATGGGCGAGAACCTCGAGATCGCCGAGGAGCTGCTCGCCAAGTGCGCCGCGGCCCACATCATCCTCGAGATCGAGGTCGGTGTCGTCGGTGGCGAGGAGGACGGTGTCGCCAACGAGATCAACGACCAGCTCTACACGACCCCCGAGGACGCCATCGCGACGGTGAAGGCCCTCGGCGCCGGCGAGCGCGGTCGCTACATGACCGCCCTGACCTTCGGCAACGTGCACGGCGTCTACAAGCCGGGCAACGTCAAACTGCGTCCCGAGATCCTCAAGTCCGCCCAGGAGGCCGCCGCCGCCGAGCTCGGCCTCGGTGCCGACGCCCGCCCCTTCGACCTCGTCTTCCACGGCGGCTCCGGCTCCACGGCGCAGGAGATCAGCGACGCGGTCGACTTCGGCGTCGTGAAGATGAACGTCGACACCGACACCCAGTACGCCTTCACCCGCCCGGTCGCGGCCCACATGTTCGCGAACTACGACGGCGTGCTGAAGGTCGACGGCGAGGTCGGCAACAAGAAGCAGTACGACCCGCGCGCCTGGGGCAAGGCCGCCGAGTCCGGCATGGCCGAGCGCATCGTCGAGGCCTGCCAGAACCTGCGCTCCGCGGGCACCTCGCTCGCCGGCTGAGGCCCGTCAGCGTCGAGCGGCCTCGCCGAGGTGGCGGGGCCGCTCGAAGAACAGCGACGCGACCAGCCCGAGCACCAGCACGGCCGGGAGCAGCAGCAGGGACTGCGCCATCGCGTCCGTGAAGGGGCCGGCGACCTGGTCCGGGAGCGAGCCGCCCCCTGCCCCCGCCTCGGAGGGCGAGAACTGCAGCCCGTTGGCCGCGAGCCGCGCGTCGATGAGCACCGCGATCGCCGCGGACCCCAGGACGGCGCCGACCTGCCGGGTCGCGTTGTAGACGCCGGACCCCGCCCCGGCGCGCTGCGGGGGCAGGTTGCGGTTGGCGGTGGTGGCCAGCGGCCCCCACAGGAACGAGCTGCCCAGGCCCACCAGCCCGAAGGCCAGCACCAGCAGCCACAGCGGGGTGTCGGGTGCCAGGACCAGGCTGAGCAGGACGAACGAGACGGCCAGGACGGCGAAGCCCGCCAGCGTCAGCACGCGCGGGTGCGCCCGGTCGGTGAGCCGCCCGGCGACCGGCGCCGCGAGGATCGAGACGATCGCCATCGGGGCGAGCAGCAGCCCGGCCTCGGTGGGGGAGTAGCCCCGCACCAGCTGAGCCCACAGCATCAGCGGGAATCCCATCGCGGTGAAGGCGAACGACACGGTCGTGATGGCGAGGTTGGAGACCGAGAAGTTGCGGTCGGCGAACAGGCCGAGCGGCACCAGGGGCTCGCTGCGGTTGCGCGCCTGCCACCACACGAACGCCGCGAGCACGAGGAGCCCGGCGACGATCATCCGCCAGACGGTGATCGGGCCCGTGATGGTCGACCAGTCGTACTGCTCGCCCTCCTGGATCCCGAAGACGAGCAGGAACATCCCGGCGCCGCTGAGCGCGACGCCGAGCCAGTCGAAGCGGTGGTCGTTGGTCTCCAGCCGCGGCACGAGTCGCCACGCGAGCACGAATGCGACCACGCCGACCGGGATGTTGACGAAGAAGATCCACTCCCAGCCCAGCGAGTCGACAAGCACGCCGCCCGCGATCGGGCCGACGAGCGTGGCAGCCCCGGCCACCGCGCCCCACAGCGCCATCGCCGACCCGCGCCGCTCGGCCGGGAAGATCCGGGTGATCACGGCCATCGTCTGCGGCGTCATCATCGAGGCGCCGATGCCCTGCGCGACGCGGGCCGCGATGAGGCCCTCGATCGTGGTGGTCAGGCCGCACGCGAGCGAGGCGAGGGTGAAGACCACGAGGCCGACGAGGTAGAGGTTCTTCGGGCCGTAGCGGTCCCCGAGCCGGCCGGTGATGAGCACCGGCACGGCGTAGGCCAGGAGGTAGGCGCTGGTCACCCAGACCACCTCGTTGACCCCCGCCTGGAGGTCCTCGATGATCGCCGGCGTCGCGACGCTCACGATCGTGGTGTCGACGAGGATCATGAAGAAGCCGACGCACAGCGCCCACAGCGCGGGCCACGGCTCGGCGCGCACGGGAGCCTCGGTCTGGGTGGCGGTCACCTGCCCAGTAGACACCCGGGGACCGACAGCGGTGCTGCCGGTCCCCGGGTGGTGCGTACCGTGCCTGCCGTGCGTGTGGCTCGGCCTACCGCGCGGGTGCGTTGCCCGCGATGTCGTCCGGGTCGCCGTACGGCTCGTCGTGCGCGCCGTGCTCGGCGATGTCCTTCTGGACGCGGGGGTCGTCGGCGTCGGCGAAGTAGTCGAACGGGATCGTCTCGTCGTTGCCGTTGGAGACCTTCGTCGCGCGCATCACCGCGGTCACCACGACGGCGATCGCGACGTTGAGCACGAACGCGGTGATGGCGATGTAGCCCATCTCGCCGATGCCCGGGATGATCGCCGACGAGCCACCGAAGTGCTTGCCCGTCACCGGGTTGACCACGTTGTAGGCCTGGACCGTGCCGTACGCCATGCCGACCGCCCAGCCGGCGAGCAGGCCGTACCGGTGGAACCACCGCGTGAAGAGGCTGAACACGATCGCCGGGAACGTCTGGAGGATCCAGATGCCGCCGAGGAGCTGGAAGTTGATCGCGTTCTGCTTGTCGAGCGTCAGCACGAAGACCAGTGCGAACGCCTTCACGAGCAGGGACATCAGCTTGGAGACCTTCGCCTCCTGCGCCGGGGTCGCGTCCTTCTTGATCCACTCCTTGTAGATGTTGCGGCTGAAGGTGTTGGCCGCGGCGATCGACATGATCGCGGCCGGCACCAGCGCACCGATCGCGATCGCGGCGAACGCGACGCCGGCGAACCACGACGGGAACATGTCCTCGAACAGCTGCGGGATCACCAGCTGCGCGTTGGGCTCGCCGTCCAGGCCGATCGGCTGCGTGCCCGCGGCGATGGCGACCCAGCCGAGCAGGGCGAGCAGCCCGAGCACGAACGAGTACGCCGGCAGGATCGAGGCGTTGCGCCGGATGGTGTTGCGCGAGTTCGACGACAGCGACGCGGTGATGGAGTGGGGGTACATGAACAGCGCCATCGCCGAGCCGAGCGCCAGGGTGGCGTACGCCCAGAACGCGCCCGAGCCCGGGACGAACGACGAGGACGGGTTGAGCCCGGCCTCGACGGCGGCCGCGTTGTTGGCGTCCATCTTGTCCTGCGCCGCGCCGAAGATCGCCTCCCAGCCACCGACCTTCCCGGGCAGGTAGATGACCGCCACGATGATGACGAGGTAGATGAGGATGTCCTTGACGAACGCGATCACCGCCGGCGCCCGCAGGCCGCTGGAGTAGGTGTAGGCCGCCAGCACGGCGAAGGCGATGAAGAGCGGCGCGTCCTTGGCGACGATGTTGTCGCCGCCGCCGAGCCCGGCGACCTCGAGGACCGCCTGGATGCCCACCAGCTGGAGCGCGATGTAGGGCATGGTGGCCACGAATCCGGTGATCGCGACGGCCAGCGACAGCCCGCGGTGGTCGTACCGTCCGCGGACGAAGTCGGCCGGCGTGACGTAGCCGTGGCGGTGGCTCACCGACCACAGCCGCGCCATGAAGATGAAGATGATCGGGTAGAGGATGATCGTGTAGGGGACGGCGAAGAAGCCCGCGACCGCACCCGTCGCGAACATCGCGGCCGGCACGGCGACGAACGTGTACGCCGTGTAGAGGTCGCCGCCGAGCAGGAACCACGTGATCCAGGTGCCGAACGTGCGCCCGCCCAGGCCCCACTCCTCCAGGGACTCCATCGACTCGGCGCGCTTGAAGCGGGTCGCCATGAAGCCGGCGACCGTGACGAGGAGGAACAGCACGATGAGGACCGCGAGCGCGACGCCGTTGACGCCGCCGGTGTCCGCCGCCAGGACGGTGAGCTGCGGCGTCATCGGTCCTCACCCACCTTGTGGGTGGTCTTGCCGCGCGCCGACAGCGTGAGCCGGAAGGCTGCGTACGTCATCCCTGAGCAGAGGAAGACCCAGAGGAACTGGTACCAGAAGAAGAAGGGGAAGCCGAACAGCCTCGGCTCGATCTTCGCGTAGTGCGGCACCCAGAGCAGCACCACGATCGGTACGGCGAGCAGGACGCCGGCGAGGGCCATCTTGCGCTTGTCGGTCGGGGGGACGTCCGGTGCGGGACGCGACTGTGGAGGTGTGTTCCCGGAATTCACCCGCGAGACACTACTCCCGCGGTGACGGTCGTCACCCACCCCTGGGAGGGGCGCGGCGAGCGGTCCTCCTGGCGCGACGAACGGTCGCCCTCGACCCCCTCAGAGGAGCTCGTCGGCCGCCGTCGCGCTGGAGTCGCGAAGGAACGTCGAGCAGCGCTCCCACTCGTCGGTCTCGCCGATCGCGCGGGCCATGAGCGCCAGCAGCGCGAGCGCCCGCAGGAAGCCGCGGTTGGGCTCGTGCTCCCACGGCACCGGCCCATGGCCCTTCCACCCGTTGCGTCGCAACATGTCGAGCGAGCGGTGGTAGCCCACGCGCGCGTAGGCGTACACCGTGACGTCGTCCGCCCCCGCGTCCTGCGCCTGCTGCGCCAGCGCGGCCCACGCGGCCGGCGACGCCGGGTGACGGCGTACGACCGCCGCGGGCGCCTCTCCGCCCGCGAGCTCGGCGTCGGCGGGATCGGCGGGCAGGTGGGTGGGCGGGGGACCGGCCATCAGGTCGCCGCCGAAGCTCGAGGTCATGGGGGTCAGCCTAGATGTCGTGGTTGCGCGCTCGCGGTGGTGGGCGCCGCCGCTCCGCGCGGGCGGCCACATCCCCTCATGAGCGACCATATGGACGCTCATGATGGGGCATGCCGTGCGACCAGCGGCCACATCGCATCATGAGCGCCGCTCGATCGCGCGCATGGTCAGGCGGCCGGCGCCAGGTCGGGGATCCAGAGTCGCTTCGCAGGACGTCGCGGGTGCCGGTCTGCGAGCTCGCGCAGGTGCGGGGGCAGCGCCCGTCCGTGTCGGGACGCGGTGATGGCGAACTCCTTGCGCAGACGTGCTGCTGCGCGCTCGCGACCCGCCCCGAAGCAGTCGGCCCACACGATCCGCGAGACTCCGAGTCCCTCGGCGGCGATGGCGGTCTCCCGCGCCTGCTGCTTCCACAGCACCCGTTCGGCCGGCTCGGCGGCGACCCCGCCGTCGGAGATGGGGACGAGCTTGACCAGGCCGTGGCACTCGAACATGTGGCATCCCACGCGGAAGTCGCACCAGACGACTCGACCGTCCGCCAGGCGCACGGCGAACTGGGTCTCGATGTCGCCGAGGCCGAGCGAAGCCACCAGTTCTCGTCCCAGGGTCTCGAGCACCGACTCGGCCCCGGCGTCGGAGTCCCGGACCGCCGCACGTGCGCGAGCGATGTGGGGGTGCCGCTCCATGCGGGACAGCTCCGTCTCGAGGTCGGCGAGAGGTACGCCCATGTGCCGGACGCTGTCCACCGCGACCAGGCCGTGCCGGTAGCCGTGCCACCGTCCGATGTCGAGCGCCGTTCGGGCGTACGACGTGGCGACGAGGCCGTCGACCTGCTCGATGCACAGCGGCAGGAGGTCGTGGTGACGCACGAGGTCGCCGTTGGTCCTGCTGCCGTTCGGTCCGTGGCGGGTGAGGTGGCTGGCCGGTGACGGCGGTTCGAGCGTGTCGATCCCGAGGACGCGAGCGGCCGAGTCGTGGGACAGGATCACCTCGCTCTCCGCCGCGAGCGCGGCTGCCCTGTCCTTCAGCAGCCAGCGCTCCTGGGTTGCCAGGTCGTCGACGTCGATGCGCTGGCAGTAGATGCCGTGCCGCACCACGACCCAGACGCCTCCCAGTCGGGTGAGCGCCTTGATCTCGCGTTCGGTGTAGCCGGCGCCCAGGGCCTGCTGGCGCGAGAAGAGTCCACCTTGCGCCTGGGCCACGTGTACGAGTGCTTGTCGCATGGGACGACCCTGCGCGCGGCGGCCGTACGCCGCAGCCTGAGGCCGCGCTGGCTGTGGACGCCGGCTTGCGGGCCGGGCCTGTGGACGCTGGCTGGCGCGTCGCAGGAACGATCGTGGTCGTGCACTGGGCGCCCGATATGGCCGCTCGGCGCACGGTATGCCACATCATGAGCGACCATATGGCCGCTCATGAGGGGATACGGACAGACGGACCGACGGATGGACGGACGCCCGCCCCGTCAGGCGCCCAGCAGCTCCCGCACCTTCGCCGTCCCGAGGGCGAGCACGAGGGTCGGGAGCCGGGGGCCGCGGTCGGCGTCGACGAGGAGGTTGTAGAGCAACCGGAAGAACTCCTTCTGGTCGGCCTTCACCTGCTCGGTCGGGGCGTCGTCGAAGCCGAGGCCGCGGGCGACCTTGGGCACGCCGTAGACGACGGACGTGACGGAGTCGAGGTCGGGCTCGGCGGGCAGCCGGTCGAGGAAGATCCGCAGCCAGAGCTCCTCGTCCTCGGTGAGCGACGCGAGCCGCGCGGCGTCGGGCGTGGTGCGTACGGTCGTGCGCTCGGACGCGGGCACGTGCTCGGCGGTCCACTGCATAGCCAGGGACAGCCGCGGCTCGAGGTCGGCGACCGAGTCGTGGGGGAAGCCCGACGACTCGATGATGCGCGAGATCAGGTCCGCGGACCCGGCGGTCACGTCGGCGACCGACGACAGGGTGCGGAAGGGCACGGGCACGGCCGGGGTCGGCAGGCGTCCGGCGGACGCCGTCGACGACGCGCGGTGCCACGCGAGGGTCGCGACGTCGGACGTCGTGGCGGCCTTGCGGCCCAGCGCGTCCCACTCGTCGTAGAGGCGTACGACCGAGGGACCGAAGTCGATGTCGAAGGCCTGCGTCGGCGCACGGCGGACGTAGAGCCAGCGCAGCATCGGCGCCTCGAGGATGCGCAGCGCGTCGGTCGCCGTCGGCACGCCGCCGGCCGAGGACGACATCTTCTGCACGCCGGCGAAACCGACGAACGCGTAGATCACGCGCGCCGGGGCCTTCCAGTCGAAGATCGAGCGCACGATCTCGGTGCCGACGGTGTACGACGAGCCGGGCGTCATGTGGTCGCGGCCGGCGGGCTCGAAGTTGACCGACTCGTAGGCCCAGCGCATCGGCCAGTCGACCTTCCACACCAGCTTGCCGTCGGCGTCGGTGGACAGATTTGTGGTGCCCGAGAAGCCGCAGGACGCGCAGGTGTACGACAGCGTGGTCGTGGCGTCGTCGTACGCCGTCGTGGTGACGGTGTCGCGGCCGCACTGGCGGCAGTAGGGGCGGTAGGGGAAGCGCGCGATCGCGTCCGCGGAGACGGGCGCGTCGTCCTCGTTGGCGACCGAGTCGGCGAGGTCCGCGGCCTCCTGGTCCGAGGCGTCCTCGGCCGGCGCGACCTTCTTGGTGCGGTGCTGGGCGAGCACAGCCTCGATCTCGTCGCGCCGTGAGACGGCGAGGAGGACCTGCTCGCGGTAGGCGCCGGAGGTGTACATCTCCGTCTGCGAGACCTCCTCCATCTCCACGCCGAGGTCGCGCAGCGCGTCCTGCAGGGGGGCCTTGAAGTGCTCGGCCCAGCTGGCGTGGCACTCCCACGGGTCCGGCACGGCCGTCAGCGGCCGGCCGATGTGCTCGGCCCACTCCGCGGGCACCCCTGCCGGCACCTTGCGGAAGCGGTCGAAGTCGTCCCACGAGTGCAGGTGGCGCACGGGCACGCCCCGGCGGCGCAGCTCCTCGGCCACGAAGTGCGGCGTGATGAACTCGCGCAGGTTGCCCAGGTGGATCGGGCCGCTGGGGGAGGCACCCGAGGCGACGGTCACCGGGTTGCCCTCGCCGGCGTGGCGTACGGCGTCGTCCGCCGCCCGCGTCACCCAGTCGATCGGGTCGCCCTGCCCCTGCCGTCCACCTCGTGCCATGCGCGCAAGGCTATCGGGGCACGAGACGGGCGTCGGAGCCGTCCCCCGCGGCGGCTCCGACGCCTTGGTCGCCCCTCACGGAGCAGGCCGGCTCACACCCCCGCGTCAGCCGGCCGAGCCAGTATCCGTTGGCCGGTCCCTGCCACGCGGATCCTGAGTGCCGCTGGCACTAAACTGCCACGGTGTCCGCCGACCAGTCCTCCGTGCTCGCCGCGCTGGGGCTCGACCGCGCCGCCGAGCAGCTCTACTTCCGGCTCGCGCCGATCTCCGGCCACACCACCGCCGGGGTGGCGCAGCTGGTGCAGGCGGACCCCACCGTCCTCCTGCGCGACCTGCGTCCCCTGCTCGAGCGCGGGCTCGTCACGCTCCAGGACGACCGCGTGGTGGTGCCCCCGCTCGCCGAGGCCGTCTCGCGGCTCGTGCTGCACGAGGCCCGGACCGCCGCCACGTCGGCCGCCCGGCTGGCCGAGATCTCGAGCGCGGTCCCGCACCTGGTCGCCTCGGCGACGCGTCCGGGAAGCCAGCTCGTCAGCGAGGTCCAGCCGCTCGACGGCGAGCTGACGTCCGGCGGCAACCCGCTGGAGCTGCTGCAGCTGATGGTGCGCACCAGCCGCGGCGACATGCTGTGGCTGCGCCCGGACGCGTGGGCGATGCCCCGCGAGTCCGCGGTGAGCGAGCTGATCGCCGAGGCGATCGGCACGGGGCGCCGCTCGCGTGCCATCTACCCGGTGCGCGCCCTCACCGAGGCGCCCGAAGCCCTGCGCACGCGCGCCGCCCTGGGCGAGGAGGTCCGCGTGGTCTCCGAGCTCCGCACCCGCATGTTCGTCTTCGGCGACGCGCACGCCGTGCTGCCCGAGCCGCTCGGGTTCACCGACGAGCCGCGCGTGCACGTGCGGCAGCGCTCGATCGTCGCGGCCCTCACGATGTGGTTCGAGTCGATGTGGGCGGCCGCGGCGCCGGTGCCCGAGCTCGAGTCGCGCGGCGACGTCAGCCCCGGCAGCAGGCAGTTCCTCCTCGAGCAGCTGATGGCCGGCGCGACCGACGAGGTGATCGCCCGCAAGCTGGGCATCGGCCTGCGCACCGTCCGGCGCCGGGTGGCCTCGCTGATGACCGAGCTCGGCGTCGACACCCGCTTCCAGGCCGGGGCCGAGGCCGTACGCCGCGGGTGGATCTAGGGGGCGGAGGTCAGGCGGGCGGCAGGATCATCGCGTACGCCGCGCGCTCCAGCCGCCAGCTGCGGCTGCGCTCCGGGCCGGAGATCTCGCCGTCCGCAGAGAGCCAGAACTCGTCGCCGCTCACCTTGACCGACGTCCCGCGCAGGCTGAGCACGTCGTCGCGCTCCTCGTGCTCGCCCTTGCTGAGCCCGACGACGTAGCCCACCTTCGCCAGCGGCTTCACTGCACGGCTGATCATCACGTCGAGCCGGCCGTCCTCGGTGTCTGCGTCGGGGTTGAGCTCGGTGCCACCTCCGACGTTGCCGCCGTTGCCGATCGCGACCATCAGCACCGGCCGGTCGACGTCGTTGACGACGACGCCGTCGAGCTCGACCCGCAGCCGCCAGTTGGGCGGGTGGAAGGCCGAGAGCGCCGCGCCGATCGGGTAGCCGAGCTTGCCGAGGTTGACCTTGCCGACGCCGACGGCGCCGAGCCGGGTCTTCCACTTCGCGCCCTTGCGGCTGGCCTGGGCGCCGACACCCACGTGCACGTTGTTGACCACCACGTTGCCGGTCTCGTCGACGATCAGGTCGACCCGTCGGGCCTCGCCGTCGAGGACCAGCCGCGCCGCGTCCGCGATCTCGAGCGGGATGTCGTTGCCGCGCGCGAAGTCGTTGCCGGTCCCCATCGGCAGCAGGCCCAGGGTCGCGTCGGCGAGCTCGTGGCGCTTGTGCAGCGCGGTGACGACCGCGTGCAGGCTGCCGTCCCCGCCGGCCACCACGACCGTACGCCCGCCCGCGCGGTGCAGGACGCCGTCGAGCTCGCCGGGGTTGGAGGTCTTGGCGACCTCGACGGAAGCCCGCTCGCGGAGCACGGCCAGCGCCTCGGACAGCCGCTCCTCGTCGGAGGTGCCGGCGTCGGCGTTGGTGATGACGAGCAAGGACTGCACGCCCGGACCCTAGCCGACCGGTCCCGGTCGCACCCCCCGGACGCGAGCAGGGACGTACGCCCCGGGTGCGGTAGCGTGTGGCCGCAAGAGCCCCGGTGCCTTGTGCCGGGGCTGTTCGCATTTCAGGTTCTGCCGAACGAGACAGAGGAGGGCTGGGATGCCCGCGATCGTCGTGCTCGGCGCCCAGTGGGGCGACGAGGGCAAGGGCAAGGCCACCGACCTGCTGGCCACCACGGACCCGATCGACTACGTCGTCCGCACGAGCGGTGGTCACAACGCCGGCCACACCATCGTGGTCAACGGCGAGAAGTACGCCACCCACCTGCTGCCCAGCGGCATCCTGACCCCCGGCGCCACCTCGGTGATCGCCGGCGGCGTCGTGGTCTCGCCGGAGGCGCTCTTCCGCGAGCTCGACGGCCTGATCGCCCGCGGCGTCGAGGTGGCCGACCTCAAGGTCAGCGCCAACGCCCACGTCATCGCGAGCTACCACGCGACGATCGACAAGGTCACCGAGCGCTTCCTCGGCAAGAAGCAGATCGGCACCACCGGTCGCGGCATCGGCCCGGCCTACGCCGACAAGACCAACCGCGTCGGCGTGCGCATCGCGGACCTCTTCGACGAGAAGATCCTGACCCAGAAGGTCGAGGCGGCCCTCGACGTCCGCAACCACCTGCTGACCAAGGTCTACAACCGCCGCGCGATCGAGGTCGACGCCGTCGTCGAGGAGCTCACGTCCTACGCCGAGCGCCTCCGTCCGATGGTCTGCGACACCTCGCTGCTCCTCAACCGGGCGCTCGACGCCGGCCAGACGGTGCTGTTCGAGGGCGCGCAGGCGACCATGCTCGACGTCGACCACGGCACCTATCCGTTCGTCACGTCGTCCAACCCCGTCGCCGGCGGGGTGTGCGTGGGCGCCGGCATCGGCCCCACCCGCATCGACCGGGTCATCGGTGTCATCAAGGCCTACACCACCCGCGTCGGCTCGGGCCCGTTCCCGACCGAGCTGTTCGACGAGGACGGCGTCCAGCTGCAGCAGCTCGGCGGCGAGATCGGCGTCTCCACCGGGCGTACGCGTCGCTGCGGCTGGTACGACGCCGTGGTCGCGCGCTACGCGAGCCGCGTCAACGGCCTCACCGAGCTGTTCCTCACCAAGCTCGACATCCTCGGCGCCTGGGAGCGGATCCCGGTGTGCGTGGCCTACGAGATCGACGGCCAGCGTGTCGACGAGATGCCGATGACGCAGACCGAGTTCCACCACGCCACGCCGGTCTACGAGTACTTCGACGGCTGGCAGTCCGACATCTCCGGCTGCCGCTCCTTCGACGAGCTGCCCGCCAACGCGCAGGCCTACGTCAGGGCGCTCGAGGACATCTCCGGCGCGAAGATCTGGGGCGTCGGCGTGGGGCCGGGCCGCGAGCAGACCGTGGTGGTCCACGGCGGCTGACCCCCGCCGACGACTACTCGTTGTCGACCAGCGAGGCGCTCTCGGACTCGCAGCCGTCGGTGGTGCACGGCACCTCGCCCCACGCCACCGGCTCCTGCAGGGTGCCGCCGTCGGCGAGGTGGACCTCGACCAGGGCGGTGCCCGACTCGTCGTCGTAGGAGTGGAGCCGCACGACGTCCTCGTCGCCGTCGCCGTCCACGTCGGACGCGGCGACGTCGAGGTAGGGGATGTCCGGCCCGCCGCTGGTCGGCGCGACGAGCTCCTCGGGGGTGCCGAAGGTGCCGTTGACGAACCGCTGCACCGCGACCGTCGCGCCGTACTCGTCCTCGCCCCACCGGTCGGTGATCAGGTGGACGAGCTCGTCGTCGCCGTCGCCGTCGATGTCGGCGGCGGTGAAGTCGGCGACGCCGTAGCGGCCGTCCTCGATGCGGGTGGTCGGCGTCTTGCGGAAGCGCTCGCCGGTGCTCAGCAGCACCCGGAAGCGCACGCCGACGGCGTCGCCGCCGTTGAAGACCTGCGCGGCGAGGTCGTCGCGCCCGTCGCCGTCGAAGTCGCCGATCGCGAACAGGTCGTCCTCGTTGGCACGGCCGCCGCGGGCGGCGAACTCGACGGGGTCCTCGAACCCGTCGCCGGTGCTGCGCGCCACGGCGACGACCATGAACTTCTCGCCGCGGTTGCGGGTCATCAGCAGGTCGGAGCGGCCGTCCCCGTCGAAGTCGCCGACGCCGTAGAAGCCGTAGTCGGTGCGCCACCGGAAGGTGTGGCGGGTCGGCTCGTCGACCCCGTCGCCGGTGCCGCGCCAGACCGTCGCAGTCACCTCGGTCTCGTCCTCGCTGGCCTCGAACTGCACCAGGTCGGGCCGGCCGTCGCCGTCCACGTCCCCGGTCTTGGGCCGCTCGATCGTGCCGATGTCCTCGGCCGCCTCGCCCAGCGCCGAGCCGTCGGACGCGAGCAGGACGACCGGCAGCGGCTCGAAGCCGTCGCGGAAGACCGTCCGTCCGACCCGCACGTCGCCGAGGCCGTCGCCGTCCCAGTCCCCGGCGACGGGGTCCTCGACCGCTTCTGCGGGCGTGCCCGCGCCGTCGGGGGTGGCGGTGGTGTCGTCGTCCCCGCCCAGGGCGCGTACGCCGAGCGTCCCGCCGACGACCACGACCAGCACCGCTGCGGCGATGGCCGCGATCCGGCCGGTGCGCCGCCCGGTGCCGGTTCGGGTGTCGGACACGGAGCCGGGCACGGAGCCGGACGCGGAGCCGGACGGGGACCCGGACGTGGGGGCCGGCACGTGCGCCCCGCCGGGATCGGGCGTCGGGGTGGAGGGCACCGGCGAGGCACCGGAGTCGTGGGTGCCGCGGGAGAGGGCGAGCAGGTCGCTGCGCAGCTCGCCCGCCGTGGCGTACCGGTCGGCCGGGTCCTTGGCCATCGCCCTGGCGAGGATGCGGTTGACCTCGACGGTCGCCTCGTCGGTGCCGGGCAGCTGGGGGACCGGCTCGTTGACGTGCGCGACGGCCATCTCGACGTCGGACCCGGCGTAGGGCGCGCGCCCGGTCAGGCACGCGTGCAGCAGGCAGCCGAGGGCGTAGACGTCGCTGGCCGGCGTCGCTGGGGCGCCGTGCGCGCGCTCCGGGGCGAGGTACGCCCAGCTGCCGGCGACGCTGCCCGCGCGGGTGAGCCCCTCGCCCGACTGTGCCTGGGCGATGCCGAAGTCGCCGAGGTAGACGAACGGCTCGGCCGCGTCCGGGTCTCGCACGAGGACGTTGGCCGGCTTGACGTCGCGGTGGACGATGCCGGCGGAGTGGGCGTCGTGGAGCGCCTCGGCGACCTGGGCGCAGATCGCGGCGGCCATCGCGGTCGGCACCGGGCCGCGCTGCTTGAGCTGGGTGCCGAGGTCGCCCCCGGCGACGTGCTGCATCGCGAGGTAGGGCGTGCCGTCGACGTCGCCGTGGTCGAAGATCGTCACGATGTGCGGGGAGTCGAGCCGCGCCAGCGTCTCGGCCTCCCGGTGGAACCGCGCCAGGCCCTCGGCGTCCTCGGCGAGCTGCTGCGACATCACCTTGAGCGCCACCCGGCGCTGCATCCGGGTGTCGAGCGCGAGGTGGACGACGCCCATCCCGCCGCGTCCGAGCGCCTGCTCGACCTCGTACCGGCCGAAGGTGTCCCCCGGTTGCATCGCCACAGCTGCTCCTTCTCCTCGACCGTGCCTCGACCGTCCTCGACGTCCGACGACGTCCTGCGCCGACCGCGTGCCCGGTGGGTGTCCGGCCAAACCTCCCGGAACCGGGGAGGCCGGACGCCTCGATAGGCTCGCGACCCGTGAAGACCCTCGTGATCGGAACCGGGGGGCGTGAGCACGCGCTGGCCCTCGCCCTCTCGCTCGACCCCGCCGTCGAGGAGGTGCACGCCGCCCCGGGCAACCCGGGCATCGCGGCCGTCGCGACACTCCACGACGTGGACCCGATGGACGGTGCCGCGGTCGCGGCGCTCGCGACGTCGCTCGGCGCCGACCTGGTCGTCGTCGGTCCGGAGGCGCCGCTCGTCGCGGGCGTCGCCGACGCGGTGCGCGACGCGGGCGTCGCCGTCTTCGGTCCGTCGCGGGCCGCGGCCCGGCTCGAGGGGTCCAAGGCCTTCTCCAAGGAGGTGATGGCCGCCGCGGGCGTGCCCACCGCCGGCTCCCGCACCTGCGCCACGCCCGACGAGGTGGCAGCCGCCCTCGACGCGTACGGGCCGCCGTACGTCGTGAAGGACGACGCGCTCGCCGCCGGCAAGGGCGTGGTCGTCACCGGCGACCGCGCCGAGGCCCTCGCGCACGCCGCGGGCTGCGACCGGGTCGTGGTCGAGGAGTTCCTCGACGGGCCCGAGTTCTCGCTGTTCGTCGTCTGCGACGGCACCGTCGGCCGGCCACTGCTGCCGGCCCAGGACTTCAAGCGCATCTTCGACGGCGGGAGGGGCCCCAACACCGGCGGGATGGGGTCGTACGCCCCGCTCGCCTGGCTGCCCGACGGCATCGTCGAGGCGGTCATGGCCGACGTCGTCGCGCCGACCCTCGCCGAGATGCAGCAGCGGGGCGCGCCGTTCGTCGGGTGCCTCTACGTCGGCCTCGCCCTCACCGCTGCGGGCCCGAAGGTCATCGAGTTCAACTGCCGCTTCGGCGACCCGGACGTCCAGCCGGTGCTGGCCCTGCTCACCTCGCCGCTCGGCACCCTGCTGCGCGCGGCGGCCGACGGCGACCTCGCCTCCGCTCCCGCCCCGACCTTCGCCGCGGGCGCGGCCGTCTCGGTGGTCATGGCGAGCGCCGGCTATCCCGAGGGCTCCCGCTCGGGCGACGTGATCGTGGGCACCGAGACCCTGGCGGTCGAGACCGACGTCGACGTCATCCACGCCGGCACCGCCAGGACGACCGACGGGCTGGTCACCGCCGGCGGTCGGGTGCTCGCCGTCCGGGCCGTCGGCGGCGACGTCGCCGACGCGCGGGCCAAGGCCTACGAGGGCGTCTCCTCGATCGGCTTCGCCGGCGCCCAGTGGCGGCGCGACATCGCCGCCGAGCCCCTGGGCATCGTCGAGGGGGCCGAGTCGCGTGGCTGAGCACGCAGCCCCCGGGTCCGCGATCCGGGTCCGCGAGGTGCTGCACGGCGCCGAGTGGGCGTCGTGGGACGAGCTGGTCGTCGCCGACGACGCGATCCTCGTCAGCCTCCAGCGCGACGGCACGCCGATGACGTTCCCGGACCACCCGGTCCCGCACCCGTGGGGCCACCTCGACGCGTGGACGGGCACGACCGTGCTCAAGCTGCGGCGCCCGGGCGACTGGTACAGCGTGTGGAAGTTCTTCGACGCCGAGGGCGCGTTCCTCTCCTGGTACGTCAACTTCGAGACACCGGTCGTACGCACCGCCGACGGCGTCGACGTCAACGACCTCCAGCTCGACATCGTCATCGACCCGGACGGGGCGTGGCGCTGGAAGGACGTCCAGGACCTCGCCCCCAGCCTCGCCTCCGGACGTATCACGCACGACGAGCTGCTCGCCGTGCTGGCCGAGGCCGCGCACGTCGCCGAGCTGCTCGAGCGCGGCGACCGCTGGTGGGCACCGTGGGACGACTGGACCCCGGCGGATGGGACAATCTGAGCCGTGACCGTCCCCAACGTCCTGGCCACCCGCTACGCCGGCGCCGACCTCGCCGAGATCTGGTCCCCCGAGCACAAGATCGTCCTCGAGCGTCAGCTGTGGGTCGCCGTGCTGAAGGCCCAGCGCGACCTCGGCATCGCCGTGCCCGACGGCGTCGTCGAGGCCTACGAGGCGGCCGTCCACACCGTCGACCTCGACTCGATCGCGGCGCGCGAGCGGGTCACCCGCCACGACGTGAAGGCCCGCATCGAGGAGTTCTCCGCGCTGGCCGGTCACGAGCACATCCACAAGGGCATGACCTCGCGCGACCTCACCGAGAACGTCGAGCAGCTGCAGGTACGCCGCTCGCTCGAGGTCGTGCGCGACCGCGCCGTCGCCGCGCTCGTGCGCCTCGGCCGCCTCGCCGCCGAGCACGAGACCACCGTGATGGCCGGCCGCTCGCACAACGTGGCCGCGCAGGCGACGACCCTCGGCAAGCGCTTCGCGACCGTCGCCGACGAGATGCTCATCGGCGTCCAGCGCATCGAGGAGCTGCTCGCGCGCTACCCGCTGCGGGGCATCAAGGGCCCGATGGGCACCGCCCAGGACATGCTCGACCTGCTCGACGGCGACGCCTCCCGGCTCGAGGAGCTCGAGGAGCGCGTCGCGCGCCACCTGGGCTTCGAGGACGTGCTGACCAGCGTCGGCCAGGTCTACCCGCGATCCCTCGACTTCGACGTCGTGGCGGCGCTGGTCCAGCTGGTCAGCGGCCCCTCCAACCTGGCGACGACCGTGCGCCTGATGGCCGGCCACGAGCTGGTCACCGAGGGGTTCAAGGAGGGCCAGGTCGGCTCGTCGGCGATGCCGCACAAGATGAACACCCGCTCCTGCGAGCGGGTCAACGGCCTCGCGGTGATCATCCGCGGCCACCTGTCGATGGTCAGCGAGCTGGCCGGGGACCAGTGGAACGAGGGCGACGTCTCCTGCTCGGTCGTGCGCCGGGTCGCCCTGCCCGACGCGTTCTTCGCCACCGACGGCCTCTTCCAGACCTTCCTCACGGTGCTCGACGAGTTCGGCGCCTTCCCGGCCGTGATCCAGCGCGAGCTCGACCGCTACCTGCCCTTCCTCACCACGACCAAGGTGCTGATGGCGGCCGTACGCAACGGGGTGGGCCGCGAGGCCGCGCACGAGGCGATCAAGGAGGCCGCCGTCGGGACCGCGCTCGCGATGCGCGCGGGCCAGGCCGACAACGACGTCTTCACCAAGCTCGCCGCCGACGGACGACTCGGCCTGACCCGCGACCAGATCGACGCCCTCGTCGCGGACCCGATCGAGTTCACCGGGGCGGCCGTCGCCCAGACCCGGGCGGTCGTCGCCCGCGTCGAGGCGCTCGCGGCCCGGCACCCGGAGGCCGCGGCCTACGTCCCCGGCGCGATCCTCTAGGTCGCCCGGTCAGTCCCCGAGCCGCCACGACCGTACGGCGGCGGCCAGGGCCACGGCCAGCACGGCGAGGGCCGCGAGCAGGGCGCTGCGTGCCGCGACCGGCGCGGAGGTCGTCGCGGCGACGGCCTGGTAGACCGTCATCAGGAGGGCGGCGCCGAACGCCGAGCCGATGCGCTGGCCGGTCTGCAGTGCGCCCCCGGCGGCCCCGCCCATCTCGGGCGGCACCTCGGCGAGCGCGAGGGTGAAGTTCGGCGAGATGACGCCGCCGCCGCCGATGCCGGCGAGCAGCATCGCCGGCGCGAGCGTCCACCAGAGGTCGTCGCTCGGGGAGGTCACCAGCCAGGCCGCCAGCGCGGTCCCCGTCATCATCACGCTGAGCGCGACCAGCGTGACCTTCCTCCCGAGCCTGCCGACGAACCGACCGGCGATCGGCGAGGTGACCGCGGCCCCGACGGCGAACGGGGTCATCAGCAGGGCCGTACGCAGCGGGCTGAACCCCTCGCCCTCCTGCAGGTGCACCGAGAGCACGAGGAAGATGCCGGTGAACCCGGTGAAGTAGAGCGTGCCGACCAGGAGGCCGTTGGCGTAGCCCGGCAGGCTGCGCAGCAGCGAGACGTCGAGCAGCGGCGGGCGCTCCAGGCGTACGGTCCGCCTCTCCCAGTGCACGAACGCCCAGGCCAGCGGTGGGAACGCCACCAGCAGGACGAGCGGCAGCCCGGCGCCACCCTCCAGGCTGACGAGCGGGTAGAGCACGGCGAGCACGGTCAACCCGAGCAGCAGCGCGCCGGTCAGGTCCACCCGCGGGTCCCGGTCGCCGGCGTCCTCGTTGTCCGGCACCATCCGGCGGATCAGGACGAGCGCGACCAGGCCGATCGGCACGTTGACGAGGAAGAGCGACCGCCAGCCGTTCTCGTCGCCCAACAGGCCGATGAGCGCGCCGCCGATGAGCGGACCGGTCGCGGAGGCGACCGCGACGGTGAAGCCGAACATCCCGAACGCCCGGCCTCGCTCCTCGCCGCGGAAGAGCTGCTGGATCAGCCCGGAGTTCTGGGGCGTGAGCAGCCCGGCGCTCGCCCCCTGCGCCAGCCGGGCCACGACGATCCACGCGGCGTTGGGGGCCAGGCCCACCGCGGCGCTCGACACCACGAAGCCGATGAGCCCGATCGTCATCATCCGCCGGCGACCGTGCGCGTCGCCGAGCCTGCCGCCCGCGACGAGCGTCATGCCGAAGGCGAGCGCGTAGCCGGACACCACCCACTGCACCGTCGCGGCACTCGTGTCGAGCCCCTCGCGGATCGAGGGGATCGCCACGTTGACGATCGTGACGTCGAGCAGCGACATGAAGCCCACGACGAGGGACACCGCGAGCACCCGCCAGCGACGGGGATCGGGCTCGTACGTCCCCTGCGCGGCGGCGGGGGCGGTGCGTTCGTCCTGGCTCACGCCCGCCAGCCTTGCACCCAGGGCATGATCGGGGCATGGCAGCGGTCGAGGCGCGGATCACGGGCCGGGTCCAGGGCGTCGCCTTCCGGTGGCACACGCAGGAGGAGGCGCTCCGCCTCGGGGTCAGCGGGTGGGTGCGCAACGAGGTCGACGGGTCGGTCCTGCTGCACGCCGAGGGCGACGACGTCGCGGTCAGCGACCTGGTCGCGTGGTGCCACCACGGACCGCCGTCGGCACGGGTCAGCGGCGTCGCCGTGCGCGAGGCGGCGCCCAGCGGCGCGACGTCGTTCGAGGTCACCGGCTGACGGAGCCGAACTCGAGTGATCTGGTCGACTATCGTGGTGGCATGAGCACGACGACCGCCGCCCCGCCGACCTACGACGACGTGCAGGTCGTGGTGCCTGCGCCCGGGCCCGGCGCGGGCAACTGGGCGGGGGCGGCGAGCGCCGTCCTCGTCGACGGCGTCATCTGGCTGACGTGGCGCGTGCGTCGTCCGCTGACCGACGGGCGCGGCGTGTCCGTCGTCGTCGCGAGGTCGGCCGACGGTGTCACCTTCGAGCAGGTCGCCGAGGTGTCGCGCGAGTCCTTCGGGGCCGAGTCGTTCGAGCGGTCCGTGCTCGTGCCGCTGCGCGAGGGAGGCTGGCGGCTCTACCTCTCCTGCGCCACGCCCGACTCCAAGCACTGGTGGGTCGACAGCCTCACCGCGGACACGGTCAAGGGGCTGCCGGACGGGGTCCGTCGCCGCGTCCACGACGGCGACCGCGACACGGGCGTGAAGGACCCGGTCGTCACGACCCGTGACGACGGCTACGAGATGTGGCTGTGCTGCCACCCGCTCGACCTGCCCGGCCACGAGGACCGGATGACGACGCGCCGGCTGACCAGCGTCGACGGGCTCGACTGGATCGACCGCGGCGAGGTCCTCGCCGGACGCCCGGGGGTGTGGGACGCCCGCGGTGCCCGGGTGAGCGCCGTGCTGCCCGACGGCACGGTGCTGTACGACGGGCGACCGGACGCCGCGTCCAACTGGTACGAGACGACCGGGGTCGCCACGTGGGACGGTGCGGCACTGACCCGGAGTGCGCAGCCGCCCATCAGCTCCCCGCACTCCGACGGCGCCTTCCGCTACGCCACCGCCGTGCCACTGCCGGACGGGCGCGTGCGCTACTACGTCGAGGCCGCCGGACCCGACGGGTCGCACGACCTGGTCACGTGCGTGCGCTGACCCCGCGGTCCAGCAGGCTGGTGACCGTGGCCCGCTCCTGGAAGGAGCCGCGGCTCTCGGGGGAGAGCCAGTCGCCGAAGTCCTGACCCGTCAGCTCGGACAGCAGTCCGATGTCCTCGGCGTATCCCTCCAGCAGGTGCTGCCGGGTGTCGGCGTCGAGCCGTGGTCGGTGGGCGCCGCGGTGGTCGCTGAGAAGGCCGAGGGAGAGCGGGTGCACGGTGCGCCAGACCTCGGGCGGGGCGAACTGGCCGAGCCGGGCCCCGGCCCGGACCACCGGTCCGAGGAGCCGAGGCCGCCAGCCCGGCGCGACGAAGCTGCGCGAGTTGTCGCGCGGGATCGCGTCGACCATGCCCTCACGGATCCCGAGGAAGCGACTCACCCGGTCCACGGTCGCCCGCGGCTCGTCGACCAGGTCGCGGTAGCGAAGGACGAGGATCCGGTCGGCGTCGACGTGCTGGTGCAGGTGCGCCAGCTGCTCGCCGTACCTCCCGAGCCCTCGGTAGCGCCAGAACGGTGCCCACCCGGCGCGCACCCGTTCGGCCTCCCGGTCGAAGGCCGCGACGAAGTCCGACACCGGCTCGAGACCGTCGGACCAGAGGTGCATCCAGTTGCTGTACGCCCGGTCGACGGGGTCCCGCACGACCGCGACCAGGCGTACGTCCGGCAGGTCCTCCGCGATCCGGCGGTGGGCCCCGCGGCTCCAGAGGTAGAACGGAGTGCTCTCGCCGCGCACCTGGTGCTCGGCGGCGGGCGCGAACAGCGGGTAGTAGCGGTCGGCGCGCCAGATCCACTCCTGCTGGGAGTGCTTGTCGCCGGGACCGCACCACGCGGGCGGCGGCGCGCCGTCGCAGAGCCAGTACTTGGGCTCCTTCGGGTCGGACACGAACACGTCCGGGTGCTGCGCGAGCGCCGCGTGGAGCGCGGTGGTGCCGGCCTTGGGGGCGCCGATCACGAGGAAGTCGGGGCGTGGTGCTCGGGGCACGATCCCTCCTGGGGTGGGTGCTGACTCAAAGCACAGTAAATGACTCAACAAATGAGACGCCAGTCCCACGTGGCCGGGATCTCGCCGTCCTCGACTTCGCCGAGCCGGTCCTCCGGCCGGAGAATCGGACCCATGACCGCCCCCGTCACCGTGTCCGTCACCCGTCACGTCGACCCGTCGCACACGACGCAGATGCTGGCCTGGATGCAGGCGGGCACCTCGATGGCCGAGAAGTTCGACGGCTTCCTCGGGTCGGGCTGGGTCCGGCCGAGCGCGGAGTCCCCCGACTGGCACATGCTCTACCGGTTCGCCGACGCCGAGTCGCTCGCGGCCTGGGAGGCCTCCCCGCAGCGCGCGTGGTGGCTCGAGGCCGCCGCGGGCGACGTGGAGGAGTCGCGGCGCGAGCGGCGTACGGGCATCGAGGGCTGGTTCGACGAGCCGGCGTCGGTCGAGCTGCTCAGCGCGGCACCTGCCGCCCCGCCGCGGTGGAAGCAGATGGTCGTCATCTTCCTCGTGTTCCTGCCGCTGAGCCTGACGGCCAACGTCATCGCCTCGCACACGATCGCCGGCTGGCCGCTGGTGCCGCGCGTCGTGCTGGTGACCACGGTGATGACGCCGCTGATGACGTACGTCTTCCTGCCGTGGATCACCCGCCGGATGAGCTGGTGGCTGCACCGCTGACGCGCGCGGGGGCCCCTCGGTCGACTAGCGCTCGCGGGACGTGCGGCGACGGTCGAGGCGACGGCGTACGCGATCGCGCGACTCCCGCTCCTTCGCGGCCCACTGCTCGGGCCGCCACCTCCGCTGCGCCCACTCCCAGGCCTTGAGGAGCGCGACGAGCCACGGGAGGAGGAACAGCGCGCCGTAGCCGAGGGTGCGCAGCCACGAGAACTCCTCGCTGATCTCCCAGTCGCCCGACGACGTCCGGTGCACGTGGATGGTGTCGCCGGGGCTCGGCCACCAGAACCACCGGCCCTCGGCTGCCGCCGCGTGCTCCGAGCCGTCCTCGAGCCGGAAGCCGATGCTGCGCGAGCGCCGACGGTCGTTGGTGCTGACCCGCGAGCCGGTGCCGCCCACCTCGGTGATGGTGGCGGGCTGGTCGTCGGCGGTGACGTGGCGCACCGTGTCGCGCGCGCCCAGGGCGAGCATCACGCCGCACCCGGCCAGCACGACCAGCGAGAGCACCCACACGAGGAGCGGGGTGGCGCGGCGGTCGGTCCTCATCGACCCTCGGGCCCGCGCAGGCGGTCGATCTCCTCGTTGCGGGCGTCGAGGTCGCGCTGCTGCTCGAGGACCTCGGGGTCGCGGGCCATGGCCTCGGAGAGCTGGTCGAGGTTGGCGGTGATCATCTGGCGCACCCGGATGCTGCTGGGGTGGTCGTCGGAGCCGTCGCGCACGGCCTCCCACGTGGTCTCGCCGCGGTCGACGCGCTGCTGCACGCGCTGCACGTCGGGGCCGTTGTCGCCGCGGCGGTTGGCCTCCTCGCGCTCGGAGCGGCGGCCCGCGGCCTCGGCCTTGAACTGGGCGTGGCTGCGCTTGATGGACGCCGTGAGGGCGCGGATGTCGGCCACGGCTGCCTTCTTCGCCTCGTTGGAGCGGCGTACGGCTGCCTGGAGCTGCGGGTCGTTGCGGTCCATGGTGGTCCCCACTCTAGGAGTCCGGCTAGAAGCCGGCGTTCGCCGTGTCGTCGACGTTGGTCGAGTTGTCGACGTCGCCGCCGACCTCGATGGCGTTGAGGACGGCGTTGGCGGTGTCGAAGAGCGCGTTGAGGTACTTCATGGCCGTGATGGCGACCTTGGCGAAGCGCAGCAGGTTCTCGATCGCGTCCTTGCCCTGGCTGATCAGCTGGATGACCCGGCGCACCTTGCCCGGAGCCGAGACGCCGGCCTTGACCCAGCCGGCGAAGGGCACCGCTGCGTCGGCGAGGATCTCCTGGATGCACGAGTCGATGAACTCGAGCGCGGCGCAGACGCACTCCGCGGTCGCCTGGGCGACCTCGAGCATGTTGCCGAGCTGCTCGGAGATGAGCTCGGCGGCGTCCTCCTGGCCCTGGTGGGCCTCCGCGATGCGGTCGAGGATCGCGTCGATGGCGTCCGCCGACTGGCCGTCGAGGACCGGCGCCAGCTGGGAGCGCAGCGCGTCGTAGTTGTCGCCGACGGCGCCGCTGGCGCTCGCGACCTGCAGCCAGCCCTTCTGCATCGAGGAGATGGCGTTGAAGTCACCGGCGATCGGCTCGAGCAGCTCGGCGAGCAGGTCGCGGTGCGCGAACTTCTTCACCGCCCACAGGATCGCGCCGATGATGAGCCCGCAGTCGTCGCGCAGGCTGTCGATGTAGTCGCCCATGCCGCCGTCGGGGCGACCCCCGTTGACGGCCTGGCTCGCGTCGTAGCGCTCGCTGACGGTCATCGAGCACCCCAGTCCCGGAGGTCCTTGTCCTCGTCGCGGTCGCGGAAGTCGTCGAGGTCCTCGGCCTGCTCGTGGTTCTCCGCGATGTTGCCGACGTGGTCACCGAGGTCGTTGACGTTCTCGTAGAGGTCGTTGCCCTCGTTGTAGAGGTCGTTGGCGTAGGCGCCGGTCCGGCCACCGGTGTCGCGTCCGTCGTTGAAGTCGCGGTGGTCCTGGTTGGTGTCGCGACGGGTCTCCTTGCCCTGGTCGCGTGCCTCGGCGCGGCTGGCGCCGTCGGCCTTGGCCTCGTCGCGGGCGCGCTCGCCCGCCGAGCGCGCGTCGTCCCTCTGCCGGTCGCGGGCGTTCTCGTCGACCCGACGCTCGTCGCCGTCCTTGTCGGTGACCTTGTCCCACCAGTCCTGGTAGCGGTCCTTGTGGCTCTTGGCCCAGTCGGGCTGGTCGGTCTCGCGCTGGGTGTCGCGGAAGAACTGGTCGCGGGCGGCGTCGCGGTAGTCGCCGGCGTCGAGCCCGTCGTGGTCCTCGTCCTTGCCGGGCGTCGCCGCCGGCGGGGTGCCGCCACGGTGGTAGTCGTCGTCTCCGGTGGGCAGCTGGTAGGGCGCGATCGCCGCGAGGTCGCCGAGCGCGTCGCGCATCCGCTTGTAGGACGCGAGGTCGGCCTCGACGAAGTCGTCGCGCGTGGCGCGCAGCTCGGTGCGCATCTTGTCGCCGATCTGCACGGAGTTCTGCAGTCCGTCGAGAGCCGCGTTGACCCCCGCGTTGTAGGACCCCTCGAACAGGGTCAGGACGCCCTTGAACGCCGACGGGCGGTCGCAGACGTCGCTGACGTAGGACTTGATGGACGCGACGTGGTCGGCCTGGCCACCGCACAGTGCGGCGGCGCTGCCGAGCGTCGGGAACGAGATGCGGAGCACGCTTGATCCAACCCCCTGGTGATGTGACGAGGCACCACTACCCCGCCTGCGGACGCCGAAACGCGCGACGACGAGACTAGGCGTGTCGAGCCGGCTCCGGAGCCGAATCGGCACCCTCTCGCCCGTCTGGTTGGTTGGATGGCGCCCATGGAGCCCGCCGCGGACACCTTCCGCACCGTCTTCGACGCCGAGTTCGACCGCTGCGTGACGATCGCCCTCGGCGCCGCGGAGTGGCAGGACGAGGCCTTCGACGCGGTGGCCGTCGCGATGGTCGAGGTGGCCGTGGCCATCGGCGCGGGCGAGCCGTCCCCGTGGGACGGCCTGGGGAGCCGCTGCGCCGAGCTGGCCACCGAGCGGAGGGCGACACGGCCCGGGTCGCGGTTCCTCGACCAGCACCTGGAGCCCTCGCAGGACGTCGTACGCCGACCGCTCGGCGCGTTGTCCGACGCGCTCGAGGACCTCGACCTCGACCCGGGCGACACCTTCGTCACGCCGCCCGTCGCCGCCGGGCTCACGCTGGGGCTGCGGGAGGCGATCGCCACGCTGACGGGTGGGGACGCGGCGGACGCGGACGGTCCGAGGCGCTGGTGGTCGCGCCGCCGTTAGGCTCAGGACGTGGCCGACCTCCAGCTCCCCACCGCCCCCGTCATCGACGGCACCACGCACCTCCACTCCGGCAAGGTCCGCGACCTCTACCGCGTCGATTCCGGTGAGCACCAGGGCCGGCTGCTCATGGTCGCCAGCGACCGCATCTCGGCCTACGACTTCGTCCTCGAGACCCCCATCCCCGACAAGGGCGAGATCCTCACCCGGATGTCGCTGTGGTGGTTCGAGCAGCTGTCCGGCCTGGTCGGCAACCACGTCGTCTCGGCCGACGTGCCCGCGTCCGTCGCGGGACGCGCGGTCATCTGCGAGCAGCTCGACATGTTCCCCGTCGAGTGCGTGGCCCGCGGCTACCTCACCGGCTCCGGCCTCCTCGACTACCGGCGTACGGGCGAGGTGTGCGGCATCCCCCTCCCGGCCGGCCTCCAGGACGGCAGCCACCTGCCGGAGCCGATCTTCACGCCCGCGACCAAGGCGGAGCTCGGCGAGCACGACGAGAACGTCGACTACGAGGCGGTCGTCGAGGCCGTCGGCGACGACGCGGCCGCGGAGCTGCGGATGCTGACCATGGAGGTCTACGACAAGGCGCACGCCCTGGCCCGCGAGCGCGGCATCATCCTGGCCGACACCAAGCTCGAGTTCGGCCGGCGCACCGGCCCCGACGGCACCGGCACGACGATCCTCGCCGACGAGGTGCTCACCCCGGACTCGAGCCGCTTCTGGCCGGCCGCCGACTGGCAGCCCGGCCGGGCGCAGGCGTCGTACGACAAGCAGATCGTCCGCGACTGGCTGACCGGCGAGTCCGGGTGGGACCGCCACTCCGGCGAGGCCCCGCCGCCCCTGCCCGACGCCGTGGTCGAGCGCACCCGCCGCCGCTACGTCGAGGCCTACGAGCTGCTCACCGGGGAGACGTTCTGACCACGCGGAGCTTCACCGCGTCGGTGGAGATGCCGCACACGCCGGAGCAGGCCTTCACCTACCTGGTCGACCCGCGCAACCGCCCGGAGTGGCAGTCCAGCCTGCTCTCGGTGGACGTCCCCGACGACGAGGAGCCGCACCTCGGCCAGGCCTGGACCGAGCTCACGGTGGTCGGCGTGCGGCCCAGCCTGGTCGTCACCGAGCTCGTGCCCTACCGCACGTGGGCGGAGGTCGGCACGTGGCGCGGCGTCCGGGCCAGCCTGCGGCTGCGCTTCACCGCGATGTCCGGCGGGTGCCGGGTGACCGCCGAGGGGGAGGTGTCCGGCTCGGGGCTGTACGCCGTGGCGGCCGGCAGCTCCGGCCTGCTGGCAAAGCGTGCCATCGCCGCCGACCTGCGCACCGCGGGCCACCGGATCGCAGCCCGGCTCGAGGGTCCTCCGAACGAGTGACGCCGCTCACGCCCGGTGAGTAGGTTGGCCGCATGCCGAACCTCTCCTCGCTGCTCGAGCGCTCCGCCGAGGCCTATCCCGACCGTACGGCCGTCGTCCTTGGCGACACCCGCCTGACGTACGCCCAGGTCGACGCCGCCGCGTCGCAGGTGGCCAACCTGCTCGTCTCGCGCGGCATCGAGCCGGGGGACAAGGTGGCGCTGAGCTGCCCGAACCTGCCGTACTTCCCGATCGTCTACTACGGGATCCTCAAGGCCGGCGCGACCGTAGTGCCGCTCAACGTGCTCCTCAAGGGGCGCGAGGTCGCCTACCACCTCGACGACTCGGACGCGAAGGCGTACTTCTGCTTCCAGGGCACGCCCGACCTGCCGATCGGGGCGGAGGGACACGCGGGCTTCGAGCAGACCGACGCGTGCGAGCACTTCTTCGTGATCACCGCGGACCCGGCCGCCGAGTCGCCGATCGAGGGCACCGAGACGCTCGGCCGCGCGATGGCCGGTCAGGCGCCGAGATTCGAGACCGTCGAGGTCGACGGCGACGACACGGCCGTCATCCTCTACACGTCGGGCACCACCGGCCAGCCCAAGGGCGCCGAGCTGATGCACCGCAACATGATCTCCAACGCGACCGCGAGCGACGCGCTGTTCGGCGCCTCGGCCGAGCGCCCGGACACGCTCCTGTGCGTGCTGCCGCTGTTCCACTCCTTCGGCCAGACCGTCATCCAGAACGCCGGCTTCGCCTTCGGCGGCACCGTCGTGCTGCTGCCCCGCTTCGAGGCCGGCCCGGCGCTGCAGCTGATGGAGAAGGAGCGCGTCACCTTCTTCGCGGGCGTCCCGACGATGTACTGGGGGCTGCTCGGCGCGCTCGACGACTCGGGCGTCGACGTGCGTACGGTCGCCGAGACGGTGCGGGTCGCGGTCGCGGGCGGCTCGGCCCTGCCGGTCGAGGTGCACAAGGACTTCGAGCGCCGTTTCGGGGTCACGATCCTGGAGGGCTACGGCCTGTCGGAGACGTCCCCGGTGGCGAGCTTCTCGGTGTACGGCGAGCCGGTGCGTGTGGGCTCGATCGGCAAGCCCATCCCCGGGGTCGAGATGAAGCTCATCAACCCGGAGCCCGGCGTGCGGGATGACCTCGGCGAGGGCGAGGACGTCGTCGGCGAGATCGCGATCAAGGGCCCCAACATCATGAAGGGCTACTACGGACGTCCCGACGCGACCGCGGAGGCGATCGTCGACGGCTGGTTCCGCTCCGGCGACCTCGGCCGCAAGGACGCCGACGGGTGGTACTACATCGTCGACCGGTCCAAGGACATGATCATCCGCGGCGGCTACAACGTGTACCCCCGCGAGATCGAGGAGGTCCTCCTCACCCACCCGGACGTCTCGCTCGCCGCCGTCATCGGTGTCCCGCACGAGAGCCACGGCGAGGAGATCAAGGCCGTCGTGATCCGCAACGACGGGGCCACGGTGACTGAGGACGAGCTCGTCGCCTGGGCGAAGGAGCAGATGGCGGGCTACAAGTACCCTCGCGTCGTGGAGTTCGTCGACGCCCTGCCCATGACCGCGACCGGCAAGATCCTGAAGCGGGAGCTCAGCTGATGCGCCCGCTCGGCATCGCGCTCGGCGTGGTGATGGTCCTCATGGGCGCGCTCTGGACGCTCCAGGGGCTCGACGTGGTCGGCGGCAGCGCCATGTCCGGCCAGACGACGTGGGCGATCATCGGCCCGATCCTCGCGGGCTTCGGCGTCGCGCTCGTCCTCGTGGCGGCGCGCCGGCGGGAGTGAGCCCGGCCGGGGCGCGACATGAGCGGCCACATGACCGCTTGAGCGACCACATGACCGCTTGAGCGACCACATGACCGCTTGAGTGGGGATGTGGTCGTGTCCGGGGAACGAGGTGCAGGCCGTCGGGCCGTCAGAGCCTGCGGATGGTTCCCCGACCCGCTCGTCCACAGGCAAGGAGCTGGTGGGTGTACGGCGTCCGGTGGCGGGCAGGCATCACCCGTGTCCGACTTCCACCCACGCTGCCCTCCGCCGACGGTCCTCGTCCGCCCGGTCCGGGTGGACCCCACGGGACGGTCCGGACCCCGACGGGGGACGGCGGCGGGACCGCGCTGGCGTACGACCAGCCACGGGCTCGTGGTCCCGTCCGACGTCGAGCCGACCGTCGAGCAGCGGATCCTCGAGGCGGCGGTCCGCCTGCCCGCGGGCGGGATGGTGACCGGCTGGGCCGCGCTGAGGCTCGCCGGGGCTGCGTGGTTCGACGGGCAGTGGGTCCAGGGCGGCGAGGTGCCGGTGCTGCTGCCGCACGCCTCACGCATCCGCGGGGCAGGGGTGCGGGTGGAGCGCACGCGTCGTCGTCTGCCCGAGCCCGTCGACAGGTACGGCGTCCCGTGCGCGCCGAGCGAGACCGCCCTGCTCCACGAGGTGCGCCGCGCGACGTCCGCACGGCTCGCGGGCGTCATGGTCGACATGGCGCTCGCGGCGCGGGTGGTCGACCTCGCGGTCGTCCGCGACCTCGCCTCCCGTGCGAGTCGGCACGAGGCAGTGGCGTACGCCCTCGAGCGGGCGTGCGGGGAGTGCCGCTCGCCGAAGGAGTCGGAGATGCTGCAGGTGTGGGAGGGCGACCTGGGCCTGCCGCGCCCGCTGATGAACCGCGAGGTGCTCGACCTGACGGGCCGTGTGGTCGCCGTGGTCGACCTCCTCGAGGACGTCGCCGGGACCTACGGGGAGTACAACGGGGCCGCGCACCGCAGCCGGGAGCGGCAGCGACGCGACGAGGCGCGCGCACACGCCCTGCGGGGGCTGGGCCTGGAGGGCTTCGTCATCGTGGCCGGTGACAGCGAGCGCGTGTGGCGCGAGCGGATGCGCGGGGCGTACGACCGCTCGCTCCGGCTGCCCGGGCCCGAGCGCCTCTGGCGGCTCGGCGCGTTCGTGCCCGCACAGCCGTTGCCCGACGCGGACGAGCTCGCCCTCGACACGATCATGCGCGAGCACCACCGGGCGTACGACCGGCCGGGGAACCGACCGCAGGGGGATCGGGGGCCCGAGGCGTGCAGGTGGTTCCCCGGTCAGCCGGCGGGAGTGATCCCCAGCCGCTCCTGCAGCGCGAGGGCGTCGAACGGGGCGTGCACCTTGGCGTCGTTGTCGAAGTAGACGTGCACCTCGAGCCCGTCGGCCTCCCAGCCGCGGACCTTCTCGGCCCAGCGGTCGAGGGCGGCGTCGGAGTAGCCGCTGGCGTACAGCTCCTCGTCGCCGTGCAGGCGCACGTGCACCACCGAGCTCGTGACCTCGTCGAACATCGGCCACGTGCCCGCCGAGTCCGCGACGACCATGCCGATGTCGTGCGCGCGCAGCAGCTCGCAGAACTCCGGGGTCCGGAAGGACGGGTGCCGCACCTCGAGCACGTGGTGGAGCGCCCGGTCGACCGGTGCCGTGGTGACGGCGGGCTCCTTGAGCTTGTCGGCGTCGTGGTGCGCGGCGGCGTACGACGCGGCGTCGGACGTACGCCGGGGGAGCAGGTCGAAGAACGCGGCGAGCCGGTCGGGGTGGAAGCCGAGGTTGGGCGGGAGCTGCCACAGCAGCGGGCCGAGCCGCTCGCCGAGCGTGAGGACGCCGGAGGCGAGGAAGGTCCCCAGCGGTGCCTCGACGTCGGTGAGCTTCTTCATGTGGGTGATGAACCGCGGACCCTTGACGGCGAAGACGAAGTCGTCGGGCACCTGCTCGGCCCAGGAGCGCCAGCTCGACGCCCGCTGCAGCGAGTAGAAGGACCCGTTGACCTCGACGGCGGTCAGCCGCTCGCCGACGTACGCCAGCTCGCTGCGCTGCGGCAGCCCGGGCGGGTAGAACCGCCCGCGCCAGCCGGCGTACCGCCAGCCGGAGATGCCGATCCGCGCCACGTGCCGTCCTCCTCCCGGTGCACCGCGTGGGTGCCGGTCTGCTGCGTACCCGAAGGTCCGGGAGGGCATGCCCGCGTTTCGGCCGGGCGTGGGGCGGGTAGTTCCCGGCTACGACCAGCGAAGGACGAGGACCGCCATGTACACCGTTCCCGAACAGCTCTCCGAGCTCGCCGGCACCTGCCTGAGCGCGTCCCAGGAGGTCCTGGACGCCTGGACCGGTGCCCAGGGAGTCCTCGCCCTGGCAGCGGGTGCGGCCGGCAACACCGCCGGCGGCGGCAGCTTCCTCGCCGCCCACACCTCGACGGCCGAGTCGGCCGACCTGGTGTTCGGCCGCTTCGTGGCCGTGCTCGAGCAGGACATGGACGACCTCTACGCCGTCGCCTTCGACATGAGCACGACCGACGAGTCCACGGCGGCGACCTACCGCGCCGGGCAGGCCGGGCTCCAGGGCGGCGCCGGCGGCGGCCGGAGGGCGGTCTGATGGCCAGCGGGATCTGGGACCTCGCGGCCCGTCCCGAGACGCTCGACGCTGCTGCGGCGGCGTGGCTCGACATGGCCGAGCGCGTCGACGAGTCCGCGACCTCGGTCAACAACCGCGCCAGCGGGGTCCTCGGGACCTGGGAGGGCGAAAGCGCGACCTCCTACGACGCGCACCGCCGCACGCTGGTGACGTCGATCGACGAGGCGACGAACTCCGCCGCGCGGGTCTCGACCGCGCTGCAGCGCGCGGCCGGGTCCGTACGCCAGGCGCAGTCCCAGCTCGACAGCTCGTGGGCGGGGGTGGCCGACGTCCCGTCGACGGTCTCCGCCGGGTCCGTGACCTTCCAGCCGCGCGACGACGCCGAGTCGGCCCGCGTCCAGGCGGCGATCGACCGCGCCACCGAGGTGCGCGCCCGGCTCGACGCCGAGCTCGCCGAGGACGCCGCCGCCCTCACGGCCGCCACGGACGCCTGGAACCGCACCGCGGGTGAGTGGGCGTCGGTGGCCGACGGCACCACCGACGGCTTCACCGTCCCGACCGGCAGCCACGACGTCGGCATCGTCGTGGTCGGCGACCGCGTCATCGTGAACGGCACCGACGGCGACGACGACATCTCGATCAGCGTCGACCCCGTCACGGGCGTGCAGACCGTCACCGTCAACGGCACCAGCCACACCGTCCCCGCCGGGCAGGAGGTCGTGGTCCGCGGCGGCGACGGCAACGACACGATCACGGTGCCGCAGGGCGGGGGCGTCAGCTTCACGCTGATCGGCAGCGGTGGCCGCGACAACCTCACCGGCGGCGACGGCAACGACACCCTCCTGGGCCTCGACGACGACGACAACATCGACGCCGGCGCGGGCGACGACCGCGTCTCCGGGGGCGCGGGCCAGGACTACCTCAACGGCCAGGGCGGCAACGACGTCGTCTCGGGAGGGGAGGGCCGCGACACCCTCTACGGCCTCAGCGGCGACGACCTCCTCGTCGGAGGCGCCGAGCAGGACTACCTCGAGGGCGGCACCGGCAACGACACGCTGTCCGGTGGCCACGGCAACGACATCCTGTCGGGCGGCGACGGCGACGACACCCTCCGCGGCGGATCGGGAGACGACGTCTCCTACGCCGGCCGCGGCAACGACACCACGCAGGGCGGCACCGGCACCGACACCGCCAACGGCGAGGCCGGTGACGTCAACACCGACGTCGAGTCCACGGTCACGATCGAGATCCCCGACGGCCTGGCCGGCATCACGATCGAGGGCAGCCCCGAGTTCGTCGAGCGGGTCCAGGCCGATCTCCAGATGCTGGCCAGCTCGCCCGAGGGCCAGCAGATGATCGCCAACCTGCAGGGCCACATCGCCGACGGCCCCGACACGCTGACGATCCGCGAGTACCACAACCCCGCCGACCCCGACAACAGCACCGCGTCGACCGACGGCACCAACTCGGTGATCAACTACAACACCCGCCTCGACGACTTCCGCGGTGCGCCGCCGGTCGTGGTGCTCTACCACGAGTTCGCGCACGTCTACGACTACATGAACGGCACCTTCGAGCCGACGCCCTACAACGGCGACGACACGACGGACCACGGCTACAAGACCGGCGAGCGCCAGGCCACGGGCCTGCCGATCGACCACGACAACGACCCGTCGACGCCGGAGGTCATCGACCCCGACCACGACTTCGGGCTGACCGAGAACGGCATCCGCGACGAGATGGGCCTGCCCAACCGCGACCACTACGGCCAGTGACGGCGTACGCCGCGCGGCCCGACGTCGAGCTCGGCGTCGAGGTCGGCGTCGAGGGCACGGGGCGCGCCGGTCTGCTCGTGGTCGCTTGGACGCTCACCAACGCCGGTCACGAGCCGCTGCTGGTCGTCGACCGGGTGCCGCGGCCCTCCGGTGCGTCGCTCGCCTGGGACCCGCGGACGGCGTACGTCGTGGGTGCCGGCGACGGTCTCGTGCAGGTCGCCTCCCGGCTGTTCCCCCTGCCCGAGACGGACCGGATGTCGTGGGCCCGGCCGCCGCGGGTCGGCGCGACCGAGCTGGCGGCCGGCGCGTCGCTGGCGCGTGAGGTCGCCGTCCCGCTGCCGCTGGTGCGCTCCTCACCGTGGGGGGACGACATCGGCTTCGGCCCGATCCGCCTCCCCGACCCGGTCACGTCCGTGCAGTACTGCCTGGGTGTCGTGACCGGCGAGCCCCAGCCGTCCTGGGGCCTCGAACGTGTCGACGGCGTGGTGCTGCTCGCCCACGGCGGCGGCGCCGTCGTAGCGCAGCACGTCCTGTGCTCGGACCCCGTCCCGCTCGGGTGAGCGAACGTCCCTAGGATGGGTGCTGCATCCGTCCCGCCCATGCAGTGCAGGAGCGCCCCCGTGGCTCGTTACGTCGTCGATGTCATGCCCAAGCCCGAGATCCTCGACCCCCAGGGGAAGGCCGTCCTCGGCGCGCTCCCTCGCCTCGGCTTCGCCGGCGTGAGCGACGTACGCCAGGGCAAGCGCTTCGAGATCGAGCTCGAGGGCGAGCCCAGCGACGCCCTCCTCGAGGAGGTCCGCGCGATGGCGGGGACGTTGCTCTCCAACCCGGTGATCGAGGACTTCGAGGTCCACCTCCAGGGCGAGTCCGAGGGCGCGTGGGCATGAAGGTCGGCGTCGTCACCTTCCCCGGCTCGCTCGACGACGTCGACGCGCGCCGCGCGGTCGCCATCGGTGGCAACGAGGCCGTCGCCCTCTGGCACGGCGACGAGGACCTCCGGGGCGTCGACGCGGTCGTGCTGCCCGGCGGGTTCTCCTACGGCGACTACCTCCGCTGCGGCGCGATCTCGCGGTTCGCGCCGGTCATGACCTCGGTCATCGAGGCCGCCGGCAAGGGCATGCCCGTGCTCGGCATCTGCAACGGCTTCCAGATCCTCTGCGAGTCGCACCTCCTGCCCGGTGCGCTGATCCGCAACGACCACCGCAAGTTCGTCTGCCGCGACCAGCGGCTGCGCATGGAGCGCGTCGACACGCCCTGGACGTCGGCCTACACCGCTGGCGACGAGGTGACCATCGTGCTCAAGAACGGGGAGGGTGGCTTCGTCGCCGACGAGGCGACGCTCGACCTGCTCGAGGGCGAGGGGCGCGTGGTCGCGCGCTACCTCGACGACAACCCCAACGGCTCGCTGCGCGACATCGCCGGCATCTCCAACGAGCGCGGCAACGTCGTCGGGCTGATGCCGCACCCCGAACACGCGGTCGAGGAGCTCACGGGCCCCGGCACCGACGGGCTCGGCTTCTTCACCTCGCTCGCCGCCGCCGCGTTCGCATGAACCGGCTCTCGCGACCCGTCGGCCTCTACCGTCTCGTCGCCCGCGCCGAGGCGGTGACGTGGGCGCTGCTGCTGACGGGCATGTTCCTCAAGTACGTCACCGAGACCACCGAGCTCGGCGTGCAGGTCTTCGGCATGGTGCACGGCGTCGTCTTCATCGCCTACGGCCTGACCACCGTGCTGCTCGCGATCGACCAGCGCTGGTCGATCGGCCGCCTCGCCCTCGGCCTGCTCTGCGCCGTACCGCCCTTCGCGACGGTCCCCTTCGAGTCGTACGCCGAGCGCGCCGGCCTGCTCGGCGACACCTGGCGGCTGCGGTCCGAGGCGCCCGCCGGGCCGCTCGAGAAGGCCGCCGCCTGGCTGATCCGCCGCCCCGCCCAGGGCGCGCTCGTCGGCCTGCTCGCCGTCGCGGGGCTCACCGGGGTCGCCCTGGTCGTCGGTCCGCCGGTCTGAGGGTCGTCCATTTCCTGACTTGAGCGGTCATATGGTCGCCCGAGCGGCGTCACGCCTGCGCCTGAGCGACCATATGGCCGCTCATGATGGGAAACGGACGCCCGCCCTCACAGCCCGCGCTGCAGCTTGTTCCAGGTCTGCGGGGTGGCGACGCCGGACACTGAGATATTGAGGCGCGACTGGTAGGTCCGCAGCGCCGCCTCGGTCTTCGCGTCGAAGACCCCGGTCGCCCGGAAGCGCCCCGCGCCCGCGGCGTTGAGCGCCCGCTGGAGGCGGTGGACCGACTCGTCGGCCGAGCCGCGCTTGACGACCGTGCGGGCGCCCGCCGACAGCAGCGCCACCCAGTGCCGCTTCTCGAAGCGGTCGGTCGGGGTGAACCTCCGCGCCGTCTGCCACGCGCGGGCCGCCGCGACGGTCGCGCCGTCGTACGCGCCGTTCACCGGTCCGGAGTAGGTCCCCTGCTCGGTGAGCAGGCACTGCAGCACCTTGACCCGGGTGGCCTTCGCGGCGCCGGGGGAGAGGGTCGGGTACTTCCAGTAGCCCAGGCGGGTGCCCGGGCACCGGCCCTCGGGCCGCGGCTGCGAGCCGGAGCCGAGGTCGATCCAGTTGCTGTCGATGTTGATCGTCACGCCGCCCCACGTCTCGTTGTGGCCGCCGCGGTACTGCTTCATCCGGCCACCGGGGCGCCAGCCGTCCTCGGGGATGTAGGTCGTCGAGGTGTCGGCCCTGCCGTCCCAGCGAGCGATCCAGATCCGGTCCGGCAGGGCGAACTGGCCGGGGCGCAGCCGACGCGCGTCGTCGAGCATCTTGATGCCCGAGCTCGCGCTGGAGTAGAACCCGGCGACGTAGCCGAGCGCCTTGATCCGGCTCACCCACGCCGAGGTGAAGACGAGCGCGGACTCGCGGCAGTGGGTGTCGGCGAGGTTGAAGCCCTCGAGGTCGTACCAGATCGTGCTGCCCGGGCCGATGCCGTACGCCGTCGCGTCGGTCGCGTTCTTGTCCGCCTCGGCGGTGCCCTGGGCGGCAGCCGCGGCGTACCCGCCGGCGGGCTTGGGGGAGATCGTGAAGTCGTCGGCGTAGCGCGGGAACCGGGGCTGGCACGACGCCTGCGGCCCCAGGGCGATCGGCAGGAGCCGCCACCCGCGCGCAACCTGGGTGGCGACCCACGTGGAGCTCAGGTTGGGCTGCGAGCGGCACGCGCGCGAGTCGCCGGAGATGTAGATGCCGACGGCGGAGAAGGGCGACTTCCTCCACCACGTGTCCATCGCGGCCTGGGTGGGGGCCAGGCACTGGTCGAAGCCGTGCCCGGTGAAGTCGCCGGGCGTGGCGAGCGCGATCTGGCGCTGCGACGCGAGCTGCTTGCGTGGGCTGGAGGCGGTGGGAGCGTCGTCGGCCGTCGCGGGCGAGGACCCGAGGACCGGGGCGACGAGGACGAGCGTGAGGGCGGCCAGGACGAGGCGACGCATGGGGAGCTCCAGCGGTGCGGGGAAGGTGTGGCGGGGGCAGGCAGGTGCCAGAGAACCACATCAGTCACACGGGTAACAGCGCTTCGTCTGAACTACAGATGTGTAGTTCGAGGGCGGCGTTCGGGAGTCGCTGGTCGGCACGTCGTCGAAGATGAAGTTGCCCTTGGCCTCTTCCTCCTCGATGAGCTCCTCGAACGCGAGCGCGATGTCCTCCTTGTGCTCCTCGAACATCGCGGTGAGGTGGCCCTGGAGCAGGTTGCCGTGGGGGGACTCGCCGGAGAACACGTTCTCCCAGGTGTCCTCGCCGCCCTTGATCTTCTCGACCAGCGTCCTCATGTCCTCGCCGAGCTCGCCGGACTCGGCCTGCTCCTCGAGGGCTTCTTTCTCCTCGTCGGTCAGCAGCGGCCTGGCGTTGAGCTGGTCGACGGTCGCCTTGAGGTCGGCCAGGCTGGCGGTCAGGTCCTCGCGGGCCTCGCTGATGGCTGCCAGGATCTCGGCCTGGCTGCGGGGGTCGCTCATGGCGGAAGGCTACGCGGGAGCGGGTGCCACCGGCGCGACCGGAGCGGGCCGCTGCCCGACCGTCGGCGTGGTGATCGTGCTCGGGTCGCGGGTCACGCTGCTCGGCGCACCGGTCGAGACCGGCGCGGTGGGCGTCGAGACCGGAGCCTTGTCGCCGTCGAAGAAGTTCTTCACCGTCTCGATGAGGGCCTTGACCTGCTTGAGGATGTTGATGAACTTCATGATCGCCTTGTAGGCCTTCATCACGGCCTGGAAGGCCTGGAAGACGGCCTGCACGACGCGCGCCCAGCCCACGCCCGGGATGCTCATGGTCGCGAGGGCCGAGGACACGGTCTGCACGGCCGACTTCACGCACTGCACGACCGAGAGCGCGGTCTGCCAGGCGTCGCGGCAGATCTGGACGACGTTCTGGCCCACCTGGATGAGCTGGCCGGCCTGGGTGTCGAGCGAGCCCACCCAGGTGCCGATCTGCTTGATCGCCGCGTCGGAGGTGGAGCCCTGCCACGTGTTCGTGATGGTCTGGCCGCCGCTGTGCAGGTTGGCCGCCACGCCCTTCATCGAGGAGCCGAGGCTCCCGAACGAGGACCCCTGGGTCGAGGCGCTGACGACGTCGCCGCCGATCTTCTCGGCGAGCTCGGCGCGGATGTCGAAGCCGGTGAGCATCCGCACGAGGTCGCAGACGGTGTCGTAGGGGAAGCCGAAGGAGATGCGCGGGAGGTCGGTCTCGGTGGGGGCGGCCCGGCGGATCGTGGTGTCGGCGACGTCCCAGAAGCTCGTCGAGCCGTCGCGACCGTCGATGCCCTGGGCGTTGTGGCGCCGGACGATGCCGTCCTCGGTGAGGGTGAAGTCGCGGGCCGTCGCGCGCAGGGCCTCGGCGTGGTCGCGCATGCCGGTGCCGTTGTCCTCCAGCGACTGGTTCACCGACGGCAGCAGCGAGTTGTAGGCCCCCATCATGGTCTCGAGGATCGGGCCGAAGTCGGTCTGCACGAGGCTGCTGCCACCGTTGCGGGCGATGCCGGTGAGGTCGTCGCTGGCGCGCTGCACCTGCGCGGTCCAGGCATCGAGCTCGGAGAGGTCGACGGTCATCACGGCGTTCATCGCGGCTCCTGGGGCTTCCGAGTAGCAGGGCTTGTCGTTGCTGGTGGACTTCCCCGTCCATCGGACGTCGAAACCGTCGATCCCCGAATGTTTACCGAGGCCCGGAACGTTCCGGTTCGTCCACAGGGCGGCCGGACGGGGTGTTTGGGCCTCGTGGACGCGGGTATCCGGCCAGGGTGAGCGCAAGCGGCAAGCGATCCCTGATGCAGGTCGAGCCGGCCAGGCTGGTGGAGCTGGCGGCCTCGTCCGAGAGCATCCTGACCTCCATGCGACAGGACTGGGCGATGGCCCTGGCCGACCTGTCCGAGGCCTGCGACGGCCTGGGCGACGCCACCGGCACCGCCAACCTCGCTGCGGCGTACGCCGACTCGCTGGCCGACGCCGGGGAGGTCGTGGCGGCCCTCTCGGGCGCGCTCGCGCTCGGGATCTCCGGGCTCGTCGACGCCGCGCAGGACGCCGTACGCGCCGACGACGCGGTGGCGGCCGAGCTCGACCGGGCCTCCCACCTGCTCGACGAGGGCACGCTCGGGATCATGCCGGGACCGGGAGGTCGCTGACCGTGCCCGCCAACCCCTGGGAGCTGCGCGCCGACGTACGCCCGCTGGAGGCCGCCGCACAGCGGTGGACCGAGATCAGCGAGGTGATGGCGCGCCGCGGCGACGACCTCGTCGACGCCGCGCGGCGCGCGACGGAGGGCTGGGACGCAGGCGCTGCCGAGAGTTACGAGCAGCACCGGCGCCAGGTCCTCGCCAACCTCGACCGGTTCACGAGCCTCGCCACCCAGATCGCCGGCTCGCTGCGGGCGGTCAGCGCCGTCATCACCTCCTCGCAGAAGGAGCTCGACCAGAACTGGGCGAAGGTCGCGATGATCCCGCACGAGGTCGTCGGGGAGTCCCGCCACCTCGTCTTCAAGCCGTCCGAGGACGACGAGCGTGGCAAGGTCACGCAGGGACAGGCCGAGTCCGAGGAGATCCGCCGGCGGCTGACCCTCTCGCTCGACCAGGAGAGCACCAGGCTCCGGGCCGCGCGCGCCGAGTTCGTGATCGTGCGCACCGAGCTGATGACGCTCACCGGCAGCAGGTTCCCCGGCTTCGCCGCGCCCGGCCAGGACGAGTCCGGCGTCGGCACCGTCCCGGCGATCTCGACGTCGGTCCCCGGCTCGGCCCAGGGCGGTGTCAGCGGCGTCGGCGGCCTCGCCCCCATCGGCCCCATCTCGGTCTCCATGCCGGACCTGCAGGGCCTGTCCGGCCTGGGCCCGATCGCGGCCACGGCGGCCGCCGGGCTCATGGGACGGCGCGGGACCACCAGGACCTCGACCACCGCGACGCCGCCCATCGGTGGGATGGGCGGCGGTGCGATGGCCGCCCGCGCGGGGACGATGTCGCGCGGCATGGCGAGCGGCCGCAGCGGCTCGCGCATGGCCGCGCCCAAGCTGGAGCGCACCTCGAGCGAGGAGACCGCGGCTCGCGCCGCGCGGGAGAAGGAGACGCTCAGGGAGGCCAAGCGGGCGGCGCTGGAGGAGAAGCGTGCCGAGCGCGCCGCCCGCAAGGCCGAGCGCGAGGCCGAGCGCCAGGCCGGCCGTGACCCGGGCCGCGACAAGGACCGCGACAGGGACAAGCGCAAGGACCCCCGCGACGAGGAGCGCGACGAGCGCGACGCGGACCTCGACGCGGAGCTGGACGGCGAGGCCGGCGACGGCACCGCCGACGTGGACCCGGACGTCGAGGCGGAGCGGCCGCCGGCGATCGTGGTGGTCCACGAGCCGACCCCCGGCGGTCACGCGGGGGAGCCCCGCCGGTAGGCACGCGGCCGTGCCGGCGAGGCCCCTCGAGGCGTCGGACGGGGTGGTCAGGCCGCGTCGGCGACCGCCGCCACCTGGGGCGCGTCCGGCACCTCGACGGCCGCCGGCGCCGGCGACCGCAGCAGGACCGCGGCCGCCAGCAGCGCCAGGGCGGCGAAGCCGGCGGAGGTGAGGAACGCCGCCTGCAGCCCGGGCACCAGCTGACCCGGCACCGCGCCCGCGGCGTACACCGAGACGATGACGGCCACGCCGACGGCGCTGCCGAGCTGCTGGGTGGTCTGCAGGAGGCCGGAGGCCGAGCCGGCGTGCTCGGGCTCGACACCGGTGAGCACGGTGACCGTGATCGGCATGAACACCAGGCCGGTCGACAGGCCCGCGACGAGCATCGGACCGAAGACCGTGCCGAGGTAGGTGCCGTCCGTGCCGGCGGTGCTGAGCCAGGCGTAGCCGACGGTGAGCGCGGCGGTGCCGGCCATCACCATCGCGCGTGGACCGATCCGGGCGATGAGCGACGGCGTGAGGCGCGACATCGCGAAGACGCCGAGGCTGAAGGGCAGGAAGGCCACGCCCGACATCAGCGGGCCGAAGCCGAGGACGACCTGGGCGTACTGGACGACGAGGAAGAACATCGACAGGTTCGCGCCGACCACGAGCGCCATCGCGACGAGCGCGCCGACGCGGGGACGGCTGCGCACCAGGTGCGGCTGCACCATGGGGTGCGGGTGACGGGTCTCGGTGCGGGCGAGCAGCAGGAGCAGCGCCGCGCCGAGGGCGAACCCGCCGATCGTGCGCAGCGAGCCCCAGCCGTGCTCGGGCGCCCCGATGAGGGCCCAGACGACGGACACGGCCCCGACCGTGGCGCTGGCGGCCCCGACGAGGTCGAAGCGGCCGGGACGGCGGGCGGTCTCGTCGACGAACCTGCCCACGAGGAGCAGCACGACGATGCCCAGGGGGACGTTGATGAACAAGGTCCACCGCCACGACCCGATGTCGGTGAGCAGGCCGCCGAGGAGCAGGCCGATGGACGCGCCTCCGGACGAGACCGCCCCGAAGAGCGCGAGGGCGCGGTTGCGCGCGGCCGCGTCGGGAGCGCTGGTGGTGAGCAGGGCGAGGACGCTCGGTGCCGCCAGCGCCGCGCCGACGCCCTGCAGGGCGCGGGTCGCGACGAGCTGTCCGGGCGTCTGGGCGAGACCCCCGAGGGCCGAGGCGAGCGTGAAGACGGCGAGGCCGACCACGAACGTACGCCGGCGGCCGAGGACGTCGCCGAGGCGCCCGCCGAGGAGCAGGAGCCCGCCGAAGGCGAGCGTGTAGGCGTTGAGGACCCACGACAGGGACGCGGGGCCGAAGCCCAGGTCGGCGTCGATGCGGGGGAGGGCGACGTTCACGACGGTGGCGTCGAGCACGATCATCAGCTGGGCGACCAGCACGATCGCGATGCCGGCGGCGGCGCGGCCGGCCTGCGGCGGCAGCTCGGTCGGGAGCTCGTCGGCGGGCCCGCGCCGGAAGCCCTGCGGCGGCAGGGCGGTGGTGGGTGACATGGGGTGCAGTCCTGTTCTGGCTCCGGGGAGCCGAGGTACAGTAGATCCGGAGGATGACTCCGCTTCCTCCACGACAATACGGAGACTGTCTCCGTTTAGCAAGACCGAGAGGGACATTGCCGTGCGTGCCGACGCCCAGCGCAACCGCGACCGCATCGTCGAGACGGCTCGGCAGGTGTTCCGCGAGCAGGGCTACGACGCGTCCCTCGACCTCATCGCCAAGCAGGCGGGCGTCGGACCCGGCACGCTCTACCGCCACTTCCCCACGCGCGACGACCTGATCGATGCCGTCATGCAGGCCTGGGTCGACCACGTCGAGGAGACGACCGAGAAGGCGCTCGCGCACGAGGGGGGACCGCGCGAGCGGCTCCTGCACTGGTTCGAGGAGTACGTCCGCCTGATCAGCGTGCACAAGGGCGGCCCGGCCAAGATCACCGGCGCGATGGGCGACGACAGCTCGCCGATCCGCAGCAAGTGCGAGGTGCTGCAGTCGGCGGGTGGACGGGTGCTCGACGACCTGCGCGCGGAAGGCGCCGTACGCGACGACGTGACGCCGCTCCAGGTGGCGCGGCTGGTCGGTGGCGTCGCGACCATCGCCGACAGCTCCGACCTCGAGGTCGGCACGGTGCGGCCGATGCTCGAGGTCATCGCGGACGGGTTGCTGACCGACCCGCGCTGAGGCGGCGCGCACCGGGTGGACCGGCGCCCGGCCGACCCCGCGACGGCGGTAGGTTGTGGGCCGTGCCCGACTCGAGCGCCCAGCCGTCCCTGACCACGTCCGGCGCGACCGGCACCCTCGACACGGTGGCCATCGCCTCCACCGACGCCGAGCGCGAGCAGCCGTGGGCCGAGCTCGGCCTCAAGGCCGACGAGTACGCCCGGATCCGCGAGATCCTGGGTCGTCGCCCGACGAGCTCGGAGCTGGCGATGTACTCCGTGATGTGGAGCGAGCACTGCTCCTACAAGTCGACCAAGGTGCACCTCAAGCAGTTCGGGGAGATCCCCCAGGAGACGCCCGTCGGCAAGATGCTGGCCGGCATCGGCGAGAACGCCGGCGTCCTCGACATCGGTCAGGGCTACGCGGTGACCTTCAAGGTCGAGAGCCACAACCACCCGTCGTTCGTCGAGCCCTACCAGGGGGCGGCCACCGGCGTCGGCGGCATCGTCCGCGACATCCTGGCGATGGGAGCCCGCCCGGTCGCCGTGATGGACCCGCTCCGCTTCGGGCCGCTCGACGCGGACGACACGTCCCGGGTGCTGCCGGGGATCGTGGCCGGTGTCGGCGGCTACGGCAACTGCCTCGGCCTGCCCAACATCGGCGGCGAGGCGGTCTTCGACGAGACCTACGCCGGCAACCCGCTGGTCAACGCCCTCTGCATCGGCGTGCTCCGCCACGAGGACCTCCACCTCGCCAACGCGTCCGGCACGGGCAACCAGGTCGTGCTCTACGGCGCGCGCACCGGCGGCGACGGCATCGGCGGCGTCTCGGTGCTGGCGTCGGAGACCTTCGACGAGACGGGCCCGGCCAAGCGTCCGAGCGTGCAGGTCGGCGACCCCTTCATGGAGAAGCTGCTCATCGAGTGCACCCTCGAGCTCTTCGCCGCGGGCGTCATCGCCGGCATCCAGGACCTCGGCGGCGCCGGCCTGTCCTGTGCCACCTCCGAGCTCGCCTCGGCCGGTGACGGTGGCATGCACGTCGAGCTCGACCGCGTCCCGCTGCGCGACTCCACGCTCGCCCCCGAGGAGATCCTCATGAGCGAGTCGCAGGAGCGGATGATGGCCGTCGTCGAGCCCGGCGACGTCGAGGCGTTCATGGCGATCTGCGCGAAGTGGGACGTCGAGGCCGTCGTCGTCGGCGAGGTCACCGACACCGGACGGCTGCACATCGACTGGCACGGCGAGCGCGTCGTCGACGTGCCCCCGCGCTCGGTCGCACACGACGGGCCCACCTACCAGCGACCGTACGTCCGCCCGGACTGGCAGGACGAGCTCCAGGCCGACGACGCCTCGCGGCTCCCGCGACCGACGACGGGCGACGAGCTGCGCGACACCCTGCTGCGCCTCGTCGCCTCGCCTAACCTCTGCGACAAGTCCTGGATCACCGACCAGTACGACCGCTACGTCCAGGGCAACACCGTCCTGGCCCAGCCCGCCGACTCCGGCATGGTCCGCGTCGACGCCGACACCAACCTCGGCGTCTCCGTGTCCACCGACTGCAACGGCCGCTTCGCCAAGCTCGACCCCTACACCGGCGCCCAGCTCGCGCTCGCCGAGTCCTACCGCAACGTCGCCACCGGTGGCGCCCGCCCGCTCGCCGTCTCCGACTGCCTCAACTTCGGCTCGCCGGAGGACCCGGCGGTCATGTGGCAGTTCGCCGAGGCCTGCCGCGGCCTCAAGGACGCCTGTCTCGAGCTCGGCATCCCGGTCACCGGCGGCAACGTCAGCCTCTACAACCAGACCGGCGAGACGGCGATCCTGCCGACCCCCGTCGTCGCGGTGCTGGGCGTCATCGACGACGTCACCCGCCGTACGCCCACCGGGTTCGTCGCCGAGGGCGAGCGGGTGTTCCTGCTCGGCGAGACCCGCGACGAGCTGTCCGGCTCCGAGTGGGCGCACGTCGTCCACGGGCACCTCGGAGGCCTGCCGCCGCAGCTCGACCTCGGCGCCGAGCAGGCCCTCGCCGCGCTCCTGCAGGACGCGGGACGCGACGGAGTCGTCACCAGCGCGCACGACCTGTCCGACGGTGGGCTCGCGCAGGCGCTCGCGGAGTCGGCCTTCGCCCGCGGCATCGGCGTCTCGGTCGCGCTCGACGCGGTCGCCGAGGACGCGTTCGTCGCCCTCTTCTCCGAGTCGACCGCCCGCGCGCTGGTGACGGTGACCGACGGGCAGGCCGACGCGCTGGTCGCGCTCGCCCAGCAGCACGGCGTACCCCTCACGCCGCTCGGTCGCACCGGCGGCGACACGATCGCCGTCGAGGGCGTCTTCGAGCTGCCTGTCGCCGAGGCGGAGGCTGCGTGGCGCGCGACGATGCCGGCGGTCCTCGGGGGCTGATCGTCGCTGTGATGGCCGGTGGAGCAGCGAGCGCCGGCGAGCGTCTGAAGACCCACGGCAGACTCAGGCGCGTGCGTACGACGATCGCTGCCCTGGTCCTGCTCCTGCTCGCGCCGCCGCCTGCCGGTGCCGCGCCCACGGTCGCGCGACCGGAGAGCGATGGCCTGGCCGTCACCGGGTACGCGCTGCCGAGCACGCGACCGGAGATCATCGGGCGCGACGCTGCGGCACTGACGACGGTCACCGTCGCCGCGGTCTCGCTCCGGCCGGACGGCGCGTCGGTGACGCGTCCAGAGGACCGGGTCGCCGCCCTGGTCGAGTCGATCCACGCGGTCGGGCTGCGCGCCGAGCTGCTGGTGGGCAACTGGAGCAACCGGCTCGGTGCCTTCGACCCCGACGCCGCGGCGTCGCTCCTCGGCGACCCGGGCAGGATCGACGGCGTCGCGGACCGGCTCGCAGCACTGGTGCGCGCCGGGCGGTGGGACGGGGTCAACGTCGACCTCGAGCTCGTCCGGCGCCGTGACTCCCGCGGCCTGGTCGCCTTCGTGACGGCGCTCCGGGAACGGTTCCCGTCCTCCGCCTCGGTGACCATCGACGTGTCGGCGAGCGCGAGCCGCGCGGGCTACCGGGCCGGCGGCTACCGCCTGGCCGAGCTCGCGGCCGTGGTCGACGCCGTGCAGCTGATGGCGTACGACCAGCACGGTCCCGGCTGGTCCGGCCCGGGCCCGGTCGGCGGCCTGCCGTGGGTGCGTACGAGCGTGGCCGCCGCGCTCGAGGAGGTGCCGGCCGCGAAGCTCGACCTCGGGGTCGCCGGCTACGGCTACGTGTGGCGCGCCGACGGCACCGGCCGGACACTGACCGTGAAGGCCGCCCGCACGCTCGTGGAGCGGTCCGGCGGCACGCCCCGCTGGCGCGCCGGTGCGGGGGAGTGGTCCGCACGCCTGCCCGGCGGCGACCGGGTCTGGTGGTCCGACGGGCGCTCCTACGCCCTGCGCGCCGACCTCGCCGCGGAGCTCGGCCTCCGCGGCACCGCCGTCTGGCGGCTGGGGTCGGCCGGCCCTCTGGGCTGAGGGGTGCTTCGCACCCGAGATACGTGCTTCGAGGTCGAGATCCCTACCTGGAAGGCGGGCGGTCACCGGATGTCCGGTGACCGCCCCCCACGGCGAGAGCCGCCCCCGGGTCAGCTCGAGCGACGCATCGCCCGCACCCCGACCCACAGCCCGAGCGCCGCGACGACGGCGGCGCCGGCCACGCCCTGGAGCACGACGTCCGCGGGGTAGGTCCCCGCGAAGAGCGCGCGGACCGCGTCGACGACGTACGTCATCGGGTTCAGCATCGAGACGACCTCGAGCCAGCGCGGAGCCCCCTCCATCGGCAGCAGCACGCCGGCGGTGAGCAGCGCCGGGAAGAGCAGCGTCTGCTGCACCGTCCAGAACATCCAGTCCTCGCCCCGGGACGCCAGCGCCAGCGCGAACGACAGCGCACCGACCCCGATGCTGAAGACGGACAGCACCAGCGCGGCCAGCAGGACGCCGCCGAGGTGCAGGTCGAAGCTGAACGGCGTCACGACCGCGACGATGATCGCGACCTGCATCAGCATCGGCACGACCTCCTTGAGCGCACGCCCGACGAGGAGCGCGGGTCGGCCGAGCGGGGAGACCAGCTGCCGCTCGTGCGAGCCGGACTGCATCTCCTCCATGAGGTTGGAGCCGGTGAACGACGCGCCCATCAGCGCCGTCATCGCGACGATGCCGGGGACGAACCACTGCAGGGCGGACCCGTCGGCCATCTGCGGGAGGAGCGGGGCGAAGAGCCCCAGGAAGACCAGCGGCTGGATCATCGCGAAGACGACGGACATCGGCTCGCGCCACACGGGCCTGAGCTCACGGTTCATGACGTTGACGGTGTCCATGACGAAGGTGCTCATGCGGCGACCTCGCTCTCGGTCTCGGGGGTGGACGGTTCGGTGCTCTGCTGGGTCTCCCGGAGGCTGCGGCCCGTGAGGTCGAGGAAGACGTCGTCGAGGGTGGGTCGGGCGACCTCGACCCGGGTGGGGGGTACGCCGTCGGCGGCGAGGTCCGCGAGCAGCTCGCCGACCATCGCGGAGCCGTCCTTGACCCGCAGGTCGACGGTGCCGTCGGCGACGTCCACGCGGGCGTCGGCGACGCGGGCGAGACGGGAGGCGGCCCGCGCCGAGGCGGACGCCGAGCCGAAGCCGAGGCGTACGAGGTCGCCGAGGCCGCTCTTGAGCCGCGCCGCGGTGTCGTCGGCGATGACGGTGCCGTGGTCGACGACGATGACGCGACCGGCGAGGGCGTCTGCCTCCTCGAGGTAGTGCGTGGTGAGGACGACGGTGCTGCCGCTCTCCGCGTGCAGGCGCTGGATGAGCCCCTGCAGGTTGGCGCGGTTCTGCGGGTCGAGGCCGGTCGACGGCTCGTCGAGGAAGAGCACCCGGGGCAGGTGCACGAGCCCCATCGCGATGTCGAGCCGGCGCCGCTGGCCGCCGGAGAGGGAGGAGACCTTGCGATCGGCGACCGCGGTGAGGTCGAGGTCCTCGATCAGCTCGTCGGCGCGGCGGTGGGCGTCGGCGCGGGACAGTCCGTGCGCCCGCCCCTGGCTGACCAGCTCGTCGCGGCCGAGCTGGCGGTGGCCGGCCCCGTTGCCCTGGCCGACGAAGCCGATGGCCCGACGCACCTCGCGCTGGCCGGTGACGACGTCGTGCCCGGCCACCTGCGCCGTGCCGGAGGTGGGCGGGATGAGGGTGGTGAGCATCCGCAGCGTCGTCGACTTCCCCGCCCCGTTGGGGCCGAGGAAGGCGACGAGCTCGCCCTGCCCGATCTCGAGGTCGAGGCCCTGGACGGCCTCGACGGTCTGCTTGCGCGAGGTGAAGTGGCGGGTCAGCCCACGGGTCACGATCGCAGGGGAGGAGGAATGGTCGGTGTGGTGGCTGTGGGTCATGTCGACGACGCTAGGAACGATTGCGGTCAGTTTGTGACCGCATGGAGAACTAGTCTTCCGGACATGAGCACGAGCGAGCGGATGCTGCGGCTGCTGTCCCTGCTCCAGACCCACCGCTACTGGCCGGGCCCGGAGCTCTCGGACCGGCTCGAGGTGAGCCCCCGGACCCTGCGCCGCGACGTGGACCGGTTGCGCGACCTCGGCTACCAGGTGGACGCCGTGCGCGGCGCGGCCGGTGGCTACCAGCTGCGCGCCGGCGGCTCGCTCCCGCCGCTGCTCCTCGAGGACGAGGAGGCCGTCGCGATCGCCGTCGGTCTGCGCTCGACCGCCACCACCGCGGTCTCGGGCGTCGACGACTGGTCCGTGCAGGCGCTGTCGAAGGTGCTCTCCCTGATGCCCCCGCGCCTGCGCCGGCAGATGGACGCGGTCGCCAGTCAGACCGAGTCGCCCGGACCGTGGGAGGGTGCGCCGTCCTTCGACGCCACCGTCCTGACCACCCTCGCGCAGGCCTGCCGCGACAGCGAGCTGCTGCGCTTCGACTACGCCGCGCGCGAGGCCGAGGTGACCCATCGCCGCGTCGAGCCGCTGCGCCTGGTGAGCCTCGGGCGCCGCTGGTACCTCGTCGCCTACGACCGCGACCGGCTGGACTGGCGCAGCTTCCGCCTCGACCGGATCGCCGACCCCGAGCCCACCGGCCAGCGGTTCCGGCCGCGCGACCTGCCGGCCGAGGACGCCCTGGCCTTCGTGCAGCAGGGTATCCGGCGGATGCCTCAGCGCCACGCCGTACGCGCACGGCTGGCGATGGCGGCCGACGACCTCGTCCCCCGGGTCGGCCGGTGGGGCACCGTGACCGCGGACGGCGACGGGTGCGTGCTGGAGATGAACGTCGACGACCTCGACTGGCCCCTGATGGTGCTCGCCGGGTCCGGGGCGGACTTCGAGGTCGAGTCGCCGCCCGAGCTGGTCGCGAAGGTCGCCGAGGTCGGGGCGCGCTTCAGCCGGACCGCGCGCTCGTAGGGCTCACCTACCCTGTCGCCATGGCCCACCCCCGGCTCGACCGGCGCGCCCTGCTCGCAGGTCTCGGCGGCGCCGCGCTGGCGGGGTGCGCCGCCGACCCCGAGCCGGCCGGCTCGCGGGCGACCGACGCAGGGGAGGCACCCGTGACCAGCGGACCGCAGCGGATCACCTACGGCGACGACCCGAGCCAGTGGGTCGACGTCCACACGCCCGGCGGCACGAGCCGCGGGCTCGTCGTCGTCATCCACGGCGGCTTCTGGAAGGCGGAGTACGGCGCGGAGTACGGCGCCCCGCTGGCCGAGGACCTCGCCGGGCGCGGGTGGACGGCCGCGAACGTCGAGTACCGCCGGGTCGGCAACGGCGGCGGCTTCCCCGAGACGCTCGACGACGTCCACGCCGCCCTCGGTGCGGTCGTCCGAGACGCCGACGGCCCCGTCGACGGCCCCGTCGTGGCGCTCGGGCACTCGGCCGGCGGCCACCTCGCCACGTGGGCCGCCGCGCGCGGGCGGTTCGACCGCTGGGCGGACGGACCCGCGCTCACCCACGTCGTCAGCCAGGCCGGGGTGCTCGACCTCCGGGCGGCCGTCGCCGACGGCCTCGGCACCGACGCCGCCCGCGCGTTCCTCGGCGACGCCGGGGAGTCGGCGTACAGCCGGGTCGACCCGCTGGCCCAGGTGCCTCTCGACGTGCCGGTCTGGGCGGTGCACGCGACCGACGACGACGTCGTCCCCTTCAGCCAGGCGACGACCTACGTCGACGCGGCCACGGCCGCCGGTGCCGCGGCGACGCTCGTCGAGGTGAGCGGTGGCCACTTCGGGGTGATCGAGCCGACGAGCGAGGCCTGGGCCGCCTGCGTCGCGGTCCTCGACGCCATCGGCTGACCGCCGGCGCGGACGGTCCGCATCAGGATTCACCCCACGGGGCCGACACCGCCTGACGCTCGATGCGGACCACGGGGGGTCAGGCGGCGAGCGGGGCCGGCGGAGGCGTCGCGGTCGCCGGCTCCTCGGTCCGCGGCCAGGCGGCCGGGCGCGGGATGCGGCGTACGGCCGCGCTGGACGTGGGGATGAGGGCGCTGAGCGTCACCAGGGCGAGCAGGCCGACGGTCGCCGCCCGGCCGCCGAGGTGCTCGAGCAGCACGCCGCCGAGGATCGGCGCGAGCGGCATGAGCGACAGGCCGACGAACTGCATGGACGAGGCCACCCGGCCCTGCAGGTGCATCGGGGTGATGGCCATCCGGTAGGACTGCGCGCCGGCGTTGCCGGCCGGGTTGAGCAGGATGCCGGCGAAGAGCACGACACCGACGACCAGCGGTGAGCTCCACACGAGCAACGGGAGCAGGAGCGGCACCCAGCTCCACGCGACCGCCAGGGTCAGGCGCCCCGTCGGGACCCGGTCGATGACCCGCGGGGCGACGACGGCGCCGAGGATGCCGCCGAGCCCGGCGAGCATGTCGATGGCGCCGATCGCCCCGGCGTGCACGCCGTCCTGGACCAGGCCCATGATCGCGACGTAGAAGACCGCGTTGACCGCGAGGTTGCTGGTCGCGGCGAACGCCATCATCGTGCGGAAGTAGGGGCGGCCCAGGACGTAGCGCAGGCCCTCGAGCAGGTCGGCGCGGACGTTGCTCGGCGCCCGGTCGCCCTGCGGCGAGAGGTCGGTGCGGATCCGCGAGAGCGTCACGAACGAGACGGCGAAGGTGACCGCGTCGAAGACGAAGGGCGTCGCGCGGCCGATTCCGACGAGGAACGCACCGAGTGGACCGCCGACGAGCGCCGCGACGTGGTGGCGCGCCTGGTTCTGGCTGAGCGCCGTGGGCAGCTCGTCCCGGCTGACCACCGAGCGCACCGCCGACTGCTCGGCCGGGCCGAACACCCCGGTGCCCACGCCGGTGAGCAGGCCCGCGAGGACGAGGTGCCACAGCCGGAGCTCGCCCGTCAGCGCGGCGACGGCCACCAGCGCGTACACGACCGAGCCGGACCCGCTCGCGAGCATCATCAGCCGCCGTCGGTCGGTGCGGTCGACCACGACGCCGGCGGGGAGCAGGGCGACCACCATGCCGAGCATGAAGGCGGCCGTCGGCAGTCCGGCCAGCACCGGTGACCCGGTCAGGGCGTAGCCCACGAGGGCGAAGGCGAACATGCTGACGGCGCTGCCGAGCTGGCTGACCGCCTCGCCGGTCCAGAGGGCGGTGAAGTCGCGGTTGCGGGCGAGCGAGCGGTACGAGGCCATGCCCGCACCATATGTTGCGCAAGCAATGTTGCGCAATAGAGCGTGCGCAAGTTGGTAGGGTGGCGGCATGGCAGCAGGACGAGGCACGGTGCACGACCCACGCGTGCTGCGCGCGATCGCGCACCCGGTGCGCAACCGGATCCTCACCGAGCTCTCGGCCGTCGGGCCGATGCGTGCCGCCGACGTCGCCCAGCAGCTGGGCATCCCGGCCAACCAGGCGAGCTTCCACCTGCGCCAGCTCGCCAAGTACGGCCTGATCGAGGAGGCCCCGGAGGCGGCGCGCGACCAGCGGGACCGGGTCTGGAAGGCCGCGGGCGCGGGCCTCAGCATCGACGTCGGCGCCCTCGAGCAGGAGCCGGGCGGCAAGGCGGCCGCGACGGTGTTCCTGCGCAACGCCGCGGGCTACGCCCACCAGCTCGTCGAGGTGGCCTACGGCCAGGACCGCCGGCCCGACACGCACCGCTCGACCACGGACACCGCCGTACGCCTGACCAAGGACGAGGCGGCGCAGCTCGCGGCGGAGGTCGGGGAGCTGCTCCAGCGGTGGACCGACCGCAACCGCGGGCGCGACGACGGCCGCACGACGTACGCCTTCCACGCGATGCTGCTGCCGCAGCCCGACGCCACGACCACCACCTCCGACGAGGAGCACGACGCCTGATGCCCGCACGACTCAAGGTCCTCACCGCGGCCGAGCTGGAGCGCGCCGACGCCGCGTCCGACACCAGGGCGCTCGTCAAGCACTACCTCGCCGTGCTCGAGACTCGCGCGCCGGGCAGGTCGGTCGAGGTGCGGGTGCCGCCGTTCGCGGCGGTGCAGGTGATCCCCGGGGTCCGTCACACCCGCGGCACGCCGCCGGCCGTCGTCGAGACCGACGCCGAGACGTGGCTCGCGCTCGCCGTCGGGCGTACGACCTGGAGCGAGGCGCTCGACAGCGGCACGGTCGTCGCCAGTGGCGAGCGGACGGACCTCACGCCCTACCTCCCGCTCACCACGCACTAGCCTCCGCACCATGAACGTGAGCTCGCTCGGCTTCCGGACCGACCTGGCGCTGCTGACCGAGTCGGGCAGCCTGGTCGAGGACCGGGGCACCCATCTCGTCGTGCGCTCCCCGGACAACCCGTCCTACTTCTGGGGCAACTTCATCCTCCTCGCCCGCGCGCCCGTCGCCGGCGGCGAGAGGGAGGTCGTCGGCGCCTTCCGCACCGAGTTCCCGCTGGCCGACCACGTGAGCATCGGCATCGACGCGGCCGACATCCCCGAGGAGTCGCAGGCGGCGTTCGAGGCCGCCGGGCTGACCGTGGACGTCGCCACCGTCCTCACCGCCTCCGCGCTCGTGCCGCCGCGCGAGGTCGACGCGGAGGTCCGCGCGCTCACGTCGGAGGACGACTGGGAGGCCCGCGCGCGGCTGAGCCAGCAGCTCTACCCGAGCACGTCGGAGGAGGCGTTCATGACGTACGCCCGCCAGAAGAACGCCCAGGAGCGGCGCCTCGTCGACTCCGGGCGCGGTCTGAGGTTCGGTGCCTTCGTCGACGACACGCTCGTCTCCACGGCCGGGATCTTCGTCACCGAGCCCGGCCTGGCCCGCTACCAGAGCGTCGAGACCCACCCGGACCACCGGCGCAAGGGGCTGGCCGCGGCCGTCGTCCACGCGGCCGGCCGGCACGCGCTCGCCGACCTCGGGGTGCGGACCCTCGTGATCGTCGCCGACACCGACGGCGAGGCCATCGGTCTCTACCGCCGGCTCGGGTTCGCCGACGTCGAGCGACAGCTGATGATGGAGCAGCGCAGCGGGGAGTGGGCGAGTCTCGACGGCTGAGCGGCGACACCTAGAGTGCGCCGTATGACTGTCGACATCGCCGCTCGTCTCGCCGAGGTCATGCCCGGCCTCCGTCGCGACCTCGAGGACCTGGTCCGCATCCAGTCCGTGTCCGCCGACCCGGCCCGCGCCGGCGAGGTCGAGCGCAGCGCGGAGGCCACCCGCGACCTGTTCGCCGCCGAGGGCTTCGACGCCGAGATCGTGCGCGCCCACGACGGTGCGCCGCCGGCCGTGATCGCCAGCAAGGCCGGACCCGAGGGTGCCCCGACGGTCCTGCTGTACGCCCACCACGACGTGCAGCCCGAGAACGACCACGCCGACTGGGACTCCCCGCCGTGGGAGCCGACCGAGCGCGGCGACCGGCTCTACGGGCGCGGCGCGGCCGACGACAAGGCCGGCATCGCCGCCCACCTCGGCGCCGTCCGGATCTTCGGCGACGAGCTCCCGGTCAACCTCGTCATGTTCATCGAGGGGGAGGAGGAGGTCGGCTCCGACACCCTCGTCGACCTGCTCGAGGCCCACAAGGACCGGCTCGCGGCCGACGTCATCGTCATCGCCGACTCCGGCAACTGGGACATCGGCGAACCGGCCCTCACCACCAGCCTCCGCGGCCTGGTCCGGATGGACGTCGAGGTCCGTACGCTCACCCACGCCGTGCACAGCGGCATGTGGGGCGGGCTGGTCCCTGACTCGATCATGACCCTGAGCCGCCTCATCGCCACGCTCAACGACGACGCCGGCAACGTCGCGGTCGAGGGCCTGGTCTCCGGCCGGGCCGCCGACGTCGAGTACCCCGAGGCCCGGCTCCGCGCCGAGTCCGGCGCCGCCGAGGGCATCGAGTGGATCGGTGACGGACCGATCGTCGAGCGCCTCTGGACCAAGCCGTCGATCAGCATCACCGGCCTCGACGCCCCCAAGGTCGAGGGCGCCTCCAACACCCTCGTCCCGTCGGCCCGCTGCCGGATCAGCATGCGCATCGCCCCGGGCGACACCACCGCCAACGCCGTGCAGCGCCTGCAGGCCCACCTCGAGAAGCACGTCGCGTGGGGTGCCACGCTCACGACCACGGTCGTCGACACCGGCGAGGCCACCCAGATCGACGCGTCCGGTCCGGCGTACGACGCCGCGCGCGCCGCGTTCGCCGAGGCGTGGGACGGCACCGAGCCCGTCGACATGGGCGTCGGCGGGTCGATCCCGTTCATCGCGGAGTTCCTCGAGGCGTTCCCCCAGGCCAGCGTGCTGGTCACCGGCGTCGAGGACCCCGACACCCGGGCCCACGGCGCCAACGAGGGCCTGCACCTCGCCGAGTTCGAGAAGGTCGTCAAGGCCGAGGCGTTTCTGCTGCGCAACCTGGGCGCCCTGCCCCGCTGACCTCCGCCGAGCGGTGAGTGAGCCACGTTCTGCGGCCCTGGAACGTGTCTCACGCACCGCCCGGCAGCGCGAGCGGTGCGTGAGGCACATTCCGCGGCGTCGGAACCTGTCCCACGCACCGCTCGGACCCCAGGGGTGAGCCCGCGTGTGGCGTGCGTCGGTAGCGTGGCGCCATGGCGACCTTTCGCGCACGCGACCGCTCGTCCGCGGTGCTGCAGTCGTCGCGGAGCGCGGTGTGGGCCGTGCTCACCGACGCCGACCTGATCGCCGCCATGACGCCCTTCGTCACGCGCATCGACGTCGACGGCGACCGGTGGACCTGGCGGATGACGCAGATCCCCGTGCTCGGCATCTCGGTGGCCCCGACCTTCACCGAGGTGATGGACCTCCACCCGGAGGAGCGCATCGTGTTCACCCACGACCCGGAGCGCACCGACGAGATGACCTCGGTGATGGGGACGTACGTCCTCGCCGACCACCCCGCCGGCGGCACGGACGTCAGCATCGACCTCCAGATCGCCTGCAACCTGCCGCTGCCCGGCCTCACGCGCCCGGCGGTCGAGCGGGTGATGGCGGGCGTCGTCAAGCACATGGGCGTGGTCTTCGCGCGCAACCTGCTGCGCCACCTCGGCGAGGAGGCCGCCTAGGCATGCGGGTCCTCGTCCTCGGCGCCACCGGCTACGTCGGCTCCCGGCTGGTGCCCCACCTCCTCGAGCACGGCCACGACGTGGTCGCGGCGTCGTCGTCGGAGCCGCGGCCCGACCGGTTCGGCCGGGACGACCGCGTCGACGCGGTCCGCTGCGACGTCACCGACCCCGCGATGGTCGAGGAGGCCGTCGCCGACGTAGACGCGGTCGTCTACCTCGTCCACTCGCTCGACCGCACCGACTTCGGCGACCGGGACCGCGTCGGTGCGGAGACCGTCGCCGCTGCCGTCGCGGCGCGGGGCGTACGCCACCTCGTCTACCTCTCCGGGCTCGTGCCCGACGTGCCCGAGGACGAGCTGTCCGCCCACATCGCCTCACGCCTCGAGGTCGAGCGGATCCTGCTCGGGGCCACCGACGGCGCCGTGGCGCTGCGCGCCGGCGTGGTCATCGGCGCGGGCTCGACGTCCTTCGAGATCATCCGCCAGGTCGCGACGCTCTTCCTCGTGCAGCCGGTGCCGACGTGGATGCGCAGCCGGGTCCAGCCGGTGGCCGTGTCCGACGTGCTCCGCGCGGTCGAGGACGCCCTCGCCGACGACGGCCCGCGCGGCGCCGTCGACCTCGGCGGCCCGGACGTCGTGGCCTACCCCGACCTCATGACCGTCTGCGGCAGCGAGGCCGGGCTGTCCCGCGTCCGGCTCCCGGCGCCGATCGCCCCGACCAGCGTCGTCGGGCTGGGCACGGCGCTCGCGACCACCGCGCCCTTCCACACCGTCACCGCGCTGATCGAGTCGCTGCGCCACGACATGGTCTGCCGCCCCGGCGCGACGTGGGAGCCCCGCAGCGGCGGGCCGCTCCTCGGCCTGGAGGAGGCGGTGCGTCGCGCGCTGACCCCGAGGTACGCCGGACCCGAGGGCGGCCTCGCCTCCGACCCCGGCTGGACCCGCGGCATCCCGCTGCTCGACCTCGTGCCCCTGCCCGCGTCCGGGCGCGCGGCCGCGCGGCTCGCCCTGCACCGGGTGCGGTCCCTCCTGGGCTGAGACCGTCCAGCGGCGCCGGTGAGGCCTGTGGGCCGATCGGCCGTAGACTGGCGGTCGTGCCCTACCAGATGAGCAAGCGGACTGGTGGCGACGGCCGGCTCACCACGGCCCTCGACCCGCAGGACCAGGGCCCGCAGGACGCCTGCGGCGTCTTCGGCGTCTGGGCCCCCGGCGAGGACGTCGCCAAGCTGACCTACTTCGGGCTGTACGCCCTGCAGCACCGCGGCCAGGAGTCCGCGGGCATCGCCGTCAGCAACGGCCGCCAGATCCTGGTCTACAAGGACATGGGCCTGGTCTCGCAGGTCTTCGACGAGTCGACGCTCGACTCGCTCAAGGGCCACCTCGCGATCGGCCACTCGCGCTACTCCACGACCGGCGCGTCGACCTGGCAGAACGCGCAGCCGACCTTCCGCCCCACCGGGGACGGCTCGATCGCCCTCGGCCACAACGGCAACCTCATCAACACCGCCGAGCTTCGCGAGATGGTCGGCCAGCTCCCCGGCCCGGCCGGCGAGCTCGACATCAAGGGCGTCGAGGGTGCCACCAACGACACCAGCCTGGTCACGGCGCTCCTCGCCCACCACCCCGACACCTCGCTCGAGCAGCGCGCGCTCGAGGTGCTGCCGGAGCTGCGCGGGGCGTACTGCTTCGTCTGGATGAACGAGGACACCCTCTACGCCGCGCGTGACCCGCAGGGCATCCGACCCCTGGTGCTGGGACGCCTCGACCGCGGCTGGGTCGTGGCCAGCGAGGACGCCGCGCTCGCCACCATCGGTGCCAGCGTGGTCCGCGAGGTCGAGCCCGGCGAGATGATCGTCATCGACGAGAACGGCCTGCGCTCGCACAAGTTCGCCGAGCCCGCGCCCAAGGGGTGCGTCTTCGAGTACGTCTACCTCGCCCGCCCCGACGCCACGATCTCCGGCCGCAACGTCCACGAGGCGCGCGTCGAGATGGGCCGCAGGCTGGCCCGCGAGTTCCCCGTCGAGGCCGACCTCGTCATGCCCGTGCCCGAGTCCGGCACGCCGGCCGCATCCGGGTACGCCGCGGAGTCCGGCATCCCGTTCGGCCAGGGCTTCGTCAAGAACGCCTACGTCGGGCGCACCTTCATCCAGCCCAGCCAGACGCTGCGCCAGCTCGGCATCCGGCTCAAGCTCAACGCGCTCGAGCACATGATCCGCGGCAAGCGCATCGTCGTCGTCGACGACTCGATCGTGCGGGGCAACACCCAGCGCGCCCAGGTGCGGATGCTGCGCGAGGCCGGCGCCCTCGAGGTGCACGTCCGGATCTCCAGCCCGCCGGTGAAGTGGCCGTGCTTCTACGGCATCGACTTCGCCACCCGCGCCGAGCTCATCGCCAACGGCCTCGACGTCGACGAGATCGCCGCGAGCGTGGGAGCCGACAGCCTGGGCTACATCTCCCTCGAGGGCATGGTCCAGGCCACCGGCCAGCCCGAGGAGCGGCTGTGCCAGGCCTGCTTCACCGGGACCTACCCGATCGAGCTGCCCGACGAGAGCCTGCTCGGCAAGCACCTGCTCGAGGCGACCCTCCAGTCGCCCACGATGGGCCGGGCGCTGCCGGTCCTCAACAACCCCTGATCGACCAGCACCGCCGCCACCGCGCCGCCACCGAGGGAGCCACGTGACCGACCAGCCCACCGCACCGTCCTCCGGGGCGTACGCCGCCGCCGGGGTCTCGATCGAGGCGGCCGACCGCGCCATCGACCTGATGAAGGGCTGGGTCGAGAAGGCCCGTCGCCCGGAGGTGATCGGTGGGCTCGGCGGCTTCGCCGGGCTGTTCGACGCCTCGGCGCTCACCCGCTACGAGGCGCCGCTGCTCGCCACCTCCACGGACGGGGTCGGCACCAAGGTCGCGATCGCGCAGATGATGGACGTCCACGACACGATCGGCTTCGACCTGGTCGGCATGGTCGTCGACGACCTCGTGGTGTGCGGCGCCGAGCCGCTCTTCATGACCGACTACATCGCGTGCGGTCGGGTCGTCCCCGAGCGCATCGCCGCGATCGTCAAGGGCATCGCCGAGGCCTGCGTGGTCGCCGGCTGCGCGCTCATCGGCGGCGAGACCGCCGAGCACCCCGGCCTGCTCGACCCCGACGACTACGACGTCGCGGGCGCCACCACCGGCGTCGTGGAGGCGAGCAAGCTCCTCGGGCCGGGCCGGGTACGCCCCGGCGACGTCGCCATCGCGATGGAGGCCAGCGGGTTGCACTCCAACGGCTACTCCCTGGTGCGCCACGTGCTGCTCGAGCAGGCGGGCTGGACCGTGGAGCGCCAGGTGGACGACTTCGGCCGCACCCTGGGGGAGGAGCTGCTCGAGCCCACCCGGATCTATGCCAAGGCGTGCCTGGAGCTGGCCGAGCGGACCGAGACCCACGCGATGTCGCACGTCACCGGGGGCGGCCTCGCCGCCAACCTCGAGCGGGTGCTCCCGGAGGAGCTGTCGGTGCGCATCGACCGGTCGACCTGGACGCCCCAGCCGGTGTTCGACGTCGTCCGCAGCGTCGGCGGCGTCTCCCAGCCCGACCTGGAGGCCACGCTCAACTGCGGCGTGGGCATGGTCGCGCTCACCGCCCCCGAGTCGGTCGACACGGCGATCGCCGTCCTCGCCGGCCACGGGATCCGGGCGTGGGTCGCGGGGGAGGCGAAGGCCGACGCCGACCACGGCGGCCGGGTCCTCATGGAGGGCCAGCACCCCGGTTGGTGACGGTGGGGCGCGACCCCGGGAAGTTCGTGGCCGAAATGCTGCACCGCGGTGTGCGGGAACACCCACCCCTCAGGTAGCGTTGCCCTCACGATATGTAACCGTTCAGACCGGGCGCGTCGGGGAGCTCCTCGACAGCCCCGGCCAAGTGTGCGAGGGGGTCGACCCTATGGGGCGCGGCCGAGCGAAGGCGAAGCAGACCAAGGTTGCCCGCGACCTGAAGTACCGTACTCACGAGACGGACTTCGGCGCGCTGGCGAAGGAGCTGCACGGAGAGGACACTCACTCCACGAGTGAGGTCGATCCTGACGAGGACGAGTGGTCGGACTACGCCGACCCGCGTCGTCGCGCAGACTGACTGATCGCACCTGATCACCTCACCCGGGTCCATGGGTGAGCGGGCGTACGAGCGCGCCCCGGGTGCGGTGGGTCATGGGCATCTCCAGCGACCGGTGCCGGGTCGGTGCGGTTCGTCGCGCCGACCCGGCGCGGTCGGTCGTCGGGTCCTCCGGGCTCAGCCCAGGTGGATGCCGCGCAGGCGGCCGACCTCGCGCATGCGCTGCTCGGCGAGCCGGTCCGCGGCCTCCGCCGTGGTGACGCCGTCGGCGGTGGCGAGCTGGAAGACCTTGCGCGTGGTGTCGAAGATGCCGGTGGCGCGCTGCTTGGCGCGCTCGAAGGAGAAGCCCTCGAGCTCGTCGGCGACCTGGATCACGCCGCCGGAGTTCACGCAGTAGTCGGGCGCGTAGAGGATGCCGCGCTCGTCGACCTGCTTCTCGATGCCCGCGTGGGCGAGCTGGTTGTTGGCCGCACCGCAGATGATCGAGGCCTTCAGCACCTCCAGGACGTCGTCGTCGATGGCTCCTCCCATCGCGCACGGGGCGTAGACGTCGATCTCGCTCGCGACCAGCTCGTCGGTCGTGGCCACGGCACGCACCTCGGGGAGCTGCGCGCGGATCGCCTCGACGGACGGGGCGTGCACGTCGGTGACGACCACCGAGGCGCCGTCCTCGACGAGGTGGCGGACCAGGTGGCGCCCGACCTTGCCGACGCCCGCGACACCGACGGTGCGGCCCGCGAGGGTGGGCTCGCCCCAGACCTGCTCGGCCGCGGCGCGCATGCCCTGGAAGGTGCCGAAGGCGGTCAGCACCGAGCTGTCGCCCGCGCCGCCGTGCGCCACGGTGCGACCGGTCACGTAGGAGCACTCGCGGGCGATGTGGTCCATGTCCTCGCTGAACGTGCCGACGTCGCACGCGGTGAAGTAGCGCCCGCCGAGCGACTGGACGAAGCGGCCGTAGGCCCGCAGCAGCGCCTCGGTCTTCAGCTCGGCCGGGTCGCCGATGATGACGGCCTTGCCGCCGCCGAGGTCGAGGCCGGCGAGCGCGTTCTTGTACGACATGCCGCGCGAGAGGTTGAGCACGTCGACGATCGCCTCGTCGGTGCTGGCATAGGGGTAGAACCGCGTCCCACCGAGGGCCGGACCGAGGGCCGTGGAGTGGATGCCGATGATGGCCCTGAGGCCGGTGGCCCGGTCGTTGCAGAAGACGACCTGCTCGTGCTCGCCGCCGAGGTCGAAGACGTCGACGCTGCTTGCTCCAGACATGCGCGTGGATCCTTTTCTGGTGGGTGCGGCCGCGGGGTGTGCGGACCTGGTCGACGCGGCCGAGGGGTGGTGACCGCGCTCACGTTCCAGCGTATCGCTGCGCGAACCGGCCGGCCGCATCACTGGCTGCGCAGCACCAGCACGTCGCCGTGGGTGCCGTAGCCGAGCAGCTTCCCGCCCGCCGGGCGCCCGTCGAAGGTCACCATCAGCCACCCGCCGTCGATGCGTGCGAGCGTGGGCCACGGCAGGTTGGTGGGGTAGGGCGCGTCCAGCGCGCCGACGTCGCGCATGCGGAGGTCGAAGGCCGGGAAGCGCGCCCGCTGCCCGCGCGGCGAGTCGCGTCCGTCGCTGGCGAGCACCACCACCTCGCCCTCGACGTCGACGAGGGTGGTGCCCTCGGTGGCGGTGCGGTCCGTGGCGGCGCCGAGCAGCGCGAGGTCGGACAGCGCAGGTCCGCCCGCGAGCGCGGGGTGGAACTCGAAGAACCTGCGGGCGCTGACGAACCCGACCAGCCACGCCCCGTCGCGGCGTACGAGGTGGGGGTCCCAGGTCGCGATCGAGGCGAGCCCGTCCGTGGGCAGCGGCAGCTCACGGGTGTCGAGGACCTGGGCGCCCCGCAGCACGTCGGTGCCCGCCACGGGCTCGGCGAGGGTGACCCGCAGGCCAGCGGGCGTACGCCGTCCCGCCCGCGTCGTCGGCTGCTCGAAGTCGCCCCACGTGCTGGTCGCCACCAGCCACCGGCCGTCGGCGCGCACGACGTGGGTGGCGTGGTCGCCGAAGACGCCCACCCGGTCCGGCCGCCGGAAGAAGAGGTCGCCGGTGTGGGCGAGGTCGAGCGTGGCCGGGTCCAGGCGCCAGACGCTGGTGTGTGCGGTGTCGAAGAACCCCGGGCCCGCGGACGTGGCGGTCAGCCACAGGGACCCGTCGTCGCGGACGGGGGTGCCGTCGTCCTCGGTGACGAAGCGGATGTCGCGCAGGCCGAGCTGTCCGAACCGTCCCGCAACGCCACCACCCGGAGGCAGGTCGACCTCCAGCCCGGCCAGGGCCCCCTCGTCGCGGGTGTCGAGCACGTCCCGGAGGTCGTGCCGGGCCCGGGCGACCCACCCGCCCGCCTCGAGGCTCCACGCGGCCACGTGCGTGCCGGTGAGGCTGATGCCGACGCCGGCCGGGGCGTCGGCCCGGTGGAAGCGCCGGCTCCGGAGGCGGCCGACGCCCGTGACGTCGAGCGACACCGATCCGTCGTCGAGCGACGCCGCGAGGCGGTGACCGCCCAGGACGAGTGCGACGGGCCCCTCGACGGACCGGGCGGTGGCGGCGACGTAGGGCGCCACGGACGGGAGCGCGACCGTGCCGCCGGTGGCGCGGTCGACCTGCACCGACCCCGGTGCCACCAGGTCGACCGGGCGCGATCGGCGCACGATCTCGAGTCGGGGGAGCACGGCGTCATCGTGCCGCAGGTCCGCGAGCGGGACACGCAACAGGGCCCCGATCGGGACGTGATCGGGGCCCTGCTGTGCTTGTGGGCAGGGGCGGGGTCGAACCGCCGACCTATCACTTTTCAGGCGATCGCTCGTACCAACTGAGCTACCTGCCCAAGCGGGGTCGAGAATACATGAGCCCGGAGCCGGGCGGTGAATCGGCTCAGCCTGCCGGGTCGCGCACCGGCAGCTCGAGCCAGAACGACGAGCCGACCCCGGGAGCGGACTCACCGCGGACGGCGCCACCGTCGCGCTCGGCCAGGGTCCGCGCCATCGGCAGGCCCAGTCCGCTGCTCTGCGCGCTGAAGCCGGCGTAGTGCGCGAACGGGTCGAACGCCTTCTCCAGGTCCTCGGGTGGGAGGCCGGGCCCGTCGTCGCGCACGATGATGCGCACCATCGCCTGACCGCTCTCGCCGAGCATCCGGCTGGTGGAGATGTGGACGGTGCCGCCCTCGGCGTTGTGGTGCGCGATGGCGTTGCCGACGAGGCTCGTCAGCACCTGGCGTACGCCCGACGCGTGCGCGCGCACCGTGGCGGCGGGGTCGATGTCGACCACCATCTCGACGCCCGCGGTGCCCGCGGGCGAGCGGTGCCAGTGCACGACGTCGGCCACCGCGTCGGCGATGAGGACGTCCTGCCGCTCCTCGTCGTCGGACAGGGTGCGGCCCGCGCCCAGCAGGCTGTCGACGATGCCGAGCAGTCGTTCGCACTGGCGCACGATGACGGGGCCGTCGCGCAGCATCGCCGCTGCGAGGAGCTCGTCCGGGGCGTGGTCCGCCTCGTCGATGAGCACCTCGGTGTAGCCGAGGATCGAGGAGACCGGTGTGCGCAGCTCGTGGCCGACGGCGCCGAAGAACTGCTGGAAGGCGTCCTGTGCCTGCGTGCCGCTCTCGATGGCCTCCGCCAGGGCACGGCGGGAGTGCTCGAGCGACAGGCGAGAGATGAGGGCGGCGTTGAGGAGGGCGAAGTCCTGCAGCAGGTCCTCGGGCCACTCGCCGGCCTGCAGGCTGATCAGCGACATGCTGCCGAACATCACCTCGCCGGACGTCCAGGCCGACGACACCAGGCTGCGCACGTCGGAGCCGGCGAGCTCGGCGATGTCCTGGGCGGCCTCGTCCGCCGGCAGGAGGTCGCGGTCGGTGATGGCGGCGACTCCGCACGCGCGCAGGCGGCGCGACGTCCACGGCATCGTCAGCGCGGCCTCCGGACCCGCGCCGGGGGGAGGCACGAACGACCGCGTCGCCCCGGGGGCGAGCCACTCGCGCAGCCACGCCCGGCCGCCGAGCTGCCGCCAGCCCTCGCCCTCCGCGGGGGGCAGGCTGGTGAGCGCGGCGAGGAACACCTCGACGCGGTCCCCTCCGAGCAGGTGGCGCGCCGCCGCCTCGATGGCCTCGTCGACCGGGGCCTCGGTCCCCAGGATCCTCAGCGCGAGCGCCGTCGCCGCGGACGACGGCCGACCGGTGGCCGTCGGGTACTGGAGCGCCGGGTGCTCGATCACGCGGAGGGCTCCGTTCGTGTCGTGGCGGTGAAGCGGCAGGGACGTGGCGAGATGCCTCGACTCTGGTCGATGCGCACCCGTTCGCTCAAGACCATTTCCCGTTCCACCCCCCACGTCGCGACCTCCGTGAGGACGGCCAGCCCGAGCGTACGCCCCGGGCAGGCGTGCGGACCGGCGCCGAACGGGAGCCACGCCCCGGGTCGTCGTGGTCCCTCCCAACGGGTGGGCTCGAAGTCACCCAGGGGCGCGGGGCCGCCCGGCACGAGGTCCTCGAGGCGGCCGAGCAGGAGCGGGCTGACCATCACGACGGAGCCGGCGGGCACCGTCGTGCCGCCGAGCGCGACCTCCTCGCGGGTGATGCGGGCGGTCATCCACGTCGGAGGCGTCAGCCGCAGGGTCTCCCACACCGCGGAGACGGGATCGACGGCGCCGGTCGGGTGGGAGGCGAGGTGCGCGAGGAGGAAGGCGCCGGCGGCGATGGGCACCTGGATGCCGGCGGCGAGGAACGTCGCCGTCTCTGCGGGACGCTCGACCGCGTCGAGGCTCGCCAGGAGGTCCTCGAGGTGCGTCCGGGCGCGTGCCTCCCGGCGCCGCAGGCGGCTCCACCGGCCCGGCGGCCTCCGGGCGGCGATGACGGGCCCGAGCGCGTCGATCCAGTCGAGGACGGCGTCGCCGACCGCGTCGCGCTCAGCGGGCGCGAGGGCGGGCGTGGCGGCGGCGGTGGTGGCGCGGGCCACGGGCCGACGCAGGAGGTCGAGGGCGTCGTACGGCTGGCCCGGGCGCGCCCGGTCGTGGTCGCGCACGGCGTCGGCCCACTCGCGGACGAACGTGGCGCGGCCGAGTGCCACCTGCGCCGGGTCGAGCGGCGCGAACACGAGGTGCCCCGAGCGGGTGTCACCGGTGCTGCCGGACAGGTCGCCGGTGCGGCTCACGTCGCTCGGGAAGTCGAAGCGGGCCGGGTCGGTGAGGACCTCCCGGGCCACGGCGGGCGTCGTCGCGAGCCACGGCCCGTGCGTCCCGAGCGCGTGCACCCCCGTGCGGGGTGCGGACAGGACAGCGCCGAGCCGGCCTCCGGCCGACTCGGCGCTGTCGATGCGTGTCACTGCGTGGTGCTACCGGTCGTGACCGGTGGCGTTCAGCCCCGCGGCGGGCGCGGGCGCCAGCCGTAGAGCGACTGCAGCTGGTTGGCGGCGCGCTTGGACTCGATGCGGGTGCGGATGCGGTTCATCATGTGATCTCTCCAGGGTGGGTGGGGTTGCGTGCCCGTCAGGGGGACGAGCACGGGGGTGACACCGCTGGAGCCGTTGACCCGGTGGTGCATTCAGGGACGGGTCAGGACTCCATGTCGCGCAGTGTCTCGGCGATCAGGTCGGTCAGCTGTTGGATCCTCAGGGGTTTCTGCATGACCTTCGTGATGCCGAGCTCTTGGAGGACCGCGCGGTGCTCGCCGGCCCAGGCGCTGATCACGACGATCCGGAGGTCGGGGGCGACCTCCGGGTTGACGCGCAACCAGCGCACGACGTCCACGCCTGTCATGCGTGGCATCGTGAGGTCGAGCAGCATGACGTCGAAGCCCTCGGCCTGCAGGGTCTCCACTGCGTCGAGGCCGTCCACCGCCGTCGCAGCGTCGTGACCGGCGCGCTCGATCAGGCGGCAGAAGACGTCGCGGATGTCCTCGTTGTCGTCGACCACGAGGAATCGCAGGTGCCGCCCGTCACTGCTCACGGGGCAAGATTAGTCAACAGAGGTGGCAACTCGCTCCATCTCTCGGAGATTGCTGCCACTTCTCTACGTGTCGTGGGTCTCTCGGGGGTCTCCCGCGGGTGTCCCGGCGTCGTGGTTGGGAGGCCCGAGCGCGCTGGCCCTATGCTGGGCCACGCTCACCGGGTCCGTCCCGACGAGCTGGCCCCCATCGTCTAGCGGCCCAGGACCCCGCCCTTTCACGGCGGTAGCGCCGGTTCGAATCCGGTTGGGGGTGCGACCCGGCCTCGAGGTGCCGCCGATTGTGTGGCGCCGAGGAGCATGGGTTAGAGTTCCACCCGCTTCACCAGAAGCACCTGGCCCCGTAGCGCAGTTGGTTAGCGCGCCGCCCTGTCACGGCGGAGGCCGCGGGTTCGAGTCCCGTCGGGGTCGCAGGAGCATGACCGAGGAGGGCGAGCCACCAGGCTCGCCCTCCTCGTCATTTCCCGCCGCTCGATCGTCAGAAGCCCCATTGCACGCGGCTCCTACGCTGGTGGGCATGCCGATCGACCTGGAGCCCGCCGAGTTCGACGCGATGGTGGGCCGCGCCCTCGACGGACTTCCCGACGACCTCGCCCGGCTCGTCGAGAACGTCGTCGTGCTGGTCGAGCCCGAGGCTCCCGCCGACGACCCGGACCTGCTCGGCCTCTACGACGGACTGGCGCTGACCGAGCGTCCGGCCAACCACGCCGGCATGCTCCCGGACCGGATCCTGCTCTTCCGCGGCCCGCTCCTCGACATGGCCGACACGGTCGAGGACCTCGAGGACGAGGTGCGGATCACCGTCGTGCACGAGGTCGCCCACCACTTCGGGCTCGACGACCAGCGGCTCCACGAGCTCGGCTGGGGGTGACGGCCGGCGACGCCCGACCCTGCCTTGACGATCGTCAAGATTTTACTTTAGCGATACCGCAATTGTGTCCCGACGGCCCATCCGAGGGCGCATCCGGCGATCGCGAGGACGGTGGTGGCGACGACGTACGCCGTCGCGACCCGCGCGGGGCGCTCGACCGCCTGCACGGCGAACGACGAGAACGACGTGAAGCCGCCGCAGAAGCCGGTGCCGAGGAGCGCCCACGCGCCGTCGTCCAGCGCGAGCGCGGCGAAGACCCCGAAGAGGGCGGAGCCGAGGGTGTTGACCAGCAGCATCCCGCGCGGGAAGGCGCCGTCGAGCCGGGCGAGCACGTAGCGCAGGGGGGCCCCGACCGCCGCACCCATCGCGACGAGGAGGGCGGTGCTCATCGTCGCGCCTCCCCGGGCTCGGCGCCGTGGGCCAGCCGCTGGCCGATCGCCGCAGCCGCGAGCCCGGCGCCGAGCGTCAGCGCGAGGTAGAGCCCGGCGACTCCCGCGTGGTCGGCGGCCGCGAGGTCGCGCACCTGTCCCGCCCACGCGGACACCGTGGTGAACCCGCCCAGCACGCCCGGCCCGAGCGCGGCCGCCGCGCGGTGCGAGCGGCGTACGACCGCGAGAGCGGGGAGGACGCCCAGGAGGAAGGCGCCGACGACGTTGATCCCCAGGGTGTGCCACGGCAGCAGGGTGTGGGGCGCGACGGCGTCCACGGCATGGCGCAGGACCGCGCCCACCGCGCCACCGGCGCCGACCAGCAGGAGGGTCGAGGCCTCCAGCGGGCGGGCGCTCACCCGACCCGGCTGGCCGAGGTCGCCCCGGGCGGCGGGTCGCCGGCCCACGGACGGGCCGAGGCACCGTCGAGCTGGTGGACGAGCTCCCCGAGCAGCCAGTTGTGGAAGGAGCGCTGGGGGGTGGTGCGCGCCATCGCGAGCAGCCGCTCGGCGCGGCAGAACGCATCGGCCACGTCGAACATCTCGGACATCGTCACGAAGATCGGGCCGGACTCGCGCACCATCGGGAAGGTGATGTCGGTGCGGGGGAGGCCCTGCGACTCGGCCGCGCGCACCTGCTCCCAGTAGGACTCGGGGAACTGCCGCTCGAAGTTGGCGAACATCGAGGTGAGGTCGCCGGCGAGCGGGTAGTCGGACTGGTGCGACAGCGACAGGAGGCGGAGCTCGCGGCGCAGCTCGGAGTACTGGCGGATGAGGCTGAGGTAGAGGGGGACGTCCATCCCGAGGAGGCTGACCTCGACGGCGGCGTCGCTGGTGGGCTCGGGGAGGTCACGCTCCTGGTGGTCGATGACCCACTCGGCGGAGCGGGTGTCGGCCATCTCGGTCGCCGGCTCGAACCACACGATCTTGCCGTCGTCCTCGATCGTGGCGCCCCACGCGACCGCGCACTGGGCGACCATGGACAGGCCGCGGCCGAAGGTGAGCAGGAGGTCGAGCTCGTCCGCGCCGTCGAGCGGCACGGTCGGCGGCACCGGCGGCCGGGTCGAGCCGTCGAGCACCTCGATGCGCGGGTGGGTCGCCGTGCCCCGCACCCGCACCTTGTAGGGGGCCGAGGCGTGCAGGAGCGCGTTGGCCACCAGCTCGGAGACGCCCAGCTCGGCGCACTCGACGAGGTCCGCGCGCTCGAGCCGCTCGCAGATGTCGCTCACCCAGCGCCGCGCGTCTGCCGCGGCGCGCGGCGACGACGCCAGCGTCAACTCGGAGCTCAGCGGCACTGGGACTCTTTTCAACGGGCGTCAAGGGGGTGGACAGTCCAGTGGGGCCATGATTGCCCAGGAAGAAGTCATTCAAACCTCGACAACCACACTAGTTTCCCCGAAGCCTCCGTCGAGGTGTGAGCAAGCAGACGCGACCGGCGTTTCGCGCCCGCGCACGCGCGGGAGGAAGATGGGTACAGCAGTGGACGACGCACCTTCGACCCCAGGAGCTTCCATGACCTCGACCCAGTCCGCCCGCCACAAGGTCGTCGTGATCGGGTCCGGCTTCGGCGGTCTCTTCGGCACCAAGGCGCTGCGTCGGGCCGACGTCGACGTGACCGTCATCGGCAAGACGACGCACCACCTCTTCCAGCCCCTGCTCTACCAGGTCGCCACCGGCATCCTGTCCGAGGGCGAGATCGCGCCGCCGACCCGTGAGGTCCTCGCCGGCCAGGACAACGCCAAGGTCATCCTCGGCGAGGTCACCGCGATCGACCTGACCGCCAAGACGGTCACCTCGCGGGTGCTCGGCCGCGACACCGTGACGTCGTACGACTCCCTGCTCGTCGCCGCCGGCGCGAGCCAGTCCTACTTCGGCAACGACCACTTCGCCGAGTTCGCGCCCGGCATGAAGAGCATCGACGACGCCCTCGAGCTCCGCGGGCGCATCTTCGGCGCCTTCGAGATGGCCGAGCTCGGTGCGACCCGCGGCGACGACGTCGACCACCTGCTGACGTTCGTCGTCGTCGGTGCCGGCCCGACCGGCGTGGAGATGGCCGGCCAGATCGCCGAGCTCGCGCACAACACCCTGCGCAAGGACTTCCGCGCGATCAACACGCGCCACGCCCGCGTCGTCCTCGTGGACGCCGCGCCGCAGGTGCTGCCGCCCTTCGGCGCCAAGCTCGGTGACAAGGCCAAGAGGGAGCTCGAGAAGCTCGGCGTCGAGGTCATGCTCGGCGGCATGGTCACCGAGGTCGACGAGCGCGGCCTCGAGGTGAAGTTCAAGGACGGCCGCGTCGAGCGGATCAACTCCGTCGCCAAGATCTGGGCCGCCGGCGTGCAGGCCAACCCGCTCGGCAAGACCCTGTCGGAGCAGACCGGTGCGCCCCTCGACCGCGCCGGGCGCATCGCGGTCAACCCCGACCTCACCCTGCCGGGACACCCCGAGGTGTTCGTGGTCGGCGACATGATCGCCCTCGACAACCTCCCCGGTGTCGCGCAGGTGGCCATCCAGGGCGCGAAGTACGCCGCCAAGGAGATCAGGAACCGCCTCGAGGGCAAGGCCCCGCAGCCGCCGTTCAAGTACTTCGACAAGGGCTCGATGGCCATCATCAGCCGCTTCCGCGCGGTCGCGATGGTCGGCAAGCTGCGGCTCACCGGCATCATCGCCTGGCTGATGTGGCTCGGCGTGCACCTCGTCTACCTCACCGGCTTCAAGAACCAGGTCTCCGCCCTGATGCGGTGGGCGATCACGTTCATCAGCAACAACCGGTCCGAGCGGACGACGACCGAGCAGCAGATCTTCGCCCGCGCCGCCCTCGCGCGGCTCCGTGGCGGTGCCGCCGACCTGGTCTCCGACCCGGGCATCTACGACGCGACGCGCGCGATGATGGAGGAGACCCGCCGTCAGGAGCTCGAGGCGTCCGCGGCCCGCGAGGCCGAGCTCACCGACTCCGGTGTGCGCGGGGTGCCGGAGGAGCGGGTCGGCGGGGCCTGACCCAGCAGCCTGCGCAGCACGGGGCCCCGCGGCAGCGGGTGCCCCGTGACGCGCGCCGCGAGCCGGAAGGCGACGCCGGCGATGATCGCGCCACCGATGTCGTCGGCGATGTAGTGCCAGCCGAAGTAGAGGGTGGCCACGACCGTCAGGGCGAAGTTCACCCAGAGCACCCGGCGCACGAGGATGCTGCGCACCGTGTGCTGGGCCATCAGGGCCCACAGCAGGGCGATCGCGGTGTGCAGGCTCGCGAAGCCGGCGACGCCCTGGTAGTCGCCGCCGCCCCACAGGAAGCCCTGGCGTGAGTAGACGAGCGAGTCCATCAGCTCGGACGTGCCGTTGGGCGTGATGTCGGTGGTCAGCCAGGGGTACATCAGCCCGGGGCCGAGCGTCGGCAGCAGGTAGTAGGAGACGGTGCCGAGCGTCCACGCGATCCCCTGCGCGGTGACGAACCACCAGCCGTAGCCGATGTTGTTCGACCACACCAGCCACACGGTGACGAGGATGGCGACGAGCGGGATGTAGGCGAGGTAGACGGCCGAGAGCACGTGCGCGGTGAACCCCGTCCCGAGCAGGTCGTGCAGCGCGGTGGCCGGGTCGTGCCCCAGGAGCAGCAGCCGGTCGAGCACCCGCAGCTCGCGGTCGTACTTCACCTCCCGGACCAGCGGCAGCAGGGACTTCAGGTTCCGGTAGGCGACGTAGACGATGTAGAAGCCCGAGATGCCGATCACCACGAGCTGCAGCCGCGCCGGCGTCCAGTGCGTGCGTACGCGCTCGCGCACCGCCGCCGCGGTCCGTGCGGGGTCGAGCCGGCCGACCCACAGGGCGCGCGGCAGCAGGTCGATGACGATCGCGGTCAGGCACAGCACCGGCAGGCGCACCCACGACGGGCCGAGGAAGCTCCCCTCCGGGTCGGCGACCGGCCGGTCGAGGGCGAGGCTGGCGAACAGGGTCACCGCGCCGATGAGGGCGGCGTTGGCCGCCAGGAAGGCGTAGGGCCGGCGCCCCAGGGCGGATGGCGTGGACATGGGTCTCCGGTCGTGCACGGGACGGGCGTTGGGGGCATTCTGCCCAGCGACGCCAAACGTCCGCCGGACGGGTGCCGGGAACACCACGTCCCCGCGGACGCGTTGCCCCGGGGAACGACATCCGGGCCGTCAGAGGAGGAGACGTCATGCGTGCAGTGGTCTACAGGGAGAGCGGCGACGCGTCGGTGCTCGAGGTGGTGGAGCGGGAGGCCGCGCGGCCGGGGCCGGGCGAGGTGCGGGTACGGATCGTGCGGGCCGGCGTGAACCCGACCGACTGGAAGTTCCGCGCCGGCGGCATGGGCGAGCTGGCCTTCCCCGAGATCGTGCCGGGCCAGGACGGTGCCGGGGTGGTCGACGCCGTCGGCCCCGACGTCTCCGGCGTCGCGGTCGGCGACCGGGTCTGGACGATGCTCACGCAGCACCAGCGCCCGGGCGGCACGGCGCAGGAGCAGGTCGTGGTGCCCGTCGAGCGCGTGACCGCGCTGCCGGGTTCAGCGTCGTACGACGTCGGGGCGTCGCTGGGCGTCCCGGCGGTGACCGCGCACCGGGCCCTCACGACCTCCGAGGACGGCCCGGACCGGCTGGCGCCCGGCGCGATGGACGCGATGACGGTCCTCGTCGCGGGGGGCGCGGGTGCGGTCGGCAACGCCGCGATCCAGCTGGCCCGTTGGGCCGGCGCAACGGTCGTCGCGACCGTCAGCAGCGCCGAGAAGGCCGCGCTGGCGACGGCGGCGGGCGCGCACCACGTCGTCAACTACCGCGAGGGCGACGTCGTGGAGGCCGTGAAGGGCCTCGCACCCGACGGGGTCGACCTGGTCGTGGAGGTCGCGCCCGCGCAGAACCTGCGCGACGACCTCCGGGTGATCAAGCCGCGCGGCACCATCGCGATCTATGCCAACAACGGCGGCGACGAGGTGACCCTGAGCGTGCGCGAGACGTTCTCGACCAATGCCCGCTTCCAGTGGGTGCTGCTCTACACCGTCGGGTCCGAGGCGCTGCGGGCCGCCGCCGACGACATCACCGCGGCGCTCCGCGACGGGGCCTTCGGCGTCGGCGAGGCGCACGGGCTCCCGCTGCACCACTACCCGCTCGAGCGCACGGCCGACGCCCACACGGCCGTCGAGGACGGCGCGGTCGGCAAGGTGCTGCTCGACGTGTCGGAGGAGTGACCCGCGTCAGGCCTTGACGGCGAGGACCGGGCGCGGCGCGTCGAGCAGGACCTGCTGCTCGGTGCTGCCGAGGATCAGCTTGCCGACGGGCGTGCGGTGCCGGATGCCGAGGACCAGCAGGTCCACGCCCGGCTCACCGGCCGCCGCCAGGAAGTCGTCGACGCCGTCGCCGGACTCCGGCGCGAGGACGGTCAGCAGCTCCACGCCCGCGCCCGCCGCGGCGCCCGACGCGAGCGCGACGACCTCCTCGGCCTCGGCGGCGTCGAGCGGGACGTTGTGCACCACCAGCTCGGTGCGGTGGAAGGCGGCCTGCACGGCGCCCGCGCGGACGGCCTCCGCGCCCTCGGGGGTGGACCTGTAGAAGACGAGGACGCTCACGGGGCTCTCCTGGGTGTCACGGGCCGACTCGGGTGTGCGGGGTAGGCCTCCAGGGACTCGAACCCTGAACTAACGGATTAAAAGTCCGCTGCTCTGCCAATTGAGCTAGAGGCCCGGGTGCGCGGCGTCGCGGAGGTCGTCCCGACGTCGCGCGCTGCGACCATCCTTCCAGACCCCGAAGCGTGCGGCCCCGGGCAGGCACGGCTCAGCCCGTCGGCTCAGCCCGTCGGCGACTCGTCCCGCTCCGGCTCCGGCGCGCCCAGCAGCCGCTCGAGCACGTCGTGGGCCGAGGGGGAGCGACCCTTGGTGGGCGTCAGGTCGCGACCGGCGCCCGCGACGAGTGCGCCGGCGACGTCGCGCACCTTGCGGTTCGAGTTCATCGAGAACGCTCGCAGCAGCGCGAAGGCCGTGTCGGGGTCCACGCTGTAGAGCTGCACCAGCACACCCTTGGCCTGCTCGATCACGGCACGGTGGGCGGCGAAGTCGGACGCGGCGGTGTCGAGCTCGACGGCGACCGCCTCCCGGCGGATCTCGGTGAGGTCGACCAGGTGCCCCGCGACGAAGCGCGTGCCGTCCGGCTCGACCTCGGGGTGGCCGGCGGCGATGACCACGCGCTCACCGTTGGTCGCGGTGACGATCCGGTGGAGGAAGGAGAAGGGGCGCTGGTGCTCGACGACCGCCTCGCGGGACTCCCAGGCCGCGGCCCGGTCGTCCGGGTGGATGTGCCGCATCACCAGCTCGGTCGACGGCACGACCTCTCCGGGCTCGAATCCGTGGATCCGGTACATCTCGTCGGACCACGTCCAGACGTCGGTCTCGTGGTGGTAGGCGTAGCGGCCGACCAGGGCGTCGTGCGACGCGCTGAAGGCCCCGCCCCCGCTGCTCCGCGTCATGCCCGGATGATGCCGCGCCTCCGCCCACGGGGGCAACCGGCGCGGGCCCGTAGCGTTGCGCCATGACCACGCTCGTCGAGATCTGCCTGGAGGACGTCGGGGGAGCGGCCCTCGCCGCGGCCGCCGGCGCGGACGGTCTGGAGGCGTGCGCCGGGCTCGCCGACGGGGGCACGACGCCGTCGCTGGGCTTCGTCCGGCACTGCGCCGGGGCGGCGCCGGGGCTGGCGATCCGGGTGCTCGTCCGCTCCCGCGCGGGCGACTTCGTCCACACGCCGGCGGAGGTCGACGTGATGGCCGCCGACATCGAGGCGGTGAGGTCTGCGCTGGGAGCGACGGCCGACCTCGGCTTCGTGGTCGGCACCCTCGAGCCCGACGGCACCGTCTCGGCCGCTGCCGTACGCCGCCTCGTCGAGGCCGCGGGCGGTGCCCCCGTCACCTTCCACAAGGCGTTCGACTCGGTGCCGGACCAGGGCGAGGCCCTTGCGCTGCTGCGCGACCTCGGGGTGTCGCGCGTCCTCACCTCCGGCGGCCCCGGGCCCGCGCTCGACCACCTCGCGGTGCTCGCGGACCTCGTGCGGCGGGGCGGCGAGGAGGTGCGGATCGCGGTCGGGGGCGGCGTACGCCCGGCCAACGTGGCGCGCATCGTGGCGGAGACCGGCGCGCGCGAGGTCCACCTGCGCGCACCCGGGACGGTGGTGCCCGCCGGGGTCTCGGCGGGGTACGACGACGGCCGGCGCAGCGCGACCAGCCCCGTCGTGCTCGCCAAGGTGATGGCGGCGCTCGGCCGCTAGTCCGCATCGATCGTCACCTCGGGAGCAGGTCCGGGGATGACGAATGATGCGGACTACGCCGACGACGCGGTGTCGCCGGGGAAGAGCACGGCACCGGCGACGGGGTCGACCCCCGACACGTCGTCCAGGGGGAACATCGGCCGGCGGATGCGCTCGTGCCCCAGCCGGGCGAGGTGCTGGTCGACGCCGCCCGGGGTGAGCGCCAGCATCCAGTCGGCGGCCATGTCGAACAGCTCGGGCTCGAGGTAGCCGATCTTGACCACGACGACGTCCGCCCGACGGGGGTCGAGGCCGAGCCGGGTGAAGTCCGACTCGAGGTGGTAGGGCCGCCGCCGGCGGGTGACGACCACGTCGACCGCGGGAGTGCGGACGACCACCTCGAGGTTGTCCTCGCCCGGCACGACCGCGACGACCCGCCCCGAGACCTCGACCGGTGGTGCCGGCCGGGCGTCAACCCGGGCGCCCAGCGTGAGACGTACGTCTGCACCGACGCCCGCCTCGGCGGCGGCGAGCGCGCCCGCGTGGTCGGGGATCGAGGCGTAGATGGCCCGCTTGCCGCTCGCGAGCAGCTCCTGGCTGGCGAGCAGCTCGGCGAGGGTCCAGGTCACGTCGCCGGCGCCGCCGGCGGTGGGGTTGTCGCCGGAGTCGGAGACGAAGTACGGCGCGACCGGCGACGCGACCGCGGCCGCGAGGACCTCCTCGAGCGAGCCGGTCGGGGCCACGAAGCCGAACTCCTCGCGACGCTCCCACAGCTCACGCGCCAGGCCCGTCGCCTCCGCGAGCGCGAGGTCGGCGTCGTCGCCCACGGCCATCACGACCGCGTGGTTGCGGGGCTCGTCGGCCCAGGGGTAGCCGATCCAGATCCCGGCGTCGAGGATCCCGTCGAGCGCCTCGATCCCGGGCACCCGGGCGTAGAGGCTCGTCGCGGGCTCCTGCCGGGTGCTCGTCATCTCGCCGGGCAGCAGGATCGGCACCGGCACCCAGGCCTTCGCGGGCCGCCGGCGCCCGGCCGGGAGCGCCAGCCGGTCGACGAGGTTTCGCGCGGCGCGCTCCTTGGTCTCATGCCAGTCCACGTGCGGGGCGGTGCGGTAGGTCGTGAGGAGGTCGACGGTCTCGGCGAGCGTGCGCGACACGTTGCCGTGCAGGTCCATCCCGCTGCTGATGAGGCAGTCGGGACCGACCACGGCGCGTACGGCGACGGCGAGGTCGCCCTCCATGTCGTCCATCCCGACCACGCTGGCGGCACCGTGGATGTCGAGCACGAGGCCGTCGAGCGGTCGCTCCTCGATCGTCGCGACCAGCCCGGCGAGGATCTCGCCCTTGAGCTGGGCGTAGTCCTCGGCGGGGATCGCGCCCCCGGCGATGGAGCGGGCCTGGAGGATCCCGACCCACTCGGCGCGGTCGGCGAGCGAGCCTCCCGCGCGCCAGAAGTCCCACGCGTCGAGCACCTCGCGTCCGCGCAGCGGGGCGAGCATCGCCGCCGTGGTGAGCGCGGGGGAGAAGGTGGACGCCTCGAGACTGATGCCGCAGACCGCGACGCGCGGAAGGGCCGGAAGGATGACTTCGGTGGTCACTTCTGGATGGTGTCAGGCAGCCCCGCGGGGTCCGTCGGCAGGCCCGTTGGTCGAGTGTTCACCCACAGGAGGTCCTCGACAGGTGACGACAGGGCATTTGTTGGTAGGGTCTGTCGTGCAACAGGTGCAAGTTCCAGCAGGTTGACGCCCGCGGAGTTTGTGATCCAACGGCGTTTCCCTCTTCGGGCCCTTCCAGCTTGTGAGTCGGAGCGACGTGTCACCGCACTTGTGGCGGAGCCGTCGACGTGACGGCTTCTCGTTCCGATAACAGGAGTACCGAGCACATGGCTCAAGGCACCGTGAAGTGGTTCAACGCCGAGAAGGGTTTCGGCTTCATTGCGCAGGAGGACGGCGGCGACGACGTCTTCGTGCACTACTCGGCCATCCAGACCAACGGCTACAAGTCGCTGGACGAGAACCAGAAGGTCGAGTTCGACGTCACCCAGGGCCCCAAGGGCCCGCAGGCGGAGAACGTCCGTCCGATCTGATCGGCTGACGCTGGACCTGTTCCAGATCTGATCACGACCTGGCCCCTACCCCGTTCCGGGGTCGGGGCCAGGCTCGTTCTCAGGGGTGACATTGACACGTTCGGGTCATACCGGACGGCCGCGTCCGTACGACAGACTTGGCGTGAGCGCCTACTGTTGGAAGATCGGGAAGGAAAGGAGGGTGACGTGCACGACCAGTTCGACGTGACCCTCGAGGACGGAGACCTCCTCGGCGAGGTCGAGCTCACCACCACCCTGATCATCGCCGCGAGCGAGTCCGACGAGCACCTCTCGCAGGAGGAGATCGACCGTCTCCTCGGCGTCACCCCGCGCAAGCCGCAGGACTGACCCGCCCGCGACGGCTCAGCACGTCGCGAAGAGCACCGGACCGCTCGTGAGGTCCGACAGGACGTAGCTGCCCTCCACCGGCACGAGGTCGAGCACCACCTCGCGCCCGTCCGACGCCGCGGCCTCCACCGCGAACCGGTCGGAGAAGTCGCCACCCTGTCCGGGTGCGGGGCCGGCGGCCAGTCGAGCGCGGGCCTCGGCGTCCTGGGCCGCGTCGTCGGCGTCCTCCACCTCAAGCACGGCTCGCACGTCGCCGCCCCGCCGGACGCCCATCGCGAAGCCCGACAGCGGGTGCACCCCGCCGGCCGCCTCGACGAGCTGGTCGGCCTCCGACTGCGCGTCGGCGTCGGCCTGACCCATCGCGAGGTGCTCGCAGGCGTACGCCCCGTCGTACACCGCCGCGGCCAGCGGCTCCTCGAGCGTCTCGGCGAGGTGGGCGAGGACGTGGGCGCCGTCGGCGTCACCGCGGGCGGACTCGACGGCACGCTCGAGGTAGGGCACCTGGTCGGAGGCGAGCACGAGGTCGTCGCCGACCAGCGCGACGTGCTGGAGCTCGGGGGTCAGCCCCGGGCCCACCCCGGCGAGCACGTCCGGGCCGCCGACCCAGACCCCCTCGTCGTCCTCCGGCTCACTCCACCCGCCCGCGCGCAGCCGGTCGGCCACGTCGTCGGTGTCCGCCTGGTCGCCGAGGCCGATCACCTCGACGGCGCCGTCGGTGGACTGCGCCAGCAGCTCCCACGCGATCGTGGCGGGCGAGAACCCGAGCTCGTCGTGGATGACGCCCGCCGACGTGCCCAGCGCCGACATCGAGGAGAGGTCGCGTGCGAACGCGTCGTCGACGAACGCCTCGACCTCCCCGGCCGACGACCCGGGGCCGACGTCGGCGCCCAGCTCCCGGCGTACGGCGGCCCAGTCGGTCCACGAGGCGCGGCTGGTCGCCTCGGGCGCACGCGCCAGCGCCTGGGCGAGCGGCGTGCCCGGCCCGAGCAGGCGCAGGACCACGACGGCGCCCACCGCCACCACCACCGCTGCGACGAGGACAGCCAGCAGGCGACGCGGCACGGACGGGGCTCCTCGGGGATCGATGGTCGGTGTGACACTACTTCCATGGAGCCCCGCGACGTGCGCGCTGCCGGAGCCGTGGTGACCCGCAAGGGCAACGAGGTCCTGCTCGTCCACCGGCCGAAGTACGACGATTGGTCGTTCCCCAAGGGCAAGCTCGACCCCGGTGAGCACGCGGTCACCGCCGCGGTGCGCGAGGTGGCCGAGGAGACCGGGGTGGACGTACGCCTCGGGCCGGCCCTGTCGCGGCAGCGCTACCGGTTGTCCAACGGACGCTGGAAGAGCGTCGACTACTGGGTCGCGCGGGTCGTCGGCAGCGACGACGTGACGCGCTACGCCCCCAACGACGAGATCGACGGCGTGGAGTGGGTGGGGTGGGAGGCGGCGATGCGCCGGCTCACCTATCCCTACGACCGCGAGACCCTGGCCGAGGCACGCCGGCTGCGCCGCAAGACCCGCGCGCTCGTGGTGCTCCGGCACGGCAAGGCCCGCTCGCGCGGCGGGTGGAGGAAGGACGACCGGGCACGTCCGCTGCTGGCGGCCGGTGAGGCGCAGGCACAGAGGCTCGTGCCGCTGCTGGCCGCCTTCGACGTCACCGCCGTCCACACCTCCTCGAGCACCCGCTGCGTGCAGACGGTCACGCCCTACGTCGACACGACCGGCTGGCCGATGAAGGCCTACGACGAGCTGAGCGAGGAGGACGCCTCGGTCGACGGGGTCGTCGAGCTCGTCGACGGCCTCCTCGACGCGCGTGAGAACGCCGTCGTGTGCACCCACCGCCCCGTGCTGCCGACCGTGCTCGACGCGCTCCGCGTACCGGACGCGACGCTCGAGCCGGCCTCGATGCTGGTCGTCCACCACCGCAAGGGCCGGGTCGTCGCGACGGAGGTCGTGCAGCCCTGACGGGCGCCTCCTGACACGCCTGCCGGTCCGCCCTTTAGTCCGCTCCCACGGGCTCCGTCAAGGCGGCCCGGACGAGTTCATGTGATCGCCGTCGCACGCCCGGATTCCCGACGCCAACCGGCCCGGTCGAGTTCACCCCTCGTTCACCGTCGGCGCGGTGCTCGTTCTCCTGGCGTCCCTAGCGTCCTCGACGTCAGCAATCATCAGACTCATCAGGAGCACCTGAAGTGAACCGCACTTCCTACCGCAAGCTGCTGGCCCCCAGCGTGGCCGTGCTTGCCCTCTCGATCTCCCTCACCGCCTGTGGTGGCGGCAACTCGGCGGACGAGGCGTCCGCCGACACCGGTGACTCCGGCTCCTCCGAGACCAGCGGCGACTACGCCGACCTGTCCGGCGAGCTCGCCATCGGTGGCGCCTCGTCGCAGGAGTCCGCGCAGAACGCCTGGATGGTCGGCTTCGGCGAGGTCGCGCCCGGCGTGACCGTCTCCTACGACCCCGTCGGCTCGGGCGGTGGCCGCGAGAACTTCATCTCCGGCGGCTTCCCGATGGCAGGCTCCGACTCCTACCTCACCGACGACGAGGGCGAGCTCAGCGCGGCCACGGAGACGTGCGCCTCCGAGCCGATCGAGATCCCCAACTACGTCTCGCCGATCGCGGTGATCTACAACGTCGACGGCGTCGACGACCTCAACCTCTCGCCCGAGACCCTCGCGGGCATCTTCGCCGGCACCATCACCACCTGGGACGACGAGGCCATCAAGGCCGACAACCCCGACGTCGACCTGCCCAGCGAGAACATCACGCCGGTCCACCGCTCCGACGAGTCGGGCACGAGCGAGAACTTCACCGACTACCTCGACGCCGTCGCCGGCGACGTGTGGACCTACGGCGCCATCGAGACGTGGCCGACCGAGGCCGGTGGCGAGGGCGGCAAGGGCACCTCTGGCGTCGTCCAGGTCGTCACCGACGCCCCGAACACCATCGGCTACGCCGACGCCAGCCAGGCCGGTGGCCTCGGCCAGGCCAACATCAAGGTGGGCGAGGAGTACGTCGCCCCGAGCTCCGAGGCCGCCGCGAAGATCTTCGAGGTCTCCCCGCGCGTCGAGGAGGGCTCGGACGTCAACATGGCCTTCGACCTCGACCACGAGACCGAGGAGGCCGGCGTCTACCCGATCGTCCTCACCTCCTACCTCCTCGCGTGCCAGACCTACAGCGACGAGGCCACCGCGGCCAACGTCAAGGGCTACATCTCCTACATCCTCAGCGACGAGGGCCAGGAGATCGGCTCGAGCGAGGCCGGCTCGGCCCCGCTGACCGACCAGATCCGCACCGAGGCCCAGTCCATCGTCGACACGATCTCGGCGGGCTGACACCACCCAGCACGGCGGCGGGGGTCGGGCCCGACAGGCCCGGCCCCTGCCGACACGTCGTCACCCGGGTGAGACCCACAGGAGGACAAGAGTGACCACCGCGATCCAGGAGCCCGCTCCCCAGCTGGAGGAGCGCGCCCGGACGACCCGCGTGGGGGACGCGGTCTTCAGCCGCACTGCGCTCGGCGCCGCCCTGCTCGTCGTCGCCCTGCTGGCAGGCGTCGCCATCTTCCTGTTCATCCAGGGGCTGCCGGCGCTCGACGCCCACGGTGAGCAGGCGTACGGCAAGTCGAGCGTCTGGACGCTCGTCGGCCCGCTGCTCTTCGGCACCGTCCTGTCCGCGCTGCTCGCGATGATCATCGTGACGCCGCTCGCGATCGGGCTGGCGCTGGTGATCTCGCACTACGCCCCGCGCCGGCTGGCCAAGCCCGTCGGCTACCTCGTCGACCTGCTCGCGGCCGTGCCGTCGGTGGTCTTCGGGCTGTGGGGCATCGCGGTCCTCGCGCCCCGCCTGACGCCGTTCTACGAGTGGCTCAACTCGTGGTTCGGCTGGATCCCGCTCTTCGACGGGCCGGTCTCCGGCTCCGGACGCACGCTCCTCACCGCGTCCGTCGTCCTCGCGCTGATGGCGCTACCGATCGTCACCGCGATCCTGCGCGAGATCTTCGCCCAGACCCCGACGATGCACCAGGAGGCGGCCCTCGCCCTCGGTGCGACCCGCTGGGAGATGATCCGCCTCGCGGTGCTGCCGTACGCCCGCTCCGGCATCGTCGCCGCGCTCCTCCTCGGCCTCGGGCGCGCGCTCGGCGAGACGATGGCCGTCGCGATGGTGCTCTCGGCTACCGGCGCCATCATCAGCTTCGACGTCATCTCGTCGGCGAACTCGAACACCATCGCCGCCAGCATCGCCAACAACTACGCGAACGCCGCCGGGCTCAAGATCAACGTCCTGATCTTCGCCGGCCTCGCCCTCTTCGTCCTGACCTTCGCGGTCAACTTCCTCGGCCGCTGGGTCGCCACCCGTGGACAGGTGAAGGCATGAACACGCTCATCGACTCCGAGCACACCGTCGACCACCTCGAGCCCCTCACCGGCGGCACCATGCCGCGCATGGCCCCCGGGCTCGTCGCCGTCGTCTCGGTCGCCCTCGGTGCCCTCGCGCTGCTCCTCGGCGTCGGCATCTTCGGGGCCGTCGCGCTCGCCTGGCTCGCGTACGTGCTGGGCCTGACCTTCTGGACCCGCGCGGTCGAGGGGTCGCGCAAGGCGACGGACACCCTCGTGCAGACGCTGATGTGGAGCGCGTTCGTCCTCGCGATGGTCCCGCTGGTCAGCCTGATCTGGACCGTCGTGCAGCGTGGCGCGCCGGTGCTGACGCCCGCGTTCCTCAACGACGACATGAGCGGCCGCGCGCTGCTCGGCGTCGGCGGCGGGATCTACCACGCGATCATGGGCACCATCATGGTGACGTCCATCGCGGCCGTCATCGCGATCCCGATCGGCATCTTCACCGCGATCTACCTCGTCGAGTACGGCAAGGGCAACCGCCTCGCGAAGGTCATCACCTTCCTCGTCGACGTCATGACGGGCATCCCGTCCATCGTCGCCGGCCTGTTCGCCATCGCGCTCTTCATCGTCGTGACCGGCGACCCGCTCCCGCGACTCGGCATCGGCGGCTCGATCGCGCTGTCGCTGCTGATGCTGCCGACGGTGATCCGCTCGGTCGAGGAGATGCTCAAGCTCGTGCCCGACGACCTGCGGGAGGCGTCGTACGCCCTCGGCGTCCCGCGCTGGCGCACGATCGTGAAGGTCGTCCTGCCCACCGCCGTCGCGGGCATCGTCACCGGTGTCACGCTCGCCATCGCGCGCGTGGCCGGCGAGACCGCGCCGCTGCTGCTGATCCTGGGCACCGCGCGCGTGGCGAACTGGAACCCGTTCTCCGGACCCGTGCAGACCCTGCCGGTCTACATCTTCCAGTCGCTCGGCCAGACCACCCACTTCAAGTACGGCCCGATCTGGACCGACCGCGTGTGGGGCGCCGCCCTCTTCCTCATCATCATCGTCATGTCGCTCAACCTCGTCGCGAGGATCGTCGGCAAGGCCTTCGCCCCCAAGACCGGCCGCTGAGCCGCAGACCAGCACCACCCGACCAAGGAGTCACCCCCACCATGGCCAAGAGCATCGACGTCTCCGACCTCGACATCTACTACGGCGACTTCCTCGCCGTGCAGGGCGTCAACATGCACGTCCGCGCGCGGTCCGTGACGGCCTTCATCGGCCCGTCCGGCTGCGGCAAGTCGACCGTCCTGCGCTCGCTGAACCGCATGCACGAGGTCATCCCCGGCGCCCGCGTCGAGGGCAAGGTGACCGTCGACGGGCAGTCCCTCTACGACTCCGCCATCGACCCCGTCGCCGTGCGCCGCCAGATCGGCATGGTCTTCCAGCGGCCCAACCCGTTCCCGACGATGTCCATCTACGAGAACGTCCTCGCCGGCAACCGCCTGAACGCCAAGAAGATGAAGAAGTCCGAGGCCGACGACATCGTCGAGCGCTCCCTCAAGGGCGCGAACCTCTGGAACGAGGTCAAGGACCGCCTCGCCAAGCCCGGCATGGGTCTCTCGGGCGGTCAGCAGCAGCGCCTCTGCATCGCCCGCGCGATCGCCGTGGAGCCCCAGGTCCTGCTGATGGACGAGCCCTGCTCGGCCCTCGACCCGATCTCGACGTCCGCGATCGAGGACCTCATCCACGAGCTGAAGTCCGACTACACGATCGTCATCGTCACCCACAACATGCAGCAGGCGGCGCGCGTCTCCGACGAGACCGGCTTCTTCAACCTCAAGGCCGCCGGCCAGCCCGGCCACCTGGTGGAGTTCAACTCGACGCAGAAGATGTTCGCCAACCCGGACAACGAGGCCACCGAGGCCTACATCTCCGGTCGTTTCGGCTGAGCCCCTCCGCCCGCCCGGCCACCCGTGCGGCCAGCCGGCTTGGTCTGCGTGCCGGGGTACCTAGGGACGATCTGGTCGCCCGATCGGGGGTTCGGGCTACCAGGTCGTCCCTAGATACCCCGCCGTGGGGAGACGCTCGATGGCCGGGCACTGGCCGCTGGTCGTCCACAACAGCCCCGCACGAAGGTGGCGTGCGGCTCCTGTGGAGAGCCGCTCGCCACGTCGTACGGCCCCCGCGAGGGTCGCGGCATGGAACAGCCGGCGTGGACGGAGGGGGCCCGACCCCGTCACGGCCTCGGGCCGCAAGAAGGGTTGCCGCCCGGTCTGGTCTGGCCGAGCAAGCGGGGTGATCCGGACGGACCGACACCGTGGCAGGCTCGATCTGGGGCGTTCCGTCGTACGGGCGGGGGCACCTGGGTGCCGAGCGACACGCCGGTCTCGGTCGACCAACGGATCGTGGAGGCGGCAGCGCGACTGCCCGCGCACGGCGGCGTGACGGGCTGGGCGTCCCTCCGTTGGGCAGGCGGCAGCTGGTTCCAGGGCACGGGGCGCGGGTCCGAGCTGCTGCCGGTCACTCTGGCCCTCGGCAGCCGGCACACGTTGCGACCGGGCCACCTCCTCGGAGTCAGTCAGGAGCTGGTGCCGCCCAGCGAGCTGCTCCGGCTGCGCGGTGTGCGCCTGACGAGCGCCCGGTGGAGCGTGGCGTACGAGATGCGCAAGGCGGCGACGGACGAGGCGGCGATCGTCGCCTTCGAGATGGCCGCCTATGACGACCTGGTGTCCGTCGAGGAGCTGGCCGCCCTCACGCAGAGCGAGCTGTGGATCCGACAGGGCGTCCAGCGGGTGCGCGACGTCCTCTGCATGCTCGAGGAGAACTCGTGGTCCCCGATGGAACCGGTCATGCGCCTCGCCTGGCAGCTGGACGCAGGGGCGCCACGACCGCGGGCGAACCACCCCGTCTTCGACCTGTCCGGGCGTTTCGTCGGCACGCCGGACCTGTTCGACCCGATCGCCGGCGTCTACGGCCTGTACGACGGCGCGCTCCACCTCGCTGGAGAGGTGCGGCACGCGGACGTCGTCAAGGAGGCGGCCTATCGGCGCCTGGGGCTGGAGGGGGTGACGATGATGGCGGGGGACCTGGCAGACCGGGGGGCCTTCGTCGGCCGGCTGCGCGGGGCGTACGCCCGTGCTGAGCAACGGCCGGCGCATCAACGCCGCTGGTTGCCCGGACTGCCGGACTGGTGGGTCCCCACCGCGACGGTGGCGCAGCGCCGCGCGCTCTCGGCGCACCAGCGCCGTCGTCTGCTGCGCTACCGGTCCGCGGCATGAATGCAGGGGGCGTCTCCGCCTCACCCGGACGTACCTAGGGACGTCCTGGTGGGTCAGCGGGTCACGAAGTCGTCCATTTCGTCCCTAGGTACCCGGCACGGCGCGGCGTACGGCGCGGCGTATGAGGTCGCCGCAGCGGATCAGGGGAGGAAGACGCGCGCCACCCAGTAGCAGATCGCGGCGGCGAGGGCGGCGGCCGGGAAGGTCAGCACCCACGCGGTGAGGATCGACTTCGCCACGCCCCAGCGGACGGCGGAGAGGCGCTTGGTGGCGCCGACGCCCATGACCGCGGAGGTGATGGTGTGGGTGGTCGAGATCGGGGCCTCGAAGACGTAGGACGTCGTGTAGAGGACCGAGGCCGCCACCGACTCGGCCGCGAAACCGCGAGGCGGGTCGAGGTGGATGATGCGGCGACCGAGAGTGCGCATGATGCGCCAGCCGCCGGACCAGGTGCCGAGGGAGATCGCGGTGGCCGCGGCGATGATCACCCACAGCGGGAGCCCGTCGGACTCGGCGACGTAGCCGCCGGTGAGCAGCGCCAGGAAGATCACGCCCATCGTCTTCTGGGCGTCCTGCAGGCCGTGGCCGAGTGCCATCGCGGCGGCCGAGACCGTCTGTGCGACCTTGAAGCCGCGGTTGGCGCGGCCGGGGTTGGCGTTGCGGAACATCCACATGATCGCGAGCATCAGCGCGAAGCCGAGACTGAACGCCACGAGGGGCGAGACGAACATCGGGAGCACGACCTTCTCCAGCACGACGGCCCAGTTGGCGCTCGCCCCGGCCGCGACCGCGGCGCCGACGAGGCCGCCGATGAGGGCGTGCGAGGAGGAGGACGGCAGGCCGTAGTACCAGGTGATCATGTTCCACGTGATGGCGCCGAGCAGGCCGCACATCACGATCACCAGCCCGTGGCTGCCTGGCCCGGGGTCGATCGTGTCGGACACCGTGTGGGCGACCTTCTGGCCCAGGAACGCGCCGACGAAGTTCATGACGGCCGCCATGGCCAGCGCCACCCGCGGCTTGAGCGCGCCGGTGGACACCGACGTGGCGATCGCGTTGGCAGCGTCGTGGAAGCCGTTCGTGTAGTCGAAGACCAGTGCGACGACGACGACGGCGATGATGATGCCGATCTCCATCGGGGTCAGGACTCCTTGACGGCGATCTGCTCCACGATGTTGGCGACCTTCTCGAACGCGTCGATCGCCCCCTCGAGGGACTCGACGATGTCCTTGAGCTTGAGGACCTCCAGGGCTTCGTACTCGCCGCTGAAGAGGTTGGCCAGGATCCGCCGGTAGGACTTGTCACCGGTGTTCTCGAGGCGGTTGATCTCGATCCAGTACTCGTCGAGCGAGCCCATCGACTCCAGCGACGGCATCGCCGCGGCGGTGAGCTCGGCGCAGCGCTGGAGGACCTCGACCTGCTGGGTGGTCTCCGGCGGCAGGGAGGTGACCTCGTAGAGGAGGACCAGGTCGACGGCCTCGTCCATCATGTCCATGACGTCGTCGAGCGCCGAGGCGAGGGAGTAGATGTCCTCGCGGTCGAACGGCGTGACGAAGGTGCTGTTCACCCGTCGCACGATCGAGTGGGTGGTCTCGTCGGCGGCGTGCTCGGCCTCGCGCATGCGCTGGGCGATCTCGGCCTTGGAGTTGCCGGCGGAGAGCATCTCGCTGAGGAGCTGGGCTCCGACGACGAGGTGCCCGGCAGCTTCGCTGAAGAGGTCGTAGAACGAGCTGTCGACGGGACGGAACTTCAAACGCACAGTGAACTCCGAACGGGGGGCGGATGAACCGTGAAATAGAGTAGGGGGTCCTCAGCACGGAGATGCAAACCGCGACCCCAGGGGCCTCCGGACCCCGTCACCGGAGGGACGCCGTTCGGCGTGTCGTCCGGCGTGTCGCTCGAAAAGGGGCCGGAAATGGGGGCTCAGCGGCGACGCGTGCGCTGCCGGGCGATCAGCTCGTCGTGCAGGTGGCGCTCCCCGTGGCGCAGCACCCACTCCCCTTCCGACCCGAGCTCCCAGGCGGTGGTCTGCTCGTCGAGCGCGAGGTCGAGCAGGGCCCGGACCTCGTCGACGACGTGCGGGTCGCGCAGGCGTACGAGCACCTCGACGCGGCGGTCGAGGTTGCGGTGCATCATGTCCGCCGACCCGATCCACGCGGCCGGCTCGCCGCCGTTGTCGAACCAGAACACGCGGCTGTGCTCGAGGAACCGGCCCAGGATCGAGCGGACCCGGATGGTCTCGGAGAGGCCGGGTACGCCCGGGCGCAGCGCGCAGATCCCGCGGATCACCAGCTCGACGCGCACGCCCGCCTGCGAGGCGAGGTAGAGCGCGTCGATCACCGCCTCGTCGACGACCGAGTTGGCCTTGATCCGGATCCCCGCGGGGCGGCCGGCCTGGTGGTGGGCGATCTCCTGGTGGACCTGGGCGACCAGGCCCTCGCGCACGCTGTGCGGGGCGACGAGCAGGTGGTCGTAGGTGCGGTTGCGGCTGATGCCGGAGAGGTTGTTGAAGAGGAGCGCGACGTCCTCGCCGATCTCCTGGTTGGCGGTGAGGAGGCCGAGGTCCTCGTAGACGCGTGCCGTCTTGGGGTTGTAGTTGCCGGTGCCGAGGTGGACGTAGCGCCGGATGCCCTCGGGCTCGTCGCGCACGACCATCGACAGCTTGCAGTGCGTCTTGAGGCCGACCAGGCCGTAGACGACGTGGCAGCCGGCCTGCTCGAGCTTGCGCGCCCACCGGATGTTGGCCTGCTCGTCGAAGCGGGCCTTGATCTCGACGACGACAAGCACCTGCTTGCCGGCCTCCGCGGCGTCGATGAGCGCCTCGATGATCGGGCTGTCACCCGAGGTGCGGTAGAGGGTCTGCTTGATCGCGAGGACGTGCGGATCGGCGGCCGCCTGCTCGAGGAAGCGCTGCACGGAGGTGGCGAAGGAGTCGTAGGGGTGGTGCAGCAGCACGTCGTGGCGCCCCACGGAGTCGAAGACGTCGACGGGGGAGGCCGACTCGACCTCGGCCAGGCTCGGGTGGGTGGAGGGCAGGAACGCGGCGTACTTGAGGTCGTCGCGCGGCAGGTCGGCGATCGAGTGCAGGCCGGTCAGGTCGAGCGGACCGGGCAGCGAGACCACCTCGTCCCGGCCCACGCCGAGCTCGGAGACCAGCAGCTCGAGGACCTTCGGGTCCATCGACTGCTCGACCTCGAGGCGTACGGGCGGGCCGAAGCGGCGCCGCTGGAGCTCCTTCTCGAGGGCCTTGAGGAGGTTCTCGGCGTCGTCCTCCTCGACCTCGAGGTCCTCGTTGCGGGTGACCCGGAAGGTGTGCGAGCCGAGCACGTCCATGCCGGGGAAGAGCTTCTTGAGGTGCTCGCCGATGACGTCCTCGATGGGCACGAAGCGCTGGTTGCCCAGGCCGACGAAGCGGCCGAACGTCGGCGGCACCTTGACCCGCGCGAAGTGCTCGGTGCCGGTCTTGGGGTGGCGCACCACGACGGCGAGGTTGAGCGAGAGGCCGGAGATGTAGGGGAAGGGGTGCGCCGGGTCGACCGCCAGCGGTGTCAGGACGGGGAAGATCCGGTCCTTAAAGAGCTTCTTGCAGACCTTCTGCTCCTCGCGGTCGAGCTCCTCCCACCGGACGATCTCGATGCCCTGCGCGCCCAGCTCGGGGAGGAGGTCGACGAACGCCCGGGCGTGGCGCTCCATGAGGTCGCGGCTGCCGGACCACAGGTGCTCGAGCTGCTCGCGCGGCATCAGCCCGCTCGCCGCGCGTACGGCCACGCCGGCCGCGATGCGCCGCTTGAGGCCGGCGACGCGGACCATGAAGAACTCGTCGAGGTTGCTGGCGAAGATCGCGAGGAAGCGGGCGCGCTCCAGCAGCGGCAGGCCCGGATCCTCCGCGAGCTCGAGGACGCGCTGGTTGAAGCGGACCCAGGAGATCTCGCGGTCGATGAAGCGGTCGTCGAACTTCTCCACCGCCTCGATGGCGGCGGCGTCCGGGGTGTAGGGCGGCTCGACGTCGAAGGTCTCGGTCGGGTGCCCGAACGGCTCGGACACCGGCCCCTCCTCGACCGACGGGGAGGCAGCGCTGGTGAGGGTGGCCGGGTCGGACATGCCTCCCAGTGTGGCACCGGAAGGTGAACGCCAGATGACGTCCGCACCCGTCCGGACGGTCAGTAGACGAGCGCCTGTACGCCGTCGCCCAGCACCTGCTCGGCGAACACCGCGGCACCCGCGATCGTGACCCCCTCGCGCAGGTCGGCCGCGACGATCCCGCGACGGGCGGCGCACTGCGAGCAGACGGTGATCGTGCCCGCGGCCAGGACGACGTCCATCAGCTGGTCGAGGGGCGTGGCGAGGTGGAGGGCGAAGTCCTCCGCGCGCCCCGGGACGCCGAACCAGGCCGCCTCGCCGGTGAGCCAGAGCGACACCGGGGCGCCGGCCGCGGCGGCGGCCGCGGACACGGTGAACCCCTGGTTGCACCGCTCGGCGTCCTCGGCGCCGCAGGTGACCTTGACGACCAGTGAACGAGCCATGGCCGAACACTAAGGTGTTCCCCATGCCCTTCGAGCTGCCGGACAACCTGCACCCCAACTGCGGCCCCGTCGCGTGGCTGCTCGGCACCTGGCGCGGCAACGGCCACGGCGCGTACCCGACGATCGAGTCGTTCCAGTTCGGCCAGGAGCTGATCTTCACCCACGACGGCCGCCCGTTCTTCCACTACATGTCGCGCTCGTGGATCGTCGACGAGGACGGCGAGGTCGTCCGCGACGCCGCCATGGAGTCCGGGTTCCTCCGCTGCCCCGAGCCCGGCAAGGTGGAGTTTCTTCTGTCGCACAACATCGGCTTCTCGGAGATCTGGTACGGCGCGGCCGAGGGCGGCAAGGTCGAGATGCACACCGCCGGCGTCTCCTTCACCGAGACGGCCAAGGAGGTCACGGCCGGCTCCCGGATGTACGGCAACGTCGAGGGCGACCTCCTCTACGCCTACGACATGGCAGCCGTCGGCCAGGAGCTCCAGCCGCACACCTGGGCGCGGCTCAAGCGAGCCTGACGGCGGCCCGACGATGAGCGACGACCTCGCCACCCGGCTGCGTGAGCAGGGCCTGCGGCTCACCCCGCAGCGCGAGCTCATCCTGCGGGCGGTCGAGGAGCTGCGGCACGCGACGCCGGACGAGGTTCTCGCCCACGTCCGCGGCCAGGTCAGCTCGGTCAACGCCTCGACCGTCTACCGCACCCTCGAGGTCCTCGAGGAGCTCGGGCTGGTGCGCCACACCCACCTCAGCGACCGCGCGCCGACCTACCACTCCACGCTCGAGCACGAGCACGTCCACGTGGTGTGCCGGCGCTGTCGCCGCGTGCGGTCGTACGACCCCGACCTCGTCGCGCCCGTGGTTGCCGCGCTCGCGGCCGACGGGTTCGCGATGGACGTCGGCCACCTCGCGATCTTCGGTGAGTGCGCGGACTGCGGCCACCCACCGGAGCCGACCTAGACTCGAGGCATGGCCAGCCCTCTCCTCGCCCTGCCCGGAGCCGTCGCTGGTGACGGCATCGACGCACCGGTGGCCGCGCACTACGGCTCGTTCAACACCGAGCAGCGCAGCCTGGCCCGCGGGGACGGCTTCGTGGACCTCTCGCACCGCGACGTCCTCCGCATCAGCGGGCCCGACCGGCTCGGCTGGCTGCACAACCTCACCACCCAGTACTTCGAGGGCCTCGCCCCCGGTACCTGGACCCAGGCGCTCGTCCTCAGCCCGCAGGGCCACGTCGAGCACGCCTTCACCGGCGTCGACGACGGCGAGGCCTTCACCGCCCACACCGAGCCCGGCGCCGGTCCCGCGCTGGTGGAGTGGCTGGAGCGGATGAAGTTCATGACCCGCGTCGAGGTCGGGCTCGTCGACGACCTCGCCGTGATGTGGCGACCCGGCGAGGCCGGCGGGAGGTACGACTTCGTGCCCCGCGAGCGGCTCGAGGCGTACGCCGAGGCGGCGGGCCCGGCGGCGGGCCTGTGGGCCTTCGAGGCGCTGCGGATCGAGCGCGGCGAGCCGCGGTTCGGGCTCGACACCGACCACCGCACCATCCCCAACGAGGTCGGGTGGATCGGCGCGGCCGTCCACCTCGACAAGGGCTGCTACCGCGGTCAGGAGACCGTCGCGCGGGTGCACACGCTCGGCCGGCCGCCGCGCCGCCTCGTGCTGCTCCACCTCGACGGGTCCGAGAACCGCCTGCCCGCTGCCGGCTCACCGGTGTCCCACGACGGTCGCGACATCGGGTTCGTCGGGTCCAGCGCCCGGCACCACGAGCTCGGCCCGATCGCGCTCGCCGTGGTCAAGCGCAACGTGCCCGTCGACGCGACGCTCGCCGTCGACGGGATGCCGGCCGCCCAGGAGGTCGTCGTCGACCCCGAGGTCGGGCTGCACGTGCGCCCGCTGCGCTGACGCGTCAGCGTCCCCGGGCGTACTGCACGTGGGTGTCGGTGTCCGCGTGGGTGAAGCCGAGGCCGGAGTAGACCGCGACCGCCGGCCCGTTGTCGGACTCGACGTAGAGCAGGACCTCGCCGACCCCGAGCCCGGCGAGGTGGTGCAGCCCGGCGAGGGTGAGCAGCCTGCCGAGCCCGCGGCCCTGCGCGGCCGGGTCGACTCCCACGACGTAGACCTCGCCGTGGTCGGCGTCGTGCTGCTTGGTCCAGTGGAAGCCGAGGACGCCGCTCGCGTCCTCGGCGACGAGCAGCCCGGCCGGGTCGAACCACGGCTCGGCCATCCGGCGGGCCAGGTTGTCGAGGTCCATCGCCCCCTGCTCGGGGTGGTGGGCGAAGGCGGCGGCGTTGACCCGCACCACGTCAGCGGCGTCGTCGTCGCGGTAGGAGCGGATCGTCACGCCGTCGGGCGGCGCCAGGGGCGGGAGCCGGGTCGACGCGGGCCGACGCATCACCCACAGGTCGCGCACCCGCTCCCACCCGTGACTCGCGGCGAGCCGGGCGGCCGCGGGGTGGTTGCCGTGGGACCAGGCGACGAGCGCGCCGTCGTACGCCCCCTCGACCCGCGCGAGCAACGCCGAGCCGGTGCCGCGTCCGCGCGCCCCGGGGCCCACCGCCAGGGCCAGGTCACCGTCGTGGACCAGCGCGAACCCGTCGCCCTCCACCAGCACCTCGGCGAGTCCGTCGGCCAGCGCCATCCGGGCGGCCTCGTCGAGCGGGTCGGCGCCGTCGGTCGCGGCAGCGGCGTCGGCGATCTGCAGCACGTGGTCCATGGTCCGACCCTAGGCCCGGCCCGGAGGTGTCAGGACGAGGTGTCAGGACGAGGTGTCAGGACGAGGTGTCAGGACGAGGTGGCGTCCGCGCCCGCCGGGGCGTCGGCGCCGGAGGCGTCCCGCGTCGGCACGACGAAGCGGTAGCCGACGTTGCGGACGGTGCCGATGTGGTGCTCGTGCTCGGTGCCGAGCTTGGCGCGCAGCCGCCGGACGTGGACGTCCACCGTCCGCGTGCCGCCGAAGTAGTCGTAGCCCCAGACCTCCTGGAGGAGCTGCTCGCGGCTGAAGACCCGGCCCGGGTGCTGGGCGAGGTACTTCAGGAGCTCGAACTCCTTGTAGGTCAGGTCGAGCGCACGACCGCCGATGCGGGCGGTGTAGGTGGCGTCGTCGACCACGACCTCGCCGCGGTGGATCACGTGGGTCGACGGGTCGTCCGGCGCCGCCGCGCTGGCGCGGCCGATCGCGAGGCGGATGCGGGCATCGAGCTCGGCGGGCCCGCACGTGTGGAGCACGACGTCGTCCATGCCCCAGTCGTGCGCCACGACCGCCAGACCACCCTCGGTGACGACGAGCAGCACGGGCGCGTCTGCGCCGGTGGTGCGGATGAGCCGGCAGAGGTCGCGCGCCGCGGCGAGGTCCTGGCGGCCGTCGACGAGGACCAGGTCGGCCTCGGGCGCGTCGAGCAGCGCGCTGCCCTGGGCCGGGACGATCTTGACCGTGTGGGCCAGCAGGGCCAGCCCGGGGAGCACCTCGGCCGACGGCTGGAGGGCAGTCGTGAGCAGCAGCAGAGCGCTCATCGCAGGACCTCCTGTCTGCGGCGGACCAGCCGGGGGCCAGCCGGGGATGGTGAAGGATAGCCCGCATGAGCGACTCGTCGGGCGAGCACCGGACTGCTGAGACAGCGGTCACCGTCCGCTACTGGGCCGGCGCCCGCGCTGCCGCGGGGGTGGCCGAGGACGTCCTGGAGGCGACGCCGGGGCTCACCCTGGCCGACGTCGTCGCCCTCGTGCTCGAACGCCACCCGGGGGACCGGATGGCCCGCACGGTCGGCGTCTGCTCGGTCCTGATCGGCGAGCAGCCGGTCGGCGCCCGCGACCCCGCGTACGTGGCAGTGCCCCCCGGTTCCGTCGTCGAGCTCCTGCCGCCGTTCGCCGGGGGCTGAGCGGTTGCGACGCCCCACCCCGGCGCGCCCCTCCCGGAACATCCCGCGGCGCGTCGTCGTTGGGTGGACGTGAGCACCGGAGCCTGGATCGTCGTCGCCGCAGTCGTGCTGGCGCTCGGCCTCGGGCTCTGGCGCCGGGCGAGCGACGGCCGCTTCCGCGGGACGCGAGCCGTACGCACGCCCGCCCCGGTTGCTGCCGACCCGCGCGCCGAAGCACCCGCAGCCGCCGCTCCCGGCGCTCCTGCCGGTGCCGCTCCGGCGGCCGCCGCGCTCGTGTCCGAGCTCGGCGTCGAGCTGGGGGAGCGGGCGACCCTGCTGCAGTTCTCGAGCGCCTTCTGCGCGCCCTGCCGCGCCACGCGCCGGGTGCTGGGCGAGGTGACGGAGCTCGTCGACGGCGTGACCCACGTCGAGGTCGACGCCGAGCACCACCTCGACGCCACGCGCGCCCTGGGGATCCTGCGTACCCCGACCACCCTGGTCCTCGACGCGGCGGGGGTCGAGGTGGTCCGGGCGACCGGCGCACCGTCCCGGGACCAGGTCCTCACGGCGCTCGCTCGCGCGTGATCTCAGGATATGGATGCATGGACCACATGGTGAGACCGATCGAGGCGCAGGGTGCGGAACGGCCTACTGTCGTCCGCATGTCCTCGACCATGCTCACCAAGCGCCGCGCAGTGGACCACTGCCGCGTGCGCTCGGCGCTGTGTCGAATGTCGTAGCGGTCCCCCCGCTCGCCTGAGCCATAAAGTCCATCAGGTTACTGGACTATGCTCCGTCGGAGGGGCCCTGCGCTGGGTCACGTCCCAGCGCGCCCGGCCCCGTGCTGTGCCGACCACCTCAGGAGAGACATGACCACCACCGCCACCACCCGGCCCGACGTCGCGCGGCGCCCCGAGGGCGCCATCGACCCGCGCGGCCCGCAGCTGGCCGCCGAGCTCACCGCCGTCGTCCTGGTCGCGGTGCTGCTGCTCCCGTCGCCCTACGACGCGTCGCTGCTCGCCGTCCAGGCCGTCCTCTTCGCCATCGGTGCCGTTCGGGGCGTGCAGGCCACGCCGCACGCGTGGCTGTTCCGCACGCTCGTGCGCCCGCGTCTCGGCCCACCGGCCGAGTGGGAGTCGCCGGAGCCGCCCCGATTCGCACAGGCGGTCGGCCTCGCGTTCGCGCTCGTCGGCCTCGTGGCCCTGCTCGCCGGCGCCACCGTCGTCGGACAGGTTGCGGTCGGGTTCGCGCTCGTCGCGGCGCTGCTCAACGCCGTCTTCGCCTTCTGCCTGGGATGCGAGGTCTACCTGCTCGTCCGCCGCTTCATCGCCACCGCCTGACCCCCCGACTGTTCAACCACCACCAAGGAGCACACCACCATGAGCCGCGAGAACTCGCTCGTCACCGCCCAGTGGGTCGAGGACAACCTCGACACCGACGGCATCGTCCTCATCGAGGTCGACGAGGACACGACCGCCTACGACAAGGGGCACATCCGGGGAGCGATCAAGCTCGACTGGACCACCGACCTGCAGGACCAGGTCCGCCGCGACTTCGTCGACAGGGCGCAGTTCGAGGCGCTGCTGTCCGAGCGCGGCGTCTCCAACGACGACACCGTCGTGCTCTACGGCGGCAACAACAACTGGTTCGCCGCCTACGCCTACTGGTACTTCAAGCTCTACGGCCACCAGGACGTCAAGCTCCTCGACGGCGGCCGCAAGAAGTGGGAGCTCGACTCCCGCGAGCTGACCGACGAGCTCCCCAGCCGCGCCGCGACGACGTACACCGCGCAGGAGCAGGACTCCTCGATCCGCGCCTTCCGCGACGAGACCGTCGCCGCGATCGGCGTGAAGAACCTGGTCGACGTCCGCAGCCCCGACGAGTACGCCGGCCGCCTGCTGGCCCCGGCCCACCTCCCCCAGGAGCAGGCCCAGCGCGCCGGGCACGTCCCGACGTCGATCAACGTCCCGTGGTCGAAGGCGGCCAACGACGACGGCACCTTCAAGTCCGACGAGGAGCTCCGCGAGATCTACGGCGCGGCCGGCCTCGACGACTCCAAGGAGACCATCGCCCTGTGCCGCATCGGCGAGCGCTCGTCGCACACCTGGTTCGTGCTCAAGGAGCTGCTCGGCCACCAGAGCGTGAAGAACTACGACGGCTCCTGGACCGAGTACGGCTCGCTCGTCGGCGTGCCCGTCGCGCTCGGCGACGAGCCCGGGGAGGCCTGACATGTGCGGGGCCAAGGAGGGCGGGCTGTCGCTCGACGGCGTCAACGTCGCCAAGGAGGCCGTGATCCAGGGCCAGGTGCTGCGCGGGGAGGAGCCGGTGTCGAACGCGTACGTCCGGCTGCTCGACCGCAGCGGTGAGTTCACCGCCGAGGTCCCGACCTCGGCCAGTGGTCACTTCCGGTTCTTCGCCGGGGACGGCGAGTGGACCCTGCGCACGCTCGCGCCGAAGGCCGAGCCCGTGGACACCCGGGTCGTGGCGGCCACCGGCTCGGTGGCCGAGGTCCAGGTGCTCGTCAGCGCCTGACAGAAGTTTGACAACCCGGACCACTGGTCTGGACCGGAGGGAGCGCCTCGTGCACCGGGCACGGGGCGTTCCCCTCATTTTCGCCACTGTTCGTGCAGATGCCCCGAGCGGGAGGCCGGCGACTCGTACGGTGACAGTTCGTCCATGTCGTCGGGAGGGTTGTGTGATGGTCGTGTCCGACACGCGCGCGCCCGAGAAGACCGACCTGTGGCAGCTCACCATGGAGCACTCCCCGGTGGGGATGGCGATCGTGTCGCCCGCCGGCGACTTCGTCTCCGCCAACGCAGCGTTCTGCGACATGCTCGGCTACGACCCGGACGCCATGGCCGCGCTGACCTTCCAGGACATCACGCACCCCGACGACCTCGCCGCCGACCTGCGACTGGTCGACCAGGCCCTGGCGGGTGAGATCGGCTCCTACCGGATCACCAAGCGCTACGTGTGCGCCGACGGCAGCATCGTGATCGGCGACCTGTCGGTGGCCCTGCTCCGCGACCCGGCCGGCATGCCCGTCCACTTCATCGCGCAGGTCGCCGACATCACCGAGCGCCAGGCGTTCGTCGAGCGGCTGGACGCGGCCGAGGCGGCCGTCGACTCCGAGCGCAGCACCGCCCGCGCCGTGTTCGAGGGCGCCTCCGTCGGGCTGCTCCGGATCGACGCCGAGGGGCGCTACCTCGCCACCAACGGCTGCCTGCGCGAGTTCCTCGAGCTGGCCTTCCCCCACGACCACCTGGGGCTGGCGGGACAGCCTGGCTTCGTCTACGACCCCGACCAGGTGCGCCTCCTCGAGCCGGACGAGATGCCGTCGGTGCGCGCCGTGCGCGGCGAGGAGTTCGACGACGTACGCATCTGGGTCGGCGAGGACCACGAGTCCCGGCGGGCCCTCTCGGTCTCGGCGCGGGCCGTCGTCGACCGGACCGGTCTCGCCGCCGGCGCGGTGCTCGCGTACCACGACGTGACCGACCTCGTGCGCGCGATGCACGTCAAGGACGAGTTCGTCGCGACGCTCTCGCACGAGCTGCGCACCCCGCTGACTGCGGCCCTCGCCTACCTCGAGCTGCTCGACGACTCGACCGACGTCAGCGCCGACGGCCGCCAGCACGTCACGGCCGCGCGGCGCAACATGCTCCGGCTCTCCCACCTCGTCGCCGACCTGCTCTTCGCGACCCGGGCGGCGGCCGGCTCGCCACCGATCGACCCCTACACCGTGGACCTCGCGACCGTGCTCGTCGAGGCCGTCGACTCCGCCGTCCTCGACGCCGAGTCCGCCGGCGTGCGCATCGCCCTGCGTTGCCCCGAGTCGCTCACCGTCCACGCCGACGGCATGCGCCTGCGGCAGGCCGTGGACAACCTGCTCGACAACGCGATCGCCTACAGCCGGCCCGACGGCGTGGTCACGGTCAGCCTGGTCGAGGACGCCGGTCACGTCGTCCTGACCGTCTGCGACGAGGGCGTCGGCGTGGAGCGGCACGAGGCGGGACAGGTCTTCGACCGCTTCTTCCGCGGGCAGAACGCCCGACGCCTCCAGCGTCCCGGCACCGGTCTCGGCCTCACGATCGTGCGCACGATCGTCGAGGCCCACCACGGCGAGGTCTCCTTCGAGAGCGCTCCCGGCACCGGCACGACCGTGTGCGTCACGCTGCCGCGCTGACGGCTCCCCGCATGCCTGCGTCGTCCCGGTCGCAGGCTGGCCCTGCCCTGTCCGCACGGTGACGTGCGAGGACCCCCCGCTGGGGGCGGGGGGTCCGGTGCGGCAACCGGGTGGGGACCGGTGCGTGACCCGCAAGGGGGGATCTCGCGGGGTGTCGCCCGCTGGCAACACAGGGGTATTTGCCAGAGGGACTTGCCCAAGTTTGCCAAAGATCGCGACACTCGGCATCTGTTTTGCCAAGATTTCTCGTGCAGGTGCTCGGGACGCCCGCCACACCCCACTCAGCACTCATCCCTGGAGACACCATGAACCGCAAGGCCACCCGCATCCTCGTCGCCGCCGTCGCCCTCGTCAGCCTGGCCGGTCTCGGCACGCCGGCAGAGGCGGCGCAGGTCAAGCAGACCGCCCGCACCGGCTGGTGCTGCTGATCCTCAGCGCACCAGAGCACCACCGTCGCGCACCCCTGAGCGCGACGTCAGCAGCACCCCACCCAGCTGTCGGCACCTCGTGCGCAGCACTCTCACCCTGGAGAACACCATGAACCGCAAGGCCACCCGCATCCTCGTCGCCGCCGTCGCCCTCGTCAGCCTGGCCGGCTTCGCCGCCCCCGCCGAGGCGGCGCAGGTCAAGCAGACCGCGCGCACCGGCTGGTGCTGCTGAGCTGAGCACCCCGACCACCCGGGGTCTGCGCGTGCGCTGACCCCTCAGCTGCGGGCGAACGTGGCAGCCGCCGCGCGCGCCCGCAGCCCGGTCGACGCTGCCGCGCGCCGGTACGCGTCCGCCGCGGCCTCGGTCATCCCGACGCCCTGGAGCAGGTCGGCGAGCTCGAACCACAGCTGGGCCGCCACCCGGTCGGCACCGATCGCCGAGAGGGTGTGCACCGCCCGCTGGAAGCACGAGCTGGCCTCGGCGGAGTCGCCCTCGGCGACGTAGGTGCTGCCGAGCAACGCCCACGCCTCTGCCTCCGCGAGGGGCAGGTGGCCGTTGGCGACGGTGTGGACCTCGGCGACGAGGTCGCGGCTCGCCGCGACGTCGCCGGAGAGGAAGGACGCCCGCGCGAGGCCCAGGAGCACCTGGGCGCGGTCGGAGGACGTCGAGGGGCTCCACTCCATCTCGGCGGCGGCCTGCTCGAGGTTCTGCCGGGCGTCGTCGAGGGCCGGGGGGTCGAGCTCGAGCTGGAGGCGGCCCACCTCGCCGCGGAGCAGCGCGAGGTTGCGGGCGTCCTGTCCCTCGCCCAGCAGGGCGAGCGCCCGCTCGGCGAGGGGCACGGCGCTGGCGACGTCGCCGCGCCGCGCCTGCATCGCACTGGCGTTCCAGTAGGCGGAGGCCCGGGCCCTGGACGTGCCGAGCGTCTCGGCGCGGTCGATGGCCTTGCGGCACATGCGCACGGCGTGGCCGGTGTCGCCGCGCTCGAAGTAGGCGGCAGCGAGGGTGACGGCGAGCTGGACGGCCTCGTCGCACGCGTCGAGACCGGCGTCCTCGACGTGGGTCAGGACGCGCTGGCCGCACTCGATGGCCCGGTTGAGGTCGCCCGTCTCACGGTAGATGCGGCTCAGGGCGATGCCGGCCTTGATCTTCGTCAGGCCGTCGGTGTCGTCGTCGATGAGCGACTCGAGCTCGAGGACCGCGTCGTCCTCGCGGCTGGTGGCCTCGAGGGCGCGGGCACGGAGCAGGCGTGCGCGGTCGCGCATCCCCTCGACGCTCGAGCCCTGCAGCTGCTCGATCGCCCGGGCGAGGTGGGTCTCGGCGTCCTGGGGCTGGCCGGACTCCAGCGACAGCTCGGCATAGCTGAGGGCCAGGCGGATCTCGTCGACGACGTTGCTCTCGGGCTCTCCGAGGAGGGACGCGACGGAGACGTCGAGCCGCTCGGCGAGGGAGACGAGCAGGGGGTAAGTGGGGCCGCGGTGACCTGTCTCGATCCGGGACAGGTAGGCCACCGACATGATCTTGTGGGCCACTTCGCCCTGGGTCAGTCCGCGAGCGAGGCGGGCTGCCCGCAGGCGGCGGCCCAGTGCCTCACGGTCGGTCTGCTCCAGCAGCTCGGCATGACGCGAGTCCATCCGGACATTCTGGTGCACGACTTGCCAGAACGGTGTCGATTTCCGGCAAAGTCGCACGCGCGTGCAGGATCCGGGCCGAGACGCACGACGCCGCCGGTCGGGACCGGCGGCGTCGGGGCGTGTGTCGCGGGCGTACGACGAGGTGGGCGCTCAGCTCCCGCTGTTGATCATCCCGGCGCCGACGGTCACGCCGGTCGCCTCGTCGATGAGGATGAACGAGCCCGTGGTGCGGTTCTTCGAGTACGGGTCGCACAGCAGCGGCACGGTGGTGCGCAGCTGGACGCGGCCGATCTCGTTGAGGCCGAGCTCGCCGGCCTCCTGGTCGCGGTGCAGCGAGTTGACGTCGAGGCGGTACTGGATGTCCTTGACCATCGCGCGACCGCTGCGGGTCGTGTGCTTGATGGCGAGCTTCTGGCGCGGGCGCAGCGGCTCGTTGGTCATCCAGCAGACCATCGCGTCGATGTCCTGGCTGGGCTTGGGTGCGTTCTTGACGCGGGCGATCATGTCGCCGCGCGAGACGTCCACGTCGTCCTCGAGGCGGACCGTGACCGACATCGGCGGGAACGCCTCGTCGACCTCGCGGTCGAACAGGTCGATGCCGGAGATGGTGGACGTCATCCCGCTCGGCAGCACGATGACCTCGTCGCCCCTCTTGAGCACGCCGCCGGCGATCTGGCCGGCGTACCCGCGGTAGTCGTGGTGCTCGTCGGACTTGGGGCGCACGACGTACTGCACGGGGAAGCGGGTGTCGACGAGGTCGCGGTCGGAGGCCACGTGCACGTGCTCGAGGTGGTGCATGAGCGTCGGCCCGTGGTACCACGGCGTGTTCTCCGAGCGGTCCACGACGTTGTCGCCGTTGAGCGCCGAGATCGGGATGACCTCGAGGTCGGGGATGTTGAGCTTCGTCGCGAACTGCGTGAACTCCGCGTGGATCTTCTCGTAGGTCTCCTCGGACCAGTCGACGAGGTCCATCTTGTTGATGCAGAGCACCAGGTGCGGGACGCGCAGCAGCGAGAGCAGCACGGCGTGGCGGCGCGACTGCTCCGTCAGGCCGTGGCGGGCGTCGACCAGGACCAGCCCGAGGTCGGCGGTGGAGGCGCCGGTGACCATGTTGCGCGTGTACTGCACGTGGCCCGGCGTGTCGGCGATGATGAACTTGCGGTTGGGCGTCGCGAAGTAGCGGTAGGCCACGTCGATGGTGATGCCCTGCTCGCGCTCGGAGCGCAGGCCGTCGGTGAGCAGGGAGAGGTCGACGTAGCCGTGGCCCTTGTCCGTCGACGTCTTCTCGACTGCCTCGAGCTGGTCGGCGAAGATCGACTTGCTGTCGAAGAGCAGCCGGCCGATGAGGGTCGACTTGCCGTCGTCGACGGATCCGGCGGTGGCGAAGCGGAGGAGGTCCATCTGACCTTCGGTGGCGCCCATCAGAAGTAGCCTTCCTTCTTGCGGTCTTCCATGGCCGCCTCGGAGAATCGGTCGTCACCGCGGGTCGCGCCGCGCTCGGTGACCCGGGCGGCGGCGACCTCCTCGATGATCTCGTCGATGGTGGATGCGGTGGACTCCACGCAGCCGGTGAGCGTGATGTCGCCGCAGGTGCGGAACCGGACGGTGCGCTCCTCCGCGACCTCGCCGGCACGCATCGGGTTGAGCGGGGTCTCGGTCATCAGCATGCCGTCGCGCTCGAAGACGCGCCGTTGGTGGCTGAAGTAGATCGAGGGGATCTCGATGCCCTCGCGGCCGATGTAGTCCCAGATGTCCAGCTCGGTCCAGTTGGAGATGGGGAAGATCCGCATGTGCTCGCCGGCGTGCAGGCGCCCGTTGTAGAGGCTCCAGAGCTCGGGGCGCTGCATCTTGGGGTCCCACTGGCCGAACTCGTCGCGGTGGGAGTAGACGCGCTCCTTGGCGCGGGCCTTCTCCTCGTCGCGGCGGCCGCCACCGAAGGCGGCGGTGAAGCCGTTCTCCTCGATCGCGTCGAGCAGCGTCGCGGTCTGCATGCGGTTGCGGCTGGTCTTGCCGTCGTCGACGACGACGCCGCGCGCGATCGCGTCGTCGATGGAGGCGACGACCAGGCGCACGCCGAGGCGGTTCACCCAGTTGTCGCGGGTCTCCATGACCTCGGGGAAGTCCAGACCGGTGTCGACCTGCATGATCGGGAAGGGGATCTTCGCCGGGTAGAAGGCCTTCTCCGCGAGGCGGAGCATGACGATGGAGTCCTTGCCACCCGAGAACATCAGGACCGGCTTCTCGAACTCGGCGGCGACCTCACGGAAGATGTGGATCGACTCGGCCTCGAGCTGGTCCAGCTGGCTCAGCTGGTAGTCGACGTGGGTGTTGGTCATGGCGTGGCGAGGACCTCTCTAGGGACAGCAGCGTTCATCGTAGCGACGGACCACGCCCCGGTGAATTCGCGTCGCCGGGCGTGGTCGGCCACACTCGGTCGAATGCGCCGCACCCCTCGCCCGGTCCCTCGCCACCGCTCGCGCCAGCGCCTGCTGTCCGGCGTGCTCGCGGTGGCCTTCGTCACCGCAGGCTGCTCCGGGTCCGACGGCGGCGGGGCCGTCCCGTCGTACGAGGAGAGCGCGGACGTCGAGGCCCGCGTCCTCCCGCAGCTCGCGGCGAACGGCGAGGACGTCGAGGCCGCCGACGAGGCCGCCTGGGTGGTGGACGCGACGGTCGCCGACGTGGAGGAAGGCACCGCCGTCACCCTCGTCGCGAAGACCGACGACGGCTGGGACGAGGTCGACGAGCAGGAGACCGACGAGGACGGCCACGTCGCGCTGACGAGCCGCTCGTCGGGGACCCTGCACGTCGTGGTCGGCGACGGCGACGACGCCGTCGGGACCGAGGTCTCGACCAGCGACGCCCCGGCCGCGAGCTTCACCGACGACTTCGACGAGGCGTCCGTCGACGAGCCGGGCGCGGTGTGGAACACCCGCGACCAGGGATACACCGGCGTCCGCAAGTGCTCCCGCGCCGACGCCAGCGCCACCGAGGTCGAGGACGGGGTGCTCGTGCTGAGCGTCACCGAGGACCCCGACCGTGACGGCGAGACCTGCCAGCTGCCCGGGCGCCGCAAGCGCTACCCCTACCGGCTCAACGGGCACGTCGGGACCGAGGGCACCTACGACTTCACCTACGGCTTCGCCGCCGCCCGCATCCGTACGCAGTCCGCGCGCGGCCAGCACTCCGCGTTCTGGCTCCAGAGCGTCAACGGGCAGCAGCCGCTGGGCGCGCGCGAGGGCGGCGCCGAGATCGACGTCATGGAGTACTTCGGCGACGACCACCCCGAGGGCGGGCTGACGAGCTTCACCTACTTCCTCGACAAGAAGAACCGCAAGCAGACCGTCGGCGGCTGGCTCCCGGACGCCGACGAGCTCGGCGACGACTGGTCGGAGCAGTACCACGTCTTCTCGGTCGAGTGGACGCCCGACGAGTACGTCTTCCGCATCGACGGCCGGGTCACCCAGCGGCTCGAGGGCGAGACCTCCGGCCGCCCGGAGTTCCTCATCCTCAGCCTGCTGTCCTCGGACTACGAGCTGCCCCGGTTCAACGGCGAGCTGCCCGAGACCATGGAGGTCGACTGGGCGCGCGTGTGGGAGACCGGCCCGAAGGGCTGATCACGGGCTGTCGAGCACGAGGGTGATCGGGCCGTCGTTGACGCTCTCGACCCGCATGTCCGCCCCGAACCTCCCGCGCTCCACGTGGGCGCCGAGGCGTACGAGCTCGGCGCACACCGCGTCGTACACCGGCTCGCTCACGGGGCCGGGTGCGGCTGCCTGCCAGGTCGGGCGTCGGCCCTTGCGCGCGTCGCCGTAGAGGGTGAACTGCGAGACCACCAGCACGGGCGCCCCGACGTCGCTGGCGCTCCGCTCGTCGCGCAGCAGGCGCAGGTCCCAGATCTTGCGAGCGGTCCACGCGACCTCCGCGTCGCCGTCGTCGTGGGTGACACCGAGGTACACGAGCAGGCCGGGACGGTCGAGCGCGCCGACCACCTCACCGTCGACCCGGACGCTGGCGGAGAGGACCCGCTGGATGACCGCACGCATGGTGCAAGGATGCCGCCATGCCCGAGCCCCTCCTCATCACGGTCGCCCCCACCGGGGCCGAGACCGCCAAGGCCGACTGCCCGCAGCTCCCCACCACCCCGGAGGAGATCGCGCGCACGGCCGCCGAGTGCGAGGCCGCGGGTGCGGCCATGATCCACATCCACGTGCGCGACGCCGCGCACGCGCCGACCCTCGACCAGTCCATGCTGCGGGAGTGGGTCGCCGCCGTCCGGTCGTCCTCGTCCCTCGTGGTCCAGCTCTCGACCGGGGGATCGGTCCACGACCCCCTCGAGGAGCGGCTCAAGGTCCTCGACGCCGAGCCCGACTCGTGCTCGCTGACGATGGGCACGTCGAACTTCGGCGACGACGTCTTCCTCAACCCGTGGCCGTTCGTGAAGGACCTCTACCAGCTCGCCCTCTCCCGCGGCGTCGCGCCGGAGTTCGAGCTCTTCGACCTCGGCCAGGTGCACGCCCTGGGCCGCCTGCTGCGCGAGCACGGCACCCCCGCCGGCGGGAAGGTCCACGTCGACTTCGTGATGGGTGTCCCCGGCGGCATGCCCGGCACCGCCCCCGCCCTCGTCGCCGGCGTCGCCGCCCTCCCGCCCGAGGTCACCTCGTGGTCCGCCACGGGGATCGGCCGCTCGACGCTCGCCGTCGCGATGGCCTCGCTCTCGATGGGCGGGCACCTGCGCGTCGGGATGGAGGACGTCCTCACCATCAGCCGGGGCGTACCCGTCGAGTCCAACGCCCAGCTCGTCTCGCGCGCCGTGGACCTCGGCCGCATCGCGCAGCGCGAGCCGATGACGCCCGCGGGGTGCCGGGAGCTGCTCGGGCTCGGCTGAGGGTCGCTCCGGCGGTGCGTGAGACACGTTTCGGCAGCGGAGAACATGTCTCACTCACCGCCCGGGGGCCGCAGCGGTGTGTGACGCACGTTCCACGAGCGGAGAACCTGCCTCACTCACCGCTCCCGGCGGCACCGAACGGCCCTAGGAGTCGTCGACCTTCTTCATCCCCACGAGCCCGGGCCGGTAGGACGGGTCCTCGAGCTGGGAGATGGTGGGTTGTCCGAACATCGGCAGGCCCTGGGACTTGCGGATGAAGCCCCAGACGACGGGCAGGACCAGGAGCACGACGAGGCCGATGCCGGCGATCAGCATCGGGTGGGTCTCGTCCTCGCCGAGGGGAGCCCAGCCGGACTTGTCGAGGAGGGCGACGCCGCTCATCGTCAGGACCACGACGATGCCGCGGCGGATGAAGGACTGGGGGACCCGGGGGGCGAGCATCGAGCCGAGGATGGTGCCGGGCACGGAGCCGATGACGAGGGGGACGAGGATCGCCCAGTCGATGCCGTGCAGGGCGATGTTGGAGATCGCCGCGGCGAGCACCAGGGGCACGGCCTGCACGAGGTCGGTGCCCACGAGGCGCACGGCGGACAGGCCGGGGTAGAGCATCAGCAGCGCGATCATGATGACCGAGCCGGAGCCGACGCTCGTGATGCCGACGAGGAGGCCGCCGAGCATGCCGACGAGCAGCGTGGGGACCACGCGGATCGCCGGGTTGTCGTCGGTGGCGTGCCGGCCGGAGCGGACGCGCAGCAGGTTGACGTAGAGGCGCAGGGCGTACGTCGCGGCGGCGAGCAGGAGCGCGAAGCCGATGCAGATGATGAGCACGTGGTTGAGCTCGTCGACGTCGTCGGTGAACCACGCCACGAGGTGCGGTCCGAGCAGCGCCATCGGGATCGACCCGATCATCAGCCACTTCGCCAGCTGCATGTTGGGCGAGCCCTCGCGCTTGTGCACGATCGCGCCGCCGGTCTTGTAGACCGCGGCGGCCGTGAGGTCGGCGGTGACGACCGTGGCCGCCTCGCCGACGCCCAGGAAGAGCAGCGCGGGCGTCATCAGGGCGCCGCCGCCCATGCCGGTCAGCCCGACCACGATGCCGACGAAGAAGCCGGCCGCGAGGATCGAGAAGAAGGTGATCGTGAGGAACTCGAGCATCAGCGGTCTCCGACGAGTCTGGGTACGACGACGCGCAGCATGGCAGTGATTGTGCCGGTCGCCTTCTCGGCGGCCGCCTTCCCGCGCCGGTAGGGGTCGGCCACGTCGTGGGCCGCGGACGAGGGGGCACGCCGGTGACCGGCCGCGTTGACGAGGTCGCGGCCGCCCAGGTCGGGGAGGTCGGCGATCGTCGCCTCGAACTGTCCCAGCGTGAAGACCTTGCGGTGCAGCTGCGGGTGGTCGTCGAGGATGTGCTGGCGGTGGACCGACTCGGCGGTGAGCACGAGGTCGGCGCCGTCGAGCAGCTCGGTCGTCAGGTGACGGCTGCGGAAAGCGCCCGCTCCCTCGGCCACGGCCGGGGGCAGGGTCGGCAGCATGTCGGCATTGATCCGGTGGCCGTCGCGGGCGTGGGTCCCCGAGCTGGCGAAGACGACCCCCGAGCGCTCGGCGTCGCCGGCCAGGTCGCGCGCGAGCAGCTCCATCGCGGGCGAGCGGCAGATGTTGGCGGTGCAGACGAACAGCACCTCGAGCGGATCAGGCATCGGCGCCCGTGAGGTGCAGGAAGCCGGCCCGGTCGAGCGCGACCAGGACGTCCTGGAGGGCGTCCTCGATCGACCGCCCGGTGGTGTCGACCCGGACGGCGGGGTCCTCGGGCTCCTCGTAGGGCGAGGAGATGCCGGTGAAGTCCGGGATCTCGCCGGCGCGCGCCTTGGCGTACAGCCCCTTGCGGTCGCGGCGCTCGCACTCCTCGAGCGGCGTGGCGACGTGGACGAGGAAGAAGGCGCCGCCGGCGGACTCGACCATCTCGCGGACCTGCTCGCGGGTCTCGGCGAAGGGCGCGATGGGGGAGCACACCGCGACCCCGCCGTGGCGGGCGATCTCGGCCGCGACCCAGCCGATGCGGCGGATGTTGGTCTCGCGGTCGGCCCGCGAGAAGGTGAGTCCGGCGGAGAGGTGCCGGCGCACGACGTCGCCGTCGAGGCTGGTCACGGTGCGGCCGCCCTGCTCGAGCAGGAGGTCCATCAGGGCTCGGGCCAGGGTGGACTTGCCGCTGCCGGACAGGCCGGTGAAGAAGAGCACCAGGCCCTGCTCCTCCGGGGCGGGCCGGTCCTCCTCGACGATCGCGGCGATCGCCTCGGGGAGCTCGCCCGGCTCGTCGGCGTCCGCGAGCGCGTGGACGGGGTCCGGCCCGGCGTACGTCGCCACGACCCGGGTGCCCAGCGCGTGGTCGGCGTCGGCGTCGCCGTGCGCGGGGAGCGGTACGGCGACCACCGCGGCGTCGTCGAGCAGCGCGGCCGCGGCCAGCGAGGCGCGCAGCAGGGCGACGGGGGACAGCGAGCCGGTGCCGGTGCCGGTCAGCGCCAGCAGCACCACCCGGCCGAGGCCGCGCAGGTCGGCCAGGTCGGCGTCGGTGAGGGCGTCGGCCACGGGGACGAACGTGGCGCCGGCGTGGTGCTCGCGCACCTGCGTCGGAGTGAGGTGCAGCCGGCGGAAGGGGCCGTACTGCGCGTGCGTGAGCGGCTCGAGCGCGCCGTCGGTGGACACGCGGGCCAGCGGGAGGCCCTCGGGGTCCACCAGCTCGGCCTCGACGACGTCGTCGGGCAGCGCGAGGGTGACCACGCTCCCGGGCTCGTTGAAGCGGGTGAGCGGGGCGTACGCACCGGAGACGAGCAGCTCCAGGTCGTCGAGCTCGGTCGGCGAGGGGCAGTGCTGGATCACCCGCGCATCCTCTCAGAACGTGGGTGAGTAGCCTTCCGCCATGCCTGCTGCTGGTCGTGCCCCCACTGGACTGCCCGTCGTGGCACAGATCGTCCGCTCGGGGTTCGTCGAGGGCCACCACTACGGCTCGGTCGTCGCGCTGGCCGCCGATGGCTCCGTCGACTGGTCGGTGGGCGAGGTCGACGTGCCGGTCCTGCCGCGCTCGAGCAACAAGCCGATCCAGGCGCTCGCGATGGTGGAGCTCGGGCTCGACCTGCCCGACGACCTCCTGGCGCTGGCCTGCGCCTCGCACTCCGGCGAGCCGATCCACGTGGCGGGCGTACGGCGCACGCTGGCGTCGGCCGGGCTGGACGAGTCGGCGCTGCAGACCCCGCCCGACTACCCCCTCGACGACACGGCCCGCGAGGCGGTGATCCGTGAGGGCGGGGTGCGGACGCCGGTGCTGATGAACTGCTCCGGCAAGCACGCCGCGATGCTGGCGACCTGTGTGCTGCGCGGGTGGGACACCGCGACCTACCTCGACCCGCAGCACCCCCTCCAGGTCGCGATCGCGGAGACCTTCGCCCGGCTGACGGGCGAGCCCGTCACGACGGTCGCGGTCGACGGGTGCGGCGCCCCGCTGCTGTCGACGTCGCTCACCGGTCTCGCCCGCGCCTTCTCCGCGCTCGCGACCGCGACCGAGGGCCCCGAGCGCCGCGTCGCCGAGGCGATCCGCCGCCACCCCGAGCTCGTCAGCGGCACGACCCGTGACGAGCTCACCCTGCACCGCGCGGTCCCGGGCCTCATCGGCAAGGCCGGCGCCGAGTCCTGCTACGCCGTCGCCGTGCCCGACGGGCGCGCGTGGGCGCTGAAGACCGACGACGGTGCGGCCCGCGTACGACCCGTGCTGATGGCCGAGGCGCTGCGCCGCTCCGGGCTGCTCGAGGAGGAGGGCGTCGACGCCGACGCCGTCACGACCACCGGTCGGCTGGAGCTGCTCGGCGGCGGGAAGCCCGTCGGCGAGATCCGCGCTGCCTTCTAGCTAGCGCCGATCACCCCGGTGGACCCGGGGGTTGTGAGCCGTCTCACCCGCGTCTGGTTTGTGTTCTGCTAACTCGTGTTAGCACACTGGAGGCATGGTCAAGGAGAAGGGCAAGGCCGTCGTCGGGTCGATCGGCTCGCTCGGCGACTACCTCAAGGAGCAGCGCCTCGCGGCGCGGCTGTCGCTGCGACAGCTCGCCGACCAGGTCGGGGTGAGCAACCCCTACCTCAGCCAGATCGAGCGCGGGCTCCGCAAGCCCTCCGCCGAGGTCCTGCAGCAGCTCGCCAAGGCGCTGCGCGTCTCGGCCGAGCAGCTCTACGTCCGGGCCGGGATCGTCCACCCGGACCCCGGGAAGGCTGGTTCGGTCGAGCTCGCGATCCTCGCCGACGCCCGGCTGACCGAGCGCCAGAAGAACTCGCTGCTCGACGTCTACGCCTCGTTCCTCGCCCTCAACGACCAGACCGCAGCACCCGCAGCAGCACCCACCGACCCACCCGAGTAGCCCCCGACAGAACCCGACAGAAGGAGCACCACCATGGCCAGCAAGACCGCCAAGCGCGACCTCAGGGCCGAGGCCCTCAAGCCCGTCCTCGCCGGCGTCGGCGTGACCGACCTCGCCGTCGAGGTCGTCCGCGACGCCGTGGCCGACGTGCAGAAGCGCGTCGCAGCCGTGCAGAAGGACGTGTCCGCCCGCGTCGCCGACGTGCAGAAGTTCGACGCCCAGGCCGCCGCCAAGGCCCGCCGCGCCGCCGTCGAGGCCCGCGTCGCCGAGCTCCAGGCCGAGGCGAGGGCGTACCCCGCCAAGGTCTCCACCCGGATCTCCTCCCAGGTCACCAGCCTCGTCGACGAGAACGTCGCCGCGGCCAACGCCACCTACGCCGAGCTGGTCAAGCGTGGCGAGACGCTCGTCGGCCGTATCCGCCGCCAGGAGTCCACCACCGCCACGGTGTCGTCCGCGAAGACCACCGTCGCCAAGGCGAAGACCACCGCCACCCAGGCCAGGAAGGCCGCCGAGGCGACCGTCGAGGCCGCGGACAAGACCGCCGCCACCAAGGTCGAGCCCACCCCGAGGCCGACCGCCAAGAAGGCGACCCGCAAGGCCGCCGCCAAGAAGGCGTCCGCCACGACCGCCCGCAAGAGCGCGGCGAAGAAGACGGCGACCGCGCAGAGCACCGCGAAGGCCACGGCCACCGCTGCGAAGAAGACCGCCGCCAGCGCCGTCGACGCCGTCGTCGAGGCCGCCGAGAAGGTCGGCGACTGAAGGGACGAGGAGCAGCTCACGCTGTTCTGACCCGCTTGACGACCCAGGGTCCCCGTCCGCGGACGGGGGCCTCTGGCGTTCCTCCTCTAAACTCGTCGCGTGAACATCTACGAGGTCCAGGGCACCCTCTACCTCGTCGTGCTTCTGGTGATGCTGGCGGTCAAGGGGTTCGCCTTCGTCAACGCGCTGCTCTTCTCCGCGGAGGCCTACGACGCGGCCGGCAAGCTGACGAAGGTGGCGTGGTGCGCGATCACCGGTCTCGGCTTCGCCGCGCAGCTCATCATCCTCGGCTCGCCGCTCAACCTGATCAGCCTCGTCTTCTTCATCGCGGCGCTCGTCTACCTCGCCGACGTGCGTCCCGCGCTGAAGGAAGTGACGTCCTACCGCAGGTAGCGGTCCAGCGCGGTCAGCGCATCCTCCGGCTCGAAGCCGGTCGCCCGGATCTTCTCGAGCGACATCGCCGAGTGGAGCGGACGCGGTGCGAACGGCGCCCCCTTCTCGCGCTGCTGCGCGGCGTACGCCTCCGTCGTGGTGCCGCTGACGTCGTCGGCGCTGCGCCCGGAACGGGTGAACACCTCCTGCGCGATCTCGCGCCACGACATCGCGGGGCCGCCGTTGGAGAGGTGGTAGGTGCCGAAGGCCGCGCCCGAGTCGAGCAGGTGCCGCGTGGCGCGGACCAGCTCCTCGGTGAAGGTCAGTCGGCCGACCTGGTCCTCGACCACGCTGGGGGAGACGCCGTTCTGCGCCAGCGACTGCATCGTGCGTACGAAGTTCTTGCCGTCGCCGATCACCCACGAGGTGCGCAGGACGTAGTGGCGCGGTGCGAGGGAGGCGGCGACGTCGCCGGCCGCCTTCGTCTGGGCGTACACGCCGAGGGGTGACAGCGGCTCGTCCTCGACGTGGCCCGGGTCGAGCGGGGCCGTGCCGTCGAAGACGTAGTCGGAGGAGAAGTGCACGAGCGTGAACCCGTGCTGGCGGGCGAGCGCGGCGAGGGTGGCCGGTGCCGCGGTGTTGGCGGCCCACGCGGCGACGCGTCCCTCCGTCGTCTCGGCGAGGTCGACGGCGGTGTAGGCCGCGGTGTTGAGCACGACGCCGTAGTCCTGCCACGGGAACGCTGCCACCGCGTCCGCGTCGGTCAGGTCGAGCTCGGCGCGGGTGCGGCTGTCCGCGTCGGGGTCGGCCGCGGCGAAGGCGCGCCCGAGCTGGCCGCCGGCCCCGAGCACCAGGGTCTTCTTGGGCTTCATCGCGACGACGTCGCCGAGGCGCGGGTTGTGGTGGTCCTTCTCGGAGATCTCCGCCTCGTCGAGGGGGATCGGCCACGGGATGGCCGCGGTCTCGTCGCCGAGGTGCAGGGCGGGGTAGCTCACGCCGGGGCGCCAGTGGTCGTTGACGAGGTAGGTGTAGGCGGTGCCGTCCTCCAGCGCCTGGTAGGAGTTGCCCACACCTCGCGGCACGAAGACGGCGATCGAGGGGTCGACCTCGATCGAGAAGCTCGTGCCGAAGGTCGGCCCCTCCCGCATGTCGACCCACGCGCCGAAGATCCGGCCGGTCGCGAGCGAGACGAACTTGTCCCACGGCTCGGTGTGGATGCCGCGGGTCGCCCCCTTCGAGGCGTTGAAGGAGATGTTGTTCTGGACCGGGCCGAAGTCCGGCAGCCCGAGGGCCACCATCTTCTCGCGCTGCCAGTTCTCCTTGAACCATCCCCGGGCGTCGCCGTGCACCGGCATCCGCACGACGAGCAGGCCGGGGATCGGGGTGGTCTCGACGGCGAGGTCGGCCATCACTGGCCCTTCTGCGCGTACTTCGCCTCGGTCGCGTCCTTGTGGGGGCGCCACCAGTCCTCGTGCTCCTGGTACCACGCGATGGTGTCGGCCAGGCCGGACTCGAAGTTTTGGTACTGCGGCTGCCAGCCGAGCTCCTGGCGCAGCTTGCCGGACTCGATGGCGTAGCGCAGGTCGTGGCCGGCACGGTCGTTGACGTGGTCGAAGTCGTCCTCCGACCTCCCCATCAGCGTGAGGATGAGGCGCACGACCTCGAGGTTGTTCTTCTCGCCGTCGGCTCCGATGAGGTAGGTCTCGCCGATGCTGCCCTTCTCCAGGATGGTCAGCACGGCCGAGGAGTGGTCCTCGGCGTGGATCCAGTCGCGGACGTTCTCGCCCGAGCCGTAGAGCTTGGGGCGCACGCCGTCGATGACGTTGGTGATCTGGCGCGGGATGAACTTCTCGATGTGCTGCCACGGGCCGTAGTTGTTGGAGCAGTTCGAGACCGTCGCGCGGACCCCGAAGCTGCGCACCCAGGCCCGGACGAGGTGGTCGGAGCCGGCCTTGGAGGCGGAGTAGGGGGAGGACGGGTTGTAGGGCGTGTCCTCGGTGAAGCGCTTCGGGTCGTCCAGCTCGAGGTCGCCGTAGACCTCGTCGGTCGAGACGTGGTGCAGGCGCTTGTCGTGCTTGCGCACCGCCTCGAGGATCGTGTAGGTCCCGAGGATGTTGGTCCGGATGAACGGGCTCGGGTCGTGGAGGGAGTTGTCGTTGTGCGACTCCGCGGCGTAGTGGACGACCGCGTCGTGCGCCGCGACCAGCGGGTCGACGGTGTCCTCGTCGGCGATGTCGCCCACGACGAGCTGGACCCGGTCCTCGGGCAGCCCGGCCAGCGACTCGCGGGAGGCGGCGTACGTCAGCTTGTCGAGGACCGTCACCGAGAGGTCGGTGTGCTCGACGAGGTGGTGCACGAAGTTCGAGCCGATGAACCCCGCGCCTCCGGTCACAAGAAGGCGTTCCATGCCGGGGAGTCTAGGGTGCGGCGGCGGGTGCGACGGAACCAGTGACGCTGAAGGTCGGCTGCGTGACCAGACCCGGGTCGGAGTACGCCGCGACACCCGCCCCGGTGCGGGTCCAGCCCTGCGGCAGCTCGCCCACGTCGTACCCCTTCGGCCAGTGCACGGTCACGTCGAGCGCCTGCGGCACGACCATCCCCTGCGGGGTGGCGGCGAGGCGGTAGGTCAGGGTGCCGTCGCCCGGCGCGACCGCGGCGGCTGGCACGTCGTACTCGAGCACCGCCTCGCGCGTCTCGCCGGGCGGCAGGACGAGGCGGAGCAGCTTGTAGGGGCGGCCGTAGTAGTCGAAGGAGCGGGTGCCCTGCGACCGGCCCGCTGCGGTCGCGGCGGTGAGCTCGGCGCCGTCGGGCAGGAACACGCCGAGGGTCATGCCGTTCCACTTGGTGACGTAGGTGCCGCCGCGCGGGTCGGGGAAGCCCTGGACGTAGGGCGGGGAGTCGTTGTGGACCGAGATGGTCATCCGCACCTTGGCGGAGCCGTCCTCCGCGAGCCTGACGTCGGAGGCGACCGAGCGCTTCTGCCAGTAGTCGGCCTTGCTGGCGTTGGTGTTCTGGTTGAAGACGGCGACGTAGTCGTTGGCGGTGTCGGAGAGCTGGCCGGCGAGCCCGATCTGCGCGACCGCCGACTGGAGGTCCGGGTCGCGCATCCAGAGCGCGAAGTGCCGGCCCTGGGCGGATGTCCGCAGGGAGTCGATCTTGTCGATGGCGTCGCCCGGTGCCAGCAGCCGCTCGGCAAAGACGGGCACGATCGCGCGGTTGAGGTCCTTGCGCGCGGCGTTGTCGGGATAGGTGTCGTAGTCGCCGATCAGCTTCTGCGCGAAGTTGCCCGCGTCGAGGGTGCCGTAGGGGGCGGGCGCCTCGATCGGGCCGGTGATCCGGAGCATGTCGGCCAGCGCGACGACGTCGACGACGACGAGGCCGTCGACCGGCTGGTCGGTGCGCCGCTCCCAGCCGCGCAGCAGCTCCTCGCCGGAGACGGACCAGTCGGGCGCGAAGGTGGCGGTGGAGATGCGCAGCTTGCCGTTGTGGAAGGGGTTGCCCTCGACCTTCGTCCAGCGGCCCACCTTGAACAGGCGCGGGTCGGACGTGTCGATGGCGTCGCCCATGCTGAGCGAGCCCCCCTTCACGTCCATCGGTACGACCGTCAGCGGAGCGCCGCCGGAGAAGCGCTGCTCGCTCGGGTTGAGGAGGGCGAGGAGGTACGTCCGGTCGCCCTCGCCGCCGAACAGCTCGGGCAGCACCTGGGTGAGCGGCTTGGCGCGGCGGGCGTCGGAGGCGAGGGGGTTCACGACGGCCGTCGCCTCGTCGCGGGCCTCCCCGAGCCGGGTCCCGACACCGAGCGAGGAGTCGCGGACCTCGCCGAGCTCGAGCTGGGCGGCGTCGAGGTTGACGCTGACCTGGTCGACGGCGGACACCAGGCCGTCGAGGGTCTCCATGTCGACCGACCCCTTGCCGAAGAGGGTGGCGTCCTTGCCGCTCACGCTCGGCCACGTCGCCAGGGCGACCTCGGCGGCGGTGGTGAGGTGGTTGAGCGCGTTGCCGAGGTGGCGTACGTCGTCGACCGGCTCGCCGACGACGGGCACGAGGCTCCAGACGTCGCCGCCGAGACCCTGCATGGCGTCCTGCACCTGGTCGGCGTGGCGCCGTGCGCTCTGCACGCTGGCCTCGGCCGAGGCCACGTCTCCCGCCGCGAGGGACGTGCGCGCCGCCTCGAGGTCCGTCTTCGCGCCCTGGGCGTGGCCGGGCGCCTTGAGGAAGGGGATCGCCAGCAGCACCAGACCGACCCCGAGCAGGACGAGCACCCCGATCACGGTCGAGGGCCGGACCAGCCGCCGTCGCTTCGAGGGACGACGGGAGGACGGCATGCGCACATGGTGCCAAACGGTGCCGCACCCCGTGAGGCGAACGAGGGCCCTAGGGTTGCCCCATGCGCGGAATCATCCTGGCCGGCGGGACCGGCTCCCGACTGCACCCGATCACGCAGGGGATCAGCAAGCAGCTGGTGCCGGTCTACGACAAGCCGATGATCTACTACCCGCTCTCCACGCTGATGCTCGCCGGCATCCGCGACGTCCTGATCATCACCACGCCGCACGAGGCCGACGGCTTCCACCGGCTGCTGGGCGACGGGTCGCAGTTCGGCATCGACCTGAGCTTCGCGGTGCAGCCGAGCCCCGACGGGCTGGCCCAGGCCTTCATCATCGGCGCCGACCACATTGGCGGCGAGCGGTCCGCGCTGGTCCTCGGCGACAACATCTTCTACGGCTCCGGCCTCGGCCAGCAGCTGCTGCGGTTCGCGGACCTCGACGGCGCGGCGGTGTTCGGCTACCACGTCGCCGACCCCCGGGCCTACGGCGTGGTGGAGTTCGACGACCAGGGCCGCGCCCTGTCGCTGGAGGAGAAGCCGGAGCACCCCAAGAGCGACTTCGCCGTCCCGGGGCTCTACTTCTACGACAACGACGTCGTGCAGTACGCCGCCGAGCTCGAGCCGTCCGCGCGTGGCGAGCTGGAGATCACCGACCTCAACCGGCGCTACCTCGAGGAGGGCCGGCTGCACGTCGAGGTGCTGCCGCGCGGCACCGCGTGGCTCGACACCGGCACGTTCGACTCGCTCAACGACGCCTCCAACTTCGTGCGGACGATCGAGGGCCGCCAGGGCTTCAAGGTCGGCGCGCCGGAGGAGGTGGCCTGGCGGATGGGCTTCCTGTCCGACGACGAGCTGGCCGCACGCGCCGAGCCGCTGCGCAAGAGCGGCTACGGCGAGTACCTCCTCGGGCTGCTGCAGCACGGCTAGGCGGGCTGCGCACACGGGGGAGGTTCCTCCACAGCGCACCGAGCGCGGGTTTCGACCCGCCCGCCGCGGGGGAGAGTGACGGCACAGGACCACGCCTGATCTCGACCTGACAGCAGGAGGCGCCGTGCCGGACCCCACAACCCTCGACTTCGTCTCGGGCGCGCCCGCGACCAGGCGGGTCAAGGAGGACCCGTTCTGGTCCACGGTCGTGCGCCGCCACGGCGACGTCGACGTCGTCGTGCTCCCGCCCGAGGCCCCTCCGTCCGGCGAGGTCCCCGCCGACGCGCCCACCGTCGACGCGCCCGCGGCCCGCGAGCAGCAGCGCGCGCGGATGGCCTCGCTCTGGACCGCGCTGGGACTTCCGGCCGAGCCGTCCCACCTCGACGACGTGTGGTTCGCCGGCGGCCCCGAGGGGACGCTGCGCTGGCAGGGCACGGCCACCTTCGACGAGCTCGACCCGGTCACCGCCTCGACCGCGCTCCAGCGCGTCGTCGACCTGCTTCCCGAGGCGGACGGCTGGAGCGTGCTCACCCCCGCCGACGGCATCGCGCGGGTGCTCGCCGGTCGCCCCGCGGGGCTCGGCCGCGAGGAGCTTCAGGTGCTGCTCCCCACGACCTCCCGGGTGGTGATCAGGCTCCGCTCGGGGCTCGAGGTCGTCGGGTCCGTCGCGGCCGACGAGGCGCTGCGGGGTGGTGAGTGATGGGCAGCCACCTCGTCTGGCAGATGGAGAGCCTGCGGATGGGCACGCAGGGCTGGGAGAGCCAGGAGTCGCTGATGGAGTCGACGGCGCGCGAGCTGCGCGGCGCGTCCTCGTCCGCCCTGCCGCCGAGCGTGCAGGGCGCCGCCACGACCTTCCTGACCCGCTGGTCCGGCTACGCCGACGAGAGCGCGGCGATCGCCCAGGGCTTCGTCGGTGCGCTCAAGGCCACCGCCAACGACTACACGACCTCCGACGACGCCGTCGACCGGCAGTTCAGCGACCTCGACGGACGACTGGGGCCGGCCCGATGACCGTCACGATCGAGATCCCCGCCTCCGTCCCGGCGCAGCTCAAGAAGCCCGAGGGCGACGCGGGCGGGGCCGACACCCTCGCCACCACGCTCTACGCCGCCGCCGGTCGTTACGAGGAGTTCGCGGACCGCGCCAAGCAGCTGCAGGACCTCGGCAGCTGGACGGGTGTGGCCTACCGGTCCTACAAGGAGGCGTCCGGCGAGGCGTCCGGGGAGCACTCGGCGATGGCGACCACCGTGCGCCGGGTCGGGCGGGGCGTGACGGCGTTCGCCGACACCCTGCGCGACCTGCTCCGCGAGCACGAGGAGCTCGTCGAGCGCAAGCGCAGCCTCGACGCGCGGCGTACCCAGCTGATCGCCGACATCAACGCGGCGACCGACCCCACCGAGAACGACATCGCGGCGTTCCGCGAGCGGGCCGTCGACCTGCGCGCCGACTACTCCGAGCTCGTCACCGCCGACGACGACCTCCAGCGTCGGGTCCGGGAGAACGAGACCCTGCTGCGGCAGGTGTTCGAGGCCTCCGACACCCTCTCGGAGTCGCTCTCCGCCGACGGTGGCATCCCGCCCATGGCCGAGTCGGCGATGAACCTCCCCGGCGCGCCAGGCAGCGGCGCCACGCCCGAGGAGGTCCAGCGCTGGTGGGAGGGCCTCAGCGAAGCCGAGCGCGAGGCGGTCATCGCGGCCTACCCCGAGCGCATCGGGCAGGGCGACGGCCTGCCCGCCGACGCCCGCGACCAGGCCAACCGCGTCCTGCTCGACGACGACCTGGCCCGGCTCGCGTCCAAGGAGGCGGACGGCACCATCGACCCGCTCGAGCGCAAGGTGCTCGCCAACGCCCAGCAGGCGCGGGACTCGTTGGCCAACGCCGACGCCTACACCGACCCGCTCGACCCGGGCGTCCACCCGGGCGGGCAGCTGTGGCTCTACGACCCCGCGGCCTACGACGGTGACGGCCGGGTGGCCGTCGCGGTGGGCGACCTCGACACCGCGACCGACGTCGCGGTGATGACGCCGGGCATCAACACCGACATGTCGGACACGACCTACTACACCGACCGCATGATGAACCTCTACGAGTCCACGCGCTACAACGGCGACGGCTCGAGCGTGGCGACGATGTACTGGCTCGGCTACGACGCGCCGCACGGTCCGACCGACCTCGCCACGCTCACGGAGGGCCGCGCCGAGGAGGGTGGGCGCAACCTCGCCGACGCGATCGACGGGCTGCGCGCCTCGCGCCCGGACGACCCCGCCCACCTCACCGCCATCGGGCACAGCTACGGCTCGACCACGACGGCCTACGCCACCCACGGCAACGACGCGGTCGACGACGTCGTCCTCATCGGCAGCCCGGGCGCCGGCCCGGCCGACACCGCCGCCGACCTCGGCCAGGGCAACGTCTACGTCGGGCGGGACAGCCGCGACTTCGTGGCGGTCCTCGGCGACGAGGGGTGGATCGGCAAGTTCGGGCTCGGGCTCGGGACCGACCCGTCGTCGGAGGACTTCGAGGCGACCCGCTTCGAGGCCGAGGACGTGGACCGCAGCTGGATCCGCAACACCGGTGACGCCCACAGCTCCTACTTCGACAACGACTCCGAGTCGCTCTACAACATCGGCCGCATCGTCGACGGCCACGGCGGCGACGTCAACGAGGCGGAGCAGAGCTACGACCCGTGGTGGGGCCCGCCGCAGGACCCCGAGTGGGACCGCGACCCGACGGCCGACCAGCCCGGTCGGTCCGACACGACCGCTCGCCGGTGAGTCCGGCCGCCGCGGGCGCGCGCCGGGTGCGGGTTGCCATGATGGGGCGCATGAAGCTGCTGCCGCTGCGCCTCCTGCTGGCCGTCGTCCTCGGGCTCGGCCTCGTCTTCGGCCTGGGCTCGTGCGGGAACGACCCCGACCCGGAGCAGGCCGCCGAGGACCTCGCGTCCATGAAGTCGGCCGTCAACGCCGAGCTCCGCGACATGGCCGCCGCGCTGACCGACGGCGGCCTCACCGTCGAGCGCGCGCGGGGCCGGGTCGAGAGCGAGGGCATGTCGACCTACCGGGCCGAGGACTACAAGGCCTCGGCGGTGGTCGTCGGCGAAGGCGACGAGGGCGCGCAGGTCGACCAGGCGGCGGCCGCCCTCGAGGGGGCCGGCTGGACGCGCAAGGCCGGGGACGCCGCCGCGTCCGAGCCGTGGGTCCAGCTCGAGCGGGACGACTTCCGGACCACGATCGCGTGGACCAAGGTGGGTGACCGCGAGCTCGTGCTCGACCTCGACCAGGCGGGCGAGGTCAAGGTGCCCGAGGACTCGGAGCCCGTCGAGCGGGACAACTCCGAGGAGATCCCGCTCAGCTGAGGTCGGCCAGCACCATCCGGCGCACCAGCTCGGCGAAGTCCACGCTCGGCACCCAGCCCAGCTCCTCGCGCGCCCGGCTCGCGTCGCCGACCAGCTCGGTCGGGTCCGCGGGCCGGTAGAAGGCCGCGTCCTGGCGCACGAGTCCCTCCCAGTCGTCGATGCCCGCCGCGGCGAACGCGGCCGCGACGAAGTCCCGCACCGAGTGGGCGGTGCCGGTCGCGACGACGTAGTCGGACGGCGCGTCCGCGCGGGCCGCCCGGACCATCGCGTCGACGTAGTCCGGCGCCCACCCCCAGTCGCGGCGGGCGTCGAGGTTGCCCAGCACCAGCTCGTCGGCGTCGCCACGCGCGATCGCCGCCACGGTGGAGGTGATCTTGCGCGTGACGAACCGCGAGGGCCGCCGGGGCGACTCGTGGTTGTAGAGGATCGCGCTCGACACGTGCACGTCGCGCTGTCGGAAGACGCGGGCGGAGAGGTGGGCGAACGCCTTCGCGGCGCCGTACGGGTTCACCGGCGCGATCGGTGTCTCCTCGTCCTGCGGTGACTCGGAGGCCTCGCCGAACATCTCGGCGCTCGAAGCCTGCACGAGCCGTACGCCGCCGACCCGGCGGGCCGACTCCATCAGCGCGACGGCCGCGTGCCCGTTGACGTGCGCGGTGCGGTCGGGCTCCTCCCACGACTGGGCGACCGAGCTGATCGCAGCGAGGTTGTAGACCTCCTGGGGGGCGAGGTCGAGGACGAGGCGACGGGTCGCCTCGATGTCGCCGAGGTCGCCGGTGTGGAGCACGACCTCGTCCGGGCAGTACGCCGGGTGCCCGTCCGCGGCCAGCACGAGCGCGTGGACCTCGCAGCCCTCGCCGACGAGGCGCTCGGCGAGATAGGTGCCGTCCTGGCCGCCGATCCCCGTGATGAGCGCGCGAGCGCTCACCAGCCCGCCTTGGCGGCCGCGATGTCGCTGTCGACCATCATCGCGACGAGCTCGGCGAAGGACACGGTGGGCGCCCAGCCGAGCTTCTCCTTCGCCTTCGACGCGTCCCCGATGAGGAGCTCGACCTCGGCGGGGCGCATGAAGCGCGGGTCCTGCTTGACGTAGGGCTCCCACTCCTCGATGCCGACGTGGGCGAAGGCGAGCTCGAGGTAGTCGCGAATCGACCAGGTCTCGCCGGTCGCGATGACGTAGTCCTCGGCCTCGTCCTGCTGCAGCATCCGCCACATCGCCTCGACGTAGTCGCCGGCGAAGCCCCAGTCGCGGCGGGCGTCGAGGTTGCCGAGGGTGACGTCGTCCTGGAGGCCGAGGTGGATCCGGGCGACGGCCTGGCTGATCTTGCGGGTCACGAACTCGGGTCCACGACGCGGCGACTCGTGGTTGAACAGGATGCCCGAGGAGGCGTGCATGCCGTAGGACTCGCGGTAGTTGATGGTCATGTAGTGGCCGTAGACCTTGCTCACGCCGTAGGGCGAGCGGGGCCAGAGCAGGGTGGTCTCCGACTGGGGGACCTCCTGCACCTTGCCGAACATCTCCGAGCTCGACGCCTGGTAGAAGCGGATCGCCGACGGGTCGTCGCCGGCGTGCAGGCGTACGGCCTCGAGCATGTTGAGCACGCCCATGCCGGTCACGTCGCTGGTGACGAACGCGTTCTCCCAGGAGTAGGCGACGAACGAGATCGCGCCGAGGTTGTAGACCTCGTCGGGCTGCGAGTCGCGCATCGCGCGCATGAGGCTCGAGAGGTCGGTCAGGTCGCCGTTGTGGAGCTGCACGTCCGGGACGACCTTCGACACGAGCTCGCGGCGGGGGTTGTTCTGGCCGCGGATCAGCCCGTGGACGTCGTAGCCCTTCTCGAGCAGGAGCTCGGCGAGGTAGAGGCCGTCCTGGCCCGTGATTCCCGTGATGAGTGCGCTCGGCATGCGACCAGTCTGTCAGGGCGATCGGTCGTTAGGGTGACGGTCATGAAGATCCTCGTCAGCGGCGGTGCGGGCTACATCGGCTCGCACACCGTCATCCAGCTCGTCGCCGCCGGTCACGACGTGGTCATCGTCGACAACTTCAGCAACTCCCACCCGGTCGTGAAGGGCCGCATGGAGGCGCTGACGGGGACGTCGCTGCCACTGCACTCGTTCGACCTCTGCGACTACGACAAGACTGAGCACCTCTTCGCGGCCGAGGAGTTCGACGCCGTCATCCACTTCGCCGGCTACAAGGCCGTCGGGGAGAGCGTGGCCAAGCCGCTCGACTACTACGAGAACAATCTCGTCTCGACGTTCTCGCTCGTGCGGGCGATGCAGAAGTACGACGTCGACAAGCTCGTCTTCTCCTCCAGCGCGACCGTCTACGGCACCGAGCAGGCCGGCGCGACCGAGGACCAGCGCACGTTCGCCACCAACCCCTACGGCTGGACCAAGGTGATGCAGGAGCAGATCCTGCGCGACGTGGCCGAGGCGTCTCCGCAGATGCGGTTCGCGCTGCTCCGCTACTTCAACCCGGTCGGGGCCCACGAGTCCGGGACCCTCGGGGAGGACCCGTCGGGCATCCCCAACAACCTCACCCCGTTCATCGCCCAGGTCGCGGTCGGCAAGCGCGACAAGCTGGCCGTCTTCGGCGACGACTACGACACGGTCGACGGCACCGGGGTGCGCGACTACATCCACGTGGAGGACCTCGCCGCCGGCCACGTCGCCGCCCTCGAGGCCCTGACCAGGACCACCGAGCCGGTCAGCACCTGGAACCTCGGCTCCGGCCACGGCACCAGCGTGCTCCAGATGCTGCACGCCTTCGAGCGCGCCGTTGGCCGCGAGCTGCCGTACGAGGTGGTCCCGCGCCGCCCGGGTGACGTCGCGGTGTCCTACGCGGACGCGAGCAAGGCCAACGCCGAGCTCGGCTGGAGCACGAAGAAGACCGTCGACGAGATGGCCGCCGACGCCTGGCGCTGGCAGTCGCAGAACCCGCGGGGGTTCGCCGGCTGATGCGCCGCCGGCGGTGGGCTGCGGTCGCGCTGGGCGTCCATCTGGCCACTCAAGCGGTCATATGGCCGCTCGAGTCGGGGCATGCCGTGCGACCAGCGGCCACATCGGCTCATGAGTCGCGCGGCGTCGAGACCCGGCCCCTCGCCGGCAGGCTCGTCGTCATCGACCCCGGCCACCAGCTCGGCAACCACAACTTCCCGGCGCAGATCGACCGACCGGTGCCGGCCGGCGGGTTCACCAAGCCGTGCAACACCACGGGCACGGCGACCAACGGCGGCTATCCCGAGGCGACCTTCGTCTGGCAGGTGTCCCGGCTGGTCGGGGCGCGGCTGCGCGAGCTCGGCGCGAGCGTGCAGTTCACCCGTCACAGCAACCGGCAGGACCGGTGGGGCCCCTGCGTCGACGTCCGCGGACGCGCGGGCAACGAGCTCGGCGCCGACCTCAAGCTCTCGATCCACGCCGATGGCTCGTACGCGACCGGTGCGCGCGGCTTCCACGTGATCGCCCCGGCCGACCGGGCGCCGTGGACCTCCGACATCTTCGGGCCGTCGCGCCGGCTGGCCGCGCACGTGAAGTCCGGCCTGCTGGGCCGGGGCTTCGTGGTCGCGAACTACGTCGCCGGCGGCGACGGTCTCGACACCCGCTCCGACCTCGGGACGCTCAACCTCTCCGACGTGCCCACGGTGATGGTCGAGCTCGGCAACATGCGCAGCACGGCCGAGGCGCGGGTGATGACCTCGCCGAAGGGCCGGGCGAGGTACGCCCGCGGCCTCGTGGCGGGCGTACGGGCCCACCTCGGCTGAGCCCCGCGCTCAGCGGACCCCGAGCTCGGTGATCCCGCGCAGCACCGCCCGCAGGTGGGCGACCTCGTGGGTGCGGACGAGGTGGGTGCCGCCCAGCGTGGCGAACACGGCGTAGAACCCCTCGCCCTTGCGGAACTCGTCGCCGAAGACGTCGAAGCTGTGGGGCACCGCGTTGCAGACGGGGACACCGAGGGGGCGCAGGCGGAAGCCTTGCGCCAGCACGCGGGTCTGGTGGCGGGCGCGGGTCAGCGGGTCGACGAGGTTGCCGTAGTAGAAGCCCATGCCGGGGTCGACGACGACCTTGTCGACACCGAGCGAGCGGGCGTGGGCGATGCGCGGGGCGAAGTGGTCGAGCAGCACCGGGATCGGGTCGGCGTCGGGCGGGACGTCGGTGATCTCGCGGACGTTGGAGGTGGTGCCGAAGCACAGGACCACCGCGGCGTCGTACTCGGCGGCGAGGGCGAGCATCTCGTCCTCGTGCTCGCGACCGGTCATGTTGAGCACGCGCGCGCCGGCGTCGAGGCAGGCCCGTACGACCGCCGGCTCGTAGGTCTCGACCGAGACGATGGCCTCCTGCGCGAGCCCCTCCACGGCGGGGACGAGCCGCGCGACCTGCTCGTCGGCGTCCACGCGGGCGGCCGTCGCGTTGCTGGACTCGGCGCCGAGGTCGATGAGCGCGGCACCCTGCGCCGCCTGGACCCGGCCCAGCCGTACGGCGTCGGCGGGGCTGATGGCCACGCTCTCGCGGTAGGTCGAGTCGCGCGAGAGGTTGACGCAGCCCATGAGGGTCACCGGTCCGTCGCCGATGGTCACCGGGCCGCGCGGTCCGTCGAGCACGACCGGCGCGACCGGGCTGTCCCAGGCCGCTCCGTGGTCGTTCTGGAGCGCGGCCAGGTCCGGAAGGGTGATCACGCCCGAAAGGGTAGAGGGCAGGATGGAACGGTGAGCGAGTCCTTCGAGCTGCAGCGCCTGACCGACCTGTCCGACGACCAGCTCGCCCAGGCGTACGCCCCTCGCGGCGAGCCGTGGCTGCGGGTCAACTTCGTCAGCACGGTCGACGGGTCGGCCACCGGCGCCGACGGGCTCAGCTCGAGCATCAACGACGACGCCGACAAGCGGGTCTTCGACATGCTGCGCGCGCAGGCCGACTGCCTGGTGATCGGGGCGGGCACCATCCGCGACGAGGAGTACGACGTCCCGCAGATCCCGGTCGTGGTGGTGAGCCGCCGCGCCGACGTGCCCCCGACCCTGCGCGAGGCACCGCGCGGTCGGGTGCTGGTCGCCACCGTCGCGACGGCCGAGGGCCTGGACGAGGCCCGCGAGCTGCTCGGGCACGAGCAGGTGCTGGTGCTGGGCGAGGACGAGATCGACCTCGTCGCGCTCAAGGCCGAGCTGCTGAGCCGGGGCTGGCGCGACCAGCTCTGCGAGGGAGGCCCGTCGCTGTTCGGCGACCTCCTCGCGGCCGGCGTGGTCGACGAGCTCTGCTGGACCGTCTCGCCGCGCCTCGTGGCCGGCGAGGGCCCCCGGATCGCCGGCGGGCCCGACGTGGACGTCGCGGTGCGCCCCGCCCTGCTGCTCGAGCAGGACGGGACGCTCCTGGGACGCTGGCTGGTCAGCTGAGGGCGTCGAGCAGCGCCTTGTTGAACGCCGGGATGTCGTCGGGGTTGCGGCTCGTGACGAGGTTGCCGTCCACGACGACCTCCTCGTCCACCCACTCGCCGCCGCCGTTGCGGATGTCGGTCTGGAGGCTGGGCCAGCTCGCGAGCCGCTTGCCGCGTACGCGGTCGGCCTCGACGAGCGTCCAGGGCGCGTGGCAGATCGCGGCCACGGGCTTGCCGGAGTCGATGAAGTCCCGCACGAAGGAGACGGCGCCCTCGTCCATGCGGAGCGCGTCGGGGTTGGCGACGCCGCCGGGCAGGACGAGCGCGTCGTAGTCGGCCACGGCGACGTCCTGCACGCGGCGGTCGACCTTCTGGGTGCTGGACTTGTCGAGGTGCTGGAAGAGCTGCACCTCGCCCTCGTCGAGGGAGAGCAGCTCGGGCGTGTGGCCGGCGTCGACGACGGCCTGCCACGGCTGGGTGAGCTCGACCTCCTCGATGCCCTCGGCGGCGGTCAGGAACGCGATGCGCTTGGTGTCGGTCATGTGGCCACGGTCGCTCGCACGCCCGGGCGGGACAACGCACGGAGGGGTGAGGCATCTCTCCCCGCCCGGCCACCGGTGCGCACCGCTCGGGCGCTAGCGTCGGCGGGGTGAGCGACACAGCCCCGACCCCCGACCTGTCGACCCTGACCATCGCCGTCCTCGGCGGCACCGGGCCGCAGGGCCGCGGTCTCGCCCGGCGCTTCGCGGCCGCCGGTCTCGACGTGGTCCTGGGCTCGCGCGACGCGGCGCGCGCGGCCGACGCAGCACAGGCCCTCGCCGAGGTGGGCCGGGTGCGGGGGACCTCCAACGCCGAGGCCGCCACGGCGGGCGACATCGTCCTCGTCGTCGTGCCGTGGGACGGCCACGCTGAGCTGCTCGCGTCGCTGACCGACGAGCTCGCGGGCAAGGTCGTGGTCGACTGCGTGAACCCGCTCGGCTTCGACAAGCAGGGGCCGTACGCCCTCCCGGTCGCCGAGGGCTCGGCCACCCAGCAGGCGGCGGCGATCCTCACCGGGTCCCGCGTCGTGGGCGCCTTCCACAACGTCAGCGCCGTGCTGCTCGAGGACCCGTCGGTCGAGCGTGTCGAGACCGACGTGCTGGTGCTCGGCGACGACCGCGAGGCCACCGATCTCGTCCAGGCGCTCGCCGACGTGGTGCCCGGCATGCGGGGGATGTACGGCGGCCGGCTGCGCAACGCGCACCAGATCGAGGCGTTCACGGCCAATCTGATCGCGATCAACCGTCGCTACAAGGCGCACGCGGGGGTGCGGGTCACCGACGTGTGACGGTGCACCGGCCGGGTCCTTGACGGGAGGTAGCACCCCGCCTATGGTCATCAAACAATCGTTTGGTGGATATGGAGGCGAGATGCCGCAGGCGCCATCGGTCGCGACGCACAGCGACTACCAGCTCAGCCAGCTCGATCAGCTCGAGGCCGAGTCGATCCACGTCTTCCGTGAGGTCGCCGCCGAGTTCGAGAAGCCGGTCCTGATGTTCTCGGGTGGCAAGGACTCGATCGTCATGCTCCTCCTCGCGGAGAAGGCGTTCTTCCCGGCCAAGCTCCCGTTCCCGCTCCTGCAGGTCGACACGGGGCTCGACTTCGACGAGGTGCTCGCCACCCGCGATTCCTGGGTGGGTCGGCTCGGGGCCCGCCTGGTGGTGGCCTCGGTGGAGGACGCGATCGCCGCGGGGCACGTGGTGGACGACGGGCACACGAGCCGCAACCGCCAGCAGATCGGCGCCCTGCTCGCCGCGATCGAGGAGAACGGCTTCACCGCCGCCTTCGGTGGCGGCCGCCGCGACGAGGAGAAGGCCCGCGCCAAGGAGCGCGTCTACTCCCACCGTGACGAGTTCGGCCAGTGGGACCCCAAGATGCAGCGCCCCGAGCTCTGGAGCCTCTACAACGGGCGCCTGCACGCCGGCGAGCACATGCGGATCTTCCCGATCTCCAACTGGACCGAGCTCGACATCTGGCACTACATCCACCGCGAGGGCATCGAGATCCCCTCCATCTACTTCGCCCACGAGCGCGAGGTGGTGGAGAGGGACGGGATGCTGCTGTCCGTCGGCCCCGAGATCCGCCCCCGCGACGGCGAGCGGGCTGAGACCAGGACGGTCCGCTTCCGCACGGTCGGCGACCGCACCCAGACCGGCTGCGTCGAGTCACAGGCGACGGACACCGCCTCCATCATCGAGGAGATCGCCGTCGCGCGCGTCACCGAGCGCGGCGCGACCCGCGGCGACGACCGGTTCTCCGAGGCCGCCATGGAGGACCGCAAGAAGGAGGGCTACTTCTGATGGCCACAGCGACGACCCACGACCCCTACGACATGGACCTGCTGAGGTTCGCGACCGCGGGTTCGGTCGATGACGGGAAGTCGACCCTCATCGGCCGTCTCCTGCTGGACTCGAAGTCCATCTTCGAGGACCAGCTGGAGGCCGTGGAGACGACCAGCCAGTCGAAGGGCTACGACTACACCGACCTCGCGCTCCTCACCGACGGCCTGCGCTCGGAGCGCGAGCAGGGCATCACCATCGACGTGGCGTACCGCTACTTCGCGACTCCCAACCGCAAGTTCATCATCGCCGACACCCCGGGCCACGTGCAGTACACGCGCAACATGGTCACCGGCGCCTCCACCGCTGACCTCGGGCTGGTCCTGGTCGACGCCCGCCAGGGCCTCACCGAGCAGTCGCGCCGCCACGCCGTCCTGCTGTCCCTGCTCCGGGTGCCGCACCTGGTGCTGTGCATCAACAAGATGGACCTCGTCGACTGGTCCGAGGAGACCTACGAGAAGATCCACGCGGAGTTCACGCAGTTCGCGACGAAGCTCACCATCCCCGACCTCGAGGTCATCCCGATCTCGGCGCTCAACGGCGACAACGTCGTCCACCGCTCCGAGAACACGCCGTGGTACCACGGGCCGACGCTCATGCACCATCTCGAGCACGTGCACGTCGCCTCCGACCGCGACCTGCAGGACGTCCGGTTCCCGGTGCAGTACGTCATCCGGCCCAAGTCCGACGCCCACCACGACTACCGCGGGTACGCCGGCCAGCTGGCCGGGGGGGTCATCCGGGCGGGCGACGAGGTCGTCGTGCTCCCGTCGGGACTTCCCTCGCGTGTGGCGAAGGTCGAGCTCTTCGACCGGGAGGTCGCGGAGGCGTTCCCGCCCATGTCGGTCACCGTGCACCTCGAGGACGACGTGGACGTCTCCCGCGGCGACATGATCGCCCGCCCCCGCAACGCCCCCACCCCGACGCAGGACGTCGACGCGATGGTCTGCTGGATGACCAACGAGCCGCTGCGCCCGCGCCAGAAGCTCGCCATCAAGCACACCAGTCGCTCCGGTCGCGCGATGGTCAAGGACGTGCAGTACCGCCTCGACATCAACACCCTGCACCGCGACCAGGCGGCCGGCGAGCTCGGCCTCAACGAGATCGGCCGCGTCCAGCTGCGCACCACCGTGCCGCTGCTGTGCGACCCCTACTCCAAGAACCGCACCACGGGCTCCTTCATCCTCATCGACGAGGCGACCGGCGTGACCGTCGGCGCCGGGATGATCAACGACGCAGGATGAGTCGGACGGAGGAGGAGCAGATGGCTCGGTTCGCCAGCAGGGACCACCGGTTCGAGGTCCTCTGCGCGTGGGAGCCCGAGAAGCCCGCCGAGCAGGTCGCCGACGGCATCCTGCTCTCGCGGGGGATCTCCAGCGCGTACGTGGTCACGACGCCGGACGGCGACGTGGTGGTCAACACCGGCACGCGGCTCGAGGGCGACCGGCACCGCGAGCGCTTCGAGCAGCTGCTCGGGCGGCCCCTGTCGGTGCGCGCGATCGTGTTCACCCAGGACCACCCCGACCACGTCGGCGGCTGGCAGGCCTTCGACGACCCGGGGGTCCAGCTGCTCGCCGAGGCGTCGTTCCCCGCCGGCCGCGCCGAACGCGGGCTGCTCAAGACCTTCTACCGGCCGCGTTTCCGTCGGCTGATGAGCGGCTTCTCCGCCGCGCCCGCGCCGGCCGAGGTCGTCGACCGACCTGCCCGGGAGCCCGAGGACCTCGTGCTCGTCGAGGGTCGCGCCGACATCGTCGTCGGCGGGACCACCTTCGAGCTGATCCCGGTCCCCGGCGGGGAGACGACCAACTGCCTCGCGGTGTGGCTGCCGGAGCACCGGGTGCTGCTGGTCGGCAACCACATGGGCGCCCTCTACGGCGCGATCCCCAACCTCTACACGCTGCGCGGCGACAAGCCGCGGAGCGCACGCCAGTTCGTCGCCGACCTCGAGGTGCTCCTCGACCTCGACGCCGACCTCCTCCTGACCGGTCACGGCGACCCGGTCCGGGGTGCGGACACGATCCGGGCCGACCTGACCCGGCTGCGCGACGCCGTCCGCTTCATCCACGACGAGACGCTGCGCGGGATGAACGACGGCAAGGACCTGCACACCCTCATGCGCGAGGTCGTGCTGCCCCCCGATCTCGAGCCCGCGTCGGGCCGCGGCCCCGTCAGCTGGTACGTCCGGACCGTGTGGGAGGAGTACACCGGCTGGTTCCAGCACGACCTGACCAGCCAGCTGTACGCTGTCCCGGCGCGTGCCGTGTGGCCCGAGGTCGTCGAGCTCGCCGGTGGTGCCGACCGCCTCGCCGAGCGGGCCGCCGCGCGGCTCGCTGCCGGCGAGGCGGAGCAGGCGCTGCACCTCGTCGAGATGGCACTCGTCGCCGAGCCCGAGAACCGCGCGGCACTCGACGTCCATGCCGACGTCCTCGACGCGCTGATCGCGCGCACCGGTGGGCAGACCTACGACGAGCTGGTCTGGCTGGAGACCGAGCGGGAGCGCACCCGCGAGTCCTACGCCGCCGATCCCTACGGCAACCGTCCCGGATGAGCCTCTTCGACCTCACCGGCAAGGTGGGCCTCGTGACCGGGGGCAACCAGGGGCTCGGTCTCGGGTTCGCCAGCGGCATGGCCAAGTGCGGTGCGGACGTCGTGCTGTGGGGCCGCCGCGCGGCCCGCAACGAGGCGGCCGCCGACGAGCTGCGCGCGCACGGCGTACGCGTCCTGGCGCAGGAGGTGGACGTGACCGACGAGCACGCCGTCGCGGACGCCATGCGCGAGGTGGTGGCGGAGATGGGGCGCGTGGACTGCGTCGTCGCCAACGCGGGCGCGAGCTCGCGGCCCGAGTCGTTCCACGAGATGACCTCGGAGATGTACCACGACCTGCTCGCGGTCAGCCAGCACGGCGCCTTCCACACGCTCCGCGAGGCCGTGCGCCACATGAAGCAGCGGGCCGACGACGGTGACCCGGGCGGGTCGCTGATCGCCTGCGGCAGCCTGATGGCGATCCGCGGCACGCGTCGCCTCGAGCACTACGCCGCCGCGAAGGGAGCCCTGCTGTCGATGGTGCGGGGGATCGCGGTCGAGTACGGCCGCGACGGGATCCGGGCCAACGTGGTCGCGCCGGGCTTCTTCGAGACCGACCTGACCCGCAGCACCTACGGCGACGCCCCCGCGGACGGCGCGCGGCGGTGGTCGCGCTACCCGGTGCCCCGTGCCGGTAACCCGGCCGACCTCGAAGGCATCACCGCCTACCTGATGAGCGACGCGTCGGTCTACCACACGGGCGACCTGATCGTCATCGACGGAGGACTCTCCGTCGGCCTCTGAGCACGGACCGACACTGGAGCGCAGCCATGAGCAACAAGATCGTCGTCACCGACTTCCACGACCCCGTGCTGACCGAGGACCAGCGCAGCTTCGTCGAGCGGGCCGAGCGAAACCCCGTCGACCTGACCGCGGACTCGGTGCTGGAGAAGGCCGTACGTCGCACCGGCCTGGGGGACTTCGGTCCCGACGACTTCCGGGGCCGCATGCAGCTGCTCCTCGACGAGGTGGGCGCCGATGCCAACGCCACCGAGTTCAACCGGGCGACCCTGCACCGCAGGCTGGTCGAGGTGCTCGCCAACCGGTTGCTCCGCCAGGACCTGCTCGCCCGGCACCCGGAGATCCACGACGTGCGCATCGAGCGCCCGATCATCGTCGCCGGGTTGCCGCGCTCCGGGACGACGCACCTGCTCGGCCTCATCGCCGCCGACTCGCGGCTGCGGTCTATGCCGCTGTGGGAGGCGGTCCAACCGGTCGCCCCTACGGACGCCGAGCCCGACGCGAGCGGCCGGGACCCGCGCTACGTCCGTTCCGAGCGGACGTGGGAGAACCTCCAGCGGCTCAACCCGCTCATGGCGCCGTTCCACCCCATGGACCCCGAGCACGTCCACGAGGACATCGAGCTCCAGTGCCCCGACGTTGCGTCGTACTACTGGGAGTGGATGTTCAAGGTGCCGAGCTGGCGCGACCACTACCTCGCCACCGACCAGACCCCCCACTACGAGTTCGCCCGGACGACGCTGCAGGCCATGAGCTGGCAGGACGGGGTCGACCGTCGCTGGGTGCTGAAGTGTCCGCAGCACGTCGAGCAGCTGCCGGCCTTGATGAGCGTCTACCCCGACGCCCTCGTGGTCTTCACCCACCGGGACCCGATGGCCTCGCTGCAGTCGATGGTCACCGAGAACGCCTACGAGGGCCGGTTCCGCGAGAAGGTGGTCGACGTGGACTGGCACGTGCGCTACTGGACCGACCGGGTGCGCAGCCTGCTCGAGGCCTACGTGCGCGACTCGCACGTGGTGCCGCCGGACCAGCGCCTCGACGTCGACTTCGACCGGCTGGTCCACGACGGGGACGCCGTGCTGGAGGAGCTGTACGCCGCGGCGGGGCTCGAGCTCACTGAGCACTCGCGCGCCGAGCGGGAGGCGTACGCCGCGAGCCACCCTCGCCGCAAGCACGGCGAGATCGACAACGACCTGCAGCGCAACTTCGGGGTGCGGACCGACGAGATCCGCGAGCAGCTCGCCTTCTACAGCGACGCGGTCTCGTGACCGGCGCGGCGCCGCTGTCGCTGCGCAACCTCTACCACACGGGTCTCGTGGTGCCTGCGCTCGAGCCCGCGATGACGGAGCTCTCGACCGTCCTGGACGTGTCGTGGACCGACGTGGAGGAGTGGGACATGACGGTGCGCACGCCGGAGGGTGCGAGGAACGTCCGGCTGCGCTTCACGTACTCCCGCGCCCCGGGCCCGCACCTCGAGCTCCTCGAGCCGGTCGAGGGCACCGTGTGGGAGCAGCCGTCGGGCGCCGCCGGCGCCCTGGCGACCCACCACGTCGGAGTCTGGGCCGACGACTTCGCCGAGACCTCCGAGCGGCTGGTGACAGCAGGCCACCCCCGGGTCCTCACCTACGAGAGCCGCGACGGCAGGGCCGCCGGGTTCGCCTACCACCGGTTGCCGAGCGGGGCGCTCGTGGAGCTCGTCGACGCGTCGCTTCGCCCGGGCCTCGAGCGGTGGCTCGCAGGCGGCCCGCACCCCCACGCACCGTCGTGACGCGACCAGAGAGAGGGTAGTGACATGGAGAACGGGATGGACCGGGTCGGCGTGGTCGGCTGCGGGCTGATGGGCTCGGGCATCGCCGAGGTCTCGGCGCGCGCGGGGCTCGACGTGGTGGTGGTCGAGTCCAGCACCGCCGCCCTCGACGCGGGTCGGGCGCGGCTGGAGAAGTCGCTCGCGCGGGCCGAGGCGAAGGGCAAGATCGACTCGGCGGCCGAGGTCCTCGAACGCATCGGCTACGTCACCGACCTGGGCGACCTGGCCGACCGCCAGGTGGTGGTCGAGGCCATCGTCGAGGACGAGGGGGCCAAGACCGAGCTGTTCCGCACCCTCGACCGAGTGGTCCTCGACCCGCAGGCGATCCTGGCGTCCAACACCTCGTCGATCCCGATCATGAAGCTGGGCGTCGTCACCGCACGCCCCCAGCACGTCATCGGCGTGCACTTCTTCAACCCGGTGCCGGTGCTCCAGCTCGTCGAGCTGGTGCCCAGCCTGCTGACGTCGTCCGACACGACCGAGCGGGCCCGGGCGTTCGTCGAGGGGCGCCTCGGCAAGCGGGCGATCGACTGCCAGGACCGCGCGGGCTTCGTGGTCAACGCGCTGCTGATCCCGTTCGTCCTCTCCGCCATCCGCATGCTGGAGTCGGGCTTCGCCACCGCCGAGGACATCGACCGTGGGCTCGTCCTGGGTGCCGCGCACCCGCAGGGGCCGCTCGCCCTCGCCGACCTCATCGGTCTGGACACCACGAAGGCCGTGGCCGAGTCCCTCTACGAGGAGTTCAAGGAGCCGCTGTACGCCGCGCCTCCGCTGCTGGCGCGCATGGTCGACGCCGGACTGCTGGGCCGCAAGACCGGCCGCGGCTTCTACACCTACGAGTGACGCCCGCGAGCGGACGCCCGGCGAGGGGGCTGCGTCAGCCGCGCGGGTGAGTGTGCGCGACGTAGACGTCGCAGTGGGCCTTCTGCGTGACGTCGCTCGCCACGCTCCCGAGCACCCGGGCCAGGCCCTGCACGCGCTTGTTGCCGACCACGATGACGTCGGCGTCGAGGCTCTCGGCAACGCGGACGAGCGCCTCGGCGGGCTTGCCCTCGGCCGGTGAGGACTCGACGGTCAGCGCGCCGTGCTCGTCGCGCAGTACCTGCGCAACGGCCTCGGCGACGCGGCGCGCGTCGTCCTCGGGGGAGACGTTGAACTCCTTGCCCTCGGCACGCACCTCGATGGCGTCGACCTTGCCGTAGGCCGAGATGACGTGCAGCTCGGCGCCGAGCCCGACCGCGAGCCGTGCCGCGGTGCGCGCAGCCTCCAGGGCCGTCTCGGTGTCGTCGACCCCCGTCAGGATCCTGGTCGTCATGGGCGGGCCTCCGGGGTCGCGCAGCAATGTGGACTACCAACCGTACGTTAGAACGAGCCACGTCGGGAGCCTTGACGGGTTGTGACGACGCCCACTAATTTTCCAAACCAATCGTTTGGCGAATTGGAGGCCGCGATGCGCGACAGCGACACCGACGTCAGTGGTTCCGAGCCGGTGACCTGCCCGTTCCCGCAGCTGGCGGCGATGAGCCGGGTCGAGCAACCCGCGCTGCGGAACCGGAGCGCTGCCTACCGGGAGGCCCGCGACCAGGGGGCGGTCCAGTGGGTGCCCGAGTTCGACGCCTTCTTCGTGCTCGGTCGTGCCGAGGTGGTCGAGGTGACGAGCCGCCCCGACATCTTCTCCTCCTGCATCGCACGCGGGCGCGGCGCGATGGCGGTGGAGGACCAGGTCCGCCAGCAGGTGATCGACCTGCCCGAGATGGCCGACCTCGTCGAGCAGGGCTACGGGAAGGACGCCCACGTGCGCGCCGGCCTGGTGGCCGACCCGCCCCAGCACACCCGCCAGCGCTCCCTCGTCGCGCCCGCCTTCCGGCCGGCCCGCATCCGTGCCATGGAGGAGGACATCCGGGAGGTCGCCGGCCAGCTCCTCGGCCCGGTCGTGGCCCGGGCCGCTGCCGGAGAAGAGGTCGAGCTGGTCGAGGCGTGGTGCAAGCCCTTCCCGCTCCAGGTGCTGGCCCGCGTCCTCGGCGTCCCCGCCGACATGGTCGACGACTACGCCCGGTGGTCCGAGGGCCTGCTCAAGCCGGTCGGGAGGCTCAGCGTCGACGATGACGAGCTCGCCGAGATGGTCGAGGCACGGCTGCAGTTCGACCGGTTCTTCTCCGAGATGCTCCTCGAGCGGCGCGCCCACCCGCAGGACGACTTCCTCAGCGACTTCGTTGCGGGCGCCAGCGAGGAGGGCCTGCAGCCGCTCACCCTCGACGAGATGCTCGGCATCCTCGAGCAGTCCGTCATCGCCGGCCACGAGACGACCACGAAGCTGATGGCCAGCGCGATGGTCTGGCTCGCCGAGCTTCCCGGCATGCTGGACCGGCTGTCCGGCGACGTGCGTCTCATCGACGCGTTCGTCGACGAGGTCCTGCGGCTCGACGCCCCCTCGCAGTACGGCACCCGCCAGGCCATGCGCGACGTCGAGCTGGGCGGGGTGCGCATCCCCGCCGGGTCGGCGGTGATCACCTCGTGGGGCGCGGGGAACCGCGACGCCGCCGCCTTCCCGGACCCCGACACCTTCGAGGCGGGGCGCGCCAACCGGGCCACCCACCTCGGCTTCGGCCACGGCATCCACTACTGCGCCGGCCACGCCCTCGGACGCACCGAGATGCGGATCGGGCTGTCGATCCTCGCGGAGCGCGTCAGCGCGGTCGAGCTCGCCGTCGAGGGCGGGCGCGACGGGCTGACGTACGCTCCGTCCTCCATGCTGCACGGCCCCGCCGCCGTGCCGGCGCGACTGGTAGTCCGCGAGAGCCTCGTTGGCTGACATCCGGAGGTTCGACCACGTCGCGCTGGCCGTGCGCGACGTCGAGCCTGCGCTCGGCCTCTACTGCGACGCGCTCGGTGCCCGATTCGTCCTCGGTGGCGACAACCACCAGACCGGCAACCGCATTGTCCACCTCGCCCTCGGCGGCTTCAAGGTGGAGCTGATGCAGCCGTTGCGTGCCGACTCCCTCCTGGCCCGGTTCATCGATCGTCGCGGGGAGGGGTTCCATCACGTCACGATGGTGGTCGACGAACTCGCACGGACGGTGGGCTGCCTCGACGCGGCCGGGCTCGGGCTCGTCGGCACCGACCTGACCAACCCGGTCTGGCGCGAGGCTTTCGTCCCACCACGAGCGGCGGGTGGCGCGCTGGTGCAGCTCGTCGAGACCGATCGCGACTGGTCACGCACGGTCGACGGCATCGCGCTCGACGACGTGCTGGCCGGGCGCGTGGAGTTCCGCGATGCCTGGCCGTGCTGGAGTGACAAGGATTAGACCAAACGATCGGTTGAACGTACCCGGTGGATGCAGGATGATCTACCCATGACCACGCAAGACCACGACGATCGAGCGCTCGACAGCGCACCCTTCGGCGGACGACCGGGCGGTGCGCTCGTCGTCGGGGGCAGCGGGGCGATCGGCCGCGCGGTCGCCGTACGCCTGGCCCGGCTGGGCAGCGACGTGACCGTGACGTACGCCGGGAGCTCGGCCGCCGCCGGTGAGACCGCCGAGCTCGTCGTGGCGAGCGGACGCGCGTGCGACGTCGAACGCCTCGACATGGGGGACCCCGGTCAGGCGGCCGAGGCCGTGGCCCGGGCCGCCGAGCAGCGTGGGGGGCTGCACACCGTGGTGCTGGCCGCCTCGCCCACCAACTTCCAGTCCTGGGTGAGCACGCTGCCGCCCGAGCAGTACGCCGAGCAGCTGCGCGTCGACTCCGGTGGCAGCTTCGCGGTCGTGAGCGCGGCCCTGCCGCACCTGCGCGAGAGCCGCGGGTCCGTCGTCGTGGTGAGCACGGTCGCCAACAGGCGGTTCGTGCTGCGTGACGTCCTCTCCAGCGGACCCAAGGCCGCCAACGAGGCGCTGGTCCGCGCGGTCGCCGCCGAGGAGGGTCGCTTCGGGGTCCGGGCGAACGCCGTCGGCGTGGGCATCCTGGACGAGGGGATGACCCAGGTGCTCCTCGGCACCGGCGACGTCCGGCCCGAGCAGCTCGAGGTGGCCGTCAGCCGGGTCCCGCTCGGGTTCCTGGGCAAGGCCGCCGACATCGCGGCTGCCGTGGGGTTTCTCGCGAGCGAGGACGCGCGCTACGTCACCGGGCAGTGGATCGACGTCGACGGCGGCTACGGCATGTGAGGTCGCCGCGAGGCGACGACCGGGAGGAGCCGCGTGTGAGGACGATGGCCGCCGTGGGCTTCCACGCCTACGGGGGCCCGGACGCGGTCCGGCTCGTCGAGGTGCCCGTGCCCGAACCGGGGCCCGGTGAGGTGCGCGTTCGGGTACGAATGACCACCGTCAACCCGGCCGACGTCCAGTACCGCCGCGGCGACCACGCCGCGTTCGTCCCGGACGCGCTGCCGCCATTCGTCGGCGGTCTGGAGCTCGTCGGGACGGTCGACGCGGTCGGGGAGGGGGTCGACCTCCTGCCGGGTGCCACCGTGGCGGGCTCGAGCCACTTCATCCCCGGTGGGCGGGGGTCGCACGCAGAGCTGGTCGTGACCGGCGCCGGCGCCGTCGCGCCCTGTCCGGCCGGCGTCGACGAGGTGGCGCTTGCGACGGTCCCGATGAACGGGTTGACCGCACGCGTCGTCCTGGACACGCTGGCCCTCCCGCCGGGCGCGACCGTGGTGGTCACGGGAGCGGCGGGCGCCGTCGGCGGCTACGTCGTGGAGCTGGCGAGCGCCGCCGGGCTGGAAGTGGTGGCAGTCGCCTCGTCGACCGACGAGGAGCTCGTCGTGGGGCTGGGCGCGACAGCGTTCGTACCGCGCGGTGACGACGTCGCGCAGGAAGTCCGGGCCCGGCACCCCGACGGCGTCGACGCCGTGGTCGACGCGGCCATGCTCGACGCGGCCGCACTGCCGATGGTCCGCGACGGGGGCCGGCTCCTCACGCTGCGTCCGGGCCACGTGCCCCCGCCCGAGCGCGGGATCGAACCGAGGCTGGTCAGCTTCCGCCGCTATCAGGACCGACCGGACGTGCTCGCCGACCTCCTGGCGCTCTCCGCGTCGGGAGGACTCACCACCCGGGTGGCAGAAGTGCTCACACCGCACCGGGGAGCCGAGGCGCACGCCCTCGCGGAGACCCCGGGCCTGCGCGGGCGGGTGGTCCTGGCGTTCGACGCCTGAGCCCGGGCTCAGCACACCTCGATGAGTGCCTTGACCACGCCCTGGGGGTGGTGCAGGGCCAGTTCGACGGCGGCTCGCGCCTCGGCGAGGGGGAAGCGGTGGGACACGAGGCGGCGTACGTCGTCGCGGTGGCGCGCGGCGAGCGCGACGGCGCCGGGGAAGTCGAGCGTGGCCCGGCTGCCCAGCACGTCGAGCTCCTTGGCCTGGATGGCCTTGACCGGCAGTGACATGCGCTGCTCGGAGACGCCGACCATCGAGATCCGGCCGGCCATGGCCACCACCTCGAAGGCCTGCTCGGCGACGCGTGCCGCTCCGGTGGCCTCGACGACGACGGACGCGCCGTCCCCGGCGGTCCACTCCTCCACGCGCTCCTGCAGGTCGTCGACGCCCTGCACCCCGTGGGCGGCTCCGAGGTCGCGGGCAAGGGCGAGCCGGGCGGGGTGGAGGTCGGCGACCATCACCTCGGCGCCGACGTCTCGAGCAGCGATGACAGCTGCCAGGCCCACGGGCCCGGCGCCGAGCACCACGACGGAGTCGGCCGCGGTCACGGCCGGCCGGGTGACCGCGCGCAGGCCGATGGACAGCGTCTCGCAGAGGGCGGTCACGTCGGGTGGCAGGTCGTGCGCCGGGTGCAGGTTGCGGACCGGGACGACGAGCCTCTGCTGCAGCCCGCCGGGGCGGTGCACCCCGACCGCGTCCATGGCGCAGCAGGTGTTGCGCCGTCCCCTGCGGCAGGCCACGCAGGTCCCGCAGGAGGTCACCGGCTCCACCGCGACGCGGTCGCCCACGGCGAGCGGGCCGTCGTACGACGCTGGCAGGCGCTCGACGAGGCCGCTCACCTCGTGCCCCTGCACGAGAGGCAGGCGGGTGGCGTAGCTGCCGTCGAAGATGTGCAGGTCCGTGCCGCAGATGCCGACCGCCTCGACCCCCAGCACGGCGTCCTCCGGGCCCGGTTCGGCCAAGGCGACAGAGGCGATCTCGATCGTGCCCACGGAGGTGGTGACGGCAGCGGCGTGCACATTGCTCCAATCAAACGATTGGTAGGAACTTACCGCTCCTGCACCACCACGTGAAGGGCTGGCGGGCGACACGATTTTCCCGGAGGAGTGCTTGACATCACATGGCCGAGGGACATTAATTGACCAATCGGTTGGTGGAAAGACACCGACTGGGCGCGGTCCGGGGGCGTGCCGCCTGACCTACACACCAGGAGTCGCCATGTTCGTCGCCAGGAAGTCCAGGATCATGATCGGTCTCGCCGGGGCCAGCCTCGCCCTGAGTGCGTGCGGCGGGGTCGCCGGCGGCAGCGGCTCGGGGGGCGGGGGCACCGTCGAGATCAGGGCCACCAACCTGCTGCCGCCCAACGGTGCCCAGTCCGACATGATCCAGTGGTTCATGGACGAGCTCGGCAGCCGTACCGACGGTGAGGTCAAGACCGAAGTCGTCTACGGCGGTGCCCTGCTCGCCGGGACCGACACGCTCCCGGGCATGAAGCAGGGGCGTGCCGAGGCCGGCAACGTCGTGCCCGCATACTTCCCGGCCGAGCTCCCGCTCAACAACGTCAACATGGTGCCGATCGCGGGCGCGGACCAGTCGGCACGGTTGCGGGCGCTCCAGGACCTCAACGACGACGTCGAGGCCTTCGCGGACGAGTTCGCGGCGCAGGACCTGGTGCTCATCGGGTTCCTGCCCAACGCGTCGTCGACGGTCGCCTTCAACAAGGAGGTGAGCTCCCTCGCCGACCTCAAGGGCGCCAAGGTGCGCGCACCGTCCCAGCCGCAGTCCGTGGTCTACGAGGAGCTCGGTGCTGAGCCGGTCTTCATGCCGTCGGAGGAGGTCTACGAGGCCATCGAGCGCGGGATCGTCGACGGGGTGACCTACCCGATGGACACCCAGGTCGCCAACGGCATCACCGACGTGGCGGACTACATGGCTCCCGACGTCGGCCAGAACGGCGGGTCGATCTTCGCGCTGAGCAAGGCGGCCTACGACGAGCTCCCGGACGACGCCAAGGACGTCGTCGAGGAGCTGAAGGGCGAGTGGTACGCGAAGACCGACGAGATGCTCGCGAAGTACGAGTCGCAGGCCTGCGAGGAGTTCACCGCCAACGGCGGGACCATCGTGCGGTGGAGCGACGAGGACGCCGCCACGATCGCCGACGCCGTCGACCGCCTGGCCGACGAGGTGTGGGCGAGCGAGGCGGAGAAGTCCGTCGACGCGAGCGTCGTGGACGAGGTCTGGACCACCTACAACTCAGCGCTCGAGGAGCACACGGGGGAGACGGAGTACACCGACGTGATGACGACCTGCGGCCAGTGACCGCACCTGTCCACCGTCTCCCCCGCTCGCTTCCTGACCTAGACCCCGGGGTGCCGGCGGCCAACCCGCCGGCACCCTGCGGAAGGACCTGCTCATGAGCATCGGCGTGCTGCTCCTCGTCGTCATCGGACTGCTGTTCCTCTGCCTGCTGTCCGGGATGCGGATCGCCCTGGCGCTGGCCCTATGCGGCTTCACCGGCTTCTACCTGCTCAACGGGTTCGACGTCGGCATGTCGACCCTCGGGGCGCTGCCCATCGCCAGCGGGTCGAAGTTCACGCTGTTGGTCATCCCGATGTTCATCCTGCTGGGGATCGCGGCCCAGAAGGCCAACCTCGCGGAGGGCGCCTACCGGTTGATGGGTTACCTGCTGCGGGGGGTCCCGGGCGGCCTCGCCCTCGCCACCCTGACGGCGTGCGCGGCCTTCGCGGCGGTGAGCGGCTCCAGCATCGCGACCGTCATCTCCATCGGCAACCTGGCCATCACGGAGATGAAGCGCGCGGGCTACGCGATGCACGTCGCGGCCGGCGTGGTCGGCGCCGCAGGCACGTTGGGCGTGCTCATCCCCCCGAGCGTCCCGCTCGTGATCTACGGCGTGCTGACGGGTGAGTCGATCGGCGCGCTGCTCATGGCGGGCATCGGCCCGGGCGTGTTGTCCGCGGTCATCTACGGCATCGGCATCGTGATCCGCGCGAAGCGCCACCCCGAGCTGTTCGGCAAGGGGGCCGAGGACGTCCTGCCGCAGGCCGGCCGGCCGCCCCTGGGACAGGGCCTCTACAGCTTCTTCCGCATCGGCCTGCTCTTCCTGATCATCATCGGTGGCATGTACAGCGGCTTCTTCACCGCCGTCGAAGCCTCGGCGGTGGGGGCCTTCTTCGCGATCCTCATGGTCGTGGTGGAGCACGCCCGCAAGCCGCGCGACCTCGGACGCAACCTCTGGGAGACCTTCTCCGAGGCGGTCAGCCTCAACGGCATGGTCTTCTCGCTGCTCATCGGCGGGGCGATCTTCTCCACCTTCATGGTCGCCGCGGGAGCGCCCGCGATGATCGCCGACTGGCTCACCGGGCTGCCCGTCCCTGCCTGGATGATCGTGGCGCTCATCCTGCTCATCCTGATCCCCATGGGCATGTTCCTCGACCCGACGTCGATCCTGCTCATCATGGTGCCGCTCACCTACCCGGTCGTCACCGAGCTCGGGATGGACGGCATCTGGTTCGGCCTGCTCTTCGTCAAGCTGATCGAGATCGGCCTGCTCACGCCACCGCTGGGCCTCAACGCCTTCGTCGTCTCGGGGATCCGCAAGGACATCCCGCTCAACACGGCCTTCAAGGGCGTGCTCTGGTACGTCCAGCTCGACATCGTGGTGGTGATCTTGATGTTCGCCTTCCCGGCCATCGTCTTGTTCATCCCGAGCCAGATGGGACTGCACTGATGAAAACCGTCGCACGGGTGCTTGCGAGCACCATCCACGCGCTCTCGCGCGGGCTGGCCGTCTTCTCCATCGCGGGCATGGTCTTCGTCATGCTGATCGTGGTGTGGAACGTGACGCTCCGCGAGCTGGGGCAGCCCGGCGTCAAGGGGATCGTCGAGTACAGCGAGCTCGGCATGGCCGTCACCGCCTTCTTCGCGCTCGGCGAGGCCGAGCGACGTCGCCAGCACGTCTCCGTCGACGCGATCCTGGGCCGCCTCAAGGGCCGCACCTACCAGGTGCTGCGGATCGCCGGCGGCGTCGCGGCCGCCTTCATCGCCGTGCTGCTGGCCTGGGCCTCGTGGAACGTGCTCAGCGACAGCCTGGCCACGGGCGAGTACAAGCTCGGCCTCGTCCGGCTGCCGATGTGGCCCGCGCGGCTCGCGGTCTTCGCAGGGTTCCTCGTCCTGGCGCTGGAACAGATCGTGACCGCGGTCGAGGATGCGATCGAGCGTCCGGTCGACCCGGTGCTGGAGGGCCACGCCCTCTGACGGTCACGTTCCGAGCAGCTCCTGCAGGGTGCCGAGCAGTGCGAGCGGCTGGTCGAGCATGACGTGGTGCGCGGCGTCGTCGACGAAGCGCAGGTCCGACCCGCGGCGCCCGCTGAAGGCTGCGGCGGCGCCGTCGGCGAGGTAGGACCGGCTGCCCATCACCAGCGACCACGGACAGGCCGCGTCGTCGAGGTCGCCCTCGAACCTCACGATCTGCCGCGCTCCGGTGCGCCCGACGAACACCTGCGGGTCGAAGCGCCAGGTCCACCCGCCGTCCACACGCACCAGCCCGTGTCGCGCGATGTGGTCGACGTACCACTGGTTCGCGCACCGCTGCGCCGGCACGAGGCGGAACCGGGCCAGCGCCGTGGCGAGGTCCGGGTAGGTGCGCGAGCGGCGGCCGGCCTCGCGCGTGAGGGCGCCCTCGGGCTCCGGTGCCGTGGGCCACACGGGGGAGTCGACGAGGAGGATGCGCTCGAGCTGCCGGCCACGACGGGTGGCGAGGTCGGCGAGCACGATGCCGCCGAGCGAGTGGCCGACGACCGTGGCCGGACCCTCGGACGTGGCCGCTGCCACGGCCGCGATCTCGTCGGCCCACGTGGTGCCCGAGTAGGTCGGGCGCCAGTCGGACGTGCCGTGGCCCGACAGGTCCATCGCCACCACGCGCCGTGACACGTCGAGCCGGGCGGCGAGCGGGGCCCACCACATGGCGTGGGCGGCGCCACCGTGCACCAGCACGGTGGCGGGACCGTGCTGCGGCCCCCACGACAGGTAGCCGATCGAGGTGCCGTCGACGTCGACGGTGCCCGCGTGGCGCTCCGCCGCCATCGCCGCGTGGAACCAGTCCGGCGCACCAGGCGCGACGGAGCGGGACGCCACCGCGTCGTACGACCCCCGGCCCGCGCGCGGCTGGGCATCGGCGGCGGGCTCGGTCGTCACGGCGGTCCTTCGCTCGGTGTGCCGGAGGTGCTTGCTCGGGGGTGCGGGTCGCCGTAGGCTACCAAACACTTGGTAGATAATTAGCCGCTGGAGGACTTGTGCTCGACGTGAGCGACATCTACCACACCGGTTTCGTCGTGGCTGACATCGAACAGGCGCAGGCCGAGTTCAGCGCCCTGTTCGGCGTGCGCTGGACGCAGGTCGAGGAGCGGGCGATGCCCGTGGTCACCCCGGAGGGGACGCGGGAGGTGCGGCTCCGTTTCGCCTACTCCCAGGGGGGCGAGCCGCGCATCGAGCTCCTCGAGCCCGTGACCGGCACCGCGTGGGAGACCCCGCAGCACAGCTTCGGTCCGGGCGCCGCCCACCACGTGGGGGTCTGGGCCCCCGACTTCGCGGCGACCTCCGAGCGCCTCGTCGAGGCCGGCTTCGAGCGGGTGCTGACCTTCGACGACGGCAGCGGCCGCGCGTCGCGCTTCGCCTACCACCGGCTGCCGTCGGGCGGCATCGTCGAGCTCATCGACGTCACGCGGAAGGCGGAGCTGGAGGCCTGGTTCGAGGGTGCCGCCTATCCCGCTGCGGGCACCTCCACCTGATGCGCGGCGACGAGGTCGCGCTCACCAGCGCTGCGCAGCACCTGCTCGCCCGCTACGCGTGGGCCATCGACGACTGCGACTACGGCTCTCTGCGCGGCGTCTTCACGCCCGACGTGGACGCGGACTACGGCACCTTCGCCTGCACGGGCGTCGACGCGCTCGTCGAGCGGATGGAGGAGATCCACCGCGGCCTGCGCACGACCCAGCACCTGGTCGGCAGCGTGCTGGCCCGGCCCGTCGGCGACGGGTCCGCCCACGTCCGCAGCCACGTGCGCGCCACCCTCGTGCGCGGAGGAGGAGAGGCCGGCCGTGTCGAGGTGGCGGCCACCTACCGCGACGTCGTCGTCCCCACCCCGGGGGGTCACCTGATCTCGGAGCGCCGCGTCGAGGGCCGTTGGATCGGCGGCGAGCGGAGTATCCTGCCGTGGTTCCACGCACGGACGCCCGGGACCACACCTTCGAGTCCTGACGACAGGGGAAACTGACCCATGCCCGACGCAGCCACCGAGCCCGCCAAGAGGGGCCGTCCCCGCCGGGGCCCGGATCCCGAGCGCTTCCGCGAGATCGTCGACGCGGCCGCCGAGGTCTTCCTCGAGAAGGGCTACAGCGCGACGAGCATCCAGGACATCTCCGACCGCGTGGGCATCCTCAAGGGCAGCCTCTACCACTACGTCCGGTCCAAGGAGGACTTCCTGTACCGGATCATCAAGGACGTCTACGACGAAGCGATCGACGACATCCGCAAGATCGGCGAGGGCGAGCAGGAGCCGCTCGCCCGTCTCGCCGCCTTCATCCGGGCGCACGTGCGCTTCGCCGCCGCACACCTGACCGCCTACACGATCCAGCTGCGCGAGTTCGAGCAGCTGAGCGCCGAGCGCCGTGAGGAGATCCGGCAGGGCGGTGAGACCTATGTCGAGGCGCTCCAGGCGATCCTCGAGGACGGCCAGGCGGCCGGGCTCGTCGACGCGTCGCTCCAGGTGCGCCTCGCGAGCATCATCATCACCGGCGAGCTCAACTCGATGACCCGGTGGTATTCCCCGAAGGGCTCTCTCGAGCCCGACCAGCTCGCCGACGTCTACGTCGGCATGGTGCTCACGTCCGTCGCGTCCGAGGCCGCAGTCACCAAGGCCGGTGGCGTCGAAGCACTTCGCACGGAGTTCGCGCTCGGCCAGGGCTGACCGCCCGCGACGCCTCCAGACCCCTGCGGCCCGAACGGGCGGCGGGGGTCTGCTGCGTCCTGGGGGAGGTGCTTGGCAAGGGGCGTCGGGACGGGATACATTTCCACCAACCGATCGATTGGTGGAAATGGAGTGCCGTAGTGATGACCGAAAAGGAGCTCGCCGCTGTCGTGGGACGCACGTTCCCCGGCGGTGAGTACACCGTGGAGCCCTACGTCGACTGGCTGGTGCGCGACGTCGTCGACGCCGACCAGGGCGAGCACGTCGCCCACCCGCTCTTCGCCTTCATCGGGTCGCTGCGCGGCAAGGGCATGTCGCTCGACGAGCTGTTCGAGATCTGCGGGGCGACCGCGGCGGACGGGCCGATGTTCGGCGAGCACGAGACCGAGGTCATCGAGCCGTTGCGGGTCGGGGAGACGTACGCCGTCGCGGGCCGCTTCGTCTCGGCCGAGCGCAAGCACGGGCGTACGGCCGGCACCTTCGACGTCGTCGGGTTCGAGCTGACCATGACCGACCGGTCCGGAAAGGCCGCCGTCCGCGTCTTCAACTCCTTCGTGTTCCCGCGGCGGGCGGCATGAGCACCGCCGTACGCGTCGGCGACCGGCTGCCCGAGTGGGACCTCCCACGGGTCAGCCGCGAGAAGATGAAGACGCTGGCGCCGATCCTGGCCGACCCCAACCCGATCCACTGGGACGTGGACGTCGTGCGCGGTCTCGGCATGGGCGAGCGCCCGGTGAACCAGGGGCCGAGCAACATGGCGTACGTCATGAACATGCTGGCCGCCTGGTCCGGCGGCCATGACCGCCTGCGCCGGCTGCGCGTCCGCTTCGCCGGCAACGTCCTCGGTGACGACCACGTCGTCGCGCGCGGCGTCGTGAGCGCCGTACGCGACGAGGGCGGCCGCACCGTGGCCACCTGCGACGTCGAGCTCGTGGTCGTCGACGGCGCCGTCGCGCTCACCGGCACCGCCGACGTCGACGTCACCGACCTGTCCGACCCCGCCGGGTCCCCCAGCCCCACCACGAGCACCACGACCGAGGAGCGATGACATGACCGAGGCCTACATCGTGGACGCCGTCCGCACCCCCACCGGGCGGCGCGGCGGCGGACTGAGCGGCCAGCACCCGGCCGACCTCCTGGGCGACACGTTCCGGGCGCTGCTGGAGCGCACCGGGGCCGACCCGGGCCGCGTGGACGACGTGATCGTCGGCTGCGTCGCCCAGATGGGCGTGCAGGCGTGGAACGTCGGCCGCAACGCCTGGCTCTCCGCCGGCCTGCCCGAGCACGTGCCCGCCGTGACCATCGACCGCCAGTGCGGCTCGTCGCAGCAGGCCGTGCACTTCGCGGCGCAGGCCATCAAGGCCGGCGACCAGGACCTCGTGGTCGCGGGGGGCGTCGAGGTGATGAGCAAGGTGCCGCTCAACAGCTCGGGCGACCCCGCGCTCGGCTTCGGCTACCCCTTCGACGGAGAGGGCTGGGCGAAGCAGTACGGCGACCAGGAGATCCACCAGTTCCGCGGCGGTGACCTCATCGCCGAGAGGTGGGGGCTCGACCGCGAGGACATGTTCCGCCTGGCGCTCGACAGCCACGCCCGCGCCGCCCGCGCCCAGGACGAGGGCCGCTTCGCCTCGCAGTTCGTCGAGGTCGCCGGCGTCACCGCCGACGAGGGCGTGCGGCGCGACGGCGACATCGACAAGATGCGGGGGCTGAAGCCGATCCGCCCCGACGGCATCCACAACGCGGCGCTGGCCAGCCAGATCGCCGACGGCGCGTCAGCCGTCCTCGTCGCCTCCGAGCGGGCCGTCGAGGAGCACGGGCTCACCCCCCTTGCCCGCGTGCACACCGCCAGCGTGGTCGGCAGCGACCCCGTGCTGATCCTCACCGGTCCGATCCCGGCCACCCGCAAGGCGCTCGAGCGCTCCGGGCTGGGGATCGACGACATCGACCTGTTCGAGTGCAACGAGGCATTCGCCGGCGTCGTGCTCGCGTGGGCCAAGGGGCTCGGGATCGACCTCGACAGGGTGAACGTCAACGGTGGCGCGATGGCCCTCGGTCACCCGCTGGGTGCCAGCGGCGCCCGCCTGATGACGACGCTCGTGCACGAGATGGTGCGCACCGAGGCCCGCTACGGGCTGCAGACCATGTGTGAGGGCGGTGGCCTCGCCAATGCCACGATCCTCGAGCGGGTGTGAGCCGGATGCGTCTCGAGCACACCGTCGGCGTCGTCACGGGCGGCGCCTCCGGCATCGGTGAGGGCGTCGTGCGGATGCTCGTCGCGGGTGGCGGCCGAGCGGCCATCCTCGACCTGCCGGGGTCCCGCGGCGCCGAGCTCGTCGTGGAGCTCGGTGACGCCGCCGCGTTCTTCCCGCTCGACGTCACCGACCCCGCGCAGGTGGAGTCCGCCGTGTCGGCCGTGGCCCAGCGCTTCGGCAGGATCGACCTCCTGGTCAACAGCGCGGGCATCAGCCCGGCCGCCCGGGTCGTCGCGCGCGACGGCACCCTCTTCCCGCTCGACCTCTTCCGGCGCGGCATCGAGGTCAACCTCGTGGCGGCCTTCGACGTGCTCCGCAACGTGGCGGGCGTGATGGCGCGCAACGAACCGACCGTCGAGGGGGAGCGCGGCCTGGTGGTCAACATCGGCTCGATCGCTGCCTTCGAGGGCCAGGTCGGCCAAGCGTCCTACTCCGCCAGCAAGGGCGGGATCGTCGCCATGACCCTGCCGCTGGCCCGCGACCTCGCGACCCACGGAATCCGCGTGATGGCGGTGTGCCCGGGCACGATTGACACCCCGATGGTGCAGCAGGCCAGCCAGGAGATCCGCGACTACCTGACCGACGCCAACGTCTTCCCGAAGCGGCTCGGGTCGGCGGACGACATCGCCTCCGTCGTCCGTACCTGCCTCGAGACGACCTACCTCAACGGAGAGGTCATCCGGGTCGACGCCGCCGTGCGGATGGCGCCGCGATGACGACGCCCCACCAGCACCAGCACCGTCCCCAGCACCGTCCCCAGGAGCAGCCATGAGCCCCACCGTGCAGCCACCGCCGGCCGACCCGCGCACCCGCGCGACCAGCGACGGCACGGCCGTCACCATCACCGGCTGGCGGTGCACCGCCTGCCACTACCCGATGACGCAGCAGGTCACGGCGTGCATGGAGTGCCGCGGCGAGGTGGAGGAGACGACGTTCGCCACCGAGGGCGAGGTGTGGGCCTCGACCTGCCTCCGCGTCCGCGTCCCGGGACACCAGCCGCCGTTCGCCGTGGCGTACGTCGTCCTCGACGGCGGCCCCCGGGTGCTCGTCCACACCGGTGGCGACCAGCCGCTGGCGCCCGGCACCCGTGCGCGGGTGGTCGCCGTCAGCGAGACGGGCGACCTGGTGGCCGAGCCCGACGGCCCCGTCAGCGCGCAGGAGGTGGCGTCGTGAGCGCATACGTCTACGGCGTGGGCACGTCCCACTTCGGCCGGCAGCCCGGGGTGGGCGGACCGGCGCTCGCCCAGCAGGCCGTCCTCGAGGCGCTGCGCGACGCCGAGGTCGACTCCGTCGACGCGGTCTACGCCGGCACCGTCTTTGGGGCACCGGGCACGGCCCAGCGCGCCCTGCAGTCGGTGGGCATCACCGGCGTCCCGGTCCTGACCTTCGAGAACGCCTGCGCGACGTCGAGCACGGGCTTCCACGAGGCGCGGCACGCCGTGCTGTCGGGACGCTACGAGCGGGTGCTCGTCCTCGGCATCGAGACCATGACCGCGCACTTCAACGGACCCATCACCCCCGAGGAGACCGACGCCGAGGGGAGGGCGGGGCTGGCGCTGCCGGGCGTCTACGCGATGGTGGCCAGCCGCTATGACCACCTCCACGGGCTGCGCCCCGAGGCGCTCGCCGCCGTCGCGGTGAAGAACCGCCGGCACGGCTCGTTGAACGACCGGGCCCAGCACGGCGTGGAGGTGACGGCCGAGGAGGTGCTCGCGTCCCGTATGGTGGCCGACCCGCTGACGCTCCTGCAGTGCTGCGACATCTCCGACGCCGCGACCGCCGCGGTCGTCGGCGTCGACCGGGGTCGTACGCGCGACGTGCGCATTGCCGCCTCCGCCCTGCGCTCCGGTGGTCTGTGGGACCACCGCAGCGACCAGCCGTGGGGCTACGAGCTGATGGGCCAGGTCGCCGCCGACGCCTGGGCCGAGGCCGGCATCGGTCCCGAGGACGTCGACCTCTTCGAGGTGCACGACGCCTTCACGATCGGTGAGATCACCGCCACCGAGGCGCTCGGCCTGGCCGAGCCCGGAGGCGGCCAGGACCTCGTCCTGTCGGGCCACACGACGCTCGGCGGGCGACAGCCGGTGAACCCGTCGGGAGGGCTGCTGAGCCGGGGCCACCCGCTGGGGGCCACCGGGCTCGCCCAGGTCGCGGAGGGCGTCTGGCACGTCCGCGGCGAGGCCGGCGCACGCCAGGTCGAGGGCGCGCGGGTCGCGGCCGTGGAGACGATGGGCGGCGGCACCGCGGGGATCGACGGGAACGGGTGCGTGGTGGTGGTCCTCGGTGGCTGACGCGACGGCCCACGCAGGCAGGCACATGCAGCGGCACGAGAAGCGGCACGAGCACGGAGAAGGGACGGACCGATGAGCGACACCACGATCGAGCTCGACGACGACATGCTGGGCGGTGAGCGCCTGGCGGACCCCTATCCCTACTTCGCCGCGATGCTCGCCCAGGACCCGGTGCACTGGAACGAGAAGTACCGCGCGTGGTTCCTGCACAAGCACGAGGACGTGCTGTGGGCGCTGCGCAACCCGGCGTTCTCCTCCGACCGGATCGTCCCTGTCTTCGAGAAGCACCTGTCGTCGGAGCAGCGCGCCCTGCGCCAGCCCACCCTCGACGTGCTGCGCCACTGGATGGTCTTCCTCGACCCGCCGGAGCACACCCGGCTGCGCAAGATGGTGATGCCGGCGTTCAGCCCCAAGGCCGTCGCCGTCATGCGCCCGCGCGTGGAGCAGGTCGTGCGCGACACGCTGGCCGATCTCGGTGACCGCCGGGAGTTCGACTTCATCGCCGACTTCGCATACCCGATCCCCGCGATCGTGGTCGCCGAGCTCATCGGTGTGCCCGCCGAGGACCGCGACCTGTTCAAGAAGTGGTCCGACGACATCCTCACGCTCGTCTTCGGCGCCCAGGGCCAGGGCGACCGTCGTGAGCTCGCGCAGGCCGGCCTGATCGAGCTCACCGACTACCTGCGACACCTCATCGCGCAGATCCGCAAGGACCCCCGCGACGACATCATCTCGAGCCTCGTCCAGGCGCACGAGGTGGAGCCGCCGCTCTCCGACGAGGAGATCGTCTCCACGTGCGCGCTGCTGGTCTTCGGTGGGCACGAGACCACCACCAACCTCATCGCGAACGGCACTCGGCAGCTGCTCCTGCGCCGCGAGCAGTGGAACCTCCTGCGCGACCGTCCCGAGCTGGTCGGGCCCGCCGTCGAGGAGCTGCTCCGGTTCGACGGCCCGTCCCGGCTCGAGGCACGCCTCCTGGTGGAGGACGTCGAGCTGCGGGGCAAGACCCTGCGCGCCGGCGACAGTGTCTTCCTCGTGCAGAGCGCCGCCAACCGCGACCCCGACGTGTTCGAGCGACCGGACGAGCTCGACATCGCCCGGCCCAAGAACAGCCACGTCGGGTTCGGCTTCGGCGTGCACCACTGCCTCGGCAACTTCCTCGCACGGCTGGAGGCCAACGTCGCCTTCTCGGCCGTGATCGAGGGGCTGCCAGACCTCGAGCTGGCCGGGCGTGAGACCTGGCACCCGACGATGATGAGCCGCGGGATGCAGTCCATGCCCGTCAGGCGCACGGGCGGCGTCTCGTGACCGCAGCTGCCGTCCTGCCCGCACCCGCACTGGCCGGCAAGGTCGCGGTCGTCACCGGGGCGAGCGGGGGGATCGGGCGTACGATCGCGCTCGCCCTCGCGGCCCACGGCGCCGACGTCGGGCTGCTCGCGCGCCGGCGCGAGGCGCTGGAGGAGACCGCTGCGCTCATCGCCCCCACCGGCCGCAGGACGGCCGTCGCGACGGCCGACGTGACCGACGAGGAGCAGGTCGTCGCCGCGCTCGCCGTCGTCGCAGCCGAGCTCGGCGACCCGACGGTGGTCGTGAACAACGCCGGAGGTGCGCGCTTCCTGGCGCCGCTCTCCGAGATGAGGATCTCGGGCTGGGAGAAGACGGTCGACCTCAACCTCAAGGCCCCGCTGGTGTGCGCGCGCGCCGCACTTCCCGGCATGGTGCGCGGCGGGGGCGGCGCCATCGTCAACATCGGGTCGATCGTCGGCGACGCCGCGCAGCACGGCATGGCCCACTACGGCACGGCCAAGGCCGGCCTCGCCATGCTCAACCGCACGATGGCGCGCGAGTGGGGACACCTCGGCGTGCGCAGCAACCTGGTCGTCCCGGGCCTCATCGACTCCGGCGCCCACGAGCACTACGAGGACGACGCGAGCATGGGCCGGCTCTACGAGGCCGAGATCCCCCTCGGCCGGTGGGGGACCCCCGAGGAGATCGCGGCCCCCGTCGTGTTCCTCGCCTCGGACGCGGCAGCCTTCGTCACCGGGGCCACCCTCGTCGTCGACGGCGGCCAGCTGAGCTGACGTACGAGGGCTCAGGCCGCGCCCCCGGCGGCCGGGGCGTCGCGGTCGCGCGGGCATTCCTGCCGCTGGGCGAGCGCCGCCACGACCATCTTGCGCACCCGCACCATCTGCCGGGGCATCCCCAACAGCAAGGCACCGACGAGGTCGTCGCCGCGGAAGTAGCCGACGACCGCCTCGTCGTCGAGGTCGCCCTCGAGCACCTCGGCGCGGTCGGCCACGGCCAGCGAGCCGAAGGACTGCACCCGCAGGTCGTACTGGTCGGACCAGAAGGACGGCAGCGGTGCGAACGGCGCGGTGTCGACCACGGCGGCGGTCAGGTCGCTCAGCAGGGTGGCAGCGGCACGTCGCGCGGTGTCCATCGGCATCTGCCAGTGCTCCACCCGGCGGGGGACGTCGTCGATGAGGGGGTTGGGGAACCGCGCCACGTCGCCCACCGCGACCACGCCACGGCGACCTTCGATCCGCAGGTCGTTGTCGCAGACGAGGCCGTCGGTGAGGTCGAGGTCGTTGCCCGCGAGCCATGAGGTGGCGGGCGCGGAGCCGATCGCCTGGACCAGCACGTCGCCCTCGACCTTCGTCCCGTCCTCCAGCGTCACGCGCGTGGCGTCGGTACCGCAGGTGAACGACGCGATGCCGCGGCCGAGGTGGAAACGTACGCCCTCGCGTTCGTGGCGCCGCTGGATCGCTGCCCCCACCTCTCGACCGAGGGGGGCCTGCATCGGGACGTCGTCGAGCGCGACCACGTCGACCTCGCAGCCGAGCCGTACGGCGGTCGCGGCGATCTCGCTGCCGATGAAGCCCGCGCCGAGCACCACGAGCCGGGTACCGGTCGTGAGCCGCTCCTGCAGCGCACGGCAGTCGTCGTACGTGCGCACGACGTGACCGCCGGTGCCGACCACCTCGGGGAGGCGACGAGCCTCGACGCCGGTGGCGGCCACCAGGCCGTCCCAGGACAGGTCGGTGCCGTCGGAGAGCCGGAGGGTGCGAGCGTCGAGGTCGCACGAGACGGCGCTCACCCCGTAGCGCCACTCGGCGCGGCCCGCCTCGGGACGCTGCTTGAACGCGAGCGTGGCGAGGTCGGGCGCGGCGGTGAGGGCCGCCTTCGACAGGGGCGGGCGCGTGTAGGGCGCGTGCTCCTCGGCGCTCAGGACGACGACCTCGCCGTCCCAGCCCGCGGCGTACAGCCCCTCCGTGACCCGCAGGCCACCGAGCGACCCGCCGACGACGACGATCCTGGCCATGGCGTGCTCCTGTGGTGGTTCAGTCGGGGTCAGTCGGGGATGGCGATGGCCTGGACGGGGCAGGCCATCACGGCCGCCTCGACGTCCGTGCGGGACGCGTCGTCGACCTCGCCCTGGTAGACGAGGTCGCCGGCGTCGTCGAGGTCGAAGACCTCGGGTGCGGCGAAGACGCACTGCCCGTAGTTCTGGCAGACGTCCATGTCGACGTCGACCCTCATGACTGCTCCCCCTCGACGTAGTAGCGGCCGGCGAGCTCGCGTTGAAGGTCGGCGTTCTCCGCGTTGCCCGGGTGGGGGAGCCACTTGTCGCCCCCGACCTGGTAGCGGGTCGCCAGCTCGATGAGGACGCCGTGCGCCTTCTCCTCGGGCAGGAAGTTCCACTTCAGCCACGGCATGGTGTCGGGGTTGCTGTCCTCCTCGAGCAGGACCGGCAGACCGGCTGCGCGGCAGTCGGCCATCGTGTGGCCGAAGTCGTCGCTGAGGAACGCGATGTGGTGGACGAACTCTCCGCGCTTGTCGAGCACCTTGTGCACCCAGCTGTCCGCGTCGCCCGGCGCCCACATCTGGACCGAGACGCCGGTCGGGTCGGGGTTCTGGAAGGTCGCCCAGACCATGGCCGTCCCGTCGGAGGAGCCGTGGCTGCGGGTGATGGTCTCGGTCATCTCCGGCATCAGCACGCCGAGGATGTCCTTCCAGTCGTCGATCGCCCGGTCCAGGTCACGGACGCAGAGCGAGAAGTGGTCGATGTGCACACGGGTCATCGCGGGCCTCCTTGGGTCATGCCGGAAGTATTACACCGAACGTTTGGTAGATGGAAGTCCCAGGGCGCTTGACACGACCCCGGCACGACGTGTTGGCTTCAATCAATCGTTTGGTGGAATTGTGATGCGGAGGAACCGGTGGACTTCTCACTGACCGAAGAGCAAGAGTCGTTCCGGAAGATGGTGCGCGCCTGGGTGGAGAAGGAGTGCCCCAAGGACGTCGCGCTGGAGATGGAGAAGCAGGAGTTCCAGTACCCGCACGAGCTCTTCGACAAGATGGCCGAGGCCGGGTTCCACGGCATCGCCATCGACGAGGCGTACGGCGGCTCCGGCGGCACCGAGCTCGACCAGGTCATCCTCATCCGCGAGCTCTCCCGCTCGCTCGGCGGCCAGGCCTGGATCTGGGGCATCAACGCCTTCGCCGGCGCCAAGTCGGTCGGCTACTACGGCACCGAGGAGCAGAAGAAGCGCTTCCTGCCCGAGATCGCTGACGGCAAGGCGAAGTTCGCCATCGCCGTGACCGAGCCCGCTGGCGGCACCGACCTGCTCGGCGTCCTCAAGACCACCGCCACGCAGGTCGACGGCGGGTGGCGCATCAACGGCCAGAAGATCTGGTCCACCCAGGCCCACGTGGCCGACTACCTGCTGCTCCTGGCCCGCTCCGAGAAGGACGTGGCCAAGAAGACACAGGGCACCACCCTCTTTCTCGTGCCGCGCGAGTCCGCGGGGCTGGAGACGCGGCAGATCCCCAAGCTCGGCATGAAGAACGTCGGGTCGTGCGAGGTCTTCCTCGACGACGTGTTCGTCCCCGACGAGCTCGTGCTCGGCGAGCCCGGCCAGGCCTGGTACATGCTGCTCAAGACGCTCAACAACGAGCGGATCATCATGGCAGCGCTGGCCCTCGGCATCCTCGACGGCGTCATCGAGGAGGCGCTGCGCTACCTCGACGAGCGTGAGGTCTTCGGCAAGAAGCTCGGCCAGATGCAGGTGCTGCAGCACTACGTCGCCGACATGCTCATCGCGCAGAAGAACGCCGAGCTGCTCGTCTACAACGCGGCCTGGCGCCAGTCGCAGGGCCTCGAGTGCGGCATGGAGGCCAACATGGCCAAGGTCGTGGCCTCCGAGGGCGCCGTCTCCGCGGCCGACCACGGGATCCAGATGTTCGGCGGCATGGGCTACGCCCTCGAGACGCAGATGCAGCGCTACTGGCGCGACGCCCGGCTCTACAAGATCGGACCCATCGCCAACGAGATGGCGCGCAACTCCATCGCGGAGATGGCCGGCCTGCCGCGGTCCTTCTGACGGGGGCCCTGGCGGAGACTGAGACCTGACGAGGAGGACGAGGCGATGACGAGGACCTGGGGCGAGGCCATCCCGTTCGGCGACCTGCCCGTTCGGGGTGCCGCGCTGTGGCCCGAGACCGAGGCCGTCGTCTTCCCGCACGAGCGCCTGACCTACGCCGAGCTGGCCGACGACGCCGAGCTGGCGGCCCGTGCCCTGCGCGGCATGGGCGTCGGTCCCGGCGACCACGTCGGCGTGCTGATGGCGAACTGCGCCGACTACGCGCGGATCACCTTCGGGATCACCATGCTCGGTGCCGTCGCCGTGCTCATCAACGCCCGCTACCAGGGCGGCGACCTGCGCCACGTCGTCATCGACGCCGGACTCAAGGTGCTGGTGACGGGCGACCAGGAGGGCCAGCCGTTCGGGATGACCGAACGGCTCGAGGCGGCGTTCGGCGACCTCGACCCCCAGCAGCCCGACGCCTTCCCGCTGGCCTCGGCGCCCGCCCTCGAGGCGGTCGTCGTCCTCTCGCACGGCGACGCGCCGGCGTACACCAGCAGGGACGCCTTCCACGCCCGAGCGGAGGACGTGACGCCCGAGGAGGTGCACCGGCTGCGCCGCCAGGTGCCGATCCGGGCCGTCGGGATGATGATGTACACCTCCGGCACGACCGCGCGTCCCAAGGGCTGCGCCCTCTCCCACGAGATGGTCGTGCGCAACGGCATCGCCGTCGGCCAACGCCTCGACGTGCAGGTCGACGACAAGTTCTGGGACCCGCTGCCGATGTTCCACATGTCGTCTGTGCTCCCGCTCGTCGCCTGCACGGCCGTGGGCGCGACCTTCATCTCGATGGAGCACTTCGAGGCCGGCGCCGCCCTCGCCCTCATGGGCGCGGAGGTGGTCACCCACGTCTATCCGACCTTCCCGACGATCACGCAGGCGCTCGCGAACCACCCGACCTTCGGCGACGTCGACTGGAGCCGCGTGCGCGTGGTCAACAACGTGGCGCCGCCCGCGACGCTCCGGCAGCTCCAGGACCTCTGGCCGGACGCCGCGCTGGTGACGGCGTACGGCTCCACGGAGGCCGGCGGGTGCGTCTCCTTCAGCGTCCCGTCCGACAGCCTCGCCGACCGGACCGACACCTGCGGACCTCCGTTCCCCGGCATCGAGGTGCGCGTGGTCGACCCCGCGACCAACCTGCCGGTCCCGACGGGCGAGCGCGGTGAGCTCTGCGTACGCGGCTACTCGCTGTTCGAGGGCTACCACAACGCCCCCGAGCTGACCGCCGAGGCGGTCGACGCCGACGGCTGGTTCCACAGCGGCGACATCGGTGCGCTGGACGACGAGGGCCGGATCTCCTACCTCGGGCGCCTCAAGGACATGCTCAAGGTCGGGGGCGAGAACGTCGCCGCCGTCGAGATCGAGGGTGTGCTGCAGAGCCACCCGGCCGTCAACATCGCCCAGGTGGTCGGCATCCCCGACGCGCGACTGGTCGAGGTGCCGGCCGCCTTCGTCGAGCTCAAGCCCGGCGCGTCCCTCGAGGCTGACGAGCTGGTGGGCTTCCTGCGCGGCGAGATCGCCAACTTCAAGCTGCCCCACCACGTCCGTGTGGTCGAGGAGTGGCCGATGGCGGCGACCAAGATCCAGAAGTTCCGGCTCCGCGAGGAGCTCTGCGGCGAGCTCGGCATCGAGCTGCTGTGACCGCGGAGCGACCCGAGGCCCCGGCCGACGGGCTGGTGCGACGCTTCGACCACGTGGCCGTCGCGGTGCGCGACCTCGGTGCGGCCAGCAGGCTCTACCTCGACCTGCTCGGCGGTGAGCTGGTGGCCGGCGGCGACGAGCCCGACGTGGGCATCCGGACCATGCAGGTGCGCTTCCCGCCCGGCGTGAAGATCGAGCTGCTCACCCCGCTCGACGAGCAGTCCTACCTGCACGCCTACCTCGACAAGCACGGTGAGGGCCTGCACCACGTGACGTGCTTCGTCGACGACGTCGAGGACGCCGCTCGTTGCCTCGAGGCGGCGGGGATCGGGACGACCGGGACCCGCACCGACCGCGAGACCTGGTCGGAGACCTACGTCCGCCCGTCCAGCGGGTTCGGCGCGCTGGTCCAGCTGGCCGCCTCGACCCTCGACTGGACCCGGCCGATGCTGCCTGACGGCGCGACGGCGGACGACGTCGTGGCCGGGCGCCTGGTCTGGGTCGGCAACCGGCCCCAGTGGAAGGAGACGACCTGATGGTGAAGTTCGTCGCGATGGTGCGGCGCAAGGAGGGCCTGGACTTCGCGGAGTTCGCCCGGCTGTGGCGAGAGGAGCACGCGCCGCTCGTGCTGGCGATGCCGGGCGTGCGCCGGTACGAGCAGAACCTCGCCCATCAGGGCGCCACGCGCGCCTGGCCGTACGACGGCGTCGCCGAGGTCTGGTTCGACGACAAGCCCGCGCTCCACGCCGCCTTCGCCTCGCCGGCCGGCGTCACCGCCAACGAGCACCAGACGGTCTTCGCGGGCGACGTGTCCTGGCTCCTGGCCGAGGAGCAGGTCTGGGAGCCGGAGGCCGACCGTGGCTGAGGCCCACGACCTCGCGAGCGACCCGTTCGTCCTCGGCGGCAACGTCTTCGGCTGGACCGCGGGCGAGGCCGAGTCCTTCGCCGTCCTGGACGGCTACGTCGAGGCCGGAGGCCGCCACGTCGACACGGCCGACTCCTACATGGCGAGCGTCCCCGGCCTGAGCGGGGGAGAGTCCGAGGAGATCGTCGGTCGCTGGATGGCGCAGCGCCGCAACCGCGACGAGATCCACCTCGCCACCAAGGTGGGCCGCCTCCCCGGCCACGACGACCTCCGGCCCGCGACGATCCGCGCCGCCCTCGAGGCGTCCCTGCGTCGGCTCGGCACCGACCACGTCGACCTCTACTACGCGCACGTCGACGACCCGGACACCCCGCTGGCGGACACGATGGAGACCTTCGACGCCCTGGTGCGTGAGGGCAAGGTCCGCCGGCTGGCCGCCTCCGGCTACAGCCCGGCCCGCCTGCGCGAGGCGCTCGACACCAGCGCCGCCGGCGGGTGGGCACGGTTCGAGGTCTTCCAGGAGCACTACAACCTGGTGCACCGGGAGCCGTTCGAGTCGGAGGTGCGCCCGCTGCTGACCGAGCGAGGGCTGGTGGCCCTGCCGTTCTTCTCCCTGGCCCAGGGCTTCCTCACGGGCAAGTACCGCGAGACCGGCACGGCGGCGAGCGTGCGCTCGCGCGCGGCCGAGCGACACCTCGACGACCGCGGCCGCCGGGTGCTCGCCGTGCTCGACGACCTGGCGGCCGCGCACGGAGTGTCTGTCGCCGCCGTCTCGCTCGCCTGGCTGCGCGAGCAGCCGTCCGTGGCTGCCCCCGTCGCGAGCGCCCGGACCTCCGAGCAGCTCCGGGACCTGGTGGCCACGCGCGACCTGACCCTGGGTGCCGACGACCTGGCCGCGCTGGACGCCGCGTCCGGCTGACGACGCGACTGAGAGGACGAGACGACGTGCTGCAACAGCTCAGGGTGGTGCAGGTCGCCTACGCGACCACCGACGTGCGGGCAGCCGCGCGGGAGTGGCACGAGCGCTACGGCGCCGGGCCCTTTTTCGTCCGCGACCACGTCCCGATGTCGCACGTGACCGTCGACGGGGAGGAGGCGGTCTTCGACCACTCCTGCGCGCTGGGCCAGTGGGGCAACGTCATGGTCGAGCTCGTGCACCACCACGACCTCGCCCCTCCGGCGCTCGAGGAGGACATGCGCCGCAACGGCACGGGGATCCACCACGTCGCGTGCTTCGTCGACGACCTCGAGCAGGCGCGCGACCAGCTGGTCGCCGCCGGCGCGCGCGTGGTGATGGACGCACAGTCCCAAGAGGTGCGCTTCATCTTCCTCGACCCGGGCCCGGACCACGGCCACCTCGTCGAGATCTACGAGGAGACGCCCTACATGTCGCGGCTCTACGGCAAGGTCCGCGACGCCGCGGTGGGCTGGGACGGGAGCGACGTCATCCGGGAGCGCCGCTGATGGACGACAGCACCGTGGACGTCGACGTCCTGGTCATCGGCTCCGGCGTCGCCGGACTCTCGGCCGCCCTCAGCGCGCGCGAGGCGGGCGCCGAGCGGGTCGTGGTCCTGGAGGCCGAGCGCGTCGTGGGCGGGTCCACCCGGCTGTCCACGGGGATTGTCATGGGGGCCGGGTCGCGCGCCCAGTCCCGCGCCGGCGTGGAGGACGACGCGGACGCCTACTACAACGACTACATGAACGCCAACGAGTGGCGGCTGCCCGGGGGAGTCGTGCGGGCGATGACCGCCGCGTCGGGCGAGACCCTCGACTGGATCGAGGACCACGGGGTCCGCTACCACCCGGGGCTCGTCCGCGGCGGCAGCGAGAACACGCCGCGGTGCGTGGCGGTCGTCGGCGGCGGCGAGGGCCTGGTCGCCGCGCTGCACCGCGCGGCTCGCGACGCCGGCGTCGACATCGTCCTCGACCAGCGCGTGACCCGCCTGCTCGTGCGGGACGAGCGGGTGTGCGGCGTGGCCGTCGGCGACCAGGTCATCACCGCGGACGCCGTCGTCGTCGCGTCCGGCGGGATCGGCGCCAGCCGCGAACGACTGGAGCAGTGCTTCCCCGAGCAGATGGCGGAGGCGGGGTCCTGGCACTGGTACATCGGCAGCGACGGCGCCCGCGGGGACCACCTCGCGTTCGCCGAGCAGGTCGGCGCTGACATCACCGGCGTGGTGGGCTTGCGCCTGCTGCACCCCGGCTTCGCGCAGACCCTGGAGTCCTACATCCCCGGCTGGCAGGTCCTCGTGGACCGCGAGGGTCGACGCTTCGTCGACGAGTCCGCCCCCTACGGCATCCTCGACCGTGCCCTGGGCGCGCACGGAGGCCGCGCCTTCTTCGTGTTCGACCGGCAGGCGGTCGACGAGGAGCTGACCGGGACGTCCGCCTACCGGCAGACCTATCCCGAGGACCCCGACCGGCGCAGCCCCAACTGGAACCCGGCGATGATCGCCGAGCAGGTCGAGGCCGGTCGCATCGCCCGCGGCGACACGGTGGAGGAGGTGGCCACGGCGCTCGGCATCGATCCCGTCGCACTCTCCGACACCGTGCGGCACTACAACGAGGGTGCCGACCGCGGCGTCGACAGGTGGGGCAAGGGCCCGGCCTACCTGCGGCCCCTTCTCCACCCGCCGTTCCACGGCGCGGAGGTCCGGCTCGCCACCCTCTGCTGGACCGGGACCGGCCTGCGCATCGACGACCGCGCCCGGGTCCTCGACGGACGCGGCGACGTCGTGCCCGGCCTCTGGGCCGCGGGCGAGTCCAGCGGAGGCCCCATGGGCGAGGTCTACGTCGGCAGCGGCGGCAGCATCGCCAACGGGGCGATCTTCGGGCGGATCGCCGGCCGCGAGGCCGCACGCGCCCGCCCCCGGTGACGGACCCGGTGACGGAGCCGGGGGCGTACGGCGCGGCGGGCGAGGGCACCGGGGGCCGCCTCCTCGCCCTCGCCTGCCTCGCCTTCCTCGACGAGGACCCGGAGACGCACGTCGCCGAGGCGTCCGCAGCCGGGTTCGGTGCCGTCTCGCTCCGCGTCACGGGCAGCACGTCCCCCGTGCGGGCCGACCTCGCGCTCGACCTCCGGCGGTGCGCCCGGCTGCGCCGCGTCCTCGACGACTCCGGCACCGGTGTCGTCGACGTGGAAGTGCTGCGCCTCGAGCCGGGGCTCGACGACGACCACGTCGCGTCGGTGGTTGAGGCCGCGCACGTCCTCGGCGCCCGCCACCTGCTCGCGGTCAACCGTGCGCTCGACCGCGACGCGGCGACCGACCTGCTGGACCGGGTGGTGGCCCGGGCCGCCGGGAGCGGCGTACGGCCGTGCCTGGAGCCCATGCGCTTCACGCGCTGCCGCAGCCTGGCCGAGGCGATCGCCACCGCCGAGCCGGCCGGGGCCGGCGTGCTCGTCGACGCCCTGCACCTCGCACGGATGGGCGACCCGCCGCGGGCGGTCGCGGACGCGGTGCGGGTGCACGGACCGGACCTGTTCCCCTACGCCCAGCTGTGCGACGCAGCCGCCGACACCACCCTCGACCTGCTGGACGAGGCCGTGCACGGGCGGGTGCTGCCGGGAGAGGGCGCGCTCCCGCTGCGTGCCCTGCTCGCCGCGCTTCCCGCGAGGAGCCCGCTCGTCGTCGAGGCGCCGACGCGCGCGCTCGCCGGGAGCCCGGCGCGGGTGCGGGCCGAGGCCGCGATGCGCGCGCTTCGGGACGTGCTGGCGAGTGCGCCGGCAGCGTCCGGCGACGGCGGTCTCAGAGGCTGAAGCCGCCGTCGACGTCGAGGCACTGCCCGGTGATGTACGACGCCCGCGGCGAGCCGAGGAAGCGCACCGCCTCGGCGACCTCGGCGCCGCCGCCGAACCGGCGCAGGGGAACCTGTTTCATCGCGAAGTCCTGGGCCTCCTGGGGGAACTCCCCGTTGGCCACGATGGCCCCGCCGATGCCGTCGGACAGGATGCCCGGCCCCACGCAGTTGGCGCGCACGCCGTACTTCCCCTCCTCGGCGGCGACCGCCTTGACCATCGCCTCGACGCTCGCCTTGGGGCTCGCGCTCAGGACGTCGCGCAGGGGGTACTTCCGCACGGCCATCGTCGTGACGGCCACGAGTGCCCCGCGGGACTCCCGGAGGTGGGGGAGGGCTGCCGCGAGGAGCCGGAAGAAGGCGACGGACTCCTCGTTGACGTGCCTGGCGTAGAGGGCCGGCTCGATGGTGGAGATCCACCGCTGCGGGATCAGCGGCCCGCTCGCGTGGACGAGCAGGTCGAGCCCGCCGAGGCCGGTGACGAGCGCCTCGACCTGCTCGGCCGCCTCGTCCTCGGACAGGTCGACGGCGTCCAGCAGGACGCGTGCACCGCGGTCCTCCCAGCCCTGGGCGAGCTCCTCGGCCCGGGCGCGGTTGCGCCGGCAGGTGAAGGCGACGTCGTAGCCGTCGTCGACCAGGAGGTCGATCGTGGCTGCACCGACGGCGCCCGTCCCTCCGCTGACGAGCGCGCGGGGTCGCGGCGCAGCCCCCGTCTCGGGCGTACCCACGTCAGCCGTTCGCGGGCGGGGCCGCCCATCCGGCGACCTCCATGACCGAGTCCTGGCCCCACGGCGTCACCCGGCCCTCGGCCCGGTAGCCCTCGTCGAGGTCGTCGACCATGTCGAGCGACATCGCCATCCGCCCGAAGCCGACGAAGTAGGCGACGTTGAAGCAGAGCTCCATGATCTCCGGGTCGGTGAAGTGCTGCCGCAGGTCGTCGAACGTCTCGTCGGAGACGCGCAGGTGATCGGTCGCCATGAGGTCGGCGTAGGCGATGGCGGAGCGCTCGGCATCGGTGAGGTCGGGCGCCTCCTGCGGCTTCTCGAGCGAGCACACCAGGTCCTCGGTGACGCCGTCGTCCGCGGCATAGCTGTAGCGCACCGCCATGCAGCTGCGGCACTGGTTGTGGAACGCGATGCGCAGCCGTACGAGCTCCACCAGGCGCGGCGAGAGGGTGCACGCGTCGCGCAGGCGCTGCCCGAGCTCGATGAACTTCTCGGCGATCTCGGGTCGGTTGGCGTAGATGGTGGTGCGGAACGACGCGTGCGCGCCGAACATCGGCTCGTACTTCTCCTGGGGTGCCTGCTGGATTCGTGCCACGGTGTTCTCCGATCCTTCGGTGAGGGGTGGGCGTCCGGTGGTGGTCAGAAGGCGAGCGTCCCGCTGTCCGCGGGCAGCGCGACGCCGTTGATGCCGGCGGCGGCGTCGGAGGCGAGGAAGGTGACCACGTCGGCGATCAGTCCCGGCGCGACCGGAGGCGGTTTGCGGCGGTCGCGGGCGAGGGTCTCGCGGCCGGAGTCGAAGACCTCGCCCAGGGCCTGCATGCCGGTGTCGATCGACCCCGGACACACCGCGTTGCTGCGGATGCCGAGGTGGCCGGTGGTCGCCGCGATGTTGATTGTCAGCCCCACGAGCCCGTGCTTGGAGGCGGTGTAGGCGGCGCCCGCGCGGCCGCCCCGCAGGCCGGTGATCGAGGCGACGTTGACGATGGTGCCGGCCCCGCGCTTGATCATGGCGGGCAGGACGGCGTGGCAGAACAGGTACGGCGCGGTGAGGTTGACGGCGACGAGCAGGTCCCATTCGTCGGGGTCCACCTCGTGGGCCGCGCCGAGCCGGTCGACGACGGCCGCGTTGTTGACCATCACGTCGACCCGACCGGCCTCGGCGACGGCACGCTCGACGTCGTCGCGCGAGCTGACGTCGGCCACGACCGGCACCACGTCGACCTGCGAGGCCAGGTCGGCGAGGGCGGCGGCGTCGCGGTCCACGGCGACCACGCGGTCACCGCCGTCGGTGAAGCGGGCGGCCAGCACCCGGCCGAGGCCACCCGCGGCACCGGTCAGCAGGACCGTGCGGCCGGGAGGGGTCACGACGACGCGCACTCGGCGAGGCCGGGGTAGGTCGACTCGGCGGCGTAGGTGGCCAGCGACTCGTTGAACTGCTCCCAGACCTGGTCGATCGCACCCTGGTCGGCGCCCGCACCGGCGGCGTCCTTCTTCCAGACGTCCTCGGGCGAGGACGAGGCGATGGCGTCCTCGATGGTGGCCTGGTCGCGGTCGTCCCACATCAGGACGGTGCCGTCCTCGGCCTTGAAGTCCTCGCACGCCTGGCGCTCGTAGTCGACGAGGATCTCGATGCCCTTGTCGTACCACTCGCCCTGCAGCTCCTCGACGACGCTGGCGACGTCGTCCGGCAGCGCGTCGAAGGTCGTCTTGCTCATCGTGAACACCGAGCCGCCGCTCGCCCCGACGTCGGGCACGATCGTCTTGGCGACTTCGGTGATGCCGTTCGCGACCTGCGTGTCGAGGGGGTAGGCGACGCCGTTGATGATGCCGCGCTCGACCGCCTCGTAGACCTCCTCGGAGGCCAGGAAGACGGGCTCGACGCCGAGCTCCTCCCACACCGCGGCCTGGGGCTGCGACGGGATGCGCAGCTTGGCTCCCTGCAGGTCGGCGAGGGAGGACAGCTTCTTGTCGTAGGTGATCGTCATCGTCGCCGTCGGGAAGTAGCCGATCGGGACCACGCCGCTGTCCTCGAACTCGGCCGAGACCTCGGGGACGTCCTGGGCGAGGTCGTCGAGGGCGCGTGCGTGGGCCTCGCGGTCCGACACGGTCACCGGCACCATCATCACGTTGTTGAGCGGGAGGTCGGCGGGGAAGTACGCCGGGGCGATGAGGCCCGCCTCGGCGCGGCCCTGCGCCAGGCCCGTCAGCGTGTCCGCGCCGGACAGCAGGGCGCCTGAGTAGGTGACCGACGGCTGCACCTTCCCGTCGGTACGGGTCTCGATCTCGTCGGCGAACCACTCGATCAGGTCGGAGGACGCGCCGTCGGGCGGGAGCATCGTGGTGATCCGCATCTCGACGGCGTCGCTGCCGCCTCCCTGCGCGGCCACGCCTCCGCAGGCGCTCAGGAGGAGCAGGGCGCTCCCCGCGGTAATGGTGGTGATGACTCGCTTCGGCACGGGGAGCTCCTCGCAGAACGTGATCGTTGACACAGGCGCTGGCGTTCCGAATACTGACAAACGTTCGTTTGAATGACAAGGGGTATCCGTGCAGCACCGCATCTTCGTCGTCCCGCTCGCCACGCACCTCGCTCCGGCCGAGGCCCGGCGGCACTGGGAGCAGCGCCACGGCCGGGTCTTCGGCGCCACCCCGGGCCTGCTGCGCTACCGACAGAACCGACCAGTCGACGCGGAGTGGGACGCCGGCCGCGCCAGGTTCTGCTCCGAGACCTGGTACGCCGACCGCGCCGCCGAACGCGCGGCGTACGACACCGACCACTACCGCGAGACGGTCGCCGCCGACGAGGCGTCGTTCCTCGACCGGGAGGGGGCGTGGTCCGCCGTGGTCCTCGACGGGGACGGTCTCGGCCCGGGCGGGGGCCCGCGCATCCTGTGGTTCGACGAGTCCCCGCCGCCCGGACCGGACTGGCGCCCCGTCCGGCTCGACCGTCCGGTCCCACTGCCCGGCAACGGCACGACCCTCCACGTGGCCGCCGTCGACGACGTCGATGCGGCGCTCGCCCTCACCCGGTCCACCCCGGTGGTCGGCCTGGTGTGCGACAGCATCGACCTCGACCCCCATGCCGAGGAGCCGCCCGACGAGCACTTCTCCGAGCCGCCCACGGTGGGGCAGATGCTCGTCCGGTCCGCGGAGCGTTGGCCCGAGGCCGACGCGCTGGTCTACCCCGACCGACGGGTCTCCTACGCCCAGCTCCTCGAGGGCGCCCGCCGCGCGGGCCGGTCGTTCCTCGCGCAGGGGGTGCGGCCCGGCGAGCGTGTCGGCATCCTGATGCCGAACTGCATCGAGTTCATGGAGCTGTTCCTCGGCGCCCATCTCGCCGGCGCAGTCCCGGTGACCGTCAACGCCCGCTACAAGGCCCGCGAGCTGCGCCACGTCGTCGAGGACGCCGAGCTGGTCGCCCTCGTGACGACCGACGTGGTCGCGGAATTCGTGCCGTTCGTCGACCTGCTCGGGCGGGCTTTCGCCGAGGGGCGGCCCCCACGCCTGCGCACGCTCGTGCTGCTCGGCCGCTCGAGCCCCGAGGGGTACGTCGACCAGGCTGCGTGGGAGCACGCCGGCACCGAGGTCACCGACGACGCCCTCGACGCCGCGGGTCGCACGGTCGCCCCGGACGGCACGGCGGTCGTCATGTACACCTCCGGCACGACCAGCGACCCCCGGGGCTGCCCGCTCAGCCACCGCGCCCTGATGCGCACCGCCGACCAGGTCGGCCAGCGGTTCGACCTCGACAGCGAGGAGCGGTTCTGGGACCCGCTGCCGCTGTTCCACATGGCGGGCCTGCTGCCCACGCTGGCCAACCTGCTGCGCGGCGGCGCGACCCTGAGCATGCTCCACTTCGACGCGGGGACCGCGTTGCGCCAGCTCGTCGACGAACGGGCGACCTTCGCCTACCCCGCGTTCCCGACGATCACCCAGTCGATCATCCACCACCCCGGCTTCGCCGACGCCGACCTGTCGCGGGTGCGCGGCCTGCTCGAGAGCGCGCCGCCGGAGACCCTGCGCCACGTGCAGGAGGCCTTCCCGGCGGCCAAGGTGGTGACGTCGTACGGCCTCACGGAGGCCAGCGGGGTCATCACCTTCAGCCACCTCGACGACCCGGACGACCTGCGCTTCACCACCTCCGGCCGCCCGTTTCCCGGCGTCGAGGTCCGCATCGTCGACCCGGAGACCGGCGAGGACTGCCCGCCCGGTGCGGTCGGCGAGATCCGACTGGCGGGTCCGTCGATGTTCGACGGCTACCTCAACGACCCGGCGTACACCGCGAGTCGCACCGACGAGCGCGGCTTCCTGCACACCGGTGACCTCGGCACCCTCGACGCGGAGGGGCGGATCAGCTACACCGGTCGGCTCAAGGACATGCTCAAGGTGGGTGGCGAGAACGTCGCGGCCGCCGAGATCGAGGCGCACCTCGGGCGGCACCCCGGGGTCAAGATCGCCGCCGTCGTCGGCGTCGCCGACGCCCACCTGGTGGAGGTCCCCGTCGCGTTCGTCGAGCGGGCGCCCGGCACCCCGGTCGCGGAGGAGGAGCTGATCACCCACTGCCGCGGCGAGCTCGCCACCTTCAAGCTGCCCCGCCGCGTCTGGTTCGTGGACGAGTGGCCGATGTCCACGACCAAGATCCAGAAGTTCCAGCTGCGCGAGCTCGCGGAGTCCTATGTGCACGGCGGAGCGACGCCGTGAGCCGAGATGGTGACCGGACCGGAGCCGTCGCCGTCGTGACGGGGGCGGGCTCCGGCCTGGGTCGGGCTTTCGCGGAGCTGTGGCTGGAGCGCCACGGGCCCGTGGTCGGCCTCGACCTGGAGCCCGACCGGATCGCGTGGCTCGACGAACGCCCGGACGCTGCCGGCGTGCCGGGGGACGTCACCGACCCCGAGGCCAACGCCGTGATGGTCCGTACGGCGGAGGAGCGCTTCGGGCGGGTCGACGCCGCGGTCCTGGCTGCCGGGATCTCGGCCTGGGGGCGCGTCGAGGAGCTCGGCCTGGACGTCTACGACCGCGTCATGGACGTCAACGTCCGCGGTGTCGTCCACGGCATCCGCGCGGCGGCGCCGGCCCTGCGGCGCGCGGGCGGGGGAGCCGTCGTGGTCCTCTCCTCCACCTCGGCCAGCGCCGGCGAGCCGGACCACTGGGCCTACTGCACCTCGAAGGCGGCGGTGACCAACCTGGCCCGGTCGGCCGCGATGGACCTCGCCCCGGACGGGATCCGGGTCAACGTGGTCGCCCCCGGGCCGACCCACACCGAGCTCACCAGGCCGATCAGGGAGACGGACCCGGACAAGTACCACCAGCTCCGGGTGAACATGCCGATGCAGCGGTGGGGCGAGCAGGACGAGGTCGCGGAGGCGATCGCGTTCCTCGCCGGGCCCGCATCGTCGTTCGTCACCGCGGCCGTCCTGCCCGTCGACGGCGGCATGACCGGGCGCACGCCGCAGCTGCCCGCTCTCCCGCTCACCACGTGACGGCCTCCGGGGGTACCCCCGCACCGACGGCGTCGGTGATCCCGCTCGCCGTCCTGCTCGGGGGGCTCTTCGGGCTGGGCGGCCTCGGCAGCACCGCACTCGCCGTCGTGCTGCCGCAGATGTCGGACTCGCTCGGCATCACCACCGCGCAGGCGACCTGGGTGATCAGCCTCTACGTCCTCACCATGGCGGTGAGCACCCCGGTCTACGGGCGCCTCGTCGACATCACCGGCGTGCGCGCTCCGCTGCTCGGCGGCGTCCTGCTGATGACGGTCGGTGCGGTGCTGGCGGCGACGGCGACCGACTTCGCGGTGATGGTGCTCGCCCGGTTGCTCCAAGGGCTCGGCACGGGCGTCGGGCCGACGCTCGCCGTGGCCGTCATCGGTACCCGGTTCGACGCCGAGGAGCGAGTCCGCGGGCTCGCCGTCGTCGCCGGAGTCGCCGCAGCGATCGGCGCAGCCGGTCCACTGCTGGGCGGTCTCGTCGAGTCCGTCGCCGGCTGGCGCGGCACGGCCGCACTGCCCGCCCTCGCCATGGTGATCCTCGTGCTCCTGTGGCGGCGCGTCGGTGGGCCGGGCGTCGGCAGCACCTTCGACGTCGCGGGTGCGGTGGTGGTGGCAACAGCGGCCGGCGGCGTGATCATGCTGCTCCAGTCGCCGTCCTCGGGAGCCCTGGTGGCGCTCGCCGGCGCCGCTCTGGTCCTGGTCGGCGCGCCGCTGACCCTGCACCGGAGCCGCCGCGGGCCCGACGTCTTCTTGCCGGCGTCCGTCCTCCTCGACAGGCGGATCCTGCTGACCTGCCTGGTGGCCGGCACGGTCCCGGCGGCCTGGTTCGCCCTGCTGGTCGTCGTGCCGACCCGGCTCGGGGATCGGGGGTGGACCCCACTGGTGGTCGGCCTCGTGATGCTCCCGTGCGCGGTGGTCGCGGCCCTGGCGCCGCGCGTCACCCCGCAGGTCTCCGCCCGCTTCGGCGCACCCGTCAGCATGGGGCTCGCTGCTGTGATGTCGTGCTCCTCCCTGCTGCTGGCGGCGTGGGCGACGCACGCCGGCTCGGTCCCCTTCATGGTCGCCAGCGTCGCCCTCGTCAGCGTCGCGTTCAGCCTCGGTCAGCCCGCCCTCTTCGCCGTCGTGGGCGACCTGGCCGCCGTCGAGGTCCGCGGCGTGGCGATGGGATTCGCCACCTTGGTCTTCCTCGTCTGCGGCAGCTCGGGGTCCGCCGTCGTCGGTGGCCTCTCCGACGTCGCCGACGGCATCGGCGGGCTCCTGGTGCTCGGCGGGCTGTGCGCGGCCGGTGCCGTCCTGTCCACCGTCCTGCCCCGCACCGTGCGGGGTCGACCAGCCGCCGAGGGGGGCGCCGTGCATGGCTGACACCCACACCCACACCCACACCCACGACGTCGTCGAGCACACCTGGCGCGAGCAGAGCGCTTTCTGGCCGCGCGTCGCTGCACCGGTCCAGCGGCTGCTGTCGTCGAGCGCAGCCGGTGCGCTCCTCATGCTGGCTGCGGCCGTCCTGGCCATCGTGTGGGTCAACGCACCGTTCGGCGACACCTACGAGAGGGTGTGGGAGACGCCGGTCGTGCTCGCCGTCGGACCGTTCGACCAGCTGTCCGGCATGACGCTCCGCGACGTCGTTTCCGAGGGCCTGATGGCGATCTTCTTCTTCGTGGTCGCGCTCGAGATCAAGCGCGAGCTGGTGGCCGGCGAGCTTCGCAACCCGCGGGTCGCGGCGCTGCCCGTCATCGCCGCGCTCGGTGGGATGGTCGTCCCTGCGGGGATCTACGCCACCCTCAACGCCGGCGGTCCGGGCGCCCACGGGTGGGGCATCCCGATGGCTACCGACATCGCCTTCGCGGTGGCGGTCGTGACGGCCGCCGGTCCGCGGGTGCCGGTCGCTGCGCGGGTGTTCCTGCTGAGCCTCGCCGTCGTCGACGACCTCGGCGCGATCCTCGTGATCGCGGTCTTCTACACCGAGGGCGTCGAGGTGGCCTGGCTGGCGCTGGCCGCGGCCGCCGTCGGGATCGCGTGGGCGCTCGCGCGCGCACGGACGGTGCGCGCACTGTCGCCGTACGCAGCGCTCGCCTTGGTGTGCTGGTTCGCGCTGCACGAGTCGGGGGTGCACCCGACGATCGCAGGCGTGGCCTTCGGCTTCGTGACACCGGCATGGTCCTACTACGACCCGAGGAGCTTCGGGCGACGCGCGCGCCGCCTCGCCGACTCGGCCGACTCGGCCTGGGACGACGCGGTCCTGACCGACCGGGAGCATGCCGAGGTGCATCAGGCGATGGATGACATGCGACGCCTGGCGCTCGAGAGCAGGTCGCCCCTCGACCGGCTCTCAGCGGCACTCACGGGCTGGGGAACGTTCGTCATCGTGCCCCTCTTCGCGCTGGCCAGCTCGGGGCTGGTGCTGTCCGCGGACGTCGCGACCGCGTGGATGACCAACAGCGTGTCGCTCGGCATCGCCGCAGGACTCGTCGTCGGCAAGACGGTCGGCGTTCTCGGCAGCTGCTTCGTCGCCGTCCGGCTCGGAGTGGCGCACATGCCCGCCGGCACCACCTGGGGGCAGATGCTCGGCGTCTCGACGGCCGCGGGAGTCGGCTTCACCGTGGCCCTCTTCGTCAGCGGCCTGTCGTTCACCGACCCGGCCCTCACCGAGGCCGCGCGCCTGGGCGTCTTCTCCGGGAGCGTAGTGGCCGGACTGCTCGGTTTTACCATCCTGCGACTGGCGGGTCGTGCGCCTGCTCCCGAGCCGGGCGCGGAGCCACCATCCGTGGCAGCCGCCGCCGGGGCGCCGGACGATGAGCGGCTCGCGGCAGGCTGACCCCCGCCGTTCCCGCCGTGACGGCCGGGAGCGGGCGCTGGTCGCCACGCTGGCGCTGCTCACCTGCGTGACCGCCGTGGTCAGCAGCCTGGGTGCGCCGCTCGTGCCCGCGGCCGCCGCGGCGTACGGCACCGGGCTCGCGACGGCCCAGTGGGTCGTCACCGCCGCCATGCTGGCCGGGGCGGTGGCCACGCCGCTGGTCGGTCGACTCGGCGGTGGGCTCGGGCGGCGCCCGACCGTGCTGGTCACGCTCGCGCTCGTGACCCTCGGGTGTGCCGTGTCGGCGTGGTCCGCTGCCGTGGACGCGTCCTTTGGCTGGATGGGCGCCGGGCGCGCCCTGCAGGGCATCGGCATGGCGCTGACACCCGTGGCGATCGCCGTCGCCCGCGACGAGGTTCCCGGGCCGCGGATGCCGTCGACCGTGGCGCTGCTGTCGGTGACCACGGTCGCAGGAGTGGGCCTCGGCTACCCGCTGACCGGGCTCGTCGTCGACCACGGCGGGCTGCCCACCGCGTACGCCATCGGTGCGGCGCTGACCGGCGCCACCCTGCTGCTGTGCCTCACCGTGCTGCCCTCGCGGGTGGGGCCGGGAGCCGGCCGCCTCGACTGGAGCGGTGCGGGCCTGCTGTCCGTCGGCCTGCTGGCGGTGCTGCTGGCCGTCACCCGGGGAGGATCGTGGGGCTGGTCCTCGGCGCCCGTCCTCGTCCTCGCGGCCGCCGGGACGGCGTGCCTCTGCGGCTGGGTGCCGTGGACCCTGCGACGCGATCGGCCGCTGGTCGACCTGCGCCTCGCCGCCCGCCGGGGTGTGCTCGCGCCCCACGTGACGGCCCTCGTCGCGGGGGTGGGGATGTACTTCCTGCTCAGCCTCGCCATGGTCGTGGCGCAGGCCGACGACACCGACGGGTGGGGGCTGGGTCGCAGCGTGGCGGTCGCGTCGCTCCTGCTCGTGCCCTACTCGGTGTCGAGCGTGCTCGGCAGCCGGGTCGCCCTCCTGCTCGGCCGTCGCCGACCGCACGTCCTGCTCCCGACGGGGTGCGTGATGTTCCTCGGGTCGACCCTCGCGATGGCTGCCGCTCACCACGAGCTGTGGCACCTCGCGGCGTCCATGGCGGTGGGTGGCCTCGGCAGCGGCTTCACCTTCTCCTCGTTGCCACTGCTGCTCATCCCGCACGTGCCGGAGTCCGAGACCAGCAGCGCGCTCGCGGTCAACCAGCTGCTGCGCTTCACCGGCATGGCCGTCGGCAGTGCCGTGTGCGTGGTGCTCATGGCGGCGCTCGGCGATGGGCCCGCGCAGGGGGAGGCAGGATTTCGCAACGCGCTGCTCGTGATGTCAGGCGTGTGGGTCCTGCTGGTCGCCGGTCTCGCCCTCGCCCGTACCCGCGGTCGCCCGGCGGTGCCGGGGCAGGAGGTCGACGTAGTGCTCGGCCCCGGCGCGGATCGCTGACCGCTCGTCCTCGGTCAGCGGACGCACGACGCGTGCGGGCGTTCCGACGACCAACGACCCCGGTGGAACGACAGCGCCCTGGGGCACGAGCGCGCCCGCCCCGATCACGCTGCCGGTGCCGATGACGCAGCCGTTGAGCAGCGTGGCGCCCATCCCGACCAGCACCTCGTCCTCGACGGTGCACCCGTGGATGACTGCGGCGTGACCCACGGTGACCCGCGAGCCGATCACCACCGAGTGCTCGAGCCCGGCGTGGACGACGCAGTTGTCCTGGATGTTGCTCTCGTCGCCCACCGTGATCGTCGCGACCTCGGCCCGCAGCACGGCGCCGTAGTAGATCCCGACCTCGCGGCCCAGCCGTACGCCTCCGACGACGTGGGCGCCCGGTGCGATCCAGGCCGACGGGTCCACTTCGGGGACCTCGTCGTCGAGAGCGACCAGGCGCCGGTCGGTGGGCGGGCTCACGCGGCGGTCATCCCGGTCGTCAGCCGATCACGCCGTTGTTGTCCCTGGCCAGCGAGCGGGAGATGACCATGCGCTGGATCTGGTTGGTGCCCTCGAAGATCTGCATCACCTTCGCCTCGCGCATGTAGCGCTCGACCGGGAAGTCGCGGGTGTAGCCGTAGCCGCCGAGCACCTGGACGGCGTCGGTCGTGACCTTCATGGCGTTGTCGGTGGCGACCAGCTTGGCCACGGAGGCCTCGCGGGAGAACGGCAGCCCGGCGTCGCGGAGACGGGCGGCGTGGAGCATCGTCGCGCGGGCCGAGACGATCGCGGCCTCCATGTCGGCCAGCACGAACGCCAGGCCCTGGTGGTCGATGATCTTGGTGCCGAAGGTCTCCCGCTCGCGGGCGTACGCCACGGCCGCGTCGAGGGCGCCCTGGGCGAGGCCGACGGCAACAGCGGCGATCCCGAGACGGCCGGAGTCGAGCCCGGCGAGGGCGATCTTGAGCCCCTCGCCCTCCTCGCCGAGGCGCCGCTCCACCGGCACGCGCACGCCGTCGAAGCGCATCGTCGCGGTCGCCGAGCCGGTGAGGCCCATCTTCCGCTCCGGCGGGTCGGCGGAGAGGCCGTCGGCGTCGGCGGGCACGAGGAAGCAGGAGATGCCCGCCCCCCGAGATGCACCAGCGTCCTCGGAGGTGCGAGCCATCACCTTGTAGAAGTCGGCGTGACCGCCGTGGGTGGTCCACGCCTTCGCCCCGGTCAGGACGTAGGAGTCGCCGTCGCGCCTCGCGGTCGTACGCATGGCCGCGGGGTCGGAGCCCGCGTGCGGCTCGGAGAGGCAGTAGGCCCCGAGCAGGTCGCCGGAGAGCATGTCGGGCAGCCACTCGGCCCGCTGCTCGTCGGTGCCGTAGTAGGCCAGCCCGAAGCACGACAGGGCGTGCACGGAGACGCCGACGCCCACGGACGACCAGACGGAGGCGATCTCCTCGAGCACCTGGAGGTAGACCTCGTAGGGCTGGTCGCCGCCGCCGTGCTCCTCGGGGTAGGGCAGGGACATGAGCCCTGCCTGGCCGAGCATCCGGAAGACGTCGCGCGGGAAGGTCTCGGTGGCCTCCGCCTCGGCCGAGCGCGGCGCGAGCTCCTTGGTGCAGATCTCACGGGTCAGCGCGAGGAGGTCGCGGGCCTCGTCGGTGGGGAGCTGGCGGCGAGCGGTCATGGAACGGACGCTACCCCGGCGGGCGGAGCATCCCCTCGTCGGCCATGAGCTCCAGCGCCCCGGTGACGAGCGTGACGGCGTCGGGGTGCTCGCCCCACAGCTCACGCACCTCCTCGACGAGCTCGTCGAGCGTGCAGGGGGTCTCGAGCGCGAGCCACAGGACGATGCCGAGGCCCGCGAGGACGTGGACGCGGGAGCCGACCATGAGCACCAGCTCGTCGTCGTACTCCACCGCGTCGCGCCACGGCGCCCTGGACCAGGCACCGGCCGCCGCCTCGACGGTGTCGGTGCCGGGGTGGTGCAGCCGGGGGAGCGGCGGCTGCCCCTCGGTGTCGAGCAGGTCGACGAGCGCGTCGATCCAGTGCTCGAACTCGTCGTAGTGCAGCCCCCACACGCCGCCGCAGGCGTCGATCGTGTCGGCGAGGCGCAGCATCGGGTGCTGGAGCTGGACGAGCGACGACGTCTGCGCCACCATCTCGGCGATCGCGTGCGCCGGGGCGAGCGGCACGAGCCCGGTCTCGCCGTCGCCGCGGTGCAGGAGGACGAGTCGGTGGAGGTACGACGTCGCCGGGGGCCGCACGAGGTCGAGGTCGTCCGGCGAGAGGGACTGCTTGACGAGTGGCACGTCGGGGTCGTCGATGACCGACAGCGGCTTGGCGTGGGGGTGCACGACGAGGCGCTCGTCGATCGACGTGGTCTCGTCGGAGAGGTAGCCGAGGCGACGGGCGAGGCGGTGCACCGCGGTGGTCTTGCCCGACCCGGAGGCCCCGACCAGCGCCAGCGCGCGACCCTCGTCGTCGGCGACCGCCCCGGCGTGCAGGTTGATGCGCTGCCCGGCGGTCGCGTCGAGGGCGGCCAGGGTCACGCGCGAGGTGACGGCGTAGTCGTGGGCGACCGCGTCGCCCGGGTCGAGGCCGTCGAGGTCGACCACGGTCGCTGCGTCGCGCTCGGTGAGCGCACGGCTCCACTGGCGGCGCAGGCGCTCGGCGGTGCTGCCGGTGACCGGGATCCCCACCGGGACCCCCATCGCCTCCACCACCACTGCGTCCGCCACCACTGCATCCGCTGCCTCGGGGCTCACGGCCACCACCCTAGATGGATCGCGCCCCGCACACGTGTCCGAGTTCTCGCCCTTCGTCCGACGGACTGAGGGCAGGTTCTCGGACACGTGTGCGGCTTCGGCGCCACGCGCGCCACCTAGAGTGAGCGCCGTGGGCTGGCTGCGCGAGCGTCGGGTGCTGGTCGGGGTCGCGGCCGCCTACCTCGTGGGTCTCGCGATCCTCGTGGCCGGGCCGTGGGGGTGGGCGCTCAACCGCCTGACGGTCGCCCTCTACGTGCGGTTCCGCTTCACCTGGCCGATCGCGCCGGACTGGGTGTCCCCGGACGACTACGGCACCCTGCTCAACGTCGTGCTGTTCGTCCCGCTGGGCGCGCTGGTCGTGCTCCTGGTCGTACGGCCGTGGTGGTGGGCGGCGCTCGCCGCCGCGCTGGGGTCGACCGCGATCGAGGTCGTGCAGGCGCTCTGGCTCGCCCGCGAGGGCACGTGGGTCGACGTCGCGGCCAACACGCTCGGCGCCACGATCGGCGCCCTGGCCGTCACTCCTCTCGCACGACGCCGATCACGACGAGCTGGTCCACGAGGTCGGCCACGTCGTCCCTGATCTCCTCGACGTTCGCGCCGGTCATGGCCGCCGCGGACTCGGTGACCTCCTCGAGGGTGCCGCCGTCGGCGAGCGCCAGCCAGACCACGCACCCCGACCCCTCGAGCAGGATCGGCATGCCGCGCGGCACGCGGGTGAGGTAGGCGGTCGGCACGTCACCGCCGTCGAGGTCCTCCTGGCTGACCCACGCGACGTCGTCGGCGATCCGGTAGCGCATCACGAGCGCCTCACCCGGCTCGACAGCTCGGACAGGGCCTTGCGGACGCGCACCTTCTGGCGCTCGCGGAGGTCCTCGCGCGTCGGCGGCCGGCCCAGCTCCATGCGCAGGTGGTCCTGGTTGACGCGCATCGCCGCCGTCAGCAGCTCGGCCTTCGCGCGTACGGTCGGCGCCGCGGCCAGTCGCGCGCGCCACTCGTCGAGGCGGCTGCCGCCCTCGGCGAAGTAGCGCCACAGGAGGTAGGTCGGCGCGCCGCGGTGGAGCTCCAGCTCGCCGATCCCGGCGGCGAGGGCGACCTCGGCGTCGAGTTCCTTGGCGAGCGCGCGCACCTCGGCCTGCTCCTCGGGGTCCGCACCGAGCCAGGCGTGGTCGAGGTCCGTCGTGCCGCCGGACCGCGCCGAGTGCAGGACGAGGATGAGCCGCTGCGCCGTGCGGTCGGGCACCGGGCAGTCCCAGTGGGCGATCTGGCGCGGGGCGCTCGTGCGGGCGAGGACGTCGAAGGCCTGCTCGGCGTCGATCGAGACACCCGGCCAGTGGGTGTGCACGTCCACCCAGCCCCAGTCGTCGTGCCACCAGTTGGCCGCGTGCGCGAAGACCGAGCCGGTCGAGAAGTCGGTGCGCTGCTCGAAGCCGATCGACTCCAGCGCCTCCACGAGGCGTTCGAGGTGGCTGGGCCGGACCAGGACGTCGACGTCGCTGGACTGCCGCCCCTCGGCGCGCAGGCCCGGCAGGACCGCGGGCCCCTTCAGGTGGAGGACGTCGATCGAGCGGTCGTCGGCGAGCTTCTGCACCACGGCGTGCGCGAGGTGGACACGCGCGGCGATCGGCGCCGTACGCCCCTCCTCGTGCTCGCTCACGAGTCCATCGTGCCAGCCGCGGTGTTCCGCTTTCGCCCGGTCGGCCCGCGTCGACGCTCTAGAGTGGCGGTCATGACGTTCGGGGACTTCGTACGCCTCACTCGGGCCTACGTCTGGGTGCTGATCGGCTGCACGATCCTCGGCGCCCTCCTCATGGTCGCCAAGACGACGCGTGAGCCGGTGCTCTACTCGGCCACCTCGTCGGGGCTCGTGCGCGTCGGCCAGGCCACGACCGCGGGCGAGGAGCAGGGCAACTCCCAGCTCGCCGAGGACAAGGCCACGCTCTACGCGTTCCTGGTCTCGACCACGCCCGTGGCCGAGCAGGTCGTGGAGGACCTCGGCCTCGACGTGCCCCCGAGCGCGATCGCGGGTCGCTTCAGCGGCTCGGTCGACGCCAGCGTCAACGCGCTGACGGTGTCCGCCACCGGCACCACCCCCGAGGAGGCCCGCGACCTCGCGAACGCCGTCGTCGGCGCGGTCGTGGTGGTCGCGCAGCAGATCGAGACGGGCGAGGAGAACCCCAAGGAAGCGCCGCTGACGCGGATCATCCCCCTCGAGCCCGCGGAGCTGCCGGGGGCGCCGTTCACGCCGAACTACCGGAGTGCGGCGATGAAGGGCGCGATCGGCGGCCTCGGGCTGGCCTACGCCGTCCTCGTCGCACGGCGCCTGATCGACCGCCGGATCCGCTCGGCCAAGGCGGTCGAGGAGGCCACCGGTGCCGCCGTCCTGGGGATCATCCCCAAGGAGGACGCCCTCGACCGCGCCCACCGCGGCGTCCAGGGCGACCTCGGCCGGGCAGCGGAGGCGTTCCGCCAGCTGCGCACCAACCTGCGCTTCGTCGACGTCGACAACGAGCCACGCCGCATCGTCGTCACCTCGGCGCTCGCCGGCGAGGGCAAGTCGACGGTCTCGGCCAACATCGCCCGCCTCATGGCGCAGGCGGGCACGCCGGTCCTGCTGATCGACGCCGACCTCCGGCGCCCGCAGATCGCCGCCACCTTCGAGGTCGACGGCGCCGTCGGCCTCACCCAGGCGCTGGCCGGCGACGTCAACGTCCGCGAGGTCATCATCGAGAGCACGATGGCCAACCTCAGCCTGCTGCCCGCGGGCCGCATCCCGCCCAACCCCAGCGAGCTCCTCGGCTCCCTGCGGATGAAGCAGTTCATCGACGACCTGTCCCACGACTACTTCGTCATCCTCGACGCCCCGCCGCTGCTCCCGGTCACCGACGCCGGGCTGCTGTCGGCGTTCTGCGACGGCGCGCTGCTGGTGCAGGCCGCCGGCAAGACGCAGATCGAGCAGAGCCAGCACTGCCGCCGGATCCTCGACCAGGTCGGCAGCCGCCTGCTGGGCGTGGTGCTCAACAAGGCGCCCATCAAGGGGGCCGCGGCGATCGCCTACGGCGGCGGCTACGAGGGCTACGGCGGCTACGGCGCCTACAAGGCCGAGTACGCCTCGCGCGAGGCGTACAGCACCGCGGGCAAGGGCCGGCGCAAGCTGCTCAAGTCCAACAAGTCCTGACCGACCGGGCGTGCGTCAGTACGCCCCGCGGCTGGCGAGCACGGCGGTGACGGTGCGCGCCAGGATCAGCAGGTCCTGCACCATCGACCAGTTGTCGACGTAGTAGAGGTCGAGGCGGACCGTGTCCTCCCAGGACAGGTCCGACCGGCCGGAGACCTGCCACAGGCCGGTCATGCCCGGCATCACGTTGAGCCGGCGCAGCATGTCGTCCTCGTACTGAGCGACCTCGGTCGGCAGCGGGGGCCGCGGGCCGACGAGGCTCATCTCGCCGCGCACGACGTTCCAGAGCTGGGGGAGCTCGTCGAGGGAGAAGCGGCGGATCAGCTTCCCGGGCTTGGTGATCCGGGGGTCCTCGGCGCTCTTGAACAGCACGTGGTCGCGGGCCTTGAGCTCGGCCAGGCGCGACTCCGCGTCGACCGACATAGACCGCAGCTTGAGGCAGGTGAACTCCTTGCCCTCGCGCCCCACCCGGACCTGTCGGAACAGCGCGGGTCCGCCGTCGTGGCGCTTGATCCAGATCATCAGGAACGCCAGCAGCGGCCACGTGAGGGCGAGGATCAGGAGCGACCCGACCAGGTCGAACGCGCGCTTGGCGTCGTTGGTGGCCAGCTGGGAGCGTGACCGTCCCAGATGCATCAGCGGGAGGCCGGCCACGGGCCGGATGCGGACGCGTTCGCTCGACACGTCGGTGACGTTGGGGGCCACGATGATCTGGACGTGGGCGTGGTCCTCGAGGTCCCAGGCCAGGCGCCGGAGCGCGGTGGAGGAGCTCACGGCACCGGCGGTGAAGAAGACGATGTCGGGGGACACCTCGTCCACGACCGAGCGCACGTCCTCGCTGAGGCCGAGGACCGGGACCCCCGCGGAGGTGACCTGGAGGCCGGCGTAGTCACTGGGCACGAGGCACCCCATGACCTCGTAGCCGAGCCACTTCTCCCGGTTGAGGACGGTGTGGATCTCGCCGATGTAGCCCGGCGTGCCGACGAGCAGCACCTTCTCGGTGAAGTGGCCCGCGGCGCGCAGGCGCTGGATGGTGCGCCGCGACAGCAGCCGGCCGACGAGCAGCAGCAGCACGCCGATGGGGAAGTAGAGGACGAAGAAGCCCCGGGACAGCGGGTACTGCATGAGGTAGGCCATGGTCGCGACGAGCGCACCGGTGAAGAAGGACGCGTTGACGACGAGCTTGAACTCCTCGGTGCCGGCGCCGAAGACGTGCCGCTCGTAGGTCCCGAAGAACGCGAGCAGGACGACCCACGTGGCGCCGAAGAAGACGCTCGCGACCCCGGTGTTCTCCAGCACGTCGACCGCGGTGTCGAAGATCGGGAGCGTGACGCGGAAGCGCAGCGCGAGCGCGGTCGCCACGGCGATCATGACGAGGTCGACGGCGCCGATCAGCCACGGGAGCAGCCGGATGCCTTCGGGACGCACCTCAGTCCGACCTCCCCTCGTCTGCCGCGATCGCACGGATCCTGCTGATGAACCGGGCCTCGCCGAACTCCTCGGCCCGCGCTCGCAGTCTGGCAGGGTCCCAGTCCCGGCCATCGGACCCGGCCAGCGCCGTGGCGATCTGGTCGGGCTCGGGCTCGTCGAAGAACAGGCCCGTCTCGCCCTCCAGCACCGTCTCGAGGAAGCCGCCCCCGCGCAGCGCGACCGCCGGCACGCCGAAGGCCGCGGCCTCCAGGGGAGCGAGGCCGAAGTCCTCGTGGCTGGCCGCGACGAGGACGCCGGCACCGGCGTACACCCCCCGCAGCTGGGCGTCGCTCAGCCCGCCGAGGAGTCGCACGTTGTCCGGCAGCGTGGCCCGCAGCCGCGCCTCCTCGGGGCCGCGGCCCACGACCACGAGCCGGCGCCCGGTGCCGCGTACGGCCTCGATGACGGCGTCGACGTTCTTGTAGGGCAGCAGCCTCGAGACGACCAGCGCGTAGCCGGGGTCCCAGTCCGCGAGCTCGGGCGCCGGCTCGCGCGGGGCGGAGGCGTCCATGCCGTGCGGCGGCGGGAGCAGCTCGGCGTCGCGACCGTACGTCCGGCGGATCCGTTGCTGCACGACGCGACTGTTGGCGAGGTAGACGTCGACGCGGTCGGCGCGGGAGCGGTCCCACCTCTTCAGGAAGGGCCGCATCGCCATGAGCGGCGGACCGATGGGGGAGCGCCACGCCGTGCCACCGAGGTACTCGTCGGTCTGGTAGAGCCAGCGCGCCGGGTTGTGGCAGTAGACGATCGTGCGGGTTCCGGCAGCGGTGTCGAAGCCGTGGGCCCAGCCGCTGCTGGAGGCCACCACGACGTCCGCGTCGATGCGCAGCCGCGACGACGCGGGGGCCAGCAGGGGGAGCGCGAGGCGGTGGTCGCGCCGCAGCGGTCCGATCCGGTTGATCGGCGACGTCCGGACGTCGATCGACGCGAAGTCGGGGTAGGTGCCCTCGGGGTCGTAGAGCGTGGTGTGCAGCGTCGCGCCGGGGAACGCCCGGGTGAGGGTGAGGACGACGCGCTCGGCGCCGCCGCGCTGGGTGAGGTAGTCGTGCGCGATCGCGACCGGGGCCCTCTTCACGTCACCCCCAGGTCGCTCAGCAGCCGGTCCACCCGCAGGCGTCCGGCCTGCGGGGAGTAGTGCTCCTGCCAACGGGCGCGGGCGCGATCGGTCACGTCGCGCACCTCCTCCGGGGTGGCGGCGAGCGCCTCCCGGACCACGCGCGCGAGGTCGTCCGCGTCGCCGGACCGGGCGACCCACGGGTGTCCGGGGCCGGCGACCTCGGGGAGGGCGCCGGCGTCGGAGACGACGAACGGGACCTCCGCGGCCATGGCCTCGGCCACGACGAGGCCGAACGACTCCGCGACCCGGCTCGGGAAGACCGCGAGGTCGACCTCGTCGAAGAAAGCGCGCGGGTCGACCCGGCCGAGGCGGCGCACGCGGTCGCCCAGGACGGCCAGCGCGCTGTCCACCGGTGCGAGCTGCTCGGCCGGCACCCAGCGGTCGTCGCCGGCGACGACGAGCGAGGTGGTCGGGCTCCCCGCGACGGCGGTGGCGACGAGGTCGAGCCCCTTGTCGGTGGCGAACCGGCCCATGAAGCCGACCCGTCCCCGCGCGGCCGGTCGGGCCACGGGGGCCACGTCGTCGGTCCAGTTGGCGAGGACCTGCGCGCCGCGGACCTTCCCGGCGAGGTACGCCGACGGCGTGAGGACGCGCTCGCTCCCGCGGCGCGCGACGGCGAGGGCGGCCCACTGGGCACGGCTGCGGGGGAGCTGGTGGAGGTGGACCACCCGCCGGCGGTGGCCGGCCGTCGCGAGCGACGGGACCAGCCCGTGGCACCACAGCAGCCCGTCGCGGCGGGCACGGTCCCACGCCCGGAGGCGGCGGAGGTGGTCCCTCCGGCCGTCCGCGCGGATGGCGACGACCTCGGCGCCGACGGCGCTCGCGGCGTCGAGGACGTCGGTGGGCCGGTCGGGCGCGACGACCGTCACCGGGCGGCCGAGCGCCAGGAGCGCAGCCGCCGTACGCACCAGGACCTGCTCCCCGCCGCCGAGGTCGGCGTTGTTGGCCGCGAGGTGGACCCGCTCAGCCATCGGGCGGATCCTCGGGTGCGGGCCGCAGCGCCTGGCCGAGGCCGAAGCCGACGACCAGGGCCACCGGGGTGTCGAGCAGGACCTCGCCGAGGGTGGTCGCCATGACGGCGACGGCGATGACGGAGGCCTGCACCCCCGCAGCGGCGAGGTCTCCCCTGCGGGACCGGGGCGACAGCCTCACGAAGGTGTAGACGAGGAGCCCGAGCACCAGGAGCAGGGCGCCCCAGCCACCCTCCTGCCGGGTCGCGAGATAGCTGTTGTGGAAGAAGAACTCCAGGTCGCGGATGTTGACCGTCGCGGTGCCGGGGCCGTTGCCGTACCAGGGCGCGGCGGCGATCTCGACCTGCTCCTGGGCGATGATCCGCTCGCGCAGCGCGTCGCTGCCGGACCGGTCGGAGAACGGGCCGAAGGTCGTCAGGCTCTTGGGGATGTTGTCGACGATCCAGACCAGGCCGAACGCCATCGCCGCGCCGCCGACGACCCCCAGCCGGCGGCCGAGCAGCACCCAGACGACGGCGAACGCGCCGGCGAGGAGCCCGGTGCGGGAGTAGGTGAGCACGAGCCCGGCGACGATCGGGACGGCGACGGCGAGCCGCACCTTCCACCGCTCGTCGCAGAAGAAGACGGCGAGGATGCCGAGGACCGCGATGAAGTAGGCGCCGGCGTTGGGGTCGCCGAGGAAGCCGGTGATCCGGCCGGGGTAGTAGTCGCCGCCGACCTTCACCACGGCGAGACCCATGACCACGACGAGCCCGGTCGCCAGCCCGAGCCCGGCCGAGCGCAGGGAGATGCGACCGGTGCCGAACGCCCAGACCAGTCCGGCCATGATCACGACGTGCCCGATGCGCCGGGTCCACTCGACGTCGTTGGCGATGCCCGAGTAGGTCAGCAGGGCGAGGAGCGCACCGACGAGGAGCACGGGGACCGCCGGCAGCCGTGCGCCGCCGCGGGCCGGCCGCATCGCCGCGAGGCCGACGAGGAGGGCCATGGTCAGCTCGTTGAGGGGGACGGGGCCGGCCGTCTCGGTGCGCAGCAGCAGCGTCGCGATCAGCGCGAAGTCGGTGATCCGGATCTCCCGGTCGACCTCGTCGGCGCGGATCACGGTCTTGTCGGGGAGGTTCCACGGCGACTCGATGCGTGCCATCAGCGCACCCCCGTGGAGGCGTACGTCGCCGCGATCCGCTCGCACATGTCGGCCACGCTCGGCCAGCCCTCCAGCGCCGGGCGGGTGGTGAGGTCTAGACCCTGGCCGGCCAGCGCGGCCGCGACGGCGTCGGGCTCCTCGGCGTCGACGAGCGACGTCGGGGGCAGGATCTCCGGGTTGCCGCCGACGGCGCTGGCGACGACGCCCATCCCGCGGGTGGCGGCGTCCAGCAGGGCGTAGGAGCAGTTCTCCCACACCGACAGCATCGCCAGCACGTCGTGCTCGGCCATCGCCGGCTCGGGGTCGACGAAGCCGGGGAGGGAGACAGCGGCACCTAGTCCGAGCCGCTCGACCCGGGCGCGCAGCACGGGCTCCTCGGGGCCGACGCCCGCGAGCGTCAGCCGCGCGTCCGGGTGCGTGGCGTGCAGTGCGGCGAAGCCGTCGAGGAGGGCCGGCAGCCGCTTCTCGGGCGACAGCCGGGCGAGCGAGAGGATGCGCAGCCCGGGCGCCCGCGGGGGCGCGGTGACGGGGTCGACGCCGTTGGGGACGACGACGACCTCACGTCGCGTGCGCCACTTGTCGGCCATGGCCTCCGCCGTCGCACGGCTGACCGCGATGGCGGCGTGGAAGCGCCGCAACCGGGCGGTGTGGGCGGCCGCCATCACGCGCGTCCTGGTGGAGGACCGGTGGTAGACGAGGTCGTCGCGCGCGATGCCGTGCTCGGTCGTCACGAGCCGGGGTCCGCGGCCGACGGCGAGGGCGGCGACGATGTCGGCGTGGGCGAGGTGGCTGTGCACGACGGCGGGCCGCACGTCGCGTACGGCCTCGCGGAGCGCCGCGACCGACGACCGCAGGCCGTGGTCGGGGCCGAGCGGGGCCTCGCGCACCTCCGCGCCGACCTCGCGCAGCCGGGTCGGCAGCGCGCCGGGCGGAGCGACGACGACGAGCCGCCAGCCCGGGATGCCGGCCCGGGCGACGTCGAGGACGTGCCGCGCCACCCCGGCGAGGTCGCTCACCGGGACCACCCAGAGCGTGGTGGGAGGGTTCAGAACCATTGCTCCAGCCGCTCGAGAGCGATCCAGAAGCCTTCCCCGTCGTTGACGTGGCCCTGCCAGATTTCCGGGATGAAGCTCACGCCCGGGGCCATCGCCTCGAGCTGCTGCGCGAGCACGGGCCAGTCGATCTCGCCGTCGCCGACCTGCACGCCCTCGCCGTCGACGCCGGTCGCGTCGACGAGGTGCAGGTGCTCGGTGTGCGGGGCGAGGAGGTCCGTGGCCTCGGCGAACGACATGCCGAGGTAGTTGGCCGAGAGCTTGGAGTGGGACACGTCGAAGCAGAGCCGGCGGTCGTATCGGGCCGCGAACTCCGCGGTGTCGCGCGGGTCGACGAAGAGGTTGCAGTAGAGCTGGCCGCCCATGTACCACGGGTAGGGCGGGAGCGTCTGCGCGCACAGCCGGACCCCGGAGTCGTCGACCCGGGCCAGGCCCTCGGCGACGCGGGCGTACATCCGCTCGCGGTCGGCCGGTGCGACGAAGGCGTCGGTGGTGAAGCCGCCGAGGCTGGCGACGATGACCGGTCCCTCGGCATCCGCCTTCGCGTCCGCTCCGCGGGTGAAGTGCTGCTGCATCTCGCGGGTGGTGTCGACGACGCGCTGGAGCTCGCGGATCGACCGCTCCCAGTGGGCGTCGTCCTCCGAGGCGAGGTTGAGCAGGAAGTCGCCGGCGAAGAGGTCGGGGGAGTGCGTGGTGAAGCCCATCGGCAGGCCGTCGGGGTACTTCGCGAAGACCTCCGCCACCGGCAGGTCGAGGTCCTTGTAGGAGAAGTGGAACTCGAGGAAGTCGGGCGTCGTGTCCTTCGTCATCGCGTCGATGTCGTGGTAGCGGACGGCCAGGCCCCACGGCCGGTCGAAGTCGTACGCCCGCCCCTTCGGCGCGGCGTCGCCGAGGTCGGTGGCGTAGAAGAAGTCGCCGGCGTCGAGGGCGCGGGTGGTCGTACGCCCGACGAGCCGGTCGAAGCGGTTGGGCTGCAGGCCCCGGCCGGGGCTCTTGATGTCGATGTCGGCGTCGGTGAGCACCTCGCCGACCTCGATGCGCCGGGCCGCGACGAGCGACTTGGCGAGGTTGACCCGGTTCATCATCTCGCCGGTGGACACCGCGCGGGGCGCGGAGGTGCCGAGCGCCTCCTCGACCTCGCGGACCCGCTGCACCATCTCGGCGAACTCGCCGGGCAGCAGGCTCACCTTGTGGTCGTTGCCCTCGAGGTCGCGGTCGACGGTGAAGTGCTTCTCGATGATGCGCGCCCCCAGCGCGACCGCGGCCAGCACGACGTGGAAGCCGCGCTCGTGGCCGGAGTAGCCGACGGGAGCCTGGGTCAGCTCGGCGAGCCGGGTGAGGTAGGCGAGGTTGACGTCCTTGAACGGCGCCGGGTAGGTCGACTGGCAGTGCAGAAAGGCGTGCGCGACCCCGGTGCCGCGGACCAGGTCGACGGTCTCGCGGATCTCGCCCTCGGTCGACATGCCCGTCGAGATCACCATCGGGGTGCCGCTGGCGGCCATGTGGCGCAGCAGGGCGTGGTTGGTCATGTCGGCCGACGCGACCTTGAGCGAGGTGATGCCGTAGTCGACGAGGCGGTCCACGCTGACGGGGTCCCACGCGGTGCACATGACGTCGATGCCGACGTCCCTGCAGTGGTCGAAGACCTCGAAGAGGCCGTCGGCGCCGAGGTTGTACTTGGCGAGCAGGTCGAGGGTGTACTGCGGGCCGAGGTCCTCGCCCCCGGAGCCCGAGGACCCCTGGCGGTAGAGCGACTCCATGTCGCGGAGCTGGAACTTCACGACGTCGGCCCCGGCCTCGACCGACAGGTCGACGAGCTGCTTGGCGAGCCCCACCTCGCCCTGGTGGTTGATGCCGATCTCGCTGATCATCAGCGCCGGTGCGTCCGGGGCGATGACGTGCCGACCGATGCGGAGCTCGTCGGCGCGGTTGATCGCGATCGCGACGAGGTGGCCCCGGTCGTCGACGAGCGCCACGTGGTCGATCCCGGACCCGAAGGCGTGCGCGATCTCGGCCGGGCTGCTGCCGATCGGCAGGCTGCGCGGCGACGTGTTCGCGGCGTCGAGCGCCGGCACGTCCGTGCTCAGGCTCGCGGCGCTGCTGACCCAGCGCCGGAAGTCGCCGTCGGACAGCACGCCGTCGAGGTGGCCGTGCGAGTCGACGAGGAAGATCACGCGCGCCTTGTTGGCGGTGATCTTCTCCAGGGCGCGCAGGACCGGGTCGCCCGAGTAGACGACGTACGGCGTGAGATCACGCTCGATGATCAAGGCGGAGGCCTTCCGTCGGAGTGCGTACCGCACCACCGTATCCAGCGGAGCGGCGCGGCGGGCGTAGTCGGCTCAACGAGCCGTCAGCAGGCGCACCGCCAGGGCGACGTCGAGCTCGGTGTCGATGTCGATCCCCTCGTCCTCGTGCATGACGAACAGGCCGATGCGCCCCCCGAGCCGGTTGTCGTGCTGCTCGTAGACCTCGGTGCGGGTGACGTAGAGCGAACCGGTCTCGCGGTAGCGCCGGCCCTCGGGCGTGAGGTCCTGGCGCCGCGGGCGGGCGGTGACGTCGTACGCCGCGGTGGGCGGGTCGCCCGCCTGCCAGATGAAGGGTGGTTGCTCGACGACGCCGACCATCGAGTCCACCCCCGAATCGGAGAACTCCGCCAGCGCACGCGCGAGCGTGTCGTCGTGCCGCACCGGCGAGGTCGCCTGGAGCAGCATCACGGCGTCGGGCCGGCCCCGCTCGGCGCTCACCTGCTCGATGGCGTGCCGGACGACGGGCTCGGTGGGGGTGGTGTCCTGCGCCAGATCGGCGGGCCGCAGCCACGGCACCCGGGCGCCGGCGGCACGCGCGACCTCGGCGATCTCCTCGTCGTCGGTGGACACGAGCACGTCGAGGTCGGGGACGGCCAGCGCCTGCTCGATCGTCCACACGATCAGCGGCTTGCCGTCGACGTCGAGGAGGTTCTTGCGGGGTACGCCCTTGGACCCGCCGCGCGCGGGGATCACGCAGAGGGTCATGACGCGGCCCCCGCGACGAGCTCCGCGACGCGACGCGCGGGCTCGAGGTCGTCGCGGGCAGGAGCCGGGGTGGGGGAGCTTCCGAGACGGTGCATGCCGTAACGCTCCCAGAACTCCCCCAGCCAGGCGGGAGGTCGGGGGAAGTCGACCCACGCGTCGCGCCCGCGGGCCGCCGCCTCGAGCACACCGGTCGAGAACACGCTGACGATCGGAGCCTGCAGGTCGACCAGCGGTGCTCCGGACCGCTCGATCGTGACACCGGAACGCTCAAAGGCGGCGAGCACCGCCCGGGAGGTGACGTCGCGCTCGGACGGGTGCGGCCGGTAGACGGCCCCGTGCCCGCGGCAGGTCGTGAGGGCGGCGTGGACGAGGCGGGCCCGGGAGATCTCCGCGGCATGGCCCTGCCCGAGGTAGGTCAGGGGCAGGGGCTGGGGTGCCGCTGGTCGAGCAGGGCTGTCCGCTGAGGTCGCTGGTCGAGCAGGGCGCCCCGCGCCCGTGTCGAGACCCCGACCCGCGCTCCACAGGAGCTGGCTCCCCGCGACCGAGACCTCGACGTCGTGGCGTCCGGCGGTCCAGAAGGCGCCGTCGGCCTCGCTCCACGCCAGCAGGTGCGCGGCGCGGGGGAGCGGCGGCGCGTAGGGCGTGAGCGCTCCGTGCTGGGAGACGAAGTAGGTGAGGTCGTGCGCCTCGGCCAGGGCGAAGGCGGCCGCACCGATCTCGGTGTAGTGGCCCGCGGCGAGCACGGCGCGGAGTCCGGCCACGCCGGTCACGGCGGGCAGCTCGCCGAGCGCCACCGTCATCCTCCCGTGGGCGGCGTACGGCTCCGGCGGCTGCCAGCCGACCGGCACGAGGATCGTGGTGCGGGCGGGGTCCAGGTGCGCGAGCGGTGCGACCACGGCGTGGGAGACGCTGGCGTGGGTCGCCTCGACGGCGACCAGGAGGTCGGCGTCCGGGCCGGCACTGAGGAGGTCGGCGAGGCCGGGTGCGGCTGGTCGCAGCCGTGCCCGCAGGGCTCGTGCCGTCGCGCGCACGGGATGGCGCGACTCGTGCCAGCGGCGCCACGCGACGAGGTCGGCGGGGTGGTTCAGGCCGTGTCCCATGCGTCCTCCAGGACGGCGGCGCGGTGGTCGAAGGTGTGCTCGGCGAGGGTGCGGGCCCGGGCGGCCTGCCTGATCGGCTCCGTCCACGCGGGGTCGGCGACGATGCGTTCGCACAGGGCGGTGAGCTCGTCGAGGTCTGCGAAGGTGAGCACCTCCGCACCGGACTCGTAGAGCGCCCCGACGTCGGTCCGGTCGACGAGCTCGACGGCACCGACGCCCGCCGCCTCGAAGGTGCGCATCGTGAAGCCGTCCTGGTCTCCGTGCAGGTTGAGCGTCGCCGCGGACGCCGCCATCACCTCGTACGCCTCGGAGCGGGTCACGTCGCGTGCCGCCGGGAGCGTCGGCGTGCCGAGGCGCCACGTGCGGAGCCGGTCGACCGGGTGCGAGGACCAGTCGCGGCCGTAGGCGCGGACCGGCACGCCGTCCTCGTGGAGCACGGTGAGCACCTGCTCGCGCGTCGGGTAGCGGGCCCCGACGAAGCTGACGTCGGGCGTGCGCGGGCGGCGCGGCTCCGGGACGAGACGGTGGTCGTACGCCAGCGGCAGGTGACGGGTGTCGAGCCCCGCGGCCTCGAGGTCGACGTCGTCCAGCGCCGAGTACGTCGCGAGCGGGCCCAGCCCGGCCAGTCGCTCGTGCGTCCAGCGGGTGCGCCGCACCTCGTCGTAGAGCCAGGTCACGCGCGGCAGCCCGTCGAGCCCCTCCCAGAACTGGCGTCCGAGGGTGTCGCCCTTCACCACCACGACGGCCTGCGGGCGTGCCTGCGCGACCACCTCGGCGGCGCGGGCGGTCTGCTCGCGGGCCAGGCGCCGGTGCGACCCGGCACCGATCTTGTGGGGGAGCTGGTGGCGCAGCTGGTGCCAGGCGCGGCCGGCGACGGTGCCGTGGTCGTCGTACGCGTGGGTGGAGACGTCGTGCCCGCGCGCGGACAGGGCCGCGGCGATCGCGACGTGGTAGCCGTGGAACCGCGGACTGACCAGCAACACCCTCACGTCGTCACTCCCCGACGGGGCGGGCGGGGATGCCGACGACCGTCTGACCGGGCGCGACGTCGCGGGTGACGACCGCATTGGCGCCGACGGACGCCCCATCGCCGATCGTGACACCGCCGAGCACGATGGCGCCTTGCCCGATGAACACGGAGTTTCCGATGGTGATCGGCCCGGTCGCCTTGGTCAGGTGGCGGTCGACGCGGTCGTGGTCGCCAGACGTGATGAGGCTGCCGAACCCGACGAGGACGTCGTCCCCCAGGGTCACCGGATCCGTGGAGCTGATGGCCACGCATCTGCCGAAGTTGGCCCGGTCGCCGATCGTGATCCTGCTGTCCTCGTTCTCGCACTGCAGCCAGACGTCCTCGAAGATGGCGCCTCCGGCGCCAATGAACATTTGTCCCGGGCGACGGATGATGTGCGGGCGAACGATGACGGTGCCGTCTCCGAACGCACCGAACGTGCGTGTGTAGAGGAGTCGCGACGTCAGTGCGCTCCGGTGCCATCGAAGGGCCGGAGGTGCTTCCACCAGACGTCGCATGAATGTCACGCAACCACCCTAGTGAGGTCGGCAGGCTCAGGGAGCCGGACTCCCGAGACGCCGCGCCTCGACGAGCTTGCCGGCCTCGAAGGCGACGAGCGTCAGCCAGCGCCGACGCGCACCGCCGTCGAGTCGCCACGGGAACCGCCTGAGCAGCAGGAGCTCGTGGTGGACCCTGCGGGCCAGCGACTTGGGCACCACCTCGGCAGGGCGGAACTTGTCGTAGAGCGTCGCCGTGCCCCGTCCCGAGTTGTACTGCTGACGGAGCACGCCACGCAGGTCGGTGCGGATGCGGTAGTGCAGCAACGCGTCCTCGACGTAGGTGAAGCGGTAGCCGAGGTCCCACGCGCGCCAGGCGAAGTCGATCTCCTCGGCGCCGGCCGGGAAGTCCTCGTCGTAGCCGCCGACGGTCTCCCACACCTCGCGGCGCATCGCGGTGTTGCCGCCCAGGCCGTACGTCCGGCCGCCCCAGGTCTCGTAGAGGCCGGTGCTCCTCTCCTCGATGGGCACCCAGCCCGCCGAGGGTCCGGAGAGGCGCCGCGTCTCGGCCGGACCGCTTGCGAGGGGGTGCTCCACCAGCGCGTCGGCGAACGCCCGCACCCAGGTGGGCGCCACCACGTCGTCGGCGTCACAGATCAGGATGCGATCGGTGGAGGCGTGATCGATGCCGACGTTGCGGGCCACCGACACGCCGCGACCGCGCGACGCGTCGACCACGCGGAGCCTCGGCAGCCGGTCGGTCCACGACCCGACCACCGACGCCAGGTCGTCCGTCGAGCCGTTGTCGGCGACGACGACCTCGAACGCCGGCGCCTCCTCCTGCTCGCTCAGCGCGAGCAGCTGGTCGCCGATGACGTGGGCGGCGTTGTAGGCCGGGATCACCACGGAGCAGACCGCGTCGTCGGGTGGCATGTCGCCCACTGTATTGATCTCGGAGAGGATGGGGGCATGGCGCTGCTCGATCCGGTCCGCAGGGCGAAGCACCTCGTGTTCGTCGCGGGGAAGCGGTCACGCCGCCGGCTCAAGACGACGAAGTTCGCGCTGGCCACGCGGGTGTTCCGCGACGCGGAGAAGGTGCGGCCCTACGTCTACCGGCCGGCGCGTCATGCCGGCACGTTCCTCGCCGACGACGTGACCCCGATCGGCCAGAGCGCCTTCCCGGAGCGCGTGTTCGTCGTCTGGACGGGCGACAACGAGATGTCGCCCAACCGGCGGCGCAACCTCGAGGCCGTCGAGCGCCGGATCGGGCTCCCCGTCGAGCTGGTGACGCCGGCCGACCTCGACCGGTGGCTCGTGCCCGGCCACCCGCTGCCACCGGCGTACGAGCACCTCTCGCTCATCCACCGCTCCGACTACCTGCGTGGCTACCTGATGCACCATCACGGTGGCGCGTACGTCGACGTGAAGGAGCCGCTCGGCTCGTGGCGCCCCAGCCACGAGCAGATGGCGGTCGACCCCGACGCGTGGGTGACGAGCTACCGCACGAGTGACGCGAACTGGATCGGCAAGCTGCGGGGACCCCTGGGCCGCGACATCCTGGTGCGCTACCGGCTGATGTTCGGCAAGAGCGGTTTCATGATGCGCTCCCACACTCCGCTCACGGCCGCCTGGATGGCGCGGATGGATCAGCTGCTCAGCGAGCGGGAGGACGAGCTGGCGCGCCACCCGGGCGGAGTCTTCGGCGACGACCACCGTTACCCGGTCTCCTGGACCGACCTGCTGGGCCGGGTGCTCGACCCGCTGACGCTGAAGCACCACGAGCACGTGAGGTACGACGACCGCATGCTGCTGAGGTTCGAGGACTACCGCTGAGCGGTCACATCGCCGGTTGCTGCGGATCCAGCGAGCCCAGCGCCACGAGCCGCGCGAAGGTCGCGTTGGCGCCGCGCACCTCGTCGAACGTGCCGGACGCCGTCACCCGCCCCTCCTCCATGAAGATGAGCTGGTCGCAGTGGCGCACCGTCGAGAGCCGGTGCGCGACGACGACGACGGTCACCGAGCCGTGGAGTCCCTCGATCGTGTCGGTGAGACGGCGCTCCGTCTCGTTGTCCAGCGCGGACGTCGCCTCGTCCAGCACGAGTAGCGCGGGGTCGCGGTAGAGCGCACGAGCGATGCCGATGCGCTGCCGTTGGCCGCCGGAGAGTCGTGACCCGCGCTCGCCCGCCATGGTGTCGAGCCCTTCCGGCAGGCCGCGGACGAGATCGGCGAGCTGGGCCCGCTGGACCGCCTCGGCGAGTCGGGTCTCGTCGACGGCCTCGTCGAAGGCGATGTTCTCCCCGATCGACGCGTCGAGGAGCGTGACCTCCTGCGGCACCACCGCGATGCGGCGCTGCCAGCCCGGCAGGTTGTCGAAGATCGACGTGCCGCCGGCGCTCACGCTGCCGCCGGTCGGGAGCTGCAGGCCCAGCAGGATGTCGACCAGGGTGCTCTTGCCCGCACCGCTCGAGCCGACGATCGCCAGCGACGACCCCATCGGGATCTCGACGTCGACGCCGCGCAGCACCTCGATGTCGGACTGGTCGCCGTAGGCGAAGCGGAGCCCGCGGATCGACACGTCACCGGCAGGCACCTCGTCGGTGACGACGCGGGACAGCTCCTCCGACCTGTTCTGCCGCATCAGCCGGTGGACCATGACGATGTGCTCGAGGGGGGCACGGGCGAAGCGCACACCCGACAGCGCGTTGATGAGGCGGACCGAGCTCGGCAGGATCCGGGTGCCGGCGGCAACGAAGAGACCGAGCAGGACGAGCCCCTCCACGGCCGAGGCACCGGTGGTGGCGACGACCGCCAGGATGCCGACCCCGAGGACGAAGACGATCTCCAGGAAGTACTTCGGGACGTCGGCCAGCAGGCTGGTGGTCACCTCAGCCTCCGCGCCGCGCATGCTCGCCTCCCGGAACGACTGCACGAACGGAGGGTGCGCGCGCCGCAGCTTGATCTCCTTGACCGCGGTGAGCGGCTGGAGCGAAGCCCTCGACACCTCTTCCGAGGCGGCCCGTGCCTTCTGCCCGGCGGCCTGCACGCGGGGACGGATGAAGCGTTGCACCACGAGTGCCGCAAGACCGAAGTAGACGGCGGCTGCGACGGCCACCAACGGCGCCAGGACGAGGAGGGACCCGAAGATGAACAGGATCGTCAGCACCTCGGTGAAGGCAGAGAGGGCGGAGGCCAGTCCCCCGGAGTAGCCCATCCCCACCGCCCCGTGGACCGTCCAGAGCTTGTCCGCGGTGTTCTGGCGCAGGTGCCAGGAGTACGGGCTCGTGAGGTAGCCGTCGAGGAGGTCGGTCGACAGCTCGACCTGCTGCTTCGCCATGAAGCTGAGCTGCCACCGACGCACCAGGAGCGCTGCGACGTCCTTCAGGATGAAGGCACCGAAGATGAGCAGGCCGAGCGTCGCGACGAGCGCCCGCAGCGGCGGCTCGCCGAGTGCCCGGTTGACGATGCCGAGGGCGCCGGCGTCGACCGGCTGCCCGGTGACGTACTGCATCATCGGCAGCATCGCCACCACACCGGCCATGTCGATCAGGGCGAGCAGCGCGGAGAGGCCCAGCGACGCGACGAGACGGGCCCGGGTGGGTTGGTCGAGCAGCTCGCCGGTGCCGGGCGGGAAGCCGACGAGGCCCGCGGCGCGACGGAAGACAGACCCAGTCATGCGCGGCACGCGGTCCAGTCTGCCTCATCGTCCGCGGGGGCGGAGGCGCGATGCGAGGATGGACGAGTGATCCGCTTCATGGCGCCCGACCTGCCGACGCCGAGTGGTGGCATCAAGGTGATCTACCGCTACGTGGAGCACCTGTGCGCCCTCGGACACGACGCTCGTGTGTGGCACGGGACCCCGGGTTTCGCCTACGACTCCTGGGGCTCCACCGCGCCCGTGGACACAGGCGTGGAGCTGCCCTTCGACGCCGGTGACGTCCTGGTGATGCCCGAGACGGGTGGCTCCAGGTGGAGCTTCCTGTCGCAGGGTCGGCCGGTCGTGATGCTGTGCCAGGGCATGGACTTCGTCTTCTCGAGCTCCGACTTCTTCACCGACGAGCCGGGCGCCTACCCGGGCTGGCCGCAGGCCACCGCGGCCATCGCCGTGTCCGACGCGATCCACACCTTCCTCGACCGTGCCTGCCACGACGGCTTCCCGCTGCACGACGTGCCCGTGCAGATCGAGGACTGGTTCCAGCCCGCGGCGAAGGAGAGGCGTATCGCGCTGATGCCGCGGCGTCGACGCGAGGACCTGCTCGGCGCTGTTCAGCTCGTACGCCGCTCGGGACGGCTCGACGGCTGGGAGATCGTGCTCATCGACGGCATGACGCAGCAGCAGGTGGCCGAGGAGCTGGGCCGGGCGGCGATCTTCCTCTTCGGCGCCGAGCGCGAAGGGGTGGGCCTCCCGGGGGCGGAGGCGATGGCGTCGGGCTGCTACGTCGTCGGCTTCACCGGCGACGGCGCCAAGGAGTACATGCTCCCCGAGCACGCCTCGGTCATCGCCGACTCCGACGTGGTGGACATGTGCGACCGGACGCTCGAGGCGATGCACTGGTTCGACCACGACCGCGACCGCTTCGACGCGCGCGCCTCGCGCGGACGCGACTGGGTCCGCTCGCGGCACAGCGCGGACCTGGTGCGCGAGCGCCTCGACGCAGCCTTCGCGGCGATCACGGCTCCCGGCTCGCCCTCCCTGCTCCCCGAGGCCGTGACACTGGCCCACTACCAGGCCCATGCGCCGGCGACGGACGCCTACAACCGTGCCCGGGTGGCCGTGCGCAGCGCGGGTCGGCGTGTGCTCGACCGCATCGAGGAGCGACGCGGATGAGCGCCGTCGACGGCGTCAAGGACGCGGCCCGCAGGGCCCTCACGCCCGGGCTCACCGCCGTACGCCGCGGACTGGGGCGTCGGGTGGTCAACTGGACCCCGGAGTTCATGGGGTTCGGCAACCAGCTCTACCTCTGGGCCTGGGCCCACGCGCACCGGGAGGACAAGCCGGAGCCGCGCGTGCTCGTCATCGACAAGATGCGCTACTGGATCCCGTACTTCCCTGCGGTGCAGCCGTGGCTCGTCGAGGTGGCCGACGTCGGCGTGCTCTACCAGCGCGCGCACTTCTGGGCCGACCCCGAGGCCCACTCCGGCGACCCCCGCGGCTACACCGACGAGTCCCGGGCCGCGTTCGTGCGGGACTGGCTGCTGACCTCACCTGCGCTGGCCGGGCTCGACGCCTCCGACCTCGCGGCGGACGACGTGCTCACCCTCAACGTCCGGCGCGGCGACTACTACAGCAACCCGGTCCACCGCCCGGAGTTCGCGATCGACCTCGCGACCTACCTGAGGACCGCTGTCGAGTCGGCCGTGTCGGCCGACGGTGCCGTGCGGCGGGTCCACGTCGTGTCCGACGACACCGACTGGTGCCGGCGCGAGCTGCCGTGGCTCCACGACGTGGCGCCGGAGGTGACCTACCCAGGCCCGGACGACGGGCCGATCGACAACTTCCGCGACATCTGCTCAGCACGCCGACTGGTCATCTCGAACTCGACGTTCTCGATCTGGGGCGCCGCCGTGGCTCGCGTCGCGCTCGGCGACACCCGGGTCTGGGCGCCGGCGTTCTTCCAGCGCCGCTACGGCCCGGGCCGGTGCTACGAGTACGACCAGCACTGGAGCTTCGTGGACGAGCTGCCCGGCGGCTGGCAACCGGAATGGGTGCTGGCTGGCGCGGAGAGGGACGCCTGATGGTGGACCTCGTCGGCGCGCTGCGCGCCCGCGTGCAGCTCGCCCGTGCCCTCAGGTCCAGGGAGGTCAGCCTCGCCCGCCGGGGGTTCGGCGACCTCGACCTGCCCCGCTCCGCGACGGTCCCCGGGTCGGTGTGGGCGGTGATGCTCGTGCGGGACGAGGAGGACATCGTCGGCTCCACGCTCGACCACCTGCTGGCCCAGGGCGTGGCCGGGATCATCGTCGCCGACCACGGCTCCACCGACGACACGTGGCGGGTCCTGCGTCAGGCCGCGACGCGGGACGGTCGGGTCCACGTCCTGAGGGACGCGGAGCCCGGCTTCTACCAGGGTGCCAAGACGTCCTACCTCGCGAGGAGGGCCTTCCTGGCAGGGGCTGACTGGGTGGTTCCCGTCGACGCCGACGAGCACTGGTACGCGGTGGACGACGACCTGGCGACGTACTTCGGTGCCCAGACCGCTGACGTGGTGTGGGCCGACATGCACGAGGTGTTCCCCGCGACCGCGGACGGGACCGCCCGCCCGGACGCCGCGGTCCAGGTCGAGACCGAACACGGCGCGGTCGCGAAGGTGGCGTTCCGGGCACGGCCGTGGGTCTGGGTCGGGGAGGGCAACCACACGATCAGGGGCTGGAGCGGTGACCGGGTGGCCGACCTGCGGATCCTGCACTACCAGTATCGGTCGATCGCCCAGTTCCGCGCGAAGAACCGCCGCGGCGTGGAGGGCCTGAGCCGCACCACCGGGCTGTCGGCCGACGTGGGGAGCCACTGGGTGGAGCAGGCGGCGATGGACGAGGACCAGCAGCAGCAGCGCTGGTCCGAGCTGGTGTCGGGAAGTCGAGAGGACTTCGGTGAGCGCGAGCGCCGCGCGCGCGTACGGGTCGACGCGCCGGGCCGGTGGCCCACGTGGGACCCCTCGGGCGAGCTCCGCTGACCCCTCACTCCCACTCGGGCTTGCGCAGCGCCCACTCCGGCCACTGGAACTCGTCGTGGGCCACACGGCGCTGGCCGACCGGTCCGGAGACGCCGATGGCCTCGCCGTCGACCTCGGGAACGATCCCGAAGAGCCGCTCCAGGGCATGGGCCATGGTGCCGTCGATCTGTGCGTTCTCGACAGCGAAGCGGTGGGTGGGGACGTCCAGGCAGTCCGCGATCGCGTCGAGCCGCGCCCAGAACATGGTTCCGGCGAAGAAGCTCAGCTCCGTGGGCTTGTCCAGCCTGCCGACGTGGTCCGGGCGCCACCTCCGGAAGAACCACCGCAGGTCGTCGATGTTCCACCACACGTGGATCGCGAGCGGGTAGAGCCGCGACTCGGGTCCGACCAGCGCCAGCTCGCCCGAGGTGACCAGCCGGCGGCACTCGGCCGCACCGTCGCGCGACGGCAGCAGCTCGGTCAGGCAGGCGTCCAGGAACTCGGCGCCGTCATCGGCGTGCACGCTCCGCTTGCCGTGCAGCTTGAGCACCGCCGAGTAGCCCGCTCGACGGAGGCCGGCGGCCACGCGGATGAAGGGCAGCACGTCACGACCGACGTTGGGCGTACGGATCACGCGGGCGCGCGGGCACCGTGCGAGGACGGCTCCACGCTCCGACCAGGCCGCGTCGGTCATCGTGACGTAGACATCGACGTCGTCGGGGAGCAGGTCCAGGCGGTCCGCGACGGCCGCCCACACCTCGGGGTAGTGCAGGTGCACGACCGCAGCGGTGTCGGACGATCGGGTGGCGCCGGCCACTGCCCTCACGACGCCGCGCAGGCGCACGTCCGCCCGCGTGAGCCGTACGCCGTCGCGGATCCGGCCTGCTGCAGAGCGTGCGAGCGAGAGCGGCGTGAGCCGCCGGGGCCTGGTCATGCGTGGCCCACAGCAGCCTTCGCCACGATCTCCATCGGGTCGTCGTGGTCCATGAGCACCGTGACGATCGAGTCGCCGGTCGTCTTCTGGTGGTCGGAGAACTCGAGGCCGATGCCCAGCGCGGCGAACTTCGCCTGCTCCTCCTCACCGAGGTAGTCCTTCGCGCCGGTGCCGGAGAGGTAGGACGTCGCGCCGACCATCTGCAGCTGCTCGAGCACCCGGTCGGCTGCCTTCTCCTGCGGCGGGTCAGTCACGACGACCTCGGTGGTGATCCCGAGGTAGTCGCGCATCGCCAGGATCAGCTGGTGGTTGATGTCCGCGAGGTTGTGGGAGTCGACCGCGTGGATCATCGAGAGGACGTCACCGCTCCGCTCCCTCCAGTGCCGCGCGCCGCGGTAGCGACCCGTGATGGAGCTCTCGAGGTGGTCCTGCCACCCGGGCTTGACGATGGTCTCGTTGATGGGGATCAGGTGCGGCTTGGTCTCCAGCGGGAGGGTCACCCACGTCTCGCGCATCATCACCCGGCGCTGGACCCAGTGCTTCTGCAGCTGGTCGTGCACCGCCAGCACGAAGCGGTCGCAGTTGAGCATCTTGAACCAGAACCCCGGCCAGGGCAGGAGGTCCGGCTGGTGGATGGCGACCTTCACCGGCGGACCGTCCGCACCAGGGCGTACTGCTCGGCGTACGGCACGAGCCGTACCTGTCCGAGGGCGCCCGCGATCTGGCGCACGCTGTTGATCGGGTGGACGTCGGTGGGGATCTCCGACTGGTAGGCCTGGCAGGCCGCCTCCTTGGCGGTGATCTGCTCCTCGGTCAGCGCCTCGAAGACGTTCCAGCGGAGGTCGGTCGGATAGAGGTTCACGTCGTAGACGGCGATGTCGTAGACGTAGACGCTCGGGGGGTACCAGTGGTCGAGCGACATCGACACGCGGCACGAGCGCATGCCCGCCTCGTAGACCGCGATGTGGTCCTGGTGCAGCGACGGGTAGGGGAGGTAGAGCTCCTCGGGCCTGAGCTCGGCCATGATCGCGTCGATCGCGCCGACCATCTCGGTCATGTGCTGTGGCGTCTGGCCGTCGGGGAAGCCGAGGACCCGTGACTCGGTGACCCCGAGGATCCTCATCGCCTCGGCGTGCTCCTGCGCGCGGACCTCGCCGCTGTCGGTCATCACGACGACCGTGCACTCGTCGGGGTGCTTCGCCATGAGGCCGCCGCATCCCATGGCCTCGTCGTCCATGTGGGGGGCCAGGATCAGCCGCTTCATCGCACTCCTAGGTCGGGACGAATCGAGAGTCTAGGTGCCGCGAGGTCTGGGAGGATGCCGAACGTGACCCGACCGCGCGTGGTGCTGATCAGCATGTACGTCGGCCACGAGGGCGTGCCCCACGCGGGTGGCCGCTACCTGCTGGAGCTCCAACGCCTCCTCGAGCGCGAGACCGAGCTGACCATGCTCACCGTGGGGAACCGCCTCAATCACGAGTCGGCCAACAAGCCGGGTGTGCCGGGACGCCTCCTGCTGCTGGGCCACGAGCAGGGTCTCGGCCTGGCGGGCAAGGTGCAGAACCGGTTGGCGATGACGGTCGAGGGAGCCTGGCGGCACCGCAGGGATCCCGGCATGCCGTTCGTCCCGTTCATCGTGGGCCTGCTCAGGTCGCGCGAGGCCCGCGCCGCCGTCCGTGAGGCCGACGTGATCGACCTGCAGTACTCCGAGTCGATCCGCCTCGTCCGGCTCCTGCGGCGGCTCAACCCCACCGCGCGGATCACCGGCACCTTCCACGACGTGATGAGCCAGTCCTTCTCCCGCGAGCCGCAGGACTCCCCGGAGGAGGAGCGCTACTGGCAGGGCGTCGCGAGGCGCTCGCGAGGGCACGAGAAGGCGATGGTCGCCAGGCTCGACGAGGTGCTGGTCTTCAGCGACAAGGACGCCGAGCTGCTCGGGAACCCGCCCCACACCGTCGTACACCCTCCGCTCTCGGACGGGACGGAGCCACGGCACCCTCCGGCCACGGAACCGGTCGTCGTGGTGGTCTCCTACCTGGCTCGCGACGAGAACAACAAGGCCGCCCTCTGGGCGATCGAGCACGTCTGGCCCGCCGTGGTCGCGCAGCACCCGGGCGCGCGCCTGCGGTTCGTCGGCGGCGGTGCGAGCGAGGAGCTGCGGGACCGAGTTGGATGCCTGCCGGCCAGCAGCGGCGTGGAGCTGGCCGGCTTCGTCGACGACCTCGGGGCGGAGTACGAGGCGGCGGCGGTCGCGCTGGTGCCGGTGCTCCAGGGCGCGGGCGTGAAGTTCAAGACCGTCGAGGCGCTCTGCCACGGTGTGCCCGTCGTGACCACGACCGTCGGTGCCGAGGGCATCGACGGCGACGACCTCTACGCCGGTCTGGCCGACGACCCGACCGGCGTGGCGGACGCGCTGGTGGCGGTCCTGACCGACACGCAGGCCGCCCAGGAGCGGTCGGACCGGGTGCAGGGCTGGGCGCAGGAGACCTACGGTCGGGCGCGCTTCGAGGAGACGATCCGGTCGACCTGGGCCTGAAGGCACCATGTCGCAGTGGTCGCTCCGTGACCGTTCGTGCGGCAAGCGATGCTTTGACCTGACACCCTGTGGCGCATGGATCCCTCGACCACCGTGGACTGGTCCGGGGCGCTCGTTCCGGTGCTCGTCGCCGCTGTCGTGCTGCTCGCCCCTGGACTGGTCGTCGCCAAGGCACTCGGACTCGACCTGTTCGACGCCCTGGGCGTGGCCGCACCGCTGGGCCTCGCCGTCCTGCTCGTCGGCGGTACCGCTGCCGACCTCGTGGGCCTGGGCTGGTCCATGGTCGGCGGGGTGCTCGTCCTTCTCGTCGTCACCGCCGTGGGAGCCGTCCTCGCGCGCCTGCTGACGCGCCGCGATCCCGAGCCCGCTCCCGCGGGAAGCAGTCACTGGACGGCCTGGGGCTTCGCCGGCGGCGTCGCGGCGGCGACCGTCGCCACCGGATGGAAGGTGGTGCACGGCACCACGCGCGCCGACGCGGTCTCCCAGATGCCGGACATCCAGTTCCACCTCCAAGCAGTCGACCAGCTCGTGCAGCAGGACTCCGCCAGCCCGCTGAAGTCCGGCGACGTGTGGTTCTACGACCCGATCAGCTATCCCGGGGGACTCCACAGCCTGGCTGCCACGGTCGCGTCGTGGACCGGGGCCGAGGTCGTCGTCGCGTCGCAGACGGTGCTCCTGGTCTGCGCCGCGTTGGTGTGGCCGCTCGGCATGGTGGCGCTCGTCCGCCGCGTCGTCTCGCCGAACGGCTGGGTGCTCGCCGCGGCTGGCCTGATCTCGCTGTCGCTGTTCTACGCGCCGGTCGCCCTGCTCTCCCTCGGCGGGGCGTGGGCCAACCTCGTGGCGGCCTCGCTCGTCCCGGGTGCCCTGATCCCCCTCGCGCTCGCGACGATGCGTCCGACACGGCCACCGGCTCGCGTCGTCGTGGCCGCTGCGCTGGCCTTCGGTGCCGCGGCGCTCGCAGCCGCGCTGGCACAGCCGAACGCGGCGTACACGATCGCAGTGCTCGCGCTCGGGCTGACCGCGCCCACCGTGCTGACGTGGGGTCGGTGGTGGGTGCTCGGCTTCGTCGGCGTCCTGGTGGTCGTCGTCGCCGCCTGGATCGTGCCGCGCCAGCCTGCGATGTTCGACGTCCCCGTGGTGCCCGACCTGTCCACGCGCCGTGCGGTGCTCCTGCTGCTCAAGAACGGGGACGTCCCGCTCTGGGCGGGCGGGGTCCTCGCTCTCCTCACGCTCGCGGGCGTCGGCATCGCACTCGTCTCCCGGGCGTGGCGGGGGGTCGCCGTGGCCTGGGCCGTCACCTTCGCCTTCGCCCTGCTCCTTCAGTTCGGGGACCGGCTGCCGGTCACGTACCTGACGTGGCCCTGGTGGTCGGGCTACGCCCGGATCGCCAACATGCTTGGGGTCGCCGTCGTGCTCGCGGGGTGCGTCACGGTGGCCACGATCGTCCGCCAGCTCGAGCGCGTCCCTCGGTGGGCGAGCGTCGGGGGCGGCGTCCTGGGCCTCGCGATCGTGGCCGTCGTCGCGGTCCCGGCCACCACCTCGGTGCAGGACAGCATCCGCGACAGCTACTTCCCGCGCGACACGCGTTTCTACTACGCGACCGCGGACGAGCTGGTCGACCTGCGCACGCTCGCCGACGAGCTCGAGCCGGGCAGCATCGTCGCCATGGACCCGTTCGGTGGTGGTGGCTTCCTCAACCTCATGGGACCCCGGACCGTCCCCATCGGTCCGTTCTACGAGGGCACCCCGGAGACGGACCTGGTGGATGCACGGCTCGACGAGGCGGCGTCGGACGACGACGTCTGCGCCGCCGTCGCGGACCTCGGCATCACGCACGTGCTGACCGGCGGCGACGAGGTCATGTACTACTCCTGGCTCGAGCCGACCTACGAGGGGATCGAGGCGGTGCCGGGCAGCGCCGGCTTCAGCATGGTCGCCGAGGCGGGTGACTACGAGCTCTGGGCGGTGCCGCCCGCCTGCGCGCCGACGTCCTGACGGTCGGGCTGCTCTCAGACCAGCCCGCGCTCCCGCATCACGCCGGCGAGCTCGGTCCACATGTGGCGCGCGTTGAAGCGCGCCTCCACGCTCGCCCGCGCGGCCGCGCCGAGCCGTACGCGCTGGGCGGCGTCGTCGCGCAGCTCGGCGAGCACCGCGCGCCAGCCCTCGGCATCACCCTCGTCGACGAGCCGCGAGTCCACGCCGTCGGTGAAGTAGTCGCGCATCGCGCGCGTGCCGGTGACCGCGACGCAGGCGCCGGACGACGCCGACTCCAGCGCGACGCTCGAGCCGGTGGGGTAGGCGAGGTCACGGGTCGGCACGACGACCACCTGGGCGCGCTGGAGCATCCGGCGGTACTCCGTGAGGGGGACGACGCCGTGGAGCCGCACGTTGTCGGGCACGTCGAGGTCGGCGAGGTTCTCCGGCTTGCAGACGACGTCGAGCACGAGGTCGGTGCCCCGCACGGCGTCGAACAGCGTCCGGTAGTCACGTCCGCGGTCCTGGCCGACCGCGAGCAGCTCGATGTCGCGTGGTCCGTCACCCGGGACGTAGTAGTCGTGGCTCACCCCGTAGGTCACCGGGAAGAGCCGGTCCTCGCTGATGCCGAGGTCGGTGAAGATCTCGGTCTCGTGCCGCGACAGGTGCGTGATCAGGTCGGCCCCGTCGAAGCGGTGCTTGAGCCGCGCCCGCTCCGCCGGGGCCGCCGAGCGGAGGTCGTCGGCGAGCCAGCACGACCAGACGACGAGTGGTGTCGAGCCGTACGGCGGCACCCGGCGCCGCCGCAGCGTCGCGGCCGCCGCCCCCTGCCGCTCGAGCAGGGCGAGGACGACATCGCTGCGCCGGACCTCACCGGCCCCGCGGATCGTCTGCTCGACCGGGAAGCCCGCGCGGTGCTCGACGACGTCGCGCAGCCGGCTCCACCGCGGGTCGACCGCACGACGCGAACCGGAGAGGGCCCAGCCGAGGTCGTCGGCCAGCGCGTCGACGCCGTAGGGCAGCGGAGCCGGCACCTCCCCGCGGCGGTAGCGCTCGCCCCACCCGTCGAGGTCGTGCTCGGACAGGATCAGCGCGCGGGTCATCGGGGGCCTCGGATCATCGACAGCTCGGTGCGGGCGACCTCGAGCGGCCGGATGTCGCGACCGGCCGCGCGACGGGTCGCGTTCACGAAGAGGTTCACGCCGGTCGCCGTGGTCAGCGCGGCCTGCAGGCCCCGCTTCGACCCCCACTTGTCGGCGTACAGCAGCTGTCCCTCGACCAGCCAGCGACGCCGGGAGTCCGACGGCGAGGAGCCCCCGCCCTCGTGGACGACGGTCGGGGAGCGCAGCGAGACCACCGACAGCCCGCGCTCGCGGAGACGGCGCTGGAGGTCGACCTCCTCGGAGTTCATGAAGAACCGCTCGTCGAATCCGCCGACCGCGCGGAAGTCGGCGAGAGGGATCCACATCGCAGCCCCGACGACCCAGTCCACCTCGGCCTCGGCCCGGTGGGCGCGCACGTCGTGGCCGACCGCGCGGTGCCAGGCATCGGAGCCCCGGAAGCGCGCGAGCGGCGTCAGCCAGGCCGCCGCCGCGTGCCGCACGCGCGGGAAGTCACGCCCCACCCACGCCTCGGTGCCGTGCTCGTCGACCATCCGCGGGGCGAGCACCGCGCGGGGGTGCGCCCGGGCGGCCGCGACCATGTCGGCGACGAACGTCGGCTCGACGTCCAGGTCGCTGTTGAGGACGAGGAGTGCCTCGCCGGTCGCCGCCGCGGCGCCGGAGTTCACGTTGGCGCCGAAGCCGCCGTTGCGCGGGCGACGGACCACCGTCACGCCGTCGACGTCGGGGAACGGCGTGGGCGAGGCGTCGTCCGCGACGACCACCTCGACGCGGTGGGTCTGCGCGGCGAGCTGCTCGAGCAGGGCCAGCGTCGGGGCGGGATCGCCGTGGTGGGGGATGACGACGCTGACGGTGGTCACCTCTCCGTCCGGCACGTCGCGGACCCACGCGTCGTCCCCGGCACGTCGCCCGGCGACGGCTGCGGCCTCGACCGCCAGAGCGACCGCCTTGGCCCGGGCCCGCGCGGGCAGGTGTGGGAGGAGGGTGTCGATCCGACGACCGAGCGCGGCGGCGTCCGGGCGGGAACGGATCCGCCGGGCGGCTGACGCGACCGCGCGCCCCCACGGGTCCGTCGCCCGCGGCGCGTCACCGTGCCGGCCCGGGTGGCGCTCGTCGAACGCCACCGTGGAGGCCCCCGAGGTGAAGGCGCGTGCAGCACGGGTGGACGTGTCGGGTGCCGGCCCCCGGTGCTCGATCTCGAGGGCGGGGTCGATGACGATCTCGACCCCCGCCTGCGCGAGCCGCAGGCCGAGCTCGGAGTCCTCGCGGTAGCCCATCGTGGGGTCGAACCCGCCGACCGCCTCGTAGGCGGCGCGGGGCACGGAGTTGCACGCCGCCCAGTGCCGCCAGCGCTCGCCGGCGGGTCGGGCGTAGGCCTCGGCGAGCAGCCGCTCGTTGGCGGGCCGGCCGTACGCACTGGCGTACGGCGTGTCCGCGAAGACGTCGCGGGTCATCGAGACGACCCCCAGCGGCGGGGCGCCGACCGGCCGATCCCGGTGCCGGGCCAGGTGGCCGGCGAGGAAGCCGGGGGCCGGCGTCAGGTCGTCGTCACACCGGAGCACGATGTCGCCGGTGGCCGCGGCGTACCCTTCCGCGAGCGCCGCACCCACGCCGTCGCCACCGCGGCGCTCGACGATGCGCAGTGGGACCCGGTCGGCGTACGCCTCGGCGACGGCCCGGCTCCCGTCGACGTCGCCGTCGAGCACCAGCACGACCTCCCACGGCTCGGCGAGGGTCTGCGCCGCCAGTGCGCCGAGCAGCACGGGCAGCCGGCCGGCACCGCCGCGCGTGGGCACGACGACCGAGACGAGGGGAGCGGGCACGCGACGATCCTAGGAGCCGGCCCCGGTCACGCGGACGTCAATCGGACGGACTCGGCTGCTCCGACACGGCCTCGAGCACGTCGTCGACGAAGCGGGCGACCGAGCCCTCGCCTGCGACCGGCCCGCCGGCGAGGTATCCGTCCGCCCCGAGCAGCACCGCCGCCGGCTGTCCGACCGAGAAGACCCGCCGGATGTTGAGCTCCGGCTCGACGACGGCCAGGTCGGCGTCGTGCTGGGTCTGTCCCACGGCCGACGGCTGGTCGGGGTAGACCGCGACGACCCCGACGGCCGGCCCCAGCCGGGCGGCCCAGCCGTCGAGCTTCTCGGCGGTACGGACGCACGGGCCGCAGCCGGGCTTGAGGACGACCAGCAGGCGGGCCTGGGTGGCGGTCAGCTCGGCGAGCGTCACGGTGCGGCCGTCCGCCCGCTCCACGACGCCGTACGGCGTGGGCTGGCGTTCGTAGTCGAGCGGCTCGGCGTCGTCCGCGCTGTCCGCCCCGCGGCCGGCGACCAGCACCGCCACCGTCACCGCGGCGGCGCAGGCGAGCAGGGTCGCCCAGCCCCGGACGTCGAGTCCGCCCGCCGCGCCGGGCGCGGAGCCCCCGGTGGCGGCCCACCACAGCGTCACGGCCGACAGGAGCGACAGCAGCACGTTGCGGGCGACGGTGGTGCGGCCCACCTCGTGGCGGCCGAGGCTGCCGAAGCACGCGCAGGCGACCGGCTCGTCGAACCCGAGGGCACGGACCACGAGGGCGGCGTACGCCAGCATGAGCAGCAGGACCACGACCGCGACCGGCACCAGCCACGGTGCCGGAGCCACCAGGAGGAGGGCGGCGAGCGCGACCTCGACCCACGGCAGGGCCGTGGCGGCCGGGCCGGCCGGCACGACGTCCGGCACGCGCAGGGCGTCGAAGGCGTCCCGGGTCGCCTGCCGGTCACGCAGCTTGGCGAGGCCGCTGGTCAGCAGCACCACGGCGAGGGTCAGCACGACGACGAGCAGTGCGACCGGTGCCGACGACATGGCCCGCATCGTAGGCGTCCGTGCCGCATAGTGGTGCCCCGTGGAGGCCAGTCCCGGGACGAGCGCGCGCGACCGGTCGGTCGACGTCGCCCGCGGGATCGCGATCGTCGCGATCGTGCTCGGTCATGTCGAGCGTGGCCTGGCGTCTTCCTCCTTGCTGCCCTACGACACCGCGCTGACGCTCGACCGGCTGCTCTACCTGTTCCACCTCGCGACCTTCGCCTACCTGTCCGGCCTGTTCGTGCGACGAGCCGTCGAGCGTGACGGTCCTCGCGCGATGCTGTCGCGGCGCATCACCCTGTTCGTCTGGCTCTACCTGCTCTGGACCGTCGTCCAGGGCACCGTTCGGGTCGCGGCCTCGTCCGTCGCGAACACCCCGGTGACCGTGGCCGACGTCGCGAGGATCTGGGTCCCGGAGGGCCAGCTGTGGTTCCTGCCCTGGCTGATCGGCGTCTCGGTCGTCGCGGCCCTGACGCAGCCGTGGCGCAGCCGCGCCCGCGGAGCGGTCCTCCTCGCCCTGGCGGCGGTGCTCGCACTCGCCGTCTGGGGCTACGACCCGCTGTACGCCTTCACCCGGGGCTGGGCCCTGCTCCTGCCGTTCCTCATCGGCTGCGTCGTCACGCAATCCGGGCACGCGGTAGCGGCGCGCAGGACCACGGTCGTCGCCGTGGCGGCCGTCGTGGGAACTGCGGTGTGGCTGTGGGTCGGCCTGGGCACGACCGCCACGACGCCGACCACCGGAGGCGACGAGCGGACCGTCCCGACGGTGGCGCTGGGGGTGCTGGGATGCCTCGCCGGGACCGTCGCCGCGCTCGCGGTTGCCGCGCTGGTCGCCCGTACGCCCGTGGCGGGCGTCGTCGCCCTGCTGGGCCGCCGGTCGCTCGAGATCTTCCTCGCGCACATCGTGGTGGCCTCGGGCACCCGGATCCTGCTCGACCGGGCGGGCGTGGGTGACCCGTGGATGCACCTCGTGGCCGGCACCACGCTGGGCGTCGCGGTGCCACTGCTGGTCGCGGTGGTCGCCGACAGGCTGCGCTGGACGTGGGTCTTCGGGCTCCCGCGGGCGCTCGATCCGTCCCGGCGCTGACCCCCGGATCAGGTGCGGCCGCCGCCGCGGAGCCGTCGATTCGAGTGTTCGGCAGTGCGCGGGCGTGCATTTCGTTACCGTGGTGTGGATCGGCAACAGATGGCTGCGAAGGAGGCACGCCACGGGCCGGTCGGACGCGGAGGATCGTTCGTGACGGAGACCAGCTCGGGGGTGCCCCTGGGGACCACGCGGCGCACGCTGGTGCGCGGTGCGGCCTGGAGCGTCCCCGTCGTCGCCGCCGCCACGACCGCGCCCGCCTTCGCGGCCTCGCCCTGCGGGTCGACGTACAGCTGGAAGCTCGACTGGGGCACCACGAGCTACACGAAGAACACGGCGAACCTCGGCACGGCCACGGTCAACAACGTCGCAGGGACCTACCCAATCACCGTCACCTTCAACAGCTCGGTGACGAACACGTTGTTCAGCAGCATCACGCGTCACCAGACCAACCTCGACATCGAGGCCGGGATGGGCAACATCGGTGCGCTCGGCGCCGGTGAGCAGGGCCTCGAGCTGTGGCACTCTTCCAGCGCCAACTCCGACAACGTCTACCAGACCGTCGTCGTCCGCTTCGACCGGTCAGTGTCCGACCTCGCCTTCACCATCACCGACATCGACTTCCAGTCCGGCAACTTCTCCGACCGCGTGGCCGTCTCGGGGAACCGCACCGGCATCCCCGCCAGCTCGTACGTGATCGGCACCGGCACCTACACCGACCCCTGGCGACCCCCCGCCAGCAATCCGACGCCGGCCAACATCCCGGACACGGCCGACAACCGCGGCAACGTCGCGGTCAAGTTCCTCTCGCCGGTGACCGACTTCGAGATCCGCTACTGGAACCGGGGCGGTTCGAGCCAGCAGGCCATCTGGATCGGCGACCTGACGTGGACCGCCGTCGGCTGCTGATCATCGGCTCTATGCTCCCGTGTGACGGGGGCCACAAGGTCCGTCGTTCTTCAACTATGTCCCTGCCGAGAGGCATTGTTACCGTCCCGTTCTCGCCCGCTCCCTAGCGTTGAGTCATCAACTGGGAGCCGTGGGGGTTCTCGCTCTTAGACGCAGGGACTCGCACCATGAAGCTGGACACCGACGTGCTCGACATGACGCGCACCTCTCGCCGCACGGTCGTGCGCGGCGCGGCGTGGTCCGTGCCGGTGATCGCGGCCGCCACGGCTGCCCCGGCCTTCGCTGCCTCCCCGTGCGACCCGCGCACCGGAGCCGTCATCGACTGGGACAACACCGCGACGACGACGCACCAGCGCACCAGCATCCTCGGTGCCACGACGAAGTACGACCCGGACGGGAACGGCCCGGTCCCGGTCCTCACCCTCACCACGACCGCGGTCTACTCGGGCAACATGAAGTCCGGCACCGAGTTCGGCAACGCGGTCAACGACAGCCTCCTGCTTCAGAGCAACGTCGGCAACCTGGGTGCGGGACTCGTCATGTACCAGTCGACGACCTCGACGGGGGCCGGAACGTTCAACGACCGCGGCACCTACACCTTCCAGTTCTCGAGGCCCGTCAAGAACCTGACGTTCACGGTCACCGACATCGACTCCAACGGCAGCCAGTACTACGACGCCGTCTCACTGACCCCGGGTTTCACCCAGCAGTTCCGGGCGACCGCACTGACCGGTGCCGGCACGGACACCGACCCCTACCGCGCCTCGTCCGCCACGGCGCCGGTGGACGACTTCACCAGCCAGAGCGGCAATGTCCGGGTCTCCTACGCGAACGAGATCTCTTCGTTCTCCATCACGTACTGGAACCGTTCCGCCAACCTGGGCAACACGTCCGGCGCGCTGAACAACCAGCAGGCGATCTTCCTCAGCAACCTCACGTTCGACTACGACCCCTGCTGAGTCTCGCGGGAATGACGTGCTGCCGTGCGTCGTTGTCGCCTCTCGATGACCTCCGCGCGCGAGACCACGACCCCGGCGACCGAGCCTGACGACTCGCGGCGCGTGCCGTACCTCCTCGGCCTCCTCTTCGGACTGGCCGGGATGGGGTCGTCGAGTGCAGCGGTCGCCCTCGCGCTGCTGGCCGACGACCTCGGCGTCAGCGCGGGCATCGCCGCGTGGGTGATCAGCCTCTACGTCCTGATGCTGGCCGTCACGACGGCCCTCTACGGCCGCATCTCCGACCTCGTGGGTGTGCGCGGGCCGTTGCTCGCCGGGCTCGTCCTCATGTCGGTCGGCGCGCTGGTGGCGGCCGTGGCGCCGACGTTCGAGGTGCTCCTCGGTGCGAGGCTCGTACAGGGGGCCGGCGCCGCGGCCGTGCCGACGCTCGGGGTCACGATCCTCTCCGCGAAGTACACCGGCGAGGTCCGCGGGCTCGCCTTCGGACGCCTCGCCGGCGTCGCCGCGGCGATCAGCTGCCTCGGCCCGCTGATCGGCGGGGTCGTCGAGGCGGCGTACGGCTGGCGCGCGGTCATGGCGCTGCCGATCCTGGGCGCGCTCGTCGTCCCGCTGCTCTGGCGGGCGCTCCCGACCGGCGGCAGCGGCGCCCGCCTCGACGTCATCGGCGCCGTGCTGGTCGCCGGCACCGCCGCGGGCATGGTCCTGCTCGTCCAGTCGCCGTCCGCGGGCCTGGTGGTGGCGGGCATCGGCGCCGCACTGCTCGTCGTCGGCGTCCCGGCCGTGCGGGCGACCGTACGCCGGCGCCCCGACGGCTTCCTGCCCGTCGAGGTGATCCGCAACGCGGCCGTCGTGCGGAGCGCCGTCGCGGCGTCAGCCGTGCCGGCGTCGTGGTTCGCCATGCTCATCGCGCTGCCCGCCGTGCTGCTCGCCGAGGGCTGGGAGGCGTGGCAGGTCGGGCTCGCGATGGTGCCGAGCGCCGTCGTCGCGCTGCTGGTCCCGCAGGTGACGGGTCCGACCCTCAACCGCATCGGTCCGAACCGTGCTCTCGCCATGGCCGGGCTCGTCGCCTCGGTCGCACTGGTGGTCGCGACGCTCGGCGCGTGGTGGGTCAACGCCCCCGTGCTCGTCGTGGCGATCATCCTGGTGACCTTCGCCTTCGGCCTCGGTCAGCCCGCGCTCAGCGCGGTCGTCGGCGACTCCGTCCGCGAGGACGTACGGGGCGTGGCGCTCGGCGTGTCCACGCTGCTGTTCCTCGTCGGCGGCAGCATCGGCTCCGCCGTGGTCGGCGGGATCGGCGGACCGCTCGGCATGCCGGTCGCACTGCTGGTCCTGGCCGTGCTCCCGCTGCTGGGCCTTGTCGTCCTCGCGCCGACCTTGCGGCACGCCGAGGAGTCGGTCAGCACCCCTCGCCGCTGATCGCGGGAGCGCTGACTGCGATGTCCGCCTGTCCTGGGAATGTCCCCCCGGTGTAGCCGCGGGCCGGGAGCGTGTACTGGTAGCGGAGGACCACGGCGCTCGTCCCGGCCGGGGGTGTGTACGTGAACGAGCGGGTCTCGACCTGGACGCCACCCGGAGGTGTCGTCAGCGGAAGCAGCCGAGACCATCCGTTCGCGGCCAGGTTGCCGAAGTGGGTGGTGTCCCGGCCGCCCTTGACCAGCTTGAGGCGGTCGGTTGCGCTTCCTCCCACGACGGTCTGGATCTGCAGGTGCTGGTTCTGCGAGTTCGTGGAGTTGTCGCCCGAGAATCGCGACGCGATCGTGAAGGAGAACGTGTACTCGCGCCCTGCTACCAGCGTCAGGTCGCGCTCGAGCGTGATCGTGGAGCTGTTTGTCGCCACGGTCTCCGACGTGGTGCGGCTGTTGTCGGCCTCGCTGAGGTAGCGCTCCACGCCATCGGGGTAGCCCGTGAGGAAGCCTCGTCGGTCTGCGTTGAACGTCCCCGTGCTCGTGACCCGCCAGTTGGCTTGGAAGGGGACGGGCGCGCACGGCGACGCGGCGAAGGCAGGTGCCTGAGCCGCCACTGCGATCGCGGGCACGGTCCAGGCGGCACCCCGCACCACGGTGCGGCGATCGAGCGTCATGTCATCTCCATGTTTCGACGTCGTCGACGGTTCGAGCGTACTGATCCAGTGGGCACGGCCTTATCCGCGCGAGGCCTGTGCCCGCTCCGCGAGCGCCATCGCGGCTCGCTGGACGACAGGCAGCTCGTCCGCGTCCCGGGCGGCCTCGTGCGGCACCTCCCCGCCCAGCAGGCCGGCCGGCGTGGTCAGCCAGATCCATGCGCGCCACGGGTCGACCGAGGCCAACAACGGCTCGAGCACCGTGAGCAGCTCGGCGCGCACCTCGCCGACCGCGTCGAGCTGGAAGGTGGGGACGAGGATCGTGCCCTCGTGCTGCACCAGCAGCATGGTCCGACGCTCAGCCGCCTTGTGCACCGCGAAGCGGGCGGCGTTGAGCGAGACACCGCGGAGGGCGGCGACGCCGGCGTAGTCCAGCCATCCTCCGTCGAGCAGCTCCGCGCGCACCCTCGCCTCCCGGCGCAGTCGCACGAGGGCGACCGGAACGGCGTGGGCAGGGTCGTCGCCCTGGGCCCGCAGCTGACGGTCGAGGTCCGCCAGCCGGTCCGCGTCCAGCGGCTCCGACGTCCCGGGCTCCCGCCAGCGCACGACGCCGTCCACGCGGTCGTACGTCGGCAGCCCGGCGGCGGCCAGCTGGTCGGAGAGCCCGAGGGCCTCCAGCCAGTCCGCCAACCGCTCGCCGGTGTCCTCGGATGAGCCGGGCGCCACCAGACCTACTTGTTCGCCTTGCGGGCCCGGCTCGCGGTCTTGGCGCGCGCGTTGGCGTCCAGGACGACCTTGCGGATGCGGACCATGTCCGGCGTGACCTCGACGCACTCGTCCTCGCGGCAGAACTCCAGGCACTGCTCGAGGGAGAGCCGCTTCGGCGGGATCAGCTTCTCGAAGTTGTCGGAGGTGGCGGACCGGATGTTGGTCTGCTGCTTCTCCTTGGTGATGTTGACGTCCATGTCGTCGGCACGGGAGTTCTCGCCGACGATCATGCCCTCGTAGACCTCCGTCGTCGGCTCGACGAAGAGCACGCCGCGCTCCTGCAGCGACGTCATGGCGTACGCCGTCGCCGCGCCGGAGCGGTCGGCGACCAGTGAGCCGTTGTTGCGCGAGCGGATCTCACCCGCCCACGGGAAGTACCCCTCGGAGATGTGGTGCGCGATGCCGGTGCCCCGGGTCTCGGTGAGGAAGTCGGTCCGGAAGCCGATGAGGCCGCGCGCCGGGACGACGAACTCCATCCGGACCCAGCCGGTGCCGTGGTTGGTCATGCCCTCCATGCGGCCCTTGCGGACGGCGAGCAGCTCGGTGATGGTGCCGAGGTACTCCTCGGGGGCGTCGATCGTCAGGCGCTCGAAGGGCTCGTGCACCTTGCCGTCGATCTCGCGCGTGACCACCTGCGGCTTGCCGACGGTGAGCTCGAAGCCCTCACGACGCATCTGCTCCACGAGGATCGCGAGGGCGAGCTCGCCGCGGCCCTGGACCTCCCACGCGTCGGGACGCTCGGTCGGCAGGATACGCAGCGACACGTTGCCGATGAGCTCGGAGTCGAGGCGGTCCTTGACGAGGCGGGCGGTCACCTTGGCGCCCTTGACCTTGCCGACCATCGGCGAGGTGTTGGTGCCGATGGTCATCGAGATGGCCGGCTCGTCGACGTGGATGAGGGGCAGGGCGATCGGGTTCTCGGCGTCGGCGAGGGTCTCGCCGATCGTGATCTCCGGGATGCCCGCGATGGCGACGATGTCGCCCGGGCCGGCGGACTCGCCGGGCTTGCGCTCGAGGCCCTCGGTGACGAGCAGCTCGGTGATGCGGACGTTCTTGACGTCGCCGTCGCGGCGCATCCACGCGACGGTCTGGCCCTTCTTCAGCGTCCCCTGGTGGATGCGCAGCAGCGCGAGGCGACCGAGGAAGGGCGACGAGTCGAGGTTGGTGACGTGGGCCTGCAGCGGGGCGCCCTCGTCGTACTGCGGAGCGGGGATGGTCTCGAGGATCGTCTTGAAGAGCGGCTCGAGGTCCGAGCCCTCGGGCATGGTGCCGTCCTCGGGCTTCTGCAGCGAGGCGATGCCGGCCTTGCCCGAGGCGTAGACGACGGGGAAGTCCAGCGCGTCTTGGCTGTGGCTGTCGTCGAGGAGGTCCATGAAGAGCTCGTAGGACTCGTCGACGACCTCGCTGATCCGGGCGTCGCCGCGGTCGGTCTTGTTGACGACCAGGATCACCGGCATGTCGGCGTTGAGCGCCTTGCGGAGCACGAAGCGGGTCTGGGGGAGCGGGCCCTCGGACGCGTCGACGAGGAGCACGATGCCGTCCACCATCGACAGGCCGCGCTCGACCTCGCCGCCGAAGTCGGCGTGGCCCGGGGTGTCGATGATGTTGATCGTCATGCCGTCGGGCGCGGACGGGCCGGTGTAGTGCACCGCGGTGTTCTTCGCGAGGATCGTGATGCCCTTCTCGCGCTCGAGGTCGCCGGAGTCCATGACCCGGTCGGCCACGCTCTCGGCCTGGTGCGCGGTGAAGGCGCCGGCCTGGCGGAGCATCGCGTCGACCAGCGTGGTCTTGCCGTGGTCGACGTGGGCGACGATCGCGACGTTGCGCAGGTCGGAGCGGGACTGGGTGGGCATGCGAAAGACTCTCTTCGAGGAGGCGAGGGGCGCGAGAGGCGCCGCTCAAGGTTACCGGGGGACCGGCGTACGGCCTCAATCAGCGGCGGGGCCGCATCGCGTACGGACCCGGCTGGCGCGGGCGTACCGCGGAAATCACTGAATCGGGCATCGGGCGTTACCGATTCGTTGCCTTGTCGGCCGTAGTTTCGGTGGAAAGCAGGGTCCGTGGGGGACCTTGCGGTGGGGGGTAGCACGTCATGAGCACCTTGATCGACCCGAGCAGCACCCAGCGTCCGTCACGCCGTTCCGTCACCCGGGCCGCGGCCTGGACGGTGCCGGTGGTGGCGGTGGCGGCGACCGCGCCGGCCTACGCCGCCTCGCCGTGCGACTCGCGAGCCGGCACCGTGGACTGGGCCAACGGCAGTCGGTTCAGCCGGGCGAGCGCGTCGAGCGCGACCTACACGATCCCGGACCCCGACGGGTCGGGTCCCGGCGAGGCGCTGACGCTCACCATCAGCACCACGTTCCTGGGGTCCAACACCCAGCTCGGCGACCAGGGCTACAACAGCGGGAACGGCGTCAGGATCAACGACAACCTCCGGACGACCACGGGCGTGGGTGGATCCGGAGCGGGTGCCACGAGCCTGCAGCTGCACCAGTCGCCGAGGCGCGACGGGGACAAGGTCGACACGTGGACCACCACGTCCAACAAGTCGATCACCACGTTCACCTTCAGCCGCGAGGTGACGGGGCTGACCTTCACCATCCGCGACATCGACTCGGCCTTCCGCGACTTCTGGGACGGCATCGCCCTCGCTGGCGCCGCGTTCACCAGCAGCAGGGCCAACGCCAGCTACGTGTCCGGCACAGGAGCGCTGACGGACCCCTTCCGGTCGAGCTCGAACAACCTGGGCGTGGGCGACGGCAGCACCGACGGCAACGTGGCGATCACCATGCCCACCGTGACGTCGTTCGAGTTCCACTACTGGAACCTGTCCAGCACCGGCTCGTCGGCCGACGGCGACCAGAAGGTCTTCCTGTCGGGCCTCTCGTTCGACTACAAGCCCTGCTGATCGTCCGGAGGAGCCCTTCCGGCTGTCGGTGCCGCGAGGTAGACCTGTCCCATGAGGACTCGGGACACCACGCCGCACTGCACCTTCATCCCGCCCTGGCTCGCCGAGCGGGTCGACGGTCCGGACGCCGTGGCGCGCGACGAGGCGTTGCGCGCGCAGCGTCGCGCCACGACGGGCTCCCCGCGTGCGGTGGCACCCGCCGCGACCGCCTGGACCGTGCACGACGCCGGCTCCACGACCTCCCTGCCCGGGACCCCCGCGCGCAGCGCCGGCGAGCCGGAGACCGGTGACGTCGCCGTCGACGAGGCCGCGGTGGGCATCGAGTCGACGCTGCAGATGTTCGCCGAGGCGTTCTCCCGCGACTCCTACGACGACGCCGGCGCGCCGGTCAGCCTGACGGTCCACTACGGCTCGGGCTACAACAACGCGTTCTGGGACGGCACCCAGCTCGTCTTCGGCGACGGTGACGGCCGCGTCTTCGAGCGCTTCACCAAGCCGGTGGACGTGCTGGCGCACGAGTTCTCCCACGCCGTCGTGGAGCGGACCGCCGACCTTGCCTACCGCGACCAGTCGGGGGCCCTCAACGAGTCGGTCGCCGACGTCTTCGCAGCCTGCCTCAAGCAGCGACTCCTCGGTCAGCAGGCCGCCGACGGCGACTGGCTGATCGGGGAGGGGCTCTTCGTCGCCGGGATCCAGGCGCGGGCGCTGCGCGACATGGCGGCGCCCGGCACGGCGTACGACGACCCCCAGCTCGGCGCGGACCCGCAGGTCGGCCACATGGACGACTTCATCGACACCGCCGACGACAACGGCGGCGTGCACCTCAACTCCGGCATCCCCAACAGGGCGTTCCAGCTGGCGGCGGTCGCCGTCGGCAGCACGGCGCTCGAGGGTGCGGGACGCATCTGGTACGCCGCGCTGACGGGCGGCGACGTCCCGTCGGACGCCGACTTCGCGACCTTCGCCGCCGCCACGGTCGCGGCCGCCGGGGAGCAGGCCGACGCGGTGCGCGAGGCCTGGGCGCAGGTGGGTGTCCAGCCCGCCGCGCCCGGCGGCGTCCCCGCACCCGCTTCCCAGGGCCGCCTGCGCGTCGAGCGCAGCGGAGGGTTCGTCGGTCGCAGCGAGGCTGCCGAGGTCGACCTCGACCCGGGCGACCCGGGTCTCGGCGACCTGGTGCGCCAGGCGCTCGGCGGGTCGGACCTCAGGGACGTGCCGCCGCGGCCGGACATGTTCGTCTACTCGTTCTCGGTCGACGGCGGCGCTCCCGTGCGGGTCCCCGAGCACCTGCTCTCGGCCAGCCAGGCCGAGCTCGCGCGCCGGGTGCTGCAGCCGGGCTCGGAGGTCTGAGGCGTGCAGGTCACCGTCGTGCAGGGCGACATCACGGTCCAGGACGTCGACGCGGTCGTCAACGCGGCCAACCGCAGGATGCGCGGTGGCGGCGGGGTGGACGGCGCCATCCATGCCGCGGGCGGGCCGGAGGTGCTCGAGGACTGCCGCCGTCGCTTCCCCGACGGGCTCGCGACCGGCGCGGCCGGCTGGACCACGGCCGGGCGGATGCCGGCGCGCTGGGTGATCCACGTGGTCGGCCCCAACTGGAACAGGGGTGAGCGCGACCGGTCGCTGCTCGTCTCCTGCTACACCGGAGCGCTCGCCGTCGCCGACGAGCTCGGCGCCCGCAGCGTGGCGTTCCCCCTCGTCAGCGCCGGCGTCTACGGGTGGCCGCGCGAAGACGCGATCCGCGCCGCCATCGACACGCTCCGCGCGACGCCGACGGGAGTCGAGGAGGCGCGCATCGTCGCCTACGGCCGGTCGGCCCTCGACGAGGTCGCGTCCGCGCTCGGCGACTGACCCCTCCCTCTGGGTGTCCGGCGGGTCGCGTGGCACCAGTAGGTTCGCGGCATGCCGCGACTGAGGCGCACGTTCCCCGACCAGCCCGGCTGGACCCGACGCCGGTCCGGCAAGGGCTTCACCTACCTCGACGAGGCCGGCCAGAAGCTCGACGCCGAGCAGGTGCAGCGGTGCAAGGACCTCGTGATCCCGCCGGCGTGGAAGGACGTGTGGATCACCCCGTACGCCAACGGCCACCTCCAGGCCGTCGGCACCGACGACGCCGGTCGCAAGCAGTACCTCTACCACCCGCAGTGGCGCTCCAGCCGCGACGCCGCGAAGTTCGACCGGATCCTCGGGTTCGGCAAGGCGCTGTCCAAGGCCCGCGAGCGGGTGCTCGCCGACATCGGCGCCGAGGGCATGACGCAGGAGCGCGCGTGCGCGGCCGCCGTCCGGCTCCTGGACCTCGGCTACTTCCGCATCGGCAACGACGTCTACACCGACACCAACGGGTCGTTCGGCCTGACGACGATGCTGCGCGAGCACGTCTCCCGGACCCGGGACGGGATGCGGTTCGTGTTCGTCGGCAAGTCCGGCGTCGAGCACGACATCACCATCGACGACCCGTCCGCGATCCAGGCGCTCGACGTGATGCGCCGGCGCCGGGGCGGTGGCGACCGGCTGCTGGCGTGGAAGGACGGCCGGACCTGGAAGGACCTGTCGTCCTCCGACGTCAACGACTACATCCGCACGTGCTTCGGCATCGAGGCCACGGCCAAGGACTTCCGCACCTGGCACGCCACCGTCATCGCCGCCTCGGCGCTGGCCGAGAGCGACGAGCCCGGCCAGACCAAGGCCTCACGCAAGAGGGCCGTCTCGGGTGCGATGAAGGAGGTGTCGGAGTTCCTCGGCAACACCCCGACCCTCGCCCGCTCGTCCTACGTCGACCCTCGGGTCGTGGAGGCCTACGAGCGCGGCCGGACCGTCAAGGTCCGCGGAACGTTCGAGACCGACGACGCCCGCCAGGCGGCGCTCGAGCGGGCCGTGCTCAAGCTGTTGAGGGCCTGAGCACGACCTGCCCGTGAAACCTCAGGAGTGGGCGACCACGTGGTCGATCGCGGCGGTGAGCCTCTCCACGTCGGCGGGGTCGATCGCGGGGTACATCGCGATGCGCAGCTGGTTGCGTCCGAGCTTGCGGTAGGGCTCGGTGTCCACGATGCCGTTGGCCCGGAGCGTGGCCGCGATCGCGGCGGCGTCGATCGAGTCGTCGAAGTCGATCGTCCCGATGACGAGCGAGCGGTCGGTCGGCTCGCTGACGTACGGCGTGGTGTAGGCGGTGCGCTCGGCCCAGCCGTACAGCGCGTCGGACGAGGCGGTGGTCCGCTCGACCATCCCCTTCAGGCCGCCCTGCGCGTTCATCCAGTCGAGCTGCTCGGCCATCAGGAACAGCGTCGCGACCGACGGCGTGTTGTAGGTCTGGTTCTTCGAGGAGTTGTCGATCGCGGTCGGCAGGTCGAAGAACGGCGGGACGTAGCGGTCGGTCGCGGCGATCTCCTCGGCGCGGGCCAGCGCGCGCGGCGACATCAGCGCGATCCACAGGCCGCCGTCGGAGGCGAAGCACTTCTGCGGCGCGAAGTAGTAGGCGTCGACCTGGTCGAGGTCGACCGGCAGGCCCCCGGCGCCCGAGGTGGCGTCGACCAGGACGAGGGCGTCGTCGTCGACGTCGGCCGGCCGGCGCACCGGTGCCATCACGGCGGTGGAGGTCTCGTTGTGCGCCCAGGCGTAGACGTCCACGCCCTCCTCGGCGACCGCGTCGGGGCGCGAGCCGGGCTCGCTCGCGATGACGGTCGGGTCGGCGAGCCACGGCGCCTTCTTCGCCGACGTCGCGAACTTCGACGAGAACTCGCCGAACGACAGGTGCTGGCTCTTCTCACGGATCAGCCCGAAGCAGGCGATGTCCCAGAACGCGGTGGCGCCACCGTTGCCGAGCACGACCTCGTAGCCGTCGGGGACGTCGAACAGCGCGGTCAGTCCCTCGCGGACGCGACCGACCGTCTTCTTCACCGGGGCCTGACGGTGGGACGTGCCCATCAGCGAGGAGCCGGTCGCGGCGAGCGCGTCGAGGTGGCTCGTCTGGATCTTGGACGGCCCGGCACCGAACCGGCCGTCGGCCGGGATGAGCTCGGCGGGGATCTGCAGTGCGTCGGTCAAGGGAGGACCTCTCACGTGATGGCGGAAGGGCGGTCCTGACGACGCTGTCAGAGGTTTCTATTGTGGCACCTGTTCGACCACGTCTCACATCGAGGACCCGACTGTTGCCCGACATCGCGCTCCGCATCGAGCGGCTGCCCATCACGCACCCCGACGCGATGCTCCTGGTCGAGGCCGTGCAGGAGGAGTACGTCCTGCGCTACGGCGGGCGCGACGAGTCGCCCATCGACCCCGCCGACTTCGAGGACCCGCTCGGCAGCTTCTTCGTCGGCTACCTCGACGGCGAGCCAGTGGCGACCGGTGCGTGGCGACGCAGCAGCGTGTCGGCGCTCGGCGCGGACGTCACCGCGGAGGTGAAGCGGATGTACGTCGTCCCGGCCGCCCAGCGCCGCGGACTGGCTCGTCGGATGCTCGCCCACCTCGAGGCCACGGCAGCGGACGCGGGGATCCAGGCGCTGGTCCTCGAGACCGGCATGAAGCAGCCGGAGGCGATCGAGCTCTACCTCTCGTCGGGCTACGAGCCGATCCCCGGCTTCGGCTACTACGCCGACTCCGAGCTGAGCCGCTGCTTCGCCCGACGCATCTGACGCGAGCCCCTGACCTCGCGACGTAGCCTGAGGGTGTGGACCGCGGACTCATGCTCAACGACGCCGACTGCGGCTTCTGCATGCGCACCGCGCGCCTCGTGCCCCGGCTCGGGGTGGACGTCGACAGCTCGACCGTGCAGGCCGCCGACCTCGTCGCGCTCGGGGTCGACGCGGAGCGGGCCGTGGTCGAGATGCCGTACGTCCACCCGGACGGCCGGGTGGACTACGGCCACCGTGCCTTCGCCGCGATCCTGCGCACCGGCCCGCTGCCCTGGCGCGTCGCCGGACGGCTGATGACCCTCTGGCCGATCGATCCCGTGGCGGCCTCCGCCTACCGCTGGGTCGCCCACAACCGGCACCGGTTGCCGGGTGGGACACCCGCCTGCGAACTACAGCGTTGATGTTCTGACGTTCCCCTGCAGGTGCCTCGTGGGGCCACCTACGGTCTCCGGGTCAGGAGTGATCCGAGGGAGAGGTGGGACGTCGTCGTGCGAACGTCGCCGCGTGTGGCCGCACTGGCCGCAGGTGCCTGCGCGCTGGTGCTGGGACTGGTGGGCACCAGCCTCCCTGCAGCGTCCGCGGACGAGCCCGTCGACGCCCGCGGCACGGTCACGTCCTCGGCGCCGTACCTCATGCCGATGGAGCCCTACGCCGGCTATCAGCCCCAGACGACGTGCCAGCAGACGCCCAAGCCGGGGGTGCTCATGCTCGCCGACTGGCTCGTCGCCCGCGGCGGCGGGTACGGCCCGATCGCCCGCGCCTGCTCCGGGTCGAGCACCAGCGAGCACAAGGAGGCGCGTGCCTTCGACTGGCTCCTCGACGCCACGGATCCCGTCGACCAGGCGCTCGCCGCGGCCCTCCTGGACGAGGTGCTGGCCCCCGACGACCTCGGCCAGCCGCACGCGCTCGCGCGCCGGATGGGGATCATGTACATCATCTGGGACGACACGATGTACGCCTCCTACGACGGGTTCGTCGCCAAGCGCTACCTCAGCTCGGGCTGCCGCACGCGAAGGAAGTGCTCGACGACCCTGCGACACCGCGACCACATGCACATCTCGCTGACGCGCAAGGGTGCCCGCGGCAAGACGTCCTGGTACTACGCCCAGGGACTCGTCCCACCGGTCGGCTGACGCCGCGACCGGGTCAGGCGCCCCAGGCGGCGTCCCAGCCCTCGACCTCGTCGGCCGGGCGCGTGCTCGGCCCGGCGTACACCGCGGACGGACGGATCAGCCGTCCCGTCGTCTTCTGCTCGAGGATGTGGGCCGACCAGCCGCCGGTGCGCGCGCACGTGAACATCGAGGTGAACATGTGCGCCGGCACCTCGGCGAAGTCGAGCACGATCGCGGCCCAGAACTCGACGTTGGTCTCCAGCACGCGGTCGGGGCGACGCTCGCGGAGCTCGGCGAGCGCGGCCTTCTCGAGTGCCTCGGCGACCTCGTAGCGCGGGGCGTCGAGCTCCTTGGCGGTGCGCCGCAGCACCCGGGCGCGCGGGTCCTCGGCGCGGTAGACGCGGTGGCCGAAGCCCATCAGGCGCTCGCCGTCGTCGAGCAGCTCCTTGACGTAGGACGAGGCGTCGCCGTCGCGCTTCTCGACCTCCTCGATCATCCCGAGGACCCGGGAGGGCGCGCCGCCGTGGAGCGGCCCGGACATCGCCCCGATCGCGCCGGAGAAGGCGGCCGCCACGTCCGCGCCGGTCGAGGTGATGACCCGGGCGGTGAAGGTGGAGGCGTTCATGCCGTGCTCGGCCGCCGAGGACCAGTAGGCGTCGATCGCGTGGGCGTGCCTCGGGTCCGCCTCGCCGCGCCAGCGGATGAGGAACCGCTCGGCGAGGGTCCGGCCCTGGTCGACCTCGGCCTGGGTGACGACCGGCTTGCCGAGGCCGCGCGCGGACTGGGCGGCGTACGACAGCACCATCACGGCGACCCGCGACAGGTCGAGCCGCGCCTGCTCGTCGGAGATGTCGTAGGTCTGTCCCATGCCCAGCATCGGCGCCAGCATCGCCACGGCCGCCTGGACGTCCGCGCGGACGTCCCCGGTGTGGATGGAGATGTTGTAGGGCTCGGCCGGGGGCAGCCCGGGCGTGTAGGAGCCGTCGACCAGCAGGCCCCAGACGTTCTCGAAGGGGACGCGGCCGACGAGGTCCTCGATGTCGACGCCGCGGTAGCGCAGCGCGGACCCCTCCTTGTCGGGCTCGGCGATCTGCGTCTCGAACGCGACGACGCCCTCGAGGCCGTGCTGGATCTCGGTCATGTCCCGCATTCTGCACCTCCCGTCTACCCTCGACCGAATGGACCTGAGTGCGCTGCGCGAGGAGTACGGCCGCGGTGGCCTCGACCTCCCGGACCTGGCCGACGACCCCGTGGAGATGTTCGAGCGCTGGCTGCAGCAAGCGATCGACGCGGGGGTGCACGAGCCGAACGCCATGGTGCTGGCCACCTCCACGCCCGACGGCCGGCCGTCGAGCCGGATGGTCCTGCTCAAGGGGGTGAGCGCGGACGGCTTCGTGTTCTTCACCAACCAGGCGTCGCGCAAGGGCGCCGAGCTCGCCGCCAACCCGCACTGCGCCCTGCTCTTCCCGTGGCACCCGCTCGAGCGACAGGTCCGCGTCGAGGGCGCCGCGACCGAGCTCACCGACGCCGAGGTCGCGGCCTACTTCCACTCCCGTCCGCGCGGCGCGCAGCTCGGCGCCTGGGCGTCCGCGCAGTCGCGTCCCGTTGCCTCGCGCGCCGAGCTCGCGGAGTCGTACGCCCGGGTGCAGGAGCGCTTCGGCTCCGAGGGCGACGGCGACGGGGAGACCGACGTGCCGGTCCCACCGGAGTGGGGCGGCTATCGCGTCGCGCCGGAGGTCGTCGAGTTCTGGCAGGGACGGCCGAGCCGCATGCACGACCGCCTCGTCTATCGCCGGGCCGGCGAGGGCTGGTCGGTCGAGCGGCTGGCTCCGTAGGGCAGGCCCAGCGCGAGCGCCGCAGCGGTGAGCGCGGCACCGGTCACGAGGATCCACGTGGGCAGCGCCGTCGGGATCCCGAGGAAGGTCGCGATCCCCAGGATCCGCGCCATCCCCCACGGCAGCAGTGCCATCTGGTCGTTCCACACCGTGAGGGCGTCCTCGAGGCCGACGGCCAGGAGCAGCGCCGCGAGGGCCAGCAGCGCGACGCCGACCGTCCCGACGACGGTCGCCGTCGCGCGACGACGCCCGACGTGGGCCGCGAGCGACCAGAGCAGCGCGGCCAGGACCCACCCGGCGAGGACGACGGCGACGACGACGTACGCCGACCGCACGCCCGGCTCGGTCCAGAAGGAGAACCAGTAGCCGCCCGGGCCACGCCACGCCAGCACCGCGAGGAGGAGCAGCGAACGGATCGTCACCGCGCCACCGACGGCCGTCGCGACGTGCCACGACCGGGTCCGCAGGGTGAGCGCCACGACGACCGCGGCGAGCACGGCCCAGCCGAGGCCGGCGAGCAGGAGGTGGCTGGGGGCGAGGAACCACGTGAGGACGAGCCGGCTCCAGGCGACCGCCAGCACCGGCACCGCGACGACCAGCCCGCGTGCCACCGGTCCCGGCGCACGCCACGGCGTCACCGCCGTCCGCACCAGCACCCGGCCCGTACGGGTCAGCGCCAGCACGAGGACGAGTGCGACCAGGCCGCCGCGCGCGAGCCACGCCATCGGCAGGTCCCGCGCCGCCCGCTGCTCGCCGATCCTCGCCGCGGTGAGGTTGTACGCCGGCAGCGCCAGGTCGTCGCCGTACGTCGCCTCGTGCTCGGCCGCCGCCACGTCGAAGCGCTCGCGGGCGGCCTCCCACACGTGGCGGCCCTCGCCGGTGTCGAGCCACAGGGTGTGCCGCAGCGTCATCTCCCGGTAGGCGCCGAGCAGTCCATGGAGGTCGACCTGGTAGTCGAGCGAGGCGAGCAGCTGTTCGCGCAGGGCCGGGTCGGCGTACGTCGTCGGGTCGGTGCCCGCGACCAGGTCACGCATCGTCGTCGCGACGTCGACGGCGTGCTGGCCGTCGTCGATCGCGGCGCTCACGCCGTCCGGTCCGGAGTCGCGGGCGATCGCGTGGAGCACGTCGAGGACCGCGCTGTCGCCGGTGAGGATGTCCCACTCGAAGAGCAGCATCTGCGGCGGCGGCTCGAGCCCCAGCGCGAGGGCCCGCACCTCGGCGAACTGGGGGACGTACTGCCCGTGCGTCACCGCCTCGCGGGACAGCGCCATCGCCCGGGTGATCGCGGCGACGGTGTCGGGGTCGGTGGAGAACCACCGCCGCACCCAGTCGGCCGTCGCCTCCGCCGGGTCGGTGCCCGGGTCGCGCGCGAGCCGCGCGGCGACCTCGGAGTTGAGGTCGTAGAGCTGCCAGAACCCGGTGGTCAGCAGCAGCGACATCGGGCCGGCGCGCCACGGTCCACCGTCCTGGGTCCACGTCCAGATGCCCTCGACCCGCGGGTTCGCGGCGATGAAGCGCTGCAGGGCGAGCTGGTGCAGGACGCCGAGGTCGTTGGGGACCGCGCCGAACCCCTCGAACTCCCGGCGGCTCTGCAGCTCGACGATGCGTCGCTGATCGCCCTGCTCCAGGGTGTCGTTGAGCGGCAGCCAGGAGTAGAAGTCGCCGAGGCTGTACTTCGTCGACACGACGAGGCTCGGCGAGTCCACGCCGGCCAGCACCTCGTCGTACGACTCCGCGTCGGTGTGCATGTCACCGACGGCGCCGACGCCCACGCTCCACGTCCGGAAGACGACGTCCTTGTCCGCGCCCTCGGCCGACGTGGTGAAGGCGTCCAGCATCGCGCGGACGGCTTCCGGGGTCGTCACGGTGATCTCGGAGTAGTAGTCGATGCCGGGCGTGTTGTAGATGCCGCCGCCCTCGCCGATGCGGAGCACCACGCCGGCGAGCTGCGGCATCTCGGTCCAGAGCTCGTCGATCGCCGCCTCGTAGACGTCCCACAGCGCCGGGTCCTCCGTGTCGAGGCCGTGCTCGTCGCGCAGGTAGCGCTCGAGGGGGCCGCTGAGGACGAGCATGTCCGTGCGCAGCAGCACGTCGAGCCCGAGCCCGTCGAGCTCGGCCCAGATCGGTCCGAAGGCCTCGCGCACGGCCTCGGCGCGCTCGACGTACGCAGGGTCGTCGGCGTAGACCTCCGGGATCGCCCAGAAGGTGACGTACTCGAGGAAGCCGGGCACGGCGACCGCGTTGTGGCCCTGGGCGAGGACGTGGCGGGCGTACGCGAGCACGCTCTCCCGCGCCTCCGCGAGCTCGGCCCGGTCGACCCACGGCGCCTCGTCGAGGAAGACGTCCTCGAAGGCGCGCGAGTAGTGGGAGTAGTCGGTGCCGCCGCGCCACTGCTCCGGGTCCGGGTCGACGCCGGCCGCGCCGAGGTCGACCATCCGGAAGGGGAGCCGCGACCTGGCCGTCGTCCCGGCCGCGTCGATGAGCGGGCGGTGGGCGCGCGCGGCCTGCGCGAGGTCGTACACGCCACGGACGGCGCCGGTCTCGCTCGTCGCGGTGATGCGCAGGCGGGTCGCGGTGCCGGCCAGGCGGTACGAGTCGTCGGCCCGGTCGTCACCGGCAGGGCCGAGGACCCGCACCCGCAGGGTCGCGCGACCCCGGGTGTCGCCGGACGTCGCGTCCCGGAGCTCGTCGAGGGCGGTGTCGAGGCGTACGCCCCCCGGCGCGTCGACGCGGGTGAAGCGCGGCGGCGCCACGGCCTCGCGCGGGGGAGCGGCCACGAGCTCCTCGACCGGCACCACCTTGGGCTCGACGCGGATGCCGAGCGCGCCGGAGATGCCGGTCGCGAGGCCGACGCCGAGGAGCCCGAGCACGAGCAGGACCGTGGCGACCTGGAGCCCGCGTGTGGTCCGCACGCGTCGCACCCTACAAACGCATCAGCCCAGCGCGCTGGCCCTGATCTGCTCGGCGAGCTTCTGGGCCGACTTCTTGTTCTTCTTGCCGTCGAGCAGCGCCTTGGGGCGACCGGGCATGTTCTGCATGAAGATCGTGACGTGCGAGCCGGTCGGGGTCGGCGTGACCTGGATGCCGGTCGCGGTCTCCCAGCTCAGCATCGTCTTCTTCGTGATCACCGCGATCTCGAGCCCGTCCGGGCTCACGCCGGCCAGGGTGTGGCCGAGGTCGGCGACCAGCTGCTGGATCCCTTCGCTCACCGCCGGCGGCGGGATCGGCAGGTCGAGCTCGGCGCCCGCACCGGTGTTGACGAAGTCGAACGACGGCGCCAGCGCGGCGCCGTACGTGTCGACCAGCTTGGAGTTGAGGAAGCTGTCCATGCGGCTCATGGCTCCGAGTCGACCATGTCCGACGGAGCTCGCGGCATCCCCGGAAACGGCAGGCCCCCAGGTTCCAGCGCTTGTGAGTGAGTGCTCACTCACTTATCGTGGCGGCGTGTCCCCACGCGCTCGCCCGATGGCTCCCGACGACCGGCGCCAGGCCCTGGTCACCGCGACCCTGCCACTGCTGCTCGAGCACGGCCGGTCAGTGACGACCAGGCAGATCGCCGACGCCGCGGGCGTGGCCGAGGGGACGATCTTCCGGGTCTTCGACTCCAAGGACGACCTGGTCACGGCAGCGCTCGAGGACGCGCTCGACCTCGCGCCGTTCATCGCCCAGCTCTACGGCATCGACCGCGACCTGCCGCTCGCGCCGATGCTGCTCGAGGTGGTGGAGCTGTTCCAGCGTCGCTTCGAGCGCGTCTTCACGCTGATGACGCGGATGGGGATGGTCGGACCGCCCCGCGCCAAGGCGCACATGGAGGCCGAGCGCGAGCGGCTGGCGGCGATCGTCACCGCGCTGGCCGAGCCGCACCGCGACCAGCTCCGCGTCCCGCCGGCCCAGCTCATGCACATGGTCAGGCTGCTGACCTTCTCCGGCACCCACCCCCACATCTCCGACGGGCACCCGTTGACCGCCGAGGAGATCGTCGACACCGTCCTGCACGGGGTGCTGAAGACCCCGTCGACCACCGAGGACCGCTGATGCTGCTCCGACTCGTGCGCACCTACCTCGCGCCCTACGTCGCACCCCTCGCCGCCGTGGTGGCGCTCCAGTTCGTCGGCACGATGGCCGCGCTCTACCTGCCGAGCCTCAACGCCGACATCATCGACCGGGGCGTCGTCACCGGTGACACGGGCTACATCGTGCGCCACGGCGGGCTGATGCTGCTCGTCTCGCTCGTCCAGGTCGTCTGCTCCATCGCCGCCGTCTGGTTCTCGGCGCGCAACGCCATGGGCTTCGGCCGTGACCTGCGCGCCGCGATCTTCCACCGGGTCGGGTCCTTCTCGGCCCGCGAGGTCCAGCAGTTCGGTGCGCCGTCGCTGATCACCCGCGAGACCAACGACGTCCAGCAGGTGCAGATGCTGGTGCTGATGGGTGGCACGCTGATGGTGGCCGCGCCGATCATGATGGTCGGCGGCATCATCATGGCGGCCCGCGAGGACGTCGGCCTGTCGTGGCTCGTGCTCGCCGTGGTGCCGGTCCTCGGTGTCTCCATCGGCCTCATCGTGCGGCAGATGGTGCCGAGCTTCCGGCTGATGCAGGAGCGCATCGACGAGGTGAACCGGCTGCTGCGCGAGCAGATCACGGGCGTACGCGTGGTGCGGGCGTTCGTCCGCGAGGAGCACGAGACCGCGCGCTTCGGTGACGCGAACACCCAGCTCACCGAGGTCGCCATCCGCGCCGGTCGCTGGCAGGCCGCGATGTTCCCGACCGTCATGATCGTGGCCAACGTCGCGACCGTCGGGGTGCTCTGGTTCGGCGGGCACCGCGTGGAGGACGGGCACATGGAGGTCGGGGCGCTGACGGCCTACATCTCCTACCTGATGCAGATCGTCATGTCGGTGATGATGGCGATGTTCATGCTGATGATGGTGCCGCGGGCCGCCGTGTGCGCCGACCGCATCTCCGAGGTGCTCGACACCGAGTCGTCGGTCGTCCCCCCGGCGGACCCGGTGACCGACCTCCCCGTCTCGCTCACCCTCGAGCTCGACGGCGTCACCTTCGCCTACCCCGGGGCCGACGAGCCGGTGCTGCGCGAGGTGTCGCTGCGGGCGAGTCCCGGCGAGACCGTCGCCGTCGTCGGGTCCACCGGCGCCGGCAAGTCCACGCTGGTCAACCTCGTGCCGCGCCTCTTCGACGTCACCGGGGGAGCGGTGCGCGTCGGCGGCGTCGACGTGCGCGACCTCGAGCCGGAGGCCCTCTGGTCGCGACTGGGCCTCGTGCCGCAGAAGGCGTTCCTCTTCCGCGGGACCATCGCCGACAACCTCCGCTACGGCAAGGCCGACGCCACCGAGGAGGAGATGTGGGCGGCGCTCGAGATCGCCCAGGCCAGGGAGTTCGTCGAGGCGATGCCCGACGGGCTCGCGTCCGAGGTCGCCCAGGGCGGCACCAGCCTGAGCGGCGGACAGCGCCAGCGGATGGCGATCGCCCGCGCGGTGGTCCGTCGGCCCGACATCTACCTGTTCGACGACTCGTTCTCGGCGCTCGACCTGACCACCGACGCCAGGCTGCGCGCTGCGCTGAGGCCGGTCACCCGCGACGCGACGGTGGTGATCGTGGCGCAGCGCGTCGCCACGATCCGGCACGCCGACCGCATCGTCGTGCTGGAGGACGGCGCGGTCGTCGGCACCGGCACGCACGACGCGCTCCTCGAGACGTGCGCGACCTACCAGGAGATCGTCCGGTCGCAGCTGACCGCCGAGGAGGTGGCATGACATGAGCCAGATGAAGGAGACCGAGCGGGTCCAGCAGGGCCCCGGCGGCCCGGGCCGCGGCCCGATGGGCGGCGGGATGATCGGCCAGAAGGCCGACACCTTCTGGCCGTCCCTCAAGCGGCTGCTGGCGCGGCTGCGCCCCGAGCGGCACAAGGCGTACGCCGTCCTCGTGCTGACGCTGCTCAGCGTGCTCGCCACCGCGATCGGGCCCAAGATCCTCGGCCGCGCCACCGACCTGGTCTTCGCCGGCCTGATCGGCAAGGACGTGCTGTCCTCCGGCGCGAGCCAGGAGCAGGCCGTCGAGTCGCTCCGGGCGCAGGGCGAGACCAACCAGGCGGACATGCTCGCCTCGATGGACCTCACCGACGGCGTCGACTTCTCGGCCGTCGCCGACGTCCTGCTGCTCGTGCTCGCGGTCTACGTGGCCGCGTCCCTGCTCGCCTGGCTCGGCGGCTACCTGCTCAACGACGTCGTCCAGCACACGGTGCTGCGGATGCGCTCCGAGGTCGAGGACAAGGTCCACCGGCTCCCGCTGGGCTACTTCGACAAGCAGCCGCGCGGCGAGCTCCTGAGCCGCGCCACCAACGACATCGACAACGTCAGCCAGACCCTCCAGCAGACGATGAGCCAGATGCTCAACTCGCTGCTGACCGTGTTCGCGGTGCTGGCGATGATGTTCTGGATCTCGCCGCTGCTCGCCCTCGTCGCGCTCGTCTCGGTCCCGATCTCGATGGTGGTGACGGGCGCGGTGATGAAGCGCTCGCAGGGCATGTTCGTGCAGCAGTGGCGCCGTACGGGCACCCTCAACGCCCACATCGAGGAGACCTTCTCCGGGCACGCGATCGTCAAGGTGTTCGGGCGCCAGGCCGAGTCGGAGCGGGTGTTCGCCGAGCAGAACGACGAGCTCTACCAGGCGTCCTACGGCGCCCAGTTCGTGAGCGGGCTGATCATGCCGATCATGATGTTCGTCGGGAACCTCAACTACGTCGTGATCGCCGTCCTCGGCGGCCTCCGGGTCGCCAGCGGCACGATGTCGCTCGGTGACGTGCAGGCGTTCATCCAGTACACCCGCCAGTTCACCCAGCCGCTGACGCAGGTCGCCTCGATGCTCAACCTGCTCCAGTCCGGCGTGGCCTCCGCCGAGCGGGTCTTCGAGCTCCTCGACGCCGAGGAGGAGTCCGCGGACGCCGACGGCCACCCGGCCGCGACCGCCCGCGGCGAGGTGCGCTTCGACGACGTGTCGTTCTCCTACGACCCGGAGCGACCGCTCATCGAGCACCTGTCGCTGGTCGCCGAGCCCGGCAGCACCGTCGCCATCGTCGGCCCGACCGGGGCGGGCAAGACCACGATGGTCAACCTGGTGATGAGGTTCTACGACCCCCAGTCGGGACGGATCCTCGTCGACGGCGTGGACATCGCCTCGGTCCCGCGCGGCGTGCTGCGCGGACGGACCGGGATGGTCCTGCAGGACACCTGGCTCTTCGCCGGCACCATCCGCGACAACATCGCCTACGGCCGCCCAGACGCCAGCGAGGAGGAGATCCTCGAGGCGGCGCGGACCACCTTCGTGGACCGGTTCGTGCACTCGCTCCCCGACGGCTACGACACGATGATCGACGAGGACGGGTCCAACCTGTCCGCGGGCGAGCGGCAGCTGGTCACCATCGCGCGTGCGTCGCTGTCCGATCCGGCCCTGCTGATCCTGGACGAGGCCACGTCGTCGGTCGACACCCGCACCGAGCTCCTGCTGCAGCAGGCGATGGCGGCCTTGCGCTCGGACCGCACGTCCTTCGTCATCGCGCACCGGCTCTCGACGATCCGCGACGCCGACCTGATCCTGGTCATGGAGGACGGGTCGATCGTCGAGCAGGGCTCGCACGACGAGCTGCTCGCGGCCGACGGGGCGTACGCCCGCCTCTACCGCTCGCAGTTCGAGTCGCCGGTCGAAGGGGCGGTCGGCTGACCGATCCGCAGTCCCGCGGTCAGGTGACGGCTCGCCCGTCGGTGCCGAGCATCTGCGCCACCAGCTCGAGGCACCGCAGGCGGGCGGGGGAGAAGTCGTAGGGCATCTTCGCGATCGCCTCCAGAGCCCCCGACGACCCGCGCTGCGGTCCCGGGCGCGGATTGGTCTCGTCGCCGTCGTCGGGGTGCGCGGCGTCCCACGCGTCGAAGAACGCCTCCTCGTCCCCCGCCTGACCGGACTCCTCGATGACGGCGTTCAGCGCCAGCTCGAAGGCGTACCGGACCGCTGCCACCTCTGCCACGCGAGGGTCGTCGACGTCGACCGTGTCGTCGAGGGACTCCTCGGCGGCGTCCACGCGGTCGGACTCCTCCTGCAGGTCCGGGTGGGCCGCGAGTGCGATGAACCGGCCGGCCTGCACGGCCGCGCCGAGCGGGCCGAGGATCCGTTCGGTGACCAGGAGGGTGTCCAGGTCCGCCTGGCGCAGCGCCCCCTCGGGCAGGTCCGCGAGGCGGGTGGCCACGAGCTCGGAGAGCAGCCCCCTCCTGCTGCCCGCGCGGCGCATGCGCTGCACGGCGCCCCGCTGGCGCCGGAGCTCGGCCTCCTGGGCGGCGAGGGTCCCCTCCAGCCGCTCGAGCATCGCCGCGACCTCGCGGTCGCCGTCGGCGCCGCCGGTGTCCGGGTCGGCGACGGCCGTGCGGATGTCGTCGAGGGCGATCCCCGCGTCGGCCATCCGTCGGATCCACAGCAGGCGGATCATGTCGTCGTACCCGTAGCGACGGCGGTCGTCGCTGCCCCGCTCGGGCTCGGGGAGCAGCCCGATCTCGTGGTAGTGCCGGATCGCCCGAGGGGTGGTGCCGACGAACGCTGCCGCGTCACCGATCCTGACCTCGCGTGGGGTGACGAACGGCAGGCTCATCTGTGCTCCTGGTTCCGTGTATGGGGTGGACGTGGCTCCACCGGACCACATGACGCCACGGGAGGTGCAAGCCCGGGCGCTAGTCCGACCGGGTGGATAACGCGTTGAGCGGCCGCGGATCGCGACGTACGCTCGAGGCACACAGAAGGGAGGTGATCCGAAGAATGAGTTCTTTTCGGATGAGTGAGGTGGCTGCCCGCTAGGCAGCCCGGTCCGCCGACAGCTGCCGGCGAATCCACTGCAGCCACCCGACCCGCAGGCTCCCGGAGTTCATCCGCCGGGGCCCCTCTCCGAGGGGCAGCAGCCTGCGGGTCGCTGCATTTCCGGGGTCGCCGCCGGCCCCCACGGCGTACTCCAGTGAGCTTTGGCTCCGCCGCCGGGGTAGTCCAGTGGGAAGTGGTCGCCTCCGGGCCCGCAAGCCAGCCAGAACTCACTGGACTACCCCAGCACGCGTGAGGCCGGCGTCCGGGCCGCGAGCCCGCCCCGGGTGTGGCCCAGGTCTCCCCGCCGCCGGCTGGCGATCGTCGTACGACGCGCGTATCGTTGTGCTCAACAACTATTGCTGTACGCAACCAGAATCGAAGGCACGCAGTGACCCAGGCTCCCCCCGCCAGCGCCGAGCAGGCCGGCCAGATGACCCACCGCGAGGTGCTCGAGGCCCTCAGCGGACTCCTCCTCGCGATGTTCGTCGCGATGCTCTCCAGCACGATCGTCAGCAACGCCCTGCCGACGATCGTCGACGACCTCGAGGGCAGCCAGACCGGCTACACCTGGGTGGTCGTCGCGACGATGCTCGCGATGACGGCGACCACCCCGATCTGGGGCAAGTTCGCCGACATGTTCAACAAGAAGACCCTGGTGCAGAGCGCGCTGGTGATCTTCTCCGTCGGCTCCCTCATCGCCGGCTTCGCGCCGTCGATGGAGGTGCTGATCGGCGCCCGCGTGGTCCAGGGCCTCGGCGTCGGCGGCCTCACCGCGCTGGTCCAGGTCGTCATCGCCACGATGGTGTCCCCGCGTGAGCGTGGCCGCTACAGCGGCTACATCGGCGCGGTCTTCGCCCTGGCCACCGTCAGCGGCCCGCTCGTCGGCGGCGTCCTGGTCGACACCGTCGGCTGGCGCTGGTGCTTCTTCGCCGGGCTCCCCGTGGCCGCGCTCGCCTTCGTCGTGCTCCAGCGCACCCTGCACCTGCCGGTCGTCAAGCGTGAGGTCTCGATCGACTACCTCGGCGCCTTCCTGCTCGTCGGCGGCGTCTCGATCCTCCTCATCTGGGTCTCGCTCGGCGGCATCAACTTCGACTGGGTCTCCTGGACCAGCCTCGCCCTCGTCATCGCCGCCGTCGCCGTCATCGCGGGCGCCATCCACGTCGAGGCCAACGTCGCCATCGACCCGGTGATCCCGCTGCGGCTCTTCAAGGACCGCACCCTCACCCTCGCGACGATCGCGTCGGTCCTGATCGGCCTGGCGATGTTCGGCTCCACGGTCTACCTGAGCCTCTACTTCCAGCGCGCCAAGGACATGAGCCCGACCGAGGCCGGCCTGATGTCGATCTGCATGGTCGGCGGACTGCTCGTCTCGAGCATCGTCAGCGGCCGGATCATCTCCAACACCGGCATCTGGAAGCGGTGGCTCGTCGGCGGGATGGTCGCCGTGATCGTCGGCATCGGCCTCCTCGCCACCATCGACGCCGACACCCCGCTGTGGCGTACCGGCCTCTTCATGGCCGTCCTCGGCCTCGGCCTCGGCGCCACCATGCAGAACCTCGTGCTCGCCGTGCAGAACACGATCGCGCTCTCCGACATGGGCGCCGGGTCGTCCGTCGTGGCGTTCTTCCGCTCGCTGGGTGGCTCGGTCGGCATCGCCGCCCTCGGCGCCGTGTTGGCCCACCAGGTCGCCGACGCCGTCAAGGCGGGCATCGGCAGGCTGGTCGCCGACCACCCCGAGCTCGCCTCGCAGGTCGGCCACGAGACCGGCGGCGTGCCCGACGTCTCGACCCTGCCCGCCCCGATCCGCGCGATCTTCGAGAGCGCGTACGGTGACGCCACCGGTCACATCTTCCTCGTGGCCCTGCCGTTCGCGATCGGCGCGCTGGTCGCGGTGCTCTTCATCAAGGAGGTCCCCCTGCGCACCTCGGTGAAGCGTGAGGACGAGCTCCTGGCCGACGCGGGCCCGCAGGCATGACCGCGAGGTACGACGACCTGCGCCGCATCGAGACCGAGGTCGGCACGCTGATCCGCCGGGTCAAGCGGGTCATGGGGGAGCGTGCCCGTGAGGTCCACCCCGAGCTGCACCCGATGACCTTCTTCATCCTCACCCACCTCGCGAAGGACGGCCCGATGCGGGCCGCCGACCTCTCGGACGCGTTCGGGATGGACAAGGGGGGCGTCAGCCGGCAGGTCCAGACACTGGTCGACCTCGGCCTCGTCGAGCGCCAGCCCGACGCGGAGGACCGTCGCGCGATCCTGCTCGCCGCGACCGAGGAGGGCCACAAGCGTCTCGAGGTGATGCGCCGCAGCCGCAGCGCGCGTTTCGACGAGCGCCTCTCGGCCTGGACCGACACCGAGATCGAGAGCTTCGCCGACCAGCTCGCGGAGTACAACCGCTTCCTGGCCGACGACTGAACCCCGCCCCCCGGTAGTCCGCATCATTCGTCATCCCGGACGGCGTTCGGAGCATGCCGAATGATGCGGACTACGTCGAGATGGCGTGGGGCTCGCCCACGACGTACGTCAGCGCAGCCAGGCGGCGGTGTCGGGCGGGAGCGTCCCGTCGACCGGGCCGCTGGCCAGCAGCAGCTCGCCCGCGGGGAGCTCGACCGGGGTGTCGCCGCAGTTGAGCACGACGGTGAGCGGGCCGCGGGTGAAGGCGAGCACGTCGTCACCGAGCTGGCGCATGGTCACCTCGTCGCCGGCCGTCCAGGCGAACTCGCGGCGTACGCGCAGGGCGTCGCGGTAGAACTCCAACGTCGAGGCCGGGTCGCCGGTCTGCGCCTCGACCGTGAGCGGCGCCCAGTCGGCCGGCTGCGGGATCCACGGCTGGCCCGTGCCGGGGCCGAAGGCGTACGGCGCAGCGTCCCCGCCCCACGGGATCGGGACGCGGCACCCGTCGCGACCGACCTCGCCGGTGCGGAACCACGACGGGTCCTGCCGGTCCTCGGGGGCGACGTCGACCTGCTCGAGGCCGAGCTCCTCGCCCTGGTAGAGGTAGCAGGAGCCGGGCAGCGCGAGCATGGTGAGCGTCGCGGCGCGGGCCCGCGCGAGGCCCCGGGCGCCGCCGCCGTAGCGGGTCGTGTGGCGGACGACGTCGTGGTTGCTGAGCACCCAGGTCGGCGACGCGCCGACGGGCCCGACCGAGGCGAGCGTGTCGGTGATGACCCCGGCGAACGACTCGGCGGACCAGCTGGCGAGCAGCCAGGCGAAGTTGAAGGTCTGGTCGAGCTCGTCGGGGCGCACGAAGGCGGCCATCGACTCCACCGTCTGCGTCCACGCCTCGGCGACGGCCATCCGGTCCGGGCCGGCCTCGTCGAGGATCCGGTGCCACGAGCGGTAGACGTCGTGCACCTCGGGCTGGTCCCACATCGGCTCGTCGGTCACCTGGCGCTCGACCATCTCGGCGGCACCGCTCACCGGGGTGGCGCCCTCCTCGACGACCTGGTCGCGCAGGCTCTCCTCCTTGAACAGGCCGTGGGCGACGTCGACGCGGAAACCGTCGACGCCGCGGTCGAGCCAGAACCGCAGGACGCCCTCGAACATCTCGGGCACCTCGGGGTTGCGCCAGTCGAGGTCGGGCTGGGTGGAGTCGAAGAGGTGCAGGTAGTACTGGCCGTCCTCGACCCGGGTCCAGGCCGGGCCGCCGAAGACCGAGCTCCAGTTGTTGGGCAGCTCGCCCTCGGGGGCGTCGCGGAACAGGTAGCGCGCGCGCTCCGGGCTGCCCGGACCCGCGGCCAGTGCGGCCTGGAACCACGCGTGCTGGTCGGACGTGTGGTTGGGGACGAGGTCCACCACGACCTTGAGGCCCAGCTCGTGGGCGCGGGCGAGCAGATCGTCGGCGTCGGACAGCGAGCCGAACAGCGGGTCGACGTCGCAGTAGTCGGCGACGTCGTAGCCGTGGTCGTGCTGCGGCGAGGTGTAGAACGGCGTGATCCAGAGCGCGTCCACGCCCAGCTCGGCGAGGTGCGGCAGGCGTGAAGTGATGCCCGGCAGGTCGCCGACGCCGTCGCCGTCGCTGTCGGCGAAGCTCCGCACGTAGACCTGGTAGACGACGGCGTTGCGCCACCAGTCGGTCCTCTGCTCGTTCACGTCAGCCATGCGCGGCATCCTCTCAGAGGGCGGTGGGGCCGGGCCGGTCGTGGTCGCCCGGCGTCCGTCCGCCGAACATCGCCGGGTCGACGGCGATCCACGTGTGCTCGGCCGTCGCGACGACGCGGCCGTCGGAGTCGTACAGCGTGGACGCGGTGAAGGTCTTGCGGCCGTCCTGGCCACGGCCCTCGCCGACGACCACGTGGGGCTCGCCGACCACGGGGAGGGCGTCGACGCGCGCGGTCATCCGGCCGAGCACCATCAGCCGCTCGGTGAGGTCGCCGGCCCAGCCGCCGATGCAGTCGAGCGCAGCCCAGGTCGCGGCCACCGAGGCGCGCGGGTGCTCGTCGACGTAGGTGTGCCAGTCCTCGCGCAGGCTCGGGTGCGGCGTCCACGACGAGGCCACCAGGTCCCCGTCGGGGCCGGCGCCCACCTTGCCGGGGAAGATCCGCAGGCCGTCGCCCTCCTCGCGTGCCGTGCCGCACGCGAAGCAGGTCGGGAACGGGTGGAAGTCGTGACCCGGGTACGCCGCTCGTGCCGCCTCGGCGGTGGCCGGGTCGACGGGCTCCACCTCGGCGAGCGGGCGGTCGACCCGCTGCGCCGTCGCGACGGGACCCCCGTCGTACGACGCCGTCGTGACGCCGTCCGTGATCGTCACCGGCAGGGCCGTGTCCAGCGGCGGCGGCCGGCGCAGCGAGACCTCGATCGCGGGCCAGGACCGGCAGTGGTCCTCAGGCGCGTCCGCCGGGTCGAGCGCGGCCAGCGCGCCGGCGGTCCAGCCGCCGTTGCCGGAGTCGGGAGGGCCGCAGAAGCGCCGCGGCACGATCAGCTCGCTCACCGGCATCACTGTGCCACGGCCGGCGTGCGCGGGGCAGTTGCGGGATGGGACACAATGACCACCGTGAGCGACCTGATCGACACCACCGAGATGTACCTCCGCACGATCTACGAGCTGGTGGAGGAGGACATCGTCCCGCTGCGCGCCCGGATCGCGGAGCGGCTGCACCAGTCCGGCCCGACCGTCTCGCAGACCGTGGCGCGGATGGAGCGCGACGGCCTCCTGACCGTCCAGGGCGACCGCCACCTCGAGCTCACCGAGGAGGGCCAGCGCCTCGCGACGCGGGTCATGCGCAAGCACCGGCTCGCCGAGCGCCTGCTCACCGACGTCATCGGGCTCGACTGGGAGCTGGTGCACGCGGAGGCGTGCCGGTGGGAGCACGTGATGTCGGAGACCGTCGAGCGCCGCCTGCTCGACCTGCTGGACCACCCGACCGAGTCGCCCTATGGCAACCCGATCCCCGGCCTCGACGAGCTCGGTGACCAGGTCGGCGAGGACTTCATGGACAACGTCGAGCCGCTCTCCGACGCCGCCGCCGGCGAGGACCAGCGTGTGCACGTCAAGCGGATCTCCGAGGAGATGCAGAAGGACGAGGAGCTGATGGGCGCCCTGCGCCGCGTCGGTGCCCTGCCGGGCAAGACCGTCACCATCGCGCGTACGGACGACGGCATCCTCATCGGCTCCGGCGGCGAGACCGCCGAGCTGGTCGTCGAGGCGGCCGAGCACATCTTCGTGCGCCGCTGAGGGGGTCCGGGGGGAGCCCGGCTGCCGCCATCTACTTACGAGCCCGCAGCCCGGGTGCAGAGTCGGGTCAGGAACTCGCTGCACCCCACCTCGAGCTTGTACGCCGCCAGCGGGTCGCCGCGGGTCTCGCCGCGGTTCACGATCACGATCGGCGTGCCCCCCGCGGCCGCCCGCTTCACGAACCGCAGGCCGCTCATGACGGTCAGCGACGAGCCGGCCACGAGGAGCGCGCCGGACGGGCCGAGCGCCTCGACGGCGGCGTAGCAGCGGGCCACGCGCTCGGGTGGGACGTTCTCGCCGAAGAACACGACGTCCGGCTTGAGGGGCCCGCCGCACGGGCAGCGCGGGACCACGAAGTCGTGCGTGTCGTCGAGGTCGACGTCGCCGTCGGGGCGCGACTCGACCCAGCCGTGCCGCTCGAGCCACTGCGGGTTGAGCGCGTCGAGCTCGCGCTCGAGCGCCGCGCGGGAGGAGGTGGTGCGACACGTCAGGCACACGACGTCGGCGACGCGGCCGTGCAGCGCGACGAGCGCCCGCGACCCGGCCGCCTCGTGCAGCCCGTCGACGTTCTGTGTGATGAGCAGCTGCGGGTCCAGCGCGGCCAGCGCGCGGTGGCCGTGGTTGGGGACGGCGCGACCCATCCGCTGCCAGCCGAGGTGGCTGCGCGCCCAGTAGCGCTGCTGGGCCTCGGCCGAGCCGACGAACTCCTGGTAGGTCATCGGCATCCGCGACGGTGCGCCCGGGCCGCGGTAGTCCGGGATCCCCGAGTCCGTCGACAGGCCGGCGCCGGTCAGCACGACCAGGGGCCGTCCGGCCAGCAGGTCGAGGGCCTCGCCCTCGATCGCGGCGATCGTCACGCGTACCGCGCCTGCGCGCGGGCCCGGGCCTTGGCCGCCTCGACCTCGCGGTTCTTGGGCGGTGCGGTCGTCACCAGGTCGTCCAGCAGGTGCTCGGTGATGTGGGCGATCTCCTTCACCGCGGCGTAGAAGGCCTCCTCGTTGGCCTGCGACGGCTTGGTCGTGCCGGCCACCTTGCGGACGTACTGCAGGGCAGCGGCCGTGACCTCGTCGCGCGTCGCCGGCGGCTCGAAGTTGTTGAGCGGTCGGATGTTGCGGCACATGGTGCGAGCGTACGTCGGGCGCCGGGGATTCGACACGGCGTCGCCGCGCCCGCTCAGCCGGCGGTGACGTCGAAGGAGGTGACGTCCTCGCCGGTCACCAGCACCACCGCGCCGCTGGCCAGCGGGACGAGGCGTACGTCCTCGACGTCGGTGCCGTGCTCGACCTCCACCATCCGGTTGGTCATCGAGCCGTCGGCGAGCGAGAGGACCGAGACCCAGCCCGTCGTCCCGGTCCAGCCCTCCGAGACCACGGTCAGCGCGACCCGCTGGTCGGGCAGCCAGGTGAACTGGCGCGGGTCGGCGGCGGCGCCCGCCTGGGTCTCCGCGCCGTAGGTGACCACGTCGAGCTGGCGCGGCCGGGTCAGGTCGGTGACGTCGAAGAGGGCCGCCTGCGCCCCGCGGGTGACGCCCTGCAGCGACGCGTCCTGGCCCATCCCGATGAGCCGGTGCTCGCCCAGGGGGTGGAGGTACTCCGAGAAGCCGGGGATCTCGAGCTCACCGAGCAGCCGCGGCGCGGACGGGTCGGACAGGTCGATCGCGTAGAGCGGGTCGGTCTGGCGGAAGGTCACCACGATGGCGAGGTCGTCGAACCACCGCACGGACGTGAGCTGCTCGTCGACGCCGAGCCGGTCGACGCGGCCGTCCTCGACCAGCGACGAGCCGTCCTCGCGCAGCGTGACCACCGAGTTGTAGTTGCCGGTCTCGCTGCTCGGCCCGACCGCGACGCGCAGGGAGGAGCCGACGGCGTCCATCGACCAGCGGTCGGCGACCGTGCCCTCCACCTCGCCCGACGCGACGTAGGTCGCGTCGGCACCGTCGAGGGCGAACGCGAAGACCGGCGTGGTGCCGGACGGGCCCGTGGTCTGGGCGGGGCGGCAGTCGATGCAGTCCACCCAGCCCCACGGCGGCTGGGCGGCGGCCAGGTAGAAGCGGTCGGTCGAGAAGTAGGAGATGTCGGAGTCGGTGGCGACCGCGGTGGTCGAGCGCGACGAGGGGTCGGCGGGGTCGAACGCCAGCACGGTCGTGGTGCCGAGCGCGAGGTCGTCGTCGGGGACCGCGACGTCGCCGCAGTCCACCACCGGTGCGCCGTCCACCGTCGGCAGCCAGTCGGCGAGCGTGGTGTCGCGGACCAGGCCGCGGTTGCGCAGCCTGGCGCGGAGCTCGCCGAAGGCTCCGCTCGGGACCGAGAAGTCGAGCTCGGGCAGCGCGCTCTGCACCACCACCCGGACGACGTCGCCGTGCAGGCGCACGGCCGACGCGCGGCCGCTGATCGTGGTGGCGTCCACGACCGAGGGTGACGTCGGGTCGGACAGGTCGACGGTCGTGATGGTCGAGGAGCGCCCGTCGTCGGAGGTGCCGAGGACCACCGCCCGCCCGTCCACGACGACCATCTCCCCGCCGGGGTCGCCGACCCAGACGGAGCTGCCGCGGGCGTCGTCGACCGGGGTCGAGGACAGCAGTCGCGGCCCGTCGCCCGCCACGTCGTAGGCCAGCAGCACGCCGTCGCGCATCCGCAGCAGCAGGCTGCCCGCGACCTTGACGACGTCGGACTCGTCGACGCCGACCTCCTGCACGTTGGTGCCGGACTCGTTGCTCTCCGAGCGTGAGGTCTTCACCATCGTCCGGGCGGACATCGACCCGGCCGCCGACTCCGAAGCCTGCGGCGACGCCGCGTCCATCGCGCCGACGTCGCCGTAGGCGATCACGCCGCCCCAGCCGTACGGACCCACCTGCTCGAGCGCCCGGTCGACGTAGGACGCGAGGAGGTCCTCGCAGCTCGCTGCCACGGTGAGGTCCGCGTTGGCGAGGCGGATCGGCGGCGATGCCGGCGGGCCGCCACCCTGGCCGTTGCCGACGACGTAGCCGACGCCCACGGCGACGGCGAGGCTGGTGACGGCGGCGACGCCGGTGGTGATGGTGCGGATCCTCATGGTCGTCGGACGCGACCGGAGGGGCCGTGGTTCCGCCGTGACACGATGGCGCGATGAGCGGAGCTGACGCGGGGCGTGACCTCGACATCGTGCTGTTCGGCGCCACCGGCTTCACGGGCGGTCTCGCCGCGGACTACCTCGCGGCCCACGCCCCCGACGGGCTGCGGTGGGGGATCGCCGGACGCAACGCCGACAAGCTCGAGGGCGTACGCCGTCGCCTGGGCGCCGCGGGGGAGCGGGTCGAGGTCCTCGTCGCCGACTCCACCGACGACGCGGCGCTGTCCGACGTCGCGCGGCGCACCCGGGTCGTCCTCACCACGATCGGCCCCTACCTCGCGCACGGCGGTCCGCTGGTCGCCGCCTGCGCCGAGGCCGGCACCGACTACCTCGACCTCACCGGCGAGCCCGAGTTCGTCGACCGGACCTACCTCGAGCACCACCAGACCGCCGTCCGCACCGGTGCCCGGCTCGTCCACGCGTGCGGCTTCGACTCGATCCCGCACGACCTCGGGGCGTGGTTCACGGTGCAGCAGCTGCCGTCGGACCAGCCGATCACCGTCCGCGGCGTGGTCCGCTCGGGCGGCACCTTCTCCGGGGGCACGTTCCACTCCGCCCTCGACCAGTTCGCGCGGGCCCGCGAGATGAAGCAGACGTACGCGGCCCGCCGCCGCGCGGAGGGCAAGCCCGCGGACGGCCGCTCCTCGCGCTCGGTGAGCGGGAAGCCGCACCGTGACCCGCTCCTCGGCTACTGGTTGCTCCCGCTGCCGACGATCGACCCGATCGTCGTCGCGCGCAGCGGCGCCGCTCTCGACGCGTACGGCCCGAGGTTCCGCTACTCGCACTGGGCCGGCACCAAGACGCTGCGCTACGCCGCCGGCGGCGCCCTCGGCGTCGGCGCCCTCACGCTCGCCGCGCAGGTCGGGCCGGTCCGCGACTTCCTGAAGAGCAAGGTGCCGCAGGGCTCCGGGCCGGACGAGGCGAAGCGGGAGCGGTCGTGGTTCACCGTGGACTTCGTCGGCGAGGCCGCCGGCCGCACGGTGCACACACGCGTGTCAGGCGGCGACCCGGGCTACACCGAGACCGCCAAGATGCTGTCCGAGGCGGCGCTCTGCCTGGCCCTCGACGACAACCCGTCGACCTCCGGCCAGGTGACCCCGGCCCAGGCGATGGGCGAGGCCCTGCTCGGCCGGCTGCAGTCGGCCGGCATCCGCTTCGAGACCGTCTGAGGCGACGACGTGGGGGAGGTCTTCGCCGGGCGCTTCGAGCTGCTCGAGCCGGTCGCCGAGGGCGGAATGGGCTCGGTGTGGGTCGTGCGCGACCGCCGCGACGACGAGGTGTACGCCGGCAAGGTGCTGCGCCAGTCCGACTCGGCGTCGCTGCTGCGCTTCATGCGCGAGCAGAGCACCCGCATCTCGCACGACCACGTCGTGACCCCGCTGTCGTGGGCCGGCGAGGACGACAGGGTGCTGTTCACGATGCCACTGGTGCGCGGCGGCTCGGTGGCCACCCTCATCGGGGACCACGGTGCCCTGCCCGCGCTGTGGGTGCGCGAGCTGCTCGTCCAGCTCCTCACCGCGCTCGACGCGGTGCACGCGACCGGGGTGGTGCACCGCGACGTGAAGCCCGCCAACCTGCTCCTGCACGCGACGGGTGAGGCGCGCCCGCACCTCCTGCTCAGCGACTTCGGCATCGCCGCGCGCGTGGACGCGCCGCGGCTCACCCACGCCAGCGAGGTCATCGGGTCGCCGGGCTACATGGCGCCCGAGCAGCTCGCCGGGGCCGACCCGGCCGTCACGCAGGACGTGTACGCCGCCGGGCTGGTCGGCCTGGAGATGCTGACCGGTGTGCGGCCTCCTCGCACGCGCGACGCCGCGGCCGCGCTGGTCGCCACGGAGCCCGGCCTGCAGGGTCTCGCGTCGCTGCTGCTCGAGGCGGCGCAGCACGAGTCGACGGCCCGCCCGCCCACCGCGGCGGCGCTCCGCGACCGGCTCCTCGCCCTCGACCTGTCCGCGGCACCGCACCCGTCCGAGCCGGTCGTCGTGCTCGACCAGCTCGAGGACGTGGCGCCCGGCCCGACGCGCGTCCGGCCGCGCGACACGGCCGAGGAGACGGCCGAGGAGACGGCCGAGGAGACGGCCGAGGAGACGGCCCGGAAGACGGTGGCGCCGCCCACCGACGCCGACGCGGCCCACACCGGGTCGGTGCCGTCGCCGGCCCCCGCGCCGGTCGGCCCTGCGGTCGGCCCCGCGGTCGCGCTCCTCGTCGTCGCGGCCCTGTGCCTGGTCGCCGCGGCGTGGCTCGTGCTGGCCTGAGCGGCCTAGACCTCGACCTCGACCTCGACCTCGACCGGCCGTCAGGTCGTCACGCGCGGCGCCCCCGCAGCAGGGCGACGGCACCCGCGACGCACCCGAGTGCGACCACGGCCAGGCCGCCCGCGGCCAGCGTGCGCGTGGGCATCCCGCCCCCGTCGCCGTCGTCCGCGGCCTGCCCGGACTCGTCCGTGGGGCCGTCGGTCGGATCGTCCGTCCCGTCCGCGCTGCCGGTGTCGTCGGTCGGCTCCTCACCCGTGTCCTGCGCGAGCGTCGGCGGCGCCCCGACGGGCCCGTCGGTCCCGGTGACGAGGGTCTGCCCGTCGGCGTACTCCGGCGCCCCCGACTCCTCGCCCCGCACCTGCAGGTCGAGGCGGAACGGCATCTCGTAGGAACGACCGCGGTAGTCCGCGTCCGCCGCGAACACGAGGTAGTAGTAGCCCGGCAGGCTGCTGCCGATCGTGTTGATGCCCTCGCGGTTGTTCCAGCGGACCTCGGGGGTCTGGGCGGAGAGGAAGTCGGCGCTGGACTGCGCCGCGAAGCCGCTCGTGCGGATGCCCTCACCGGTCATCGGGATCTCGCCGCGCATCGGGCTGTAGATCTTCATCGAGCCGAACGGACCCTGGAAGCCGATCTGCTCGCGCAGCGCCGGTGACGCGGCGGGCGTGCGCAGGCGGGCGCTGAGCTTCTGGCCGTACGCCACCTCGACCCGGAAGGCCTGCGTCTCGCCCGGGACGATGGAGCCGCTCCAGGCGCCGTCGGTCAGGACGGGTGCGGTGGCGAACGAGTCGCCGCCGCTCACCGGGGCCGGCTGGCCCGGGACGTCCGGCGGGTCGAGGACCATGCCGTCCCACGTGTCGGCCTCCGGCAGGGTCGTCCCGTCGGCGGGTGGCTCCTCGACGACCTGGAGGCTGAACGGCGCCTCGCCCCGGCCGAGGTTGCTCAGCGAGCGCGAGACCGAGATGAGCACCTCGTCCGAGGTCGCGCAGTCCTCGTCCCCGCTCGCCCCGGCGGCGACCTCGGCGCCCAGCAGCTCGGCGGAGTTGATGTTCTTGAAGCCGCTGTCGGAGCCGCAGAAGTCACCGAGCGGCGTGCTGGCCTCGAGCTGGACGGTGTCCCACTCCTTCGGGTCCCCGCCGAGGCTCGCCAGGCCGACGCGTACGGTCGAGCCGGGCATGGTGCGCGTGTAGGAGAACCAGCGCTCGACGGTGTCGGCCTTCGTCCCGACGGCGTCCACCCAGAGGCCGGCCTCGACCGGGGTGGGGTTCGCCGAGTCGCCGCCCGCCAGCGGCGTGCCGTCGAGGGCGAAGGGGCGCAGCGCGCGGTCCGTCGCGGTCTGCAGGCTCTCGACGATGTCGTCCGCGTCGTCGGCGTCGTAGTAGGTGCCGTTGCCCTTGGCGGCGACGCACCGCAGCTGGGCGCGCGCCTTCGCGTCGACCCCGAGGCCGACCACGTCGATCTGCAGGTCGATGCCCTGCTCGGCGAGCTCGCCCGCCACGACGCAGGGGTCCGGCTCGCAGGTGGCGACGCCGTCCGAGACCAGCACGATCGAGCGGGTCGACTCGCCACCGATGTCGCGGGCTGCCTGGCGCAGGGCGTACCCGATCGGCGTCTCGCCGTAGGGCTCGTACGACTCCAGCGCCGCCCGCAGCTCGTCACGGTTGTCGGTGCCGGGGTCGACCACGAGCTGGGAGTCGGTGCAGGCGCCCTTCTGGTCGCGGGAGAAGACCTTGGCGCCATAGACGCGCAGCCCGACGTACGCCTCGTCCGGCAGCCCGTCGACGACCGTGCCGAGCGCGTCCTTGGCCGCCTCGATCTTGGTCGCGCCGCCGGAGGCCGGTTCGGCCATCGAGCCCGAGGAGTCCAGCACCAGCACCATCCGCGCGTAGTCGGTCTCCGTCGTCGGGCCGCCGGACTGCTCGGTGCCGGACTGCTCGGTGCCCGTCTCGTCGGCCGCGCTGGCGGGGGCCGTCGCACCGAGGGCGGTCCCCAGCGCCAGCAGCGCGAGCGCGGCGCCGGCCGCCAGGGCGCGCACCGGCGCACTCGTCGGGCTCGTCGGGCCCGTCGGGGTGGTTGTCGTCGTCATGGTCGTACCTCCTGCGCCACGTCCTACCCGCCGTTTGCGATCGCAAACATAGCATTCGCATGCGTTACGCTGGCCGCATGGTCGCGCAGTCCGAGAGCCGTCAGCGGCAGCAGGAGCTCTACGGGGCCGCGATCGGCGACGTGCTGGACCGCGTCACCGCGACGCTCGGCATCAGCCGCGCAGCCGTGGCCCGCACGATCGGGGTCAGTGCGCCGATGCTGTCGCAGCTGGCCAGCGGCCGGCGTACGACGATCGGCAACCCCCTGGCCGTGCAGCGGCTGCGCGCCCTCGTCCAGCTCTGCGACGAGGTCGCCGCCGGCCTCGCGCACAGCGAGGTGGCCGTGCGGATCGAGGGCATCAGGGAGCAGGACTCGACCACCCTGACCGGGTCGGCGGACCGGGCGGCGCCCACCACGGCCGAGCTGCTGCGGGCGGTGGCGTCCGGGCAGGACCTGCTGCGGGCGGCCGACCTGCTCGAGGCCGAGCACCCGGCCCTGTCCGAGCTCATCCGCGTGCACGGCACCGGTTCGGCGGAGGACGTACGCGCCCACCTCGACGGCCTGGCCCACCTGCGCTGACGCCGCCGGCGGGCCCACGCCGTTGGACGGGCGGGGCGGCGACGTTGGGAATGCCTCGGAGTGGGCACAGGGCGTCATGAGGAAGACGAAGATCGCGGCTGCAGCCCTGCTGGTCACGCTGAGCGGCTGCACGGTCGGCGGCGCGGACGCACCCACGGGTGACCCGGAGAAGACGCTCTCCGCGGAGCCGACGGAGAACGACGAGGTGGACGCGGTCTCGGGCCGGCCGCTCTCGGACTTCGAGGGGTCCCCGACCTACGAGTGGCGCGCGACGATCTCAGAGGACCCGGAAGGCCTGGTCGGCGAGATGCAGGCAGTCGCGCCACACCTCGGCGAGGGCGACCTCGACGACCTGCTGGGCACGTGTGAGTCGATCGAACGAGGCACCACCGGCCAGGCCCTCGTCGACGAGTCGGTGGCCCGGTTCTCTGGGTCGGCCGACGAACCGGTCACTCCCGACCAGGCGGAGGCCCTCATCGGCATCGCGCAGGACGTCTGCCCCTAGCGCGCCGCGACGACGCCCACCCGGCTGACGGGTACGGCTCAGGCCGGCGGCGCCACCGTGGCCTCCACGCCGCTGCGCGCGAGCTCGTCGCGGACGAAGCCGGTGGCCTTGAGGTGCTCGACGAAGGCGGCGACCGCGGCGACGGCGGCGGGGTCGAGCGCGCGCGGCAGGCCCACGGACTGGCGGATCTCCATGAACGCCGGCTCGAGGATGCGCCTCTCGGTCCCGGCCACGTAGTCCTCCATCGGCTGCCGCACCCCGGCAGCAGCGTCGAGGTGCTCCTCCTCGAACACGTCGGTGGCCTCGGACGCGCGGACGAGCTCGGCGTGCTGGAGGGTCCGGGTGAGGTAGAGGTCGTAGGCCGAGCCCGTCCGGACGCCGACGCGGACGCCGTCGCGGTCCACCTCGTCCGAGGACGTGAGGGGGGAGTCCCCCTCGGTGACGTACACGCCCTCGATCAGCACGTAGGGCGCGGTGAACGCCACGCCCTCCTCGCGGGCCGGCTCGTTGGCCAGGAAGCAGAGGTCGACGCGGCCCTCGGTGATCGCGGCGTACGCGTCGCGCGCGGCGTCGACGCACTCGAGCTCGAGCGGCACGCCGAGCCACCGGGCGACCTCGCGGGCGATGGCCACCGTGACGCCGCGGGGCTCCTCGGCCGTGCCCTGGGCGAGCACGGGGTTGCCGAGGTTGATGACGACGCGGAGGGCGCCGGTCGGCGCGACGGAGGCGGTGGGCGGGACGGGAACGGTCATGCGGAGCTCCTGGGGTCGGGGGAGGCGGGAGCGCCGTGGTGCCCCAGGCAAGAGTCGAACTTGCGACCTTTCGCTTAGGAGGCGGCTGCTCTATCCACTGAGCTACTGGGGCGTGCCGCGTTGCCGCGGCGGTGAGCATCCTGCCACCGACGAGCCGGGCGGGCGAACTCAGCGGGCGAACTCGCTGGCCGGTCCCGGCGGCGGGTCTCAGTGGGACGTCGGCGTCCCGGAGAGCCGGCCCCGCCGCCCCGCGGGCTACGCCCCTCGGGGTGTGTCCCACCTTTGTCGAACCGCCCTAGCGTCACAGCTGCCCCGCTTCGCCCCGCGGCCCCAGACGCACGGTGGAGCACTCCACCGGTCCGTGCAGCTCGTCGACAGATCGGGACAACCTCATGCAGCACGCCTCTCGGACCGGTGCCCGCGCGCCACGTCCCGGCCCGGTCGCGCTCTCGCGGCGCTCCCTCGTGGCCGGCGCGGCAGTGGCAGCGACCGTGCCCGCGCTGTCCGGGTGCGCCGGGCTCACGAGCCGGGTGTCCGCGACCACGGCGGGGCGACGCGACCTGCTCAGCGTGCAGGTCTACGGCACCGACGTGGAGGCGACGATCTACGACGAGCTCGCGCGGCGCTTCGAGCAGACCAGGCGCGGCGTCACCGTCGACCTGGTCTCCGTGCCGTTCTCCGAGGCGTCGGTCGGCATCGACACCGGCCTGGCGTCCGGCACGGCGCCCGACGTGTTCCGCGTCGACTACCCGACGATGGGCGTCTATGCGAGTGCCGACCAGCTGCTCGACGTGGGTGACGCCCTCGACGACCTCGCCGGCGACCTGTCGAAGGCCTTCCTCGGCGCGGTCAGCCACGACGGCCGGATCTACGGGATGCCGCAGCACGTCGACACGAGCGCGCTCGTCTACCGCCCCGACGTGCTGCGCGACGCCGGCATCGGCTCGGTGCCGGACCGCCCCGAGGACGCGTGGACGTGGGAGGAGCTCGGCGAGGTCGCCGACCGGCTCACCGACGCCGCCCCCGACGGGTCGGCGGCGTTCGGCGTGAACTGGCAGGCGCTCGGTGCCTTCCGCTGGCTCAACTTCCTCTTCCAGGCCGGCGGCCACGTCTACTCCGACGACCTGACCCGCGGCGCGCTCGACAGCCCCGAGGCCCGGCGGGCCCTCGACTTCACCGCCTCCTTCTTCGAGCGCGGGTGGGTGCCCGGGTCGACGTCCACCAAGGCCGCGACCTACCCCGACTCGCTCTTCACCTCCGGCACGCTCGGCATGCTCTACGCCGGCAACTTCCTGCTGCCCGCCTTCGCCGAGACGATCAAGGACCGCTTCGAGTACGCCGTGACCTACCTGCCGCGCGACGAGCGACGGGCGAGCGAGCTCGGCGGCAACGCGCTGGTCGCCAGCAGGACGGCCACCAACCCCGACCTCGCCGCCGACTTCCTGGCCTTCATGGGGGAGCCGGAGCAGATGCAGGCCTTCTGCGAGGCGGCTGTGCTGCTGCCCACCCGCACGTCGCTGCTGGACCGGCGGCTCGACTTCGCCGTCGCGGCGGACCTGATGCCGGTCTACGCCGACCAGGTCACGACCATCGAGGACCGCGACGTCGCCGACGTGACCACGGCGACCTTCGCCGAGGTCAACCTCGCACTGGCCAACGAGCTCGAGCAGTGCTTCCTCGGCGGACGCTCCGTCGAGGACACCCTCGCCGCACTGGACGAACAGGTGAGCGAGTCGGCCGCTCTCAACGTCGAGGACGGTGCAGCATGAGCGCCCCCGTGGTCGAGGCTCCCGCGGACCGCGAGGTGCCCGAGGAGCGGCCGGCCGGCGACCGGGCGCCGGCGTCGAGCCGCGGCGGGTCGCTGACGGCGTACGCCATGGTCGCGCCCAACCTCCTGCTGATCGTCGTGTTCCTGCTCGTGCCGCTCGTGTGGGCGCTGGTGATGTCCTTCCAGGCCAAGCGCTCCTTCGGCCCCGGCCGCTGGACGGGGCTCGACAACCTGACCCGTCTCCTGGGCGACGACGTGTTCTGGCGGGCGCTGCTCAACACGGGCATCTTCACGGTGGCGACGGTCCCGCTGAGCGTGGGCCTGGGCCTCGCGCTCGCGCTGCTGATGGACCGTGCGCTGCCGGGGCGGGGCGTCTTCCGCACGATCGTCTACCTCCCGATCGCGATCAGCACGCTGGTCACCTCGCTGGTCGGGCTGCTGCTCTTCGACGAGACGGTCGGCATCGTCAACGGGCTGCTGCGCGACGCCGGGATCGGGCCGGTGTCGTGGCAGACCGACGGCCGGCTCGCGATGGTGACGGTGGTGCTGATGACGCTGTGGACCCGGGTCGGCTTCGGGATGCTCGTCTACCTCGCGGCCCTGCAGGACGTCGACGGCGAGGTGATGGAGGCCGCCGCGGTCGACGGCGCCGGTCCCCTCGCCCGGGTGCGGCACATCGTCGTCCCGTGGCTGCGCCCGACGACGTTCTTCCTGGTCGTGATCAACCTGATCTGGTCGTTCCAGGTCTTCGACGTGGTCTACGTGATGACCAACGGCGGGCCGGGCTACGACACGACCATGCTCGTCACCTACGCCTACGACGAGGGGTTCGGCGCCGCCCGCAACTTCGGCTACGGCGCGACGGTCGGGCTGGTCCTCTTCGTCGTGACGCTGGCGGTCACGCTCGTGCAGGTCCGCATCAACAGAAGGACGGAGGAAGCGTGATGTCGCGTCCGCTGAGGTTCGTGGTGTGCGTGCTGGTGTGCGCGGTGTTCGCCTTCCCCCTCCTGGCGATGGTGGTCGTCGCGTTCACCCCGCGCGAGCTCATCTTCGACGGTGGTGCCGGGCTCTGGCCCGATCGCTGGACCACGTCGAACTTCACCGGCTTGACCGAGGCGTTCCCGGTCTGGCGGTGGTTCGGCAACGCGCTGGTCGTGGCGACGCTGACGACGGTGCTCGCCGTCGCGGTGAACCTCGCCGCCGGGTACGCCCTGGCCAAGCTGCCGTTCCGCGGCCGCGGACTGGTGTTCGTCGTGGTGCTGAGCACCCTGATGGTGCCGACGCAGGCGATCATGATGCCGCAGTTCGAGCTCGTCGCCCGGATGGGGCTGATCGGGTTCTTCTGGGCCGTCATCCTGCCGTCGGCGTCCACCGCGCTCGGCGTCTTCCTCGCCCGGCAGTTCTTCCTCTCGGTGCCGATCGAGCTGGTCGAGGCGGCCCGCATCGACGGCTGCAACCACTGGACCGCGTTCGTCCGGATCGTCCTCCCGCTGGCGAAGCCGCTGATCGCGGTGATGGCGCTGCTGGCCTTCATGACGCAGTGGAACGACTTCCTGTGGCCGCTCATCACGCTCCGCGACCCCGACCTCTACACGCTCCCCGTCGCGATGAGCTACCTGCAGGGCCAGTTCGACGCCGACTACGGCGGCCTGATGGCGATGGCCCTGGTCTCCTGCGTCCCCCTGCTCGTGGTGTTCGTCGTCCTCCAGCGCTACTTCGTCGCCGGCTTTGCACGCTCCGGCATCCGGTGAGGGGGTCGACCCGCACGCCGCAGCGCCTCGCGCGGAGCGCCGCATTCTTGCGCTCGTGAAGTAGGTTCTGTGCGGTCAGCCCCTGTCCACACCCCGTCGAAGGTGAGCCCCGTGTCCGATGAGTCGCGCCCGGAGCCCGCTGACGGTGCGCCCAAGAGACGGGCGAAGGTCGCCAGGAAGCACACGGTCGGACGGGTCATCCTCATCAGTGCCGTGGTGCTCGCGCTGATCACCGGGCTCAGCACGGTCTACTTCATCCGCCACCTCAACGGGAACATCGAGGGCATCTCCCTCGGTGGCCTCGACGAGGACGAGCGACCCGCAGAGGTCTACACCGGCAACGGCCAGCCGCTCGACATCCTCGTCATGGGCTCGGACTCGCGCGACTGCGACGGCTGCGGGATCGACCAGGAGGGCGGCGGTGGCTCCGACACCACCATCCTCGTGCACCTCTCCGCGGACCGCAGCCGGGCGTACGCCGTCTCGATCCCGCGCGACTCGATCGTCGACCGGCCCGAGGACGGCTGCGACTCACCGGCCGTGTCGGACGTGATCTGGAACGCGGCCTACGGCGTCGGCGGCCCGACCTGCACGCTGCGCCAGCTCGAGGAGAACACCGGCATCCGCGTCGAGCACTTCGTGGTGGTCGACTTCGCGAGCTTCGGCTCGATGGTCGACGCGGTCGGCGGCGTGCCGGTCTGCGTCCCCGAGGACATCGACGACCCCAAGCACGGCATCTTCGTCCCGAAGGGCGACCCGTCGGTGCTCACCGGCGACGAGGCCCTCGACTACGTCCGGGCGCGCTACGTCGGCGACCTCCTCCAGCAGAACGACATCTCCCGGATCCGGCGCCAGCAGGAGTTCATCGGCGCGCTCGTGCGCGAGGTGCTCTCCGCCGGGACGCTGACCCGTCTCGACAAGGTCGTGCGGTTCCTCGACGCGGCGACCAAGTCGCTCAGCACCGACGAGGAGTTCGCCAACGTCACCCGCCTCGGCAAGGTGGCGATGCAGCTGCAGGGCATCGGCCTCGACAAGATCAAGTTCGTCACCCTGCCGACCGCCTACTACCCGCGCGACTCCGAGTTCTGGGGCCGCGTCTACTGGACCGAGCAGGCCGACGAGATCTGGAAGCTGATCAACGAGGACAAGGAGCTCCCGGCCAAGCTCATCAAGGGCACGTCGGTCAGCGCCGAGGGCCCGCCCGGATCGTCGACCAGCTCGCCCACGGCCGGCGAGACGGAGTCGAGCGAGACCCCGTCGAACACGCCGTCCAACACCCCGTCGAACACCCCGTCCGACACACCGTCGGAGACGGTCACCGAGACGCCGCCGGCGTCACCGAGCACGCCGAGCTCGCCCGCCGCGGAGGAGCCGGTCCCCGGGGTCTGTGCATGAGCACCCCCTCGGACTCGCGCCCCGACCCGCAGCAGGAGCCGGAGTGGAAGCGCCGCCAGCGCTTGGCGGCGGTCTTCGGCGAGTCCGGTCCCGAGCAGACGACGGACGACTCCGACGCGCGCGAGGACCGGCCGGGCAAGGGCGACGACTGGTACCGCGAGCAGGTGCCGCCGCACCACGGCTGAGCGTGGGTTCCTTTCGTGACTTGAGCGACCACATGACCGCTCAAGTCGCGACATACCGTGCGCCGAGCGGACATTTCAGGTAGCAAGTGGCTGGCTGCCCCCACACGAGAACGGCCCGCCCCTGCCGGGACGGGCCGCCGGGTGGTGCGGTGGTGCGGGGCCGGCTCAGACCGCCCCGCCGCGCGTCTTGAGCAGGTCGCGGATCTCCTCGAGCAGGGCGACGTCGGCCGGGGTGCCCTTGTCCTCGGCCGGGAAGAAGCGCTCCTTGGCCTTGGTGTAGGGCGTCACGACGAAGAAGTAGACGACGGCGGCCAGGATGAGGAACGCGATGCCGGCCGTCAGGAACGGACCGACCGAGATGTCGCCGGGGGCGTAGGAGTCGAAGTTGGGCTGGGCGCCGCCGGTGATCTTCGCGACGAACGACAGCAGCATCTCCGTGAAGGCCGTGACGACCGCGGCGAACGACGTGCCGATGATGACCGCGACGGCCAGCTCGACCAGGTTGCCGCGCAGGATGAAGTTCTTGAAGCCGGTCATGGTGGTTGCTCCCTCTTGATGCGCCCCGAGAGGCGAACGAGTGACTACCCGCGAACGCTAGCGCTCCCAGGACACCGTGAGGAACTGCGACAACCCTGCGGATGCGATGCGTACGGCCTCGGTGGCCGTCGCCGCGACGACCACCAGCGCACCGCCCGAGCCCCCGGTCGGGCCCTCCGGCACGTCGCGCGGGGTCGCCAGGACGGTGACGTCGCCGGCCACCAGGCTGGTCTCGCCCGAGCCGGGGTCGGTGGCGACGAGATCGACCTGGTCGCCCGGGCGCAGGAGCGCCGCCATGCCCGCGTCCGGCAGCCGCACCGGCACGACCGTGCGGCCGGGCTGCGCATCGGCGAGCCCCGGGCCGACCAGGCGTGCGTCGGTCACCACCTCACCGCTGCCGAGGGGAGCGGCGAGCACGCGTCCGGCCGCTGCCTCGGCGGCGGTGTCGGGGGCCAGGGCGGCGGGGTACGCCCGGAGGGCGAGGTCGTCGTCGCCGAGCAGGGTGCCGGACGGCAGGTCGCGCGCGGCGACCAGCACGTCGACGGTGTCGGGCGGCGGCGGGGCGAGCGTACGCAGCGCGGCGAGCACGGCGACGGCGGTGAGCGCCGCGGCGATCAGCCGGCGACGCCGGAGCAGCTGGTGGCGTACGGCGCGGAGCCGACGGCGTGCCGGCGGGAGTCCCGGGAACATGCTCCGACGCTAGGCCGGATCACGGCTCACCCGCTGGCGGCATCCACAGGGGTCAGTCGGACGAGGACGACGACGAGGAGCTGGACGACGACGAGGACGACGACGAGGACGACGAGGAGCCGGCGGTCGACGAGCTGGACGCGCTGGACGACGAGTCCGACGATGTCGTCGTGGAGGAGGAGGTGTCGGACGACGAGGAGGTGGAGCGGCTGTCGGTGCGGTAGAAGCCCGACCCCTTGAACACCACGCCGACGGCGTTGAAGAGCTTGCGCAGCTTGCCGTCGCACTCCGGGCAGACGGTCAGCGCGTCCTCGCTGAAGCTCTGGAACTGCTCGAAGGAGTGCCCGCACTCGGTGCAGGCGTACTGGTAGGTGGGCATCTGTGTCCTCGTGCGATCAAGACGGGCGATCGGCCGGGCCCGCGCGACGCGCTGGCACTCAGGCCCTTCGACTGCCAATGGTACGGCACAATGGCGAAGCGATGAGCGAGCCGTCACCCACCCCCGCGACCGACCAGCCACCCGCACCGCAGCGGATCAGCTGGCGGCAGACGTTCCGGCGCGCGCCCCGGGGGGTCCGCTGGGCGGCCTGGACGGCGCTCGGCCTCGTGCTCGTGCTGGTCGTCCTCGCCGTCGCGGGCACGGTCGTCGTGCGCCGGTCCCTGCCCGACCACGACGGCACCATCGAGGTGCCGGGCCTGAGCGCGTCGGTGGAGGTGGTCCGCGACGCGGAGGGCATCCCGCAGGTCTACGCCGACACCGACGCCGACCTCATGTTCGCGCAGGGGTTCGTGCACGCGCAGGAGCGCTTCTTCGAGATGGACTTCCGCCGCCACGTCACGGCCGGGCGGCTCTCGGAGATCTTCGGGCCGGACACGCTCGAGACCGACCGCTTCATCCGGACGATGGGCTGGCGGCGGGTCGCCGAGCAGGAGTGGGCACTGCTCCAGCCCGCGACACGGGACGCGCTGACGTCGTACGCCGAGGGCGTCAACGCCTACCTCGCCGACCGGAGCCCGTCGCAGCTCGCGCCGGAGTACGCCATCCTCGGACTCACCGGCCTCGACTACTCGCCCGCGGAGTGGGACCCCGTCGACTCGCTGGCCTGGCTCAAGGCGATGGCGTGGGACCTGCGCGGCAACATGGACGCCGAGGTCGACCGGGTGCTGCTCTCGCTCGACCACGACGAGGACGAGATCGCCGAGCTGTGGCCGGACTACCCCTTCGACCAGCACCCGCCGATCGTCTCCGGGGGCGGCGTGGTCGACGGCGTCTTCGAGCAGAACGCGACGGGCAACGCGACCCGCAACCCCACGCGCCCGGCGTACCCCGCGGGGGTCGTCGAGGCGCTCGAGCGCGTGCAGGACCGGCTCGACGCGGTCCCCGAGCTGGTTGGCAAGGGGCGCGGCATCGGCAGCAACTCCTGGGTCGTCGACGGTGAGCACAGCGCGACCGGGATGCCGATCCTGGCCAACGACCCGCACCTGGGGATCAGCCAGCCGGGCATCTGGATGCAGATGGGCCTGCACTGCCGCGAGACGTCGGCCGACTGCACCCTCGACACGTCGGGGTTCACCTTCTCCGGCGTGCCCGGCGTCATCATCGGCCACAACGCCGACATCGCCTGGGGGTTCACCAACCTCGGGCCCGACGTCACCGACCTCTTCCTCGAGCAGACCGAGGGCGACGACCGCTACGTCCGCGACGGCGGGACCGAGGCGATGGAGGTGCGCACCGAGACGATCAAGGTGCGCGGCGAGGACGACGTCGAGCTGCGGGTGCGCGAGACGGTCCACGGCCCGCTGATCAGCGACGTGTCCTCGGAGTTCGCCACGGTGGGCGCCAACGCCCCGACCGACGAGCCTGGGGACCGGGGGAGCGGCTACGCCGTCGCGCTGGCGTGGACCGCCCTCGACCCGGCGCCGACGGCCGACGCGATCCTCGGCCTCAACCGCGCGTCGGACTGGGACGAGTTCCGCGCGGCCGCCGCGGACTTCGCGGTGCCGTCGCAGAACCTGGTGTACGCCGACCGCGAGGGCCACATCGGCTACCAGTCTCCCGGCCGGATCCCGATCCGTCGTGCGGGCAACGACGGCACGATGCCGGTCGAGGGCTGGATCAGCGCCAACGACTGGACCGGCGACTACGTGCCGTTCGACGGCCTGCCGAGCGTGCTCGACCCGGAGGAGGGCTTCATCGCGACGGCCAACCAGGCCGTCATCGACGAGCGCTACCCCTACCTGCTCACCCAGGACTGGGACTACGGCTACCGGTCGACCCGGATCCGCGAGGTGCTCGAGGAGGAGGGCGAGCTGTCCGTGCAGGAGATGGCCGACCTCCAGCTCGACACGACCAACCCGATGGCCGAGAGCCTCGTGCCCTACCTCCTCGACATCGAGACGCTCCCCAACGGCTACTACCGCAACGCCCAGGACCTCCTGCGCGACTGGGACTTCACCTCGCCCGCCGACAGCGCGCCGGCGGCGTACTTCAACGTCGTGTGGCGCAAGGTCCTCGAGCTGACCTTCCACGACGACCTGCGCCGGCGCACTTGGCCGGACGGCGGCGACCGCTGGTTCCTCGTCGTCAGCCGGATGCTGTCCGAGCCGGCCGGGCCGTGGTGGGACGACGCCGGCACCGACGACGTCGTCGAGACCCGCGACGACGTCCTGCGGCAGGCGATGGTCGAGGCGCGCGACGAGCTCACCCGACGCCAGGCGCGCGACCCGCAGCTGTGGACGTGGGGGCACCTGCACCGGATGAACCTGCACAACGCCACCCTCGGTGAGTCCGGCATCGGGCTGGTAGAGCGGCTCTTCAACCGCGACGGCTGGGAGGTGGGCGGCGGCTCCTCGATCGTGGACGCGACGTCGTGGAACGCGGTCGACGGCTACGAGGTCACGGCCGCGCCCTCGATGCGGATGGTCGTCTCGACCGCCGACTGGGACGACTCGCGCTGGATCAACCTCACCGGCGTCTCCGGCCACCCCGCGTCGTCGCACTACTCCGACCAGACCGAGCTCTACGTCGAGGGACGCACCCTGCCCTGGGCGTACTCCCGCGACGCCGTCGAGGCCACGGCCGAGGACCGGCTGGTGCTGGCGCCCGCGGACCCCGACTAGCCCTCCAGGGGGCCGAGGCGCCGCACCCCGGACGCCGTCAGCACGAACCCGACCCGTACGTCGTGGGGGTCGGCGGGCACGTCGAGGCCCACCTCGTCGTCGAAGAGCACGATGGCCACCGGGGTCTGGGCCGGGACGCGCGGCAGGACGCGGTCGTAGTAGCCGCCGCCCTGCCCGAGCCGGTCGCCGGCGGGAGAGACGGCGAGCCCGGGGGCGAGCACGACGTCGGCGGTGCGGACGGCGTCGACACCGAGCCGCGGACCGGAGGGCTCGAGCAGCCCGCGCACGGCGGGGGCCAGGTCGTCCGGTCCGGTGTAGACCGTCCAGTCGAGGTCCCGGTCGGGCCGCACCACCGGCACGACGACCCGCGTGCCCGCGGCGACCAGAGCCTCCAGCAGCAGTCCCGTGCCCGGCTCGCTGCCGACGGAGACGTACGCCGCGACCGTGGCCGCGTCGCGCACCGGGCCCCAGCCGAGGGCGACCTCCGCCACGGCGGCTGCGACCTCGGCGGACGCGTCCGGCGGGCGACGCCTGCGGGCGGCCCGCACCTGGTCGCGCAGGGCGGTCTTGGCGGCGGCGCTGTGAGCCGACTGTGGTGAGTCCACGTCGGCAGCCTACGATCGAAGCATGGCAAGCAAGGGCAACGCCCGAGGACTCGAGCTCGCGCGCGAGAAGATGCGTCAGGCCGGGGTGGACGAGGTGGCGATCGACACCTTCGCCCACTACTACCGGCTCCTCGAGCACGGCGAGACCGGCATGATCGCCGAGGACACGATCGACCCCCTCGACATGGAGGCGCTCGCCGACGTCGAGGTGTCGGAGGAGACCGCCGCCGAGGCGATCCGGGCGACCGCGGTCATCAAGCTCAACGGCGGCCTGGGCACCTCGATGGGCATGGACCGGGCCAAGTCGCTGCTGTGCGTACGCCGGGGGCTGAGCTTCCTCGACATCATCGCGCGGCAGGTGCTGCACCTCCGCAAGGAGTACGACGCCACGCTGCCGCTGCTGTTCATGAACTCCTTCCGCACCTCGGCCGACACCATGGCGGCCCTCGAACGCTACGAGGACCTCCCGGTCGACGGCCTGCCCCTGGAGTTCCTGCAGAACAAGGAGCCGAAGCTCCTCGAGGCCGACCTCATGCCCGCGGCGTACCCCAAGGCCCCCGACCTCGAGTGGTGCCCGCCCGGCCACGGCGACATCTACACGGCGCTGCGCGGCACCGGGCTGCTCGCCCGGCTCATCGACGCCGGCTACCGCTACGTCTTCGTCTCCAACTCCGACAACCTGGGCGCGGTGCCGGACGCGCGGGTCGCCGGCTGGTTCGCCCAGAGCGGCGCGCCGTTCGCGATCGAGGCCGTGCGGCGCACCCCGTCGGACCGCAAGGGCGGCCACTTCGCCCGACGCAAGGCCGACGGCCGCATCGTGCTGCGCGAGAGCGCGCAGACCCTCGACGCGGACAAGGAGGCGCTCGCCGACCTGAGCCGTCACAAGTACTGCTCGACCAACAACCTCTGGTTCGACCTGCAGGCGATGGTCGAGGCGCTCGACGCGCGCGGCGGCATCCTCGGCCTGCCGCTCATCAAGAACGTCAAGAACCTCGACCCGGCCGACCCCGGCACCCCGAAGGTGATCCAGGTCGAGACCGCCATGGGCGCGGCGATCGAGGTCTTCGAGGGTGCCCGCACGATCGAGGTCGGGCGCGACCGCTTCGTGCCGGTGAAGACCACCGACGACCTGCTGGTGCTGCGCTCCGACGTCTACGACCTGGGCCGCGACTTCGTGCTCGACCAGGCCGGCGACGAGATCCCCTACGTCGCGCTGGACGGCGAGTTCTACAAGCTGGTCGGCGACTTCGACAAACGGTTCCCCGAGGGCGCGCCGTCGCTGCGCGAGGCCGACTCGTTCACCGTCGAGGGCGACTGGACCTTCGGCAACGGCGTCAAGGTCGTCGGCGACGTGACCCTCAGCTCCCCGGCCGCCAAGCGCGTCGAGGGTGGCACCGTCCTCGCCGAGCAGGAGCCGCGCCGGGACGAGCATGGCTGAGCTGCACCCCGACCTGCTGCCGGTCGAGGACTACGTCGAGCGCATCCTCGCCACCGTCTCCCCGTTGCCGGCCTTCCCGCAGCCCCTGATGGAGGCGCTCGGGCTCGCGCTCGCCGAGGACGTCGTCGCGCCCATCTCGCTGCCGAGCTTCGACAACTCCGCGATGGACGGCTACGCCGTGGTCGCCGAGGACGTGGCCGACGCCAGCGAGGAGCACCCGGTCACGCTGCCCGTGGTCGGGGAGATCGGGGCGGGCAGGTCCTCCATCCTCGCGCTGTCGCCCGGCACCGCGGTCAAGATCATGACCGGCGCCCCGGTCCCCGCCGGTGCCACCACCGTCGTCCCCTACGAGTGGACCGACCGCGGGGTCGCGCAGGTGCGGATCGGCCGCGCCGCCAGGCCCGGGCAGCACATCCGCCCGCTCGGCGACGACATCTCCGAGGGCGACATGCTCCTCGAGGAGGGCATCGTCCTCGGGCCGCGGCACCTCGGCATGCTCGCCGCCGTCGGGCGGGCGACCGTGCGCACCCGCCCGCGCCCGCGCGTCGTCGTCATCTCGACCGGCTCGGAGCTGCGCGATCCCGGCACCCCGCTGGGCCACGACTCGATCTACGACGGCAACTCCTACCTCCTCGCCGCCGCCGCGCGCGCCGCGGGAGCGATCGCGTACCGCGTCGGCATCGTCCCCGACGAGGCCCACGCCTTCACCGAGGCGCTCAGCGACCAGCTCGTGCGGGCCGACCTCGTCGTCACCAGCGGAGGCGTCAGCGAGGGCGACTTCGACGTGGTGAAGGAGTCGCTGTCGCACCACGGCTCGATGTGGTTCGGCGGCGTCGGCATGCAGCCCGGCAAGCCGCAGGGCTTCGGCACGGTCGGCGAGGACGACACCCCGGTCTTCACGCTGCCCGGCAACCCGGTCTCCTCCTACGTGTCGTTCGAGATGTTCGTGCTGCCCGCGATCCGCCGGATGATGGGCAAGCTGCCGTACGCCCGCCCGACCGCGCGCGCCCGGCTGACCCACGGCATCTCCTCGCCGCCCGGCAAGGTGCAGCTCGTGCGCGGCCTCCACGACACCGACCGCGGTGGCACCTTCGTCTCGCCGGTCGGCGGCCACGGCTCGCACCTGCTCGGCGACCTCGCAGCGGCGAACTGCCTGATCGAGGTCCCGGCCGGCACCACGTCGGTCCAGGCGGGCGAGATGGTCGCGATCCGCAAGCTCGACGAGGAGTTCTGATGCCGGACCAGCACGAGGGCGGTGGCCGGCTGACGCACGTCGACGAGTCCGGCGCGGCCCGCATGGTCGACGTGGGCGACAAGCCCGTCACCACGCGTACGGCCGCCGCGTCCGGTCGCGTGCTGGTCAGCCCGGCGGTCGTCGAGCTGCTCCGCGGCGAGGGCGTGCCGAAGGGCGACGCGCTCGCCGTGGCCCGCATCGCCGGGATCATGGGGGCCAAGCAGACGCCGTCGCTCGTCCCGCTGTGCCACCCGCTCGCGATCTCCGGCGTCACGGTCGACCTCGAGGTCACCGACGAGTCCGTCGACATCGTCGCGACCGTCCGCACCACCGACCGGACCGGCGTCGAGATGGAGGCCCTGACGGCCGTCTCCGTCGCCGCGCTGACGGTCGTCGACATGGTCAAGGCCGTCGACAAGGGCGCCGTCATCACCGACGTCCGGGTCGAGTCCAAGTCCGGCGGGCGGTCGGGGGACTGGGCGCGATGAGCCTGCGCGCGGACGTCGTGGTCGCCTCCAACCGCGCCGCGGCCGGGGTCTACGCCGACGAGACCGGTCCGCTCCTGGCCGAGTGGCTGCGCGGGCTGGGCTTCGCCTGCGGTGACCCCGTCGTTGTGCCGGACGGTGCGCCGGTCGGCGAGGCGATCGCCGCTGCCGTCGCCGCGGGCGCCCGGGTCGTCCTGACCACGGGCGGCACCGGCCTCACCCCGACCGACCGCACCCCGGAGGTGACCGCGCCGCTGCTCGACCGGCTCGTGCCCGGCATCGCCGAGGCGATCCGCGCGGCCGGCGCCGCGAAGGGCGTGCCCACCGCGATGCTGTCGCGCGGCCTCGCCGGGCTCGCCGGCGACTGCCTGGTGGTCAACCTGCCCGGCTCGCGCGGCGGGGTCAAGGACGCGCTCGGCGTCCTCGAGCCGGTGATCGGGCACGCCGTGGAGCAGGTCGTCGGGAGCGACCACTGATGTCCTCCGCCCCGGGCTGGCCGGCCCGACTCGAGTCCGCCGGCGTCGCGGTCCGGTCGCTGCGCAGGTCCGACGCCGACGAGTGGCAGGCCGTGCGCGCCCGCAACCACGACTGGCTGCGGCCCTGGGACGCGACGGTCCCGCCGGGCGCCGCGCCCCGGCCCTCGTCGTACGGCGTCGTCACGCGCTCCCTGCTCCACCAGGCCAAGCGGGGGCAGTGCCTGCCGTTCGTCATCGAGGTCGACGGCCGGTTCGTCGGCCAGGTGACGGTGAGCAACGTGGCGCGCGGCTCCGCGCAGTGGGGGTCGATCGGCTACTGGCTCTCCGCCGACGTCGCCGGTCGCGGCATCGCACCCCGCGCGGTCGGCATGGTGATCGACCACTGCCTCGGCCCGGTCGGCCTGCACCGCATCGAGATCTGCGTGCGCCCGGAGAACACCAACTCGCTGCGGGTCGTGGAGAAGCTCGGCCTCGAGCAGGTCGGCTACGCCCCGCGCTTCCTGCACATCGACGGCGCCTGGCGCGACCACCGGATCTTCGCCGTCACGGCCGAGGAGGCCCCCGAGGGGGTGCTCGTCCGGTTGCAGACACACCAGTCACACCAGTAGTTCTGCGACACACCACTTGACATCCGCCCCGGTCGCGCCGCGCACTCCTACGCTTCGAGCGTGGACCTGAGCGCTCTGATCTTCGTCGCCCTTGCCGTGGCGTGGGCCGTCTACCTGATCCCGAAGGCCCTCAAGCACCACGACGAGGTCGTCCGCAGCCGATCGGTCGAGAAGTTCTCCCACACCATGCGCGTCCTCGCGCGCCGCGAGCCCGTCGACCGCCGCAACGCGCGCCTCGTCGTCTCACCGATCCGCGCGTCGCTGCGACCGCCGGTCGAGACCAAGGCCCACGTCGCACCCGAGCCCGTCGTCGCCGCCACCGTCACCACCGAGGTCACCCGCGAGGTCACCACCTCCGTGCGGCGTACGCCCTCGCCCGCCGCCGAGCGCGCCTCCGCGCGCCGTGCCGCCGGGCGCCGCCGCAACGTCCTGGCCCTCGTCCTGCTCGCCAACGCCGTCGTGGTCGGCCTCGCCGCCTTCTCCGTCGTCGGCTGGCCGTGGGTCGGCGTCCCGGTCGGCGTCCTCGTCGCCTGGCTGGTCGCCTGCCGCGTGTCCGTGCGCGCCGAGCGCCGCCAGCGCGCCACCCGCTCCGCCATCGAGGTCGGCGTGCCGCCGGCGGTCGAGGAGGAGCCGGACGACGTCGACCTCACCGGCGAGCTGCCCGTCGCGCCGCAGCCGCGTACGCCCGACGTGCCCGCCGTCCCCGAGTCGGTCGAGTCCTCGCCGGCCGCCGACGTCCCCGCGGTCCTCACCGGCGAGGTCCCCGTGGTCGGCGGGTGGGACATGGTGCCCACCACGCTGCCGACCTACGTCAGCAAGCCCGCCGCCCAGCGCCGCACCGTCTCCACGATCGACCTCGACTCCACCGGCGTCTGGTCGAGCGGCCGCAACGACGAGGACTCCGCCCTCGCCCGGTCGGCCGAGCAGTCCGCCCGCACCGCCCGCGAGGCCGACGAGAACGACCGCGGGACCCGGCGCGCCAGCGGCGCCTGAGCCCGTCGCTCCACGCCCCGGCCCGGATGGTGTTCCACCCGTACGCGTGGAAGTCCCGGCCCGTCGGGGCGACTCCACGCTCGGGCCCGGATGGTGTTCCACGCGCTCGGGTGGACGTCCCTCGGGGCGATTGGGTGAGGCCCTCGCCGCTCGTGTATCTTGGCGTCGCGCCGTGAGGCGTGGAGGGGCTGTGGCGCAGTTGGTAGCGCGTCTCGTTCGCAATGAGAAGGTCAGGGGTTCGAATCCCCTCAGCTCCACCGCACCGGCACCGCCCGTCACCCGCAGGTGACGGGCGGTGCTGCGTCCGGCCCGCCCCACGGTGCCGCGGCCGGAGCGCTGCGCCTAGCTGTTCTCGTACTCCTCGGGGTAGACCTCGTCGTCGCCGGCACCAGCGGGCTGCCCGTGCCCGGGCTGCTCGGTGACGTCGGCGTCCTCGTGGTCTGCGGCGTTCGCCTGGTCGGGCGACTCGGGGTTCGGGCTCGTCTCGGAGGTCATGCGCGCCACGCTACCGACCGAGGGGCGCCGCCACGCCTCGACCGCCGGGGTGAGCGCGCGTCCCGGCTCAGTCGCCGGTCGGGCCGAAGCGCTCCACCCGGATCGACGAGGCGTCGAGGCCGCAGGCCAGCAGCAGCTCCTCGGCGTAGGAGGCGAACCTGGCCGAGCCGCAGGCGTACGCGATCCCGACCCCCTCCACGAGCGGCGCGAGCTCGTCGGCGGTGAAGGCGCCGGGCGCGCGTCCGTCGACGTCGGCACGGGTCCAGGCCAGGTCGGCGCCGTAGCGCTGCAGCTCGGGGGCGTACGCCAGCTCGTCCGGCGCCCGTCCGACCGCGGCGATGCGGAGCAGGTCCGTACGCCCGAGCCGGCGCGCGGTGCGCGCCATCGCGACGGCCGGGACCACGCCGGTGCCGCCGACCAGGCACAGCGCGGGGGTCCGACCGTCCCAGACGAACCAGCGCCCGATCGGCCCGCGCAGCTCGAGGACGTCGCCGACCTCCGCGACGTCGGCGAGGAACTCCGACACCTCGCCGTCCGGCTGGCGCTCGACGAGGAACTCCAGCAGCGGGTCGTCGCTGTCCGAGGCGACGGAGTAGGAGCGCTGGGCGGTGTAGCCGTCCGGGGCGCGCAGCCGGATCAGGTAGTGCTGCCCGGGGAGGTGGAAGGGCCGGTCGTCGACGTGCATGCGCAGCCGGACGGTGTGCGCGGTCGGGTGATCCTTCTCGATGATGCGCCCGTCCGTCCACGCGGCGAGCGGTGCGGGTGCCACCTCAGTCGCCCTGGTAGCGCTGCTCGAGCCACGGGTCGCCGCGGTCGTGGTAGCCGTTCTGCTCCCAGAAGCCCGCGCGGTCCTCGGCCATCAGCTTTAGGCGCGAGACCCACTTGGCGGACTTCCAGAAGTAGAGGTGCGGCACCAGCAGTCGCAGCGGCCCACCGTGCTGGCGGGGGAGCGGCTTGCCGTCGACCTCCCACACGACCCACGCCTTGCCGCCGGTGACGTCGGCGAGCGGCAGGTTGGTGGTGTAGCCCGTGACGGAGTGCGCGAGCACGTAGGCGGCCTCGTCGGTGGGCGAGGCGACCTCGAGCAGGTCGTCGACGCTCACCCCGCTGAAGGTCATGTCGAACTTCGACCAGGTGGTGACGCAGTGGATGTCCCCGACGTAGGTCGACCCGGGGAAGGCGCGGATCTCCGACCAGCTCCACGTGTGGGGCGAGTCGACCAGTCCGTCGACAGTGAGCTGCCACGCCTCGGCCGGCTGCTGCGGCGTGGCCTCGGCGGTCAGCACCGGCCACGACGACCCGGTGTCGTACTGGCCGGGTGGCAGCCGACCGCGCTCGGGCTCGGGACGGCGACGCTGGAAGCCACGGGTGACGGGCATGCGACGGCTCCTCGGGGTGGGGTGCTCGACCGGACGCGCCCAGTCTGCCGCGCCTGCGCCGCGGTCGGGAAGGGCAGGTCAGCCGTTGCGCCCCCGCGCGGTGACCGGCCACGGCGTGCCGCCCACCGTCGGCACCAGCACGTCGGCGAGGTTCACCGCCGTGCAGCAGTGGTTGGGCACCACGAGGACGCGGCTGCCGAGGGCGGGCAGGGGCCCGGGGAGCTCGGCGACGGCATGGTGCTCCGAGAGCTGCACGAGCCGCGCGTCGGGGTGCTCGAGGAGCCGGCCGAACCCCGTGGCGTACGCCGCGCGGTCCGCCCCGAGCACCTTGGAGCCGGCGTCGAGGACGAGGCGTCCGCCGGCGTGGCTCACCACGGTCGCGACCGCGGTGAGGGCGATGTCGTCGGCCGGCATCGAGCCGAGCTCCCACTGCTGCGCGTCGCCGAAGACGTAGACGCCGGGGCGGACCTCGTCCAGCACCGTCGTCTCGGTGTGCGCGAGGGACGGGGTGGATCCGCCGCTGGCGACGGCGACCGCCAGGCCGGCGGACTCGAGGGAGGCGCGGGCGGTGGCGAGGGCCTGCGCCTCGTCGCGGGCGGCGCTCGCGCGGCCGTCGGGGGAGTAGGAGTGGCCGGGGAAGGTGAAGACCCCGCGCACGCCGATCGCGCCGGCCGCTGCCGCTGCGACGTCACCGGCGAGCCGTGGGTCGCAGCCGCTGCGGTGGTGGCCCGAGTCGACCTCCACCACGACCTCGACGCCCGACCCGGCGAGCAGGCGTCCGGCCGACTGCGCGCCGCGGACGGAGTCGACGCCGATCGCGAGGCGCACGCCGGCGTCGGCCAGCGCCCGGAGCCGGTCGGCGAGCGCGTCGGTGAGCCACAGCGGGTAGGCGACGAAGAGGTCACCGACTCCGGCCTCGGCGAACGCCTCCGCCTCGCCGACGGTCGCGACGGTGAGACCCGCCGCGCCGGCCTCGAGCTGGAGGCGGGCGACGTCGACCGACTTGTGGGTCTTGGCGTGCGGCCGCAGCGCGACGCCCGCCGTCGCCGCGGCCCCGGCGGCGCGCTCGACGTTGGCCCGGAGCCGGTCGACGTCGACACGCAGGTAGGGCGTCGGGAGGGCGGGCGTCGGCGGCTCGGGCGTCGGCGAGCCCGCGCTCATGCGAAGTGCCGCCACTCGCCCTCGGACACGACCTCGACCCGGTCGCCGTCGACGAGCACGGCGGACTCCTCGTCGAGGGCGTACGCCGGGTTCCCGAGCCCGGCAGCCCACTGGGTGGCCGCCTCCATCGTGTTGTCCGGGAAGAGCCCGACGTGCGGGAAGATCGAGAAGTCGACGACCCCGAGCGTCGCGTCCCCGTCCTCCGGGCGCCACTCGACGAAGAGCTCGCCGATGCGGGGCGTCAGGACCATGCTGCCGGCGCTCACGCCGACCCAGACCGTGTCGGTCAGCTCGGGCAGGAGGGCCTCGAGACCGGACTCGCGCACCCAGTGGGCGAGGTAGGTCGCCTCGCCGCCGTCGACGAGCAGGACGTCCGCCTCCGTCACCCAGGGCACCCAGCGGCCGGGGTCGATGCTCGCCAGCGCGGTGAGCTCGAGCATCCCGACGGATGCCCAGCCGAGGCCGGTCATGGTGGGTGGGGTGCGGTCGAGGAGGAAGTCGCGCGCGCCCACCGGCCCGCACATCGGGTGTCCCCACTGCGCCGTCGGGACGGCGAGCGCCCTCGAGCGCTCGACCGGCTTGCCCAGCAGGTCGACGAGGGCGTCCCTGATGCTGGCGTTCGTCACGCCTCCCGAGGTGAGCAGCAGCTTCATCCCCGCATCGTCGCAGAGGCCGACGCAGGACTACCGTCGGAGGCGTGAGCGACTACCAGCGCATCCTCGTGGTGAGCACGCGGGCGGGCACCGCCGACCTCGGTCGCGTCCGGGAGCGGTTGGGACCGTCGGCGGTCGTCCTGACCGCGCCCACGGGGGAGGCCAAGCGCGTGGTGCAGGCACTGGGGCGCGACGCCGTGCCGGAGGTGGTGCTCGCCCCGGTCAGCTATCCGGGGGTCGACCGCGGACACCGGCTCGACGAGGCCGTACGCCGTCACGCGGTGGAGGACCGTTTCCGCGACGTGGCGGTGGTGGCCGACCCCGCGACGATCACCCTGCTGCTGCGGGTGCTCGCGCCCGACCAGCTCGCCGAGGGTGGTCCGGTCACCGAGGTGGGGCTGCCGCGGGGTGCGCGCCCGGTGCAGACGTGGCAGGCGGTGGTGGTCGGCGTGGGGCTCGCCCTCGTCACCGGCCTGCTGTCCGCCGTGGTCCCGGCGTGGGTGCTGCCGGGACTCGTGCTGCTCGCCGGCCTCGGCCTGCTCGTCGTCCCGGGCCGTCGCCACGTCGGCCAGATGCTGCTGATCGCGACGGGCGTCGCCGTGCTGGTCGGGGCGTTCGCGGTCGTCAGCTCGAACCGCTTCCCCGGCTCCTGGTGAGCGGGCGCGCCACGACCCCGCCCGATGGGGTCGGGCGGGGGCGTCGGAACGTGGGGCTCAGCCCTTGCGCGGGCCGAACAGGAGCCCGCGGAGCACGGGCTTGCGGGGCTGGGGGATCGCCGGGGCGGGCCACCACTCGAGGCTCTCGTAGCCGGCGCGGTTGAAGCCCTCGCGGTAGACGAAGTTGTCCCCGCACGAGCACACCCAGCGCTCGCCGACCTCGTGGCCCTCGTTGGTGGGTGCGCCGGCGGTCTGCAGGCAGACGTGGATCATCAGAGAAAACATCGCGCACCCCTCTCGGTGACCGGCTCCCCCATGAGCCGTCGTGGCTCCATGGTGTGCGGGCGGTCGGCCGCGAACAATGGCGATCGTTAAATTTCGAGCGGTCTTGACGAAAACTGCAGCGTACGTTCCGGGTCTGCGCTAGGTGGTCCGGTCTGGGCCGTCAGATCCAGCGCCGGAACCAGATGCGGGCGTCCCACTCGGACTTGGTCAGCAGGACGTCGGTCCAGATCGGCCAGAACCACGCGAAGGCGACCAGCGCCAGCACGGTGTAGCTGCCCGCGACCACCACGCCGAACGTACGCCGCGGGGTCGGCACGTCGGAGGCGCCGATCAGGTGCCCGATCGCGAGGGCGATGGAGAGGACGAGGAACGGGAGGCAGGTGATCGCGTAGAAGAAGAAGATCGGTCGGTCGTCGTAGAGGAACCACGGGAGCCAGGTGCTGGCGAGGCCGACGACCGCGACGCCGTGGCGCCAGTCGCGCGCGCCGATCCACAGCAGCAGGGACGCGACCATCGCCAGGCAGCCGCCCCACCAGACGACGGGGTTGCCCAGGAGCAGGATCTGGCGGATGCAGCTCGACCCGGACGGGGCCTCGCACCCCTGTGATCCCGGCTGGATGTCGGTCTGCGCGTCGACGCCGACCGGGCGCCCCATGACCAGCCACGTCGACGGCTTCGAGGCGTAGATGTGGGTCGAGTCGTCGAGGAAGTGGCTGTGGAAGGTGTAGACGTCCTGGTGGTAGGACCAGAGCGAGCGCAACGACTGCGTGACCTCGCCGAGACCCTCCGCGTCCGGCTCGCTCGCGGTCGGCCACGGGTCGTCGCCGCCGTAGGAGGTGTACTGCGTGTTGCTGAAGGCCTCCTCGTAGACGTCGGCGTGCACCAGCCAGCCCGTCCACGACGCCACGTAGGTGACCGCGGCGACGCCGACGAGCGCGACGAAGGCCGGGACGCCGTCGAGCAGCACGGACCTCAGCAGGGGGCGGCGCTGCCCGAAGGCGCGCCGCGCGCCGGCGCTCCACAGCCAGGCGAGCAGCCCGAACGCCGCGAGCGCATAGACCCCGGACCACTTCGTGCCGCAGGCGAGGCCGAACGCGAGCCCGCCCGCGAGCAGCCACGGACGCCACCAGAAGAGCCAGCGCCGGGTCCGGCCGGAGGCCTGCTCCGCCGCGAGCCGGTCGCGCAGCCACTGCCGGTCCGCGACGACGCAGTGCACGCCGCACAGCAGGAAGAACGCCAGGAAGATGTCGAGCAGCGCCAGCCGTGAGAGGACGAGCTGGAGGCCGTCGATCGACAGCAGCAGGCCGGCGACGAGGCCGAGCACGGTGGACCCGCTGACACGCCGGACGAAGCGGCACATGAGCAGGACCATCAGGGAGCCGACCACCGCCGAGGCCGTACGCCAGCCGGTCGGGTCCATGCCGAACACCTCGATGCCGGCTGCGATCAGCCACTTGCCGACCTCCGGGTGCACGATCATCGACGGGTCGTCCTGGAACAGGCCGGTGAGCCCGCCGTTGAGGATCGTCTTGTCCGCGTCCTCGACGTACTGGCGGACGTAGCCGTGGTTGAGCAGCGACCACGCGTCCTTGGCGTAGTAGGTCTCGTCGAACGAGAACTGGTGCGGCGTGCCGAGGTGCCACCGGCGCAGGAAGAACGCCAGGCTCGCCAGGCAGATCGCGCCCACCCAGCCGAGGAGCGGGTCCTCCGACCGCCAGCGCGGACGATTCCGCTCGGCGGCAGTCGGGGTCACGCGGGAACTCTAGCCAGAGCCACGCGGCCGGTCCGGCGTACGCGCGACGTCCTGGGTCCGCGGCGACCGCGGCGCCCTTGACGCCTCCCGGCGCGCCACCCAGACTGTCATCGTCGTTCAAATATGCGAACCATGTTCATCGGGTCGCACGAGAGGATCCCATGTCCCGCGCCGTCGCCGTGCTCGTGCTCCTCGGCTCCGCCCTCGTGGCCGTCCTGCTGCCCGGCGCGACGGGCGCCTCGACGGCTGCCCCGGCGGGGGCCGGCCGCACCTGGGTCGTCGACGCGGTCGACGGGCCTGCCAGCAACGTGTGGGAGTCGGTCGACACCGGCCTGTCGCACGTGACGATCGCGGTCGGCGACACCGTGGAGTGGCGCTTCGACCGTGCGACGCAGGGCCACGACCTGACGTCCCTCGCACCGTCCGACGCGTGGGAGAGCGTCTGGGACGAGCCGCTCCAGGTCCATCGGGAACCGGGGGAGGCGCCCGTGCGGGTCACCTTCGAGCGACCCGGCACCTACCGCTACTGGTGCTCGCTGCACGGCACGATGATGTCGGGCGCCGTCTTCGTGGTCGACCCGGGCGGCAACACGGCGCCGGTGGTCGACCCGGTCGTCGAGCCGACGACGGTCGCGGTCGGGCAGGCGGTGCACGCGACCGCGAACGCCACCGACCCCGACGGCGACGTCGTCGCGGTGTCGTGGGACTTCGGGGCCGGCGGGGCGGCGGCCCTCACCGACCACGCGATGCACGCCTACGCCGCGCCCGGGGCGTACACCGCCCGCCTGCGCGCGAGCGACGGCCGCGGCGGGCTCGTCGAGCGCGACTTCCCGATCACCGTCACCGGCGACCCGCTGCCGCCGGACCCGGACCCGCCGGTCGACGACGGCGCGCTCCCCGCGATCGACGCCCTGGCCAGCCCCTCGTCCGGGAACGCGCCGCTGGCCGTGGCCTTCTCGACGCAGGTGACCACGACCGGCACCGTCGCCCCCTTCGCCGACGCGCAGCCCCAGGACGCCGGGCTGACGGGCACCGCCGTGCTGGTGCGGGGCCGCGGCCAGACCCGCACCTCGCTCGTCGTCACCGGCGCGCGTGCCGGCGCACAGCACCCGGTCCACGTCCACGAGAAGCCGTGCGACGTCGACGACGGCGGCGCCCACTTCCGCTTCGACACCACCCAGCCGTTCGCCGAGCCCAACGAGATCTGGCCGGCCTTCGCCGCCGACGCGGCCGGCGCCAGCGGCCCGGTCGAGGTCGTCAAGCCCCTGCGCGCCGGCCCGCTCGCGGTGTCGGTCGTCGTGCACGACCCGACCAACCCGGCTCGGCGGATCGGCTGCGCCGACCTCGCGCCGGCGACGGCGGACCTGTCCTACGCGTGGAGCTTCGGCGACGGCACGAGCGCCAGCGGCCCGGACCCGGACCACACCTACGCCGCCCCCGGGACCTACACCGCCACGGTGATCGTCGCCCGCGCCTCGGGCCCCCACGCGGGCCACGGGGTGAGCGACAGCGTGCAGGTCGTCGTCGGCGGGGGTGCGGCCCCGGCGCCGACCCAGGCGCCGGCCCCGGTGCCTGCCCCGGCTCCGGCTCCCGCGGCCGACACCGTGCCGCCGCGCATCTCGAAGGTGGGCCCCCTCCGTGCCGTGCGTGGCGCGCGGCCGACCATCACCGCGCGGGTCCGCGACCGGGACTCGACCGTCCGGAGGAAGGACCTCGTGCTGCGGGTCGACGGCCGACGCGTGGCCCGCCCGGCGTACGACGCACGCCGCGGGCTGGTCACGTGGCGCCCCGCCACACCGCTGGGGCCTGGGCGCCACGTCGTACGCCTCGTCGTGCGCGACACCGCCGGCAACACCGCGCGCCGGACCTGGTGGTTCCGCGTCCGTTGAAGGTGGCCGAGCGCCAGCGCACCCCCCTGGGTGGTCGAGTAGCCCGCGAGCGCCAGCGAGCGGGCGTATCGAGACCCGGCTCTCTCGGCTGCGGGTGGGAACGGGCCGCCTGAGATGATCACCCCATGTCAGGCGTCCTGGTCCTCGCGGGCACCCCGATCGGCCGGGCCGGGGACGCGCCGCCCCGGCTGGCCGCCGAGCTGTCCGAGGCCGACGTCGTCGCCGCCGAGGACACCCGCCGCCTCAAGCGGCTGTGCGCCGACCTCGGCATCACGCTGCGTGGACGGGTGGTGTCCTACTTCGAGGGCAACGAGACCGCCCGGACCCCTGCGCTCCTCGAGTCGCTGCTCGCCGGAGACCGGGTGGTCCTGGTGACCGACGCCGGCATGCCCAGCGTCTCCGACCCCGGCTACCGCCTCGTCGCCGCGGCCGTCGAGCACGACGTGCGGGTCACCGCGGTGCCCGGTCCGAGCGCCGTCCTCACCGCGCTCGCCGTGAGCGGCCTGCCGGTCGACCGGTTCTGCTTCGAGGGCTTCCTGCCCCGCAAGGCGGGCGAGCGCGGGCGGCGCCTGGCCTCCCTCGCCGCGGAGGAGCGCACGATGGTGTTCTTCGAGGCCCCGCACCGCACCGAGGCGGCTCTCGCCGCGATGGCCGAGGCGCTCGGCGACGACCGCCCGGCCGCGGTCTGCCGCGAGCTGACCAAGACGCACGAGGAGGTACGCCGCGGGCCGCTCGCCGAGCTCGTCGCGTGGGCCGCCGACGGTGTGCGCGGCGAGGTCACCATCGTGGTGCAGGGCTCCAGCGGCGCGCCCGCCGTCGACACCGACCCAGGCTCCCTGCGTACGGCCGTCGCCGCCCTCGAGTCGTCCGGGTCGACCCGCAAGGAGGCGATCGCCGAGGTGGCGAAGCGGGCCGGACTGCCCAAGCGGGAGGTGTACGACGTTGTCCACCGCTGAGCCGGAACAGCCCACGCGCAGCCGCGCGGCCACCGAGGAGAAGTCGGGTGCCCGCCGGGACCGCGAGCGGCCGCCCGCGCCCGACCCGTTGCCCCACCCCGTGGTCGACAACCACTGCCACCTCGACATCGCCGACGGCGACTGGGTCGCCACGCAGGACGCCATCGCCGCCGCGGCCGCGGTCGGGGTGCCGCGGATCGTGCAGATCGGGTGCGACCTTCCCGGCGCCCGCTGGGCCGTGCAGGCCGCGGCCGACCACGACGCCCTCGTCGCGGGCGTCGCCCTGCACCCCAACGAGGCGCCGCGCCTCGCCGCGACCGGCGACCTCGACGCCGCACTGGACGAGATCGAGCGCCTGGCCTCGGCCCACGACAAGGTGCGCGCGGTCGGCGAGACGGGCCTCGACCACTTCCGCACGGGTGAGGAGGGTCGCGCGGCCCAGGAGGAGAGCTTCCGCCGCCACGTCGACATCGCCAAGCGGCTCGACAAGACCCTCGCGATCCACGACCGCGACGCCCACGACGACGTGCTGCGCATCCTCGACGAGGAGGGCGCGCCCGACCGCTGGGTGATGCACTGCTTCTCCGGCGACGCGTCCTTCGCACGCCGCTGCCTGGACCGCGGGGCCTTCCTCAGCTTCGCGGGGACGGTGACCTTCAAGAACGCCGCACCGCTGCGCGAGGCCCTCGCCGTCACCCCGATCGACCGGATGCTCGTCGAGACCGACGCGCCCTACCTCACGCCCACGCCGTACCGGGGCCGGCCCAACGCGTCCTACCTCGTCCCGCTGACCGTGCGCGCGATGGCCGAGGTCCTCGACGCGGACCTGGAGGAGCTGTGCCGGGCCCTCGACCGCACCACCGAGGACGCCTTCGGCGGCACCTGGTAGCAGGCCGGCAGGCAGATCCGATCGCCTGATTTCGGCGTTCGAGTTTGCGGGAGGGCATCTCGTCGTTATCGTTCTGTGATTGTTGGCCGGGATCGGGAGTGATTTCCGGCAGCACGAGGACCGGATCGGGCCGGTCCTGCGAGAACCCCCCCGCTCGCACGTCGTACGTCCTCCCACCGCGCTGGTGGGTGCTGCGCACGCTCGGCCGGAGGGTGTGCTGCCGCCCGAGGCCCGGGTAGTACGACGTTCGGAGAATCGTGCGCTCTCGTCTCGCGCAGCTCAGCAGGTCCCACGCAGTGCTGGCCACCCTCGTGGCCGTGATCGCGGCAGCCGTCGCAGGCACGACGGTCGGGTACGCCGCACTCAGCAAGGACGTGACCCTCACCCTCGACGGGGAGACCCGGCAGGTGAGCGCCATCGGCGACACCGTCGGCGACGTCCTGGCGGCCGAGGGCATCGACGTCGGAGACCGTGACCTGGTCGCGCCGGCGGTCGACGAGGCCGTCGCCGACGGGTCGGCCATCGCCGTCCAGTTCGGACGACCGCTCGAGCTCTCCGTCGACGGCGCCTCCCGGACCTACTGGGTCAACTCCACCGACGTCGCCAGCGCCCTCGGCGAGATCGGCCGCCGCTTCGACGGCGCCGACCTGTCCGCCAGCCGCAGCGCCTCGATCGGCCGCAAGGGCCTGAGCCTCGACGTCGTGACGCCCAAGGTGCTGCACGTCAAGCTCGGCGGCAAGGACCTTGAGAAGCGCAAGGTCGCCGCCCTCACCGTGGCCGACGTGCTCGACTCGATGGGCTTCGAGCTCGACGAGCACGACAAGGTCATCCCGTCCCTGGACACCGCGATCGCCGACGGCGACAAGGTCGTGGTCAAGGACATCCGCCTCGCGACGAAGAAGGTGCAGCGCGAGGTCGTCGACGCCCCCGTCGTCGAGCGCGAGGACGCGACGATGTACGAGGGCGAGGAGGAGGTCGTCCGCGAGGGCAGGGACGGCGTCCGCGCCGTGACCTACAAGCTGCGCTTCGTCAACGGCGACCTCGTCGCCCGCAAGGTCGTCCGGGCGAAGGTCCGCGTGAAGGCCGTCTCGACGATCGTCAACGTCGGCACCAAGGAGGAGCCGACCTCGAACTTCGCCGACGGCAGCACCGTCTGGGACGCCCTCGCCCGCTGCGAGTCCGGTGGCAACTGGGCCATCAACACCGGCAACGGCTACTACGGCGGCCTCCAGTTCAACCTCGGCACCTGGCGTGCGTACGGCGGCACCGGCTACCCGCACCAGGCCTCCCGCGAGACGCAGATCGCCGTCGCGAGCCGTCTCCGCGACGCCACCGGCGGGTACGGCTCCTGGCCGGGCTGCGCGGCCAAGCTGGGCCTGCCCCGCTGAGGACCGGCGTGACGGCGGCGCCGCGGCCCGCCACTAGGGTTGGCCGCATGACGACCGACCCGGGCCCGAGGCTCCTCGGGCCCGCGGAGGTGCGCCGGCTGGCCGCCGAGCTCGACCTGCGACCCACCAAGCAGCGCGGGCAGAACTTCGTCATCGACGCCAACACCGTGCGCCGGATCGTGCGCGAGTCGGCCATCACCGACGCGGACGTCGTCGTCGAGGTCGGCCCCGGCCTCGGGTCCCTGACGCTGGCCCTCCTCGAGGTCGCCCGGCGGGTCATCGCGATCGAGGTCGACCCGGTCCTCGCCGAGCGGCTGCCGGCCACGATCGAGGCGTACGCCCCGGCGCAGGCCGACCGCTTCGAGGTCGTGCTCGCCGACGCGATGCGGGTGGAGGGGGTGCCGGGCCCGGCGCCGACCGCGCTCGTCGCGAACCTGCCCTACAACGTCTCGGTGCCCGTGCTCATCCACCTGCTCACCCTGCTGCCCTCCCTCGAGCGCGGCCTGGTGATGGTGCAGGCCGAGGTGGCCGACCGGCTCGCGGCGCCCCCGGGCTCGAAGACCTACGGCGTGCCCAGCGTGAAGGCCGCCTGGTTCGCCGACGTGCGCCGGGCCGGCGCGATCGGACGCAACGTCTTCTGGCCGGCGCCCAACGTCGACTCCGGCCTCGTCGCCTGGACCCGGCGGGAGCCGCCGGACACCACGGCCACCCGCGAGCAGGTCTTCGCCGTCGTCGACGCCGCGTTCGCCCAGCGCCGCAAGCAGGTGCGTGCTGCGCTGCGCGGGCTGGCCGGGTCCGCCGAGGCGGCCACCGCAGCGCTCGAGGCGGCGGGGGTGGACCCGACCGCTCGCGGCGAGGTGCTCGACGTCGGCGACTTCGCGAGGATCGCCGAGGGGCTGGCGGCGCAGCGATGAGCATCACGGTCCGCGCGGCAGCGAAGATCAACCTCCACCTCGGCGTCGGCCGGGTGCGCGAGGACGGCTTCCACCCGCTCGACACGGTCTACCAGGCCATCGGGATCCACGACGACCTCACGCTGACCGACGCGGCCGACCTCACCCTCCGCACCCAGGTCGCCGACCACATCGACCCGGCGGCCGTCCCCGAGGGGTCCGACAACATCGTCCTGCGGGCCGCCCGCCTGCTCGCCGACCACGCAGGCGTCGGCGCCGCCGGTGCGTTCGAGGTGCGCAAGGACATCCCGGTCGCGGGGGGCATGGCCGGCGGTTCGGCCGACGCCGCCGCGGCGCTGGTGGCCTACGACCGGCTCCGGGACCTGCGTACGCCCGACGAGGACCTCCTCGCCCTCGCCGCCCGGCTCGGGAGCGACATCCCGTTCTCCCTCGTCGGGGGCACCGCGCGCGGCGTCGGCCGCGGCGAGGTCGTCACGCCCGTCGAGGACCTCGGCTCGTGGTGGTGGGTGGCCGTGCCGTCCGCCGAGGGCCTGTCGACACCGGTGGTCTACCGCCACTTCGACGAGCTGCGACCCGACGCCCCGGAGGTGCCCGCGTCCGCCGAGCCCCTCCTCGCCGCGCTCGCCTCGGGGGAGCCCGTACGTCTGGCGCGGGCGCTCCACAACGACCTGCAGGAGCCGGCCATCGACCTGCGCCCCGAGCTCGGCGACCTGATCGCGCGCGGCGAGGCCGAGGGGGCGCTGCGCGGGATGGTCAGCGGCTCCGGGCCGACGGTGGTCTTCCTGTGCGAGTCGGCCGACGGCGCCCACGAGACCGCCCTCGGGCTGGCCGGCGCCGGCCACGAGGTGGTGCTCACCGCCACCGGCCCGGTCGCCGGGGCCCACGTCCTGGCCTGACCCCCGCCCGATCCCGTCCGCCCGGGGACGCGTCGAGATGGGGTCCGGACCCGGTGGTGTGAACCTCGCCGTGCGGGGAAGCATGCCGCTATGTTGTGCGCGACATCCGCGCGCTGCGGGTGACTGGGGGAGGATCGTGACCGCGTTTCTGGTCATCGGCGCGCTGGGCGTCGTGCTGCTGCTCGTCGCGCTGGTGGTGGGCGACGTGCTCGACGGCGCGTTCGAGGGCCTCAGCGCCGGCTTCTTCTCGACCGAGGCCCTCGCCGGCTTCCTCGGCGCGCTCGGCTTCGGCGGCGCGATCGCCCTCTCGGCGACCGGGTCGACGTCCGTCGCCGTCGTGATCGGCCTCGTCCTCGGCGTGCTGCTCGGCTGGCTCGCGGCGCGCGCGTCGCGCTTCCTGCACGGCACCGGCGAGACCGACACCGTGCGTACGTCCGACATGGTCGAGAAGATCGGCAACGTCGTCAGCGCCATCCCCGAGGGCGGCTTCGGGGTGGTGTCGATCAGCGTCGGCGGCCACCTCACCCGCCTCAACGCCCGCTCCAGCGTCGCCGTGCCGGCCGGGACCCAGGTGAGCGTCACCCAGGTCATCTCGCCCACGGCCGTCCAGGTCGAGCCCCTGTTCCTGCCCTGACCATCCCGTCCTGATCTCCGCCTGACCCGTCCCGTCCCCACAAGGAGCACCGCCATGTTCGGTCTGTCCCCGGTCGTCACCTCGGTGATCGGCCTCGTCGTCCTGCTGGTGCTGCTGGCGCTGCTCGTCACCACGCGCTACAAGGTCGCCGGCCCCAACGAGTCGTTCATCGTCACCGGCCGCAAGGGCAAGGGCGAGGTGCGCAACCCCGAGACCGGCGAGATCTCGACCGACCTGTCCGGGCAGAAGGTCGTGATGGGCGGCGGCGTCTTCGTCATCCCGTTCGTGCAGCGCCTCGCCACCCTCGACCTGTCCTCGCGGCGCATCTCGGTGCAGATCCGTGGGGCGGTGTCGGGCCAGGGCATCAAGCTGAACCTCGACGGGGTCGCCCTGGTCAAGGTCGGCGGCAACGAGGACTCGATCCGCGCGGCCGGTCAGCGGTTCCTCAGCCAGCAGTCGGAGATCGAGACCTTCACGCAGGAGGTCCTCGCCGGTGCGCTGCGCTCGATCGTCGGCTCGATGTCGGTCGAGCAGATCATCCGCGACCGTGCCGCCTTCGCCCAGCGCGTCGCCGAGGAGTCGGAGTCCTCGCTGACCGGGCAGGGCCTCGTGCTCGACACCTTCCAGATCCAGGACATCACCGACGACGGCTCCTACCTCGCCGACCTCGGTCGTCCCGAGGCCGCCAAGCTCAACCAGCTGGCGTCCATCGCCGAGGCCAACGCCCGCCAGGCCGCCGAGCAGGCACGGATCGCCGCCGAGCAGGAGATCGCCGTCACCCAGCGGGCCCTCGCCCTCAAGAACGCCGAGATCAAGGCGGAGACCGACGCGGCCAACGCCCAGGCCGCGGCCGCCGGCCCGCTGGCCCAGGCCGACCGCGACCAGGCCGTCCTGCTCGAGCAGGAGAAGGTGGCCGTGCGCCAGGCGGCGCTCAAGGAGCGCGAGCTCGACACCGAGGTCCGCAAGCCCGCCGACGCCGAGCGCTACCGCGTCGAGACCGAGGCGCAGGGTCGCCGCAACTCCCAGATCCTCGAGGCCGAGGCCCGCAAGGCCGCCTCGATCGCCGCCGCAGAGGCCCAGGCCGAGGAGGCGCGGCTCACCGGTGAGGGCGAGAAGTCCCGCCGGTCCGCGCTCGCCGAGGCCGAGGCCATTGAGGGCGCCAAGCGCGGTGAGGCCGAGAAGGCGCGTCGTGTCGCCGAGGCCGACGCGACCCGCGCCGAGGGTGAGGCCAGGGCCGCCGCGATCCTCGCCGCCGGGCAGGCCGAGGCCGAGGCCATGGACAAGAAGGCCGAGGCGTTCGCGGGCTACAACGAGGCCGCGGTGCTCCAGATGCTCATCGAGGTCATGCCCAAGGTGGCCGCCGAGCTCGCGCGCCCGATGGCCGGCATCGACAAGCTGACCGTGATCTCCGCCGACGGCGCCGGAGAGCTGCCCCGCCAGGTCACCAACAACCTCGTCCAGACGATGGAGCTGCTCAAGTCGACGACGGGCCTCGACGTGGAGTCGCTGATCCAGAAGTACGCCGGCACCGACGGCGCGAGCGCGCCCACCGCCTCGCGGCCCGCGCTGTCCGAGCCCGAGCCCGCCGCCCCCGCGCCGGCCGACGGGCAGCCGCTGAGCTGACGCCGTACGAGGGGCGCGTGAGCCACCTTCCGGGACGTGGAGACGTGGCTCACGTACCGCCCGGGCCCGCGGCGTACGCCGGTCCGCGCCCGCTGGGCGACACCTGAGAGGATCGCCCGGACATGGCGAACCTCATCAACCTCGAGCGCGTCTCGAAGTCCTACGGCGTCCGGCCGCTCCTGGACAACGTCTCCCTCGGCATCTCGCTGGGCGAGCGGGTCGGCGTCGTCGGCCGCAACGGCGACGGCAAGACCACGCTGCTCGAGGTGATGACCGGCCTCGAGCAGCCGGACTCCGGCCGCGTCTCGCGCACCCGCGGCGTGGAGATCGGCTACCTCCACCAGGGCGACGAGCTGGTCGACAGCCACACCGTGCGCGAGGCCGTGCTCGGCGGGCGGCAGGACCACGAGTGGGCGGCCGACCCGACGACCCGTCAGGTCGTCGAGGAGCTGCTCGAGGGCGTCGCCCTCGACCGTGCGGTCGTCGGCCTGTCCGGCGGCGAGCGGCGCCGGTGCGCCCTGGCCGCCCTGCTGCTGTCGCGGCACGACCTGATCGTCCTCGACGAGCCCACCAACCACCTCGACGTCGAGGCCGTCGCGTGGCTCGCCTCCCACCTGGTGTCGCTGCCGAGCGGGCTGATCGTCGTCACCCACGACCGCTGGTTCCTCGACGCGGTGTGCCAGACGACGTGGGAGGTCCACGACGGCGCGGTCGACGCCTACGAGGGTGGCTACGCGGCGTACGTCCTCGCCAAGGCCGAACGCCAGCGACAGGCCGCCGCCACCGAGACGCGCCGGCAGAACCTCGCCCGCAAGGAGCTCGCGTGGCTGCGGCGCGGTGCCCCCGCGCGTACGTCCAAGCCGAAGTTCCGCATCGACGCCGCCAACGCCCTCATCGACGACGTGCCGCCGCCGCGCGACCGGATGGAGCTGCAGCGCTTCGCCAGCCAGCGGCTCGGCAAGGACGTCGTCGACATCGAGGACGTCGACCTGTCCCGCGGCGAGCGGCGGCTGCTGGACCACGCGACATGGCGGATCGGGCCCGGCGACCGGGTCGGCATCGTCGGCGTCAACGGGGCCGGCAAGACCTCGCTGCTGTCGCTGGTCGCCGGCACGCTCGCGCCCGACGTCGGCCGGGTCAAGCACGGGCGCACGGTGCAGATGCAGCACCTCACCCAGGCGCTCGACGAGATCGACCCGGAGGCGCGGGTCCTGCCGACGGTGGAGTCCATTCGGCGAGTCACGAAGACGATCGACGGCCAGGAGCTGACCGCGACCTCGCTGCTCGAGCGCTTCGGCTTCACCGGCGACCGGCTGACCGCCCGGCTCGGCGACCTGTCCGGTGGCGAGCGGCGCCGCTTCCAGCTCCTCAAGCTGCTGCTGAGCGAGCCCAACGTGCTGCTCCTCGACGAGCCCACCAACGACCTCGACATCGACACCCTCAACGTCCTCGAGGACTTCCTCGACACCTGGCCGGGCACCCTGGTCGTGGTCTCGCACGACCGCTACTTCCTCGAGCGCGTCACCGACTCCGTCTGGGCGCTGCTCGGCGACGGGCAGGTGTCGATGCTGCCGCGCGGGGTGGAGGAGTACCTCGAGCGACGTGCCGCGCTCCAGGCCGCCGGGGGTGGCGGCACGTCGCACGCTGCGGCGTCCCCGACGCGGGATCTGCCGCCACCCCCACCGGGTGGTGGCGGCGCATCGCAGTCCGCGGCGGGTCCGACCAGCGATCTGCCGCCACCCCCCACCAAGGCCCGCGCCGGCTCCGCCGAGGACCGCGCCGCCCGCAAGGTCCTCGCCCGGGTCGAGAAGCAGCTCGAGCGGATCGCGGAGCGCGAGGCGGCGCTGCAGGCCGAGATGGAGGCCAACCTCAGCGACTACGACCTGCTCGCCCGGGTCGGCAAGCAGCTCGGCGAGCTCGCGGCCGAGAAGGAGGAGCTCGAGCTGGAGTGGCTCGAGGCCTCGGAGGTCGTCGAGTAGGGCCTCAGCTGAACGGCGCCAGCAGCTGCCGCAGCAGGCCCGCGAGACGCGCGCGGTCCTCGTCCGGGAGGTCGGCCAGCAGGTCGGCCTCGGCGGCCAGCAGCGCCTCGAACGCCCCGTCGACGGCAGCCTTGCCCTCGACCGTGAGCCGGACGAGCACGCCGCGACGGTCGTGCGGGTCGGGCAGCCGCTGCACCAGGCCGCGGTCGGTGAGCCGGTCGACGCGGTTGGTCATGGTCCCGCTGGTCACGAGGGTCTCGCGGAGCAGGCGCCCGGGGGAGAGCTCGTACGGCTCGCCGGCGCGCCGCAGCGCGGCCAGCACGTCGAACTCCCACGACTCGATGCCGTGCGCGGTGAAGGCGTCGCGGCGCGCGAGGTCGAGGTGCCGGGAGAGCCGGCTGATGCGCGAGAACACCTCGACGGGGTCGAGGTCGAGGTCGCCGCGCTCGCGGCCCCACGCCTCGACCAGGTCGTCCACCTCGTCACGCATGGCGGCATTCTGCCAGACGACGAATGCGGTCGAGAATCTTGACATCGAGACAGATCGGGTCGAGAGTGGAAGTGTCTCGACATCAAGACAATCAATGCGGTAGTCCAGTGAGAATTGGCCGTCGAGCACCCCGCCTGTCGACCACAACTCACTGGACTACCCCGGCACGAGCACGCACCAGCACGAGGAGACGACCATGAGCCACACCTGGGACCCCGACCGCTACCTCGCGTACGCCGACGAGCGGGGCCGGCCCTTCGTCGACCTGCTGGCGCGGGTGCAGGCCGAGCGGCCGCACAGCGTCGTCGACCTGGGGTGCGGGCCCGGCAACCTGACGGCGCTGCTGGCCGACCGCTGGCGCGGGGCGCGCGTCGTCGGCGTCGACAGCAGCCCCGAGATGATCGCCGCCGCGAGGTCCGTCGAGGGCATCGACTGGGAGGTCGGCGACCTGCGCGACTGGGCCCGACCCGACCCGCTCGCGCTGCGGGCGCCGATCGACGTGCTCGTCTCCAACGCGACGCTCCAGTGGGTGCCCGACCACCTCGAGCTGCTGCCCGACCTCCTCGACCGGGTCGCGCCCGGCGGCTGGTTCGCCTTCCAGGTGCCCGGCAACTTCGACGAGCCGAGCCACACCATCCGCACCGACATCGCCGCGCGCACGCCGTACGCCGAGCACACCCGCGACGTCGCGGTGCCCGCCAGCCACGACGCCGCCGACTACCTGCGCGTGCTGGTCGACCTCGGCTGCGAGGTCGACGCGTGGGAGACGACCTACCTCCACGTGCTCTCCGGCCCCGACCCCGTCTTCGACTGGGTCTCCGGCACCGGTGCCCGACCGACGCTGCAGGCGCTGCCCGACGACCTGCGCCCCCTCTTCGAGGACGAGTTCCGCGCGCTGCTGCGCGAGGCCTACCCCGCGGACCGGTCCGGTCGCGTCGTCCTGCCGTTCCGCCGCATCTTCGTCGTCGCGCGCAAGGCCGGCGAGGGCGACCGGGTGGACGCGTGATGCGGCTCCACCACGTGCAGGTCGCCTGCCCGCCCGGCGGCGAGGAGGTCGCCCGCCGGTTCTACGCCGAGGGCCTGGGCCTGGCCGAGGTCGACAAGCCGGCCGACCTCGCCGGCCGCGGCGGGTGCTGGTTCCGGGCGTACGACACCGCTGGGGCCGTCACCGCCGAGCTGCACGTCGGCGTCGAGGACCCCTTCGCACCCGCCCGCAAGGCGCACCCCGCGTTCGTGGTGGACGACCTCGACGTGGTCGCCGGCCGTCTGCGCCGGCTCGGCTTCGAGGTGGACGAGAGCCAGCGCGACTCCTTCCCCGGGCACGTCCGGCTGCACACCGCCGACGGCCACGGAAACCGGGTCGAGGTGCTCGCGCCCGCTGGCTAGCATCCCGCCATGCGCCTGCTGCTGGTCCTCGGTCCGCCCGCCGTCGGCAAGATGACCGTGGGCCGCGCCATCGCGGACCGCTCGGACTTCCGGCTGTTCCACAACCACCACAGCATCGAGATGCTGCTCGACGTCTTCGACTACGGCACGCCGCCCTTCCGCACCCTCAACGCCGAGATCCGCCGGCGCGTCATCGAGGAGGCCGCGTCGGACGGCACCGACCTGGTCTTCACCTACGTCATGGGGATGGACGAGCAGGACGAGGCCGACTACCTCGAGCGGCTCGCGGAGCCGTACGGCGACCGGGTCGCGGTGGTCGAGCTCGTCGCCGACCTCGGCACCCGACTGGTGCGCAACCGCACCGAGCACCGGCTCGCGGAGAAGAAGTCCAAGCGCGACGTCGACTGGTCCGACGGCAACGTCCGTCAGCTCGAGGCCGACTACCGGATGACCTCTGAGCCCGGGCGAGACGCCCCCGGAGAGCGGCTGCTGGCCCGCTGGCCCCACCTGCTCGTCGACAACACGGACCTGCCGGCCGACGAGGCGGCGGACCGCGTTCTCGCCTGGCTCAGTTACTGATTGGTAACATCTGGCCATGCCTGCCGTCCTCGACCTCTGGAGGAAGACCTCGGCCCTGCCCCTGGGCGGCCGCCTCTTCTCCCTCGCCTTCAGCCAGAAGGCCCCCTACTTCGCCTCGATCCGCCCGCGCTTCACGGTGATCGAGCCCCACCGGGCCGAGCTGGTGATCCGCAAGCGCCGCGGGGTGCAGAACCACATCGGCACCGTGCACGCGATCGCGCTCTGCAACGGCCTCGAGGCCGCCATGGGGGCGCTCGCCGAGGCCACGATCCCGCGCGATCGGCGATGGATCCCCCGGGGGATGGAGGTCGCCTACACCGCGAAGGCCGACTCGGACGTCACCTGCATCGCCGAGACCGAGCCCGGGCAGTGGACCGCGGAGCTGGGGGACGGGTACGACCTCCCGGTGCGCGTGCGGGGCGTGCGCACCGACGGGACCGTGGTGGTCGAGGGCGAGATCCGGCTCTGGGTGACCGAGAGGCGCGGAGCGTAGCGACGCGACCGTCCCCCGCGAGGGCTAGATCACTCCCGTGCTTCGGTCGGACTGGGCCTGACCGACCATCGGCACGTCGAGCACCTTCTTCTCGCCAACGAACTTCTTCTGGATCCAGGTCGCGAGCAGCGTGAGCAGCAGGTTGACCACGACGTAGATCGCGGTGATGACGATGATCGTCGGCACGTGGTTGCCGAACTGCTGGTAGATCGGCTTCGCGATGCGGGTCAGGCCCAGGCCGGCGACGGCGTAGCCGAGGCTGGTGTCCTTGAGCGCGACGACCATCTGGCTGATGATCGCGGGGATCATGATCTTAACGGCCTGGGGCAGCAGCACGATCGTCATGACCTGCGTCTTGCGCATGCCGATGGCGTACGCCGCCTCCGCCTGGCCCCGCGGCACGGCGTTGATGCCGGCGCGGAAGACCTCCGCGAGCACGGCGCCGTTGTAGAGCGTGAGGGCGAGGACCACGGACCAGTAGGTGCGGCGGCTGAGCTCGTCCATCCCGCCGAAGACCGCGTAGAAGCAGAAGATCATCAGCATGATGACCGGGACGGCGCGGAAGAACTCGACGACCAGCCAGCAGGGCCAGCGCACCCAGCGGTGGTCCGAGAGCTTGCCGACGCCGAACAGGACGCCGAAGACGACAGCGCCGATGACGGCGCTGAAGGCCATCTGGAGGGTGATCAGCAGGCCGTCGACGAGGATGGCCTCGATGTAGCGGGGCGTGAGGAAGGGCTCCCACTTGTCGTACTCGAGCTGGCCCGTGTCGTAGAGCCGCCAGATCACGAAGGCGACGCCGGCGACCAGCGCCAGGGCGGCGACGATGCTGTAGGTCCGGTGACGGGCGCGGGTGGCGGGACCCGGGGCGTCGAAGAGGACTCCGGCACTCATGTCAGGCCACCTTCCATCGGCGCTCGAGCAGCGAGGAGATCAGCGACACGATCTCGACGAGGATGACGTAGCCGATCGCGAAGGCGATGAAGATGCCCCAGCGCTGGTCGGCGTAGTCGTTGGTGAAGCCCTTCATCCGGCCGACGGCCTCGATGACGCCGAAGACGCCGGCGACCGACGTGTTCTTGAGAAGCGCGATCAGCGTGCTGGCCAGGGGCGGCACCGACGCGCGGATCGCCTGCGGCAGCACGACCTGCGACATCACGCCGCTGAAGGGCAGGCCGATCGCGCGGGCGGCCTCGGCCTGGCCCATGGGCACGGCGTTGACGCCGGCGCGGATGGCCTCGCAGATGAAGGCCGCGGTGTAGAGGCTGAGCGAGGCGACGGCCGCGCTGAAGAACGAGGTGAAGTCGAAGGGGCCGATGTGGATGTCGACCCAGGTGAAGCGGAGGGTGTCGAAGATCTTGCCCGCGCCGAGCTGGAAGAACAGGAAGATCATGACGAGCGGGGTGTTGCGCACGAGCGTGACGTAGCCCGTGCCGAAGATGCGGAGCACCGTGACCGGGCCGACGCGCATGGCGGCGAGCAACGTGCCGAGGACCAGTGAGATCACGGCGGAGACCAGGAACAGGAAGACCGTGTAGCCGAAGGCCCTCAGCACCAGGTCGAAGTTGTCCAGGACGGCGTTCACGCCACTCCTCTCGTCAGGGGGTGCGCCCCGGGCCCGCCGTCACCGACGGGCCCGGGTCGCAGTGCTGCTGCAGTGCTGTGGTGCAGGTGGAGCGTGCGGGTCAGGACTCGCAGGCGTCCATCTCGGGGAGCTCGGGCACCTCGACGCCCGAGGGGCCGAGCGTGGCGTTGAACGCCTCCTCGTACTTGCCGCTGTCGTAGGCCTCGGTGATCGTGTCGACGATCCACTGGCACATCTCGGGGCTGTCCTTGGAGTAGCCGACGCCGATGCGCTCCTCGGAGAACTGGTCGCCGACGACCTTGAGCTCGCCCTCGTTCTGCGCGGCGTAGCCGGCGAGGATGGTGCCGTCGGTCGACATCGCCGAGACGGTGCCGTCGAGGACCTTCTCCACGCACTCGGAGTAGGTGTCGAAGCCGACCGGCTTGGCGCCCTCGGCCTCGATGTTGTCGAGCGAGGTCGAGCCGGTCACGGAGCAGACCTCCTCGCCCTTCACGTCGGCCACGTCGGCGATGTCGCTGTCGGCGGCGACCAGCAGCTGCTGGCCGGTGACGAGGTAGGGGCCGGCCTGGCCAACGACCGCACGGCGCTCGTCGGTGATGGAGTACGACGCCAGCACGAGGTCGACGGTGCCGTCCTCGAGGAAGGGCTCGCGGTTGTCGGAGATCGTCTCGACCCACTCGATGCCGTCGCCCTCGATGCCGAGGCTGGCCGCGAGCTGCTTGGCCATCTCGACGTCGAAGCCCGTCGGGGTGTCGGAGGCCGCGTCCTTGAAGCCGAGGCCGGGCTGGTCGAACTTCACGCCGATCTTGATGGAGCCGGCGTCGGCCAGCTCCTTCATGCGGGTGCCGTCGTCGAAGTTGTCGGAGGCGTTCTCGGCGGCCTCGACGTCCGGGCCGTCGGACTCCTCGCCGGCGTCGCCGCAGGCGGCGAGCGACAGGGCCAACCCCGCCGTGGCGATGATCGCCTTGGTCCTGGTGAATCTCATCCTTGCTCTCCTTCGGTTGGCGGCCCGAGGCCGTCTGGGGGTTTCTGGGGATGTCGGTGCAGTGCGGTTCCCGAGAGTGGGGTCCTCAGCGCTGGGCCAGTGCTGGGTCAGTGCTTGAGGATCTTGCCGAGGAAGTCCTTCGCGCGGTCCGAGCTCGGGTGCGTGAAGAACTCCTCGGGGGTGTTCTCCTCGACGATGGCGCCGTCGGCCATGAACACGACGCGGTCGGCGGCCGTACGGGCGAAGCCCATCTCGTGGGTCACGACGATCATGGTCATGCCCTGCTGGGCGAGGTCGACCATGACGTCGAGGACCTCCTTGATCATCTCCGGGTCGAGCGCGGAGGTCGGCTCGTCGAAGAGCATGACCTTGGGCTCCATCGCCAGCGCGCGCGCGATCGCGACGCGCTGCTGCTGGCCACCGGAGAGCTGGGCGGGGTACTTCGCGGCCTGGTGGCCGACGCCGACCCGGTCGAGGAGCTCGCGAGCGCGCTTCTCCGCGTCGGCCTTGCCGACGCCTCGGACCTTGACCGGCCCGAGCGTGACGTTCTCGAGGATCGTCTTGTGGGCGAAGAGGTTGAAGCTCTGGAACACCATGCCGACCTCGGCACGGAGCGCGGCCAGCGCCTTGCCCTCCTGCGGGAGGTCCTTGCCGTCGAGGGTGATCGTGCCCTCGTCGATGGTCTCGAGGCGGTTGATGGTGCGGCACAGGGTCGACTTGCCGGAGCCCGACGGTCCGATCACCACGACGACCTCGCCGCGCTTGACGGTCAGCTCGATGTCCTTGAGCGCGTGGAGCTGTCCGAAGTGCTTCTGCACGCCGCTCAGCACGACGAGGGGCTCACCCCGCCCGGCGCTGACAGGTGCCGCTTCCTGTGCAGTCATAGGCGAAACCTAACCGCACGCAGCCCTTTCGGGCCACGTCGCCCGCCCCGTCCGGGGCATCACAGGATGGTGACGATTCCGGCGTCCGGGTCCCAGTGGCGCAGCGTGGTGAGCGAGAGCGGCTCGTCCGGCCGCGTGACGACGGCCAGGGCGCGGGCGACGTCGGCGGGCTCGACGCGTCGCGCCAGCGTGACGTGGGGGAGCCACCCGAGGTGCGCGACGTCCGGTACCGCGGCGCGCAGGTCGAGCACCGCGCGGGTCATCGCGTCGGGCACGGTCAGCAGGCGTACGAGCGTGACGCGCCGGTCGCCGAACAGCGCGAGCCCGGACGTACGCACCGCGGCGGGCAGGTGCCCCGCGAGCAGGCCGGCCGCGGCCCGGGCGAGCTCCTCGCCGATCGCCGGTGCGGCGGCGAGCGTGACGTGGGGGCTGTTGGTGGTGCCGCGGTGGTCGAGCTGCGAGGGCAGCCCGGCGTCGCGCAGGGCCCGCCAGTCCCGGCGCACGAGCTCGCAGCCGGCCTCGTCGGGGAGGAGCTCGAAGGCGTGCATCCGGGGCATGGTCGCGAGCCTAGGCGTGGGGAGGAGCGCCCGGCTGACGGCCGTCGTCACCTCAGGACACCGAGCGGCCGTGGGAGGTGCGCGAGGTCTGGTGCGACGTGGCGTCGAAGACGCGGACCCAGTCGACCTGGGCGGTGTCGCCGAGCTCGTCCGCGGTCAGCTCGTCGAGCTCGTAGTCGGAGGTGAGGTTGGACAGGACGAGGTACTGCGGGACCTGCGAGACCGCCTTGGCCTCGCGGTAGTACTCGCGGCCGTCGATGCGGAAGATGTACTCGCGGGCGGTCCACTCGACCGAGAAGACGTGGAACTCCTGCCACCACGAGCGGTTGCCGCCGAGCGAGCGGCGCGCCTGGGGGAACATGTCGCCGAGGCTGACCTTGCTCCAGCCGGGCTCGTAGTAGTGGATGTGCGACCCGATGGTCTCGTCGCCGCGCCCGGTCTCGCCGAAGAACTCCATGACGTCGATCTCGGTGCCGCCCTCGGGGACGCCGTCGACGTACGTCGTGCCCTGGGGGAGCATCCAGAACCCCGAGTGCATGCCCTTCGCGCGCTGCGGCTTGATGCGGGCGGCGACGATGCCGTGGCGGAACGAGCGGGTGTACTCCGTGGCGACCTGGGTGTTGAGGAGGTAGGGGCTGGTGCCCGACTTCCGGTCGGTCGACCAGCTGCACGGCATGCCGGCGCGGGCCGGGTCGGCCGCGACGCCGAGGTGCAGGACGCCGCCCTCGACGCGGCGGGCCGACGGGTCCGTACGCGCGCAGGTGCGGGGGGCGTACACGCTCTCGTGCTCGCGCTTCTGGTCGTTCCACACCGAGCCGTCGAGGGAGGTCCCGGAGAAGGTGTCCTCGAACTCGGGGGTCCAGCGGGTGGTGCGCACGGTGCGGGTCGACCAGGTGATGCCCCGGCTGGTGGTGCTGGCGCGGTAGGCGCCGCGGCCCGGGGAGAAGGCTGCGGATCCCCAGGCGTCCTCGCGGGCCGTGGCCACGACCTTCCAGCCGCCGGAGACCTTCTTCTCCAGCACGACGCGCTGGCCGGGGTCGGCAGGGGAGAACGTGGCGAGGAGGCTGCCCGTGGAGCTGGGCGCCGCGGGCGAGGTGCCCGGCGCGACGATCGGGGGCAGCGAGGTCAGGGTGGCCGTGACGGCGCTACCACGTGAGCGCTTCTTCTCGCTGGATGCCACGTCATCGGCGTGGCTCTCCGGAAGGGCACTGAGGAACAGCGCGGTAACAATCGCGAGCACGGCCGCGAGTCGCACGGTGGCGAGCGTGAACGTGCGGTTGTCGGCGGTCTTTGCATCCATGCGGGCCCCCACGGTCCGGATCGGTACGGGTCCGTCCGTGGACGCCGTGTTACCGATTTGTTGATCGCTGTCACCGAACCTTCGGAAAACGTGGACAAAAAATCAACGAGATTGGCCCGTAACCCCCCAGGTGGACTGGACACGTGGGCTAGACGTGCCATGCGGGTCAGGCCGTGCATGGTCATGCAGGACTACTCATCGCACCCGAGTGGGGTGGACACGCGTCGGCGCCCCCGGGTCGCTGTTCCTGTGTGATTCCTGTCGTCGCCGGGCGTCGCCGTACGCTGGGCGGGTCATGAGCACCGCGATCCACGCCCCCACGCGCACCTACGAGGTCAAGACCCACGGGTGCCAGATGAACGTCCACGACTCCGAGCGCCTGAGTGGTCTGCTGGAGGACGCCGGCTACGTCCGCGCCGCGGCCGACGAGCAGGCCGACGTCGTCGTGTTCAACACCTGCGCCGTGCGGGAGAACGCCGACAACAAGCTCTACGGCAACCTCGGCCACCTCGCGCCCGTGAAGGCGGGGAAGCCCGGCATGCAGATCGCCGTCGGCGGCTGCCTGGCCCAGAAGGACCGCGACACGATCACCAAGCGCGCGCCGTGGGTCGACGTGGTCTTCGGGACGCACAACATCGGCTCGCTGCCGGTGCTGCTCGAGCGGGCCCGCGTCCAGGAGGAGGCCCAGGTCGAGATCCTGGAGTCGCTCTCGGTCTTCCCCTCGACGCTGCCGACCAAGCGGGAGTCGGCGTACGCCGCGTGGGTGTCGATCTCGGTCGGGTGCAACAACACCTGCACGTTCTGCATCGTGCCGTCGCTGCGCGGCAAGGAGAAGGACCGCCGTCCCGGCGAGATCCTCGCCGAGGTCGAGGCGCTGGTCGCCGAGGGCGTCACCGAGGTCACCCTGCTCGGCCAGAACGTCAACGCCTACGGCGTCGAGTTCGGTGACCGCCAGGCGTTCTCCAAGCTGCTGCGGGCCTGCGGCGAGATCGAGGGCCTCGAGCGGGTGCGCTTCACCTCGCCGCACCCGGCGGAGTTCACCGACGACGTCATCGAGGCGATGGCCGGTACGCCCAACGTGATGCCGTCCCTGCACATGCCCCTGCAGTCGGGCTCGGACAAGGTGCTGCGCGACATGCGCCGGTCCTACCGCCAGTCGAAGTACCTCGGGATCATCGAGCGCGTCCGCGCCGCGATCCCCGACGCCGCGATCACCACCGACATCATCGTGGGCTTCCCCGGCGAGACCGAGGAGGACTTCCAGGCCACCCTCGACGTCGTGCGGGCAGCCCGCTTCTCCGCCGCCTTCACCTTCCAGTACTCCAAGCGTCCCGGCACCCCGGCGGCCACCCTCGAGGACCAGGTCCCTCCCGAGGTCGTCAAGGACCGCTACCAGCGGCTCGTGGAGGTCGTCGAGGAGATCTCCTGGTCGGAGAACACGGCGCTCGTCGGGCGCACCGTCGAGCTCATGGTCGCCGAGGGCGAGGGACGCAAGGACACCGCCACCAAGCGGCTCTCCGGTCGCGCGCGCGACAACCGCCTCGTGCACTTCGCTGCCGACTTCTCCGCGGTCGAGGCCGACTCGGTGCGTCCCGGCGACATGGTCACGGTCGAGATCACCTACGCCGCCCCGCACCACCTCGTCGCCGACGGTGCCATCCGGTCCGTGCGGCGCACCCGTGCCGGCGACGCCTGGGAGCGGCGTACGTCCGTCCCGCCCGCCGCCGCCTCCGTCGGGCTCGGCATGCCGTCGGTCGGGGTGCCCGCCGCGCTGCCGCCTGCGCCCGGCTGCGGCTGACCTCGTCGGAGTCCCCGCTCGCGCGGGGATCCCGCCGGGAGTGCGGTCGTCCTGACGCGCCAGGCACGTCACCACGACCGCAGTCCGCGCCCGGGTCATGCGGTCCGGGGGAGACAGGCCGCGCACGGCGTGGTGCGACCGTTCCACCCGCGCGCCTGCAGCAGCACGCCGATGCGGGCCGCCGTCGTGCATGGCCGGTCGAAGACCTGGCCCCAGCCGACACGGACCGTGTTCATCCGGTCGACCGCCGCGGCGAGGTCCCGGTCGAGGTCGGCGTCGACGCTCACGGCGGAGTCGTGCCACAGCCGGCCGTCGATCTCGACGAGCTGGTCGAACTCGACGTAGGCGACGTCCCGGTACACCGGACCCCGCGACGAGTCGCGGAGCTGTCGGCGCGCGGTTGGGAGGCCGTGCGGTTGCTCGACCCGAGTCAGGTAGCCGTGCTCGAGCACCGAGCAGGTCCCCTGCTCCAGGTCCGTCAGGGCGCTGGAGAGGAAGTCGCGCCGGTGGACCCGCTGACGCAGGTCGAGCGAGTCGCGGACGCGCGCGGGGGTCGTGCGCCGGGCCTGGAACGCGTCCGCCAGCACAGCGATCGCCGTGAAGTCGTCGTGCGCGTCCGACGCGACGTCGACCAGTGCCTCCTCGACCCGCAGCCGGGGAGGGCTGGCGTTCCAGGCCACGAGCCGGTCGAGGCCGGACCTGCGGTGCAGCCGGAATCCGGACGGGAGCCGGATCCGCCGGTGCCGATCGACCGCGACGTGGATGACGCCGTCGTCGCGCCCCGCCCGCCCCGGACCGTCGGCGGCCCGCAGGGCGCTGTCGGCCGCGAGCGCGGCCGGCCACGCCGCAAGCACGCCGATCCACGCACGCTGGAGCCAGGTCGGGCTGCCGGTGTGGTCGAGGAAGACGCCGTCGTGCACGCGCACCAGGAGGCGTCTGCGCAGCAGCCGCTCGATCTCGTGCGGGGCGACTCCGCGCTCGGTGAGCTGGCGACGGGAGACGACGCCACGCTGCAGGGCGAGCAGGTCGGCGTACCCGGTCGAGGTCATGTGACGATCGTGGCCGGGCACCTGCTGGACCGCGAGGGGGCGGACCCGGTCTGTGGAGGAGCGCGGTCGTGGTGACGTACCTCGTGCGTCACGACGACCGCACTGTTGTCGCGCATCCCCGCTCGGCCGGGGAGCACGACACCGTCGTCAGGCCGGCGGCTCCACCGACCCGTCCTCGGCCTCCTGGCCGGCGGACGGGTCGTCCTCGGTCCCGGGCTCCTGGTCCCGGGCCTCGCCCTCGGGGGCCTGCTGCTTGTCGTCCGGCTGTCCGATCTCGTCGGGGACGGTGTCGTCGACGGCCGGGTTCTCCTCGGTGCTGAGGTCGCGGGGCAGGCCGTTGTCGGCCGGGTCCTCCTCGATGGCGTCCACGCCGCCGGGGACCAGCTGGGGCTCCTCGGCGTAGGGCGTCGGCATGGGGCTCAGGTCGTCGTCACTCATGGGTTCCCTCCCTGTGGTCGAGCCGTCGATCCTGCCCCGATCGACCTGCCGGGACCACCTCCGTGCGGAGGGGCACCCCACCCGAAGGTGAGGTAGCCGACGCCGGACCCGAGGTGCGCGAGGGCGTACGCCTCGTGCGGCACCATCGGCTCGGGGAGCGCGTCGAGGGCGTACCAGCCCAGGCGCGCCGCCTTCTCCGGCTCGACGACCCTGGGCTCGCCCAACCAGGAGCGCGCGGTGAAGAACCAGTCCACCCGCTCCTCGATCGCCGGGCCGAACTGGCTGCGCTGCATCGTGAACGCGAAGTCGAGGGCGACGTCGGTGATGCCGAGCTCCTCGAGCGCCTCGCGGCGCGCGGCGTCGTACGCCGTCTCGCCGGGCTCGACGTGGCCGGCGGCCGCCGCGGCCCAGTGGCCGGGCATGTAGGGGACGGGGCCCCGTTGCTGGAGCAGCACCTCGGTCCCCGTCCCGCCCTCCCGCAGCAGGTAGACGTAGGAGGCCGGGACGAGGGCGAAGGCGACCGTCACGGACGCGCGGTCGGCGGGGTGCCGGGCGGGATGTCGTCGTCCTTGCCGTCGAGCTGGTCGAGCGCGTCGCGCGCCTTGCCGGTGGCCTTGTCGATCTTGTCGGCGTGCTTGCCGCCGGTCTTCTCGTTGGCGAACGCACCGGCCTTGTCGATGCCCTGGGCGATCTTGTCGCCGTGCTGGTCGACCGCGTCGGTGAGCTTGGCCTTCGCCTTGTCCAGGAAACTCATCTGGTCCTCCTCGGAGGGGTTCCGGCCCACCCCGGCGGGTGGGGACTCCGGCGTTCCAGAGCCTAGCCACGCATGGACAATGGCGACATGCCTCGCCCCATCGTCGCGCTCGTCGGAGCGACCGCGTCGGGCAAGACCGGTCTCAGCCTCGACCTCGCCGAACGGCTCGGCGGGGAGGTGGTCAACACCGACGCGATGCAGGTCTACCGCGGCATGGACATCGGCACCGCCAAGCTGCCGGAGGGCGAGCGCCGGGGCATCCCGCACCACCTGCTCGACCTCTACGAGGTCACCGAGCCTGCCACGGTCGCGCTCTTCCAGGGGTGGGCGCGCGAGTCGATCGACGACATCCGCGGCCGCGACGCAACGCCGGTCCTGGTGGGCGGGTCGGCGCTCTACACCCGCGCCATCGTCGACCGCTTCGAGTTCCCCGGCACGGACGACTCGCTGCGCCGCGAGCTCGAGGCCGAGCTCGAGACCGTCGGCACCCACGCCCTGCACCGGCGGCTCGCGGGCGTCGACCCCGAGGCGGCGGCGCAGATCCTGCCCGACAACGGGCGCCGCGTCGTCCGTGCCCTCGAGGTCGTCGCGCTGACCGGGCGGCCGTTCAGCGCGAGCCTCCCGCGACTGGAGTACGCCGTCCCGCACACCGTCCAGGTCGGGGTCGACATCGACCGGCCGACGCTCGACGCGCGCATCGCGCGCCGGGTCGAGGAGATGTTCGCGGGCGGGTTCGTCGAGGAGGTCGAGGCGCTGCTGGCCCGCGGCCTCGCCGAGGGGCGTACGGCCCACCGCGCCATCGGCTACCGCGAGGTGACCGGCTTCCTCGCCGGCGACCGCAGCCTCGCCGAGGCGATCGAGCAGACGACCGTCGCGACCCGGCGGTTCGCCCGACGGCAGGACTCCTGGTTCCGCAAGGACCCGCGCATCTTGTGGGTCGCGCACGACGACCCCGACCGCGTGGAGAAGGCGATCGGGGCGGTCGACCGGGTCAGCTGACGCGCGCCAGCGCCGGGCGTACGGCGGTCGGCCTGCCGGCTCGTGCAGGAGCCCGGGTGGGAGGGCCGCGACCCGATGGCGCTCTCGGCGGCGCTGTGGTCGACGGTCCACGGGATGGCCCAGCTCATCATGCTCGGCCACCTGCCGGCCGAGGCGGCCGAACCCGCCGTCCACGCGCTCGTCCGGTAGGCCCCCCAAGGACCGCAATCCCGGTCAAGCGGAGACACCGTCGCCGGTGCCACGGTGGCGGACATGGCGACCATCTACTACACCGGCTGCACCCTCGACGGCTTCATCGCGACCGACGACCACTCGCTCGACTGGCTCACCTCGCGCGACATCGACCAGGAGGGCCCGATGGCCTACCCGGCGTTCCGCGAGCGCCTCGGCGCCTGCGTCATGGGCGCCACGACGTGGCAGTGGATCCTCGACCACGACGACGACCCGTGGGGGCCGCTCCCGACCTGGGTGCTGACGCACCGCACCTTCCCCGAGGCGCCGGCGAGCGTGAACTTCGCCCAGGGCGACGTGCGGCGCGTGCACGCCGAGATGACCGAGGCCGCCGACGGCAAGGACCTGTGGGTCGTCGGCGGCGGGGATCTGGTCGGGCAGCTCCACGACGCCGGCCTGCTCGACGAGGTGTGGATCCAGTACGCCCCGGTGACGGTCGGCAGCGGCGCGCCCGTGCTGCCGCGCCACGTCGAGCTGAGGCTCGAGGAGGTCGCGCGCAACCGGGACTTCATGTGCGGGAGGTACGCGGTCGTGCGGTGACCGTGGGTGACACACCCTCCGGCGGGCGTGGACAAGGCCGTCGGGCGCGGGCAGGGTGGACGGACCATCGCTCGGGAGGAAGACCCATGTCCCTGCACCACCTGCGTACGTCCCTCGCCACCGTCACCGCGACCGGCCTGGTCGCGGGGCTCCTGCTCGCCTCGTCCGTCCCCGGAGCCCAGGCGCAGGCGCCCGACGGCCCCGACCTGCGGCCGACGAAGAAGGTGCCCACCGCCATCGGCACGGGCGGCGCCGTCACGACCGTCGACCCCGAGGCCAGTGCGGCCGGGCTCAAGGTCCTCAAGGCGGGCGGCAACGCGGTGGACGCGGCCGTCGCCGCCGCCGCGACGCTCGGCGTGACCGAGCCCTACAGCGCGGGCATCGGCGGAGGCGGCTACTTCGTCTACTACAACGCGAAGAGCGGCAAGGTCCGCACGCTCGACGGCCGCGAGACCGCGCCCAGCAAGATGCCGCAGGACGCCTTCGTCGACCCGGCGACCGGCAAGCCCTACCCGTTCACGCCCGACCTCGTGACCAGCGGTGTCAGCGTCGGCACGCCCGGCACCCTCGCGACCTGGGACAAGGCGCTGGCCAACTGGGGCACCTGGTCGCTCGCCGAGGCGCTCGCCCCCGCGACGAAGGTCGCCGACCGCGGCTTCAAGGTCGACGCCACCTTCCGCCAGCAGACGCTCGACAACCTCGAACGCTTCTCCGCGTTCAAGGACACCAAGAAGCTCTTCCTGCCCAGGGGAGACGCCCCCCAGGTGGGCTCGGTCTTCCGGAACCCCGAGCTCGCCGACACCTACCGCGCGATCGCCGCGAAGGGCACGAAGGCGTTCTACCGCGGCCCGCTCGCGCGGCTGATGTCCGACGTCGTGCGCAAGCCGCGCATGACCAAGAACACGACGCTCCCCGCACCCAAGGGCTACCTGACCCCGCGCGACCTGCGCGACTACCGGGTCCGCTCGCAGAAGGCCACGAGGACGAGCTACCGCGGCCACGACGTCTACGGCATGGCGCCGTCCTCGTCGGGAGGCACGACCGTCGGCGAGGCGCTCAACATCCTCGAGCGCTACGACCTGTCGGCGATGACGACCGAGCAGGCCCTGCACCACTACCTCGAGGCGAGCGCCCTGGCGTTCGCCGACCGCGGCAAGTACGTCGGTGACCCCGCCTTCGTCGACGTCCCGGTCAAGCGCCTCCTCGACGACACGTACGCCGCCGAGCGCGCGTGCTCGCTCAACCCGGCCAAGGCGGCCACCAAGCCGGTCGCTGCCGGTGACGTGACGGCGTACGACGGGGCGTGCCCGCCTGCCGCCGGCACGGGCGTCACCGACGCGGACACCGAGAACATCTCGACCACCAACCTCACGGTCGCGGACAAGTGGGGCAACGTCGTCGAGTACACCCTCACCATCGAGCAGACCGGCGGCTCGGGTATCACCGTCCCGGGCCACGGCTTCCTGCTCAACAACGAGCTCACCGACTTCTCCACCGTCTACGACGCCGCCGACCCCAACCGCATCCAGCCGGGCAAGCGGCCGCGGAGCTCGATGTCGCCGACGATCGTGCTCAAGGACGGCAAGCCGTTCCTCGCGCTCGGGTCGCCCGGCGGCTCGACGATCATCACCACCGTGCTGCAGATGCTGGTGAACCGGATCGACCTCGGCATGACGATCGAGGAGGCGATCGCCGCGCCGCGCGCCAGCCAGCGCAACACCGCGAGCGTCACCGCCGAGCCGGCCTTCATCGACGCGTACGGCGCCGCGCTGACGGCGCTCGGGCACACGCTCGCGCCGGCAGGGGACGCCTTCACGAGCGCCGCCGAGATCGGGGCCGCCACGGCGATCGAGTTCGGGCCGCGCAAGACGATGACCGCGGTCGCCGAGCCGAGCCGGCGCGGCAAGGGGTCGGCCAAGGTGGTCGACCCGCGGTAGCCACCCGGACGGGGTGGCTCGCCCTGCGACAATGACCGGGTGAGCTACCCCTTCCTCAAGGGCCACGGCACCGAGAACGACTTCGTGGTCCTGCCCGACCCCGACGGCACGGTCCACGGCGACCTGTCGGCGGAGCGCGTACGCGCGCTGTGCGACCGGCGCGCCGGCATCGGTGGCGACGGGGTGCTGCGGGCCGTACGGCGTGACGGCGGGTGGTTCATGGACTACCGCAACGCCGACGGGTCGGTCAGCGAGATGTGCGGCAACGGCGTCCGCGTCTTCGCCCGCTACCTCCACGAGCGGCAGGGCGAGCCCTTCCCGATGGAGATCCGCACGCGCGCCGGCGTCAAGGTGCTGGACGCCGCGGGGGAGGCGTACACCGCCGACATGGGGGAGCCCGAAGTCCTCGGCGAGACCTCCGTGTCGGTCCCGAACCACACCTGGTCCGCCCTGCACGTGTCGATGGGCAACCCGCACGCCGTCGCGTTCGTCGACGACCTCGCCGACGCGGGGCTGCTGCTCGACGCGCCGACCCACGACGAGGCGGTCTACCCCGATGGGGTCAACGTCGAGTTCGTGGTCCGTCGCGGGGAGCACCACGTCGCGATGCGCGTCCACGAGCGGGGCTCGGGGGAGACCCGCTCCTGCGGCACCGGCGCGTGCGCGGTGGCCGTCGCGGCGGCGCTGGCCGACGGCGCGGCCCGCGGGACGGCGTACCGCGTCGACGTCCCCGGCGGGACGCTCCACGTCACCTGGACCGACGACGACCGGGTGCTGATGACCGGCCCGGCGGAGCTGGTCGCCGAGGGGCTGACCGACCTCTGAGGGGTGGGTCCGCTTCCCGGTCCATCTCCTCGGTCCATTTCCCCTCATGAGCGGCCGTGTGACCGCTCATGATGCGGAATACCGTGCGAGGAGCGGCCACATCACCACATGAGTGACGCCGGTACGGCGGTGGCTACGATCCCGCACATGGACATCTCTGCCTCCACCGCCATCGTCACCGGCGGCGCCAGCGGCATCGGCGCCGCCGTCGCCCGAGCCCTCGCCGCGAGGGGCGCCGTGGTCGTCGTCGCCGACCTCAACGCCGAGAAGGGCGAGGCGCTGGCCGCGGAGGTCGGCGGCGTGTTCGCCTCCGTCGACGTCACGAGGACCGAGCAGGTCGCCGCGGCCGTCGAGGCCGCGGCCGAGATCGCCCCGCTGCGCGCGTGCGTGAACTCGGCCGGCATCGGCTGGGCGCAGCGCACCATCGGTCGCGACGGGCTGCTGGAGCAGGCGCACGACCTCGACGCGTTCCGCAAGGTGGTCGAGATCAACCTCATCGGCACCTTCGACATGACCCGCCAGGCCGCCACCGTGATGAGCCGCAACGAGCCCGACGCCGACGGCCAGCGCGGCGCGATCGTCAACCTCGCCTCGGTCGCCGCGTTCGACGGCCAGATCGGCCAGGCGTCCTACTCCGCGTCCAAGGGCGGGGTCGTCGGCATGACCCTCCCGGTCGCCCGCGACCTGTCGGCCGCCGGGATCCGGCTCAACACGATCGCACCCGGCCTCATCGACACCCCGATCTACGACGCGTTCCCCGACCCCGACGAGTTCAAGGCCAACCTCGGCCAGAACGTCCTGTTCCCCAAACGCCTCGGCCGTGCCGACGAGCTGGCGAGCATGGTCGTGGAGTGCCTGACCAACTCCTACATGAACGGCGAGACGATCCGCGTCGACGGCGGCATCCGGATGCCCCCGAAGTAGCGGTTTCGCCAACCGCGCTCCCGGGTAGGACCGGGCGCATGGGGGAATCACGGGGGACTCGTACGCACGCTGCCGCACTCGTGGTGCTGCTCGTCACCGGGGTGCTGGGGGTGCTCACCGGACCCTCCGCACCTGCGTCCGCGGTGCCTACGGCCCCGCCGTGCCAGCAGACGTTCGGAGGGGCCGTCGGCGGGGCCGTCTTCGGGGGTCGTGAGTTCACCATCCGGGCCGGGATCCCGCCGGACGGTCCCGTGCGCGTGTCGCGTGTCGAGCTCACGGTCGCCATGGACGTCGACGAGGGCGAGGTCCGGATGGAGTGGGGATCGTCCGGCCAGCGCCAGCCGTTGGGGTCCAGTCGGCTGTTTGGGGGCGGCTCCTCGGTCGACATCACCTTCGACAACCTCTCCGGTGCGAGCACCTGGCCCGACAACGCCCGGACCGGCAGGTTCAGCCCGCAGTCCATCCCCAGCTCGATCTTCCGCTTCGGTCCCGTGCGTGACATCAGCGTGTGGATCGAGAGCTACGGGCAGTCGACCGGCTACCTCCGGCACCTCTCCGCCACCGTCACCTACGAGGGCTGCGACCCCGACCGGGACGGGTTGCCGAACGAGCTCGACAACTGCCCCACGGTGATCAACCGCGACCAGGCCGACCTCGACGGCGACGGGTGGGGCGACGCGTGCGACCCGGACCTCGACAACGACGGCGTGGCCAACGCGGGCGACAACTGCCCGTCCTATGCCAACACCGACCAGCTCGACTGGGACGCCGACGGCCGGGGCAACGCCTGCGACGACACCCCCGGCACCGCGCCGGCCCCGCCGGTCTCCCCGCAGCCGCCGCAGCCGCAGCAGCCGCCGCCGTCGGCCCAGCCACCCACGCCGGGGTGCACGGCCTCCTGCGTGTACCCCCGCACGGTGGGGCTGAGGCTGAAGGAGAAGAAGCGTCGGCTCACCGGGGCCGTGACCTCCACCAGCAACCAGTGCACCTCGCAGGTGCCGGTCACGCTGTGGCAGCAGCGCGCGAAGGCCGACCTGCGGCTCGTGGTCACCACGACGCGCCGCAACGGCACCTTCCGCACGAGCGCTCCCCGCAGGGCCGGGCGCTACTACGTGACCGTCGGGTCGGCGGCCGAGCCGCTCTGCGGCGCCGACCGGTCCCGCACGGTCCGCGTCAAGCGACGCTGATCCCACATCGCGGGACGACTGGTCCAGACCGAGCGCGGGGATTCGCCCGAAGCCGGGAAAGTCCAGGCGACACGCGGGACAGTCTCCTCGGGGAACCGCCGACCAGCGTCGGCGGACGAGTGGGAGACGACGATGACCAACCTGGTGGAGCCGCGTGGGGCGGACGTCGACGACGACGCGACCCAGCGCTCCGGCAGCGAGGGCGAGCTCGCGTCACTCGTCCGGCGCTGGATGCAGGCCGGCAACCGTGGCCGGCGTGACGGCGTGCTGCGCCTCGCCCCGACATCGGAGCCCCGTCCCGCGCCCGAGGTGGAGCCCGCGCCCGCGCTCGCGATGGGGCCCGAGCCCGCGGTCGCGGTCGAGTCCGCGACCGAGCCGCTCGCCGGTCTCACCGATCCCGCGCCGCGCGCGCCCGCCCTCCCGCACCGCCCGACGGCCGAGGAGGCCGAGCACGCCACCCGGGTGGCGGTGCTGATCGACGCCCGCCGCGTCCCCGAGGACGTCGCCGCCGCGCTGCTCGGCCGGCTCGGCGAGCGCGGGACCGTCAACGTCTGCCGGGCGTACGCCGACTGGACCCGTTCCGACCTGGGCGCGTGGGTCGGCCGGCTGCGCCGCGCGGGCCTGCACTCGTTCCACCAGTTCGCGGACGACGACGACCAGGCGCTGGTCGCGATGGCGATCGACGCCGTCGACATCGCCCGGGAGGCGGCCGTCGACGAGGTTGTCATCGCCGGCGACCTCACCTCGATGCTGCCGCTCGTCCACCGCCTCCACGCGGCGGGTGTCCGGGTGGTCCTGGTCGGCCCGGGGCACACGCCCCACGACGTGCGCGGCGCCTGCGACGAGTTCGTGCCGGCGCAGTCGCTCGTGGGCGGTCCGGCGGCGCCGGTCGGGCGGCACCGCGCCTGACCCCTCGGTGTTCGCCCACGGCAAAGTCGTTCGCACGGGCGCGCGGTCCGACCTACCCTTGTCGGTATATGACGAACGCACCTGACCACACCGCGGCCGACTTCACGCTGCGCGACGCCCTCGACGCCACCCGCGGCTGGGACGACGACACCATCCAGCTCGACGACGAGCTGCTCGACGACGACGCCGACGACTCCGACGAGTGGGGCGAGTCCGGCTACGCCGACGACGCGTCCTGGGACGAGGAGGGCGATCCGGAGGAGCTCACGGTCGGCGCCCAGGAGCTGGCCGAGCGGCACGCCCTGCGCCGCGTCGCCGCCCTGCGCACCGAGCTCGAGGACATCACCGAGGTCGAGTACCGCCAGCTCCGGCTCGAGAAGGTCGTGCTCGTCGGGGTGTGGACCGACGGCTCGGTCACCGATGCCGAGAACTCCATGGCCGAGCTCGCCCTCCTCGCCGAGACCGCCGGCTCCGAGGTCCTCGAGGCCGTCTTCCAGCGCCGCCAGAAGCCCGACCCGGCCACCTACATCGGGCGCGGCAAGGTCGACGCGATCCGCGAGATCGTCCAGGCCACCGGCGCCGACACCGTCATCTGCGACGGCGAGCTCGCGCCCAGCCAGCTGCGCAACCTCGAGGACCGCATCAAGGTCAAGGTCGTCGACCGCACCGCGCTGATCCTCGACATCTTCGCCCAGCACGCGAAGAGCAAGGAGGGCCAGGCGCAGGTCGAGCTCGCGCAGCTGCAGTACATGAAGCAGCGCCTGCGCGGCTGGGGCGGCAACCTCTCCCGCCAGGCCGGTGGCCGCGCCGCGGGCGGCGACGGCATCGGTGGCCGCGGCCCCGGTGAGACCAAGATCGAGACCGACCGCCGTCGGATCAACACCAAGATCGCCAAGCTGCGCCGCGAGCTCAAGGAGATGCGCGGGACCCGCGAGGTCAAGCGGCAGTCGCGCCGGCGCAACCACGTCCCCAGCGTCGCGATCGCCGGCTACACCAACGCCGGCAAGTCCTCGCTGCTCAACCGGCTGACCGACGCGGGAGTCCTCGTCGAGGACGCGCTCTTCGCGACCCTCGACCCGACCACGCGGCGTACGACCACCGCCGACGGCCGCGTCTACACGATGTCGGACACCGTCGGGTTCGTACGCCACCTCCCGCACGACCTCGTCGAGGCGTTCCGCTCGACGCTGGAGGAGGTCGCCGACGCCGACCTGCTGCTGCACGTCGTCGACGGCTCCCACCCGGACCCCGAGGGTCAGATCGCCGCGGTGCGCGAGGTCCTGGCCGAGATCGGCGCCAACAAGGTCCCCGAGATCATCGTGATCAACAAGGCCGACGCGGCCGACCCGCTCGTGATCGGCCGGCTCCGCTCGCGCGAGCCGCACAGCGTCGTGGTGAGCGCGAAGACCGGCGACGGCATCGAGGACGCGCTGCGGACCATCGAGTCCGAGCTGCCGCGGCCCCAGGTCGAGTTCGACGTGCTGCTGCCCTACGAGCGCGGCGACCTCGTCAACCGGATCCACCAGGAGGCCGAGATCGGCTCGCTGGAGCACACCGGCGACGGGACGCTCGTGGTCGGGCGCGCCAACGCCGACCTCGCAGGCGAGCTGGAGGCGTACGCCCGCTGATCTCGCCGCCGCGTCCCTGACGCTTCACCATGGGATGTCGGGAAGCGAGGCACTTCCCTCGGTCAACGAACCGAGGGGAGTGCACGTCCGGCGACATCCCATGGTGAAGCAGCGGCGGCTACCCGGTCACCTCTTGTAGCTCGACCTGCGGCACAGGTCGCCCACGCCGACGACCTCACCGCGGTCCACGACGACCTCCCGGGTGCCGAAGACCTTGCCGCCGCCGCGGCTCGTGCAGGAGACCAGCCACGCCTCCTCGATCCCGGTGTCGACGGGCGGCTCGGGACCCTCGAAGGTCACCGTGCCGGTCCAGTCGTGGGCCGCGTCGCCGCCGGCGAAGTTGTCGGCGACGAGGGTGTAGGTCCCGGGTGCCGGGTCGGGCACGCGGATGACCTCCGGGTTGTCCAGCGTCGCGCCCGAGCCCACCGGTGCCCCGTCGGGTCCGAGCAGGGTGAAGTCCCAGTCGAACGCCTCCGGGTCCTCCGACGGCCAGGCCACCGACACCTCCAGAAAGCCGTTGTCGGCCTGCGGCAGCCCCTGGACCTCGAAGGTCGTGCTCTCGCTGCCCCCGACCGCGGGCACCCCGTCGGGGTTGGTGAGGGTCAGCGGCGCCTGCGGGGGCGCCTCGGGAAGCCGGCCGTAGCGACCGGCCACCAGCGGTCGCGTCGACGGGTTGACGTCCAGCGTGAACCGCCCGCCGCGACGGGTGTCGTAGGTGTTGACCAGGGTGTCCTCGTAGAGGATCGGGTCGCCCACCGTGCCGTCGGCGTTGATGACCGGCGAGGTGGGGGACACCGTGCGACGCGACACGGTGATCGCGCGGCCCGCCGGTGCCGTACCCCGGATCAGCGCGTGCTGGGAGTCGTCGGCCGCGGCCTCGGCCGCCAGCCAGTACGCCTCCTGGTTGCCGCCGAGCCCGGCGCTGTCGGCCGGCGCCTCGCCGAGGTACTCACCGACGACGGCCTCCTCGTACGCCGGGTGGAACCCCTCGTCGCCGATCTCGATCGTGTAGCCGTAGCCGCCGGTGATCCAGTAGCTCCAGTCCTCGGTCGAGCCCGAGGTGTCGTAGAGCTGGTACGACGCCTGGCTGGTGTAGGCGTTCTGCGCCGCCATCGCGTCCCCGAGCGCCTTGAGCTGCGGTTCGTCGGGGGCCTTGCCCGTGGCCGCGATGGCCGGCGGGCGCAGCACCAGGTTGGAGTAGGTGTGGTTGGAGATCATCACCGTCACCGCGCGCTCGGAGATGAGCTGGCGTACGGCGTCGGACTCGGGCTCGCTGCCCGGGCCGTCGCCGCGGTAGGTGTCGCTCGACCACGTCGGGCTGGCGCCGCCGCCGCCCCAGAAGCCGGGGTAGTTGCGGTTGAGGTCGGTGCCGCGCAGCCGACCGGCCGGGTTGTCGTCGCACGTGCCGCCGAGGTACGCCGGCGGCGTGGCGGCGGAGATCGAGCAGTTCTTGCGCTTCATCTCGTAGTCGAACTGGCTGAAGTCGCCGAGCGGGTCGGCGTCGCGCGAGATCCTGAAGCCGTCGACGTTGACGACCGGCACGACGATGACGCGCGAGGTCGACAGTAGGTCGCGCGCCCGGTCGCGGACGTCACGGTCGCGGTCGTAGTAGGACTGCAGGAGGTCGAAGGCGAACTCCATCGTGTGCTCGGCGCTGGGCCACTCGCGCGCGTGGTGGGCGCCCATCAGCAGGAACACCGGCTTGCCGTCGCGGACGTTGGTCGCGTCCGTGCTGATCTCCAGGCCACGGATGCGCTCGCCGAGGACGGTGCGGTTCTCCAGCGTCAGCGGCCTGGTGAGCGTCGGGTAGAGCCGGGCGAGCCGGTTCATGTCGCGCAGGTAGTCGTCGTAGAGGCGGTACGACGTGCGGCCGCTCGGCAGCGGCGATGTCGCCACGCGGTTCGCGTACGCCGCGTCGCGCGCGCGGTGGCGTGCGGTGAGGGCCTCGAGGTCGTCGACGACGACCTTCCAGGTGAAGCCGGCGTCGCGCAGCACCTGCGCGTCCTGCGCGTCGTGGAGGACCACCTCGATGCCCTTCTCGGTGGCGTGCTCGGTGACGTCGAGGCCGAGGTCGATGACCTCGTTGCGGTCCGCGACCTCCGGCGCGCGGACCATCACGATCCTGGTGGGGTCCTCCGAGGCGGTGCGCGCGATCTCGCGACGCCCCTCGTCCGGTGCGGGCGACTGCTCCGAGCCCGAGGCCACCCCGGCGCCCGCCGCGAGGCCGGCGGCCACCAGGCCGCCGACGGCCACCAGCCGCGTACTGCTCCATCTCCTGCGTACTGACATGTGTCCTCCCGAGAGTGCGGCCACGGGAGCGGCCGCGGTGCTGACCACACAACACCCGGCACCGTGGTGTGTCGAGGTCCTACTCGCGAGGAACCTTCGGGCGGCGTCGCCCGTTGGAGGTCACCGTGCCCTGATTCGGGCGTTCCGAGAGTGGTAGTGGAGACTGTCGCGCATGTCACGTGGTGTCTGGATTCGCTTCTTCCTCGTGCTCGGCCTCCTGGTCGGGTGCGTGGCGCTCGCCATCAACGTCAAGCCGAACCTCGGCCTGGACCTGAAGGGCGGCGCGCAGTTCGTCTTCGAGGCGGACGGCACCGAGCAGACGCCCGCGACGGCCGAGAACGTCGACAAGACCCTCCAGGTCCTGCGCGGGCGCGTCGACGCGCTGGGCGTCGCCGAGTCGACCGTCATCCGCCAGGGCGAGAACCGCATCCTCGTCGAGCTGCCGGGCGTCACCAGCGACGAAGAGGCCCAGGAGGCCGAGGAGCGCATCGGCAGCACCGCCAAGCTGACGATCCACGAGGTCCTCAACACCGCGCAGCCGGACGCCGAGCCGAGCAAGAAGGACAACCTCGTCCTGCCGTCCGACCAGGGCGACACCCTCGAGGTGGGTCCCACGGTCATCCAGGGTGACGAGATCACCGGCGCGAGCGCCGTGCAACGCGACCAGAGCGTGGAGTGGGTCGTCGCCATCGACTTCAGCGGCAAGGGTGGCGACACCTGGGCCGACATCACCGGCAAGGCCGCGTGCAACCCGTCCGGCGACCCGAAGCGGCGCATCGCGATCGTCCTCGACGGCGAGATCATCTCCTCTCCCGAGGTCAACACCGGCGTCGGCTGCGAGGTGGGCATCCGCGGCGGCTCCACCGACATCACCGGCAGCTTCACCTCCGAGGACGCCAAGGACCTCGCCGCCCTCATCCAGGGTGGTGCCCTGCCGCTCGAGCTGACGGCCATCTCCGACCGCCTCGTCGGCCCCTCGCTGGGTGCCGCGGCGATCGACGCCTCCATCGAGGCCGGCATCATCGGTATCGCCCTGACCGGGCTCTTCATCATCATCGTCTACCGCCTGGTCGGGTTCGCCGCGACCATCGCGCTGGCGTCGTACGCCCTGCTCGCCTACGCCATGCTCGTCGGCCTCGGGTCGACGCTGACGCTGCCCGGCCTCGCCGGCTTCGTGCTCGCCATCGGCATGGCGATCGACGCCAACGTCCTGGTGTTCGAGAGAGCGAGGGAGGAGTACGTCGCCTACCCCTCCGCGGGTCTGCGGCGCGCGCTCGCGGTCGGCTTCAACAAGGCGTGGAGCGCGATCATCGACTCCAACGTCACCACCCTGCTCGCCGCCGGCCTGCTGTTCTTCCTCGGCTCCGGCCCGATCAAGGGCTTCGGTGTCACCCTGACCATCGGTGTCATCGCGTCGATGGTCTCGGCCCTGATCATCGCGCGCGTGCTGTGCGACCTGGCCGTGGCCAACAAGCCGATCGCGCGTCGTCCGGCCATCAGCGGCCTGAGCCACCTCGGCCGGGTCCGCACGTGGCTGGACCGCAAGGACCCGCAGCTGATGAAGCACCGCCGCACCTGGCTGGGCATCTCGGCCGCCGCGCTCGTGGTCGCCGTCGCCGGCATCGCGACGCAGGGCCTGCAGCTCGGTGTCGAGTTCACCGGTGGTCGTCAGCTCGACTACTCGGTCAGCAAGGACATCTCGGTCGACCAGGCCCGCGAGGCCGTCGCCGAGGCCGGCTTCCCCGAGGCCGTGGTGCAGACCGCCGACACCGCCGACTTCACCGTGCGCACCGGCACGATCTCCAACGAGGAGGAGCAGCAGATCGAGGCCGAGCTGGAGAAGGTCGGCGGCGAGGTCGACAAGGTCGACGACCAGCAGATCGGCGCCGCGCTCGGGGAGCAGCTGCGCAACAACGCGATCATCGCGTTCGGCGTCGCCTTCCTCGCCCAGCTGCTCTACCTCGCGATCCGCTTCAAGTGGACCTTCGGCCTCGCGGCCGTCCTCGCGATGGCCCACGACGTGATCCTCGTCGTCGGTCTCTTCGCGTGGCTGCAGAAGCCGATCGACGGCATCTTCCTGGCCGCCGCGATGACGATCGTCGGTCTGTCCGTCAACGACACCGTCGTCGTCTTCGACCGCATCCGCGAACGTTGGTGGGCCTCCAAGCCGGACGACGACTTCATGGACATCTCCAACAAGGCGGCTGTGGAGACCATCCCGCGCACGGTCAACACCGGCCTCGGCGCGATGTTCATCCTCGCCGCGCTCGCCGTCCTGGGCGGCGACTCGCTCCAGGACTTCGCGATCGCGCTGCTCGTCGGACTCGTGGTCGGCACCTTCTCCTCGGTCTACGTCGCCACGCCGCTGCTGACCTACATGCAGCCGAAGTGGCCGATGAGCCGGGTGAAGAAGGAGCGCGTCGAGCGGGCGCCCGAGGACTCCGGCGCGGTCGTCTGAGGTCTGGGGTCTGCCGCCCCGTCAGTGATCCCCGGCCAGCCGGGGATCGCTGACGTTGTCGGCCTTTGCACTGCCTGACAACGTCAGCGAGAGCCTGACAAGTCCACACGCGCCTTGACGCCTGCGCGTACGCTCACCGCATGCTGTGGATCCTGCTGATCGTCGTCCTGGGCGTGGTCGCCTACCGCTACCGGGTGAAGATCCTGGCGCGCATCCTCGGCCAGCCCGAGCGGCGCATCGAACGCCAGATCGGGCGCAAGAAGGACTACTGAGCACCCCGCCACATCCCCTCATCAGCGGACATATAGCCGCTCATGAGGCCATATGACGGCCCCTGGACGTCCATATGTCCGCTTGAGTCGCGATCCGGTCGGAGCCGCTGTGGACGGCCTGCGACGGGCTGTCGGCGCCGCCCCGTAAGGTGCTCTGGTGCCTGAGACCTCCACCGCCACCGCCCCTGTCGCAGAGGTCCTGGCCAAGGCGGTCACCGGCCTCGGCGGGCAGCAGCGCGACGGCCAGGTGCAGATGGCGACCGAGGTCGCGGAGGCGATGGAGGAGGGGCGCCACCTCCTGGTGCAGGCCGGCACCGGCACCGGCAAGTCGCTGGGCTACCTCGTCCCCGCGATGCTCCACGACAAGCGCGTCGTCGTCGCCACCGCGACGCTGGCCCTCCAGCACCAGCTCGTCGAGCGCGACCTCCCGCGGCTCGTCGAGGCGGTCAAGGGCGTGCCCGGCCTCGACACGTCGTACGCCGTCCTCAAGGGCCGCTCCAACTACGCCTGCCTGCACCGCATCCGCGCCGGCGTCCCCGACGACCAGGGCACCCTCGTCGACGTGCCGATGGGCTCCATGGCCGAGAAGGTCCTCGAGCTCCGGGCGTGGGCCGAGGAGGAGTCCGAGCAGGGCGGCAGCGGCGAGCGTGACAACGCCCCACGCCACACCGACCGCGAGTGGCGGCAGGTCGCGGTCAACCACCGCGAGTGCCTCGGCGCCACGAAGTGCCCCTTCGGCGCCGAGTGCTTCGCCGAGCTGGCCAAGGAGAAGGCGCAGCGCAGCCACCTCATCGTCACCAACCACTCCCTCCTCGCGATCGACGCGATCGAGGACGTGCCGATGATCCCCGACTACGACACCGTCGTCATCGACGAGGCCCACGAGCTCACCGCCCGCGTCACCCAGGCCGCGACCGACGAGCTCGCGGTCGCCGACATCGAGCGCGCGGCCCGGCGCTCCACCCGCTGGACCGAGGCCGCCGACGGCGACCCCGCCGGCGACCTCGAGGACGCCGCGCAGACGCTCGCCGAGGCGTTCGAGGCGACGCCACCCGGGCGGATCGACCAGATATCGACGCAGCTGTCCGACGCCCTCGTCCTCGTGCGCGACGCCGCCCGCACCTGCCTCTCGGCGTACCCCCGCGAGTCCGGCGGCGACGGCGAGGGCGACGCCGGCCGCACCCAGGCCAAGGGCATGGTGCAGGAGGTCTTCGTCAACGCCGAGCGGATGGCCGCCGGCTCGCAGGCCGACGTCCTGTGGCTCGGCGAGGCGCGCGACCGCTTCCCGGCGCGACTCCACGTCGCCCCGCTCCAGGTGTGGGGGCCGATGCGCGACAAGCTCCTCACCGACAAGACCGTCGTGTTCACCAGCGCGACCCTGATGCTCGGCGGCGAGTTCGGCGCGGTCGCCACCTCGCTCGGGCTCAAGCCCACCGAACGGATCGGCCACCAGGTCGCGACGACCGACGCCGACGACGCCCTGCCGTGGAAGGGCATCGACGTCGGGTCGCCCTTCGACTACGGCCAGCAGTCCATCCTCTACGTCGCCCGCCACCTGCCGCAGCCGGGTCGCGACGGCCTCGGGCCCGCCCAGCTCGACGAGATCTGCGACCTCGTCGACGCCCTCGACGGCCGCACCCTCGGCCTGTTCTCGTCACGCCGCGCGGCGGAGACCGCGGCGGAGGCCGTACGCGCGCGCCTGCCCCACCTGACGACCCTCGCCCAGGGCGACGCCCAGCTCCCCGAGCTCGCCAAGCAGTTCGTCGAGGACCCGCACACCTGCCTGTTCGGCACGCTCTCCCTCTGGCAGGGTCTCGACGTCCCCGGCGACACGTGCCAGCTCGTGATCATCGACCGGATCCCGTTCCCGCGCCCCGACGACCCGCTGATGTCGGCGCGCGCGAAGGCCGCCGACGACCGGGGCGGCAACGGCTTCATGGAGGTCTCGGCGACCCACGCCGCGTTGCTGATGGCGCAGGGCGCGGGCCGGCTCATCCGTACGACCACCGACCGCGGCATCGTCGCCGTCCTCGACCCGCGGCTGGAGACAGCGCGCTACGGCCGGTTCCTCAAGGCGTCGCTGCCCCCGATGTGGTCGACGACCGACCCCGCGCTCGTACGCCAAGCGCTGAAGCGGCTGGGCCAGGGCTAGGTCAGCGGCCGCTGTAGTAGGCCCACATCGCCACGACCAGCACCGCGACCCCGACGAGCACGACGACCAGACGGGTACGGCTGCCCCGCACCTCGACGATCGCGTCCGAGGATGCCGACGCGCGGGTCGTCGGAGCGGTGGTGGCTGCGGTGGTGGGTTCCGCCCCGGCCCGTCCGCCTCGCGCCGCCAGCTCGGCCGCTGCCTCGTCGAGCCACTGGTCGACCTCGGTCATGGCGTAGCCGTCCCGCAGGCGCGTCGGCGTGAACCGGAGGCCTGACACCTGCTCCGGCGCCATCGCGGGCGGGTCGGCGGCGAGCGCCGCGAAGATGCGGTCGATCGCGTCGTCGACCTCGCCCATGTCGTACGCCTCGGCGAGGCGCCGGGTGGAGAAGGTCGGACGTCGCAGGCTCATGCGGGCACCTCGTAGCCGAACATCTGGTAGTCGCGGCGGTACATGTGGGCGACCAGCTCGCGCAGCTCGTCCGAGACCCGGCGATCACGTCCGCCCGGGGCGGTCTGGTTCCTCGGCGCGGTCGGGACCGCGGGGGCCCCGATGCGCTCGCACACCTCGGCGAAGTCACGGTCGAACGTCTCGAGCCGACCGACGAAGTCGACCCGGTTGAGGTCGATCATCCGGCTCTGCAGCGTGAGGTGCTGGTCGGTGCCGGGCACGGCCGAGAGGTCCTGGGCGGCCGTCCAGCGCGCGAACTCCTCGACGACCTGCATCCGCTCGTGGGTCGCGGGGTCGAAGTCGTAGTAGTTGTGGTCCACGACCTTGTCGTGCCACGCGGAGACGAAGCGGTCGAGCGGGTCGCGCACGAAGGCGAAGGTGTAGTAGTCAGCGAAGGCCGTCAGGGGGTAGCGCACCCGCATCGCGTGGTCGACGTCCATGCTCACGCCGTGGGTCTCGCAGTGGTGCCGGATGGTCCGCGTCGCGACCTTGGCCACGCGGTACCAGACGAACCGGTGGCTGTGGCTGATCGTCAGGTTGTACGCCAGCGGGCTGAGCCAGCCCGACTCCTCGCCGGCGGCGGTGAGCCGGTCGACCTCGGCCTGTGCGTCCGGCGTGTAGCGGCGCCGGTTGCCGGGGCGGGTGCGGAAGACCTCCGGGGAGGGGGCGGCGGATGACATCGCCGCGAGGCTACTCGAACGGGATCCGCCCGCGCAGGGTGCCGGGGTCGGCGACCGGGTCCTTCGCCGTCTCGGCCATGAGCTCGCGCGCCTGGTCGACGCTGTCCCACACGTTCCAGAGCAGGACCCCGCGGACCTGGCCGGACCGGAGGTAGTAGACGACTCCGGTGCCGATGGCGCCGTCCTTCCAGTCCTCGACCATGTCGAGCCTGCTGCTGGTCTCGCCGACGGCCTCGTAGCCGTGGTCGAAGATGTCGGACCAGAAGAACGGCGTGTAGTCGTAGGTGTCGCTCGCGCCGGCCATCGCCCTGCCCGCGAGCTCGCCGGACTTCTCGGCGTGGTCGACGTGCTCGACACGGCGGCGGCCGAGCAGCGCGTCGGGGTACGCCGCCACGTCGCCCGCGGCGTACACGTCCTCGTTGCTGGTGCGCAGGTGCACGTCGACCACGATGCCGTTGTCGACCTCGAGCCCGGCGGCCTCGGCGAGCCCGGTGCGGGGGAGGACGCCGACGCCGATCACGGCCGCGTCGGCGACGATGTGGGAGTCGTCGTCCAGCCGGATCCGGACCCCGCCGTCGTCCTCCTCGCCGCCGGCGACCGAGCCGTGAACGATCGTGACGCCGTGGTCGTCGAACGACTTGGTGAGGTGGGCGGCGAGAGCACGCGGGAACATCTGCTCCTGGACGTCCTCGAGGTCGAGCACGAGGGTCACGTCGACGCCGTTCTGGACCAGGGCCGACGCGATCTCGGAGCCGATGTAGCCGCCGCCGACGACGGCGACGTGGCTGCCCTTCGCGGCGACCGCGCGCAGTCGGCGGTAGTCCGCGGCGGTGCGGTAGTAGACGACCCGCGGGCCGGGGTCGACCCCGAGCACGCGCGGCTCCGCGCCGGTCGCCAGCAGCAGCTTGCCGTAGCCGACCGTGCTGCCGTCGGCGAGGCGTACGACGTGGGCGTCGGTGTCGATCCCGGTGACGGTGGTGTCGAGGAGGAGGTCGACCGCGTCGTCGTCCTTCAGGTCGCCCGCGAGCGAGGACCCCTCGAGGGTCTCGTCGTCCTTGAGCCACAGGTCCTTGGACAGGACCGGACGGTAGACGGGTTCGTCCGGCTCAGAGCCCAGCACCGCGATGCTGCCGCTGCCGTCCTCGGATCGGATGCCCTTCACGGCGCTCGCCGCAGCGACCCCCGCTCCGACGATGACGTAGTCGTAGGACTTCTCGGCGTCGCTCATGGCGCCATCGTGTCGCGCGGGTGGGCGCCTTTCAACGCGCGTCCACCCGCAGGGGGCTCACATGCGCCGCAGCACCGCCGTCACGACACCGAGGATCGTGGCGTTGTCGCCGGGGATCGGGTCGTACGCCTCGTTGTGGGGGAGCAGCCACACGTGGCCGTCCTTGCGCTGGAAGGTCTTCACGGTGGCCTCGCCCTCGATCATCGCGGCGACGATCTGGCCGTTCTCCGCGGTCTGCTCCTGGCGGATCACGACGTAGTCGCCGTTGCAGATGGCGGCGTCGACCATCGAGTCGCCGGAGACCTCGAGGAGGAAGAGCGTGCCGTCGCCGACGAGCTGCTTGGGCAGCGGGAAGACGTCGGTGACCTGCTCCTCGGCGAGGATCGGGCCGCCGGCGGCGATCCGGCCGACGACAGGGATGTTGACCGCGGTGGGCGCGACGTCGCCGATGCCGGTCTCGTCGACGCTGGACTCGTCACCGCTGGAGATCGAGCGGCGGGCGGCCATGACCTCGGGCAGGAACACCTCGAGCGCCCGCGGCCGGTTGGGGTCGCGCTTGAGGAAGCCCTTGCTCTCGAGCACGCGAAGCTGGTGGGCCACGCTGGAGGAGGAGGTCAGGCCGACGGCCTGGCCGATCTCGCGCATCGACGGCGGGTAGCCCTTGGCCTCGATCGAGTCCTTGATCGTGGCGAGCACGCGCTGCTGGCGCGGCGTCAGGCCCGTGGCGTCCGGGGGCCCGTCGGGCATCTCGATGACGTTCTTGTCCTCTGAGCCGGCCATCTGCAGAACCTCTCCTCGATGCGTCTGACCACGTCGTGTCGACGCGGCGTCAGTGGGCTCACCGTAGCGGCCGGGACGTGGCGGGATCAAACACCTGTTCGAACCCGCGTGTCGCGCCCGAGTCGTCGAACACGCCGAACAATTGTTCGATCAGGTGCTTGAACTGTTCGAACACGTGCTCTAACGTCGTACACATGTTCGATCGAACGCCTGATCGACACAGACTCACTGTCGGTGGCCGTCACTAGACATCTCCCGACACGACAATCCGGCTGATCTTCCCCAGGAGGCCACGATGAGCACCCTCAGCCTTGCACCTGCTTTCACCGCCACCCCGCGCGCCCGCTCGACGGTCCGACTGACCCGTCGCGGCCGCCTCGTGGTGTTCCTGACGTCGCTGTTCCTCGTCCTCGGCGTGGCGTTCATGCTCGCCGGCGGGGCGGTGGGTACGGGCGAGGCCGGCAAGCCCGCACCGACCGAGATCGTCCAGGTCGCGCCCGGCGACACCCTGTGGGGGATCGCCAGTGACATCGCGACCGACGGCGATGTCCGTTCGATGATGAACGAGATCGAGCGGCTCAACGCCCTCGAGTCCGCCGGCCTCGCGGCCGGCCAGAAGCTCCGCGTCCCGGTCGTCACCGAGTAGACGCAGAGGCCTCCATCAGCCGCTTCGACCCCGGCTGGTGGACCAAGGGGAAGGCGAGGGGCGGGCCTGGTGGCCCGCCCCTCGGCGCGTCTCGAGGTGGTCGAGCGCCGCGAGGAACGAGTCTCCACAGGAGGTCGAGTGCCGCGAGGAACGAGCGGTGTATCGAGACCCTCGTGCCTTGGAGTTCTCCACAGCCTGGGCTCTCCCTCTGGTTCAGGGACCGTCCGACTGGGTAACTTGCCGGTGCAGTCGTTGTTCTCGGGAAGGCACCTTCATGCACCTACGCCGCGCCATCGCGCTCACCTTCGCGGTGCCCCTGCTCCTGTCGGGATGTACGGAGGAGGAGCCGACGCCGAAGCTCCCGGACCCCACGACGTCGTCGCCCACGCCGACTCCGGAGGAGACGGAGACGCCGGAGGTGGAGAGTGCGGAGGACTTCGTACGGCGGTGGGTGGAGGTCGGGGACGAGATGCAGTCGACGGGCGACGTGGCTGAGTTTCGGAGAATGTCTCGCAACTGCCAGGCATGCCGCGGGGTAGCGGACCAGGTGGCGAGCATCTACGAGGCGGGCGGCTCGATCGACTTCGCAGGAACGGAGATCGACCGGCTCAGGAGCGTCGCGCCGCAGCCGCCCACATTCCACCTAGACCTCAGGACGCCGGAGACGGTGATCCGAGATGCGAATGGCGGAGTGGACCAGAGGCTTCCTGCGGGCGTTGGGAAGTATCTGCTGACTCTCAACGGCGAACCGGGCGCCTGGTTCGTCGCCGCTTATTCACGACGATGACGGGCCGTCTTGTAGCCGTCTTCGCGCTGATCGGCATGTTGCTAGTTGGCTGGAGCAGCCCCGCATCGGCCAATGGATGCTCGACACAGGTAGGCATCCTGGGAGTCAACTCGGAATGCGCATGGACATACGCTGAATACCAGCAGTCGAGCTCCTCTGGTGACGGTCACACCTGGGTCGTCTCCATCCAGTGCGGCAACGGCGGCATCTGCTCCGAGCACGTCGAGTGCGTCGAGGGCGGCGCGGAGGGCTTCGTCCATGACGTCTACATGGATGGCACCGACGTCGGCGACGTCTGCGTCCCGGCGACCGAGGTGGAAGAGGAAAACCTCGCCCAGCTGATCATCCGCGAGTTCAAACGCGTCCAGTGGCCGGCGTCGAAGCTCGTCGTCCAGCCCAGGGGCGGCAGGACCCTGGTCAACTTCGAGACCAACTTCTACACACCCGACCATCGCGCCATCGACCAGACCGTCACGGTCAGCGGGCAGCAGGTCGAGATTCGAGCGGTGCCCACGACGTACGTCTACGTCTTCGGCGACGGGGCGAGCGAGACCACGGCCAGCCCTGGTGCTCCGCACCCCGACCTCGACATCACGCACCAGTACGAGCGCACCGGGACCGTCGGCGTGCGCGTCGACACGACCTACGCAGGGAAGTACCGGATCGGCTCAGGCGACTGGGTTGCCATTGCGGAGACCCTGACCGTCACCGGCGCTACGCAAGACCTCGAGGTCGTCGAGGCCCTCCCGCAGCTTGTCCTTCATTAACGCGGAGTCTCCGAGCCACCAGGTGACCCAGAGGCTCCAGCATCACCGCGCGGCGCGCTTCCCGCCTACCGGGCGGGGCTGCTCGTCCGCGGCCGGGGTCGGTGCGGTGATCCCGAGGACGCGCATCATCCGCGCCACCAGCAACAGCCCGACGAACAGGCAGGCGATCGCGCCGACGCAGGCCAGGGCCATGAAGGTCCAGGCCTGCGAGCTGCCCCCGCGGGCGGCCGTACCGAAGTCGATGGCGGCGTACACGAGGTAGCCCCAGGCGACCACCAGGACGGTGATCGCGGCGCCCAGGCCGAGGGCGGCCCTGTTCAGCGAGCGGGGTGGGCGAGCGCCCCTCCGCGACCCTGCTCTCTTCCCCCCGGCTGCCACCGGATCATTGTGGCGGATGTGGCCTGAGTGGGCACCCGGAACCGCCGCGAGGAGCGACCCGACACGCCGCCGACGGCGCCCCAGCAGTGCACTGACCTGCGGTTTTCCGGCGTCGCCGAAATCGATGAGGCGAGCTCCGGCATTCGCTTGCCAACCCTTGTGGTCGGCGCGTACGGTTACCACTACATCTAGTACTTACACCGCTGTAGTTATCCACATCTGGTGCACAGGCTGGGGACCGCAACTCACAGCCCAGGCTAGATGTCCACAGGAAGATCCACAGGCGCGAGACCGTTGTAGACGGTGTATGAAGCGCGCCCGAAAGGCTACGGGAGGAGGACCACCATGCACTGTCCCTACTGCAAGAACGAGGACACCAAGGTCCTCGACTCCCGAGTCGCCGACGACGGCGGTTCGATCCGTCGCCGGCGCACCTGTGCGGAGTGCGACCGCCGGTTCACGACGGTCGAGAAGATGCAGCTCACGGTGCTCAAGCGCTCCGGCGCCACCGAGCCGTTCAACCGTGACAAGGCGATCGCCGGCGTCCGCAAGGCCTGCAAGGGCCGCCCGGTCACCGACGCCCAGCTCGCCTGCCTCGGCCAGGAGGTCGAGGACGCCCTGCGCCTGAGCGGTCAGGCCGAGTTCGACGCCAACGACGTCGGCCTCGCGATCCTGGCGCCGCTCCGGGCCCTCGACGAGGTGGCGTACCTCCGGTTCGCCTCCGTCTACCGCGCGTTCGAGTCGGCCGACGACTTCGACGCGGAGATCAAGATGCTGCGGCTCGAGCGAGCCGCGGACGACCAGCCCGCGCAACCTGCGCAGACGGGCTGACCCCCAGACGGCCCGGCAGGTAGTGGGGAAGCTGCCTGCCGGGCTCACCACGTTGAAGCACCCCACGTTCCACGTACGTCAGCACCACCCACCACACCACGCACCACGAGGGATGAGGAACCCATGACAGAGACGGCGAGCTCGCGTTCGAAGGCAGCGGCGAAGGGCAAGGGCCTCAAGCTGGAGCGGGTCTTCAGCACGGCCGGGACCCACCCCTACGACGCCATCACCTGGGAGCGTCGCGACGTCGTCCAGACCAACTGGAAGACGGGCGAGACCGTCTTCGAGCAGCGTGGCGTCGAGTACCCCGACTTCTGGTCGGTCAACGCCTCCACGATCGTCACCACCAAGTACTTCCGCGGCGCCGTCGGCACCGACGCCCGCGAGTGGAGCCTCAAGCAGCTCATCGACCGGATCGTGAAGACGTACACGAAGGCCGGTGTCGACAACGGCTACTTCGCGAGCGACGCCGACGCCGAGGTCTTCGAGCACGAGCTGACGTGGCTCCTGGTCAACCAGTACTTCTCCTTCAACTCCCCGGTGTGGTTCAACGTCGGCACCGCGTCGCCGCAGCAGGTCTCGGCCTGCTTCATCCTCAGCGTCGACGACTCGATGGACTCCATCCTCAACTGGTACAAGGAGGAGGGCTTCATCTTCAAGGGCGGCTCCGGCGCCGGCCTCAACCTCTCCCGCATCCGCTCCTCCAAGGAGCTCCTCAGCAGCGGCGGTACGGCCTCGGGCCCCGTCTCCTTCATGCGCGGCGCCGACGCGTCCGCGGGCACCATCAAGTCGGGCGGCGCCACGCGTCGTGCGGCCAAGATGGTCGTCCTCGACGTCGACCACCCCGACATCGAGGAGTTCGTGATGACGAAGGCGCGCGAGGAGGACAAGATCCGCGCGCTGCGCGACGCCGGCTTCGACATGGACCTCGGCGGCGCCGACATCACGTCGGTCCAGTACCAGAACGCCAACAACTCGGTCCGCGTCAACGACGAGTTCATGCGCGCCGTCGAGGACGGCACCGAGTTCGGCCTGCGCTCGCGCTCGACCGGCGAGGTCATCGAGACCGTCGACGCCCGCGACCTGTTCCGCAAGATCAGCCAGGCCGCGTGGGAGTGCGCCGACCCGGGCCTGCAGTACGACGACACGATCAACGACTGGCACACCAACCCCGAGACCGGTCGCATCACCGCGTCCAACCCGTGCTCGGAGTACATGTCGCTCGACAACTCCTCGTGCAACCTCGCGTCGCTCAACCTGCTGAAGTTCCTCAAGGACGACGACACCTTCGACGCCGAGCTCTTCGCCAAGGCCGTCGAGTTCATCATCACCGCGATGGACATCTCGATCTGCTTCGCCGACTTCCCGACCGAGGCGATCGGCCAGACCACCGTCGACTACCGCCAGCTCGGCATCGGGTACGCCAACCTCGGCGCCCTGCTCATGGCGATGGGCCTCGGCTACGACTCCGAGGGCGGCCGGTCGATGGCTGCCGCGATCACCTCGCTCATGACCGGCACGTCCTACAAGCGCTCCGCCGAGCTCGCCGGCATCGTGGGCCCCTACAACGGGTACGCCCGCAACGCCGACGCCCACAAGCGCGTCATGCGCAAGCACCAGGCCGCCAACGACGTCGTGCGCGTCCTGCACACCGAGGACGGGCGTACGCACAAGCTCGCGACGAAGGCCTGGGCCGACGTCATCAAGCTCGGCGAGAAGAACGGCTTCCGCAACGCGCAGGCCTCCGTGCTCGCGCCCACCGGCACCATCGGCTTCATGATGGACTGCGACACCACCGGCATCGAGCCCGACTTCTCGCTGGTGAAGTTCAAGAAGCTCGTCGGCGGCGGCTCCATGCAGATCGTCAATCAGACCATCCCGCGGGCCCTGAAGAAGATGGGCTACCAGGAGGAGCAGGTCGAGGCGATCGTCGCCTACATCGCCGAGCACGGTCACGTGATCGACGCCCCCGGCCTCAAGCTCGAGCACTACGAGGTCTTCGACACCGCTATGGGTGCGCGCTCGCTCAAGCCGATGGGCCACGTGCGGATGATGGCGGCGGCGCAGCCGTTCCTCTCCGGCGCGATCTCCAAGACGGTCAACCTGCCCGAGACCGCCACGGTCGAGGAGATCGAGGACGTCTACCTGCAGTCCTGGAAGCTCGGCCTCAAGGCCACCGCCGTCTACCGCGACAACTGCAAGGTCGGCCAGCCCCTCTCCGACGGTGGCGGCAAGGCCAAGAAGGACGAGGCAGACAAGGCTGCCGCGGCTTCTTCCTCGGCCGAGGTCGAGACCAAGGTCGTCGAGAAGGTCGTCTACGCCCCGGTCCGCAAGCGCCTGCCGAAGTCGCGCGTCTCGCGTACGACGTCGTTCACGGTCGGCGGTGCCGAGGGCTACATGACCTCCGGCGCCCACGACGACGGCCAGCTCGGCGAGGTCTTCCTCAAGCTCGGCAAGCAGGGCTCGACCCTCGCCGGCGTGATGGACGCCTTCTCGATCGCGGTGTCGATCGGCCTGCAGTACGGCGTCCCGCTGGAGACCTACGTCTCGAAGTTCACCAACCTGCGCTTCGAGCCCGCCGGCCTCACCGACGACCCGGACGTGCGGATGTCGCAGTCGATCATGGACTACATCTTCCGCCGCCTCGCCCTGGACTACCTGTCCTTCGAGGAGCGCTCGATGCTCGGCATCTACTCTGCCGAGGAGCGCCAGCGCCACCTCGAGACGGGCTCCTACGAGCCGCTCGTGGAGGAGACTGGTTCGGCTGCCGAGCTGACGTCCGCGGCGTCTGCGTCCGCGGCCGCCGAGGTCGTCGAGGTCGAGGAGGTCGAGACCAAGGACACCCACGGCAACGAGGCCCGCGAGGTCCCCGCCCAGGTGTCCACCGGTGCGCCGCACACCACCGCCGAGCTGTTCGAGAAGCTCACCGGTACGGCCGTCGACTCGCCGCTCTGCATGACCTGCGGGACGAAGATGCGCCCGGCTGGCTCGTGCTACGTGTGCGAGGGCTGCGGGAGCACCAGCGGTTGCAGCTGATGACAAGTGCCAGTTCCTAGCGACAGTCTTGCCACTTCACGGCGACTGTCTGCCGTGAAAGGGCGACTGTTTGCCATCTGATGGCGACAACTGACGCTGGGAACTGGTTCTCAAGAAGTGAAGTGCAGGGTCGAAGCGGATGACCGCTCCGACCCTGCACCGCTTTAAGCGAGGCGACGGGGGACTACACGGTCGCTTCTAGTGAGGAAGTGCAGGGCGCCAAGCGAACAGGGGACGCGCATGATCGAGATCGACTTCTTGTGGGTGGGAGAAGAATCCAAGACGGGGGACGCCATCGGCTGTCGGTTCACCGACCCGTCAACCGGCCGGACCGTCGTTGTGTTGATCGACGGCGGCTTCGCTGAGACGGGCGACCGCATCGTGAACCACGTCGAGAAGTACTACAACACGAACGTCGTCGACCTCGTCGTCTGCACACACCCCGACAATGACCACATCGGGGGGACGTCGACGGTCATCGAGAAACTAACTGTTCGACGACTCCTCATTCATCGACCGTCTCAGCACGGGTTCTCCGGAGACGATTACAAGTCCGGAGCGGTCGAGAACCTGGTCAACGTGGCCATCCTCAATGGAACCGTCGTGGACGACTCCTCGTTCGCGGGCGCCCAGTACTTCGGCGGAGCACTCACCATCGCCGGGCCGTCGGAGGCTAACTACAAGGCGTTCCTATCCGGGCAAGCCGAGTACAACTCGGTGGCCAACCGGGTCCTCCGCCTGCTCGCGGAGTCTGCCGCTTCCGCGAAACGGGCAGTGAGAAAGGTTCTCGGCTCGGACCCCGGCGAGACGCTCACAGGTGACAACGGCGGGACCACCCCGCGCAACAACACAAGCGTGATCTGCAACCTGGTGGTGGATGGCTACCGGGCCTTGCTCACGGGCGATGCTGGTGAACCGGCTCTCTCGGCTGCCGCTGACTACCTGGACAGTATTGGCCTTGGCAGCCAGCGGATCGACTTCTTCGACGTGCCTCACCACGGCTCACGGCACAACCTCACCAAGGACCTATGCGATCGCCTGCTCGGACCGGTCGCTGGTGACATGCAGCGTGGGAGCGCGTACGTCACCGTCGGGCAGAAGGCGGAGGACCACCCTCGCTCAGAGGTAGCCAACGCGATCCGGCGACGCGGGTACCCCGTTTATCAAGCGCGCGGCATCAACATCTGGTGGCACCGAGGCACCCCTAACCGTCTGGACTACGGACCGATCCAGCCGCTCGGCTGGCTCGACGAGAGCGCCTGAGCCGACGGACAGGAGACCGAGCGATGCCTTTGAAACTGCACTTCCTGAACGTTGGGCACGGCGACTGCACCTTCATCGAACTCCCAAGCGGACGTCTGATGATGGTCGATATCAACAACAGCACAAGCCTGCCCTACGAGGATGAACTCGCGCTGGCACGCGAGCACGCACTAAACGTTGCCGAGTTCAAGTCCCTGGAGATCGCCCATACGGCGAGCGGCACCTACCTGTCGAAGTCCTGGGAGGACTACTACAAGAGCCTCCTCGTGGATCCTGTCGACTATTACCGAGACCACTTCGACGGACAGAACATTTTCCGCTACGTGCAGACTCACCCTGACCTCGACCACATGTCCGGCCTGTATCGGTTCTTCTGGCAGGAGAAAGTTCCCGTCATCAACTTCTGGGACACCGACCACACGAAGACCTTCGTCGAGGAAGACTTCGACAACTCGCCGTTCGACTACGCCAACTGGCTCGTCTACACCGTCTTGCGAAACGGTGGAGGGCCCGACAACGCCGACGTTAAGGCACTCAAGAAGTATCGAGGCGACTCGGGCGATTATTGGGCTCCTGACCGCATCGAGATCCTGTCGCCCACCCCCGCTCTCGTTGATACGAGTAACGACAGAGGCGAATCGAACAATCTCTCCTACGTCCTGCGAATCTCTTACGGCGGGCGGTCGGTCATCCTGCCCGGCGATGCCGAGAAACTGGCGTGGGACTCCATTGTCGACCATTACGGTCCTGGTGAGATCGACTGCGACATCCTCAAGGCTGCCCATCACGGACGCAAGAGCGGATATCACCACGCGGCCGTTTCGGAGATGGCGCCGGAAATCGTCGTGTGCTCGGTCGGGAAGAAGCCTTCAACCGACGCGTCGGCCGACTACGCGAGACACGGAGCCAAGGTCCTCTCGACCAGGTTTCACGGCACCATCAGCGTAACGATGTGGCACGACGGCGAGGTGTGGATCTACAACCACAAGGGCGAACGGATCGCCGAACTGCCCTCTCTCTAGACAGGACTCCGATCCGATGGACGCATACGACCGCCAGGCGCGGCTCTATCCGGCAGCAGCCGTCGCTGCACCAGCCACGCTTCTGGCACTCATGCTTTTTTCGCTACCGAAGTGGTGGAGCGGACTCATCGCGTTCGCTGTGACCGGGGGCCTGCACCTGATCGTCGTCCAGATCGTGCGCGACCTCGGGACCAAGCGGCAGCCTCACCTTTGGAAGATGTGGGGCGGCACGCCCACCACAGTCCGTCTCAGGTGGGCCTCGGCAGTGAACCCCGTGCTGCACCAGCGTCGCCACGACGACGTAGCCGCCGCCACTGGTATCGCGCTGCCGAACGCACAGGAAGAATCAGCCGACCCGGCTGCCGCGGACCAGACTTACGAAGCAGCCGCATCGCTACTCCGGGACGCGACCCGCAGCGCGGACGAGCACCCGTTGGTGAAAGCGGAGGTCACGCACTACGGCTTCCGTCGCAACCTCTACGGCTGTCGCCCATTCGGCGTGGCCGTTGCGGCCATCTGCGGGCTCGTAGAGGTCGCCATTGCCGTATACAGTGCACACGGCGCCGTGGACGCCAACATCCCGCTGATGACCGCAGGCGCAACCGCGAGCGGAGTATGGCTGCTGGGGTGGCTCGTAGTAGTGACGCCCAACTTCGTTCGTCGAAGCGCAGACCGCTACGCCGATGCCCTGATCGCAGCGTCGTCCAGTCTGGCGTGATGCCGCCGTGCTGGCGCACCAGGCGGGTACGAATCGCGTCCGCGTCTCCGCAGGCAGCGTCTATTTGACGTCGAATGCGTACGCGACATCCTCCGTCACGGTAAACCGGTTGCCGTTGCCCGTTCCGAACGCGACCGCCCCGCGGTTCTTGAGCGCGCCGAGTTGAACCTGGTGGTCGTTGCGCGTTTCGCGGGTGGAGATGTTGCTGGTGAAGACGGCGTAGAGGACCCGTGCCGCGCTCTGTTTGAGACCTTCCTGATCGTCGCGGAGTTCAGCGAGGCGAGCGTGTGCTCGGTCGGCGCGGTCGTCGAGGGGTCGCATGGTGACGCCCATGGTGTTGCGATGGATACGAAGCCCGAGGGGGCGTAGGCGAGCGTCGAGGGCGTGAAGTGTGGTGTGGAGCCGTTTGAGGTCCCATTCGAGGGCGATCGCGAGTCGCTCCGGCGACTGCATGGTTTTCACGATCTGGAGTAGTTGGGCTAGGACTGTGATGTCGTCGTCTGGCGTGTCGTCGGGTTCGACTGGCGGTGGTGGGTCGAGCAGTTGGCCGGGGTTGAGTCCTAGGTCGTTGATGAGTCGGTAGATGTCCGCGACCTGCGCGCTGGTGTTCAGTTCGTTGCGGTGGAGGATGGCCCGGACGGTGGCGTCGCCGATGCTGGTGCGTCGGGCGAGTTCACGTTCGCTGATGCCTGCTTCGAGGATGCGATCGCGGACCTTGCTGCCGTTGGCGTAGACGACTCGCTGTGTGCGGCTCATGCGTGGGCTCCGTTTCGGATGCTTTCAGGGGAGGGGAGGTGCTGGGTGGTCAGCGGAAGGAGTGACGTTCCGAGGTCGTAGTTCCAGCGGTGCTTGCGGCTGGTCGTGTTCGGTTCACGGGTGGGGACGCGGGGGAGGTTCAGGTCCGTGGAGGAGCGGCGTTGGGCCGCCTGAATGCGGGACGCAGCGGTGTCCAGTAGTGGGTCGCTGTCGGTTGCGCCGTGGATGGTGCGCAGGATGCGCTGACAGCGCAGGAAGAGACGGGCGTCGCTGGTGAGCGGCAGATGGTTGAGGTCCGCCGTGAGGTCGCCGTCGTCGGTGACCTGGTCCATGCGCAGGGTGCGGATCTGCTCGTTGGTCAGGTCGGCGTCGCGCAGCACGACGGCGCAGGATCGCCATGGCTGCCGGTAGGCACGCAGGGAGCGGATCTGGCCGGGCGTGAGGCGACGGTGTTCGCCGTCGGCGACACCGTTGAGGAAGAAGTCGAGGTTCACCTTGAGCAGGAGGCCGTGGGTGAACATGGCGGCTTGGGCGGCGCGGACGTGGGTGAGCGCTCGACCCGGGCTGTTCGTGTCGCGTAGACCGTCGCTGAGGCGCTCGGAGGCGTTTTCGCTGCTGATGTATGGGTGGGCCCGGACCTGACGGAACACGTTGCAGTACAAGTCGTCTACGACAGCGAAGTCGGACGGGGTGAGCAGGTCGCGACAACGTGAACGGAACAGGTAGAAGTCGACCCGCGGCAGAAAGTCGGGGAAGTGCGGTTCGTCGTCGTCAGTGATGCTCGGCTGAGGGCGGGCAGCCTCGTTCATGCGTTGTAGGAGGGCGCCGATGTTGGTGTCGATGACGCCGGATCGTTCGCCGACCCAGTCGACGAGGGTATGGCCGACGGTGTCGTCACAGGTGAGGGCGAGGTGGACTCCAACCCCTTCACACAGGAGCGCGAGGTTGTCGAGGAGTTCGTGGCTGTGCAGGTTGGTGGCGTGCCGCACCACTAGCATGGTCGCGTGGTGGGCGGTAAGCCACGCGGCGAGGAGTTCGAGGTCTTCGCCGTGGTTGCGTCCGGCCCCGGCGATGTCGAGTCGTACCCCCATGTCCGCGAGGATGGTCTGCCCGACGGCCCAATCGTGGCGGGTGGGACGTCCGGTGGTGGTGATGATGCCGGTGGCGGGGTCGGTATTGGGTAGCACTGATTTCGCCGACACGCGACTGGGCAGTGGGGTGAGGGAGATGGTCATGCCGCCGCCTCCGAGGCTTCGTTGCGCTTGTTCTTGGGAGTGCGGGCCGTGGGGAGCATTGCGCGCACGTCGGCCAGCACGTCCTCGGTGACGGTCTCGGTGATCTCGAAGGTGTTTAGCCAGCGCACGGTTTGTACCCACCTGCGCAGTAGGCCTGCGCACTTGGCTTCGTTGTGCTCGGCCAACACGGTGGTGGGAGCGTCGGCGAAACGGAGGTCGAGCCCACGCACGGCGGTGATGAGGTCGGTCCCCCGTAGCGGTTGGAAGGTGTGCTCGCCCATGATGCGGGTCTCCAGTTGCGGGTACTGCATGACAGCGTCGAGGACGCCGGTACCGACCACGACGAGCCCGAAACTGTGGTCGGACTCCTCGTAAAGCCAGGTGAGTTCCTGCATGGCGTTGACCTTGCTGTTTTGCATCTCATCGACGATGAGGACGCCGTTCCATTGGTCGAGCACGGGAAGAAGGTCCTGCTGGAGGTCGAAGCGGGTGTCCCGCTTCCCTGCATGGATGCCCGTGATCGCCAGGTGGGTGCGGCGGAGCAGTTCGAGCGGCTTCGGGTCGCTGCTCATCCGGACGAGTGCGGCGGGGCGGCTGCTCGTCTGTGCGACGTATCGGGCGCAGGTGGTCTTGCCGGTGCCCGGGACCCCGTCGACGGCGAGGATGCCGTTGGTGGACATGACCCCTCGTGCCTTGAGCACGCCTTCTCGGAAGTAGGGGGTGTCGGCGAGGTCAGTTTCGAGGCCGAGGTTGAGGGGCTGCGGGTCGTTGTCCGGGTCGGTGTTCGCGGTGCGGTTGCTGGTCATGTCGGTTCCTCAGTTCTGTGGATGGTCCGGGCTGGAGGTGCTGGACGTATCGGGTCGTGGGTTGTCGGGCATCTCGGTGTGGGTGCCAGCCGGGGGGCGGCGCACGGGGATGACGGGTTCGCCGTGTACTGCGGCGAGCCGCGAGAGGGCAGTTGGAGAAGCAGGCGTCTCCTGCGCGGTGGCCTCGACGGGGACCCGGGGCTGCTTAGCGCGGCGCTTCGGCTCTGGGCGCTCAGCAGCATTGCTTCCGTGTGCGCGATCTAGACGCGAGGTCGCTCCCATGTCCGTCACACCGGCGTGAGACTGGACGTCCTCGTCATCGTCGGTCGGGTTGTCATCGCCGTACCCGGCGTTGGCGTTGTCGACCGCTGCCAGATGGCGACGGTGAGCGCGCACGCCGTACTCGATCGCCTGCGCGTCCCGTTCCTGCCGGGCGCGTTCGGCCATGAACGCGTCACGGCGGTTCTTCGGGATCGTGTCCGGGTCGTACGCGGTCCCGACGTGCTCGTTGTTCAAGTCGAACACTTCGATGAACTCACGCTGGGTGGGCAGGTAGCGGATGAGGTACTTGCGCCCGTAGACCAGGCACGCGTCGACGTAGTCGACACCCTGGAAGTTGATGCCGTTCTTGGTCGCGGTGTACGTCTTGTTGCCAGAGGTGAGCATGGCGAGCCGCGACTCGGCTGCCTCGATGGGACGCCGTTCAGTCGGGTCAGCGGCCCAGGCCTCCAGCCGGGTGAGACCGCCCAGCCGCTTCATCTTGATCGTGGTGTTGATGTCATCGACCTCGGCTTGCAGCGCCATCTGGAATGCCTTCCAACCCCACACGTCGGCCGGGTTGATGTCGGCGGGCAGTCGAGCGACGTTGCGGGGAGCGCCAGTACGTGTTGTGCCGGAGTTCGTGGCGCCGGGAGCACGGTTGGACAGCCGCTTGTTCAGCATGCCGATGGCCCGTTCGGCCTTGCCGTTCTGCCACGAGGAGTAGGCAGCCGTGGGGGCGATGATCCAGCCAAGGCGTTCAACCCCGGCTCGCATCGCGGGGCCGAAATGCGCGGCAGCGTTGTCGAGGATGACCTGCTCAGGCTGGCCACCCACCAGTACGCCGTGATACTTGCGTTCGACGGCGCAGTCGGCCAAGGCTGCAGCGATCATGTCGCCGTTGATGTCGGCCACCCAAGCCACCGCGTGGAGCAGCCCGGTCGCGCCGTCGACGATCACGGTCACGTGCGGACGGACGGGGGAGCGGTGCTTGTGCGAGGGCCACACCCACAGGTCCAACTTGGTGTGGTCGACGTGGTAGGTGTGGCATCGGTGCGGCGGGGTCCACTTGAGGTAGAGCCGAGCGTTGACGAGGCCCTTGTAGCCCTTCAAGGCGGCTTCGACGAGCGTGGGGTCGGTGCGCTCAGCGATGGCCCGGGCGAAGGTCCGGTAGGAGCAGTCAATGAGGTCCGCCGCCTGCATCTTCTCCCAAGCGGTGTACAGGTTCTGCTCGTTGGCCACGACGGTGAGGTGCTCGATGGTGACCTCGAACCGAGTGCGCTGCTTCGGCTTTGGCTCGTCTCCGGCGAGGGACGGGTCCCGGAGCCACTTGTAGACCGTCTTGACCGACACTCCGTGCTGCTCCGCCGCCAGGCGCACGTGTGGTCCGAGCGGCTTCCCGCCTCCGCCAAGACGGCGCAGGCGGCGCACGAGGGCGTGCTTGTCCGAGTGCGACAGTCGCTGCGGACCGTCGCTTGATGCGGCGTGGTCGAGGCTTCGGGAGCCGGTCATGCGGCACCTCCAACGGTGAGAAGAGATGGGGCGAGGGGTGAGTGGGCGAGGTCTTCGATGAGGCCTTGACGGCTGATGGCGACGCAGGCGCGGAGGTTGCCTAGGGTCAGCAGGCGCACGCCTGCGAACTGGTCGGCGTACGTCGTGGTGCCTGCGTCGAGGTAGCGGGTGATTTGGCGCCAGGTTGGGTCGTCGAGTCCGGCTTGGGAGTGTCGCCAGGTCTTCAACTCGTCGAACCAGACACCGAGCGTGGGGTGGCGCCATGCGAGGTCGACGCGTCCGCGTCCGGCCATCAGTTCGGTGCCCAGAAATTCGACCGAGGGTGGCGGAAGGAACTCGCGTAGATATTGCGTGGTGAGGCCCGTGATGCGAGTGCGGGCACGGTCCAGTCGCCCGAGCGAGCGATCACTGACTATCGACCCCACGGTTGCGCGGATCAGCGCCGGATGCTCAGCCGAGGGCAGGTGCTGCGCCTGCGGCGCGACTATGCCAATGACGCGGTGGGTGAGAATCCCGATGCGGACATCCCAGGCGTTGCTGTCGTGCCGCTGGACTGGCTTGCTCGGGTAGACCGGGACGGGCAGCCCAGCAGCCGCGAACGCCTCTCGGCGCTCCGCTGCCCCGGTCACCGTGCCACCTCGAAGGCCCTACCGAAGCCCCTACCGGGACCGCCAACCGGCGGCTGCGAGGTGGAAGCGGTGAGCGCATCCGGCAAGTCGGTTCGGTCGCCCAGGGGCGTCCATGTGCCGTCGGGAAAGTGCCAACGCGCCAGGTAGGGCGCGAACAGCGGGAGCACGCGCACGCCGACGACCTCCGGGCCGAACGACACGCCCGCGAGGTCGAGTGCACGCTGGGCCACGGCGGCGATGTCGAGGTCGTCGTCCCATGGAGTGAGGTAGACGAACAGGTCGCACACGACCCCAACGGGGGTCCGCCATACCGGCATCGACCAATCAGGCGCATCCGTCAGTCCGGCAAGGGACTGCCATGAGGCGGGGAAGAAGCGGGTGACGTAGGCGTACAACTTCGTCGCCAGTAGGTCCCAGAACGCGCGGTGGGCGCTGTCCTCGTCGGGGCCGGGCACGAACTGCCACACGAAGTCGCTGCGCTCGGGCGAGGGCATCCTCGCCAGTTCGTGATTGAGGTTCGCTGCGGCGTGCCGTGCGCAGACAAGAGCGGCCACGGACACCGCGTCGGAGTCGCCGGTGAGCGACGTGTCGGCGACGATGATGTCGCCGTATTCGCCCTTGAGGTCGTGAAGGAGCATGGTGGCACCCGATTCGGTGTGGAGGGGGTCCCCTCCCACCGCGGCGAGCCTCAGCGGGAGGGGAGTGTTCTGACCCCTCGCTGCCGTATCGCCATGAGTCGCTCCATCGTGCACTGTGTCGAACAGGTGTTCGAGTACCTCACCGTAGACGGCTTCGACTGACGTCGCAAGAGCCTTGGCACTCGAAGTTGTGGACGAGAGGTTGCGAGCGGCGTGGCGAGACATTCGTTCTCCTGTGCAGGGCGGGCTGGACGGGGAGAACCGTCCGCCGAACACCTACTTGCCGACCAACCTCGGCGACCTAAGACGAACTGCCAGGTTCCACGGCGAATCGTTGATATAACGATGCTTCGGCTGACATCCGCGCAGGTCACAGCCCGATTCATGCTGGGCGTCCAGGCGCCGTCCGGGCCGGTCGAACTAACGCGAACAACGGGAAACTGCCGGAACTACGGAAACCTACGGCGACCCACGACAAACAGATTGGCGAAACAGCGTGACGCTCCAAGCAGGCGTGGAACTTACTGACGAGCAGGTCGGTGCGCTGCCCGCCGACCGTCAACCGCGGCCACTAGAACCGTTCCGCATCAACCACCCCGCGCCCGCGCCTGGTCAGGGCCTCAAGCGCCGGTCCGTGCGCAATGACCGGTGGTGCCCCTTTTGCCAGACGCTGCTACCCCCGCGCATTCAGGCCTGCATGCCATGCAAGCGGGCGCGCGCAGACTTCAACGACTCGCACCCCGATCGAGGCCGTCAGCCCGACACGACGCCGCAGGCCACCGACTACGACCTCAACTTTCTGATCGACGCCGTAGATGAGATGAGCCGCATCGTTGCCCTCGCCTCCGCGTACCAGCGCCTTCGAGGGCCGCTTGCACAACATCAGATCGAGGACATGTTCGGTGCTTGTAAGACTGTCATTGTTGCTGCGGAACCGATCCGGACCCAGTTGCGCGACGGAACTCGCTGACCGCCTCGTGTGCCACTCGGCACCCACGTGGACTTGCAACGCCAGCCATCTCGCGCCTTCGGCCCGTGTTGGCATGCGCTCGGCGCCTACACGGGGGCCTTGTGGTGCCTCGCGGGTTAGGGCGACACAAGCAACGCCAGTCCCGTCCCGGTCAGGCTGCTGCCGCCGCTCACAACCACCTCGCGGCAGGCGGGACGGAAGCAGCGGTACCCGCCCCGACTGCATGGCTCATGTCGCAAACACGAACCGCGAGACCGAATCGCCGTGAAGCCGCGGGTGGACATTCATCAACGCCAAGAAGAGAGACGAGTGAGCCCCAGCAATCCCGTGACGCACGCCGAGGGAGTCGCGCGCCCTGGCGCGGACGCGGCTGACACCGACCACACGGACCAGCCCTACCAAGTCATGCCAGCGCTCTCCGGCGAGGAGTTCGATGCGCTCAAAGCCAGCCTGCGCGAACACGGTTGCCTCGTAGCCATCGAGTACGACGAAGACGGAAACGTCCTGGACGGTCACCATCGCCTTCGCGCTCTTCGCGAACTCGGCGTGACCAGTCATCCCAGAGTCATCCGAGCCGGACTCGGCAGCCGCAGCGAGAAGGTCGCACACGCACTGGCTCTCAACGTCCACCGCCGCCACCTGACGCCGACGCAACGCTCTGAGGCGATCATGAGGTTGCGGGAGGCCGGGTGGAGCGTGCGGCGCATTGCATCGGCAACCGGCATTCCAAAGAGCACTGTGGCGCGCGACGTGCAGGGCTCACCCGAGCGAGGGCCGGACGCCGTCGTCGGTGACGACGGCCGCACCTACAAGGCTCGCAAGCCCAAGAGGCCAGCAACCGTCTACGTGCACTCAGACCACCAACACCGAACCGCACAGACAGCACTCGAACACCTCGGCCCGGAGGTCCCCGCTCGAACGCTGGACCTCCGCGGGCTGGAGCGACTCCGCCGCGCCAAGGCGGCTGAGGACTCACGCAAGGCGCTCCACGACCGCCCCGGCACCGCGGACCTCCCCGGACGGGTGGACATCCGCCACTCCGACATCGCGGACCTCGACATCCCTGCGGGCAGCGTGGACCTCATCCTCACCGACCCCCCATACCTGCAATCGGACTTCGCCACCGGCGGACCATGGGACCTCCTCGGTAGCCGCGCCGCCACGTGGCTCAAACCAGGCGGCCTCCTCCTCGCCTACTGCGCACACATCCACCTCGCCCGAGCCATCAACCGGCTCGCGCCCTTCGAAGCCGATGGCCTCGGATACTGGTGGACCTACGCCGTCACCTTCCCCAACGCCAACTCCGGCACCCAGGTCTGGTCGCGCGCCATCACACCCTCATGGCGCCCCGTGCTCGCCTACCGCAAAGCAGCAGGCCCCAGTGTGCCGCGCTACACGTCCGACCCCGTCGCAGGCGACGGCAAGGAGAAGGACAGCGCCCACCCCTGGCAGCAAGGGACACAAGAGGCTGCCACGTTCATTCAACGACTGACCACGCCAGGCGACCTCATCGTCGACCCCTTTGTCGGCTCCGGAACCGTCGCAATTGCAGCCCTGTCCCTTCCCGGAAGGCGCGTCATCGGCGCAGACATCGAGGCTGACTACGTGGCCCTAGCCCAGCGCCGGACCGCCGCCGCGTACGCCCCGCTCACAAGCGAGGCGTGACTCGGACGGTCGTGTTCGCGAGAGGTGTTGCCCAGGATCAGGTGTCCCAGATGGGACACCTCGGGACACGTTGCCCTCACACGTCCAAGCACCTGTCCTCAGTGCCGCCTATCGTGAGCGTGCTGCGGCGCGTCAGTCGCCGCCGGTCGCTGCCACGCAGTTCGACCGGCGGGCTGGGACGCCGATAGGAGAACACGACAGACCTGATTCGAGGAGGGCACCGGTGGGCAACCCCAGTCGACCCAGCGCTGCCCTGTCACACCGTCACGACGGCATCACGGCCCTACTGCGCACGCAGATCAAGACTCGCGACCGAGTGAGGGATCTGGCCGAGGTCTACACGCACGAGCGCGAAGTCAACGCGATGCTCGACCTCGTCGGCGACATGTTCCCCACCCAGGAGAACCCCGGCAATCATGACCGGAAGTTCCTTGAACCCGCCTGCGGGTCAGGGAACTTCCTCGAAGAGATCCTTCGCCGGAAACTCTCCACGGTCAGTGTCCGTCGCTATGGCCACAGCGAACGGTATGAGCACCGAGTGCTCCGCTGCCTCGCTTCCATCTACGCCGTGGACATCGACAAGGAGAACGTCGTCGAATCGCGTGAGCGGCTCAAGTGGGTCATCGCTACTCACGTGGACAACGACCTGACGACCTGGGCGGTGAGCGACGGCTTCGCCAGCGCCGTGAACGCAATCCTGGTCACCAACGTCGTCCAAGGCGACACCCTCACGCAGGCTCAGAGCATTCACTTCATCGACTACAAGCCCGGGCGGTCAGGAACCTTCACGCGCACCTGGTCCCCGCTCGAAGCGCCGCCGACCGTCGAACAACTGGACCTCTTTGCCGAACCGGCTGCGCAACCGATGAAGGATGAGGTAGCCATTCACTACAGCCTGCTCGCGTCGAATCCCGAGCCGGTGACAGCGAAGAAGAAAACGGGGACGAGACGTGACACAGGTACGGGCCAGCAAGCATGAGGTGGCAAGGCGAATTCGGACCGGACAACACATCCCCGACATCCTCGACTGCCTCGCGCAGTTGTCGAATGACGAAGTGCCAACGCCGCCGAAGTTGGCCCGCGCCATGCTCGACGTCCTCCCCGACGAGGTGTGGGGAAAGGTCGACTACGTCTGGCTCGACCCATTCTGCAAGTCGGGGGTCTTCCTGCGCGAAGTGGCGTCGCGGCTACTGGACGGGCTCTCCGAACAGATCCCGAACTTTGAAGAGCGTCGCTCGCACATCTACCGCGACATGCTGTGGGGCACCTCCATTACGGAGATGACCGGCATCATCTCCAGGCGGTCGTTGTACTACAGCCGAGACGCCTCCGGTCCTGAATCGGTCATCGACTTCGACGACGAGTCCGGAAACCTCCCCTTCGTTCGAGCGGAACACACCTTCCCGAAGAAGAAGGACGGAACCGTAACTGGCGCATGCACGAAATGCAGCGCTCCTCTGTCTCTTGAGCGAGGCGAGGACCGAGAGAACTACGCCTACTCATTCATCCACGGGGCATACCCGACCAGGGAGATGCAGAACATGAAGTTCGACGTCATCGTCGGCAATCCGCCATACCAGGTCGGCGACAAGAAGAACGAAGACGACAGGGCGGCCCCCGTCTACCAGCGCTTCGTCGAGGCCGCTATCGACCTCAACCCCCGCCACGTACTCATGATCACGCCGTCCAGATGGTTCACCGGAGGCTGGGGCCTGAACGAGTACCGCACCCGCATGCTCGCCGACCGCCACCTAAAGGTCATCGTCGACAACCCAAAGATCTACGACTGCTTCCCAGGTGTGAAGATCCGTGGGGGAGTGTCGTACTTTCTCTGGAGTCGCGACCACGACGGAGACTGCGAGTTCTCCACGCGAGTCAACGGTGACATCAAGTCGACTGTCACGCGCGACCTCCGTGAAGGCGACGGCGTCCTCATGCGCGACAACAGGGCTGCAACAGTCGTTCACAAGGTTAAGGCCGCGCACAAGGGCAAGTGGGTTGAAGAGGTCTGCGGCCCACAGATGGCCTTCGGACACATGCGGACCAACTTCGCAGGCGACCACGCCAAAAAGCGACCAGGCGACGTCGCACTCGTGCTTGGTTCCCGCGGTGGATACATCTCGCCGGATGTCATCGACAAGAACCACGACTGGGTAGACCAGTGGAAGGTCCTGATCCCCATGGCTTCAAGCGGCGACACGCCCCTCGACGCCGAGGGAAACATCGTAGATGTCGTGCTCGGCGAACCCATCGCACTGGCCCCCGGCTCCGCGTGCACCCAGACCTACATCGTCGCCGGGCTCTTCAACAGTCGCGAAGAGACGGAGAACTACGCCCACTACCTCGCGACCAAGTTCGTTCGGTTCCTCGTCCTGCCGCGGAAATCATCACAACATGTCTTCGACGAACGCTTCCGGTTCGTGCCCATGATGGACATGACGCGCCGCTGGACCGACGAAGACCTCTACAACCACTTCTCGCTCACCGCGGAAGAGCGCGCGTACATCGAGCAGACCATCAAGCCCAGGTCGGTCAACCTGTCGCTCGACTCGCCCATCCCCGCTAGCCACATGCCCGGCGGCTCCAAGTACCGGCCCAAGGCCATCGCATGACCACCGCGGCAGACGACGTGTTTGTCGAAGACGGCATCGACGAGACCGCGGAGGCTCCAGCAACTCGGCGCCTGATCTATGCCTACACGGTCCCGGGCAGGAAGGACGAGCACTGGGAAAGGACCGGTGCGACTCACGTCACCGGCACCGGCCTGATCAAAGTGGGCGAGACGACCAAGCCCACCGCGTTTGAGCGCATCAAGCAGCAACTCAACACCGCCTACCCCGGGCTGAAGGGCGTGGACATCCTCCTCGAAGAGGAGGCCAAGCGACCCGACGGAACGTGGTTCGGTGATCGCGACGTGCATCGGGAATTGGTCGCGATGGGGGCCGCAAAGGACCAAGAGTGGTTCGAGTGCACCCTCCATGAAGTCAAGGCTGCGCTCGTTGCGGTGCGAAACGGTACGCCTTATGACTCGCAGCGGACACTGGACTTCCCGATGCGGCCGGAGCAGGAGGACGCAGTCGCACAGACGGCGGGCTACTTCCTCGCCCACGCCGCAGATTCGCGGGCGCCGAAGGTCCTGTGGAACGCGAAGATGCGGTTCGGAAAAACCTTCACCACCTACCAATTGGCCCGCGAGATGGGCTTCACCCGAATCCTCGTCCTGACCTACAAACCTGCCGTGCAGTCGGCGTGGCGCGACGACCTGCTCTCCCACGTGGACTTCGAAGGCTGGCACTTTGTCGACCGCAACACTCCAATCAAGGAAGCAGACGACCTCCTTGATGGAGACGCACCCGTGGTGTGGTTTGCCTCCTTCCAGGACATCACCGGCAAAGACGCTGACGGCAACGTCAAGGCCCACAACGAGGCGGTCCACCTCACAGATTGGGATTGCATCGTCCTTGACGAGTACCACTTCGGGGCCTGGCGCGACGGTGCCCGCGACCTCTACGACCCCACCGAGAAGGACCTCGCCGAGGTCGAGGAGCCCGACGAGTGGGTCACTGAAGAAGACCTCGGTCTGACCTCACGGCACTACCTCTACCTCTCCGGTACGCCCTTCCGAGCGATCACGAACGGCGAGTTCACCGAGGACGCCATCTTCAACTGGACGTACGTCGACGAGCAGGCCGCCAAGGAGCACTGGAAGCCCGAGAACGGCCACAACCCCTACATCGACCTGCCGCGCATGGAGATGTACGCCTACGAGATGGGCGCCGGAGCGACAGAGTGGGCTGACGACGGCGAGTTCAACGGATTCAACCTGTCGGAGTACTTCCGAGCACAGAAAGCCGATCCTGAGTCTAAGTCGACCAAGATCGAGCGAGGCACCTTCGTATTCACCGACGACACGCGCGTAAGTGAGTTCCTAGAGATGCTGCGCGGCAAGTTGACCGAGCAGATGAAGGTACAACTCATCAGCGGTGGCAAGAAGGCCCCATTCCCCTACGAATCGCCCGACTTCACCGACGCCGTCACGCACTCCGTCTGGTACATGGCCGACGTGGCCTCCTGCTATGCCATGCGCGACATGCTTGACGCCCACCCCTACTTCAAGGACTTCGTCATCCACGTCGCGGCGGGCACCAAGGCCGGACTAGGCGCCGCCGCGAAGCCTCCCGTGGAAGCCGCCATCAAGGAGGCACGCGACGACAGCCGATCCGGGTCCATCACACTGTCGTGCGGGAAGTTGATGACCGGCATCACCATCCGCGAATGGGGTGCCATCTTCATGCTGAGGTCGCTGAAGTCCCCCGAGTCGTACTTCCAATCCGCGTTCCGAGTGCAGTCACCGTGGTCCTACCGCCAGGCTGACGGCAGCGTCGATGTCCAGAAGGAAACCGTCTACGTCTTCGAGTTCGACCCCAACCGAGCGCTTGGACTCGTCGCCGAATATGGCATGAAGTTGGCCACGGTCGGAGACGACGTCACGCCCCAACAGGCAATCGGCGAACTGATGAATTACCTGCCGATCTTCCAGTTCTCGGGCGGTCAGATGCGACAACTCGACGCAGCGGACGTCTTGAACATCGCAACGACAGGCGTCGGGGCGTCCGCCCTGGCGGCAAGGTGGAACTCACCGGTCTTGGTGGAGGTCAACGAGCACACCCTCACAGCGTTGTTGCAGCAGACGGACCTGCTCGAAGCACTTAGACAGATCGAGGACTTCCGCAACTTGGCGAACATGGCCGAGCAAGTCGTCACCTCAACGAAGAAGTTGAAGAAAGTCGAGCGCGAGAAAGGCAGGGCCAACCTCAACGAGGACGAGAAGAAGGAGAAGAAGGAGTCCAACAGCGTCAAGAAGCAGATCCGCGAGAAGTTGCAGAAGTTCCTAGCCAAGATTCCTGTCTTCATGTACGTCACAGACTTCCGCGAGGAAGCACTGAAGGACGTAATCGAATCTCTCGACTCCGACCTCTTCACCCGCGTGACCGGCCTTACCGTTGACGACTTCAAACTCTTGAACAAAATTGGCGTGTTCAACCCGCAGCACATGAACGCCGCCATCTACCAGTTCCGTGCCTTCGAGGCGGCAAGCCTCCACTATGCCGACGAAGCCCTCCCAGACGAGTCCGGCCACAAGATCGGACTGTTCAACACCACCGTCGATGCTGAGGACCTCCCTGAGTTGTACGGACAGGAGCCAACCGGGTGAACTCCCGCCTTCCTCGCCGCTCTGCTCGTACCACGTCCCCGACTGAAGCGGCGGCTATTCCATGAGCCAGGACCTGGCGTTGCCCATCACGACGCTTCTGCCGGAGTCGGCTGCAGAACCCGTGGTGCTGTACGACCAGCACGCCGCTCTCCGTTTCGCCATCGTGGAGCGCGACCACACGTTGCGGATCAACGCTGAGGAGTGGGACCGCCCAGGTGTCTACATCCTGCTCGATCCACCCAGTGTGGACGGTTCGTGGGGCTGCTACGTCGGAAAGGCACCGGCGGGCATCCGCACCCGCTTGCGGGACCACCTGCGCAACAAGGACCATTGGCGCCGCGCGGTCCTGATTCAGCGCGACACCACCTTCGGGTTCAACTCCGCCCAGGTTGCATGGCTTGAGGGACGGCTCTACGACCTCCTCGACGCGGCGGAGGACGCCCGCCCACACAACGGCAACCGACCGTCGGACGAGACCCTCCCTCCCTTCGAGCGGGCCTCGCTGGAGAACGCCGTCGTCCCCATCTCCCGCATCCTGCGGCTCATCGGCTACGACCCGGCCACAGCGGACGACAGCGGCACGGTCAGCACCACCACGAAGTCGTCGCGCACCAGCCGCTTCTACGGCATCACGCTCAAGAACGTCGTCGACGCCGGTTACCTGACAGCCGGGGCACGAGTCGTGTCCACCAATTCCGTGTGGCCTGCCGACGGCATTGTCAACGGCGACGGGACCCTGACGGTCAACGGGACGCCGCACCCCACCCCTTCGGCCGCTGCCGGAGCGGTCAAGGGCGGCGCCGCCAACGGCTGGGACTTCTGGGCCGTCGAAGACGGCTCCGGTAGGACCTCGCTGGCCACTCTTCGAGCCCGCTTCGCCGACACCAAGAGTTCTCCGAGCGGGACGGAGTAGACGACTACACCTCAAAGTGTCGGTGCCACCCCCGATACTCCAGCCATGACCCGGAACCGGCACGAGCGCAGCGCCATTGAGGCGTTCCTTGATGCCGACTTCCGGCAGGTCTGGGCGGTCGACCGGGCTACCGATGAGCCGCGCTTCCTGCCGGATGGCGAGGCCGTCGCGCTACGTCCGGTCGCCAAGGCGGAATGGCGCTGCCCAGTTCCGGACTGCGGGGTGCAGATAACCACCGTCGGGGGCTCATCCCGGCGCCACCACTTCCGCCACAACGAGCCCGCACCCCACGCGTCGGACGGGGAGAGTGAGTTCCACCTGGGCGCGAAAGCGATGATCGCCGAGTGGGCCCGGGGGCGTGTCCCCGATGGCGCTGATGTGCGCGAGGAGCACTCGGTCAAGCACCCCGAAACTCGGCAGCAGCGGATCGCCGATGTCATGGTGACATGGCCAGACGGGCAACTCACGGCCTTCGAGGTGGAGTACAAGAACTACGCGCCCGAGCACTGGGCGGCCAAGCAGGCGAACTACGACGGTCACGACCCAGCGCCTGTCCCGTGCGTGTGGGTGTTCGGCCACACGAAAATCAAACGACCCCGCGCAGGCTCCTACGACTTCGACGCCGACCCTCGCAACGTGCGGCTGCCGCTCCTGGGCCAGCGATGGCTGGCTGCTGGAAGGCCTGTGCTGGCCGTCAACCCGGTCACCCGCGAGGTCGGCACACTCCTAGCCGAGTTTTCGAGAGACGGCCACCCCGGATACCCCCGTCCGACGGACACCCTCGGGCGGCTGCACGTCGACCCGTTGGACGCCTGCGACCTCGATCCCGTCCGGGGCATCGTCACGCCCACCATGCGACTGGTGGACGCCGCCGAGGAACGTCGCGAAGAACTGCGTCGCCGAGAAGCCGAGGCCGAACACAAGCGGCAGGAGGCAGACCGAAAGCGACGAGAGGCCGCCGCCCACAAGCGGCAGTACTACGAAGACCTGCGCCAGCAGCAACTCAACGTCTGGGAGTCGAGCGCCCTGCATACCGTCCTGCAGCAGCGCTGGCCCAGCCTTCCCAACCTCCTTGGCGTGCTCCCGTCGGACGACCTCGACCAGAGCGGCGTCTGGGCCAACCCCACCCACTGGCGTGCCGTCCTCTATGAGGAACTCATTCACCCATTCGCCCTTGGCCGTGAACCCTGCTTCGACGACGCGATGAATTCAGGTGCGCTCCTGCCGCCCCGTCCAAGCGGAAGGTTCGACATCCGCGACATCCGCGCTGCCCTCGCCGCACACCACATTCGGCTTCACGAGCGCGACCCCCGCAAGTCGTTCAACCTCGTCATGACCTTCATGGAGCGCCTCCAACGCGCGCACATGCTCGCCATCATCCGGCGACCCGACGGCTCACCCGAGGTGTTCGAACCTACCGGCTACACGCTGCAGCAGGCCGAAGTCGAGTACGTGGCGCGACTGGCCGAGCAAGCCACCCGCGACGAAGCCATACAACGCGCGAAGAACGACCGCCGCAGCCAACTGGCGGCCCGCGCCGCTGCCCGGCCCCAGAAGCCCACCTTTGCTGAACGCATCGAACGCGCCACCGAGCGTCGCAAGCAGCGTGGCGCCGAGCCGCAGGCCGAGCGAACGGAGCGGATCAAACGGCTCTACGGCATCGACTAGCGCCCTGCCATCGCCATCCGTGGCGCTCGACCGCTTGTGGATGAGCGGATGCGCACTCCAGCAAGCGTCACTACCGTGCCCTCCATGTCGGAGGAGTGGATCACCGCGCGCGAGGCAGCCCAAGTCCTCGGCGTCCACCTCTCCGCGATCCCCAAGATGATCCGCCGCGGCGACCTCTTCAAGCGCGACCGGCGACCCATTCTTCGCCGTGCTGACGTCGTGGCCTACCGCGACGCCCGGCTGGCAGCCCAGCAAGTCCTGGCGGACACTCGGGACCTCCCCCCACGACAACCCGTGTCCCCGGAACCGCCGGACCGTGAACACGACTGGCTCCTCGCCGACGAGGCCGCCGAAGTCATGGGCGCAGCCGGTGTCGTCCATCGGACGTAGCCTGAGCACATGGCTGGCGGCATGACCCCAGGAGGTCGGGAGACGCTCGCTGAGCGCCTAGCCGCCACTCGTGCCCGTGACGCTGAGCGGCAACACGGCACGCACGGCTTTCACGGCAAACGGCCAGCGGACTGGGCCGATGTCCTCAGGGCCGAGCCGCGACTCGCGGACGCCGCGCCAGCAGCGCCCGCGATCAAGCACTGCTGGTACGACGGCCCGCACGGGCGTCAAGCAGCCCTTCTGCTGGAGTGGCGCGGGTTCGATGGGTACTTCCGCGGTCGCATCGCTGTCGCGGCGCCTGAAGCGGACGGGTGGGCCATCGTCGAGATGTGGGTCGAGCAGGGGATGCTGTCGCCCGTCGAGTGAGCGTTAGCAGTCGTCGACCGTGTGCCTCGTTCCTTGTGCGAACGGGTCACGTCACCCGAGCCGGTGAGGCATGATCAGCGCGTATTAGCGAGCGGCGCTCTGCGCTGCTCGATGACGGAGCAAACCGAGTCGGGGGGATTCGCGTGACGCGACTGCGCGCCATGGTTGGAACGACCATCACTGCAATCCTGGGCGCCGTTCTCGCGCTCAGCGTGGCCCCGCCAGCGTCTGCAGCCTTTCCGGTGCTGGTCACTCCTGCTCCGGGCGCCAGTCTGGTCGGCGGGTCGAGCGGACCGCTTGTGCTCGACTTCCCAACTCCCGGCTCGTACTCCATCTTCGTCCAGTGCGGCAGCACGTACATCTGGTCCAACGGTGGCCGCGTGCCCTACCCCGCGGGGCGACAGACCATTCCGATCGACCCGTTGGAGGGAATCAGCGGAGAGGACCTGGGTGGCGCCACGTGCCAGACCGACATCTACGGATCCGAGAGCCCCTACAAGACCACCTCGACGTTCACGGTCATCCCCCCAACGTTGGCTCTCAGTCCCGTTACCGCCACGAAAGACAAGATCTACCCCCTCGTGCGCGACAACTACCTCGACGAGACCGAGTTCAAGTTCTCCGTCAACCGCAAAGCCGACGCGACACTGACCGTCACCGACCCTGAAGGGAAGACCTACTACACCAAGTCCATCTGGGCCGACCGGGCCGGGGAATACCGGATCGCATGGAAGGGCCAGACCACCTCAGGGAAGCCCATCAAGCCGGGCAGATACCGCGCCACCATCACCGCTATGGCGGACGGAGCCACTCTCTCGCAGAGTGTCCGTGTGCAGGTGGCCACCAAGAACGTCATCCGCCGACAGACGATCCGCAAGGATGAACTGGGCGGACGGGAGACCACCGGTGGCAACTGCCGCGTGGAATACGAAGACGAAGGCACATTGCTCGACTGCTGGGGAGGCGCCTACGCCCGCTCCGTCTTCACTTTCAAGATCCCCGCCGACGCGACGAACATTCGGTGGCGTGCACGCACGTCCTACACCGGCCTCGACAAGAACCGAGGCTCCATCACCACGAACGGCAACCGCACGGGCAAGACCACCTACCAAGTCCGCGTGCAGGTCACCGGCTGGCGTGCCGTCTACGTCCACGGCGCATCGCTTACCTACAAGGCTCGCGTGCAGATCTAGGACGTTCGATGACCAGGAAGAAGCGATTCCCGAGCAAGGCGCAGAGGGACCAGGCGCGGCGCGCGAAGGCGCGAAACTCAATCGAGCGCGCCGACGACCTCTGGCTTGCCGACGGAGGCCTCGACCGGCCACACACCGCTATCGGAGTCGCTACGGCAAGGCGGTTACTCGCACGCCATCCTGCAGACAACGAGCGTCACTGGACGTATATCCGCTCGGCGCCAGACCGGATGCCCGCCTCGGACTACGTCGCCGAACACGGGGACAGCGCTCTCAAGCGCAAAGAGTCGCCACAAGCAAAGACTCTGGTGCGCCGGGTGGTCTCGGGCGGGGCGCCCAGCCTTGGCAAACGCCGCTGACCTACGGCGCTGAGGTTTGTCCGCGGCCACTTCTCGGGTGATGGCGAGCCGCCCACCCCGGGGTCGGGACTACCTGAGGAGGTCAGTGAGCGCGGCGACTCGCCTTGATGGCTTCAATCTCCTCGATCGTGGCGTTGCGCCTGGAGACGCCACCGCGATTGTTGGCTTTGGCCGTTCTAGTCGACGTGGCAGCGCGAGTTCCAGTCCTGCGTCCGTCACGCCTGTTCACGACGCGACCGTGCTCGACGTAGCGGGCAAGCGCCTCGCGAAGCGCGAAGGCATGTGACGCATTGAGGTCGATCTCGTACTGGCCACCGTCCAGCGCGAACGTGACTGTTTCGACGGCTTCCGTTCCGTCGATGTCGTCGATGTAGATCGTTCGGATTTCTCGTGCCAACTTACCTGCGTCTCTCTCGCTCGTGATCGCGCGGGCAACGCAGCCCATGGAGGGGGCATCTCCCGCTGCACGGAAGGTAGTCCATCGCAGATAACCTTCCGCTGATTCGACGGCGAGTTTGACCATGCGAAAGAAGGTTCTGGGGTGCCTGCGCGCTCAAAGGTGCAAGACCTGCAAGAGGCGATGCGCTGGCTAGAGGAGGGAAGAACCTACCAATGGATCGTGGACGAGTACCACCGCAAGTACAACGTCGCCACGAGCATCAGCATGTGGGCCGCCCTGCGTCGACGGCATGGAATCAAGACGCGCATCGTGCGAGATGATGTCCTCATTCCTTGGGCTGTGAATGCAGAGCACAGACATGCGCACGCGGTGTCTATGTTGCGCACGGAGGCCCGTCGCCGGGCAGGGAAGGCCTTGACTCCCGCGATGGCCGAGATGCTGAACGCTTGGCTCTCGGGGTTGGAGCGAGACGGGGCCGTGGTCCATTACGACTCTGACACGAGCGAGGGCTGGTGGTACGTCCCGCGCCGCGACGGCATCGACCTCGACCTGATCTATGAACCCGCCGAACGAACGGGCAGGGGCAACTTCGTGTCCTGAGGAGTCGCGTCGTTGCGACACGCTGCCGCCGACCACCCCAGCGTGTACCCACTGGCGGTCATGGTCCACGAGTCACCGGGACAGCGTCGCAACGCGCGGCGCCTCGTGATCGTCCATAGTTGTCGGTGGTGTCGGTGGTCTCTGGCACGCTCACCGACATGGGAGGCGGGGTTCTCGACGAGCAGGCAAGGTCACCCGCCGCGCTGCTGTGGGACATGGACAACATGCCCGGCAAACGTGGGCAGTTGCTCGGCCTCGCACGATTCCTAAGCCTGGTCGTCCCTGATGACGCTTACCGTTACGCCGCCGCTCGCCGACCGACGTGGAAACGAACCAAGTCGAGGTTGGAGCCACTCGGGTTCGAGGTCGTGTCAGGCGGACAAAGCACGTCAGGTGCCGACCGGCGACTGTGCGACATCGGACGCGTCCTCAGCCGCAACGGCTGCCACCACTTCACCGTGGTCAGCAACGACCGCTTCTTCTCGTGCCTTTCCACGCTCGGCACCGTCCACGTAGTCACGCTGGACCCCGCCAACCTCAGCACACGACTGGCACAGACAGCCGAATCCATCACGTCGCTGCACTTCGACGGGACAAACTGGCGCCTCGACGCGCTCGACGCCACACAACACCCTTCCCAACGGGCGCTCGCGCCGCCACGGCGTCATCAGATCCTCTCTGACCCGCAAACCAGCCCCTGAAAGGCCATCTCTTGTGACAGCCACACCCCTCTCGCCGTCGATCATGCTGGCCACCTCGATGCACGCCCAGCCAGGCGTCTACGCCCTCCTCCTAGGGTCCGGGGTGTCCAGCGGCGCTGGAATCGCGACGGGGTGGGGCGTCGTGACCACTCTCGTGCGGGAGGTCGCCGCACTCGTCGACCTTGAGACTGACAAGGACAATGCGGCGACTGGAGACGGCCGCACAGAAGTCGAGAAGGCAACCGCCGATCCCGAACAGTGGTGGTCCGACCGCTACGGCACCGAACTTGGCTACTCGACGCTCCTCGAAGAACTCGCGCCCACGCCCGCCGTCCGGCAAGGGAGACTGGCGAAGTTCTTCGAACCAACCGACGAGGAACGCGCCGAGGGCATCAAGACCCCCAGTGCGGCTCACCACGCCGTCGCCGACCTGGTCCGTAGAGGCTTCATCCGAGTCATCCTCACCACCAACTTCGACCGACTCATGGAACAGGCACTCGAAGCCGCGGGAATCTCGCCGCAAGTCATCAGTCGTCCCCAAGCGGTGCAAGGCATGGCGCCCCTCGCACACGCCCCAGCCACCGTCATCAAACTCCACGGCGACTACAAGGACCTCGACAGCCTCAACACCGCCGACGAACTGGCCACCTACCCGCAGCCGTGGACCCAACTCCTCCACCAGGTGCTCGACGAGTACGGGCTCGTGATATCTGGCTGGTCAGCGCAATGGGACACCGCACTGGTCAGCACCATCGAGGAAAGCCCAAGTCGGCGCTACCCGCTCTACTGGGACAGTCGAAGTAGTAGGGGCGACACAGCGAAGCGCCTCCTAGCCCACCGGCACGGACACGTCATCCCCGCCCCTGGCGGCGCCGACCAACTGTTCTCCGAACTGTCCGACAACGTCGACGCGCTCGAACGCCTTGCACAGCCACCGCTCACCACAGCCATGGCCACAGCCCGACTCAAGCGCTACCTGCCCAACCCGGTGCATCGCATCGACCTCCACGACCTCTTGCTCGGCACCGCCGAGCACGTCGCACAGGCAATTGCCGAACAACCGCTCAACCCACCACGCATCGACGGGGAGACGATCGAATCCCTCTGGAACACCCACCTGGAAGCCGTCGCGCCACTTACGCAACTTCTTGTCACTGGGATCTGGCACGACAGCGATGGCGAACACACCGGCCTTTGGATTGACACCCTCCAACGACTGGTCGACGCAGGGACTGCACCCATCAACTCAGCCATCACCGGCTTCGACAACGCCAGGCTCTGGCCAGCACTCATCGCATTCACGGCGGCCGGAGTAACGGCTACCCACCGTCGCCACGACCGAACACTCATAGGACTCGCCGAAAACGTCCAAGGGCGGGGTCAGATGGGGACCGGAAAACAGGAGCCAGCCGCTCACCTGCTTCACCCGCATCGCATCCTCGAATCCAACTGGGTCCTCAACATGCCGCGCTGGCACGGCACACCCTGGAACTACCCGGCTAGCCACCTCCTCAAGAACGACCTCCGAAGGTTCTTCGACGAGTCCATCCCCAACGAAGCCACCTACACACAGGCTTTCCACGGCTACGAATACCGAATCGGACTCATCCAGCAACACCTGCAGCACCCCGACGGATACTCGCTACCAGCACAAGCAGGCGAGTTCGTCGGAGAACGCGGCTGGACCCGCGAAGGCATCCCTCACGCCGAAACCGAGTTCCTCCGCGCCATCGAACGCGACCCCACCTGGTGGGACTACCTCGTCGAGCAACCCGAAGACCTTGAAGGCCACCTTGCAGCGCATCGCGAAGTACTCGCTCGCTACCAGCGCCGGGGCTGACCGAGCACCCGGAACGACCAATCAACTCCTGCAGCCTCAGGGCTGCTGCGGGGGCCTGGTCGCCTGCCGCGGGCCGTCAGGTTTCAGGAGAGATGGCCGAAGTGACGCAGGATGCGGAGTGTCGCGTACCCGTCGATCATCGCGTATCGCCGCGGGTTGTGCGGGTCCATGGCGTACGCGTTGAGCATGTGGTCAACCTGTGAAGTGATGGCGTGGCAGTGCTGGACGACGAGCAGATCCGCAGTCGTCTTTGCCAGACGGGTGATCTGGTCGCCGTTCTTTCCCAGGTCGGCGATCGTCATCGGGTGGAACTTGGCTGGCCCTTTGAACGCTATGGCTGCGCGTAACGGGGCGCCTGCAATGCTCATGCGAGTCGTCCAGAGGTCGTACTCCTCGCCGCCCCAGTCCTTGGGGATTTCGGGCTCGCCGATGATGTCGACGAACCACTCCTTGGTCTGCTGCTCCGAGACCTCGCGCAACGCTCTCAGTTCGGACCTATCGAGCCGTGTTGAGAAGTCGACTTCGGCGAACTGGTCAATCTGTTGCACGAAGACGTGATGCGGGTTGGACTCAACAAACCCGCGCCCCTTCTGCACACGTCCCGGCCCCCACCGCTTGGCAATGAGAACTGGCCGCAGGTGCACCTCCGCAGCACTTAGTGACTCGATGTAGCCCAGGATGAAGTGCCGTCGCGCGCCCGACATCTGCTCGGCGGAGGATCCGCTGGTGAGATGCTCGGCGTTGAAGGACCCGCGGATCGTCACACTGGCGTTGGTGGCCAGTGGAGCATGGAAAGTGCCCCGACCGTGGTGTCCAGCCTCGGCTTCACGCATTGCCTTGCGTGTTCCTGAGTAGTAGACGCGCTGGTCAACCCAGACGAGCATCCCTGACGCGAGGGTGCCTTCCGTGTCGGCCACGGCCAGTGCTGCCACGTCCAGGGTCTTGAGAACGTCGTTCAGCGCACGCTCGAAGGCGAGCGTCTGGTAAGAGCGAGCCATGGGGGACGTGGCGCCGGGCAGTCGCGCCATGAGGTCGTCAGCAACCTGCGGGTCCAGCAACGCTAAGGCGAGTTTCGGGTGCACGAACCATGCGTCGAACTTCGTGTCCAGGGGTCGCTCATCAAGTGAGTCGTGGATGCCATCGGTCACTGGTGCAGTGTCACATCATCGCGGTCGACATCGACGGCGTTGCCCGGGGTCGCGGGTCATCAAGACGGGTCACCCGGTCGGGTCATCAGGTCACCGTCCCTAGTCGGGGCCGACAAGCCGGGCCGTGCCCCCGTTGACGCTCGCTTCCATCCGCTGCATCTGTCGCACAAACGAGGAACCGGCCCGTTCACCGCATCTCTGCGAGCGCTTTCGTGCGAGGGCCCTGAGGTAGGCTCCTGCGGTCACAGCCCCGGGTCGGGACTCGTGAAGGCTCCAAGGCGACATTCGGAATGACATTCGGATGACATCTGACAGCTGATGTCGAATCTCTCTCGCTTGTCACCGGTTGTGTCACCGGTTGTGTCACCAGAGCGAGATTGGCGCAACGTGCGGCAAAGAGCAACAGGTGGGATTTAGATGAGGCACTCCACCTAGCCAAGGCAGTCGGCTGGCCCCGCGAGAGCGATCTTCCGGGGCCAGTCCCTGTTTGTACGGATACACGACTACCTGCGCAACACCAAGCAGATCCACGAGTCGTTCGGTCCGCTGGCGCCGAGTCGGATGTACTCCCGCGGCGGCGACGGGCCCACCGTCCGCTTCGTCGACGTCGGCGAGGACGACCCGATCGACGTGGCCGACGACGAGGTCGACCGGTTGCTCGACGCCGGGTGGGACCCTCGGCACGTTGCGCTGCTGACGACCGGTCACCGGCACCCGATCCAGGTGGAGCGCACCGACTTCCATGACCAGGACGGCTACTGGCGCACCTACTGGGACGACGACGTCTTCTACGGCCACGTCCTCGGCTGCAAGGGGCTGGAGCGCCGCGCGGTGGTGCTGTGCCTCAACGAGGACGGCTCGCGCGACCGGGCGCGGGAGCGGCTCTACGTCGGGATGTCGCGTGCGACCGACGAGCTGGTCGTCGTGGGGGACCCCGAGACCGTACGGCGGGTGGCGGGCGACGTCGTGGCGCGACGACTCGGGATCTGATCGCCCGTCACGCGCTCGTCGCCAGCGGCTCCAGCTCGTCCGGCGGGATCGGACGGACGGAGGCGCAGGTGGCGAGATGGACGACCTCGCACCGCACTCCCGCCCGCGAGCCGGCAGCGTAGAGCGCTGTCGCCCAGCGACGGCCCACGGAAGTCAGCAAGCCCGATCCGGCCGGGAGAACAGGAACGCGAAGCGCTCGTCGTCCGCCGAGTCCTCGGTGAGCGTCCGGAGCATCGTCGCGAAGTCGGCCATCAGGGCCCGTCGGGCTCGGGGTCCACCAGCCGCCGCCATGCTCCTTCGAGGTCGGGCTGTGTCCTGATCACGGGTGGGACGGGTTCGTTGGCCATGCACCGACCGTGCCCCAGACAGCGGCACCGCGCGAGCGACTCTCCACAGGTTCGGTCCATAGCGATCGGCGAAAATGTGATATCTATTTGCCATCACAATCTGACGAGGGGCTGGACACATGAACGGGGAGCGCGACATGGAGCACACGGACCACGCCGAGGTCGGCGAGTCGGAGGGTGGCGCGCCAGCGGGCCACCCGGTGGGCCACGAGGGCACGCGGGTGGACGTCACCGAGCGGCCGGCGTGGTCGGTCGACGGGTTCGCCGGGCTCGCGGTGTCGCTGGTGCTGCTCGGTCTCGGCGGATGGCTGACGGTCCTCGGCATCATCGAGGCAGACGCGGGCGAAGGGGGCGTCGGACGCATCGTCGGCGGGCTGGCGATCGGCACCATCGCCCTGCTGCTGTCGGCGTCGCTGGCAGTGGTGGCACCCGGGCAGACGCGCGTCGTGCAGTTCTTCGGCAAGTACGTCGGCACCGTCCGCAAGCCCGGCCTGCGGATGGTCGTGCCGCTGACCACCCGACGCAACGTCTCGGTCCGGGTGCACAACTTCGAGACTCACGAGCTCAAGGTCAACGACGCGGACGGCAACCCGGTCAACATCGCGGCGATCGTCGTGTGGCAGGTCGCCGACACGGCGCGTGCGAAGTTTGCGGTCGAGGACTACGAGGACTTCGTCGCGGTGCAGGCCGAGTCGGCCCTGCGCCACGTGGCGATGAGCCACCCCTACGACAACGCCGCCACCGAGGTCACCCTGCGTGGCGACACCGAGGTCATCTCCGCCGAGCTCGCCGCGGAGGTCGCGGAGCGGATCGCACTCGCCGGCCTGGAGATCATCGAGGTGCGGATCTCGGCACTGGCGTACGCCCCCGAGATCGCGCAGGCGATGCTGCAGCGCCAGCAGGCCTCGGCCGTCGTCGCAGCCCGCGAGACGATCGTCGACGGAGCCGTCGGCATGGTTGAGAGCGCGCTGGCCCAGCTGGAGCAGAAGGACATCGTCGAGCTCGACTCCGAGCGCAAGGCCGCGATGGTCTCCAACCTGCTCACCGTGCTCTGCTCCGAACGCGGCACGACGCCCGTGGTCAACACCGGCTCGCTCTACACCTGATCGTGGACGAGCAGGCGGGGGACTCGGCCCCCAAGCGGGGCGCGGAGCGCAAGTCTGTGCTCCTGCGCCTCGACCCTGCCGTCCACTCGGCGCTCCAGCGCTGGGCGGCCGACGAGCTGCGCAGCGTCAACGCTCAGATCGAGCTGCTGTTGCGCGACGCCCTCCGCGACGCGGGCCGCGCGCCTCGCGACGCAGGACCCGTGCCGCGGCGGGGACGGCCGCCGAAGGAGCGGGACGACTGACGGCCTACGGCTGGAAGACCACCTTGACCATGCCCTCCTCCTTCTTCTGGAAGTGCTCGTACGCGCTGGGCGCCTCGGAGAGCGGGAGGTGGTGGGTGGCGAAGGCGTCCACGCCGAACGGGTCGTCCTCGACGAGCATCGCGAGCAGCTCGTCGGTCCAGCGGCGTACGTTCGCCTGACCCATCCGGATCTGCACCTGCTTGTCGAAGAGCTGCATCATCGGCATCGGGTCGGCCATGCCGCCGTACACGCCTGAGATCGAGATGGTGCCACCACGGCGTACGGCGTCGATGGCGGTGTGCAGCGCGGCGAGGCGGTCGAGTCCGGCCTTCTTCATCATGGGCTCGGCGATGGCGTCGGGGAGCAGGCCGGTCATCTTCTGCACCACCTGGGCGCCCCCGGAGCCGTGCGCCTCCATGCCGACGGCGTCGATCACGGCGTCGGGCCCGCGGCCGCCGGTGGCCTCGCGGATGACGTCGCCCACGGAGCCGACGTCGTTGGCGTCGTCGAAGTTCAGTGGCTCGGCGCCGAAGGCCTCGACGCGGGCGAGGCGCTCGGGGATGCGGTCGACGGAGAACACGCGGTGCCCGGCGCGTACGCCCATGCGCGCGGCCATGTCGCCGATCGGGCCGGCGCCCAGGACGAGCAGCGTGCCGCCGTCGGGCACGTCGGCGTACTGCAGCGCCTGCCACGCCGTCGGCAGGACGTCGGAGAGGAAGAGGAAGCGGTCGTCGGCATGCTCGTGGGGCACCTTGACGGGGAGGAAGTCGGCAAAGGGGACGCGGAGGTACTCCGCCTGCCCGCCGGGGACCTGACCATAGAGCTTGCTGTAGCCGAAGAAGCTCGCGCCGGTGCCGTGCTCGTGGTTCTGCGTGGTCTCGCACTGGCTGTAGAGGCCCTGCTCGCACATCCAGCACGACCCGCAGCACACGTTGAACGGCACGACGACGCGGTCGCCGACCTTGAGCTTCGTGACACCGGTGCCGACCTCCTCGACGATGCCCATCGGCTCGTGGCCGACGATGTCGCCGGCCTCCATGAACGGCGCGAGGGTCTCGTAGAGGTGGAGGTCCGAGCCGCAGAGGCCGGTCGAGGTGATGCGGATGATCGCGTCCATCGGCTCCTCGAGGCGCGGGTCCGGGACCTCCGTGACCTGCATGTCGTGGACGCCCTGCCAGGTGACTGCCTTCATCGGTCGTGTTCCGCCTTCGGGATCGGGATCGTCGAAGGCATCCCGTACCCGAGGCGCCGGACGACATGCGAACTCACCCCTCGGAGCGGCTCGCGCCGTCCAATTCGCGCGTTCGGCGGACAGCCGCGCCAACCGCGACCCATGCTGTCTGCCGCCAACCTAGGAGGAAACTTGCGTAGGTCACTCGTGGGCGCCATCGCCTGCATCACCATCACGGCACCGGCCCTGGTCGTCATCGCTCCGGCCCAGGCGGCTGTCCCCGCCCAGTGGCAGAACTGCACGACGGTCAACAAGCGCCTGCCGCACGGCGTCGGCCGGGCGAATGCCCGTGACAAGACGTCCGGCACGCCGGTCACGAACTTCCGTCGCGACACCGCGCTCTACAACACCGCCGTCCGCGCCAACGGCGGCCTGGACCGCGACAAGGACGGCATCGCCTGCGAGAAGGCGTGACCTGAGGTCGCGCTACACCTGACCGGTCTCGACGACGTACGCGTCGTGGTCGGACAGGCGCTTGCCGTCCGCCTCGGCAGCGACCCGATGCGCGTCCGAACCACGACCGGCGGGCACGGCGACGTGGTCGATGCTCAGCAACCCGTCCGCGGCGTGGGGCAGGTCGGCAGTCGGCACGTCGAGCCCCAACGTCGGGATGGCCTCGAGCAGGGACGCGCGGCCGGCCTTCGACCCGGCGACCTCTCGACCGGAGAGCGCGTGGTTCCAGTCGCCGCCCCAGACGAGGCGCGCTGCGGGACGGAGGCGCAGCACCAGGGCGTCCACCGCCTGCCGCGTCTTGTTGGCGTGCCCGTCGCCCGCCCACACGGGCCCGGTCCGAGCCGCCCGCCACGGCAGGACCGAGCTGACGTACGTCGTCGCGCCGATCTGCGCTGCCGCGCTCGCTGGGTGCGGGTCGGGGATCGACGCCATCGGCAGTCGTGACGCTATCGCGGCCCAGTGGTGCCCGGGCGCACACCAGGCCTGAGTGCGGTGCAGGGCGTACCCGGGGAGGCTCGTCCCCGTGTGGACCTCGGTGAGGAGCCACACGTCGCAGTCGGCATCGAGCAGGAGCGAGCGGTGGCCGTCGGTCCATCGGCCGGCAAGGTTCCAGGTCCCGATGCGCACTGGGGCATCCTCCCGGACGGGTCGCTGGTCCCGGCGTGCGTCTCGCCCCGGCGGGGTCGAGACCTCACCTGGGCACATCGGGCCATTCGCCCACGGGAATCCGGAATCCTGCCTAGCCTGCTCGGGTGGGGGCAGGGATCGCGACGCACCAGCGCGGCGCCGGGAGCGAGGCGGAGGTCGCGCGTGCCCTGAGGCGACTCCCGGAGGGCTGGTTCGTCTTCCACGACGTCCCGTGGCGCGGCCGCCCGGGGGTCACGATCGACCACGTCGTCGTCGGTCCGGCCGGCGTGTTCGTCATCGAGGCCGAGAGCTGGGACGGCACCATCGAGGTCCGCGACGGCGTGCTGACGCAGGACGGCCAGAGCCGGGAGCAGGCCGTCGACCTCGCCGCACGCGCTGCGATCGCCGTCCAAGGCGTGGTGCCGGGTCGCTGCTTCCCGGTCGTCTGCTTCGACGGAGCCCCGCTGTCCGCGTGGGCGCGCGACGTGCTGGTCTGCTCGTCGTCGACCGTGCTGCTCAAGCTGCGCTCACTCCCGCACCGCCTCAGCGATGACGACGTGCGACGCTGCGTGGCGGCGATCGAGGCCCAGTCCCGCCACCGTCACCTCAGCGTCACGAGCATGCGGGCGCGCACGAAGCGGCAGCCCGAACGACGGAAGCAGGCCCGTCCGGTGCTCTTCACGGTCGCCCTGCTCGAGCTCGTCCTGGGTGCACTCCTCGTGCTGAGCGGGAGCGTGCAGGACACGGCCGACTGGGTGACGCAGGGCTACGTCTCGGTCACCGACAAGGACGACCGGGACATGAAGCCCGTCAGGATCAGGCGCGACGTGGACCCCCGCCACCAGGGCGCCCACCGCTAGGTCGTCAGTCCAGGCCGCTGAGGTCAGGGGGTACGTCCACCGAGTGCGCCTCGAGCACCTCCAGCGGGACCACCTCGAGCGCCCGCTCCGAGGTCGCGGCCAGCACGACCGGCGCCGCGACGCCCGCGGCGTACGCCTGCAGCCACCGCGCCGCGACGACGCACCAGCGGTCACCCGGGACGAGGCCGGGGAAGTGCCACTCCGGGCGCGGGGTGGACAGGTCGTTGCCGACCGCGCGCTGGTGGGCGAGGAACTCCTCGGTCATCACCGCGCAGACCGCGTGCAGGCCGACGTCGTGCGGGCCGACCGTGCAGGTTCCGTCGCGGTGGAAGCCCGTCATCGGGTCGGTGCCGCAGGCCTCCAGCTCGCCGCCGAGGACGTTGCGCTCGCTCATGCCGCGGCCTCCGTCCCGATGACGAGGTCGGCACGGTCCCGGGTCGCTGCGACGAGCGCGGCGTTGGCCTCGTCGCTCCGCTCGACCCACTCGCGGGCGGCCTCGGGCGACTTCCCGAACTGCTCGTGCCGGCGGACCAGCCGCTCGCGACGGACGTCGTCGTCGACCTCGACGAACCACACCTCCGCCAGCAGCGGGCGTACGCGCTCCCACCCGTCGGTGGGGAGCAAGAGGTAGTTGCCCTCGGTGAGCACCAGCCGCGCCGACGGCGGGATCGCGAGCGCGGCCGCGATCGGCTGCTCGAGGTCGCGCTCAAAGCCGGGGACGTAGAGGACCCGGTCCGGTGCGGACTGCAGGCGGGCCAGCGCCGCGACGTAGCCGTCGACATCGAACGTCTCCGGCGCACCCTTGCGGTCCCGCAGCCCGAGCCGGTCGAGCTGGACGTCAGCGAGGTGGAAGCCGTCCATCGGCAGGTGCCCCACGTCGGGTCCGAGCGCCGCGAGGAGCGCAGCAGCGAGGGTCGACTTCCCGGCGCCGGGCGCGCCGGTGATGCCCAGGACCGCGCGCCCGGGACGCTCGAGGAGGGCCGATGCGCGGTCGACCAGCGATTCCTGCACTACCGGGCGACGACGACGATGTGGGGGGTGCTCACCCCACGATCGTAGGGAGATGTCACTGAAGACTGGGCGACCTGACCACCCACGGCGGATGATGGGTCCATATGAACACCTCCGAGAACAACCGCAAGCGACAGAGCAGCAGCCCGTTCAAGGCCGCCGCTGAGCCGGTCATCGAGACCTTCGCGAAGGAGGACCGCGTCACCCACGACCTCTACGGCCTCGGCCGGGTGGTCAACGTCGAGGCGCATGCGGTCAGCGTGGACTTCGGCGAGCGCACGCTCCGGATCACGAGCCCCTACGCCAAGCTGCACCACCTGTAGGTCTGCGGCACCGAGGCGTACCGTCGGTCCATGACTGGTCTCGAGGCGGGGCTGCGACCGTTCGTCGACACCGGGCAGGTCCCCGGGCTCGTCGCGCTCGTGGCGCGCGGTGACGACGTCGAGGTCGTGGCGCTGGGCACCCAGGACTCCAGCGGCAGGCCGATGGCGCGGGACTCGATCTTCCGCGCGGCCTCGATCACCAAGCCGGTCACCGCCGCGGTCGTCATGTCGCTGGTCGAGGACCGGCTGGTCGACCTCGACGCCCCCGTCGGCGACCTGCTGCCCGAGCTCGCCGAGCCGCGGGTGCTGCGGACGCGGGAGAGCCAGCTCGACGACACCGTCGCGTGCGAACGACCGGTCACGGCCCGACACCTCCTCTCGGGCACGGCCGGGCACGGCTTCTGCACCTGGGACTCGCCGGTCCCCGCGCTGCTGACGGAGCGCCTCGGCCAGGCCGACGAGGACGTGCAGGCGGTCCCGGAGCCCGACGAGTGGATGCGCCGGCTCGGCGAGATCCCGCTGATGCACCAGCCGGGGGAGGGGTGGACCTACAACGCCGCGTACGACGCGCTCGGCGTCCTTGCCTCACGAGCGGCCGGCCGGCCGTACGCCGACGTCGTGGCCGACCGGGTCCTCCGGCCGCTCGGGATGGACGACACGGGGTTCCACGTCCCGGCCGACCGCGTCGACCGGTTCACCACCCTCTACCAGGCCGGCGACGGCGGGCTGCGGGTGAGCGACGAGCCCAACGGCTACTACGTCCGTACGCCGGCGTTCGCGTCCGGATCGGGCGGGCTCGTCACCACCGTCGACGACTGGCTCGCCTTCGGTCGCATGCTCCTCGCCGGCGGCGGCAACGTGCTCAGCCCGGAGTCGGTGCGGCAGATGACGACCGACCACATCACCGAGGCGCAGCGCGAGCTGGGTGGGTGGTTCCTCGACGGCCAGGGGTGGGGCTACGGCGGCGGCGTCGACACCGCGCTGATCGAACCGTGGAACGAGATCGGCCGCTACGGCTGGGTCGGCGGCACCGGTACCTCGGCGTACGTCCACCCCGCCACGGGCACCGTCGCCGTGCTGCTGACGCAGGTCGTGCTGGGGGCACCGGGGATCGAGGACCTGCTCAAGGCGTTCTGGACGCTGTCGACGACATGACCACACCCCGATGGGCCTTGTCCTGTCGGAGCGGCTGGCTAGCGTGGGCGCATGACCGACGAGGTGAAGCAGGCAGCGATCGAGGCAGCGCAGCGGGTCGTGGACGAGGTGAGCTCCTGGCAGTACAGCGCCGAGGACAGCACCATCGCGCAGCAGCTCGACGAGGGTCTCGCCAAGGCGCAGGTGACGATCAGCGACGACGAGAAGGCCCGCATCCTGGCCGAGATCGACCAGATGAAGGACGAGCAGTCGTCCGCGCCGCAGGTGCGCTCCGCGTCGCCGGTGGGCTGAGCCGATGGACGTACGCGGCGTGCTGACCGAGGCGTTCGGCCGCACCACCGAGCTCTACGACGGCGTCGCCGACGGCCTCGACGAGGAGACGCTCGCGCACCGGCCTGACGGCACCGGCAACTCGATCGGCTGGTTGCTCTGGCACCTCGCGAGGGTGCAGGACGACCACGTCGCCGACCTCGCGCAGCAGCCGCAGGTGTGGGAGGAGTGGCAGGCCAGGGTCGGCCTGCCCAACGGGACCGACGACATCGGCTTCGGCCACACCACCGAGCAGGTCGACGCGATCCGGATCACCGACCTCGAGGCCCTGCTCGGCTACCACCACGAGGTCACGCTGGCGACGGCCCGCTACCTCCAGACCGTCGACGAGCGCGAGCTCGAGCGGGAGGTCGACCAGCGCTGGGACCCGCCGGTCACCGCGGGAGTCCGGCTCGTCAGCATCATCGGCGACTGCCTCCAGCACCTCGGACAGGCGGCTTACGTGAAGGGTCTGCTGAAGACTTAGCGAGCCGTTGAGGTTGCCCGGCGGCGGCGTTAGCGGGCGTTCGGCGAGAGTCGGTGGCGTTTGAGAACTCGGACCTGAGGAGCACCACGATGACCCGCACCAGCCGCCGCACCCGTCTCGCGACCGCCGCCGTGCTCGCGCCCCTCGCCTTCGGCCTGGTGGCCTGCGGCGACGACGACAGCGACGACACGACCACCACGAGCTCGTCGAGCTCGTCCACGGAAGGCGGGACCACGGCGACCCTCGAGGGTGACGTCGAGACCGCCGCCCAGACCGCGCTCGCCGAGGTCGACGGCACCGTCTTCTCCGTCGACGGCGACCCGCAGGGCTGGGACGTCACGATCGTGACGTCAGACGGTGTCGAGAACGACCTCGAGCTCGCTCCCGACGCCGCCAGCGTCACCCGCGGCCCGGACGCGGACACCAACGAGGACGCCGACGACACCGCGGAGATCGAGCGCCTGCTCGGCGTCGCGGTCGACTACGCCGCGGCCATGGAGGCAGCGCTCGGCGAGGTCGACGGCACCGTCACGGGTGTCGAGCTCTCCGAGGACGGCGGCACCGCCGTCTGGGAGGTCCAGCTCGACGAGGACACCCCGGACGAGGTGACCGTCGAGATCGACGCCGAGAGCGGCGACGTGCTGCGCACCGAGCAGGGCGACTGACCTTCGCCTGCATGCCTAGGGTGGCGACATGACCACCCGCTGGCTGTTCGGTGACCAGCTCGGCCCGCACTTCGTCGACGACCACCGCGGTCCGCTGCTGATGGTCGAGGCGAGGTCGGTCTTCCGGCGGCGACGCTTCCACCGGGCCAAGGCGCACCTCGTGCTCAGCGCGATGCGCCACCGCGCGGCCCAGCTCGGCGACCGGCTGGCGTACGTGAAGGCCGACACCTACGGCGAGGCGGTGCGTGACCTCGACGGCGACGTGGAGGTCGTGCACCCCACGTCGTACGCCGCGCTGGGGCTGGTCGAGCGGCTCGGCTGCCGCGTCCTCCCGCCGCGGGGCTTCGCGACGCCGCGCGAGGACTTCGAGCGCTGGGCCGACGGGCGGCGGGGCAAGCTGTTGATGGAGGACTTCTACCGCCGGGCACGCCTCGCCCACGGGGTCCTGGTCGACGGTGGCGACCCGGCCGGCGGCCAGTGGAACTTCGACCACGACAACCGAGAGCCACCGCCGAAGGGCGCGACCACGCTCGGCGTGAGCGACCCGTGGTGGCCGACGGAGGACGACATCGACGCCGAGGTGCGCGAGGACCTCGACCGCTGGGAGCGCGACGGCGACGTGCAGTTCATCGGCCGGGACGGCGACCGGCGCTTCCCCGCCACCCGGCGCGAGGCACTGGCGGCGCTGGACCACTTCGTGGAGCACCGGCTGCCGGAGTTCGGCGCCCACGAGGACGCGATCCTCGAGGGCGACCCGTGGATGGCGCACAGCCTCATCAGCGCCCCGATGAACCTCGGGCTCCTCGACCCGCTCGAGGTCGCCGAGCGGGCGGAGGAGGCGTACCGCAGCGGTGCCGCACCGATCGCCAGCGTCGAGGGCTTCGTGCGCCAGGTGATCGGGTGGCGCGACTACGTCTGGCACGTCTACTGGCACATGGGCGACGGCTACCGCCGCGAGAACGGGCTGCGCGCGACCGGGCGGATCCCGCAGTGGTTCGCCGAGCTCGACGGCGACGCGACCGACGCCCGCTGTCTCTCGCACACCCTCGACCAGGTGGCGACGTACGGCTGGGTGCACCACATCCCGCGGCTCATGCTGCTGGGGTCGTACGCCCTCCAGCGCGGGTGGGCGCCGACGCAGGTCACCGACTGGTTCCACCGGGCGTTCGTCGACGGCTACGACTGGGTGATGGTGCCCAACATCGTCGGGATGTCGCAGCACGCGGACGGCGGCCGGATGATGACCAAGCCGTACACCTCCGGTGGGGCGTACATCAACACGATGAGCGACCACTGCGGGTCGTGCCGCTTCGACCCGAAGGTGCGGGTGGGGGAGAACGCGTGCCCGTTCAGCGCGGGCTACTGGTGGTTCCTCGACCGGCACCGCGAGACCTTCGAGGCCAACCACCGGATGTCGCGGGCGGTGCGGGGGCTCGACCGGTTGAAGGACCTCGCCGAGCTGGTCGAGCAGGAGGACCGTCGGGGCAACCGGGCGCCCTAGCGGCAGGGGAGCGAGCCGAGCCGCGCCAGTCCCTCGCGGTCGCCGGGGCCGAGCTCGACCTGACCGGTGTTGTCGGAGTACATCAGCTCCATCGGCTCGCTGACGTGCCCGAGCCCGACGACGTGGGCGACCTCGTGCAGCACGATCGCCTCCATCACGCGCGGCTGCTGCGCGACGTTGGCAGCGGTGAACGCCTCCACGTCGAGCACCACGCTCCCGCTGACGTACCTCACCCGACCGCCCGGGCTCCGCTCGGCGACACCTCCGCCGACGCCGGCGACCGTGCCGCCGAGCTCCGGGTACTCGTCCGCGTCGCCCCACCCGAAGACGACCGGGTCGGGCCGGCCGAACAGCCTCACCCCGTCCGCGAACGGCCGGTCCTCGGTCTCGCCCTCGTCCTGGAACGCCAGCCCGGTCGCCGCGCTCACCCGGCGCAGCGCCTCGTCGACCAGCCTCCGACCGCCGGGTGGCGCGCCCGCGGGGTTGACCCGGAACCGGATCTCCTCGCACGGGTCCCACCCGACCGGATCGGTCGAGCCGGGCTGCGTCATCGCCCACGTGTACGTCCCACCCGCCCGCACGACGGTCGGTGCCGGCAGCGGCCGGTCGGGGCCGAGCCCGATCGCGCGGCGCACGGTCGCGAACTGGTCTGCGGGGTGCCAGGCCACGGCCGCCGTCACCAGGGCTGCGGTGACCAGCGCGGCGGCGATGGCGGGGGTGCGGGGCACCCGGACAGTGTGGCGGGTGGGTGGGGGTCCGTCAGGGGTTCGGAGGGCGCGGTGCGTGTGCAGGCGCCGACGAACGGACCGAACGGCGTGCTCCGCCGCCGGCTACGCGTGGCGGGCTGGCACCGGGTGGCGTTCGGTCCGTTGGTCGGGCGGGGCGGAGGGTCTCAGCGCTGGAGCCCGGCGTGTCGAGGCCGCGGTGCTCGTCGACCCGGTCCTAGTGCCTGTCGGTCTCGTCGGTCAGATGCTTGGCGACCCGAGTGTCGCTGGTCATCCGAACAGGCCGGCGACCTCGGCGCGCCCCCGGAGCTCCGGCCCGAGCCTGCTCAGGACGGCGGCTCCCTCCGGCATCGATGGAAGCATCTCGACGATGCCGACGTCGATCAGGTTGCGGACGTCGAAGTCGCCCTGGGTGAACTCCTGCTCCAGCCAGTCGATCACCTGTTGCGCGCGACGGGGCTCGGAACGGCTCATGCCATCGAGCCACCTCGCCACGTCTGCCATCAGCACGTAGGCGAGCAGCTCGCCCTCTTGGTCCTCGAGGTGCTCCCGGTGAATTGACGTCAGTTCAGGCACCGCCGAGACGAGTCGTTCGGTGAAGTCGGACTCAGCCGTCATGGAGGAGGCTCCTCAGCTCGTCGGCCAGCGCACGGGCCGTTTCCCGATCGGTCTGGCTCGCGTCGTCCCTCGTGCGGAGCCACCGCTCCAAGCCTCTCAGGATGTCGCGGCCCTTGCGCACGTGGTCCTTGCCGTGCACGAGGTCGCCGCTGGCGATCTCGTGGCGGATCGCGTCCATCGTGGTCCCGTCGCCGGTCCGGTTCGGCTGGGACACGCCCTTGAACAGCTGGTCCACGTAGTTGCTCAGCTTCGGGTCGTCCACGTCGGGTTTCGGGCGCCCCGGCAGCCGCGCACCCGGCAGCGACTTCCCGATGCTCCCCGCCTCGTCGCGCACCGGGATCCGGAGGAACCTCTCCACCCGCGCCCGCAGGTCCGCCAGCGCCTCGACCGCCCGCTCGATCCGGACCACGGCGGCCGCGGCGGCCGTACGCACCGCGGCGAGGATCGCGACGAAGCGCGGTGCCACGGTGCGGATCCGCGCGAGGGCGGCGGCCGTGGCCGCACCCCCGCCGAGACCGCCGGTCAGGCCGGTGACGAGTGCCGAGAACGCCACGCCCTCGACCGTCATCTGCGCGACCTCGGCGAGCAGGGCGCGGGTGCGATCGCGGGCCGCGGCGCCCGCGTCGGCGTAGTCCTCGCAGGCGGCGGCGAGGTCGCCGAGCTGCCAGGCGGTGTCGCCGACGATCGTGCCGAGGTCGGTGAGCGCGTCGACCGCGAGCGGGACCTCGGGCGAGCGTTGGTGCTCGAGCAGGCTCACGGCTGCGTCGAGGTGGTCGGTCAGCCCGGTGGTCGACGCGGCGGCGCGGCGCCAGGCCGAGGCGGCGGCGTGGAGCAGGCCGATGTCGGCGGACGGCCACACGAAGCCCTCGACCTGGTCGAGGATCCACCGGTCGACGGCGCCCAGCGAGGGCTCCTGTGCGCCGAGGCTCGAGGGTGGCACGGTCGGACGCACCCGGACGTACGCCCCCTCGTGCAGCGCGCCGCCGCCGTAGCCGAGCACCGGGTGCCCGGCGGCCGCGGACTCCGCTCGGGCGTGGTTCTCCCCGGTGCGGTCCAGGAGCCGCCCGGCACCGATGAAGGCGTGCGTGAGGTCGGCCAGCGCCGCGAGCGCCTCGCCGGCGGCGGGATCGTACGCCCGCGCGAAGTCGCTGCTGGTGGCGTCGTCACCGGCCATCCCGGCGCAACCGGAGAGCCTCGCGCCGAGGGACCCGGCCAGGACGGCGCTGGTCTGGTTCGCCGTCAGGCAGGCGTCCGCCGCCCGGGTGAACCCGCCGCACTCCACTGTGATCCGCACCCGTCCAGCCTCGACGCCGCCGTCCCGGGCCCACCAGTGGCAGGACGTGATCTGTGGAGAACGCGGCGCTGTCCACAGATCCGCGACGAGGCGTTTCCGCTCCCGACGGCTGCGGGCACCGTGGAGCCATGTCCTCCGACTCCCACGCCACCGGATGCATCCGCGTCGAGCCGCCCCTCAACGAGGACGAGCGCGACCACCTCCTCGACCTGCTCGACTCGGGCGGCACGCTGCGCGGCACCCCGACCGGACGCGGCGACCATGACGTCCCGTTCGCCCGTCTCGCGTGGGTGGTCTGCCCGGACGGCTGCTGCCTCGAGTGGGAGCCGGCGCTCGGGGGCGAGGTTCATGGCGGTCACGCTGCGCTTCGTCGTCGACCACCTCCTCAGACCGGGAGCCAAGGGGGAGGGGCGCGGGCGCTTCACCGGCTTCACCTTCGACCACGTCGTCAGCGGCGCGGCCATGGCACGACCCGACACGACGGGCACCGTGGTCCTCGTCCAGGCGCAGGACAACCTCGTGACCGAGAGGTCGTTCGCCGCTCCGTGCGCCGCGGCGCCGCGCGGGCCGCTCTCGCCCCCGGACCCCGGCCCGCGCCCGCCCAACGTGCTCGTCTTCCGTCCGCGCGGCGCGTGACCCGCGTGCGACGATGCCGCCATGTCCGGGGTTCTCGTCGTGCGCGAGGCCGGGTTCGCCCCGGTGAAGGGCATGCGGCACCTCGCGCTCCGGGCGGTCGACCTCGATGTGCGGGGAGCCGTCGGCAACCGCGCCTACTGCCTCGTCGACGTCGCACGGGCGCGCGTGCTCAGGACCGTCCAGCACCCGTCGCTCATCGCCATCACGGCGCGCGAGCTCGATGACGGCCTCGCGCTGACGCTGCCGACGGGGGAGACGGCGTACGCCCCGGCAGCTCCCGCTGGAGAGACGCTCAGGTGCGACTACTGGGGGCGTCAGGTCGGCCTCCTCCTCACCGAGGGGCCGCACGCCCAGCTCGCGTCGGACTTCCTCGGCACGGAGGTACGCCTGGCGCGGGCGCCGCGTGGAGGGGTCGTGTTCGCCGACCCCGTCACCGTGCTCACCACGGCGTCGCTCGAGGCGGTGGGGATGCGGGCGGAGTCCGCCCGCTTCCGCGCGACGCTGGTCGTGGAGACCGATGAGCCGTGGGTCGAGGACGACTGGGCCGGTCGGCTCATCACCGTCGGCGGCGCGACCCTGCGGGTCGGTGGTCCCGTCCCGCGATGCGCGGTGGTCGACCACCACCCCGTGACCGGCGTGAAGGACGTACGCCTCCTGAAGCGTCTGGTCCGGGAACGGCCGACCAACCGGGCCGGCGAGCCGATGTTCGGCGTCTACGCGACCGTCGTCGAGCCCGGCCGCGTCGACGTCACGCCGTGACGCGTGACCAGAGGTCGACGTTGGCCGCGGCCGCCGTCGTGTAGTGCCCGTCGGCCGCGGCGGCGATCCCGCGCAGACCGGCCAGCGCCGTCACCATCGCGGCGCAGTCGTCGCGCCACGAGGCGTACGCCGTCGCCTGGGCGTCGCGCGCCAGCCCGGACCAGCCGCCCGCGAGCCGCGTCTGCGCCTGGTCGATGTCACCAGCGAGGGCGAGGAGGTCGCGCTGGCACCCGGCGAGGTCGGCGACCGCCGCGCGCAGCTCGGCGAGGTCGACGTCGAACGCCGTCACCCGAGCCGCCCGGCCAGGTCGGCGGTGGTCGTCCCGGCAGCGCCGTCGGCACGGACGACGTCGGCCCGCGCACCGGGCAGCGCCGAGACGGCCGCGTCGAGGTCAGACACGACCGAGGCGGCGGCCGCGCTCCACACCTCCCACTCGTCGCGGAAGGCGGCGGCGGCCTCGCCGTGCCACGTGCGGAGGAGTCCTTCGACGGTGGCCTCCGCAGCGCGGCGGCGTGCGGCCAGGTCGTCGAGGCGTGCGGCCAGCGAGGCGGTCGCGGCCGCGTGCTCGGCGGGGTCGATGTGCAGTGTTCCCGAGACGATCATGCGCCGATCCTGTCGACCGGCGTGCCCGGGCCGCCACCCCGCGCGGGCGATCTGTGGAGAACCCCGGCGCCCGCCGACCTCTGCACCCGAGATCCCTGCTTTGCACCCGGGACCTGGACCTGTGAGCAGGGTGGTCACCGGACATCCGGTGACTCCAGAGGACCCGCGACCCCGCGCTGCACCGCTCGACGCTGGTTCGACGACGTCCGAGGCCAGGAGTCGCTGGTCCACAGCGGCGACCGGACCGTGTCCGAGGCCAGCCTCGCCTTACTTGAACGGGTCAAGAAAAGGCGGTTGAGTGAGGTCATCACGACATCACGGACCCACTCGAGAGGAAGCGCCATGACCCAGACGGCCACCACGACCCGCGCCCCCCGCACCTCCCACGCCGCCTTCCAGGCCTCCGACCGGCTCGCCGGGCACCTGCAGCAGCTGCTGGTCGACCTCACCGACCTGCACCTGCAGGGCAAGCAGGCCCACTGGAACGTCGTCGGCAAGAACTTCCGCGACATGCACCTCGTCCTCGACGAGGTCGTCGAGGCGGCCCGCGGCTTCTCCGACGACATCGCCGAGCGCATGCGCGCGGTCTACGCCACCCCGGACGCCCGGTCCGCGACGATCGCCGCGCAGACCTCGCTGCCCGAGTTCCCCGCCGGGGAGGTCAACACCGGTGACTGCGTGGACCTCATCGTCGCCGCGATCTACGCCGTGGCCGGCACCGGCCGCCGGATCCACGACGAGGTCGACGAGGAGGACCCGACCACCGCGGACCTCATCCACACCGTCCTGGAGCGCCTCGAGCAGCTCGCGTGGATGATCGACTCGGAGAACCGCGTCGCCAACAGCGCCCGCCCGCGCTCCTGGAGCGAGTGACGGCGCCTCACAGCCTCACGCAGCACCGACGATCTCGACGAAGGGGCCGGCCCGACGGGCCGGCCCCTTCGCCGTGCTCGAGGCAGCGAGGTCGGGCGGGGTCGGGGGTCAGGCGAGGAGCGACGGCAGCAGCGAGTCGACGCGGCCGGTGAGGACCGACAGTGCGTCCTCGCGCCTCCCGGCCGGGCCGGTGGCCCACAGCAGCAACGTCTGGGCGAACAGTCCGTCGAGCATCCCGTAGGTCGTGGCCGGGTCGAGCGCGGGCGGTCGGCCCGCGAGCTCGGCGTAGCGCGTGACGACCCGCCAGATCATCTCCTCCAGCTGGCCGTCGATGTCGAGCACCACCTCGCGCAGCGCCGGCTCGAACATCGACTGGTTGCGCAGGTCGTACCAGAGCTGGTGCATCGGACCCTCCTCGCGGATGGTCTCGGCCAGCTTGGCGGCGAAGCGCGTACGCAGCTCGTCGTCGGAGGTCGAGGACGCCACGATCGCGTCGTAGCGCGTCACGCACGTGCGCTTGTAGTAGCGCACGCAGTAGGTGATCAGCTCCTCCTTGCTGGAGAAGTAGTAGTGCACGACGCCGTGCGAGAACGGCGAGTGCTGGGCGATCTCGCGCAGCGAGGTCTTGGCGTAGCCCAGCTTCCCGAGCGTGACCAGGGCCGACTCGGCGAGCTGGTCGCGCCGGTCCTCGTGCTTGCTCGCGCGCGCGGCCGCCGACGCGACCGGGTCGGCGACGGAGGCGGAGCGAGGGGCGGGCACCACCACAGCGTACGCGCCGGGCGGCGGTCGGGCGGGCATCATCCGCGTTGTCTTGACACGTGACCGAAGTTTGTCTTGACAGTCGTCAAGATGTCGGGTCAGTGTGAGGTCCATCACTCGACGGACGCTGACAACCGCACGAAGGAGACCTCGATGACCGCAACCGACCTGACCGGACGCGTCGCACTCGTGACGGGAGGTGCCCAGGGCCTGGGGGAGGGGATGGCCCGTGCGCTCGCTGCGGCCGGGGCGAAGGTGATGATCGCCGACATCGACGAGGCGGGAGCCGACACCGCGGCCTCCCTCGGTGATGGCCACGGGTTCGTACGCCTCGACGTGACCGACGACGCCGGCTGGGAGTCCGCGACCGTGGCCACCGTCGAGCGGCTCGGCGGCCTCGACGTCCTCGTCAACAACGCCGGGATCGAGATCAGCAGCCTCATGACCGAGGTGCAGACCGACGACATCCGCAAGATGCTCGACGTCAACGTCCTCGGCACCGCGCTCGGGCTCAAGCACGGCCTGCGCACTATGCGTCCCGGCGGCGCCGCCGGCAAGGGCGGGTCGATCGTCAACATCGCGTCGGTCGCGGCGACGATCGCCTTCCCGGCGATCTCGATCTACTCCGGCACCAAGTCCGCGGTGGACCGGATGACGAAGGTCGCCGCGATGGAGTCGGGCAAGCTCGGCTACGGCGTACGCGTCAACTGCGTCTACCCCGGCCTCGTGCCGACCGCGATGGGCGCCGGCCTGGCCAACGACATGGCCGAGCTCGGGCTCTACCCCAGCGTCGAGGCCGCCATCGGGGCCGTCGTCGAGCTGACCCCGTCGGGCCGTCTCGGCGAGGTCGAGGACATGGCCGACGCCGTGGTCTTCCTCGCCTCCGACCAGTCCCGCTTCGTCAACGGCATCGGCCTCCCGGTCGATGGCGGCATGGGCATGTGAACCGGAAGCCACGAGGAGACAGCCATGGGTGAGAAGAAGGTCGTCGTCTACGGAGCGTCCGGCTACACCGGCCGCCTGATCTGCGAGTACCTCCGCGAGTACCACGTCCCGTTCGTCGCGGCGGGCCGCAGCCAGGAGAAGCTCGAGTCGTCCCTGGCGACGAACGTCGCCGGCATCGAGACCGCCGACTACGAGATCCGCACGGTCGACCACGACGTGGAGAGCATCGCCGAGCTCCTCGACGGTGCCGCGGTCGTGCTCAACACCGTCGGCCCGTTCAGCACCCTCGGGCCGACGGTCGTCGAGGCCGCGCTCAGGGCGGGCGTCCACTACACCGACACCACCGGTGAGCAGGACTGGCTGATGGCGTGCGACGAGCAGTGGGGGGAGCAGTACGCCGAGGCGGGCCTGCTGCTCTCGCCCGGCATCGCGCAGATGTACACCACCGGCGAGATCGCCGCGCAGCTGTGCCTGGAGAAGCCCGGCCTCGACACCCTCGACATCGCGGTCTTCTGGGGAGGCTCGCCGACCATCGCGTCGACCGAGACGATCCTGGTCAACGCGGCGTCGTCCGCGGCGCACTTCCTCGAGCAGAACGCCTACGTCCCCTTCGACCCCGGCCAGGGACTCGTCCCGCTCGTGGTCCCCGGCCAGCACGAGCTCGCCCAGTCGCTGCCGTGGGGCGGCACGTCGCACCCGGTGTGGTTCAAGCGCGACCCGCGCGTGGCCAACTGCAAGGCCCAGGGCGGGGTCTTCAACGCAGCCCTGATGAACGGGGTGCCGCAGATCGTCGCGGGCGCGCTCGAGGCGACCAAGGACATGAGCGCCGACGACCGGGCCGCCGCCCTCACCGCGACGGCCCGCCAGGTGATGGACCAGATGCCGCCGCGCGAGAACCCGCGGGTCAACAAGTCGCTCGACTCGGTGCACGCGTCCGGGCCGCTGGGCCGCGCGCACTGCGTCATCCACGGCAACTCCAACTACAAGCAGACCGGCCTGATGCAGGCGTACGCCGCCTACTCCCTGCTCCAGCAGCCGCCGCGGCGCGTCGGCTTCGCGTCGGGCTGTCAGGCGTTCGGCCACCACGAGCTGCTCGGCGTCCTGCGCACGTTCGGCCTGGTCTCGCCGCCGGTGCTCACCACCCAGGACTGAGCCGGACCGGCATGCGGCTCCACGACTACCTCGACAAGGGCGCGAGCCTCGGCCCGGAGCGACCCTGCCTGACCACGGACGGCACCTCGATGTCGTACGCCGACGTGGTGGCGCTGTCGCACCGGGTCGGGGCCGCCCTGCTCGGGCGCGGCCTCCGCGCGGGGTCGCGCGTCGCGATCCTGTCGGCCAACGACCCCGTGGCGTTCACCTGCGTCTTCGGGATCAGCCGGGCCGGCGGGGTGTGGTGCCCGGTCAACCCGCGCAACGAGGCCGCCGAGAACCAGGAGCTCCTCGAGCTCTTCGGCGCCGAGGTCGTGCTCCACCAGGCGGCGTTCTCGCCGCTCGTCGCCGCGATCCGCGACCACCTGCCGCAGGTCCACACGTGGGTCTGCCTCGACGGGGACGACGCGGGGTCGCTGACCCTCGCCGACTTCCTCTCCTCGGGCACCGCACAGGTTCCCGAGCGCCCCGGACGCCCCGGTGCCGACGAGCTCGCGATGCTGGTCGGCACCGGCGGCACCACGGGTCGGCCCAAGGGCGTGATGCTCACGCCGACCAACCTCGAGACGATGACCGCGCTGACCCTGATGGGGTACCCGTTCGACGGCCCGCCGGTCTACCTCGCCCTCGCCCCGCTCACCCACGCCGCCGGGGTGCTCTGCTTCCCCGTGCTCTCGCTGGGCGGCGAGGTCGTCATCATGCGTACGCCCGACGTCGGCGGGTTCCTGCGGCTGCTGCAGGAGCACCGGGTGACGCACACGTTCCTGCCGCCGACGCTGATCTACATGGTGCTCGGCAGTCCCGACCTCGACTCCACGGACACGAGCAGCCTGCAGTGCTTCTGGTACGGCGCGGCGCCGATGTCGGCGTCCCGCCTCGAGGAGGCGCTGCGTCGCATCGGTCCCGTCATGGCACAGCTCTTCGGGCAGACCGAGGCGCCCATGATGATCTCGATGATGCCGCCGCGCGACCACCTCCGACCGGACGGCTCGGTGGCCACCGAGCGACTCACCAGCGCGGGCCGGCCGGCACCGCTGGTCACCGTCACGATCCTCGACGAGGACGACAGGCCCGTGCCGGTGGGGCAGCGCGGCGAGATCTGCGCCCGCTCGTCGCTGGTGATGGCCGGCTACTGGCAGGACCCCGACGAGACCGCGCGGACGCTGCGCAACGGCTGGCTGCACACCGGCGACATCGGCTTCCTCGACGAGGAGGGCTTCCTCCACATCGTCGACCGGGCCAAGGACATGATCATCACCGGTGGCTTCAACGTCTACTCGACCGAGGTCGAGCAGGCCGTCCTGGCGCACGGGGCGGTGCAGGACTGCGCCGTCGTCGGGCTGCCCGACGAGAAGTGGGGCGAGCGGGTCGTGGCCGTGGTGCAACCGCACGCGGGCGCGACCGTCGACCCCGTCGAGCTGACGGCCTTCGTGAAGGCGCGGATCGGGTCGGTCAAGGCGCCGAAGGAGGTGCACGTCTGGCCGGACCTGCCCCGGTCCAAGGTCGGGAAGGTCCTCAAGACCGAGATCAAGGGGCAGATCGGGGCGCCGGCGGGCTGACCGCGACCTCCTCGCGGGCGAGGTCGATCGCACCGAGCAGCGAGGACAGCGCGTCCACCACGTCGTGCGCGGCGTCGTCCACCTCGCGCCACCGGTGCTGGTGCTGCACGACCGGGTTCTCCCGCCATGCCTCGACCAGTGCGTCGACCGCGTCCTGTGCGGACCTTCGCCGGGCCTCGATCTCGGCCAGGCGGGCCGAGAGACGGCCCGAGGCGCTCGCTCGATCGACGCTGTCGGCGGTGAGGTAGCCGGAGAGGATCATGAGGGACCTCTTCCCCGAGCCCGCACCCGTGACACGTCGCTTGAGAGTTGCTGGACGGAACCATGACGGCGTCTTGCCGGTGGAGCACCCTAAGGTGGGGTGAACCCCCAGACTCGGAGGCACTCCTCGTGGACACCATGACCCCCGCGTACGGCTCGGGGACGCTGCTGCTCATCGCGGCGGTCGCCGTCGCCGTGCTGCTCGTCCTCATCATCGCGCTGCGCATGCACGCGTTCGTCGCGCTCGTGCTCGTCAGTCTCGGCACCGCGGTCGCTGCGGGCGTACCCGTCGCGGACGTGCCGACGATCTCCATCGCCGCGTTCGGCAGCACCCTCGGAACGGTGGCGCTGCTCGTCGGGCTCGGCGTCATGATCGGCCGGCTGCTCGAGGTCACCGGCGGCGCGCAGGTGCTCGCCGACACCCTCGTCAGCCGCTTCGGCGAGAAGCGCGCCCCGATGGCGCTCGGCATCGCGTCGCTGCTGTTCGGCCTGCCGATCTTCTTCGACGCCGGCCTGGTGGTGTTCCTGCCGATCATCTTCTCGGTCGCCAAGCGGTTCGGCGGGTCGGTGCTGATGTACGCCCTGCCGTCCGCGGGCGCGTTCGCCGCGATGCACGCCATCGTCCCGCCGCACCCCGGTCCGGTCACCGCAGCGACGGAGCTCGGCGCCAGCATCGGCCTGACGCTGCTCGTGGGTGTAGTGATCGCCGTGGTCGCGTGGTTCGTCGGCGTCTACGTCGTGACGACGTCCTGGCTCGGGAAGATCCACGTCCCGATCGACGACTCGGTCCTCACCGGGGGCCGCGAGGCCGACCACGACGACCCGCCCAGCTTCGGCCACGTGCTCGCGATCCTCCTGCTGCCCCTGGTGCTCATCGGTCTCAACACGGTGCTCACCACGCTGCGCACCAACGGCTCGATCGCCGAGGAGGGGACCTTCGTGGACGTGATCGTCTTCGTCGGTCAGACGCCCGTGGCGCTGCTCATCGCCCTGCTGGTCGCGACCTACACGCTGGCGGTCAAGCGCTACTCGCGCGAGGAGGTCGAGACGCTGCTCAACGACGCGCTCGGCCCGATCTGCGCGATCATCCTCATCACCGGCGCGGGCGGCATGTTCGGCGGCGTGCTCCGCTACAGCGGCATCGGCGACGCGCTGTCCGACTCGCTCGCCGACCTCGGCCTGCCGCTCATCGTGAGCGCCTTCGTCATCGCCACCATCCTGCGGGTCGCGCAGGGCTCCGCCACCGTCGCCCTGACGACGACGGCCGGCCTGCTGTCGGCCGGTGTCGCCGCGGCCGACCCGTCCGGCCTCCAGCTCGTCGCGCTGGTGCTCGCGATCGCCGCGGGCGCGACCGTCCTGTCGCACGTCAACGACTCGGGCTTCTGGCTCGTGAGCCGCTTCTTCGGGATGGACGTGAAGACCACGCTGCGGACCTGGACCGTCATGGAGACCACGCTCGGCGTCTCGATCTTCGTGCTGGCGCTCGGCATCTGGGCGATCGGATGACGCAGCCCCCGCTCCACCTCGTGTTCATGGGCGTCTCGGGGTCCGGGAAGTCCACCATCGCCCTCGCCGTCCAGGAGCGGCTCGGGTGGGAGATGGCCGAGGGGGACGACTTCCACCCTCCGGAGAACGTCGCCAAGATGCGCGAGGGCATCCCGCTCACCGACGCCGACCGGTGGGGCTGGCTCGGCTCCCTGGCCGACTGGACCGCCGAACGCGACGCCCGCGGGGAGTCGACGATCATCACGTGCAGCGCGCTGCGCACGGCCTACCGCGACGTGCTCCGACGCGGTGGTGAGGGCACGTTCTTCGTGCACTGCACGGGCGACAAGCACCTCATCCTCGACCGGATGAACGCGCGCGAGCACTTCATGCCGCCGAGCCTGCTCGAGTCGCAGCTCGACACCCTCGAGCCGCTGCAGCCGGGCGAGGAGGGGATGGACGTCGATCCCGCACTCCCCGTCGACCGGATCGCTGCGCTGGTGCTCGCCCGGCTCGGGCTGGACGGCTGAGGTCATCGCGGAGGGGTCAGTTCAGGACGACGATCCCGGCGGTGAGGGCCGTCGCGAAGCAGGTCCACGCGAGGTACGGCACGAGCAGCCACGCGGCCGCGCGGACGCGGGACCAGGCCAGCACGACCAGCGCAGCCACCGCGACGTCGAGCAGGATGATGTCGACCAGCGCGAGGACGTACTGGTCGGCTGAGAAGAACAGTGGTGTCCACGCGAGGTTGAGCACGAGCTGCGCCGCCCACAGCCACATCACCCGGTCCCAGCCGCCGGCGCGCCACAGCAGCCAGCCGGCGACACCGATGAAGAGGTAGAGCACCGACCACACCGGGCCGAACAGCCACGCCGGCGGCGCGAACGGAGGCAGGTCGAGGGCGGCGTAGGTCGACCGCGCCGACGACGCCGCGAGCCCGCCGGCCCCCGCCACGACGGTCACCGCGGCGATGAAGGGGATCAGCGTCCACCAGCGACGGGCGGGCGGCACGAGGGGGACGTCCCGGGAGGTCATGTCCTCCATCATGCCGCCCGGCCCTCAGCGCCTCCGGCGTGCGCGGAGGACGGCGTCGGCGATGTCGATCGGCTCGCCGGTCTCGGGGTGCGCCTGGGTGCGTGGCCGCGACTCGCACACCTCCACCTCCCAGCCGTCGTCCAGCGCCGGGAGCAGCTGGTCGGCGGTGTGCATGAAGGAGTGGTGGCCGTGGCGCAGGCCGGTGTGGACGTCGCTCGGAGCGTGGCCGACCACGAGCAGCGTCCCGCCCGGGGCGACGGCGGCGGCCAGGCGGCGTACGACGTCCACCATCCCGCCGTCCGGCAGGTGCACGAAGTGCGAGGTGACCAGGTCCCACTGCTCGCCGTCCGCCTCGAAGGCCCTCACGTCGAGGCGTCGGGTCTCGACGCGGTCGGCGAGGCCTGCCTCGGCGGCGTGCTCGGCGACCCGCGCCAGCGCGGCCTCCGCGAAGTCCGACGCCGTGACCTGCCAGCCGCGCGCGGCCAGCCACAGCGCGTCGCCGCCCTCGCCGCACCCGACGTCGAGGGCGCGGCCGGGGGCGAGGTCGGCCGCCTCGGCCTCGAGCTGGGGGTTGACCTTGCCGCTCCAGACCTTGTCGCCGGAGTAGCGCTCCTCCCAGGCCGGCTGCTCGAAGAAGCCGTCGCGGTAGGCGCGCACGGCCTTCGCTGCGTCGGCGCCCGCGAGCTCGGCGTTGATCCACGCGCCGACGCGGGTGCCGTGGGCGGCCGAGGCGACCAGGATCATCGCGATGTCGGTCGCGTTGCCGGCGGCGAAGACGCCCGGCACGGACGTGGCGCCGGTGCCCGGCTCGACCTCGATCACCGAGCCGAAGGCGATGCCGTTCATCTCGAACGGTTTCGGCTCGATGCCCATCGGCGCCAGGAAGTCGGCGCGGACGTGCGGCTGGGACGCCACGACGATCGCGTCGCGCTCGAGCACCGAGCCGTCGGCCAGGCGCAGGCCGACGAGCCGGTCGCCCTCGGTCACGACCTCCTGCGGGGTGCCGTGGGCGAAGCGCACGCCGATGGCCCCGAGCCTCTCCACCTCCTCGTCGGGGAGCTCGACGCCGTCGTGCACGACGACCACGACGTCGTCGGTCAGCTGGCGGAACAGCAGGGCCTGATGTCCCGCCATCGGGGTGGTCGCCAGCACGGCGACCGGCCGGTCCCGGACCTCCCACCCGTGGCAGTAGGGGCAGTGCAGCACGTCCTCGCCCCACCGCGCGGCCAGCCCCGGGACCTCCGGCAGCTCGTCGACGACGCCGCCCGTGACCAGCACCCGGCGCGCCCGGAAGCGGCGGCCGCCCTGCGTGGTGACGAGGAAGTCGTCGACCTCGCCGGACAGGCCGACCACGCGGTCGGGCACGACCTCGACGCCGTACTGCGCGACCTCCGCCCGCCCGGTCTCCAGCAGCTCGAGGGGCGGTACGCCCTCGCGGCCGAGGTAGTTGTGGGCGTGGTCGGCGGGTGCGTTGCGGGGCTCGCCGGCGTCGATCACCAGCACCGACCGCTTCGACCGGCCGAGGGCCATCGCACCGCTCAGGCCGGCGGCGCCGCCACCGACGACGACGACGTCGTAGGACTCAGGAAGGGACTTCTCGCTCATGGTGACGATGATGGGCGCCGCCTCGCGATATTGACAAACATTCTTGCTGTAATGGCAAACTGGCGTCATGGACGACGCAGGAGTGCTCCGCGGGGTCGGCCCCCGCCTCCGCCAGCTCCGGCTCGAGCGCGAGGCCACCCTCACCGACCTCGCCGAGGAGACCGGTATCTCGGTGAGCACGCTGTCGCGGCTGGAGTCCGGCCAGCGCAAGCCCACCCTCGAGCTGCTGCTGCCCCTGGCGCGGGCGCACCGGGTCGCGCTCGACGAGCTCGTCGACGCCCCGGAGACGGGCGACCCGCGGGTGCGGTCCAAGCCGGTCGTGCGGCACGGTCGTACGTTCATCTCCCTCACCCGCCGCCCCGGCGGCCTCCAGTCGTTCAAGATGGTCCTGCCGGTGGACGACGATCCCGGCCCGGGCCTCAAGACCCACGAGGGCTACGAGTGGCTCTACGTCCTCAGCGGCCGGGTGCGCCTCATCCTCGGCACCAAGGACCTCCTGCTGGAGCCGGGCGAGGTCGTCGAGTTCGACACGCGTACGCCCCACTGGGTCGGCAACCCCGGGCCGGCGCCGGCTGAGGTGCTGGCGATCTTCGGGCCGCAGGGCGAGCGGATGCACGTCCGCTCCTGAGGCCGCCGCGGGGTTTGCGGTCGTCCCGATCTGGACAGGCTCCACCGCGCACGGCGGGCCGCCCGGCCCGCCTCGACCCACGGGGGGACCATGCGCAGCGAGCTGTTCGACCAGGCCAACCAGGAGAACCCGACCACCGCGCGGTTCAGCCTGCACCACCGCAAGACCCTGCGGGCGGTGCTCGGCGAGCCGGTGCTGGCGGCCAAGGGGTCGATGGTCGCCTTCCAGGGGCAGGTGAGCTTCGAGCACAAGTCGGCGGGCTCGATCGGCAAGATGATGCGCCGCCTCGTCACCTCCGAGGACACGCCGCTGATGACGGTGGCGGGCCAGGGCGAGGTCTTCTTCGCCGACACCGCCAAGGACATCTTCCTCGTCGAGCTCGAGGGCGACGGGCTGTCGGTCAACGGCACCTCGCTGCTCGCGATGGACGCGAACCTCGAGTACGACGTCCACCGCGTCAAGGGCGCCGGGATGATGAGCGGCGGCATGTTCAACACCCTGATCCAGGGCCAGGGCACCGTCGCGCTCACGAGCGACGGGCAGCCGCTGATCCTCGACTGCTCGCAGGTGCCGACCTACGTCGACATGAACGCCGCCGTCTGCTGGTCGGCCAACCTCCAGCCGCAGGTCGTCAGCTCGATGAACATGCGCTCGATGCTGCGCGGCGGCACGGGGGAGGCGTTCCAGTACGCCTTCCACGGCCCGGGCTTCGTGGTCGTCCAGCCGTCCGAGGGTCCGGTCGTCCCGCCGCACAGCCACGGCTCGGGCGGCTGAGCCGCGCCCGGGCGTACGCAGGGCGTACGCAGGGCGTACGCAGGGGTGAGGACACCCGTGCGTCGCCCTGCCACGGTGGATGCATGGCGATCCGCACAGGCACGACCGTGAAGTGGAAGTGGGGCTCGTCGTGGGCCGAGGGCACCGTGAAGGAGGTCCACCACGACGACGTCTCGCGCACCACGAAGGGTGAGAAGATCACCCGCCACGGCAGCGACGACGACCCGGCGTACGTCATCGAGCAGGAGGACGGCACCACCGTGCTCAAGCTGCAGAGCGAGGTCGAGCGGGCCTGAGCCCTGCTCGCGCGGCGGGATGCTTCGCACCCGGGATCCCTGCCCACAGGTAGAGATCTGCACCTGTAGGCAGGGCGGTCACCGGATATCCGGTGACTCCGGGGATGGCGAGGCCCGTCAGCCCCAGATCGCGGCCGCCCACTCCGGGTGGTCGATGAACGGGTTGCGGTTGCCCTGCCACTGGGCGTGGATGCGGTCGTTGCGCCGCATCTCGAAGGCGTCCACCGGGTCGGCGGCGCTCCACGCCATGAGCGTCTCGAGGTCGCCGATCCGCGAGGGGGACGAGCCGACGGTCGAGCTCATCTCCAGGTCGGTGAAGCCGTCGCCGCCCTCGTAGCGGATCGCCATGTAGAACAGCATCCGCGCGACGTCGCCCTTGACCGCGTCACGCGGCTCGAAGGAGTCGGCGTCGGTCCAGCAGTCCGAGCAGCCGGACACGGCCGAGCCGCCGTCGTCGAAGTCCTTGTTGCCGCGGGTGGAGTTGACCGCGACGTCCTCGGGCCGGATGTGGTGGAGGTCGGTGCCGGGGCCGGCGCTGGTGGTGAAGCCCCCGCGCGACTGCGCCCACACGTGCTCACGGTTCCAGTTGCCGGTGCTCCCGCCGTTGCTGCTCTTCGGGATCGAGCGGCCGGTGTAGAGCTCGATGACGTTGGCGGAGTTGCCCGGGTCCTGGTCGGTGTCCTTGAGCGCGGTCCAGACCGCGTCGTAGGACAGCTTCGTGTTCCCGTCGATGATGTCGTGCAGCGACGTGCGCAGCGCCGCGCCCGTCCTGCCGATCGCGGGCGCGTAGTAGGTGGAGTCCCACGGGCTGATGCCGCCGGCCGGGGGCGGGTCCGTCGGGCTGCCGGCCCCGGCAGCGGCGAACGCCGTCGTGCCGGTCATGCCGGGGTGGGAGAAGTACGCCGCGAGCGCGCCCGTGACGTCGACCTGCGTGCCCAGGAGCGACGGGTTGGACCTCAGCCCCCACTGGGTGCGGAACGCCGCGGGGACCTGGACGTACAGCATGGACGACGTGCTGGTCTGCGACGGCGAGTCGGCGATGGCCAGCGCGTAGTCGCTGGGGAAGCCGGAGCGTACGACCGTGCTGGTGGCGGTCGGCTGCCCGACCACGTAGCCGCGCACGGTCTGCGTGGCCCCGGTCTGCTGGCCGATCGCCTGACCGACGGTGAGGGGAGCGGCGGCCGCTGCCGGCACCGCCGCCGGCAGCACCACCAGCGACAGGACGAGGGCGACGGAGGATGCGAGGGCGGCCGCGAGCGACCGGCCCTTCCCGAGATGAAGGGTCATGGCGCTGCAGCCTGCCCCAACTCGGGGCCCTGCGGAAGGGCGAGGAGTGAACGGCAGGCGACGTCCCTGCGCGTCGGTCCCTGTTCCCCATACACCCTTGCTCAACAGTTCTGCGAAAACGCCACGGAATGTCGCGGGACTCCTTAAGTTGAGTCTGCTCCGGTCCAGCCGGTGCGTTCGTCGTAGCAGCCCACCCCCAAACGCGAGGCACACATGACTCAGGATGCAGCCCAGCCCCGAAAGGGCGCGGGTCTCTCGGTCGCCGGCTGGCCGCTGGGCCGGAAGATGGCCCTGGCGCTGGCGATCCCGCTGCTGCTGGCCGCCGTGCTCGGCGCCCTGCGCGTGTCCGGCGACTACGGCGACTCCCGCCAGGCGTCGCGCAGCGCGCAGCAGGTCACCATCATCGAGCCCGCGATCGGCTACCTCACCGCCTCCGAGGCCGCCATGGTCGCCGCGCAGTCGGACAGCGCCGCCAGCCAGGGCGACCTGATCGACTCGATCGACGACATCGTGTCCGGAGCCGAGACCCTGGTCGCCGCACGCGACACCGCCGACCTCGACGAGCTCCAGACCGCGCACGTCAACGCGCTGCTCGACCTCAGCCAGGCCATGCGCGGCGACGGTGCCGAGAACCTCGGCCCCGCCACCTGGATCGCCCTCGTCCGGCAGCTCGAGTCCAGCGTCTCGCAGCTCATCACCAGCGTGAACGCCGCCCAGGAGACGCCCGAGCCCCGCCTCGAGCAGCTCTCCCAGGTCATGAGCGGCCGCCTGTCCCTCGCCCTGCAGCAGGGCCTGCTCGCCACGACGCTGTCCCAGTCCAGCTCGCAGGAGCTCTTCTCGGAGATCGGCGTGGAGGCGGCGGCCATCGACCGTCTCGCCGGGTCCGTCGAGGGCGCCGAGGACCAGACGTCCCTGCTGCGTACGCAGAACACCGCGCACGCCGGCCAGATCCGCGACGACGCCGCGACGGACCTCGACGGCCGTGACGCCTACGCCCCCTACGACCAGCTCACGACCACGCTCGTCAGCGGCGTCACCGACTCCCTCGACGAGGCCGCCTCCGACGCCCAGCGCAACGCCCTCGTGGGCGCCGTGCTGACGCTGCTGGCCCTGGCCGCCGCGATCGCCCTGGCCTTCTTCATCGCCCGCAGCCTCCTCGGCCCGATCGGCAAGGTCCGCGAGGGCGCCCTCGCCGTCGCCCGTCACCGCCTGCCCGACGCCGTCGCCCGGATCCGGGCCGGCAAGGAGCCGGAGCCGATCCAGACGATCGACGTCCACACCAACGAGGAGATCGGCCAGGTCGCGCGAGCGGTCGACGACCTCCACCGCCAGGCCATCCACCTGGCCTCCGGCGAGGCCCAGCTCCGCCAGACCGTCAACGCGATGTTCGTGACGCTCTCGCGCCGCTCGACCTCCCTGGTCAACCAGCAGCTCGCGCAGATCGAGCGCCTCGAGCACGACGAGGAGGACCCCAAGCGCCTCGAGTCGCTGTTCCGCCTCGACCACCTCGCCTCGCGCATGCGCCGTACGGCCGACTCGCTGCTGATCCTCGCCGACGCGCCGAACCGCGCCGCCGGTCAGTTCAGCCTCACCGTCGGCGAGGCCCTCCAGGCCGCGACGTCCGGTGTGCAGGACTACCAGCGGGTGCAGATCCTGTCGCACCTCAACACCCGCGTGGGCGACGAGGCCGCGGCGGACGTGGTCCACCTGCTCACCGAGCTGGTCGACAACGCGCTGACCTACTCGCCGCCCGCCGAGCCCGTGCGGCTGGCCGCCAAGCTCGGTGCCGACGGCGTCACCGTCACCATCACCGACTCCGGCCTCGGCGTCCCGCCGGCCGAGCTCGAGCAGCTCAACAACGACCTCCAGCACGGTGCCGAGGCCACGCCCGACACCGCCCGCCGCATGGGCCTGTTCGTGGTCTCGCGCCTCGCCGAGCGCCACGGCATCGACGCCAGCCTGTCGCGCAACCCCGGCGGCGGCATGACCGCCATGGTCCTCCTGCCCGCCTCGGTCCTTCCCGACCTGCCGCAGGCCCCGGCTCAGGCCCCGGCCGCCGAGTCCGTCGCCGCGCCGGCCGGTGTCGCCGAGGTGCTCGACAGCGGTGCCGTCACCTCGCCGGTCCTGTCCAAGCGTGAGTCCCGCAACCTGGCCCGCCAGCAGAAGGCAGAGGCCAAGGCCGCCGAGCGCGCCGCCGCCGCCGAGGCGAAGGCCGCGCGCAAGGACGCGAAGGAGGAGTCCGACCTCGAGCCGGCCGCCCCCGTCGCGAGGACCGCCGAGCCCACCCCGGCGCCTGCCGCCGCGACGACGCCGGCCCCTGCGGCGCGTGCCGAGGAGGCCCCCGTCGCCTCCGCCGGCATGTCGGAGCCCACGCCGGACCGTCCGCCGCTCGGCAGCCTGCTGCCGCGTCGCGACCCCGGCGCCAACATGCCGCGCACCGGTGCCGACGCGTTCCTCCCGCCGGAGACCTCCGGCGCGACCGGGCCGCTGTTCGGCAAGCGGGGCACGCCTGCCGCCGAGACCAGCGAGGCCGCCTCCACGGCGTCGGAGTCGGCGGAGAGCCGTGCGGAGAAGGTCGCCCGCGTCGTGCCGATCACGGCGCTGGCCGCCCGCCAGCGTGCGCAGGCCGAGCAGGAGGCGCGCAGCGCCGAGACCACGCCCGAGGTCCAGACGCCGGTGCAGCCGGAGGTCCAGGAGCCGGTCGCAGAGCAGCCCGTCGTCGAGCCGCCCGTCGCCGAGGAGCAGGCCCCCGAGGTCCAGCCCGAGGTCACCGAGCCCGTCACCGAGCCCGTCACCGAGTCCGTCACCGAGTCCGTCACCGAGCCCGTCGCCGAGGCGCCGGCGGAGAGCGTCGAGGAGTCCACCCGGGCCTTCGACCCGCTGTCCGACCCGCTGCCGACCCTGGCCGACCCGGAGCCCGAGCCGGAGCCCGTCGTCGAGCCCGAGCCGGTCGCCCAGGCCGACGAGGACGAGGTCGAGTTCGACCGCAACGACCCGCTCGGACTGGGGACCCCGGCCAGCTCGCCGCAGCCGGCGTCCTCCGAGCCGGTGGTCGACCCGGAGCCCGTCGCCGAGCCGGTCGCCGAGCCGGTCGCCGAGCCGGTCGCCGAGGAGCCCGTCGTCGAGCCCGAGCCGCTGGCCGACCCGGTCCAGGCGTACGAGCCGCCCACCACGCCGTACCAGCCCGAGGCTCCCCTCGAGCACAGCAACGGGCACGCCAACGGGCACAGCAACGGTCACTCCAACGGTCACTCCAACGGTCTGAGCAACGCCGAGCCCGCACGGGCCGGTGGCGAGTCGCCGATCTTCAAGTCCATGCGTTCGGGCTGGCTGACCGGTGACGCGAGCCAGATCCACGAGACCGAGGTCGACCGCGGGTGGGAGATCGCCGAGCACGTGGCCGAGGAGGCGCCCGCCGCCGACCCGACCGCCGTGGGACTCCCGCGACGTGCCCCCGGGGAGCGCCTCGTCCCCGGTAGCGTGACCCCGCCCACGACCACCAAGACACGTGACCCCGAAGCGATCCGCCGCCGGCTCCAGGCCCACAAGGCCGGGGTCAGCCGCGGTCGAGCAGCCGCCCAGAGTTCCACCCAGCACACGGAAGCAGGCCCCGCATGACGCACGATTCCTTCGCCGCCCCCGCCGCCACCGGCACGGCTGGTGACGACCGAGACCTCGACTGGGTGATGTCGCGCTTCGTCGACGACGTCCCCGACGCCGCGCACGCGATCCTCGTGTCCGCCGACGGCCTCCTCATGGCCTCGAGCACGAGCATCCCGGGCGAGCGTGCCGAGCAGGTCGCCGCCGTGTCCTCCGGACTCGCCAGCCTCGCGGTGGGCGCCGCCCGCCTGTTCGAGGGCGGTTCGGTGATGCAGACCATCGTCGAGATGGAGATGGGCTTCCTCATGCTGATGAGCGTCGGTGACGGGTCGAACCTCACCGTCCTCACCACCGAGGAGGCCGACATCGGCCAGGTGGGCTACGAGATGGCCCTGCTGGTGGACCGCGTCGGACGTACCGTCGAGGCCCAGGCCCGCGTCGGTACGGGCGGCTGACCGGCCCAGCGACATGACGCCGCCTGTCGAGCCCGAGGACGAGGGCTACCGCCCCCGCCTCGTCCGCTCCTACACCCTCACCGCCGGACGGACGGCCGCCAAGGTCGAGCTGGCCATGGAGGCCACGCTCCGTCTGCAGGCAGGTGCGGAGGCGCCGGCCCTGTCGCCGTCAGCCGCGCAGGTTCTCGAGGTCTGCGACCGGCGTTCCGTGGCCGAGGTGTCGGCCCTCACCAAGATGCCGATCGGCGTCACCCGGGTGCTGCTGGGTGACCTGATCGAGCAGGGCCTGGTCCGCATCCAGGCCACCATCACCGACAAGACGTCGACAGATGAGCGCCTCGAGCTCATCGAAAGGACCCTCCGTGGACTTCGAAACTACTAAGGCACAGCGCGCGGCTGCGTCGACGAAGATCGTCATCGCAGGCGGCTTCGGTGTCGGCAAGTCGACGTTGGTCGGCGCCGTCTCGGAGATCGACCCGCTGCGCACCGAGGCGCTCGTGACCAACGAGTCCGAGGGCGTCGACGACCTGGCTGCCGTGCCGACCAAGGCCACCACCACGGTCGCGATGGACTTCGGTCGACTGACGCTGGCGGAGGACCTGGTCCTCTACCTCTTCGGCACGCCCGGCCAGCGCCGCTTCTGGTTCATGTGGGACGACCTCTGCCGGGGCGCCATCGGCGCCATCGTGCTGGTCGACGTGGCCCGTCTCGACGAGTCGTTCTCGCCGTTGGACTACTTCGAGTCCAAGGGCATCCCCTTCATCGTCGCCGTCAACGAGTTCGACGGCGTGCCGCGCTACCCCGCCGAGGAGATCGCTGCCGCGCTGGCCCTGCCCGCCGACATCCCGATCATCAGCCTCGACGCTCGCGACCGCGAGCAGGCCAAGGGTGCGCTCGTGAAGATCACCGAATACGCCCTCATGCGACTGCGCGAGTCGCTCACCGTGAATGCGAACTGACGCCATGAACCGCACGACCAGTCGTTCGATGCCTGCCCGGATCGCGGCAGCCGCCCTGTCCTCCGTCGCCCTGCTGGCGTCGCTGAGCGCCTGCGGCGGCGAGGCGGCCGGCCAGGAGGCCGACGCCCTGTCCGAGACCTCGCTGGTCTTCGGCGGGGCGCTCACGGTCTGCACCGACGCCCCGTACCCGCCCTTCGTCTACGAGCAGAAGGGCAAGCTCGTCGGCTTCGACGTCGACCTCGGCCAGGCCGTCGCCGACGAGCTCGGTGTGGACCTCGACGTCATCGACGTCGCGTTCGACGACATCACGTCGGGCACGTCGCTCAACACCGACGAGTGCGACGTGGCGATCTCGGCGATGACGATCACCGGCGAGCGCGCCCGCGTGCTCGACTTCTCCAGCCCGTACTTCGACGCCAAGCAGGCGCTCATCACGCCGCGCGGCTCGGGTCTCGACCAGATCGCCGAGCTCGCCGGCCAGCGGGTCGGGGTCCAGAAGGACACCACCGGCGAGACCTACCTCAGCGACTACGCGCCGGAGAGCACCGAGGTGGTCGCGTACGACGACGCCGCCGGCCTGCAGCAGGCGCTGAACTCCGGGGAGCTCGACGCCGCGATGCTCGACAACACCGTGTCGGGCCAGTTCGTCGCCGACAACCCCAAGCTCAAGCTGTCGCGCGAGTTCGACACCGGTGAGCAGTACGGCATGGCGGTGCGCAAGGACGGCAACATCCCGCTCCTGCGCACCATCAACAGCACGCTCGCCGAGCTCCGCGAGAGCGGCCGCTACGACGAGATCTACTCGACGTACTTCGGCTGACCCACCTCGGCAGTCCCGCTCGCACGTACGGCCCGGCAGGCTCCCTGCCGGGCCGTGCTGCGTCCTGGCGCCCGCTCGGGGACCGACCTATGGCGCGATCGTCAGGAACAGGAACGCCGCGAGCAGGACGAGGTGGACCCCGCCCTGGAGCGGCTTCGCGCGCCCGGGCACGACGGTGAGGATCGCGACCGCGGCGGTCAGGAGCAGCAGCACCGTCTGCAGCTGGTTGAGGCCGAGCTCCAGCGGGCCCTCGAGCCAGATGCTCGCCACGGCGATGGCCGGGATGGTGAGGCCGATCGATGCCATCGCGGAGCCGAGGGCGAGGTTGAGGCTGACCTGGACCCGGTTGCGTGCCGCCGCCCGGACAGCGGCGATGGTCTCGGGTGCGAGCACGAGCAGGGCGATCACCACGCCGACGACGGCCTGCGGGAAGCCGAGGGCGGCGACGCCGGACTCGATCGCGGGGGACTCGATCTTGGCCAGGCCCACGACGGCGACGAGCGACACGACGAGCAGGAGCAGGCTGGCCAGGGCCGCGCGGTCGGTCGGCGGGTCGGCGTGGCCGTCCTGGTCGAGGTCGACGGGCTCGTGCTCGAAGGACTCGGTCGGCGACGTCACGAGCGGGGCGTAGCGGGCCGGCTCGACCGGCAGGAAGAAGTCGCGGTGCCGGATCGTCTGGGTGAAGACGAACATGCCGTAGAGCACCAGCGAGGCGATCGCCGCGAACGCCAGCTGCGCCCCGGTGAACTCCGGCCCGGGCTGGGAGGTGGTCACCGACGGGATCACCAGGCACAGCACGGCGAGCGAGATGACGGTGGCCAGCGCGGCCCCGGTGCCCTCGGGGTTGAAGACGGCCAGGTGGTGCTTGAGCGCGCCCACCAGGAGCGAGATGCCGACGATGCCGTTGACGGTGATCATCACGGCCGCGAAGACGGTGTCGCGGGCGAGGCCGGAGGCGTCCTTGTCGGAGGTCACCATGAGGGTGACGATCAGGCCGACCTCGATGATCGTGACCGCCACCGCGAGGACCAGCGAGCCGTACGGCTCCCCGACGCGGTGCGCGACGACCTCGGCGTGGTGGACCGCGGCGAGCACGGCGCCGACCAGCAGCAGCGCGAGGAGCCCCAGCACCGCGGCGCTCTCGGGGTGGGCGAACCACGCCGGCACCAGGGCCGCGATGGCCAGGAGGGGAGCAACGGTCGTCCATGCTGGCCGGTTCACGGGCCAACCCTAGGGGCCGGGCCCGAGCGCGTCCTCAGGCCTCGGGGGTGGTGAGCTTCTCCAGCCTCGCCCGGAGCAGCGGCACGCGATGGCTGTTGCCCTCGAGGGTGACGTACTGCTCGCCGAAGATCGCGAGCAGCGCGTCGTCGAGGCGGCGCACGGCACCGGCCGGGTAGCGGTAGCCCATGCGGCGGATGACGGCGTCGGCGTCGACCGACGTCAGCAGGTCGGCGAGGTCGTCGACCGTGTCGATGCCGAGCTGGGCGAGCAGGTCCGCGATCCAGTCGTAGTGGTCGGTGTGCGACCACCCGGCGTCGCTGTAGTGCCCGGCGAGGAAGGTCGCGAGGTCCTGGCCGACGATGTGGTCGGCCTCGGGCTCGGCCGTGCTGCCGGGGGCCGCGGCCTGGATGCGCTCGCGGATCGTGGCGAACTCCCGGTCCGCGAGCTCTATGAGCCCGGCGGCGAGGGTGAAGCGCCGGTCGAGGTCGGCCGCGGCGTCCTCGGGGACGTTGCCCTTGTAGCGGATGTCGTGCTCGAACTCGGCCCACGCGTGCTGGAGCACCGTGCGGACCTGGATGCTGGCCCGCTCGCCGGCGAGGCCCGCGTGCTCGTCGCCCTCGTCGGCACGCACGAGGAGGTGGCGGCTGGCGTAGCCGAAGCGACCCGAGCGCGCGGTCTCCTCGCCGAGGTCGCGGTCGTCGAGGATCGTCAGCTCGTCGTCGAGCAGCTCGGCCACGGCGGCGACGTCGCTGTGGACGTAGGTGATCACGCGCACGCCGATCTGGTCGGTGATCTGCTCGAGCGGGTCGGGGTAGAGCAGCCCGTCGCCGTCGGAGCGGCTCGCCTTCGCCGAGAACGACGCGACGCTCTTGGTGCGTCCGGTGACGCTCAGGTAGTCGATGCCGGCGTCGTCGAGCAGCGTGCGCACGAGCGTGACCCACGCGGCCGTCGCGGCGGTGAGGCGCGGCTGGCGCGCGGCGTAGGCACGTACGGCCTCGCGGACCGGCTCGCCGCGGTCGGCTGCCCGGTCCGGCCCCTGGTCGTTCGCCTCGCTCACGTCGCACAGCCTGCCAGTGCGCACCGCGCGCCGTCGACGCGCCTCGCGAGGGAGCCGACATGCGCTGGTTATCGTCGGACCACCATGGACACCTCGCCCCGTACCTCGTCGAACACCCCGCTGCGCCGCTCGGGCGCCCGCACCCGGTCGGCCCGTCTCGCGGGCCCCTTCGTGGTGCTGGCGCTCGCCGCGTCCCTCTCGTCCTGCGGCGACGACCCCGCGGACGAGACGGCCAGCGACCCGGCGGCATCGAGCAGCACGCCGAGCCCGTCCGAGACGACGAGCCAGACCCCCACCGAGACCCCGACCGAGACGCCCGACAGCGACGCGGGCAGCGCGGGCAACGGTCCGATCGGGGCCACGGGGTCCGCCGGCGTGACCGAGGCGCAGCTGGTGAGCCGGACCGAGGGCGGCGGCAGCGTGTCCGAGATGGCGTTCGCGCTCGACACGGACCAGGCGGTCTCGGACTTCGTCGTCGAGCTCCGCAACGGGTTCGGCACGGTGGTCGAGGACGCCGTGGCCCGGGTGCGCGCGGACAACCCCGACGCGACCCCCTACGGAGCGGTCGTCGCGCTCGGCTGCGACGCTCCGACCGACGTCGCGATCGACGCGGGCGAGGCCGGGTTCACCGTGGCGCCGAAGCTACCCAAGACCGGCGTGCAGTGCCTCGCGCCGGTCACCTTCGTCGTGGTGTTCGCCGCCCCCGACGCCTGAGCCGCCGGGAACGGCTCGGACGCCCGGACGGGGCGCCCCGGCCGGTCAGGGCGTGGGCGGGACCGTCGGAGGCGTGGTGGGCGCCGGCGTCGGGACGATCGGGAGCACGGGCGGCAGCTCGGCGTGGTAGACCACGCCGAACGCGTTGGGCACCAGGCGCTCGGTGCCGTCCGACGGCTCGTTGACCAGGCCCATCGCCCCGGTGCCGTTGCGGGCGTACATCGTCGAGGAGCCGCCGCCGTCGAGGTTGATGGCGTTCTCGGCGCCGAGCGCGGTCATCATGTCGGCGAGCTCGACCATCGTGTAGCCGCGGCTGACCGCGGAGCGGCCGTCGACCACGAGGATGAGCAGCCTGCGGCCGTCGGCGTCGATACCCACCGCCGTACGCGGGTGGGCGATGCTGTTGTTGATGACGGTGCGCACGCCGTTGACCAGCAGGGGGCGGTCGCCGCTGATGGCGACGGTCGGCTTGCCGCCCTCGATGCGCTGTGACAGCGTGATCTTCTTGCCCTTCTTGAGGGTCGCGAGCTTCCCGGCGGCGCTGCCGGTGCCGATGAGCACGCGGTCCTTCTTCCCGATCTTCTTGCCGCTGGAGAGCTTCGGCCTGTTGGAGACGACCCGGTTCTTGCGCAGGACCACCTCGCGGGCACGCTTCTTGCCCATCGTGACCTCGTAGCCCGAGGTGCGGTGCCAGTCGGAGGTGAAGACACCGATCTGGCCGGCGGGGATGCGCGGGTGGTTGATGCCGCTGACCGTCCAGGCCCGGCGCTGGCGGATGGTGTACTGCACGCTCAGCGGGCTGACGTGCGGGCCGGCGTCGTCGAACCACAGGGTGGAGTTGACGCCCGGGATCCAGCCCTCGCGGGAGCCGCCGAGGACGCCCTTGTCGCGGTTGACCGTGACGCCGAGCGGGGCGTTGGTCCGGCCGATGTCGAAGAAGTCCCCGTTCACGGCGGCGAGGGCGGCGTTCCAGCCGCCGAGCTGGCTGACCGTCTTGCGGCTCGTGACGTAGGTGGGCGAGAGCTCCTCGAAGGAGATGTTCGCGGCGTCGAGGCTGACCGAGACGAGGTTCATCCGCACCTGCCCGACCGGCTGCCGTCCGTCGACCTGGTCCCACTCGCGGAGCACGACCCCCGGCGCGATCTCGTAGCTCACGTCGTTGAGGGTCTGCACGACGCGACCCCGAGCGCTGACCGGCGGGCCCACCACGATGCCGGGCTTGCCGTCGGAGGTCTGGTTGCGCCCGCGGTAGCCGCTCTGCGACCCCTGGGCCAGGCCACGGTGACCGACGCCGTCGCCGTCGTCGGCGACCGACGGACCGATGCCCACGTTGAGCGCGAGACCGGCGACCAGGACGCCCGAGGTGGCGATCGTCAGGGCCCGCTGACGGGACGGTCGGCGGGTCGTGCGGGACAGGGCGGGGCGGCGCGTGGAGGAAGGCACGCGCTCCAGAGTAAAGGACGACGTGGGACTGGTGGGAATGTTGGGATCAACGGTCCTCGCTGGCGCGCTGGTCGCGCAGCGAGCCGACCATGCTGCGCAGGCACCGCAGCGCGTGCTCCTGGTCGGCGGCGTCCATGCCGGCCAGCATCCGCACCTCGACGCCGCGGACCGCGGCCGACGCAGCGTCGAGGCGCCGGCGGCCCTCGGCGGTCAGCCGGGCGGGGAGGGCCTTGCCGACAGCCGGTTCCGCAGGGCGGGTGACGAACCCGTCGCGCTCGAGCGCCTGCAGCAGCACGTGCATCGACTGCCGCGTGACGAACGCGCCCCGGGCGAGCTCGGCGCCGGACAGCCCGGGGCGCTGGGCCAGGAGCTCGAGGCACGAGTAGTGGGTCACCGTCATCCCCAGGGGCCGCAGGACGTCCTCCATGGCCGCCCTCAGTGCTGCCGACGCTTCCTTGAGCAGGTAGCCCACGGAGGTCTCGAGGTCGATCCCGTCTTGACTCATGTCAGGATTCTGACACACTGGAAGTGTCAGAAAACTGACACCACCTCGAGAGGACCCACCATGCCCGTCACCGGCCCCGACTTCATCTCCCTGCAGGTGCGCGACCTCGCCGCCTCACAGCGCTTCTACGAGCACTACCTCGGCCTGGTCAGGTCCGAGTCCGGCCCTCCCCACGCCGTCGTCTTCGACACCTCGCCGATCGCCTTCGCGGTGCGCGACCTGGCGCCGGGCACCGACCTCGACGGTGTCTCCCAGCCCGGCGTGGGTGCGGCGGTCTGGCTCCACGCCACCGAGGTCCAGCAGATCCACGACGCCCTCGCGGCGGACGGACACCGGATCGTGGCCGACCCCGTCGACGGGCCGTTCGGCCGGACCTTCACCTTCGCCGACCTCGACGGCTACCACGTGACCCTCCACGATCGCCGCTGATCCGGGGCAGCCACGCCCTAGGGTGGCCGACGTGGCCGACGAGTCGACGTACGACGCCACGCCGGCAGCGGTGTGGAACACGCTCCACGTCGGCGACAACCTCGACGTGCTGCCGCGTCTCGCGCCGGGCTCCGTCGACGTGGTCTACACCGATCCGCCCTACAACACGGGCAACGAGTTCGCCTACGTCGACCGCTTCCGCGACGGCTCGCAGGCCGACCCGTACGCCCGCCGGCACGCCGCGTGGACCGCGATGATGCGACCGCGGCTGGAGGCGGTGCGCGAGGCGCTGGCGGCCCACGGTGCGGTGTTCGTCAGCATCGACGACAACGAGGTCGCGCACCTCCGGCTGCTGATGGACGAGGTCTTCGGGGAGGCGAACTTCCTCGCCCAGGTGGTCGTCAACCTCAACCCGAAGGGTCGCCAGCTCGGCCGCGGCTTCGCGACCAGCCACGAGTACGTCCTGGCGTACGCCCGTCACCTGCCCGCGTGCGCGGTCGACGCGAGCACGACCGAGTCCGTCGACGAGGCGGACTTCCCGCAGACCGCGCCGGACGGGCGCCGGTTCCGCTACCTCCCGCTGCGCAACACCAACAAGAAGTTCAACCCGCTCACCGCCCCGACGCTGCACTACCCGCTGCACGGGGACCCGGTCAGCGGGCGGGTGGCGACGACCGCGTTCGAGGGGAGCGTCGAGCTCACGCCGGTCTTCGGCGACGGGCGGCCGGCGGTCTGGCGCTGGTCGCGGCCGCGGGTCGACGAGCGGCCCGACGACCTCGCCTGCCGGGTGATCCGGGGGCGCCACGGGGAGCGCGCCGACATCTTCCAGCGCGACTGGCTGGTGCGTGAGGGTGGGCGCCGCAAGAAGCTGCGCACCATCTGGCTCTCCGAGGAGATCGGGTCGACCGACACCGCGGTGGCCGAGCTCAAGGCACTCGTCGGCCACGTCTTCGAGTCGCCCAAGCCGACCGGGCTCGTACGCCGGATCCTCGCGACGTTGCCCGACGACGTCGTGGTCCTCGACCCCTTCGCCGGCAGCGGCACCACCGGCCACGCCGTCGCCCTCGCCAACGCGGCCGACGGCGGCAGCCGCCGCTGCATCAGCATCAACTCCGCCGAGCCGACCCGGGAGGGCTCCAACGCGCAGCTCGCCGGGCTGGCGACCGTCGCCGACATCACCCGCGCCCGCCTCGCCGCCGTCGCGGAGCAGCTCGGTGGGGGGCTCCAGGTGGTCCAGAGGACCTAGACGCCCGCGGCCTGCTCGAGCGCCACCAGCTCCTCGTCGAGGTACTGCAGGAGCACCTGCAGGTGGGGGACCGTGCGACGGCAGCCGGTGAGGCCGAAGCACATCTTCCCGTCGTAGGACGTGCAGGTGATGTTGAGCGCCATGCCGTTGATCGGGATCGACAGGGGATAGGTGCCGGTGAGCCGGGCGCCGTTCCAGTAGTGCGTGGTCCGCGGGCCGGGCACGTTGCTGACGATGAGGTTGTACGGCGGGCGCACGACACCCGACATCCGCAGCGCCGGACCGAGGATCGCCGGGGCCTGGCCCAGCGCGCTCATCGCCAGGATCTGCGCGGGCGTCATCGCCGACAGGCTCTCCTTGCCGTCCTTCATCGACCGGTGGATCGCGGCGAGCCGGTCGGCCGGGTCAGGCAGGTGCGTGCCGAGCTGCACCATCACCGACCCGACGGCGTTGCCGCCGTCGCCCGACGCGAGGTGCGACTGCTTGGCGTTGAGCCCGACCGGCACCATCGAGATCAGCGTGGTGTCGGGGAGCGCGTCGAGGTCGGCGAGGTAGGTGCGCATCGCGCCGCTCACCATCGCGAGCACGACGTCGTTGATGGTGGTGCCGGTGGCCCTGCCGACGGCGCGCAGCCGCTCGACCGGCCAGTCCTGGGCGGCGAAGCGTCGCGAGCCGGTGATGTTCTGGTTGAGCATCGTGCGGGGGGCGTACAGCGAGAGCGCGGAGGTCTCGTTGCGCACGGACCTGTTGAGGGTGCGGATCAGCGCGCCGGGCATGCCCGCGGCCTCGGACGCGATCGCGAGGGCCGTACGCACGGTGGCGGCCGAGACGTCCGACAGCGAGGCACCGCCGTCGGTCGGCGTCTCCTCGCGGGGTGCCCGCGCCCGCATCGCCCACGGGGCGGGCATGTTGCGCTCGTCGGGGTCGGTCGACAGGACGCTGGCCAGCAGTCGCATCGCCGAGACGCCGTCGACGAGGGCGTGGTGGGTCTTGGTGTACATCGCGACCCGGCCGTCGCGCAGGCCCTCGATCACGGTGGCCTCCCACAGCGGCCGCTCCCAGGCGAGGCGGGTGCTGTGCAGCCGCGAGCACAGCTCGAGGAGCTCGCGGATGCGACCCGGCTTGGGCAACGCGCTGTGACGGACATGGTGCTCGATGTCGAACTGCTCGTCGGGCTGCCAGACGAGCTGGCCGGCCGTCTTGGCGGAGCGGTGCGGGTGCTTGAGGAAGAGGGGGGCGATCTGCTCGACGTCGCGCATCTGCTCGTACATCTCGCGGACGTAGCCGCGGCCGGCACCCTGCGGCTTCTCGAAGAGCTGCAGCCCGCCGACGTGCATCGGCATGTTGCGGTTCTCCGCCAGCAGGAAGCCGGTGGCGGTCGGGTCGATCGGGTTGACCACGAAGTCCTCCTCGGGTGCCCGCTCAGGGCAGTCCGGGCATCCTCTCGTCCCGCGACGACCGCCACAAGGACGATCTCGTGGGGGACGTCCGTCAGGCCTCCAGCGAGTAGCCGAGCTCGGCCACGAGCGCGTCGACGACGGCGACGAGGTCGCCGCCGGACTCCCGCGCCACCGCGCGCTGTCGCTGGTAGGACGCGCCGCGGGTCGGGATGTCGGCAACGGTGCGCAGCTCCTCCTCGCAGCCCAGGCGTCTCGCGACGGGCGTCAGGCGCTCCAGCAGGTCGGCGAGGTCCTCGGTGACGAGCCGCTCGCGGTTGCGGTCGTCGAGGATCACGATCGCGTCGAGGCCGTAGCGCGCGGCGCGCCACTTGTTCTCCTGGACCTGCCACGGCGGCATCGTCGGCAGCACCTCGCCCTCGGCCAGGCGGGTGTCGAGGTCGACGACGAGGCAGTGGACCAGGGCGGTCAGCGCGGACACCTCGCGCAGGTCGGACATCCCGTCGCACACGCGGTGCTCGAGCGTGCCGAGGTGCGGTGCGGGTCGCAGGTCCCACCGGACGTCGGACATCGAGTCGATGATCCCGGTGGTCGTCTGGTCGCCGATGCACTTCTCGAACTCCGACCACGTGTCGAAGGCGAAGGGGAGACCGGCGGTCGGCAGCTGCTGGAACATCAGCGCCCGGTTGGAGGCGTACCCCGTGTCCTGGCCCGCCCAGATCGGCGAGCTGGCCGACAGCGCGAGCAGGTGGGGGTACGTCGTCAGCATCGACGCCAGGACCGGCATCACCCGGTCGCGCTCGGGCATCCCGACGTGGACGTGGACGCCCCAGATCAGCATCTGGCGACCCCACCACTGCGTGCGGCTGATGAGCTCCTCGTAGCGGTGGCCCTCGCTGAGCTGCTGGTGCGACCAGTCGGCGAACGGGTGCGACCCCGCGCCGAGCAGGTCGACCCCGTGCTCGGCGGCAGCCGGCACGACGACGGCGAGCGTCTCGCGGAGGTCCTGCGCGGCCTCGCCGACGGTGTCGCAGATGCCAGTGACGACCTCGACGGTGTTGCGCAGCAGCTCCTTGTGCAGGCGGGCGGGGTCGTCGAGCCGGCCGCCGGCCAGCTCGTGGACCTCGGAGGCCACGCTCACGAGGTCGCGGCTCGCCCGATCGACGAGTGCGAACTCCCACTCCACCCCGAGCGTGGGCCGCTCCGACGCGTGGAAGTCGATGCGCATGCGAGAAGTCTAGGGAGCGCCGCGTCCGGCGGGATCACCCCTGTGACGGCGACCTCGCCGCGGGTGCCACCATGGCGCCGTGGACGAGCACGACCCGACCGACCAGGCGGCCGCCGAGGAGCAGGCGGAGCGGGCCCGCGAGATCGCCCTCACCATGGACCTCTGCCTCCGGATCGGCGAGATGCTGCTCTCCTCGGGCGCCGGGGCCGCCGACGTCACGGCGACGATGCGGTCGGTCGCGGACCACCTCGGCCTGCGCTCCGCGGAGATCGACGTGACCTTCACCGCGCTCTCGATGAGCCACCAGCGCTCGACCGAGGACGTGCCGACCCTGATGGTCCGTCACGTGCAGCAGCGCGACATCGACTACGAGGACCTCACCGCCGTCGACCACCTCGTGCGCGACGTCCTCACCGACCAGGCCGACCTCTACCTCGCGCGCTCGCGGATGGCCACGATCGTCTCGATGGGCCACGCGCTGCCGCGGTGGGCCGTCACGGTCGCGTCGGCCGTGATGGCGGCCGCGGTCGGCGTGTTCCTCGGCGGCGGCCCGGTGGTCTCGGCCGTGGCTGCGGTCGCGGCCGTCCTGATCGACCGGGTGCAGCTCGCGCTGGCCCGCCGACGGTTCCCGTTCTTCTACCTCCAGGTGGCAGGCGGGGCGATCGCGACCCTGCTCGCCGCCGGCGTCGCCGCCACGCCGATCGACGTCGACCCGTCGCTCGTCGTGACCGCCAACATCATCATGCTGCTCGCCGGCATCGGGCTGATGGGAGCCGTGCAGGACGCGCTCACCGGGTTCTACCTCACCTCGAGCGCCCGCCTGATCGAGGTGATGATGGCGACCGCCGGGATCATCGCCGGGGTCGCCCTCGGCATCTCGGTCGTCGACGCGATCGGCTTCGAGCTCGGCCAGCTGGTGCCGGGCAAGCTCGGCGTCTCCGACCTGCCCGCGGTGCTGCTGGGGGCGGCCGTCTCGGCCGCCGCGTTCAGCGTCGCGTCGTACGCCCCTCGCCGCGCGGTGCTGCCCATCGCGGCGATCACCGCGGTCGCGGCCGGCATCTCGCAGGCCGTCGCGGTGGCCGGGTTCGGCCGCCCGGCCTCGGCGGGAGCGGCCGCCTTCTTCATCGGGCTGGTGGCGTACGCCGTCGCGGGACGCGTGCGCGTGCCGCCGCTGGTCGTCGCGGTGCCGGCCATCGTGCCGTTCCTCCCCGGACTGTCGATCTACCGCGGCCTGACGTTCCTCGCCGACGGCGGGTTCTTCGTCTCGCAGGGCATCCTCGCGCTGATGACCGCGATCTCGGTCGCGATCGCCCTGGCGTCGGGCGTGATCCTGGGGGAGTACGTCGCGCAGCCGCTCAAGCGCGAGGCGCGCCGGCTGGAGAGCCGGCTCGCGGGACCGCGGCTGGTCGGCCCGTTCCGGGCGATGACGCGTGCCGAGCGGCGCGCGCTCAAGAGGCTGTCAAACGACTGAGCTCGTCGAGCCAGCGCTGGTGGGAGCCGTCGTACGGCGCGGCGCCGGCGCGGACCGCAGACTCGAGCGCGTCGCAGCTCGCCCGCGCGGCGGCGACGACGTCGGCGGGATAGCCGAGCGTCACCTGGTGCTCGGCGAACTCGTCCTCGTCGTCGACGAAGGTCTCGCCGGGGCCGGCCATCCACTCCGCCGGGTCGGACAGCCGGTCCGGCGACATCTTGATGACGTCGAGGTCGAGATCGACCGCGCGCAGCACGTCGCCGTCCCAGGCCGGGGGCGTGGTGATGTCGATGTAGATGTCGCACCAGATCCCCGGCGCCTGGAAGGTCGCGGCGTACCACCCGCCGGCGGGCACCAGCGTCACGCACGCGACCCGGGAGTGGAACTCGTGGCCGGGCCGGTGGTTGTGCGTCCCGGCGGGGAACCCCAGCCACTCGCCGTGCGAGTCGCTGCCGAGGTAGATCCCCTCGAACTGCCAGTGGGGGCGGTCGCCCCACTTGGTCATCTCGCAGCGGACAGGCGTTCCCGGGACGTGCGTGCTCATGCTCGCGACCCTAGGCCCTGCCCGGACGGGGTCAGCGTAGCGGCATCCTCGACGTCATCCGCGCCACGACGTCCTGGTAGCGGGCGCCGGCGAGCTTGGCGAGGTGGTGGATGACGTGGGCGTCGAGGCCGACGAGGACGCGCGGCTTCCCGGCCAGCGCACCGTCGAGGATGATCTGCGCCGCGCGGTCGGGCGACGTCCTGGCCAGATTCTTCTCGAAGAGGGCGTCGATGCGGGCAGCGTCGAGACCGGCCGCCTTGCGTCCGTTGCGGCTGATGCCGGTGCGGATGCCGCCCGGGTGCACGCAGGTGACGGTGACGGGGTGGCCGGCCACCAGCATCTCCTCGCGGATCGCCTCGGTGAGCCCGCGCACGGCGTACTTGGTCGCGTTGTAGGCCGACTGGCCGGGCGCGGACACCAGCCCGAAGAGGGACGAAACGTTGACCAGCGCGCCGTTGCCGGACGCGACGAGGTGGGGCAGGAACTCCTTGGAGCCGTGGACCACGCCGTAGAAGTTGACGCCGACGATCCAGTCGAGGTCGTCGTAGTCGAGGTCGGTGAAGTCGCCCGTGGCGGTCACGCCCGCGTTGTTGACGACGAGCTCGACCCGGCCGTACTCCTCGACGACGCCCTCGGCCCACGCCCGCACCGCCTCTCGGTCGGACACGTCGACCACGTCGTGGCGCACCTTGGGGGCACCCGCCTGCTCCGCGAGCCGTACGGTCTCGGCGAGGGACTCGGCGTTCCAGTCGGACAGCGCGAGCAGCGCCCCGCCCCGTGCGGCGCGCAGGGCGAGGGCGCGGCCGATCCCGGATCCGGCCCCGGTGATCACGACGACCTTGTCGGCGAGGGTCTGCAGGCTCATGCCGACAACTGTAACTCGCGTTTACGCCCCGGGGGAGGGTGTCGCCGGGGGCAGCGTGACGGTGATCGTGGTGTCACCCGGGGTGCTCGCGAGGGCGACCGTGCCGCCGTGCGCGGCCACGATCGCCTCCACGAGCGAGAGCCCGAGCCCGGCGCCGCCGCGGGTGCGGGCCGCGTCGCCGCGGGTGAACCGCTCGAAGGCGTGGGGGGCGAGGTCGGGAGGGAAGCCGGGCCCGTCGTCGTGCACGGTGAAGCCGTCCCCGCTGCCCGACACGGTGACGGTGCTCCCGGCCGGGGTGTGCGTGCGGGCGTTGGTGAGCAGGTTGCTGACCACCTGGTGCAACCGGGCCTCGTCGCCGGTCACGGTGATCGGCTCGTCCGGCAGCGAGAGCCGCCACGAGTGCTGCGCGTCGACGACGCGGACGTCGTCCACGGCCTCGAGCAGCAGCCGGGACAGGTCCACCGGCCGCCGTTCCAGCGGCCGGCCGGAGTCGAGGCGGGCGAGCAGGAGGAGGTCCTCGACCAGCGCGGTCATCCGGGCCGACTCGGTCTCGACCTTGTCGAGCGCGGTGCCGCTGGTCTCGGGTCGGGTCCGGGCGAGCTCGGTGTAGCCCGCGATCGTCGCCAGCGGCGTCCGGAGCTCGTGCGAGGCGTCGGCGACGAACTGCCGCACCTGCTGCTCGCTGCGGTGCCGTCGGCCCAGGGAGTCCTCGACGTGGTCGAGCATGGTGTTGAGCGCCGACCCGACCTGGCCGACCTCCGTGCGCTCGTCGGTGAGCCGGGCCGGGACCCGCTCGGAGAGGTCGATGTCGCCGGACGCGAGGGGCAGCTCGGCGACGCGGTGCGCGGTCGCGGCGACCTCGCGCAGCGGCGCCAGCTGGCGGCGTACGACCCACGTGCCGGCGCCGGCCGCGGCGAGCACCCCCACGAGCGTGGCGAGGAGCTCGAGGCGCACCAGGTCCTCGATCGTCCGGTCCACCTCCGAACGGGGCAGCCCGGCGACGACGGTGCCGCCCTGCACGTCCGTGACGAGCACCCGGTAGGAACCGAGGTCCGGCAGGTCGACGGACTGCGGCGCGGACGAGTCGCCGAGCGCCGCGAGCGCGTCGAGCTGCGTCGCGGTGAGGGCGGTGGTCGCCGACCAGCCCTCGCCCTCCTGCTCGGACAGCACCTGCCCCTGCCCGTCGCCCGAGTCCGGCAACGCCGCCCGCAGCGTCCCGAACTGCTGGCCGGGGCCGAAGTCCCTGCGGTCACCGCCCGGGCCCGGCCCGGTGAGGAAGCGCATCGCGTCGCGCACGTCGGCGTCCAGCCGGCCCTCGAGGCTCTCGCGCATCGCCAGCGTGGTCGCGGTGCCGATCACCACCGCGGTCAGTGCGACCAGCAGCACCGCCACGGCGACCAACCGGGCGGTGAGGGTGAGCGGGCGGCGCCGGCGGAGCGTCATGGTGCCGGCTTGAGGACGTAGCCCGCGCCCCGCATGGTGTGGATCATCGGCTCGCGGCCGACGTCCACCTTCTTGCGGAGGTAGCTGATGTAGAGCTCCACCACGTTGGCCTGCCCGCCGAAGTCGTACTGCCAGACGCGGTCGAGGATCTGGGCCTTGCTGAGCACCCGTCGCGGGTTGCGCATGAGGAAGCGGAGCAGCTCGAACTCGGTGGCCGTGAGGGCGATCTCGTCGCCACCGCGGCGCACCTCGTGGCTGTCCTCGTCGAGGGTCAGGTCGCCGACGACGAGGACGTTGCCGGCGTCCGCCAGCGCCGCGGTGCCGCCGCGACGAATCAGGCCGCGCAGCCTCGCGACGACCTCCTCCAGCGAGAAGGGCTTGGTCACGTAGTCGTCACCACCGGCGGTCAGGCCGGCGACGCGGTCCTCGACGGCGTCCTTGGCGGTGAGGAAGAGGACCGGGACGTCGCTGCCGTCGGCGCGCATGCGGCGCAGCACCTCGAGGCCGTCGAGGTCCGGCAGCATGATGTCGAGGACCACGGCGTCGGGCCGGAAGTCGCGCGCCGCCGCGACGGCGTCCGTGCCGCTGTGCGCCATCCGGAGCTCCCAGCCCTCGTAGCGCAGCGCCATCGCGAGGAGCTCGGCGATGTTGATCTCGTCGTCGACGACGAGGACGCGCACGGGGGAGCCGTCGGGGCGGGTGAGCTGCTGCATGGACGTCATCCTGCCGACCCTTGCTGTGCGTCTGCTGTGCGTCCCCTGTCCGGGCAGCGCCGTCGTGCCGTCCTCACGGCGCAGCCACAGGTGGCGCACAGCCGGGGAGGCCACGCTCGCTCCATGAGCGACGACGACCAGACCCAACCCGTACGCCCGCAGGCGCCGGACCCGACGCCCGACGCGGCCGTGCCGACAGGGCCGGTCGAGCGCCGTGGCTTCCGCGAGCGGCTGCGGTCCGTACGCCGCTCCGACGGCGACCGCGCCTACAGCCTCGGTGCCCTCGTCGCCTCCGCGTTGGCGGGCATCATCGTCGGCGGGATGGGCATGGCGACCCTCCACGCGGTCACCGACGACGGGCCGGGCGGCGGACCGGGGGACCGCGGCCGGTGGACGCAGCACCGCGAGGACCGCGGCGACGGCGACGGCCCCGGCCCCGGTCGCGACGGGATGCGCGGCGGCCAGCCCGGCCCGCCGGGCCAGACGCCCACCACCCCGCCCGAGGACGAGGGCTCCGCCTCCTGACGGCCCCTGGCTGGACGTCCACACGCACGGGTGGACGTCCATCGGGAGGGGGGCGCGGGGGCAAACGGGTTGCCGCGGTGGGCGAGAATGACGCCCGTTGTGAAGATCATCTATCCGGCCGAGCTCCCGGTCTCCGCCCGCCGCGACGACATCGCCGCGGCCATCCGCGACCACCAGGTCGTGATCGTCGCCGGCGAGACCGGCTCCGGGAAGACCACCCAGCTGCCGAAGATCTGCCTGGAGCTGGGCCGGGGGGCGGCCGACAGCGGCACGCTGATCGGCCACACCCAGCCCCGCCGGATCGCCGCCCGCTCGGTGGCCGAGCGGATCGCCGAGGAGCTCGGCACCGATCTCGGCGACGTCGTGGGCTACCAGGTCCGCTTCACCGACCGCACGAGCCGCGCCAGCCGGGTCAAGCTGATGACCGACGGCATCCTGCTCGCCGAGCTGCAGCGCGACCGCGACCTGAAGAAGTACGACACGATCATCATCGACGAGGCCCACGAGCGCAGCCTCAACATCGACTTCCTGCTCGGCTACCTCAAGCGGTTGCTCCCGCGCCGGCGCGACCTCAAGGTCATCATCACCAGCGCGACGATCGACGTCGACCGCTTCGCCGCCCACTTCGACGCCCCGGTCGTCGAGGTGTCCGGGCGTACCTACCCCGTGGAGATCCGCTACCGCCCGCTGCTCGAGCTGCCCGAGGACGACGAAGACGGCGAGCCGGTCCAGCGCGACCAGACGGAGGCCATCGTCGAGGCGGTCCGCGAGCTGTCGGGCGAGGGACCGGGCGACGTGCTGGTGTTCCTGCCGGGCGAGCGCGAGATCCGGGACACGGCCGACGCCTTCGCCGCGCTGGGCAGTGACCGCCTCGAGATCGTCCCGCTCTACTCCCGCCTGAGCGCGGCCGACCAGCACAAGGTGTTCTCCAGCCACTCCTCGCTCGTGCGCCGGGTCGTGCTCGCGACCAACGTGGCCGAGACGTCGCTCACGGTGCCGGGCATCCGCTACGTCGTCGACACCGGCGTGGCACGGATCAGCCGCTACTCCGTACGGACGAAGGTGCAGCGGCTGCCCATCGAGCCGATCAGCCAGGCCTCCGCCAACCAGCGCTCGGGTCGCTGCGGTCGTGTGTCCGAGGGCATCGCGATCCGGCTCTACTCCGAGGAGGACTTCGAGGCCCGCCCCGAGTTCACCGACCCCGAGATCCTGCGGACGAACCTCGCCAGCGTCATCCTGCAGATGGCCTCGCTCCGACTCGGCGACATCGCGCGCTTCCCGTTCGTCGAGCCGCCCGACCGCCGCAACGTCAAGGCCGGCACCGACCTGCTCGAGGAGCTCGGCGCCGTGTCGACGCAGCCCGACCAGCGACCCGGGCCGCGCCTGACCCAGGTCGGGCGCCGCCTGGCCCGCCTGCCGATCGACCCGCGCCTGGGCCGGATGATCCTCGAGGCCGAGCGCCTCGGCTGCCTGCGTGACGTCCTCGTCATCGCCGCCGCGCTGTCCATCCAGGACCCGCGCGAGCGGCCGGAGGAGCAGCGCGCCCAGGCCGACCAGCAGCACGCGCGCTTCACCCACGAGTCGAGCGACTTCCTCACCTGGCTCAACCTGTGGCGTCACGTCAAGCAGCAGCAGAAGGAGCTCTCGTCGAGCGCCTTCCGGCGCATGTGCAAGCGCGAGCACCTCAACTACATGAGGATCCGCGAGTGGCAGGACTACGAGTCCCAGCTGCGCACCGTGACCCGCGAGCTCAAGATGGACCTCGGCAAGGCGGGCGCGACCGAGGGCGGGGCGGCGTACGACGAGGACGGCATCCACCAGGCGCTGCTGTCCGGCCTGCTGAGCCACGTCGGCGCGCTCGAGGAGCGCGAGAAGACCTCGCCCGGGCAGGCCGGTGGCAAGCGGGAGCGCAGGCCGATGCGGGAGTACCTCGGCGCCCGCAACGCCCGCTTCGCGATCTTCCCCGGCAGCGTCCTCAAGGGGCGCAACCCCGGCTTCCTGATGAGTGCCGAGCTGGTCGAGACCTCGCGGCTGTGGGCCCGGCAGAACGCCGCGATCGACCCGGAGTGGGCCGAGCGCCTCGGCGCCCACCTGGTCAAGCGGACGTACTCCGAGCCGCACTGGTCGCGCAAGCGCGCCGCCGTCATGGCGCGCGAGCGGGTCACGCTCTACGGCGTCCCGCTGGTCGCCGACCGCCTCGTGCAGTACGGCCGCATCGACGCGCCGCTCGCCCGTGAGCTCTTCATCCGGCACGCACTCGTGCAGCGGGAGTGGGACTCCCGCCACAGGTTCCTCGCCGAGAACGCCCGACTGCTCGAGGAGGCCGAGGAGCTCGAGCACCGCGCCCGACGCCGCGACATCGTCGTCGACGAGGAGACGCTCTTCGACTTCTACGACACGCGGGTCGGCGAGGACGTCGTCAGCGGTCCGCACTTCGACCAGTGGTGGAAGCGGGCCCGCCAGAAGCGTCCCGACCTGCTCACCTTCGACCCCGCGATGCTGACGCACGACACGGCCGACGAGGTGCGGGCCAACGACTTCCCGACGCAGTGGCACGACAGCGACGAGGCGGGGCTGACCTTCCCGATCAGCTACCACTTCGAGCCCGGTGCGGTCGACGACGGCCTGACCATCGACGTCCCCGTCGCGACGCTCAACCGGATCGAGGCCGACGACTTCTCCTGGCTGGTGCCCGGCCTGCGCGAGGAGCTGGTGACCGAGCTGATCCGCTCGCTGCCCAAGAACCTCCGCGTCTCGATGGTGCCCGCGCCCAACACCGCGCGGGAGTTCCTCGCCGCGACGCCGCCCGGTGCCGAGCCGCTGCTCGACGCCCTCGAGCGGTTCGCCCGCAGCACCCGCAGCCTCGTCATCGACCGGGACGCGTGGGACTGGGCGAAGGTGCCGGCCCACCTCCGGCCGACCTACCGCGTGATGACCGAGGACGGCGCCGAGGCGGGTCGCGGCAAGGACCTCGACGCCCTCAAGGAGCCCCTGCGGCCCACCTTCGAGCAGGCGATGGCCGACGTCGCCGCGGACTCCGGCGTCACGGCCACCGGTCAGACGTCGTGGACCTTCGGCACGGTCGAGGAGTCGTTCGTCCAGCGCCGCGCCGGCCACGAGGTGCGGGGCTTCCCCGCGCTCGTCGACGAGGGCGCCTCCGTCGGGCTGCAGGTCCTCGCGACCGCCGAGGAGGCGGCTGCCCACCACCGTCTGGGCGTACGCCGGCTGGTGCTGCTCGCCCTCGGCCCCGCGCGGCCCGTGGACGACGTGCTGGCCGACGCGGGCCTCGACCAGCGGGCCAAGCTCGCCCTGGTCGGCTCGCCCTACCCGTCCGTCGCCGACCTGCTCGACGACGTCCGCGCCGGCATCGTCGGGGAGGTCGTCGACGCGCACCCGGCGGTGCGGGACGAGGCGTCGTACGCCCGGCTGGTCGACGCAGCGCGTGAGGCGGTGGCCGTCGGCACCAGCGCGGCCGTGCACGACGTGATGCGGGTCCTGGAGGCGTGGCGCACCACCGACAAGGCCATCTCCGGCCGGGCCGACCTGATGACCCTCCCCGCGCTCACCGACATGCGGGCCCAGGTGGGTCGCCTGATGACGGTCGGCTTCGTGGCCGAGGCCGGTCCCGCGCGGCTGCGGGACCTCAGCCGCTACCTCGCGGCCGTCACCCTCCGACGCGAGCGGCTCGACCAGCAGGTCGCGCGCGACCGCCAGCTGATGGACCAGCTCTCCGGCCTGCAGGAGGCGTGGCTGCACGCGGTCGCCGCGCTGCCCGACGGTCAGCCGGCGCCGCAGCACCTGCGGGAGGCCCGCTGGCTGCTGGAGGAGTACCGCGTGTCGCTGTTCGCCCAGCAGCTCGGCACGCGCGAGAAGGTCAGCGACCAGCGGATCCGCAAGGTCATGGCCCGCGGTTAGCGCGGGTCCCTAGGCTGGCTGCATGACCGGTCGCCCCCACCACCGCCCGATGACGCCCGGCGACGGCTTCTTCGCCGACATCGTGGGCGGTGCCGACCCGGCCAGGGTGCGGGAGGCCGGCGACCTCGCCGCCACCGTCCTCGTCCGGGGCGCCCGTGACTCCGACGACCCCGCCGTCGCCGAGCGGATCGTCCACCTCGCCGAGAACGAGGGCCTCGAGACGCTGGCCGAGGTGTGGTCCGGCGCCCCGGCGGACACGCTGGCCGGCAGCCTGTGGCGGCTCTTCCTCCTGCGCTCGTGGGTCCATGCCGACCCCGACCGCGTCGCGGCCGAGTACGACGCGGGCCAGCGTCGCGCCGACGTGGCCCGCGTGGTCGCGGGTGTCGCCGACCCGCCCGGCCCCGACGAGCTGCGCCGGATGGTCGACGACGTGCTGCGGGGCATCGCGCGCGGGGACTTCGCGGTCACGCTGTTCCGGGCTGCCGCCTTCGCGCGGATCGTCGCCGCCGGGCGCGCGACGCTGGGCGTCGCGTCCCACGAGGAGATCTCCCGCATGCTCGCCCTGTCGGAGCAGCTCGAGTCGGCCGGACATGGGGAAATCACCGACACGCTGGCCTGACCGACTAAAATGGTCCGTGAGTGCGTCGGGCTGTGGCAGCCCCGGGTCCCGAAATAAGCCGCTACGAGCGGCCACGCGCCGTGAGGCGCTCCCGGTCCGGCGCACTCGCTCATCCCGGCCTCGTTCCTCGGCCGCGGGGCCACTCGACCTCTTCCGCCACGGCGAGCTCCTCCGTCGCCCCGCTTTCCGGGTCTCGATACGGCCCGTCGCGGCCTCGTTCCTCGGCCGCGGGGCCACTCGACCTCTTCCGCCACGGCGAGCTCCTCCGTCGCTCGCCTAGGCTCCAGACGTGAGTGACGACGTCGCGCGCTACGCGCCGGAGATCGACGGCGAGCCCGACCCGGGCGAGGTCGTGTGGGCCTGGGTCCCCTACGAGGACGACCCCAGCCGGGGCAAGGACCGCCCCGTCCTCCTGCTCGGCACGTCCGGTGGGCACGGTGCCGAGGCCGACGGCTGGATCGGGCTGATGCTCAGCAGCCAGGACCACGACCGCGACGCCGAGGACGAGGCACGGCACGGCCGGTACTGGATGGACGTCGGCACCGGCGCCTGGGACGGCCAGGGCCGGCCGAGCGAGGTCCGGCTCGACCGCGTGCTCCACCTCCGGCGCGACGAGATCCGCCGCGAGGGGGCGGCCCTGGACGAGACCATCTTCACGTCCGTCGTCAGTGCCTGGCGTGGGCTGCACGGATAGGGTCACGCCGTGGTTCGTGCATCCTCACCCCGTCTCGCCCTGCGCCGCGGCGCGCTCGCCGGCTGCGCCCTCCTGCTGACGGCCGTGACCGCCGCGTGCACCGGTGACGCCGAGCCCGAGCCGCAGCCGACGAAGTCGTCCGGCCAGTCCGGCAAGCCGACCGCCAAGCCGCGGCAGCTCACCTTCGGCGCCTACGGCACCGACGAGGAGGTGGCCGCCTTCCAGAGCGTCGTCGACTCCTTCAACGCGAGCTCCACCACCCGTCAGGTCAGCCTGAAGTCGTGGCCGGACCACGAGTCGGCCCTCGAGGACGTCCTCGCCGGCAACGCCCCCGACGTCTTCCTCACCTCGCGCATCGACCTCGGCCAGCTCGTCGACGGCGAGGCGCTGCAGCCGGTCAGCCTGCTGCTCGACGAGCGCGGGGTCGACTTCGGTGACCGCTTCTCCCGTGACGCCGTCGACGCCTTCGCGATGGACGACGAGCTCCAGTGCATGGCCTACTCCGTCTCGCCGATGGTCATCTACTACAACACCCGGCTCGTCGACTTCGACAAGATGGAGCGCCGCGAGCTCGACGTGCCCTCGGCCGACGACGAGGGCGTACGCGACCGCTGGACGCTCGCCGAGTTCGGTGCCGCCGCCGAGTTCGCGTCGCGTCGCGGCGACAAGCGCGGCGTGTGGATCGACCCGACCCTCCAGGGCCTCGCCCCCTTCATCTACTCCGGCGACGGGCAGGTCTTCAACCACGACCGCGAGCCGACGTCGCTGGCGTTCTCCGACGACAGCACCCGCGAGGCGCTCGAGCAGACCCTGCAGGTCCTGCGGAACTCGACGCTGACGCCGACCAACGCCCAGCTCGCCCGGGCCACCCCGGTCCAGCTCTTCAAGCGCGGCGAGCTCGCGATGATCGCCGGCTTCCGCAACCTCGTGCCGCAGCTGCGCGACGCGGAGGACCTCGACTTCGACGTCCTCCCCATGCCGACGATCGACACCCGCGCGACGGTGGGCGACATCAGCGGCCTGTGCATCTCCGCCGACTCCGAGGTCACCGGCGACGCCGCCGACTTCATCGCCTACGCCGTCTCCGACGCCGCGATCTCGACGGTCGCCGCGACCGGCTACATCGTCCCGGCCAACACCCAGGTCGCCGCGTCGGACGAGTTCCTCGCCCCCGACCTCGAGCCCGCCAACTCCGAGGTCTTCAACGCGAGCATCCGCTACATGGTGGTGCCGCCGTTCATCGACCAGCGGCTCGAGCTGGTCGAGGCCGTCACGCCGCTGCTCGAGCGCCTGGTCACCGCGCCCGGCACCCTCGACCTGGATCTGACGACCGAGCAGATCGACGAGGCGTCGCAGACGGTCCTGTCCCCCGAGGAGGACGAGACCGACACCGAGTCGCCCGAGCCGAGCGAGTCGCCCAGCGAGTAGTCCGGCGAGCGGCTACTGCTCGGCCCCGAGGATCGCCCCGACCAGCGCCCCGGTGACCAGCCCGGCCTGCCACGGCCGCGCGCCGTACGCCGTCAGCTGGGTGCGTACGGCCTCGGCCAGCTCGGCGGGCTCGCGCGTGGACGGTGGCGCCCACATCAGGCGCCGGAGGTAGTCGGGGGTCAGCAGGTTCTCGACCGGCAGGTGGTGCACCTCGGCGAGGTTGAGCATCGCCTCGCGGGCGGCCTTGAAGCGACGGTCGGCGACCGGCTCGCGCTCGGCCCAGGTGCGGGGGTGCGGCGGACCGTCGCCCCGCGGCGCCCGGCTCGGCAGCTCCTCCTCGGACATGTCGCGCACCCGCTGCAGCGCGTCGACCCACGCCGAGGAGTAGCGGCTGGCGCCACGGCCGTGGAAGCCCTGCGTCGAGAGCAGCGCGCGACGGTCGGTCGGCATCGCGGTGGCGGCCGCGACGATCGCGGAGTCGGGGAGGATGCGGCCCGGGGTCACGTCTCGCTCGGCGGCGATGGCGTCGCGGGCCTCCCACAGGGCGCGCGCCGCACCGAGCGAGCGGCGCCCGCGCAGGCGGTGCACGCCGGAGGTCCGTCGCCAGGCGTCCACGCGGACGGCGGGCTGGAAGTCGAGGAGGTGCTCGAACTCCTGCCGCGCCCACTCCGCCTTGCCGGCGGCCTCGAGCTCGGTCGCCATGTGGTCGCGCAGCTCGACGAGAACCTCGACGTCGAGCGCGGCGTACTCGAGCCACGGCGTCGGCAGCGGTCGGGTCGACCAGTCGGCGGCCGAGTGCTCCTTGCGCATCCGCTGGCCCAGGATCGTCTCGACGAGCGTCGCCAGGCCCACGCGCGGGTAGCCGAGCAGGCGGCCGGCGAGCTCGGTGTCGAAGAGGCTGGTCGGGGTCAGCCCGACCTCGCGCAGGCACGGCAGGTCCTGCGTCGCCGCGTGGAGGATCCACTCGGTGCCCTCGAGCGCCTCCTGGAGCGGGGCGAGCGTGGTCAGCCCGATGGGGTCGACCAGCCACGTGCCGGCGCCCTCGCGGCGCAGCTGGATCAGGTAGGCACGGTTCGAGTAGCGGTAGCCCGACGCGCGCTCGGCGTCGATCGCCACCGGCCCGGTGGCGCCGGCGAGCGCGGCGCAGGCCTCGGCGAGGCCCTCGTCGGTCTCGACGACGCCGGGCAGGCCGTCGCGGAGCTCGAGCAGCGGGGCCGGGGGCGGGGCCTCGGTCGCGGTGTCCTCCGGCTGCTGCGCGTCCTCCGGCTGCCCGTCCTCCGGCCGGGTGTCCTGGGCGTCGGGCATCAGGTGCCGCGCTGCCCGCGTCGGCTCGGGATCGCGGTCACGCCCTCGGGCACCGGCGGCAGCCCCACGGCGGTGCACATGAGCTCGCCCCACGCCTCGACGTGCGGGGTCATGTCGAGGCCGCCGTCCTCGTCGACGGCCGGGGTCCACGACGCCCGGATCTCGACCTGGGCGGTGCCGTCCTCGTCGGCCATCCCGCCGAAGCTCTCGGTGCTCACGCACGTCACCGTGCCCGACGCCGCGTGGTAGCCGGCACCGTGGGCGTCCAGCGCCTCGGTCAGCCAGGACCAGCCGACCGCGGCGAGCATCGGGTCCGCGCCGAGCTCGGGGTCGATGTCGGCGCGGGCGTAGGCCACGCAGCGGAAGGTGCCGTCCCACGCGTCGTTGCCGGACGGGTCGTGCAGCAGGATCAGCCGTCCGGTGCCGAGGTCCTCGTCGTCGACGGTGACGTCCCCGCTGAGCGCGGACGACCAGGGCGCGATCCGCTGCGGAGCGGGCATCTCCTCGCAGAGGACCTCCGGGCGCAGCGAGGCTCGACGCATCGTCTCCACAGCCGCGCGGAACTCCGCGGGCCCAGCCGCGGCAGCGCTGCCCGGGTGGGTCTCGTGACGGGCCACCATGTGGTCAGAGTAGGCCAGCCCTCGCCCGTCCCGATGTGCCGCCACGCCGCCTGAGCTGCGAAGATTCAGGCGTGAGCACCCCGCACCCGGACCTGTCGGACAGTCCCTTCCTCCGCGCCGCCCGCGGCGAGGTGCCGTCCCACACCCCGGTCTGGTTCATGCGGCAGGCGGGCCGCTCGCTCCCGGAGTACCTCAGGGTCCGCGAGGGCATCGGCATGCTCGAGTCCTGCATGGACGCCGACCTCGTCACCGAGATCACCCTCCAGCCGGTCCGCCGCTACGGCGTCGACGCGGCGATCTTCTTCTCCGACATCGTGCTGCCGCTCAAGGCCGTCGGCGTCGACCTCGACATCAAGCCCGGGGTGGGCCCGGTCGTCGCCTCGCCCGTGCGCACGCTCGCCGACGTCGCGGCGATCCCCGACCTGACGCCCGAGCACGTGCCCTTCATCTCCCAGGCCGTCCGCCAGCTCGTCGCCGAGCTCGGCGCGACGCCGCTGATCGGCTTCGCCGGCGCGCCGTTCACGGTCGCGTCCTACCTCGTCGAGGGCGGGCCGTCCAAGGAGCACGCCCGGACCAAGGCGATGATGTTCGGGGCGCCCGACGTGTGGGAGGCGCTGATGGCGAAGATCGCCGGCATCGCCGCGACCTACCTCCGGATCCAGGTGGAGGCCGGCGCCTCGGCGGTGCAGCTCTTCGACTCGTGGGCCGGCGCGCTGACCCCGGCCGACTACCGCGCCTCGGTGATGCCGCACTCCCAGCGGGTGCTGGCCTCGGCGGGCGAGCTCGGCGTGCCGCGGATCCACTTCGGTGTCGGCACCACCAACCTCCTCGGGCTGATGGGGGAGGCCGGGGCGGACGTCGTCGGCGTCGACTGGCGCACGCCGCTCGACCGGGCGATCCCGCTCGTCGGCGACCGCGCGGTGCAGGGCAACCTCGACCCGACCCTCGTCTTCGCGCCCACCGACGTCATGACGCAGCGTGCCGCCGAGGTGATCGAGGCGGGCCGCGCGGCCAGGGGTCACATCTTCAACCTCGGCCACGGCGTCATCCCGTCGACCGACCCGGGTCAGCTGAAGGCGCTGACGGAGTTCGTCCAGGCGTACTGACGGCCGGCGGACCGCTGTCGGGCTACTGCGCCGAGCGGGCGCGGGCGCTGCTGATCGGCGTCACCGTCGACGCGAGCGCCAGGTCCGGCGTCGCGGTCTCCGGCTCGGCGGCGGCGACGTACGCCCGCGCCTGGCGTACGAGTGCCGTCTGCAGGTCGCGCACCGGCTCGGGCACGCGGTCGGCCCGGCGGCGCAGCATCAGCAGCGTCACCGTGGTCTGGTCCGTCGCGATGGGTCGCGTCGTGAGGACGCCGGCCCGCACCAGCGGGTCCGCGGCGATCGAGAAGTCCGGCAGGATCGAGATCCCGAGCCCGGCCGCCACCATCGCCTTGCCCATCTCGGCGCCGTCGTTGGCGTAGGTCGTCCCCGGCATCGTGCCGCCGAACAGCTTGTGGGCATAGCGGTGCATCACGTAGCCCGGCCGCATGAGCACGTGCGGCTCGGAGCGCAGGTCGTCGACGCTGAGCCGCTCCTGGGCCGCGAGCGGGTGATCGGCCCGCAGGCACGCGACGGGGGTGCCCTCGATGAGCCTGTCGGCGACCAGGCTCGGTGACACCTCGTCGCCGGGCAGGACGTTGACCAGGCCGAGGTCCAGCGAGCCCTCCACGAGGCCCTGCTGGATGTCGGCCTGCCGGGCGTTGACGACCTCGACCCCGCCCGACCCGTGCCGGGCGTGGAGGTCGCGCAGCGCGGGAGCGAGGAGGCTCGTCGACGCGGTGTTGACCGTGCCGATGCGCAGGTCGCGCCGGCGCGCGGACTGCTGACCGGCGGCCTGGCGCAACCGGTCCACGGCCTCGAGCACCTCGGTCATGCTCTGCAGGAGGTCCAGGCCCTGACGGCTGATCCGCGAGCCGGTCCGGCGGCGGTCCAGGAGGGTCGTGCCGAGCTCCTTCTCGAGCTTGGTCACGGCCTCGCTCAGCGCGGGCTGGGAGATGTGCATGGCCTCGCTCGCCCGGCGCAGCGACCCGTGCTCGGTCACCGCCGCGAGGTACTCCAGTTGTTCGATCCGCACCTGTGGCTCCTGCTCTCTGTGGTGTGCCGGCGGCTCCGGCCGGCGACGTGGTCGGGAAAACCTGCCGCCGGGTTGTCGTGGTTCGTGGCCCCGGTTCCCTAAAGTCTACTAAGTAACTATACAAAACGGGAGGAACCCACCCATGACCACCCTGCGTGTCCGGCCCACCCGCAGCCGGAACGACTCCGCGACCGACCACCCCCGCACCGACTGGGCGGACGTGCTCGCGTCCATCGCCGAGGGCGCCCTCCAGCGAGAGGTCGACGGCGAGCTGCCCGTCGAGGCCGTCCGCCTGCTGAAGTCCGAGGGGTTCGGCGCGCTGCGCGTCCCCCGGGCGTACGGCGGCGCCGGGGTCGGGCTCGCCGACCTCGCGCGGCTCTGGATCGACCTGGCCGCCGTAGACGCCAACCTGCCGCAGGCCTTCCGCGGCCACTTCGCCCTCGTCGAGGACCGCCTGTGGCACCACGCGCGGGGGAGCGAGCAGCGCGTGTGGTTCGACCGGTTCGTCGCCGGGGAGATCGCGGGCAACGCCTGGTCGGAGGTGGGCTCGGACATCGACCTGCCGCGCACGGTGCTGCGCCCGCGCGCCGACGGGTCCTACCGCCTCGACGGCACGAAGTACTACACGACCGGCACGATCTTCGCCGAGTGGACCGACGTCCACGCCCGCCTCGCGCTGCCCGGCCACCCCGACGAGGTGGAGGACCCCACCGCGATCGCCCTCGTCGACACCCGCGACGCGGGTGTCGTGACGACCGACGACTGGAACGGCTTCGGCCAGAAGGGCACCGGCAGCGGCACGACGACCTTCGACAACGTGTCGGTCCCGGCCGAGCACGTCCTGCCCTTCGAGGAGCGCTTCCCCTACCAGACGGCGTTCTACCAGCTGAACCTGCTCGCGACGCTCACCGGCATCGCGAAGGCGGCGCTCACCGACGTCGTCGAGGCCGTGCAGAAGCGCACGCGCAACTTCTCCCACGCCAACGCGCCCCGCGTCCGCGACGACGCCCAGGTCCTCGCGCGCGTCGGCGAGGTCGCCGCCGCGGTGTACGCCGCCGAGGCCGCCACGCTGCGGGTGGCCGAGTCGGTCCAGGCCGTGGCCGACGCCGTGCTCGCGGGGCCCGAGGAGGTCGCCGCCCTCGTGGAGTCCAGCGAGATCGAGTCGTCCACCGCCCAGGTGGTCGTCTCCGAGCTCGTGCTGCGCGCGACCTCGGACATCTTCGACGTGCTCGGCGCGTCCGCCACCGCGCGGCCGCAGGCCCTCGACCGCCACTGGCGCAACGCGCGCACAGTGGCCTCGCACAACCCGCGGATCCTCAAGGCCCGCGTCGTCGGCGCGCACGCCGTCAACGGCACGCCCCCGCCGTACGCCTGGTCCATCGGCGGGACGCGCCGGCGCCAGGACTGGGTCGGGTCGCGGCCCGCCCCCACCAGCTGACCGGTCACGCACCGGCTCCGCGAGGGGGTGGGAGGGGGCACCTGCAAGGCACCGCCTCCCACCCCCTCGACATCTCGAGCCGCGTCGTCGGCCCGGACCGCCGGCCTGGACTGCTACTTTTGTCTACAAGATCAATACAGATTGACATGAAAGCCCGAGGACCCCGATGACGACGCAGAGCCCCGCCACGCAGCCCCTCCAGTTCGCCTACTGGGTGCCCAACGTCTCGGGCGGCCTGGTGATCTCCGACATCGAGCAGCGCACCAGCTGGGACTACGACTACAACAAGCGACTGGCGCAGACGGCTGAGCAGAACGGGTTCGACTACGCCCTCACCCAGGTGCGCTACACCGCGTCCTACGGCGCGGCGTACCAGCACGAGGCCACGTCGCTCAGCCTCGCCCTGCTGCTCGCCACCGAACGGCTCACGGTGATGTCGGCCGTGCACCCCTACATGTGGCACCCGGGCGTGCTCGCCAAGTTCATCGCCACCGCCGACCACCTCAGCAACGGTCGCGCCGCGATCAACGTGGTGTCCGGCTGGTTCAAGGACGAGGCGACCAGCATGGGCGTGCGCTGGCTCGAGCACGGCGAGCGCTACCGGATGGCCGAGGAGTTCATCGCCTACCTGCGCGCGATGTGGACCGACGACCACGCCACCCTCCGCGGCGACTTCTTCCAGCTCACCGACTTCGACCTCAAGCCCAAGCCGCTCGACCTCCCGGGCCGTCCCACGCCGGAGATCTTCATGGGCGGCAACTCCACCGCGGCGCAGGGGGTCGCGGGACGCCAGGCCGACTGGTACTTCGCCAACGGCAACACCCCCGACGGCATCAGCGAGCAGATCGAGGGCGTGGCCGCCTCCGCCGCCGCGGCCGGTCGCACGGTCAAGGTGGGGGTCAACGGCTTCATGGTCGCCCGCGACACCGAGGCCGAGGCGCACGACACCCTCGAGGAGATCATCGCGAAGGCGAACCCCGAGGCGGTCAAGGGCTTCGGCGACGCGGTCAAGCAGGCCGGCCAGTCCACCGGTGACCGCAAGGGGATGTGGCAGGACTCCGATTTCCGCGACCTCGTGCAGTACAACGACGGCTTCCGCACCGGCCTGGTCGGCACCCCCGAGCAGGTCGCGCAGCGGATGATCGAGTTCAAGCGTCGCGGCGTCGACCTGTTCCTTCTCGGCTTCCTGCACTTCCAGGAGGAGGTCGAGCACTTCGGTCGCGAGGTGCTGCCGATCGTGCGCGAGCTCGAGGCCGCCGAGCAGGAGCGCGTCGCATGACGCTCGCCCCCGCCCGTACGACCACCGTCCCGATCCTCTCCGCCGACGACGCGCTCGAGGTCGCGACGCGGATCGCCACCGACCTCGCCGCCACGTCGGCCGAGCGCGACCGCGACCGCGTCCTGCCGGCCCGCGAGGTCGAGGGGCTCTCGGCCTCCGGCCTGCTCGCTGTCACCGTGCCTGCCGAGCACGGCGGGGCGGACCTTCCCGTCGAGACCCTCGTCGAGATCTTCCGCATCCTCGCCACCGGCGACCCCAGCGTCGCGCAGGTGCCGCACAGCCACTTCGTCTACGTCAACGCGATGCGCCACCAGGGCACGCCGGAGCAGCAGGCGTTCTTCTTCGGCGAGGTGCTGGCCGGCAAGCGGTTCGGCAACGCCCAGTCGGAGACCGGCACGCGGCACGTCCGCGACATCCGGACCACCCTCACGCCGGTCGGGCAGGGCCGCTGGGCCCTGACCGGCACCAAGGGCTACAGCACCGGTGCCCTCTTCGCCGACTGGATCCCGGTCCTCGCGCACAAGGACACCCTCGCCGCACCGGGCGCCGGCCCCCTCCACGTCGCGTGGGTGGAGCGCCACGCACCCGGCGTGACGGTGACCGACGACTGGAACGGGATGGGCCAGCGCACCACGGCCAGCGGCACCGTCCACCTCGTCGACGTCGACGTCCGCGAGGACCGCATCACGCCCTACCACCTCACCTTCGAGGGGCCACAGACCTACGGCGCGTTCGCGCAGGTCCTGCACGCCGGGCTCGACGTCGGCATCGCCCGCGCCGCCTTGCTCGAGGCGGCCGACTTCGTGCGTACGACGTCGCGGCCCTACCCGGACGCCGCCGTCGAGCGCGCGGCCGACGACCCCCTCGTCGTGCAGGCCCTCGGCCAGATGGAGGTGGACGTACGCGCCGCGGAGGCCCTTTTGCGCGAGGCCGGGCGGGCCGTGGACGGGGCGAACGCCCGCCTCACCGCCGAGTCCGCGGCCGAGGCCAGCCTCGCAGTCGCCGCGATCCGCGCCCTCTCGGCGCGCGTCGCGGTCGAGGTGTCGAGCCGTCTCTTCGAGGTCGCCGGGACGCGCTCGGCGCTCGACTCGCTCAACCTGCACCGCCACTGGCGCAATGCGCGCACCCACACCCTGCACGACCCCGCCGCGTGGAAGGTCCAGCACCTCGGTCGCCACGTCGTCGACGGCACCCCGCCCCCCAACCACGGTCAGCTCTGACACCCGAGAAAGGTCCGACCTTGAAGTTCCACTGGTTCCTGCCCACCAACGGCGGCGACGGCCGCCACGTCGTCAGCGGCGGCCACGGCGTCGAGCACGGCGCGGCCGGGCGCCCGGCGAGCGTGCCCTACCTCGGCCAGATCGCCCGCAGCGCCGAGCAGCTCGGCTTCGAGGCCGCGCTCACCCCCACCGGCGCCTGGTGCGAGGACGCGTGGCTGACCACCGCCATGCTGGCCCCGCTCTCGGAGCGGCTGAAGTTCCTCGTCGCGTTCCGTCCGGGCCTCACCTCGCCCACCCTCGCAGCCCAGATGGCTGCGACCTTCCAGAACCTCTCCGGCGGCCGCCTCCTGCTCAACGTCGTCACCGGCGGCGAGTCCCACGAGCAGCGTGCCTACGGCGACTTCCTCGACAAGGACGCCCGCTACGAGCGCTGCGGCGAGTTCCTCGCGATCGTCCGCCGGCTGTGGGCGGGGGAGGAGGTCACGTACGCCGGCCGTCACCTCCGCGTCGACCAGGCCAGGCTGCAGCACCTGCCCGACCCCGTCCCGGAGATCTACTTCGGCGGCTCGTCGCCGGCGGCCGGCCAGGTCGCGGCCGAGCACGCCGACGTCTACCTGACGTGGGGCGAGCCGCCGGCCGCGGTCGCCAAGAAGGTGCAGTGGATCCGCGAGCTCGCCGAGCAGCAGGGCCGCGAGCTGTCCTACGGGCTCCGCGTCCACACCATCTCCCGCGACACCTCGGAGGAGGCGTGGGCCGAGGCCGACCGCCTGCTCGAGGGCATCTCCGACGAGGACATCCGCCGGGTGCAGGAGGGTCTCAAGCGCTCGGAGTCGGTCGGCCAGAAGAACATGCTCGCGCTCAACAACGGCAGCCGCGACGGCCTCGAGATCCACCCCCACCTCTGGGCGGGCGTCGGCCTGGTCCGCGGCGGCGCCGGCACCGCGCTGGTCGGCAGCCACGAGGAGGTCGCGGACCTCATCGAGGAGTACCGCTCGGTCGGCATCTCCGAGCTCGTGCTCTCGGCCTACCCGCACCTCGAGGGCGCCTACCAGTTCGGCGAGGGCGTCCTGCCGATCCTGGAGAAGCGCGGCCTCTGGACCCACCCGGCGCCCGTCGCCGCGCAGGCGTCCGTCCCCTTCGGCGGGCAGCGGGCCGCGTCGTGAGCACCCACGCGGGCGCCACGGTCGCCGTCGTGGTCGGCAACCCCAAGCCGCGCTCGCGCACGTACGACTCCGCCCTCACCCTCGCCGACCGGCTGGGCGGCGCGGACCTCGTCGTCGACCTCGCCGACCAGGCCTCCGAGCTGTTCGACTGGAGCTCGCAGGCCGTCGGCGACCTCGTCGAGCACGTCGCCGGCAGCCTCGTCGTCATCGTCGCGAGCCCGACCTACAAGGCGACCTACACGGGCCTGCTCAAGGCGTTCCTCGACCGCTTCCCCCACCAGGGCCTCGGCGGCGTCACCGCGATCCCGCTGATGCTCGGCGGCTCGCCGGCCCACTCCCTCGCCACCGAGCACGGCCTGCGACCGCTGCTCGTCGAGCTCGGCGCGACCGTCCCGACCCGGGGGCTCTACGTCCTCGACTCCCAGCACGACCAGCCCGAGCCGTACGACGCCTGGTTCGCCACGGCCGAGCAGCTCCTCCCGACCCTGTCCGCCCCCGTCCGCGAGGTGACGTCCGCATGAGCCACACCCACGCCCAGCCCGTCCAGACGATCGACCAGCGCACGCTCCGCGACGCCTTCGGCGCCTTCCCGTCCGGCGTCGTCGCGGTCGCCGCGTCCGTCAAGGGCCAGCTGACCGGCATCGCCGCGTCGTCGTTCACCTCGGTGAGCATCGAGCCGGCGCTCGTGTCGTTCTCGATCTCCACGACCAGCTCGACCTGGCCGCTGCTGCGCGAGGCCGACCGCCTCGGCATCAGCGTGCTCGCCGACCACCACGACGCGGTGTGCCGCCAGCTCGCCGGACCGCGTGAGGAGCGCTTCGGCGGCCTGCCGTTCCGGGTCACCGAGAACGGTGCGGTCCTGCTCGACGAGGCGGTCGCGACCTACGACTGCTCGATCCACGACGAGGTCGTCGCCGGCGACCACGTCATCGTGCTGCTCGAGGTGCACGGGGTCGGCGCGGGCGGCGGCGAGCACCCGCTCGTCTTCCACCGCTCGGCGTTCGCCAAGCTGCACCGCGACGACCTCGACCCCTCCCGCCTCGACGGCCGGATCAACGGCGCCGAGGTGGACCGCGGCGACGACGCCACCGCCGACGCCCGCCCTGACGCCGAGGACGCCGCATGAGCACCGTGCAGGCCGCGCCCTCCCCGCAGCGGGTCGCCCTCGCCTCGGCGGTCGGCGCGACGATCGAGTGGTACGACTTCTTCCTCTACGGCACCGCCGCCGCCGTTGTCTTCGACAAGCTCTACTTCAACGGCCTCGACGGCCCCGCTGCCCAGTTCGCGGCCTTCGCGACCTTCGCCGTCGGCTTCTTCGCCCGCCCGATCGGCGGCCTGGTCTTCGGCCACTTCGGCGACCGGATCGGCCGCAAGCAGATGCTGCTGCTGACGCTCGTCATCATGGGCGTCGGCACCGCCCTCATCGGCCTGCTGCCGACCTACGACCAGATCGGCGTCTGGGCGCCCATCGCCCTCGTCGTGCTCCGGGTGCTCCAGGGCATCGGTGTCGGCGGCGAGTACGGCGGCGCCGTGCTGCTCGCGGTCGAGTACGCCCCCGCCGGGCGTCGCGGCTTCTTCGGCAGCTTCGCGCACATCGGCGTACCCGGCGGCCTCGTGCTCGCGGCGGGGGCGTTCTCCGTCGCCGGCATGCTGCCCGAGGACGCGTTCCTGGCGTGGGGCTGGCGTGCGTGCTTCCTCGTCAGCATCGTGCTCCTCGGCATCGGCGCCTACATCCGGCTCTCCGTCATGGAGACCCCGGAGTTCGCCAAGGTGCAGCAGCGCAAGGAGATCTCGCGGATCCCGCTCAAGGACCTGCTCGTCGAGCAGCCGCGGCCGCTGCTGCTGGGCATGGGCACGCGGTTCATCGAGGGGTTCACGTTCAACCTGTTCTCGGTCTACCTGCTGGCCTACGTCGCGACGAACCTCGAGCTGCCCCGCGCGTGGGCCCTCGACGCGATCCTGGTCGGGGCGGCGCTGGGCGTCGTGCTCGTGCCGGTCGCCGGAGCCCTGTCGGACCGGGTCGGTCGCAAGCCGGTCTACCGGGTCGGCGCCTGGATCGGCCTGCTGTTCGCCTTCCCCGCGGCCTACCTCGTCCAGACCGAGAACCGCTGGGCGATCTCGCTCGTCTTCGTCGTCGGCCTCGGCGTCGTCTACGGCACGGTCTACGGCCCGCTGGCCGCCTTCTGGTCCGAGCTGTTCGACACCCGCTACCGCTACACGGCGCTCAGCACGCTCTACCAGGTCTCCGGGATCCTCGCCTCCGGCCTCACCCCGCTGATCGCGGCCTGGCTGGTCACCCGCGGCGACGGCACGCTCTGGTGGGTCGCCGGCTACAACGTGGCGGTGGCCGCGATCTCGCTGTTCTGCGCCCGCTTCCTGCCCGAGACCCGGGGCACCGACCTCGACCGTGTCGACGAGACCCTCGAGCCGCCCCTCGAGCCGGCACGGGCCGGCGCGGCCTCGTAGGCGCGCGGACGCGACGCCCGTGCGTCGGCCCGGCTCCCGCGGGGTGAGCCGGGCCCACGTCGGTCCTGCCCGCGCGTCTACGCAGCGGGCGCTGCGGACCGCCGGCGGCGGCGGACCACGAGCCACACCGGCAGCCCGACCAGGAGGCCGACCACCGCGAACGGCAGCAGCGCCCCGACGATCGTGGTGACGGCGGCCAGGACGGACATCAGGGCGTCGGTGCCGCCCCGCAGGCCGGTGAGGAAGCCGGCCGGCTCGTCCTGGTCCTCGGGCTCGTCCTCGACGACCTGCTCCTGCGCGATGTCGACGGTGATCGTCGAGAGGGAGGTCTGGTCCTGCAGCCACGAGCTCTGCGACTTCAGGGAGTCGAGCTCGGCCTGCCGGTCGGTGAGCTGAGACTCGATCCAGATGATGTCCTTGAGGTCCTCCGCGTCCGCCAGCAGCAGCTCGACGCGCTTGAGGCTGGCCTCCTGGGCGCGGACGCGGACGCCGGTGTCGATCACCTCGGTCGTCACGTCGTCGGAGCCGCGGTTCGACGAGCGCAGCGTGCCGGCGTCCTCCAGGGCCGTCATCGCAGCGCCGAACTTCGCGCTCGGCACCCGCACGACCAGCCGGCTGTACGACGCGTCGCCGTCCGCGTCGGTGTCGGTGGTCTCCTCGGTGATCTCGCCGCCCTGCGCGTCGACCACCCGCTGCACCTCCTGGCGCGTGGAGGCGACGTCCGCGCTGACCAGCGAGACGGTGCCGCTGGAGATGACCGAGCGCTCCATCTCCGGCGTCGCCGGACCGTCGGACCCCGTGCCGCCGTCGTCGGACGCGGATCCGCCGGCGTCCCCCTGGCGGCGCGAGGGTGAGGGGGTGGCCGCGCTGGCGCCGGCGTCCGACACCTCGGAGGTGGCGTCACTGCCCCCGCCGCTGTCGTCGGACGTGGAGGAGCAGGCGGCCAGCACGGCCGTCATGGTGATCGCGGTGAGGAGCCCAGCGGCACGGGTGCGAGTGGTCATGGCCGTCCGACGCCGGCCGCCGCGACGTCGGTTCCCGCCCCGACGGGGTCGTGACCGACCCGTGACGCAACCGTGACCGTCAGTCCCGCCGGGTCTGCCGCACGACCGGCTTCTCGGCCGGCTTCTCCGCCGGCTTCTTCGCAGCGGCTGCCTTCTTGGCCGGCGTCGACCTCCTCCTCGGAGCCTGCGTCTCGGCGGCCGGCTCCGCGGTCGATGCCTCGACCTTCCGCACCGGGTTCCTGGTGCGCGACTTCACCGGCGCCTTCTGCGGCGTCTTGTCCGGCGCCTTGTCCGGCGCCTTGTCCGGCGCCTTGTCGGACTTCTTGTCGGGAATCTTGTCCGCCGTCTTGTCCGCCGCCCTCGCCTTCTCCCGCGCCGGCGCGACCCCCTTGCGTCGTACGCGCATCGCGTTGCCCGAGCCCGTCGTCTCCAGGTAGGGCTGGTCCGCCACCAAGGTGCTCAGCCGCGTGCCGCTGTTGCCGAACGCGCGCGCGTCGAACGACGGGTAGGTCCGGGTCAGCTGGTTGCCGAGCGCGCCGAGGCTGGCCCAGCCCTCGTCGTCGGAGACGGCATTGAGGGCGCGCGTCAGCGCGCTCTGCAGGTTGATCGACGACTCGCCGGTCGGCTCCGCCTCCTCGTCCTCGTCGCGCGCCTCGGCCACGACGGTCAGGTCGATGAACTGGTCGCAGGCGTTGCGCAACGACTCCGGCGCCTTGCCCTCGCCCAGCACGTAGACCTTCTTGCCCGACTCGCGGAGCCGGTGGGCGAGGCTGGTGAAGTCGCTGTCGCTGGTGACCAGGGCGAACGCCTCCACGTTGCCGTCGTAGAGCAGGTCCATCGCGTCGATGACGAGCGCGAGGTCGGTCGAGTTCTTGCCGGTGGTCCAGGCGTTCTGGTGCATCGCGCGCAACCCGAGGCGGTTGAGCTTGCGCGCCCACTGGTTGAGGTGCGAATTGGTGAAGTCGCCGTAGACGCGCCTGATCGTCGGGTTGCCGTGCTTGGCCACCTCGCTCAGCACCTCGTCGGCGTACGACGGCCGGGTGTTGTCGGCGTCGATCATCACCGCGATGCGGTCGGCGCCCCCGTTGGTCTCCCCGTTGGTCTGCATGTGCCGCAGCCTAGGCTGGGGGCGTGGGTCGGGACAGGCGCGACGCGGTGGTCGTCGGTGGCGGGATCGCCGGGCTGGTCGCGGCCCGCGGCCTCGCGGACGCCGGCCGCGACGTGCTGCTCCTCGAGGGCTCCCCGCAGGTCGGCGGCAAGCTCCGCAGTGCCGAGGTCGCCGGCCTGACCGTCGACGTCGGCGCCGAGGCGATGCTGGCCCGCCGCCCCGAGGGCGTCGCCCTCGCCGAGCAGCTCGGCGCCGAGGTCGTGCACCCGACCGCCGCGGCGTCGGCCATCTGGTCCCGGGGCGCGCTGCGGGCCATGCCCCGCTCGCTGATGGGCGTCCCGTTCGACCTCGACCAGCTCGCGGCCAGTGGCGTGCTCAGCGCCGAGGGGGTGGCCCGGGCCAGCGTCGAGACCGTGTCGGACGTCGACGACGACGTGTCCGTGGGCGACCTCGTGGCCGCGCGCCTCGGCGACGAGATCGTCGACCGGCTCGTCGAGCCGCTCCTCGGCGGCGTGTACGCCGGCCACGCCCGTACCCTCTCGGCCGCAGCCGCGGTGCCCCAGCTGCTCGCGATGGCGCGCCGCGGCGGCCTCCTCGAGCAGGCGGCCGCCGTGCCGCTCTCGACAGGCCCGGTCTTCGCGTCCCTGCCCGGGGGCATGGGACGCCTGCCCATCCTCGTCGCCGACGGCGGGGGGTTCGAGGCGCGGACGTCGGCCACGGTGCGCGCGCTGCGGCGTACCGCCTCGGGGTGGTCGCTCACGGTCGGGCCGACGACGCACGCGGAGACGATCGAGGCCGACGCGGTCGTGCTCGCGACCCCGGCGTCGGCCGCTGCCCGGCTGCTCGCCGACGAGATGCCCGACGCAGCGGCCGAGCTGGGCGGCATCGAGGCGGCGAGCGTCGCCGTCGTGACGCTGGCCTTCCGGGCCGCCGACGTCCCGGACGCGAGCTTCGAGCGCTCGGGCTTCCTGGTGCCTCCGGTCGAGCAGCGCACCATCAAGGCGTCGACCTTCTCCTTCGCGAAGTGGGGCTGGGTCCGTGACCTCGATCCCGACGTGGTCGTGCTCCGCACCTCCCTCGGCCGCCACGGCGAGGAGACGACCCTGCAGGCGTCCGACGACGGGCTGGTCCGGGTGTCCCTCGCGGACCTCGCCGCGATGGCCGGGATCACCGCGGCGCCGCTCGACACCCACGTCCAGCGATGGGGCGGCGCACTGCCGCAGTACGCCGTCGGGCACGTCGACCGCGTCGCCCGGATCCGCTCCGCCGTCGCCGGCGTGCCGGGGCTCGCGGTGTGCGGCGCCGCGTACGACGGGGTCGGCATCCCGGCCGTCATCGGCTCGGCCCGCCGCGCTGTGGCCTCGCTCACGCAGGCAGAATGAGACCATGACCGACAAGGCCGCCGAGCAGACCAACGCCGCCCGCACCCGCGAGCTCAACGACACCATCCGCTACACGATGTGGTCGGTCTTCCGGCTCCGCGACGTCCTCGGCGACGCCGACCGTGCGGCCGAGGCGGCCGAGGTCGAGGAGCTCCTCGCCTCCCTGGCCGCCGACGACGTGAAGGTCCGAGGCCTCTACGACGTCAGCGGCCTGCGCGCCGACGCCGACCTCATGGTCTGGTGGCACGCGGCCGACTCCCAGCAGCTGCAGGCTGCCTACAACGCGCTGCGCCGGACCGCCTTCGGTGCCCGGCTCGAGCCCGTGTGGTCGCAGATGGCCCTGCACCGCCCGGCGGAGTTCAACAAGTCGCACATCCCGGCCTTCCTCGCCGACGAGGAGCCGCGGGCGCACGTGTGCGTCTACCCGTTCGTCCGCTCCTACGAGTGGTACCTCCTCGACGACGGCGAGCGGCGCCGGATGCTCGCCCAGCACGGCCAGCAGGCGCGGGGGTACGCCGACGTGCGCGCCAACACGGTCGCGTCCTTCGCCCTGGGCGACTACGAGTGGATGCTCGCCTTCGAGGCCGACGACCTGCACCGCATCGTCGACCTGATGCGCGACCTGCGCGCCTCCGACGCCCGCCGCCACGTGCGCGAGGAGGTGCCGTTCTACACCGGCGCCCGCGTCACGCCCGCGGACCTCCTCGCCCGCCTGCCCTGACCCGGGCCGTCCGACACGTCGGTGGACGTGTCGGACATCCGTCTCGTCGCAATGTAGAGTAAGTTACTTAACATTGTTACCCAGGAGGACCACATGACCACCACCTTCCCCGCCCCGCACACGCCGGCCGACCGCGCCGGGGGTCGTCGGCAGACCGCACGCGCCGCCCTCGCGCAGTACCTCCGCGACCACGACCCGCTCGCGTCCGCCGACCTCGACGTCCCGGAGCGCACCTGGTCGCGGGTCGGCACCGGCGCCGGCGCCGACATATGGCTGATCACCTGGCCGGCCGGATCGAGCACGGGCTGGCACGACCACGGCTCGGCGAGCGGCGCCTTCACGGTCCTGACCGGGTCGCTCACCGAGTACGTCTGGACCGGCGTCGCCCGGGCGAGCACGCTCGCGGAGCGGTCGGTCCGCGAGTTCGACGGCAGCCACATCCACGACGTGGTCAACCACGGCACGGCGACCGCGGTCTCGCTCCACGCGTACGCCCCCACGCTCGCCGCGATGACCCGCTACGAGCTCGTCCGCGGCCGGCTCCAGGTCACGAGCGTCGAGCAGCGGGACGTGGCGTGGTGAGCGGCGCGACGGTCGTGCGGCACGACGGCATCGACGCCATGCTCGCCGACGCCCGCTCCCGGCTCGAGCGCGTCGACGTCGACGCCGCCTACCGCGAGGCGCTCGACGGTGCGCTGCTCGTCGACATCCGTCCGGCGGCCCAGCGCGCCGCCGAGGGTGAGGTGCACCCGGCCGTCGGCGTGCTCGTCATCGAGCGCAACGTGCTCGAGTGGCGCCTCGACCCGCGCTCGGACGCCCGGCTGCCGCAGGCGGCGCAGGACGCCCGCATCCTCGTGCTGTGCCAGGAGGGCTACACCTCCACCCTCGCCGCCGACTCGTTGCGCAGCCTGGGCCTCGACGCGACCGACGTGGTCGGCGGGTTCGCGGCCTGGCGCCACGCGCGGCTGCCCGTGGCGTGCCGCGCGGCGGGCTGAGTGAGGGAACGCCTCCGGGGGCAGTAGCGTCGGAGGATCATGAGGATCTTCGCCGCAGCTGCCGCACTGTCCCTCCTGGGCGCGCTCGCCGCCTGCTCGACCGAGGAGGGGATGCGCGCCGTCGACGACAGCGCCGCCGGTGACGCGACCCCCGACGCCTCGGGCGAGGCGCCGCGTCCCGTCCCGGACGGGGAGGTGCGCACCGCCGGGCTCGTGACCGTGCTCGACAACGGCAGCGGCCCGCAGATGTGTCTCGGGGCGGTCGCGGAGTCGTACCCGCCCCAGTGCGGCGGTCCCGAGCTCGTCGACTTCGACTTCGGCGACGTCGGGGCGGAGGAGTCCGGCGGGACGACGTGGGGGCAGTACGCCCTCACCGGCACGTTCGACGGCGAGGCGTTCACCGTCACCGACGCCATCCCGGCCGCGCTCTACGACACCATGCAGGAGCCGGCGGCGGGCGGTCTCGAGCCGGCCTGCGACGACGCCGAGACGACCGACCCGCAGAACGCGACGCCCGAGGACATGGACGCCACCCTCGCGGCCGCCTCCGCCTTGCCGGGATATGCCACCGCCTGGCTGAGCAAGGGCACCATCAGCGTCGCCGTCACCGAGGACCCGGAGGGCGCCGAGGCCGAGCTCCGCAGGACCTGGGGCGGCCTGCTGTGCGTCACCACCGTCGAGAAGACCGACGCCGACCTCAACACGGTCAACCAGGAGCTCCAGGCCGCGCTCGGCGACCAGCTGCTGACCAGCGGGTCGACCCGGCCCGACAGTCTCGACGCCCAGGTCGTCTTCGACGACGGCTCGATCCAGGAGTGGGCCGACGCGACGTGGGGAGACGGCCTGGTGGTCGTCACCTCGGCCCTCGAGCCGGCCGCCTGAGCTCGCGTCCTCGGGTGCGCGGGGGCATCTAGGGACGAAATGGACGTCCGGGAGGACCAGGGGCGACCAGATCGTCCCTAGATATCCCGAGGGGCCGGCGGCCGGGTCCGCCTGTCGGGCTACTTCTTCTCGTTGAGCGTGATGCTGATCGAGTTGATGCAGTAGCGGTCGCCGGTCGGCGTGCCGAAGCCGTCGGGGAAGACGTGGCCGAGGTGGGAGCCGCAGGTCGCGCAGCGGACCTCGACGCGCTTCATGCCGTGCGAGGTGTCCTCGATGTACTCCACGGTGTCGGTCATCGGCTGGTAGAAGCTCGGCCAGCCGCAGCCGGAGTGGAACTTCGTGTCGCTGGTGAACAGCTCCGAGCCGCACGCCTTGCAGGAGTAGGTGCCCTCGGTCTCGGTGTCGGTGTACTCGCCGGTGAAGGCGCGCTCCGTGCCGGCCTGGCGGAGCACGACGTACTCCTCGGCGGTGAGCTGCTCACGCCACTGCTCGTCGGTCTTCTCCACGTCGTAGGCCATGCCTCGAGTCTACGGTCGCACCCCAGCCCCGGCAGGCCCCGGGTCGGGCGTACGACGGGTCCGCTCAGCCCTGCGGGTCGGCGTCGATCAGGCGCCCTTCCAGGCGGGTGAGGAGGGCCACGCACCGGCGTACGGCGTCGACGTCGTCGGCGAGCGGCAGGGCGAGCTCGCGTCCCCACGCGGCCCGCAGTGCGGCGAGGTTGCGGTCGGCCAGGTCGGTGGCGTGCACGGCCACTCCGCGACCTGACGTCGAGGTGCGCTCGACCATGCCCTTGTCCTCGAGGGTGCGCAGCGCCGCGCTGACGTTGCTGCGCTGGAGCCGGCCGCGCTCGGCGATGTCGCTGGGGGAGGACCCCGGGAAGAGGTCGACCAGGCGCATCACCGTCCGCTCGGTCTCGCTCAGCGGCACCCCGGCGGCGTCGGACGGGGTCCGCGCGCGGACCAGGCGACCGACGTTGAGCAGCAGGTCCGCGAGCTCGGCAAACGCGTCGTGGTCCGCGGGCTGGGAAGGCATGGACACAGCCTAGTGAGTTATGTTTACATCATGATGTGGACATAACTCAGAGTGGATTGCGGCGCCGGCTCGCGCTGGTGCTCGGCGCGCTCAGCGCGTTCCCGGCGTTCACCATCGACCTCTACCTGCCCGGCATGCCGGCCATGGCGCGGGACCTGCACGCCGACGCAGGGATGGTGCAGCTCAGCGTCACCGTCTTCGTGGTCGGGCTCGCGCTCGGCCAGGCCGTCATCGGCCCGCTCTCCGACGCCCACGGCCGGCGGCCCCTCCTGCTTCTGGGACTCGCGGCGTACGTCGCGGGGTCGCTGGCGTGCCTGCTCGCCCCGACCGCGGGACTGCTGATCGCGGCGCGGGTCGTCCAGGCGCTGGGCGCGGCCGCGGCCACCGTGCTCGCCCGCGTGGTGGCCCGCGACCACTTCGAGGGCAGGGAGCTGACCCGGTTCGTCTCGACGCTCATGCTGGTCAACGGGGTGGCGACGGTGCTCGGTCCCGTCGTCGGCGCCCAGCTGCTGTCGGTCGCGCCGTGGCGCGCCGTCTTCCTGCTGCTGGTGGTCGTCGGCGCGGTGCTGCTCGGGGAGGTCCGGCGCTCCCTCCCGGAGTCGCTGCCCGTCTCCCGGCGCCGCCCGGCCGACCTGCGTGCCACGGCGGAGGCGTTCGGGGTGCTCCTGCGCGACCGCGACTACCTCCGGCACACCCTGGCCGCGGCCCTGATGTTCTCCGCGATGTTCGCCTACATCACGGGCTCGTCCTTCGTCCTGCAGGACACCTACGGCCTCTCGCCCCAGCAGTACGGTGCCGTCTTCGCGACCAACTGCCTCGGCATCGTGCTGCTCGGCCAGGTCAACGCGGTGCTGGTCGGGCGGCTGGCGGACGAGCGCACCCTCCTCGGCGCCTCCCTCGCGGTCGGCGCGGCGGCCGGCCTCGGCGTGCTGGCCGCCATCGTGCTGGAGGCGCCGTTGGGGGCGCTGCTCGCGTGCCTCTTCGTCCTCGTCTCGGTGCTGGGGCCGGTGCTGGCCAACGCGACCTCGCTCGCCCTCTCGCCGCACCCCGGCGCTGCGGGCACCGCGGCGTCGCTGCAGGGCGTGCTGCAGTACGCCGTGAGCGGCGCGGTCGCGTCCCTGATGGCGCTCGCCACCCACGACGCCCGGTCCGGTGCCGTGGCGATGGGGGCCGCGGTCGCTGCGAGCGCGGTGGCGGCGCTCCTCGTCCTCCGGGTGCCCGCACCGTGGCGTACGCCCCTTCCGTCCCACGCCGTGTCCGGCTCCGTCGGCCCCGGCTAGGGTCGTGGCATGGCAGCTGCGAAGCCGGTGATGGTGCAGGCCGGTGACCGGGAGGTGCGCGTCTCCTCGCCCGATCGCGTGATCTACGAGGCCACGGAGACGACCGGCGAGGTCACCAAGCTCATGGTCGCGGAGTACTTCGCGAGCGTCGAGGACGGCCTGATGCGCGCCCTGCGCGACCGCCCGACGGCGCTCGAGCGGTGGACCTCGGGCGTACGCCCCGGGATGCGGCTGGCGACCGGCCCGCAGGACCGCAACGCCGACGCGTTCTACCAGAAGCGGGTGCCCAAGGGGGCTCCCGACTACCTCGAGACCGCGACCATCACCTTCCCGTCCGGCCGCACCGCCGACGAGATCTGCCCCACCGAGATCGCGGTGCCGGTGTGGTGCGCGCACATGGGCACGCTGACCTTCCACCCCTGGCCCGTCCGTCGTACGGACGTGGACCACCCCGACGAGCTGCGGATCGACCTCGACCCGCAGCCCGGTACGTCGTTCGCCGACGCCGTGCGCGTCGCCGGGGTGGCCCGCGAGCTGCTCGACGACCTCGGCATGACCGGCTTCGCGAAGACCTCGGGCAACCGCGGCATCCACGTCTACGTCCGGATCTCGCCCGAGTGGGACTTCGCGGCGGTCCGCCACGCGGCGATCGCGTTCGGCCGCGAGCTGGAGAAGCGCGACGACGGCGTGACCACCGCGTGGTGGAAGGAGGAGCGCGGGGAGCGGATCTTCGTGGACTTCAACCAGAACACCCGCGACCGGACGATCGCCTCGGCCTACTCGCTGCGCCCGCTCGCCGGTGCCCCGGTGTCCACCCCCGTCACGTGGGACGAGCTCGCGACGCTCACCTCACCCGCGGCGTACAACCTGTTCACGGTGCCCGAGCGGCTCGCCTCCGACGGCGACCCGTGGGCCGCGATCGACGACGTCCACCACTCGCTTCAGCCGCTCCTCGACCTCTGGGAGGAGCACCCCGTCGAGCTCAACTTCCCGCCCGACCACCCGAAGATGCCCGGCGAGCCGCCGCGGGTGCAGCCGTCGAAGAAGGTCGAGTCGCACTGGGACGAGGACGGCAACCGGGTCGCCGACTGAGCGGACCCCGTCGCGCGGCCGCCGCTGCTCCACCATGGGATGTCGGTGGAGCAGCACATGCTCGGGTTCGTTCACCGAGGGAAGTGCAGGTCCGCCGACATCCCCTGGTGAAACGGCAGAGCAGTCAGGCCCTCTCCCACGGCGCCGCGATCGGGAAGTAGTCCTCGAGGAACTCCCGCAGCAGCCCGTCGGCGCGGTCCTCGTCGAACGCGGCGACGAGGTTGTCCGCGATGCAGAAGAAGTCGCGGTCGCGCTTCGCCATCTGCTTGAGCTGCACCGGCAGCTGCTGGTGGCCGAGGTCGACGTAGCCGTGGTGCGCGGTCGCCCGGAACGCCTGCCCGGTGATCAGCCCGTAGCTCTGCGCGAAGGACGACAGCAGCGAGAGGTCGGTCTCCGACCGGAAGGGCGCGTGGGTCGTCGCGTCCACCTCTGCGGGGAAGCGCGCGGCGATCTCCTCCAGCGTCGTCCGCCGCTGCGGGTGCGGGCTGTGCATCATCGTGTGGGTCAGCGCGACCCCGAAGGCCTCGGTGAGCACGCGACGGTTGTTCTGCGCGGCCGACAGGTAGGGCCGGTCGTCGGTGCCGGGCAGCCCGACCGCGCGGTGGTCGGCGACGAATGCGGCGTACTGCCCACCGGGCGTGAAGAAGTGCTCGGGCCGACGCGGCCTGCCCAGGAAGACGTCGTCGTTGACGTAGACGAAGTGGTCGGCGAGGTCGGGCACGGCGTGCAGCCGGGTCTCGATCGCGTGCGAGCTGAAGGTCGGCAGCGCCGACGCGGGGAGGATGTCGCGGTGGTCGACGACCCGGACCGTCGGGTGCGAGGTGTCCAGCCACGGCGGGACCTGACCCGCGGTGACGAGGTGGATGCGGCGGACCCACGGCGCGAAGAGGTGGATGCTGCGCATCGAGTAGCGCAGCTCGTCGCGGCTGCGGTAGCGCGAGGCGCCGCCGGCACGCGCGCTGGGCGTACCGCCGAGCCCCGTCACCCGGGCGTCGCGGGCGGCCAGCCACTCCTCGTCGTCGCCGTCGACCCACGTGTAGACGACGTCGACGTCGAAGCGGCAGTCGTCGACCGTCGGGAGCGCCATCACCTCCAGCGTGGGCACCTCGACGCCCTCGACCGTGGTGGTCGTGCGCGGGGTGCCGGCGGGGACACGGTCGCCGTACCTGTTGAGGCCCGGGGCGAGGAGGTCGCCCTCGGGGGTCTCCTCCCAGAACTGCGCGCCGACCTCGGCGCCCTCGCCGAGGAGGCCGCCGTGGCCGCCGCGCACCGGCCACGGCTCGAGGACGAGGGAGGACGTACGCGTGCGGGCGAGGTCGTCGGTCATCGCGGCGACGGTGCCGCGGCGCTCGTGCCAACCGCGTTCGGCCGGGTCGCGCACGGACAGCCAGTCGGGCACGGGCGCGCTGGCGAGGGCGGCCAGGAAGTCGGTGCGTCGCGACGACGGGACGACCACCACCGGGTGCGGGTCGAGGCCGCGCGCCGGCACCACGAACCAGCCGTCGCCCGTGGCGGCCGCCGCGGTGGTGAGGGCGGTGAGCGAGGCCGTACGCGCTTCGGCGGGGGTCACGCCCGCCGCCCCGTCGGTCTCGGGCAGGTCGCCCAGGGGTCCGGGGCGCAGGCCGTGCAGGACGCGGCGCGGGGCGAGCGGGTCGGCGCGGCGCGCGACGGCCGTGCGGAACGTCTCGACCCACTGGCGGGCGAGGACCGCACCGTCCCAGCGCGCCGACCGCGCGAGCGCCGCGGCGCCGAGGCGGGTGCGCAGGTCGTCGTCGGTCGCGACGCGCAGCATCGCCGCGGCCAGCGCGGCCTTGGAGGCGGGCGGCACGAGCAGCCCGTCGACGTCGTGCGTGATGATCTCGCGCGGGCCGGACGGGCAGTCGTACGACACCGGCGGCACGCCGGCGGACATCGCCTCCTGCAGCACGAGCGGGTAGCCCTCGCCGCGTGAGGCCAGGACGGCGACGCTGGTGCGCGCCCACTCGGCGGCGAGGTCCTGGGTGGAGCCGGGGAGGCGGACGTGGTCCTCGAGGCCGAGCTTGCGGACCTGGGCGGCGAGGTTGTCGGCGCGGGGGCCGTCGCCCCAGATCGTCAGGGTCCAGCCGGGCAGCTGCTCGTGGACGCGGGCGAAGGCGTCGACGACGTGCTCGAACTGCTTCTCCGGCGCGAGCCGCCCGGCGGTGACGAAGGTCTTCTGGTCCAGCGCGGAGCGTGCCTGGGCGTGGGCGGGGAGCGGGTTGGGGATGACCTGGAGCTCCGGCGCCGCCCCGCCGAGGCGACCGGCCAGCCAGCGCGACATCGACTCGGTCAGCGAGACGACGACGTCCGCACGCGGCGCGAACTGCAGCAGTGCGCCGAGGTCGTTGACCCGGCTCGAGGACGCGCGGTGCTCCTGGTGGACCAGCGCCACGTCCGCCGGGGCGAGCTGGGCGACGGCGGCGAGCAGCTCGGGGGTCGTCGTGACCAGCACGTCGGCGTCGATGCGGGCGAGCGCCTCGCGCATGGTGGCGTCGGTGAGCCCGTTGTAGAGCGCGTCCCAGCTGCGCGGCACGATCACCGACTCGCGCCGGGCGAGCTCGTGGGCGACCTCCGCGGAGTGGTGGCCGCGCACGTCGGCGGCCCGCCCACCGCGTACGTCGACGAGGTAGGTGACCTCGAGCCCGTCGGCCAGGTCGTAGTGGGTCGAGGTGCCGCTCCGGGTGACGCTGAGGATGCGGACCCGGTGGCCCTCGCCGAGGCCCAGCAACGCGTTGGCCTGCTCGATCCCGGAGCGGGCGGTGCCGCCCATCCCGTCGGCGTTGAAGAGGACGTAGACGACGTCGAGCGGGCCGTCGCGGCGAGCGCGGCGTACGGCCGAGCGCACCTTGCCACCGAGCTTGTCGGTCAGTGCCACGTGGTCCTCAGTCCTCTCCGCGAGCGGTCGACACGATCCTAGGGGGAGTGCTCGCGGCCGATAGGGTGACGGCCATGCCGACGTCCCCCACCCCGCTGGTCCTGGTCTCCGGCTCCGGCCGCAGTGGCACCAGCTCGCTCGCCGGCACCCTCAAGCGGCTCGGCCTGCACGTGCCGCAGCCCGAGGTGGAGGCGTCGGAGACCAACCCGCGCGGGTTCTACGAGCCGCAGTGGGTCATCGACTTCCACAAGCGGCACCTGCGCGAGCTCGCGCTGTTCAACATCGACAGCCGTCCGGCGGCGGTCGGCCTGGTGGCCGACTACCTCGCGTCCGGCGAGCCGACCGAGGAGCTGCGCGACTGGCTGGCCGGCCAGCTCGAGGCGCCCGAGCGCGGCGATGCCCAGATCGTCGTCAAGGACCCGCACGCCTTCTGGTTCGCCTCCGCGTGGGGGATCGCCAGCCACGACCTCGACATCGACCTGCGCTGGCTCACCGCGCTGCGGCACCCGGCCGAGGTCGTCGGGTCGCGCGACATCGCCTACCTCTCCAGCCAGTCCGAGGAGCTCCGCCTCACCAAGGAGACGTCCAACGTCGCCGGCTGGGTGCACGCGGCGCTGCTCACCGAGAAGGCCGGGCGCGGCTACAGGCGTGCGTTCGTGAGGTACGTGGACCTGCTCGCCGACTGGCGCGCGGCGCTGGCGCCGGTCCAGGAGCAGCTCGACCTGTCCTTCGACACCGACCTCTCGGCGGCGCCCGGCAGTCGTGGGCACCACGCCGTCGACGACTTCATCGAGCCGTCGATGCGCAAGTCGCAGCTCACCTGGGACGACGTGCGTACGCCCGACTGGCTGCGCGACATGGCCGAGGAGGTCTGGCGGCTCCTCGGCGTGCTGACCACCTCGCCGACCGACGCCGACACCCTCGCGGCGCTGGACCGGATCCACGAGGACTACAACGCGCGCTACGCCGACGCGGTCGCCCTGACCTTCGACCACACCAAGGCCGAGGCGACGCTCGCCGGTCGCGACGCACGCGAGGCCCAGCGCGTCACCGTGCAGCAGCTGCGCCGCGACCTCACCCAGGCCCGGGCGTCGAAGGTGCCGCCCGTCGGCGGGCGCGAGGCCGCGTCGATCCTGCGCCGTGCCGTCGTGCGTCGGGTGACGCGCCGGGGCTGAGCGTCCGCGTCAGGGTGTCAGATCAGTGATCCCCGGCTGACCGGGGATCACTGACGTTGTCGGCCTGTGCAACGCCTGACAACGTCAGCGAGAGCCTGACAACCCCGGCTCGGGGACCGCCATCAGAGGCCGCTGACGCCCTCGCCCTGGCCGGAGGCCTGCTCGTCGAAGTTCTCGTGCTCGATGAGGTGGAGGACGGGTACGCCCAGCTTGCGGCGGGCCCGCGAGGTCCAGTCGACGTGGAAGAACTCGGCGACGACGTGGGGGCGGGTCAGGATGATCGCCTCGCGGGCGTCCACCGACGTGACCATCGCCGCCAGCGCGTCGACCGGCGGCTCGGACGTGACCTTGCCGTGGGCGGTGCCGCCCGCGGCGGCGAGCACCTTCAGCGTCTGCTGCAGGTCGGCGGAGGAGCTCTCCTCGCACTCGCGGCGCAGCGCCTCGATGTCGACGTCGTTCATCGCGAGCGCCGGGGCGGCCATCAGGTCACCCGCGCCCAGGGTGCCGACGGAGGCCTCGACCCGCGCCGCGGCGTCCTCGAGCGGCAGGAGCACGTGGTAGACGACCTCGTCCTCGATCTCGGCGTGGAGCGAACGCACCTGCTGGGCGTCCACGGGCGTGAGGGCCTGCTCGACGAGGAGCACCACGTCGTAGGTGCCCTTCCCGTCGTGGATGGAGTCGGTGGTGCTGGTGTCGCTGCTCTCGGTCATGACTCGCCTCCGGTGTCGGTGCTGAGGATCCTAGTGAGGTCGTAGCCGGCCGGCTCGTCGAGCTGGGCATAGCCGCAGGTCTCCGGGTCGCGGTCGGTGCGCCACCTCTTGAAGTGGGCGGTGTGCCGGAAGCGACGACCCTCCATGTGGTCGTACTTCACCTCCAGCACGCGCTCGGGACGCAGGGCCGTGAAGCCGAGGTCCTTGCCCGCGCTCCACCGGCTCTGGGTGCCGGGGACGCGGTCGGGGTTGGCGGTGAGGAACTCGTTCCACCGTCCCCACGGGTGGTCGGCGATGTCGCAGACCAGGGGCTGCAGCTCGTGCCAGAGCTCGGCGCGCTTCTTCGCGGTGAAGCTGGCGGAGACGCCGATGTGCTGCAGCTCGCCCGCGTCGTCGTACAGCCCGAGCAGCAGCGACCCGATCAGCGGCTCCTCGGGGGTGGACGTCTTGTGCTCGCGGTAGCCGGCGAGCACGACGTCGGCGGTGCGCTCGTGCTTGATCTTGAGCATGGTGCGCTTGTTGGGCTCGTACGCCGCACCGAGCGGCTTGGCGACGACGCCGTCGAGCCCGGCGCCCTCGAACTCCTCGAACCAGCGCTCGGCCTCGGCCGGGTCCTCGGTCGTGCGGGTGAGGAAGCACGGTCCCGCGCCGTCGAGGTCGGCGAGCGCCGCGACCAGCGCGGCGCGGCGCTCGGACAGCGGGCGGTCGAGGTAGGACTCGTCGCCGAGCGCGAGCAGGTCGAACGCGACGAAGCCCGCGGGCGTCTCGACGGAGAGCTTCTCCACGCGGCTGGCGGCCGGGTGGATGCGCTCCTGCAGCGTCTCGAACTCCAGGCGCCAGCCGTCCGGTCCCTGCAGCCCGACGAAGAGCTCGCCGTCGAGCACGACCCGGTCGGGCAGCTGGCGGCGCACGGCCTCCACGACCTCGGGGAAGTAGCGGGTGAGCGGCTTGGTGTTGCGGCTCGCCAGCTCGACCTCGTCGCCGTCCTTGAAGACCAGGCAGCGGAAGCCGTCCCACTTGGGCTCGAAGCTCAGGCCCCCGTGCTTCGCCGGGTCGGGCACGCCGCTCACGCTCTTGGCGAGCATCGGCAGCACCGGCGGCATCACGGGGAGGTCCACGGGACCACCCTAGGCCGCGCGTCCTCGCCCCCGGCGTCAGCCGGCGCGCTGCGCCTGCTGCCGTCCCGCGAGCAGGGCGAGCACCAGCGCGACGAGCACGCCGATCACCGGCGGCACGAAGAAGCCGGTCTCGTTGGCCGTCCACGCCAGGGCGCTCGCGACGGCGTAGATGCCGAGGTTGACCCAGTGGAACGGCGCGATCGCGAGCCCTTCGGGCATCCCGGCGCGCCAGCGGGCCAGGTAGTCGCCGATGATGACGCCGCCGAGGGGCGGGATGAACACCCCGAGCAGCACGAGGTAGTCGACGAGGTGGTTCTGCACCCCGACGAGGGCGAGGCCGGTGCCGATGACCGAGCCGCCGACGACGAAGGGCAGCTTGGACGGCTTCTCGAAGAGCTCGGCGCCGGCCACGCCGAAGGCGTACGCAGTGTCGGCGTTGGACTTCCACAGGTTGCCGAAGAGCAGGAACAGGCCCCACCCGACGAGGCCGAGGTTGTAGAGCACCAGGACGAAGTCGCCCTCGCCGAACGTCATCGCACCGGTGGCGCCGAAGAAGATCATCAGGCCGTTGCCCACCAGGAAGCCGATCGCGCACGCCAGGACGGCGTGGCTCCCCGTGCGGGCGAAACGCGTCCAGTTCGGCGCCTGCGTGCCGGCGGACACGAACGTGCCCACGACGGTGGTGATCGCCACCGACCACGTCATCGAGGTGCTGGGGTCGACCTCCGCGAGGCCGGACCAGCCGCCCACCTCCTCGAGCGAGCGCAGCAGCACCCAGAACGCCAGCACGAGGATCAGCGGGGTGGAGACCGCCGAGACCCAGAACATGCCGCGGTAGCCGTAGCAGGCCGTCAGGCACATCAGGACGCTGGCCGCGATCATCACCGCGGCGCGCGAGGGGTAGGACTCCCACTCGAGCGCCTGGGCGGTCAGGTCCCCGATGGTGCCGATGACCACGCCGTACCAGCCGATCTGAGTGCCGCCGAGCAGCACCGACGCGAGCTTGGCGCCGCGCTGGCCGAGGACGTAGCGCGACATGACGACGGTCGTGAGCCCCGTGCGAGCACCGATCCACCCGAGCACCGCGACGTACACGCCGAGGACGAGCGAGCCCAGGAGGATGACCTGCACCAGCTGGGAGAGCGAGAAGGCCGCGCCGAGCTGGGCGCCGGCGAGCATGGTCGGGGTGAAGACGGTGAAGCCGAGCAGCACCACCGCGAGGGACAGGAACGACTTGCGGGCGTGGAGCGGGACCGGGGTGACGGGGTAGTCGGGGTCGACGACCTCCGTCGCTCCGCTGGTGGTCGTGCCCGCCGGGACGCTCGTGCCGGGGGTGTTCACGCCTCCTCCCCGATGTCCTCGGCCCAGAGCTCCGGCTTCTCGGCGATCATCGTGTCCATCAGCGACCTGCACGTGGCGTCGTCGGCCACGACGAGCTCGACCCCGCGGGAGGCGAGCCACGACTCGGAGGCCTCGAAGGTCCGGTTCTCGCCGATGACGATGCGGGGGATGTCGTAGAGCACGGCCGTGCCCGCACACATGAAGCACGGGGACAGCGTCGTGTAGAGCGTGCTGCCCCGATAGATCCGTGCCGGGAGGCGACCGGCGTTCTCGATGCAGTCGGTCTCGCCGTGCCGGATCGCCGACCCCATCTGCACGCGGCGGTTGCGGCCGACGGCGAGCACCTCGCCGTCGTGCACGAGTGCGGCACCGATCGGGATGCCGCCCTCCTGCCACCCGGTCCGTGCCTGCTCGATCGCGAGGTCGAGGAATGTCTGCTCCGCTGCGTCGATCATGGTGGGGGTCCTTCGTCCGGTGGTGCCGCGTCCGACGCGGGATGTGTGCCCGCTCACACCACCAGAGGGAGCGGGCCCGGGACAACGGACATCTCGCCCGGTCAGAGGGTCTAGTCTCCGGACACAACGTCAGTGTGTGTTGGAGGTCCAGGTGCTGATCCCGCTCCCCGACGTGCTGGCCCTGCCGTCCTTCCGGGCGGCCGGTGTCCGGGTGCTCACCGGCGACCCCGACGGGGTGACGGTGCGGTGGGTGCACTCCTCGGAGGTCTTCGAGATGGGTGCCCTGCTCGCCGGTGGTGAGGTGCTGCTGACCACCGGCCTGGGCCTGCACGGTCGCACGTCGGACCACCTAGCGGCCTACGTCGAGCAGCTCGCCGACGCGGGCCTCGCAGCGCTGGCCCTCGAGCTGGGGCGCACGTTCTTCGAGGTCCCGACAGCCATCCTCGACGCCGCGCGCAGGCGGGGTCTCGTGGTGCTCGGCCTGACCCAGGTGGTGCCGTTCGAGCGGATGGTGGAGGACTTCCACGAGCTCGTCGTGCGGCGTCGCGCGCACGCCGGCGGCGGGGCGGCGTGGGGCGACCTCGCCCAGGTCGTCATCGACGGCCGTGGGCTGCGCGCGCTCCTGGACGAGGTCTCCCGGGCGGCCGGTTGCGAGGTGGAGCTGCGCGACCGGGACGACCAGGTGGTGGAGCGCAGCACGATTGCGTCGGTCGCTGAGGACGCCCGGGTCACCGAGCCCGTACGCGGGCCGGCCGGCGTCGTCGGCACGCTGCACCTCCTCGGTGGCCCGACCCGCCAGCGCGGACGCGTGGCGCGGCAGGCGGCGGTGGCGGTGGCGCTCGAGCTGGGCCGCGCCGGCTCGCTCGGACAGCGCCCCAGCCCGAGCCAGTCGCTGGTCTCCGACCTCTGCGCGGCGACGCCGCCGCCCGGCACCCAGGTGACCGACCGCCTGACCGATCTCGGCTGGCCGCCGTCGGACGGCCGCGGCTGGCAGCCCCTCGCCGTCGCCGTCGAACCGCGTACGGCGCTCACCGACGTGGTGCCTGCACTCGAGGACGCGCTCCGAGGTGTCACGACGCCTGTGCTGGCCGGCTTCTCCGGGAGCCGCGGGGTCGCGGTCGTGCGCGGGTGGCCGCGGCCGGGACTGGCGCGCTCGGCGCTCGAGGGCGCCCACCTCGACCTGGGGCGCGCCCTCGCCGCGGCGGGCACCGGTGACGGCGCGGCACCAGCCCTGGTCGTCGCCGGTCCGCTCGTCCTCGACGCCTCGGAGCTGGGGTCGGCGCTGGGCGCCACGCGCGAGCTGCTGGAGCTCGCCCGGCGCACGGGTCGTCGCGACGGCGTGCTGCTGGCGCGCGACCTCGCGGCGCCCCACCTGCTGTCCACGCTCGGACCGGCGGCATGGGCGGGCGTGGCCGAGGAGCAGGTCGGACCGCTCATCGAGCACGACAGCCGGCACCGCAGCGAGCTGTTGCGGACACTCGACACCTACCTGGCCCTGGGCACGTCCAAGGCCGCGGCCGCGTCGGCCCTCGGCATCCGCCGGCAGTCGCTCTACGACAGGCTGGAGCGGATCGAGCGCCTGCTCGGGGTCGAGCTCGACGACGCCGACCAGCAGCTGGGGCTGCGCCTGGGCCTCCTCGCGTGGCGGCTGCGCACCGGGATCGACCCGCGGGTCGGGTTCGGCGGGTGAGCCGGCGTCAGTCCTCGCCGCGCAGCGAGAACGACCGGAGCCGGTCGCCGGCGAACCACACGCCGACCACGGTCACGACGAGGCTGGCGATGACGGCGTACGGCAGGTTCGCGGGGTCGGGGAGCTCCGCGGAGATCGCGTGCCCGACCCGCAGCCCCCACTGGCCGATGCTCAGCCAGGCGATCCCGCTGAAGAGGTTGCCGAGCAGGCTCTCCCAGATCAGCACGAACATCAGCGACGCGATCACGGCGTGGCGGGTCACCGCGGAGATGGCGAGGAACAGCGCGGCGTACGCCGTCCCGGCCACGGTCGACGCGACGAAGAGCGCCAGTGCCCGCGTGCTGTCCCCGGTGATCAGCGCGGCGACGAGGATCGGCAGCGCGCCGGCCACCAGCGTCGCGCCGAGGGCCACGACCCACTTGCTGGCCGCCACGCCGTAGCGGTTCACCGGCTTGGAGAGCAGGTAGACGATCGAGCCGTCGTCGACCTCCGGGCCGAGCACCGACGACGCCGCGAGGATGGCGACGAGCGGCAGCACGAGCGGGTAGCCGAGGTTGGGCAGGACGCCGTACGCCGCGTCGCCGTCGGTGAGCGCCGTGACGAGCGCGACGAGGCCGATCAGCAGGACGGGAAAGGCGAGCAGGACGTAGAAGCGGCGCCGGCCCAGGAGGGCCTGCAGCGCCAGCTTGGCGATCGTCGCGTTCATCATCGGGCCACCAGGTAGGCGAAGACGCTCTCCAGCGACTCGTCGCTGGGGGAGAGCTCGAACAGGGTCACGTCGTGCTGCCGGGCGAGTCCGGGCAGGCTCACGGCGAAGCTGCCGAGGTCCCCCACCTGGACGTCGAGGCCGTCGGCGCGCAGGCTCACCGCGCGGACCGACTCCTCCGCCATCAGCGCCGCCGCGAGGGCGCGGTCGTCGCTGGACTGGATGGCGTACTGCACCGGCCGGTCGGTCATCAGCCGGCGGATCGCACCGAAGTCGCCGGAGGCGGCGTGCCGCCCGGAGACCACGACCTCGATGTGGCGCGCGAGGCGCTCGACCTCCTCGAGGATGTGCGAGCTGAACAGGACCGTGCGGCCCTCGTCGCCGAGGCGCCGGAGCAGGTCCATCAGGTGCATCCGCTGGCGCGGGTCGACCCCGTTGAACGGCTCGTCGAGGAGCAGCACCGAGGGGTCGTGGACCAGGGCGGCGGCGATCTTGACGCGCTGCCGCATGCCCTTGGAGTAGGTGTCGAGGCGGCGGCTGGCCGGCTCGACCATGTCGGCGACCTCGAGGATCCGCTCGGTCGCGGCGGCCGCGTCCGGGAGGCGGTGGAGGTCGGCGTTGGCCCGGACGAACTGGCGACCGGTGAGGTAGCCGAAGCTGAGCTCTCGCTCAGGGACCAGCCCGACCTGGCGGTAGGTCTCGGTGTTGCGCCACACCGGCTCGCCGTCGAGCGTCACGTGCCCGGACGAGGGCGCGAGGAAGCCCGACATCATCGCCATCAGCGTCGTCTTGCCGGCGCCGTTGGGGCCGAGCAGCCCGGTGACCCCGGGGCCGATGGACAGGGAGACGTCGTTGACCGCGACGACGTTGCCGAACCAGCGCGAGGCCGAGTCGAGGACGAGGGTGCTCATCGCGACCCCACCTTCCGGAAGCGGGCGACCAGCCCGAGCAGGCAGCCGGCGACGAGCAGCAGCGCCACGATGACGTACGCCGGGACCCACGCGGCTCCCACGGCGGCGGGGGTGTCGACCCCGGCGTCCCACGCGTTGGCGAGGCCGTTGTGGAGCGACCACGGTGACGCGAGGCCCGTGGCCACCGAGCCCGACTCGCTGTCGCCCTCGTAGTAGGCGATGTTCTGCACGACGGTGACGACCCCGGTGAGCACGATCAACGCCATCACGGACCCGACGACGGCGAACCCGCGGCGCAACGAGACCGACGAGATGAGGCCGGCGATCCCGGCGACCATCGCCGCGAGCAGGACCTGCAGCGCGATCGCCTTGCCCACGCTGGTGAGCTGGTCGCTCTTGTCCAGCCCGGCCAGGAGTGCGCCGGCGAAGAGCAGGAGGGTGGGCACCAGGGTGAAGACCAGCATCGACACCGCGAGGGACAGCCACCGCATCAGCGCGAAGACGGGCGCCGACAGCGGTCGCGCGAGGTAGAGCACGATCGAGCGGTGGCGCAGGTCGCGGGAGAACAGCACCGGCGCCTGGGCGGCGGCGAAGAGGCTGACCAGCAGCTGCGTCTGGTTGGTGTAGTCGGCGTATGACACCGGCAGCGAGTCGAGACCGGTCAGGACCACCACGCCGACCACGATCGCCGCGGGCAGCAGCGACATCGCGAGCAGCAGGAACGGCATGACCTTCGACTTGCCGGAGCGGCCCAGGCCGTACGCGTGGCGCACGCCGGTGACGAACAAGGTCCGCGCGATCGCGGGCGTGCCCTCGCGCACGCCGTCGAAGTGGCGGTAGCCGAGGTCGTGGATGACCCCGGAGCGGGGGGTGCCGGAGAGCTCAGACACGGGTGCCTCCTTCGAGGAAGACGTCCTCGAGGTGGCGCCGGTCGGGCTGGAGGCGCATCAGGCCCAGCCCCAGCTCGGCGGCCACGTCGCGGATGAGGTCCTGCGCGGCGCCGCCCTCGGCGAGCTCCGGCGGGGGCGGGTCGATCGCGACCATCGCGCCGCGGGGACGGCAGGTGAGGCCGCGCTGGGCGAGTGCCTCGCCGAGGCGGTCGCGCTCGGTCTCGGTGCCGACGACCTCGACCAGCAGGCTGCCGGTGCGTTCGGTGAACTCGCCGGTCGAGCTGCTGCGCAGGAGGTGGCCGCCGTCGAGGACGATGACGTGGTCGCTCACCTGCTCCAGCTCGCCGAGCAGGTGGGAGGTGACCAGGACGGCGATGCCGAAGTCGCTGCCGATGCGCTGGACGAGGCGCAGCATGTCGGTGCGCGCCGCCGGGTCGAGGCCGTTGGTCGGCTCGTCGAGGAAGACCAGGCGCGGGTCGTGGGCGAGCGCCTGGGCGAGCTTGGCCCGCTGCTTCATGCCGGTGGAGTAGCCCCCCATCGGCCGGTAGCGCTCCTCGTCGAGGCCGACGTGCCGCAGCACGTCCGCCGCCCGCTCGCGCGCCGCCGACGCACCCAGGCCCGACATCCGCGCCATGTGCACGACGAAGTCGCTGGCACTCACGTCGGGCGGCAGGCAGTCGTGCTCGGGCATGTAGCCCACCAGCCGCCGGATCTCCTGGCTCTGCTGCTCGATGTCGTGGCCGAGCACGTGGGCGTGCCCGCCCGTCGGCTCGAGCAGCCCGAGCAGGATCTTGATGAGCGTCGACTTGCCCGCGCCGTTGGCGCCGACCAGCCCCGTCACGCCCGCGCCGACGTCGACCGTGAGGTCGGTCAGCGCGTGCACGTTGCCGTAGTGCTTGGTGAGTCCCGCGGTCGAGATGACCGCCGGGCCCCCGATGAGTTCCCCCGTCACGCCCGCCACGCTAGCGGCCCGGCCGGCCGGCCGGCATCAGGGATCGCCCGGATCCGTGTGGAGGTGTGGTGAAGGTCGCCCGGGGCGCCGAACCTGGGGCGGGACGTCATGGGAACCGGCGGTTCTGACCACCATTTCTCATGACGTCCCGAGGCGGGCCCTAGGCTTGCTCCCACATTCCCCGGTTGGTCTGCCGGTAGGGCCCGCCTGACTTTGAATCAGGACTAGCGACGTAGGTTCGACTCCTACCCGGGGAGCTCCTCGTCCCGCGTGGGCTCGTACGCGAACCAGCCGAAGTCGCGCCCGCTCGCCCTGGCCTCGTCGAGGCTCCGCCTCATCTCACGCAACGACGGCCGAGGTGTGGCAACCGGTGGCAGCTGCTCGCGCGTCGAGGAGGTGAGGTCGCCCTCCCAGAACATCCAGAACCGCTGGCCGGCCGGATTCGAGGCGAAGAGCTCCTCGTAGTGGTCGACTGCGTCGTGAGGTGTTCCGTTGCGACGGAGGACCTGCTCCTACTGCTCCGGTGTCAGGAGCACGACCATGTCGTCGTCCCCGTCGGTCCGGACGACGTAGCAGTCGGACGCGACGTGCTCGACCTCCCCATGGCGACCGAGGACGCGCAGCAGGAGGGCGTGCTGCTCCTCGCGGTCGGGCACGTCGAACCCTCGGCGAGGGGGTCCCGTGTGCGCGACCACGTGCTCGCGCGCGGCCCGGGAGACCCGTCCGGCAATGCGCGGCGCATAGTCTTCGGGCTCGACGAATCCGCTCGCGGCGCGCCACTCCTCGTCGAGCGGCATCAGCACATGACCCTGAGCAGGTACGTCGTACCCCGCCGGGACGTCGAGCTCGAAGCGCACGTCGACCTGAGCGCCGTACGGGCCAGGGACCACCTCGAGCGATACCACCTGGACGTCGGTTCTGAAGCCGTCGCTCCGGTCGATCCAGTCGTCACCCAGCCGTCCCGGTTCGAGGTCGGGCTCGGGCGGCCGGGTGAGGATCCGGAACAGCTCCCGGGCGTACTCCTCGTCGTCCATCCCGCCATCGTTCCCGCTCCGGCCGTGGCGGCGCGATGGATTTCCACTCGTACGCGTGGAAATCCGTCAGGAGCCACGCAGCGAGTTCGCCCCACCCGGGCGCGGTGACAGACTGCGGCCATGGACAACCTCACCGTCATCGTCCTCGCCGCCGGCGGCGGCACCCGCATGAAGTCGAAGACCATGAAGGTGCTGCACCCCGTCGCCGGGCGTTCCATGATCGGTCACGTGCTCCGCGCCGTGCAGGCCGTCGAGCCGACCAGCGTGGTCGCCGTCGTGGGACACCAGCGCGAGCAGGTGGGTCCGCACATCACCGACCTGGTGCCGGACGCGGTGCTGGCCGTCCAGGAGACGCAGGAGGGCACCGGGCACGCCGTACGCATCGCGATGGAGGCCTCCGGGACGACCGCCGGCACCGTGATCGTCGCCGCCGGTGACACCCCGCTGCTCGAGGGCGAGTCGCTGCGGGCGTTCGCCGAGGAGCACGAAGCGGCGCAGCGGGCGGTGAGCATCCTGAGCGGCCGCGTGCCCAACCCGTTCGGCTACGGCCGCATCGTGCGCAACCACGAGGGCGACGTCGAGGCGATCGTGGAGGAGAAGGACGCGACCCCCGAGCAGCGCGAGATCGACGAGATCAACTCGGGGATCCTCGCCTTCGACGCGGAGTTCCTGGTCTCGGCGCTGTCGCGGATCGGCAACGACAACGCCAAGGGGGAGTACTACCTCACCGACGCGGTCGGCCTGGCCCGCGAGGACGGTCTGACGGTCGGCGCGCACCTCATCGAGGACGTCGCCCAGACCGAGGGGGCCAACGACCGCGCCCAGCTCGCCGAGCTCGGCAAGGAGCTGAACCGTCGCATCGTGACCCGCTGGATGAAGGACGGCGTCACGGTCATGGACCCCGCGACGACCTGGATCGAGGCCGACGTGGTCCTCGAGCCGGACGCCACGATCCTCCCGGGCACCCAGCTGCTCGGCGCGACCGTCGTCCACGAGGACGCAGTGGTCGGGCCCGACACGACCCTGAAGGACTGCGAGGTCGGCGCCGGTGCGCGGGTCGTACGCACGCACGGGGAGCTCGCGGTGATCGGCGAGGGGGCGACGGTGGGGCCGTTCGCCTACCTCCGGCCGGGCACCCAGCTCGGGACCGGCGGCAAGATCGGCACCTTCGTCGAGACCAAGAACTCCACGATCGGCGACGGCGCCAAGGTGCCGCACCTGTCCTACGTCGGCGACGCCGAGATCGGGGAGGGCACCAACATCGGGGCGGGCACGATCTTCGCGAACTACGACGGCGTCGCGAAGCACCGCACCGTGATCGGGCGGCACGCGAAGACCGGTTCCAACAACACGTTCGTCGCCCCGGTGGAGGTCGGCGACGGCGCCGGCACGGCGGGCGGGACGACCGTACGCCGCAACGTCCCCGCCGGTGCGCTCGCCGTCAGCAGCGCCCCGCAGCGCAACCTCGAGGGCTGGGCGGAGTCGAGGCGGGCGGGCACGGCGCAGGCCGAGGCGGCCCGAACGGCGCGTGAACAGCAGGAGAAGACCGAGTCGTGACCCCGGTCTTGGGAACGGCCCGGACGTGGGCCAGAATCAGGTCGTACAGCTCCTGAACTGCCCCCCGAGCGAGGAGTCGCGTGGCGTGACCGGAATGAAGCGCACCACCGAGAAGAACTTGATGGTCTTCAGCGGCCGGGCGTTCCCCGAGCTGGCGGGCGAGGTCGCGGACCTCCTCGAGTGCGGGCTGGTCCCGCAGGACGCGCGGGCCTTCGCCAACGGCGAGCTCTACGTCCGCTACGAGGAGTCGGTGCGCGGGTGCGACGCCTTCGTGCTCCAGAGCCACACCGCTCCGATCAACGAGTGGATCATGGAGCACCTGATCATGGTCGACGCCCTCAAGCGGGCCTCGGCCAAGCGGATCACCGTGGTCATGCCGTTCTACGGCTATGCGCGCCAGGACAAGAAGCACCGCGGCCGCGAGCCCATCTCCGCGCGCCTGGTCGCCGACCTGTTCAAGACCGCCGGCGCCGACCGCCTGATCACCGTCGACCTGCACGCCGACCAGATCCAGGGCTTCTTCGACGGCCCCGTCGACCACCTGATGGCGCTGCCGATCCTCACCGACTACGTCAAGCAGAAGTACGGCGACCAGGAGCTCGCGGTCGTCTCCCCGGACGCGGGCCGGATCAAGGTGGCCGAGCGCTGGTCGGCCCGACTCGGCGGCGCTCCTCTGGCGTTCATCCACAAGACCCGGCGCATCGACGTGGCCAACGAGGTCGTCGCCAACCGCGTCGTCGGTGAGGTCGCGGGCAAGATCTGCATCCTGACCGACGACATGATCGACACCGGCGGCACGATCGTGAAGGCCGCCGAGGCGTGCATGGCCGACGGTGCCGCCGGCGTGATCATCGCCGCGACCCACCCGATCCTGTCCGACCCCGCGGTCGACCGGCTGAAGAACTCCTCCGCGATGGAGGTCGTGGTCACCAACACCCTCCCGGTGCCCGCGGACAAGCAGTTCGACAAGCTGACCACGCTCTCGATCGCGCCGCTCATCGCGCGGGCGATCCGCGAGGTGTTCGAGGACGGCTCGGTCACCTCCATGTTCGACGGTCACGCCTAGGCAGGGAGCTCGACTGGCCCCACCGCTGAGCCTGCGAAGCGGTGACGGGGTGTGCGCCCAGCACGATCCGCCGCACCAGCGGCTACAGCGTCCGGTCGAGGTCGTCGAGCGAGTCGTTCCACGAGCGCGCGAGGACCGTCGGCACGTCCCCCTCGAGGGCGGCGGCGACCGCGGTGCGCAGCTCGAGGCGCGCCTCCGCGGTCAGCGGCAGCTGCGGGAACGCGTCGCCGATGACGTCGCCCATGCCCTGGCCGGAGCGGCGCGCGAGCGCCAGGCCGTCGATGACGTAGCGGGAGAGGTACGGCCGGAGCAGGTCGGCCTGCTCCCAGCCCCAGAAGCCCTCGCCGACCGCGTCGAACTCGTGGTTGCCGAGCTCGCCGCCCATCAGCCTCGCCCACGTCTCGGCCTTCGCCTCCGCGGTGGGCACGGCCGCCCGCGCCCTCAGGGCCGCGTGGTGACCCGAGACGGACTGGTCGCGCGCGGCCTCGACGTCGATGTGGGCGCTGTCCCCGAGCTCGGCGAGGCGGTGCACCGCGGCCCACCGCACCGACTGGTCGACGTCGTCCTGGGCCAGCCAGTCGACGAGGAAGTCGGCGTCGGCGCTCAGGCGGGCCAGCACGCGCGAGGCACCCGGCGCGAGGAGCGGGTCCCCGCCCTCCACCGCGCCGCGGGCGATGTCGGCGATCACGGCGAGGTGGCCGGCGACCTCGTCGGGGGCCGCGTAGCGACGCGTCACCAGCTGGAGCGCGCGCATCACGCCCTCGAAGACGACGGGGTGCGTCTCGGGACGCAGGTGCTGGTCGGCGAGGGCGACGAGGTCGGCCACCGCGATGACCTGCGACTCGGTGAGGTCGACGGCGGTCCACCACAGCATCGCCCGGGTCAGCTGTGACTCGACCGCGGACAGGCCGGCGGTGATCGCGGCCCAGGACTCGTCGTCGGGACGGATCACGGCGAAGGTCTCGTCGCCGGAGTTGGGCACCACGACCCGGCCCGCGAACTCCTCGAGCCGGACCGGCTCGTCGCCGAGGTGCACGTCGCGGGAGTCGACCAGCCGCATCGAGGAGTCGTACGCCGACACGGTCAGGCGGTGCGGCCGCGAGCCCTCGCGCGTCAGGACCGGGACACCGGGCCCGTCGACCGAGGTGTCGCGGGTGACGCGCAGCGTGTCGAAGCCGGTCGAGCGGAGCCACGCCTGCGCCCACCCGCGTACGTCCTTGTCCGTGGCGGCGTCGAGCGAGTCGAGGAAGGCGGCGAGGTCGGCGTTGCCGAAGGCGTGCGCGGTGAGGTGCGTGTTGACCCCGGCGAGGAAGTCCTCCTCGCCCAGCCAGTGGCCGAGCTGGGCCAGCGAGGCGTTGCCCTTGGCGTAGGTGATCATGTCGAAGTTCGCGAACGCGGTGTCCACGTCGACGATCTTCTCGGTGTCCTCCGCGATGGGGTGCGTCGAGCGCCGGCGGTCGGCGCGGTAGCCGGCGGGCTTGCGGGTGATCGCCGCCGACGTCCACGCGTCGGTGTACCCGGCGGCGGTGCCGGCGACGTCGTAGCCCATGAAGTCGGCGAACGACTCGTTGAGCCACGAGTCCTCCCACCACGTCATGGTCACCAGGTCTCCGAACCACATGTGCGCCATCTCGTGGGCGATCGTCGAGGCGACCCACTCGCGCTCGAGCTCGGTCGGGGTGCCCTTCTTGAGCGCCTCGTCGCGGTAGACCACGCAGCCGGGGAACTCCATCGCGCCCCAGTTGAGGCCGGGTGCGAAGACCTGCTGGAAGTCGGCGTAGGGGTACTCCGGCTCGAAGACCGTCGTGTAGTGCTGGAAGCACGCGCTCGTGATGCGCCTGAGCTCGTCGGCGTCGCGGCGCAGCTCGGGCTCCTGCGAGGCCCGCGCGTGCCAGCCGAACGGCAGCGTCCCGCCGGGAGCGGGGGCGTAGCGCTCGTCCCACGTCACCGACACCCAGGGGCCCCCGACCAGGGTGAAGAGGTACGACGAGAAGGGTGGCGTCCGCTCGAACGACCAGGTGTCGCCCTCGCGCGAGGCGAGGCGGCCGTTGGCGATGACCGTCCAGTGCGACGGTGCGGTCACCGAAACCGTGAACGTCGACTTGATGTCGGGCTGGTCGAAGCAGGGGATGACCTTCTGGGTGATGTCCATCGAGGTGTGCGCGCAGACGTAGCGCTCGCCGTCGGCGGGGTCGACCACCTCGGTCATGCCGTCGCCGTCGTGGACGTACGGCATCCGGGCCGTCACGCGGACGGTGTTGGTCGCGCCGAGGTCGGTCAGCGCGATGCGCCCGTCGGCGTACGGCGCCGGCTGCCCGTCGAGGGTGACGTCGGTCCCGCCGTTGAGCTCGAGGAACGACGAGGCCCCCGGCTGGGTGCACGCGAACGAGATCGTCGCCTCGACACCGAAGTCCTCGGGGGAGGTGAGGTCGAGGTGGACCTCGGTGTGGACGTCGGTCAGCAGGGCGGCGCGCTCACGCGCCTCGGGCAGCATCAGGGGCACCGGGCCACCCTAGGGGGCCGGACCCGGCGGAGCACCGGGGATTCGACCCGGCGCGACGCGCGGGTCTAGAGTTCTCGGGTTGCCTCGGCGAGGGAGCACCTGCGGGTCTCCGTGATCGACTGGGCCGGTCAGTCCGCTGCGCCGCGCTCACGATCCGGAGCGCGGCGTTCGTCGTCCCCGGGCCGGGCAACCGCCAGCCAGGCCCCAGCACCGACGGGGCCGCCGACCAGTCCAGGCTCCACAGCCAGCCCCCGAAGTATGGAGAACACCATGTCTGCTCCCGAGAAGATCGTCGCCGAGGCGCGCACCGAGTTCGGCAAGGGTGCTGCCCGCCGCATCCGCCGCGAGAACAAGATCCCCGCCGTCATCTACGGCCACGGCAACGAGCCGGTCCACGTGATCCTGCCGGGCCACCAGACGATGATGGCCCTCAAGCACGGTGGCGCCAACGCGCTCCTCGCGCTCGACGTCGACGGCTCCGAGCAGCTCGCGCTGACCAAGGACATCCAGGTCGACCCGATCCGCCGCCTCATCGAGCACCTCGACTTCGTCGCCGTCAAGCGCGGCGAGAAGGTCACCGTCGACGTCCCGATCCAGGTCGTCGGCGACGCCGCGCCGGAGACGCTGGTCGTCACCGAGAACGCCGTCGTGTCCGTCGAGGCCGAGGCCACCCACATCCCCGAGTCCTTCGAGGTCTCCGTCGAGGGCGCCGCCGCCGGCACCCAGGTCCTCGCCAAGGACCTCGACCTGCCCTCCGGCGTCACCCTCCTCGCCGACGAGGAGCTGCTCATCGTCAACGTGACCGAGCAGATCTCCGCCGAGGCCCTCGAGGCCGAGCTGGAGGAGGCCGAGGCCGAGGCCGGCATCGAGCACGACCCGTCCGACGAGGAGATCGCCGAGGCGCAGACCGAGGCCATCGCCGAGGACGCCGCGGAGAGCACCGACTCCGAGTGATCCACCGGCGTCCCGTGGTGGTGCTCCACCATGGGATGTCGCCGAATGGGCACTTCCCGCGGTCAGTTGACCGAGGGAAGTGCCCATTCGTCTGCGCACCATGGTGAAGCAGCAGGAACGGCGGAGGGACCCGAGGACATGTGGCCGTGGCGCCGACGAGGCGGATGGAAGGATGACGACATGAGCGGTGACGTCTGGCTGGTCGTCGGGCTCGGCAACCCCGGACCCTCCTACGCCGGGCACCGCCACAACATCGGCTACATGGTCACCGACGAGCTCGCCTCGCGGATGGGCTCGCCGTTCCGCAGCCACAAGTCCGCTCGCGCCGACGTCGTCGAGGGCCGGCTGTCGATCGGCGGCCCCCGCGTCGTGCTGGCCCGCGGCCGCGGCTACATGAACGAGTCCGGCGGCCCGGTCAAGGCGCTCGCGACCTTCTACAAGGTCACCCCCGACCACGTCATCGCGATCCACGACGAGCTCGACATCGCGTTCGGCACCCTGCGGATCAAGCTCGGCGGCGGCGACAACGGGCACAACGGCCTCAAGTCGATGCGCTCCTCGCTGGGCACCGGCGACTTCTACCGCGTGCGCGCCGGCATCGGCCGTCCGCCCGGGCGCCAGGACGTGGCCGACTTCGTGCTGTCGAACTACTCGACCGTCGAGCGCAAGGAGCTGCCGTTCCAGGTCTCCGACGCCGCCGACGCCGTCGAGTCCCTGATCACCGACGGCCTCGAGAAGACCCAGCAGCGCTTCAACTCCTGAGCGCGATCCTCCCCCGTATCGGGCATGAGCGCCCCCGCCGGCCGACCTACGGTCGAGGGGAGCTCTGGGGGAGTGACCATGGCGTTGGAGATGTACGTCCACCCTGTTCCCGACACGTCGGCGACGGGGATGCCACCGCGCCCGGCGGGACGGGGCCGTCGCGCGCTCGTCCTCGTGCTCCTCGTGGGCGTCGTGCTGGCGCTCGTCGGAGCGCTGGTCAACGTCGTCATGGTCGGCCGGCTCGAGCGCATCGACGGTGCCTTCGCCGGGCTCTCCGAGCGCCCAGCGGGCTCTCCCGGGCGTACGTTCCTCATGGTCGGCACGCGGCCGGGCGTCGCGGGCCCCGACGTCCCCTGGCTCGAGGGTGAGCAGTCCGTCGAGTCGGTCATGCTCGTCGAGGTCGCGGCCGACGGGTTGTCGGCCCGCGTGGACACCCTGCCCGCACGCAGCGGCGTGGATGCCCGGGCCACGTCGGGCCGGCCGAGCGACACCGTCGCCGCCGTCGAGTCGTGGACGGGCAGGCGCGTCGACCACCTGGTCGCGATCGACTGGACGACCTTCTCCCGCCTCGCCGAGCACGACGGCGTCGACGCGGCGTACGACTACGGGTCCGGCCCGGCCGCCCAGCACGCCTTCCTGGGGCGGGTCCTGGAGGGCGCCCTCCACCAGGAGCTGCGCAAGCGCCCGTGGGACCTCTACCGGGTGCTGAGCACCACGATCGACGGCACCGCCGTGGACGACGGGTGGTCCGTCGTGGAGATGGACCTGCTGGTCCTGTCGCTGCGCAACCTGCGCTCGTACGCCATCACCTACGGCGTCGCGCAACCCGCCTGACGGCCCGGGTCGGGCCGTCGCCCGCCTGCTGCCCGCGCGCCGCTCACCAATATGGGTCAAAGCACCCGTGCACCGCCCGCCGGCGGCCCTCCGGTCACCAAGATCGGAGCGTGCCGGGCGTGGGGCCCGGCGCGAGCGACACGGGGGAGATCGAGATGGCTGTTGCCAGCGTCATCATCCCGGCGCACAACGAGGCAGCGACGATCGGCCGCAACCTCAGGGCGCTGCGGGAGGGCACGCGCAGCGACGACCTGGACGTGGTCGTCGTCTGCAACGGCTGCACCGACCGCACCGCGGAGGTCGCCCGCCAGGCCGACCCGCTCGCCCGCGTCATCGAGATCGAGCAGCCGTCGAAGGTCGAGGCCGTCCGCGTCGGCAACGCGGCGACCGACGTCTTCCCGCGCATCCACCTCGACGCCGACATCGAGCTCTCCGGAGCCCACGCGCTCGAGCTCCTCGAGCCGATCACCCGCGAGCGGGTGCTCGCCACCGCGCCCCGTCGTGACGTCCCCCGCACGGGCTGCTCGCGCTGGGTCCGCTGGTACTACGACGTGTGGGAGTCGCTCCCGCAGGTCGAGGCCGGTCTCTTCGGTCGCGGCGTCGTCGTCCTGTCCGAGGAGGCCCAGTCGCGGGTCACCGCGCTGCCGCGGATGATGAGCGACGACCTCGGCATGTCCGACTCGTTCTCCGGCGAGGAGCGCCGCGTCGTCCCCGGTGCCGTCGCTGTCGTGCACCCGCCGCGCACCGTGCGCGACCTCGTCCGCCGCCGGGTCCGGATCGCGACCGGCAACGCGCAGGCCGGCCAGCTCGGCGTACGCCGCGAGTCCTCGCGCACCAGCGTGCGCACCCTGCTGGGCCTGGCCGTCTCCCGGCCCGGCCTCGCCCTCCGCCTCCCGGTGTTCGTGGCCGTCCACGTCGCCGCCCGGCTCGGTGCCCGGCGGGCGCTGAGGTCCGGGGACTTCACCACGTGGCAACGAGACGAAAGCTCCCGCTCATGACAGCTGTGTCCAGCGCGCGCCCCCCGGCGCGCGAGCAGGTCCTCGTCGCGCCGAGCGCGACCGTCGAGGACGGCGCCCGGGTCGGTCCCGGGGCCCAGGTGTGGGACCAGACGGTGGTCCGCGCCGGAGCCCAGGTCGGTGCCGAGACGATCCTCGGCCGCGGCGTCTACGTCGGCCCCGGCGCCCGCCTGGGTGAGCGCTGCAAGGTCCAGAACCAGGCGCTCGTCTACGAGCCGGCCGTGCTCGGCGACGGCGTCTTCATCGGTCCGGCGGTGGTGCTCACCAACGACACCTACCCGCGGGCCGTGACCCCGGACGGTCGCCGCAAGGGCGCCGAGGACTGGGAGGCCGTCGGCGTCACGGTCGAGGAGGGCGCGGCGATCGGGGCCCGCGCCGTGTGCGTCGCCCCGGTCCGCGTCGGCCGCTGGGCCAGCGTCGGCGCCGGTTCGGTGGTGACGCGCGACGTGCCCGACCACGCGCTGGTGGTCGGGTCGCCCGCCCGCCGGATCGGCTGGGTCGGCAGGAGCGGCGTGCCGCTCGTATCGGACAACCGCGACCGGTGGATCTGCCCGGTCTCGGGAGAGATCTACGTCGAGATCGACGGACGACTGGAGGAAGCACGATGAGCACGAGCAGCACCCGACCGCTGGGCATCGCGGTGATCGGCGCCGGCTACTGGGGCCCCAACCTGGTCCGCAACTTCGGAGGGTCCCCCGACTGGGACCTGCGCGTGGTCTGCGACCTGGACCTCGAGAAGGCCCGCCGCGTCGCCGGCCCCCACGTCGAGGTCACCGACGACCTCGAGCGCGTGCTCGACGACCCGAGCATCGACGCGGTCGCGATCGCCACCCCGGCGCGTACGCACCACGGCCTGGCCCTGCAGGCCCTCAGCGCCGGCAAGCACGTGCTCGTGGAGAAGCCGCTGGCCGACAGCGTCTCGCGCGGGCGCACCATGGTGGACCTCGCCGACGCCCAGGGCCTGACCCTGATGACCGACCACACGTTCTGCTACACGCCGGTCGTGCAGAAGATGCGCGAGCTCGTCCTCAGCGGTGAGCTCGGGCAGGTGCACTTCATCGACTCCGTGCGGATCAACCTCGGTCTGGTGCAGCCCGACATCGACGTCCTGTGGGACCTCGCGCCCCACGACCTCGCGATCCTCGACCACATCCTCCCGGGGGGACTTCCCACGACCGGCATCGGCGCGACCGGCGCCGACCCCATCGGCGCCGGCCGCGCCTGTGTCGGTCACCTGACCCTGCCGCTGCCCGACGACGGCCTCGCGCACGTGCACGTCAACTGGCTCAGCCCCACCAAGATCCGTCAGATGGTCATCGGCGGCTCGCGCCGCACGCTGGTCTGGGACGACCTCAACCCGCAGCAGCGGCTCAGCGTCTACGACCGCGGCGTCGACCTGGCCCGCACGTCGGTGGGTGCGGACGACTCGACGTCGTCGCGGGTGTCCTACCGGCTCGGCGACACCTGGTCGCCGGCCCTGCCCGAGCGCGAGGCCCTCGGCGCGATGGTGACCGAGTTCGCCGCCGCGATCCGCGAGGGACGGCCGGCGCTCACCGACGGCCGCGCCGGCCTGCGGGTGCTCGAGGTGCTCGAGCAGGCCTCGCACCGCCTCGCGGCCCAGGCCGGGACGGCGTACGACGCCGCCGGCACCACGGTCTCGGCGGGACCACCGCCGCTGCCGCGACAGGCCGCTGCCCCGACGGTCCTGGAGGGGGTCCGATGACCACGCTGCAGGGAGCCACCGCCCTCGTGACCGGCGGCGCCGGCACCATCGGCTCGACCCTGGTCGACCAGCTCTTCGACGCCGGCGTCTCCGAGGTCCGCGTCCTCGACAACCTCGTGCGGGGTCGCGAGGCCAACCTGGAGTCCGCGCTCGCGCGCCACGACGCCGACCTCCACCTGGTGCGCGGCGACATCCGCGACCGCGACCTCGTGCACGACCTGACCCGCGGCTGCGATGTCGTCTTCCACCAGGCCGCGATCCGCATCACCCAGTGCGCGGAGGAGCCCCGGCTCGCCCTGGAGGTCCTCGTCGACGGCAGCTTCAACGTCATCGAGGCCGCCACCCAGGCCAAGGTCGACAAGGTCGTCGCCGCCTCGTCGGCGTCGGTCTACGGGCTCGCCGAGCAGTTCCCGACACCCGAGTCGCAGCACCCCTATGCCAACGACACGTTCTACGGTGCGGCCAAGACCTTCAACGAGGGGATGCTCGCGAGCTTCCGCGCGATGAACGGGCTCGACTACGTCGCGCTGCGCTACTTCAACGTCTACGGCCCGCGCATGGACGTGCACGGCCTCTACACCGAGGTGCTGGTGCGCTGGATGGAGCGCATCGAGGACGGCCTGCCGCCACTGATCTTCGGTGACGGCCGCCAGACCATGGACTTCGTCTTCACCACCGACATCGCCCGCGCCAACGTGCTGGCGGCCCAATCCGGTGTCGTCCAGGGCGTCTACAACGTGGCCCGCGGCGAGGAGACCAGCCTGCTCGAGCTCGCCGAGGCGCTGCTGCGGGTGATGGGCTCGGACCTCTCGGTCGAGCACGGTCCCGAGCGCGGCGTCAACGGCGTGGTCCGGCGGCTGGCCGACACCAGCGCCGCGGAGCGTGACCTCGGCTTCGTCGCCCGCACGGGGATCGAGGAGGGCCTGCGCCAGCTCGTCGAGTGGTGGCGTCCGCAGCGCGACGAGATCGCCGCCGGCCGCACGCTCGCGGGAGCGGGACGATGAGCCTCGAGCAGGAGCTCACCCGCATCAACGTGATGCAGCCGTGGCTGGGCGAGGAGGAGGTCGCGGCCGTCTCCGAGGTGCTGCGCTCCGGCTGGGTCGCCCAGGGCCCGCGCGTCGCCGCCTTCGAGGCGGCGTTCGCGCAGGCCCAGCAGGCCGAGCACGCGATCGCCGTCAGCAACTGCACCACCGCCCTCCACCTCGCCCTCGTGGTCGCCGGCGTGGGTGCCGGCGACGAGGTCGTCGTGCCGTCGCTCTCCTTCATCGCCACCGCCAACGCGCCGACCTACGTCGGTGCCACGCCCGTCTTCGCCGACGTCGACGAGGCCACGGGCAACCTGACCCCCGCCACGATCGCCACGGTGGTCACCCCGCGGACGCGCGCGGTGATCGCCGTGGACCAGGGCGGGGTGCCGCTGGACATGCAGGCCATCCGGGCCTTCTGCGACCCGCTCGGGATCACCGTGATCGAGGACGCCGCCTGCGCGGCCGGCTCCACCGCCCACGGCCGCCCCGTCGGCGCGGGGGCGGAGATCGCTGCCTGGTCGTTCCACCCGCGCAAGCTCCTCACCACCGGTGAGGGCGGCATGGTCACCACGTCGCGGGCCGACTGGGCAGCGCGTGCCCGGCGCCTGCGCGAGCACTCCATGAGCGTGTCGGCCGCCGACCGCCACGCGAGCGTCCTGGCCAGCCCCGAGACGTTCGACGAGGTCGGCTTCAACTTCCGGATGACCGACCTGCAGGCCGCCGTCGGGATCGTCCAGCTCGGGCGGCTGCCCGAGATGGTCGCCCGCCGCCGCGAGCTCGCCACGGCGTACGCCTTCGCCATCGCGCAGCTGTCCGGGCTGCGGATGGTCGCCGATCCCGCGTGGGGCACCACCAACTTCCAGTCCTGCTGGGTCGAGGTCCTGCCCGAGCACCCGCTCGACCGCGAGGAGATGATGATGCACCTCGCCGGTGCGGGCATCTCGGCTCGCCGCGGGATCATGGCGTCGCACCGCCAGCCGGCGCACTCGCACCGCGACCACGTCGCCCTCCCGGTCACCGAGCGGCTCAACGACCAGACGCTGATCCTGCCCCTCTTCCACCAGATGACCGGTGCCGAGCACGAGCGCGTCGTCGACGCGCTCGAGTCGGCGTGGCGACCGTGAGGGCGCGGGCATGACGGGGCTCGTGCTCGTCGGCGCGAGCGGGCTCGCCCGCGAGGCGTCCGCCGTCGCGGTGCTCCTCCGGCACGAGGGTCCGCTGTCGATCGTCGACGACGACCCCGCCCGGTGGGGGACGCTCCACGGCCTCACCCCGGTGCTGGGCGCGGTCGACCTGCTCACCGAGTCCGTCGACCACGACGTCGTGCTCGCGCTCGGCAAGGGGCGCCACCGCCGACGGGTCGCGACCAGGCTCGAGCTCGTCGGCTTCGACCCCGACCGCTACACCTCGATCGTCCACCCGCGCGTGGTGCTGCCCGGCAGCTGCCACGTCGACGCGGGCGCGATCGTCCTCGACGGCGTGGTCCTCACCGCCGACGTCGAGGTCGGGCGCCACGTGGTGCTGATGCCGCAGGTCACGCTCACCCACGGCTGCACCGTCCACGACTTCGCGACCCTGTGCGCCGGGGTCACCCTCGGCGGCGACGTCGAGGTCGGCGAGGCGGCCTACATCGGCATGAACGCCTCCGTGCGCGAAGGCGTACGCATCGGCGCCGGAGCCACCCTCGGGATGGGCTCCGTGCTCCTCGAAGACCTGCCCCCCGGGGAGACCTGGGTGGGCGTTCCTGCTCGACCCATCAGGATCGGAGTCCACACATGACCGCCGCAGCACCCGTCCCGTTCGTCGACCTCGCCTCGCAGCACGCCGAGATCGCCGCGGAGGTCCAGGACGGCCTCGCGTCCGTCTTCTCCGCCACCGCCTTCGTCGACGGCCCCGCGGTCGCCGACTTCGAGCGGGCGTACGCCGAGTTCGTCGGGGTCGAGCACTGCGTCGGCGTCGGCAACGGCACCGACGCCCTCGAGCTCGCGCTCCGCGCCGCCGGCGTGCGCGCGGGCGGCGAGGTCATCGTGCCGGCCAACACGTTCATCGCCACCGCGGAGGCGGCCTCGCGCATCGGCGCGGTGCCCGTCCCGGTCGACGTCGACGACGACCGCCTGCTCATCCGGCCCGACCTCGTCGAGGCCGCGCTGACCGAGCGGACCCAGGCCGTCGCCGCCGTCCACCTGTTCGGCCAGCTCGCCCCCATGGCGCGGCTCGCCGAGGTCTGCGACTCCGCCGGCGTCGCGCTCGTCGAGGACGCCGCCCAGTCGCAGGGCGCACGGACCGGCGGCCGCGGCTCGGGCTCGCTCGCCACGATCGGCGCGACGAGCTTCTACCCCGGCAAGAACCTGGGCGCGGCAGGCGACGCGGGCGCCGTCACCACCGACGACGCCGACCTCGCCGCCGAGGTCCGCAAGCTGCGCGCCCACGGCTCCTCGGTGCGCTACGTCCACGACGTCATCGGGATGAACTCCCGCCTCGACACCATCCAGGCGGTCTACCTTCGCGCCAAGCTCGACCGGCTCGAGAAGTGGAACGAGCTGCGGGTGCGGGCCGCCGCCCGCTACGACAGCCTGCTGGCCGACGTGCCCGGCGTGCGCAGGCCGCTGCTCGGCGCGGAGGGGGAGCACGTCTGGCACCTCTACGTCGTCCGGGTGGCCGAGCGCGACCGCGTGCTCGCCGAGCTCAACGCCGCCGGCGTCGGCGCCGGGATCCACTACCCCTACCCGGTGCACCTCACCGGGGCGTACGCCGGACTCGGCCTCGGACCGGGCACCGCGCCGGTGGCGGAGGCGGCGGCGGGCGAGATCCTGTCCCTCCCGATGCACCCGCACCTGACCGAGGCGATGCAGGACCGCGTCGTCGAGGTCCTGGCCGGCGCCGTCACGGGCGGCGCGCGATGACCGCGCTCCTCGTCGCCAACGACGGCGGCCACCTCATGCAGCTGCACACCCTGCGCCCCCGCCTCGGCGTCGAGGACGTGGTGTGGGCGACCGTGCGCACGCCCCAGTCGGAGTCGATGCTCGCGGGGGAGCGGGTCCACTGGATGGCGCCGTGCCCGCCACGCGACATGGGCGCGGTCGCGCGCAACGCCGTCGCCGCGCGCCGGATCTTCCGTGAGCACGACATCACGCTCGCGGTGAGCACCGGCGCCGCGCTGGCGCTCGCCGTGCTCCCGCAGGCCCGCCTGCGTGGCATCGAGACCGTCTACATCGAGAGCGCGACCCGCTACGACGCGCCGTCGCTGTCGGGCCGCGCGCTGGCGATGGTGCCCGGCATCACGACGTTCAGCCAGTCCAGCGCGCTCACCAAGGGGCACTGGCAGTACCTCGCCTCCCCGTGGGAGCTGTACGACACCGCACCCGTCCGGCAGCAGCCGATCCGGCGGATGGTGGTGAGCCTCGGCACCCAGGAGGGCTACGGCTTCCGCCGGCTGCTCGAGCGGCTGGTGCCCCTGGTGCCGGAGGGCACCGAGGTGCTGTGGCAGACCGGCGGCACCGACACGACCGGGCTCGGGATCGACGCTCGCGAGCGGGTGCCGGCCGAGGAGATGGCCGCGGCGATACGCGCAGCGGACGTCGTCGTCGCCCACGCCGGCACCGGCATCGCCCTCATGGCGCTCGAGAACGGCAAGCTGCCGGTCCTCGTCCCGCGCCGGGCGATGCACGGGGAGCACGTGGACGACCACCAGCTGACGATCGCCCTCGAGCTGTCGCTGCGCGACCTGTGCATCTCGCGCGACGCCGACAGCCTCAAGGCCCGCGACCTGGAGGCCGCCGCGAGCCGGGTCGTGACCAAGGTGACCGACCCGCCGCCCCTGCACATCAGCGGGGTGGTGCGGATCCCGCGCCAGCGCGCTGCGCAGCCGGCGGGTGTCTGAGCCACCGAAATGTGGGGATATCGGCCGCCGTCGTGCAGCAATCCGACCGGGCGGGCCGAGGATCGTGTCGGCGGCGCATGCCGTCCGGGAGAGGTGTGTGATCACATGGGCAGGTCGATGTTGGGGACGACGCGCAGCTGGGGCGTGCGGGGCGCGGCCCTGTTGCTCCTCGCCGCACTGAACGCGATGGTCGGTCCGACGCTGCTCGGCGGTCCGAGCCCGGCCAACGCCGCCGACCCCTGCGGGGCCGGTGGCAACAAGATCGCGTGCGAGAACGACAAGCTCGGAACCGATCCCGACATCTGGGAGATCGATGGCGCCGGCGACCCCGAGATCCAGGGCTTCGCCACCGACATCTCGGTGAACGTCGGCCAGCGCATCGACTTCAAGATCGACACCGAGGCGTCCTCCTACACGATCGACATCTACCGGATGGGCTACTACCGCGGCCTCGGTGCCCGCAAGATCACCTCGGTCACCCCCAGCGCCCGGTTGCCACAGCGCCAGCCGGCCTGTATCACCGACGTGCAGACGGACCTCTACGACTGCGGGAACTGGGGCGTCTCGGCGTCCTGGAACGTGCCGTCGACCGCGGTGTCGGGCGTCTACATCGCCCACATCAAGCGTTCCACGGGCGACGGCAGCCACATCACGTTCATCGTGCGTGACGACTCGAGCACGTCAGCGATCCTCTTCCAGACCGCCGACCCGACGTGGCAGGCCTACAACACCTACGGCGGCGCCTACTTCTACGGCGGTGGCTCGCACGGGCGCGCCTACAAGGTGAGCTACAACCGACCGGTTCTCACCCGTGGGCGCGAGCACGGACGCGACTTCTTCATGTCCGCCGAGTACGCCATGGTCCGCTTCATGGAGCGCAACGGCTACGACGTGTCGTACTTCTCCGGGGTGGACACGGATCGCCGCGGAGCGCTGCTCAAGAACCACAAGGTGTTCCTCTCCGTCGGCCACGACGAGTACTGGAGCAAGGCCCAGCGCGCCAACATCGAGGCCGCCCGGGACGCCGGGGTCAACCTCCAGTTCCTGTCGGGCAACGACGGCTACTGGAAGACCCGCTACCAACCCTCGATCGACGGGTCCAGCACGTCCTACCGCACGCTCACGTCCTATAAGGAGACGTGGAGCAACGACAAGGTCGATCCCGACCCAGAGTGGACGGGCACCTGGCGCGACCCTCGCTTCGCTCCACAGAGCCGGGGCGCCGGCGTGCCGGAGAACGCCCTCATCGGCACTCAGTACCAGGTGAACTTCAGCGACCTGGCGATGACGGTCAGCGCGGCGGAGGGCAAGTACCGCCTCTGGCGCAACACGTCGATCGCCAACCTCTCCAGTGGCATGGCCACCCTTGCGCCCCACACCGTCGGCTACGAGTCGAACGAGGACGTCGACAACGGGTTCCGGCCGGCCGGCCTCGTGCGGCTGTCGACCACCACTGGCTCCGTCCCGGAGTACCTGACCGACTTCGGCAACACCGTCGTGCCGGGGACGACGCGCCACAACATGACGATGTACAAGGCGCCCAGCGGCGCGCTCGTCTTCAGCGCCGGGACCGTGCAGTGGTCCTGGGGCCTCGATGCCGTGCACGACTCGGCGTACGCCCAGGAGCCTGCTGACGTACGGATGCAACAGGCCCAGGTCAACCTCTTCGCCGACATGGGCGCACAGCCCACCACACTGATGTCCGGGCTCGCGTCGGCCAGCAAGTCGACCGACGTCACGGCGCCGACCGTGAGCATCAGCACCCCGGCTGCGGGCGCCACCACGCCCAACGGCCAGAACGTCACGATCACCGGCACGGCCTCGGACGTCGGCGGTCGCGTCGCCGGCGTCGAGGTCTCGACCGACGGTGGGAACTCCTGGAGCGCCGCGACCGGTACGACGTCGTGGACCTACACCTTCCGGCAGAAGGGCCTCGGCAGCTCGCAGGTCCGGGTCCGGGCGATGGACGACTCAGCCAACATCGGCACGGCGGCGACGCGCGCGTTCGACGCCCAGTGCCCGTGCAGCATCTTCGGGGGCGAGACCCCGAAGATCGCCGCGGCGAACGACCCCCACGCCGTCGAGCTCGGCGTGCGGTTCGTGCCGTTGACGGACGGCTTCGTGACCGGCGTGCGCTTCTTCAAGGGCACCGGCAACACCGGGACGCACGTCGGGTCGCTGTGGTCGAGCTCGGGTGAGCGCCTCGCACAGGCGACGTTCGGCACCGAGTCCGCGACCGGATGGCAGACCGTGACGTTCCAGACCCCCGTGGCGGTCGCGGCCGGAAAGTCCTACGTCGCCTCGTACACCGCGCCCAACGGGAACTACGCTCTCGAGAGCTGGGGCTTCGCCGCGCGACCCCGTGAGACCGCAGCACTGATGGTCGACGGCGGTTACGGCGCCCCCGCCGGCGGCGTCTTCGCCAACCCTGGCCAGTTCCCCGACCAGAGCCACCAGAACGCCAACTACTACGTCGACGTCACCTTCACGACGACCGACAGCTCAGCGCTCATCGCGCTCAACCAGTCGCCTGTGCCGGGCTCGTCGAGCGTGCCGTCCTCCACCAAGATCAGCGCGAAGTTCTCCAAGCCGCTCGCCGCGGGTACGGCGGGACTGACGCTGAAGGACGCCAACGGCGCCACGGTCGCCGGTACGACGGCGTACGACGCGGCGACCCGGACGGTCACGTTCACGCCAGATGCGCCCTTGGCCGGCTTCGTGAAGTTCACCGCCAAGGCCACCGGCACCGACACGTCCGGAAATCCCGTGACGACGGGCGACACCTGGTCGTTCACGACGGTCAAGCCTCCCAACCCGCCGGGGGTCTGCCCGTGCACGCTGTTCGACGACTCGCTGACCCCGACCCTGCTCGAGGACAGCGACCGCGACCCGGTGACCCTCGGCGTCCGCTTCACGCCAGACGTCAACGGTCAGGTCACCGGCGTTCGGTTCTACAAGGGCGCCAACAACACCGGCTCGCACACCGGCACCCTGTGGGCGGCCGATGGGACTGTGCTCGCGACCGGCACGTTCAGCGACGAGTCGACCTCCGGCTGGCAGACCCTGACCTTCGCGACACCCGTCCAGGTGCGCAAGGGCACGACCTACACCGCGTCCTACCGCACCACCGTCGGGCGGTACTCCGCAACGCCCAACGCCTTCGCGGCCGCCAACCTGTCGCGTTCGCCACTGTTGGTGACGTCCGCGGCGGGGGCCTACACCTACGGCACGGGCTTCCCTTCGGCCTCCTCGTCGACCAGCTACCTCGTCGACGTGGTGTTCGAGAAGGTGGCGCCGGCCATCGCGGTCACCGGCCAGGACCCGGCGCCGGGCGCGGTGCAGGTGGCGCGGGGCACCAAGGTCAAGGTGGGCTTCACCGCCGGGATCGCGCCGTCTGGGTGGACCATGACGGTCACGAGCAACGGCAGCACGCTGCCCGGCTCGGCGGCGCTCGACGCGACCGGGACCCAGCTCCTCTGGACCCCGGCCAGTCAGCTACCGGCGGACGCCGCCGTGGACGTGTCGCTCACCGGCGTCGTGTCCACCGATGGTGCCGCCCTGGCGCCGCAGACCTGGACGTTCCACACCCGCAGCGCGGACTCGCTGACCCAGCAGAGCCTGTTCGGTGACGAGGTGCCGGCCGTCGAGGCCGCGTCCGACGGAGCGCCGGTCGAGCTCGGGGTGGCCTGGACCCCGAGCCGCAACGGGACGGTCACTGCGATCCGCTTCTACAAGGGCACCGGCAACACCGGCACCCACACGGGGTCGCTCTGGTCGGCCGACGGCACGCGGTTGGCGCAAGCCACGTTCGTCGCCGAGACGGCGACAGGTTGGCAGACGGCCCAGCTGTCGACGCCGATCGAGGTGCAGGCGGGCACGTCCTACGTCGTGTCCTACTTCGCCCCTGCCGGCCACTACGCCTACACGCAGGACTTCTTCAACGGACCGTGGACCGCGGGCGACTTGACCGCGCCGGCGGCCAACAACGGGCGCTATCTCTACGCCGCAGGCGGCGGGTTCCCGTCGTTCTCGTGGGGCGCGGCCAACTACTTCGTGGACGTGGTCTTCGAGCGGGAGGCGGCGAGCATCGCGGTCGACTCCCGCACTCCTGTCGACGGGGCGACGGATGTCCCGGTGGCGGTGAAGCCGTCGATCACCCTCACGGCGCCGCTGGCCACCGGGTGGACCATGACCCTCTCCAGGGGCGGTGACGCGGTCTCCGGCCAGGCGGCCCTCTCGGGGGGTGGCTCGACGGTGACCTTCACGCCGGCCGCGGCGTTGGCGACGGACACCGTCTACACCGCCACCCTCTCGGGGGCCACCTCCACCGAAGGAGCGCCCCTCCCGACGCAGACGTGGACCTTCCGCACCGCGGCGCCCAACACGGCGTCGCTGCTCGAGGGGGAGGTGCCGGCGTCGGCGTCGATCAACGACCCTGATGCGGTCGAGCTCGGCATGGCGTTCGTACCGTCCCAGGACGGTACGGTGACGGGGATCCGCTTCTACAAGGGCACCGGCAACACCGGCACGCACACCGGCTCCGTGTGGGACGCCTCAGGCAATCGGCTCGGCCAGCTGACCTTCGCCAACGAGACAGCCACCGGCTGGCAGTCGGCGTCGTTCACCACGCCAGTGACGGTGACCGCAGGCCAGACGTACGTCGTGTCGTACCTCGCGCCCAACGGTCGCTATTCCGCGACGCCGCAGTACTTCGCGGCACCACGCACCGTCGGACCGCTGACCGCACCTGCGAACACCAACGGCCGCTTCCGCTACGGGGCGTCGGGCGGCTTCCCGAACGAGTCGTGGAACGCGACCAACTACTTCGTGGACGTGGTGTTCCGGGCGTCCCAGTGACGTCCGGAGCGACCGGAACCGGCCTGACCAGGGGGTAGGCGTGACAGTGGGAGAGACAGCCGCAGCCGGCACCGACGTGCCGGCCGCCGGCCAGGAAGACCTGCGCCGTGACATCGGACGCGGCGTGATGTGGGCCGCGGCCAGCAACATCGTCATGCGCGTCGGCGGCATCCTGGTGACCGCGGTGGTTGCCCGGATCCTCTCGCCTGAGGAGTTCGGCGTCTTCGCGGTGGCGCTCGCGGTCTTCGTCGTGGTCACCAGCCTGGCCGAGCTCGGCATGGCGTCCGCAGTCGCGCGCTCGGCCATGGAACCGGAGGAGATCGCCGGCACCGTGACGTCGATCTCGATCCTCGTCAGCTTGGGCCTCGCCGCCGCCATGGCCCTGTTCGCAGGACCGCTGGCTGTGGCGCTCGGAATGCCGGCCGCAGAGGACCCGATCCGGGTGATGTCGCTGTGCCTGGCCCTCACCGGAGCCTTCGCCGTGCCCGGCGCCCAACTGGTGCGCGACTTCCGGCAGGACCGCATCCTCGTCGGCACGATCGCGGGATTCGTGCCGGCCAACGCGGTGCTCGTCGCTCTTGCTCTCGCCGGCCAGGGCGCGACGGCCTTCGCCTGGTCCCGCGTGGTCGGTCAGATCGTCACCGGCCTCGCGTTCGTCTACTTCGTCGAGCGCCGCTACCGGCCCGAGTGGCGTCGCGAGCTCGTCGGGCCGCTGCTCCGCTTCGGGCTGCCGCTGGCGCTGGCCAACCTCATCAACTGGACACTGCTCAATGCCGACTACCTGGTGATCGGGCGGCTCCTCACCGCGGAGCAGGTCGGCGTCTACATGATCGCCTTCAACGTGGCCAACTGGACGACCGCTGTTCTCGGGTCGGTCCTCAACGGTGTCGTGCTGCCCGCTTTCGGACGGGTCGCCGACGACACGGCCAAGATGGTCGAATCCCTCGTCTCCGCCACCCGCCTGGTGGCGCTCGTATCCTTCCCCGTCGCCTGCTGCACGGCCGTCCTCGCGCCGAGCCTGGTCCGCACCCTCTTCGGCGACACGTGGTCCGGCGCGGCGCCGGTCCTCACGGTGCTGGCGGTGTACGGAGCGTGCTTCGCTTTCACCCTCCTCCACGTCAACGTGCTCGTCGCGATCGGCGCGACCGGACCGCTGCTGGTCGTGCAGGTCGCTTGGATCGCGGCGCTCGTCCCCGCGATGGTCTGGGGCGTCGAGGTGGGGGGCCTCGTCGGTGCCGCGTGGGCGCACGTCGTGGTGGTGCTGCTCGTGTCCGTGCCGGGCTACTACTGGGCGATGCGCTCCCGGCTCGGGCCGCTCCCCTCCGCGATGGCACGGGTGCTGGCGCGCCCGGCCCTGGCCGCGCTGGCCGCGGGCGCGGCCGCCTGGATCGGAGACCGCTGGATCGACGACCCGCGTCTCGGGTTGCTCACCGGCGGCGCCTCCGCCGTTGTCGTCTACCTCGTCCTGGCCCGATCGATGATCGAGCAGGACCTGCCCGAGGCCGCCGCCCTGCTGCGCCGCCTGCCCGGTCGGCGTGTGCGCCAGGGGGTCCTCCGGTGAGCGCCGGTCGACCGCTGCGGGTCGGGATCGTGCTCGAGGGCCTGGCCCTCGGCGGGTGCCCGCTCAACGCCATCGACCTCGCCCGGACTCTGCGCGGCCGTGGGCACCACGTGGTGCTGGCCGCGGTGGACGAGCAGCCGCTGGTCTCGGTCGAGCCGCGCGCCGTCGCAGCGGGCTTCGAGGTCGTACGCATCCCCGCCGGGGCGGGGCTGTCCAGACGTGCCTGGCACCTCCGGCGCCTGGCACGGGAGCACCGGCTCGACGTGCTTCACGTCTTCGCCGCGTGGCTGGGACGAAGCGCCGTGCTCGCCTGCGGGCTCGGTCCGACCAGGCCGGTGGTGCTGAACTGGCTGATGGACAACGAGTTCACCACCACCGGTCGCACGCCGCTCGTCGTCGGGACCGGAGACCTCCAGCGCGAGGCGGCCGCGGTGCACGGCCCCCGCTCGTACCTCCTGGAGCCGCCCGTCGACGTCCTGCACGACCGCCCCGACCCGGACGCTGCAGCTGCGTTCCGCGCCGAGCACCACATCGCAGAGGACGAGCTGCTGCTCGTGGTGGTGGGTCGGCTGGACGAGCTGACGCCCGAGCAGCTGCGCAACCACGGCGTGGCCAAGATGCCCGGTGTCATGCTGGCGATGGACGCCCTCCTGGCCGGCGCGGCGCCCCGGGCGCGACTCGTGCTGGTCGGCGACGGCAGCGGGATGCCGCGAGTGCGAGCGCGCGCCGACGAGGTCAATCGCAGGCTGGGTCGTGAAGCCGTGGTGCTCACCGGAGCGCTCGCCGACCCGAGGCCGGCGTACGCCGCCGCAGATGTCGCTCTTGCGATGGGTGGTTCCGCGCTGCGCGTCCTGGCCCACGGGCGGCCGCTCGTCGTGCTGGGAGACAACGGCTTCAGCCTGGCGTTCGAGCCGTCGACGGTGGACCGGTTCCTCGACGGTGGCTACTACGGCACCGTGGCGCCGGCAGACCCGGTCGAGCACCTGTGGGCCCAGCTGCGTCCACTGCTGGATCCGACGACTCGCGACGAGCGGGGCCGATCGGGTCGCGACGTCGTGGTGGCCCGCTACGGCCTCGACGCCACTGCCGACCGCCTCGAGCAGATCTATGCCGAGACGCTCGACCAGGGTGACGCGTGGTGGGAGCACCTCGTCGACGTCGGTTACGTCGCCGGTCGGGACATCGCGGGTCGGCTCGCCCGCCGGTTGACCGCCGTACGCCCGGTTGCGGGGGTGGGCGGGTGAGCCGCGTGCTGCTGGTCAGCCACGAGGCGTCCCGCACCGGAGCACCCCGGATCGCCGTGATGGTGGGACACGCGCTGGTCGAGCAGGGCCACGACGTCCGCATCGTCTCGCAGCGTCCGGGACCGCTGGTGGAGGACTTCGCGGCCGTCGCGCCGACGCGCGTGCCGCCGATGTGGCGTGTGCTGCGGCGACTGTGGTCCGAGCCGGGGCCGGTGCGATCTTCCCTCGCAAAGCTGGTGGAGCTGGCGACCGCGCTCGCGGTCGTCGCCGTCCACCGCCCCGACATCGTCTACGTCAACTCGACCTCGTCCGCCGCGTACGTCCGCGCAGCCGCGGCCCTGCGTCGCCCGGCGGTCCTGCACGTGCACGAGTCTGGGCGGGTCCTCCGGGGCTTCCTCGACAGGGTCGGGTTCCACGGTCTGCCGCGCGGACGCGTCCGTCTCGTCGCCTGCTCACCCAGTGTCGTCGACGCCCTGGTCGCACTCGGTGCGCCCCGCGGCGACATCGAGCTCCTCTTGTCGATCCCGGACGCCCGGCGCGTACTGGCGGCTGCCACTCGTTCCACACCGTCCGACATGCCGCGTCCCGTGGTCGTCGGGTGCGTCGGGGCGGTCGAGTACCGCAAGGGCGTCGATCTCTGGGTGGGCGCGGCCCGGCGGCTGCTCGCGGAGCATGACACCGAGGAGCTGCGATTCGTCTGGGTCGGTGGTGGTGTGCCTCCGGACGGGTTGCCGGAGGGCGTCGAGTTCGCCGGGCACAGTGCGAATCCGTCGACGGCGATGGCCGGGTTCGACATCATGACGCTGCCCTCGCGCGATGACCCGTTCCCGCTCGTCGTGATGGAAGCGATGCTCTTGGGGAAGCCCGTCGTCGCCTTCGACGTGGGCGGCGTCCGGCGCCAGCTCGGCGACACCGGCGTCCTGGTGCCCGCGGGGGACATCGACGCCTTCGCCCGTGAGATCGACGCACTCGCAGGCGACCCGGACAGGCGCGCGCGCCTCGGCGGCCTCGCCGCGGAACGCGCGCGCGCCCAGTTCTCGGTCGAGCAGTTCGAGGCCGACCTCGCCGAGGTCATCGCGCGGGTCTGACCGCAGCGGCGCGGGAGCCCTCAGCTCCCGGCGATGTCGGTCGTGACCCTCGTGTCGGTAGGCGAGCCGTCCGGAGCCGGATCGCCCGACTGATCGGCCGGGGGCGGGGACGCGACTCGGTCGCCGGACTCTGGCAACAACCGCTCGGCCGCAACGTCCTCGCTGCGTCGCACGGCCAGTCGGCGCATCGCGCCGGCCGCGCCGAGCACCAGGAAGACGCATCCGGAGCTCTGCGGGAAGGCGAACGTGTCGAAGAAGGCCAGGCACGTGGCCCCGGCGAGGATCGAGGCCATGAGGGCGCGCGAAAGCTCGTGGTCCTCCTCGGGCACGTCGCGGCCAGCGCGATGGGCGGCCACGAGCCCGGACCCGAGGACGAGGAGGAGGCCGACCAGTCCCAGGATCCCGCCCTCGATGAGCAGGCCGAGGTATCCGTTGTCCAGGATCCAGTAGCGCGGCAGGAACGTGCCGAAGCCGCGACCGACCCACGGGCTGTCGGCGATGAACGCGCCGGCGATGTCGTAGCTGCCTGTGCGGGAGGCGACGCTGGGGTCCTCGTCCGCGTTGGAGAACAGGCCGAGGATCGCACCGAGGAGGCCGGGCACGGTGACGTAGAGCACCGCGGACACCATGGCCGCGAAACCCAGCGCCTGTAGCCGTTGCCGGTTGGTCCAGCTGATCGCCAGGACGACCAGCGCCACAGCGGCGCAGAGGTAGGCCGAGCGCGAGACCGAGAGGTAGATCGACAGGATCATCGGCACGAGCAGCAGGCGGTAGACCCACCGGCGGTGGGTGCCGCTCCCGGCGAGGGCGATCACGAGCGGCAAGGCCATGGACAGCACCACGCCGTACTCGATCGCGCTGGCCGACGTGCCGCTCGGGCGGACGAAGCCGGACCGGGCGCCCAGCTCGGTCACCACCCCGGGGGAGAGCCCCGGGATCGACAGCCGGTCGATCCAGATGTCCTTCGTGACGTACTGCACGAAGCCGAGCACGGCGACCGCCCCGGCGGCGAGCGCCAGCCGTCGCAGCAACGTGTGCAACCGGTCCCACGAGGTGATCCCGTCGTTGGCCACGAGCAGGATCCCTGCCATCCCCAGCAGCCGGAGGACGCCGTTGTCGGCGACGCTGATCTCATCGCCCGGGATGGGGCCGGCCATCGCGTGGGCATAGACCACCAGCATCACGAGCAGCCACCCGAGCATCGCGGCGCGCACTGGCTGCACGCCCGCGCCCAGCGGCTCGGTGCGGCGCACGTGGAACCACACCCACCAGAAGAACGCCGCCACCCCCAGGAGGTTCGACGGGCTGCCGGCGCTGCCCAGCGCGGGAACGACCATCGAGGACGGGATCCCCCACAGGAGCACCACGTAGAGCGTCAGCAGGGTCGTGGCGTCGGCCCCCCGAGCGGGGGAGCCGTCCATGACCGTCATCGGTTCCTGCCGGCAGTCCTCGACCTCGGCTTGCCCGAGGGGGCGGTACGGAAGCGGTGACCGTTGCGGAACGGGTCGGGGCCGACCTGGCGAAGCCACTTGGAACGCGCCGGGCTGACCGCCATGTCGGAGTCGACCGGGATCCGGTACGCGTACACCGGCTGGTCCTCCGGCTGGTCCTCCGGCTGGTCCTCCGGCTGGTCCTCCGGCTCGAGATCGGGTTCTGGCTCCGGCCCCTCCAGCGCGCGGGCGGCCGCCTCGGCCTCGCGACGCGCCGCGTTCTCGGCGCGGCTGCGCGCCCGCGAGACGAGCAGGGAGTCGATCAGCGCGAGGAGAAGGAGACCCAGTCCAGCCGTCGCAGCCAGAGCGAGCATGCCCGCGCGGATCTGCCCCTTGCGCACGATCGCCGGCTGCGCGTCCTGGGTCAGCTTGCGCGCGGTGACCATGCCCTCACTCGCCAGCCCGAGCCCGTCCTGCAAATCGAGCAGGATCGCAGGCACGCGCGACATGAGATCGTCGAGCCCCGCCGCGGTCATCGCGGACGAACCGCCCTCGACGGTGAAGAGGATGATCGGCGCGCTGTTGGTGAAGTCGGGCGTCGCCTCGTACTCCATGCCCGGGAAGTCCTCGCCCCACTCCTCCTGAACGGTGCGTGACTTGAGCGTGCGGATCACGACGTCACGCGCCTGGTTGACGCCGGCGAGCTCGAGGTAGGGGTTGCCCGCGGTGGCGGCCTTCCCCTCGACCTTGATCGAGCTCGCGGGCGGGAAGACGAGGGCGGAGCCCTCCGCCTCGTAGGTCGGGCCCACGTCGCGCACGACGTACGCGGTCGCTCCGACCGTCAGGGCCAGCACCACCATCGTGAGGTACCAGCGTCGGCGCAACGTGCGCCAGAAGACCTTCAGCTCCACGCTGCCCCCTTGCACTCGCGCGTTCAGCTGATCGGATCGTTGCACGCGAGCCGGCTCGCGAGCCCGGCCTCGACACCCCTTCCCACAATTGGGGTATGTGGTCCGCAGGCCCCCCGCGGGGCCGGCATCGCTTCCTACTGTGGAGCCATGGTTGACGGACCCAGGGGGGTGGACGTCGCCCCGATCAGGGACGAGGACGTCCAGATCGTCGGTGACTTCTTGCACCGCCACCTCAACAGCCGCCTCAGCGGCGAGCAGTGGGCGCGTTCGGCGATGCCGACGTGGCGCACCGACGCGCCCAATCACGGCTTCCTGCTGCGGCACGGCGAGGACGTGGTGGGCGTGTACCTCGCCTTCTACTCCGAGCGGGTGGTCGATGGCGTGGCGCGCAAGGTGTGCAACCTCGCCGCGTGGTGCGTGCTGGAGGAGCACCGCGCCCACGGCGTACGCCTGGCGCGGGCGATGCTGCGCCAGAAGGGCTACGACTTCGTCGACCTCTCGCCGAGCGGCAACGTGGTCGAGCTCAACAGCCGCCTCGGCTTCGAGTTCCTCGACACCAGCACAGCCCTGGTGCCCAACGTCCCTCTGCCGTCGCGCCGCGGCGTACGGGTCCTGACACACCCGACGGACATCGAAGGGGCGTTGTCCGCCGACGAGCTCGCCATCTACCGCGACCACCGCCGCGCCCGCGCCGCCTGGCACTTCGTGGTCCAGGTCGGCGACGAGTCGTGCTACGTCGTCGCACGGCGGGACCGGCGCAAGCGGATGCCCGTCTTCGCGACCCTGCTCCACGTGTCGGACCCGGCCGTCCTCGCCCGCGCGGGCCACGCGCCCTACCGTCACCTCCTCGTCCGGCACCGCACGCTGGTGACGCTCGCCGAGCATCGTGTCGCGGGTCGACCGCCCAGGATCTCGCGCCCGCAGCGCGCTCCGCGGCGCCGCATGTTCCGCAGCCTGCACACGCCGGCGACGGACATCGACTACCTCTACAGCGAGCTGACGTGCGTCCCGTGGTGACGACGCCCGTGGGGACCGGCACCCGGACCCGGCTGCACCACCTGGTCGAGCAGCAGGCGGTCGCGCGCGGCGGCCGTATGGCGCTCACGCACGGCAGCACCTCGCTGACCTACCACGAGCTCTGGGAGCGGGTCGCCGCCTTCGGTGCGGTGCTGGCCGGTCTCGGACTGGAGCGCGGCGAGCGGGTCGCGGTGTTCCTCGACAAGCGTCCCGAGACGGTCGCGGCGGTCTTCGGAACCTCGGTCGCCGACGGTGTCTTCGTCCCGGTGAACCCGGTCCTCAAGGGCCCTCAGGTGTCCTACATCCTGAGCGACTGCCAGGTGCGGGTGCTGGTCACCAGCCGACAGCGCTGGGAGGCCGTGCGTGAGGACGCCAAGGCGTGCGCGTCGCTCGCCCATGTCGTACTGGTCGACGGCGTCCCCGACGCAGCGGGGGCCGCCGACCAACCGTCGGTGCACCCCCTCTCGTCGCTCCTGACCTCCGTCGAGCCCCTCCCACCGCGGGGCTCGACGGTCGACCTCGACGTGGCAGCGATCCTCTACACCTCGGGGAGCACCGGGCGACCGAAGGGCGTCGTGCTCAGCCACCGCAACATGGTCGTCGGCGCCGAGAGCGTCAGCACCTACCTCGCCAACACCGAGGACGACGTGATCCTCTCCGCGCTGCCGCTGAGCTTCGACGCCGGCCTGAGTCAGCTCACGACCGCGTTCGCCGTGGGCGCCCACGTCGTGCTGCTCAACTACCTGCTGCCGCGCGACGTGCCCAGGCTGTGCGCCAAGCACGGCGTCACCGGGCTGACGTGCGTCCCGCCACTGTGGCTGCAGATCGCCGCGGTGGAGTGGCCGCCGGAGGCGACCGCTTCGATGCGATATCTCGCCAACACCGGAGGGCGGATGCCGCGTGCGACCCTCGATCGGCTCCGGGAGATCTTCCCCGACGCCGAGCCCTACCTCATGTACGGCCTCACGGAGGCGTTCCGCTCCACCTATCTCGAGCCCGCGCAGGTGGATGCCCGTCCGGACTCCATCGGCAAGGCCATCCCCAACGCGGAGATCCTGGTGGTGCGCCCGGACGGCACACCCTGCGACCCGGGTGAGGAGGGCGAGCTGGTGCACCGTGGTCCGCTCGTCGCGCTGGGCTACTGGGGCAACGCGGAGAAGACCGCCGAGCGCTTCAAGCCGGTGCCGGGGCCGTCGTCGGAGTGGCGCGCCCCCGAGCTGGCTGTCTGGTCGGGTGACCGGGTGGTCGCCGACGATGAGGGCTTCCTCTATTTCGTCGGTCGCACGGACGACATGATCAAGACCAGCGGCTACCGGGCGAGCCCGACGGAGATCGAGGAGGTCGTCTACGACACCGGCCTGGTCACCGACGCGGTCGCGCTCGGCCTGCCGGACCCGGCCCTGGGGCACCGGGTCGTGCTCGTCGTCAGCCCCTATGGCGACGACGTGGACGTCGACGAGCTGCTGGCGATCCTGCGACGCACGTTGCCGCTCTACCTCGTGCCCGCCGAGGTGGTGGTGCGCACAGAGCTGCCGCGCGGGCCCAACGGGAAGTTCGACCGGGTGCTGCTGCGTGAGCAGCTGACAGCAGGAGCAGGGGAGCAGGCATGAGGACCGAGGACCACCTGGGGATGTTCGGGCGCGAGGGGAGCGAGCTGGTCGTCGCCGGCATCCCGCTCGGCCGGTTGGCTGCACGCGTCGGCTCGACACCCTTCTTCGCCTACGACCGCGCGGCGATCACCGCACGTGTCGACGAGGTTCGCGCGGCCCTGCCCGACGGTGTGGCGCTCGGCTACGCCGTGAAGGCCAACCCGATGCCTGCCGTGGCGCAGCACCTCTCGGGTCTGGTCGACACCCTCGACGTCGCCTCGTCCGGAGAGCTGGCGGTGGCGCTCGACACCGGTCACGACCCGGCGCACGTCAGCTTCGCCGGCCCCGGCAAGACCGACGAGGAGCTGCGTCGGGCCGTCGCCGCGGGCGTGATCGTCGAGGTCGAGTCACGCACCGAGCTCCAGCGGCTGGTGCGCACGGGCAAGGAGCTGGCGCTCCTGCCGCGTGCCGCCGTGCGGGTGAACCCACCCTTCGCGGTGAAGGGCTCGGGCATGCGCATGGGCGGCGGACCTCAGCAGTTCGGTGTGGATGCTGAGCTGGTGCCGTCCCTCCTCGGTGAGGTCTCCTCCTCGGATGTCGACGTCCTTGGCTTCCACGTCTTCGCCGGCTCGCAGAACCTCCGTGCCGACATCCTCGTCGAGGCCCAGGCGCGCACCGTCGACCTCGTGCTCGACCTGGCCACGCACCTCCCGCAGGAGGCCCGCTACGTCAACCTCGGGGGCGGCTTCGGCATCCCCTACTTCGAGAAGGACGAGCGGCTGGACCTGACCCACGTCGGCGAGCGGCTGGCCGATCTCCTCGACGAGCGGCTCACACCCGCGCTGCCCGACGCCACCGTGTCGTTGGAGCTGGGCCGCTACTTGGTCGGCGAGGCCGGGGTCTACGTGACCAGGGTGGTCGACGTCAAGGAGTCCCGCGGCCAGGCGTACGCCGTCGTGGACGGCGGGATGCACCACCAGCTGGCCGCGTCGGGGAACTTCGGCCAGGTCATCCGTCGCAACTACCCGATGGCACTGGGCAACCGCCTCGGCGACACAGGTACGGCCCCGGTGACGGTGGTCGGATGCCTCTGCACCCCGCTCGATCTCCTCGGCGACGACGTCGAGCTGCCCCGCCCCGACGTGGGCGACCTCGTCGTCCTGTTCCAGGCGGGCGCCTACGGCCTCACCGCCAGCCCCACTGCCTTCCTCGGCCACGACGCACCCGCCGAGGTGCTTCTGTGAGCGCCGAGACGACCGACCCAACCCGCTCGACCCAGCCATCCGATCCAAGGGGACCCGCCATGACCGTGACCGCCGACTCCACCGACACGACCCTCGCCGGTGTCGTCGAGGTGCTCACCCGAGCTCTCGGCATCGAGGACCGTGCGGGCGGGATGACGCGCGACACCGGCCTCTTCGGGGAGCTCCCCGAGCTCGACTCGCTGGGCGTCGTCGAGCTCGCGGCCGCTCTCGAGGACCAGTTCGACATCGAGATCGACGACGAGGACTTCACCGGAGAGGTCTTCGAGACCGTCGGGAGTCTCGCGGACTTCGTGGCCTCCAAGACGGCCTGAGGCACCACCATGACGTCGGGGGACCTCATCGGCGCGTCGCTGCGCTGGTGGTACGTCGTCCTTGTCGGTGCCGTCCTGAGTCTCGGCGGCGTCTACGTCGCGACGCACCAGCCGACCGTGTACTGGACGCAGTTCAACGTCCTCCTCATCGGACCGAAGGATCCCGAGTTCCCCAACTACCTCGAGGATCCTCGCTTCACTCTCTACCCCGTCGTCGGTGTGGTGGTCAGCGACCTCAACGGCGGCAAGCCGGGCATGGACACGGCGTCGACCGACACCAACATGGTCGGTCAGGGCATCGATGACGGCGTCCAGGTGCGGGTGCCCAACCTGGGCACCCAGTGGCGCCGCGACCTGTCGTCGAGCCACCTCGACGTGCAGGTGGCTGCCGCCGACCCGGACGAGGTCGAGCGGCGTGCTGACGCAACCGTCGACGCCATCGCCGCGTCACTCGAGGAGCGGCAGGACGAGCTCAGGATCGTGCCCGGCATGCGGGTGACCTCGATCCCCGCGACCAAGGACCCCACCATCTATCAGGTGGGGGGAAGCCGGATGCGCGCCGCGGGCGCGTCCGGCATGAGCGGTGCCGCCCTCACGTTCATCCTGGTGGCCTGGTTGGACCGCCGTCGGGCGCGTCGCGCCTCAGCGCACGCCTGACCCGACACGCAGCGGCATCGCCTGGGGGCGACCCCACTCGCGGGGGAGCTCCTCCGCCGACGGCCCGGCCAGCAGCCAGACCTCGTCCCACTGCACACCGGCAAGCCACGGCCGGCCGTCGTCGAGGAGCGGCCATGCGGAGACCAGGTCGTCCAGGGTGAGGCCGGTGACCAGCACGTGGTCGCGGGGGCCCAGCGGCGCGATCGTGGGCGCGAGTCCCGCGACGTCCGTCGCCGTCATGACGACGGGCCGGCCACGGCGCTCCAGCACGGTCGTGCCAAGGACGGCCCGTGCGAAAGAGCCTGCCCGGTCGACGTTGACGAGATGGAGCGGATCGGCCTCGGAGTAGCCGACGACGTCGACCTCGTGGGCGATGTCGGCGATGACCACCCGCAGGTCCACCGCCCGGTGGACGCGCGCGGCCGCCGCGGACTGCTTGAGCCACGTGCGGCGCCAGCGCTGCGAGCGAATCACGGGGAGATCGCGCCAGTCCCGTCGTCCGGTCACCGTGCCACACGTGGTGCGGACAGGCAGCTCGGCGGGAAAGAGGTCTCCCACGTGATGGTGGGCGTCGTCGAGGCGCGCCAGGTTGACCGTCAGGCTGTTGTGGGTGATCGCGGTGTCCACCGCACCGGCGCGCATGCCTGCGGCGCGCATGCGCAGTGCGTACTCGACGGCGTACGCGTGCCAGGCGAGGAGCGGGTCCTCGCTGAGCGGGTGGGCGAGCAGTGTCTCGCGACGCGCCATGAACAGGACCTCGTCGAGCGTCTGGACCTCGACCGGGTCGGGAGCAGGTGAGCCGATGAGGATCACCCGGTCGCGCAGACGTCCGACGAGAGCCCCCGACTCCGTCATGCCGCAGGAGCCGAGCACGCCCCACGACGGGTCGTCGAGCGCGGATGCGGCTGCCTCCAGCCGGGTCAGGTCGTGGAGGTAGACGTCCTGGTGGGCGAAGACCACCACGTCGTGCTCGGCCTGCTGGGCGGCGTGGTTGAGGGCGGCGCCCGCGGAGGCGAACTGGCCCGTGGTGTTGTCGACGGGGATGTACTGCACATCCACCCCAGCGGCCGCCGCAACGATCGAGCGGTCGAGGCAGTGCCGGCGCACCTCGACGTCGTTGTAGACGCACGCGATCGTGAGACCCACGCTGTTCCCCTCAGTCACCCCAGGCCAGGTCCCCTCGACCGGGCCGTCCCAGTCCACCAGCCGGGCGCGAGCTCGGTGCCCACCCGTCCCTGAGATCCCCCAAATGTGGGAATGGCTCGTCAGCGCCAGCGCTTCGCGGTCCCGACGAGGGCGCCGCGGGCGTGGGCGGCGACCGACGGCGGACGCAGCAGCTCCTGCTCCACCCACGCGGCTGTGTCCCCGCTGTGGATGCTGTAGCGCGGCTGGAGCCACCGGCCCTCTCGGGCGCGGCGCCGGTCGCTGGTGTGCACGGATCGGTAGTCGAGGGTGCGCAGGCGATCCACGACGCGGCGGTCGTAGCGTCCGAGCGGCAGTGCGGCGTCGTGCACAGGGGCTCCGATCACGGCGGCGATCGCCTCGCGTGCCGCGACGTACTCGCGATCCTGGTCGAGTCGGCCGAGTCCGCGCCACGGGCAGTGGGTCATGCCATGGTTGCCGATTGTCATGCCGGCTGCGTGGAGCTGTCGCACCTGGTCGCTCGTCAGGCTGCCCGGCTGGTCGAGGCGCCCGGCGACGACGAAGAACGATGCCGTCAGGCCACGAGCGAGGAGCTCGGGGAGCGCGATGGTCGCGTCGGACGCGTTGGCGTCGTCGAAGCTCAGCCGCACGTCGGGCCGGTCGCGCACGAGGTCGAGGATCTCGGCGAACGTCGTCCGGTCGATCCAGTAGGTCTCCTCTCCGGGCTCGAGCTCGCGACCGGGTTCTCCGATGCCGTGGAAGCAGAGGTTGACCAGTGAGGTCGGGCCGTCGTGCAGGGTGCTGCGTGCCTCACGCAGGCCCGCCTTGGCGGCTGCGTACCCGTCCTTTCCGAGAAGACGGAGCCCGGCGCGTCGAGCAGTTGCCCGCCCGCCGTCGCGCAGCCGTCGTGCGGACGACGTCACCGTGCGGTCGACCAGGAGCTCGCGCGCCGTCGGCTCGCGCGCCTCGAGCGGCACGGCGAACCTCGAGCGGTGAGCGCTGGGAGCAACGAGCCGACCCCGCACGCGGTTGCTGACGTTGCCCGTGTGCACCACCTGGAGCCAGGAGGGTGGGCCGTCGAGCTCGATCGTCGGCATCACGCGCGGCAGCTCGTTGTGGTACTCCGACCAGCTCGTCACAGGGTCGTGCCACGACTCCCGCACGGAGCAGAACGCGTTGTGGCGGTCGCGCAGGACGAACAGGCCGTCGTCCGCCAGCACGAGTCCGCGGGTGGCATAGAGGGCCGCCCGCCCCGGCGCGGCGCCCTTCGCCGCGGCTGCGATCCGGGCGCAGAAGTCGACGGCGAGGCCGTCGTCGTTGTCGAGGTTGGTGGTCAGCAGGATGTCGCTGCTGCGCGGCACGAGCGCAGCGATGTCCTCGCGCAGCTCGGGGACGCCCACGACCTCGCGGAGCACCGGGTGCAGCAGCCCTTGCTCGGCGTACGGCGCGATGCGGTCCAGCAGCCACTGGGGGCTCGCGGGGTCGAGGTAGACGATCCACGTGACGTCTGCGTCCTGCTGGCCAGCCACGGACGGGGCGCAGTAGCGTTCGAAGAGGTCGATGCGCTCGCGCAACCAGCCCTCGCGAGCTCGGACGAGCCCCTCGAGCCCTCCCGTGGGCAGGTTGAAGCGCGTCAGGAGGACGTGGTCGATGCCGGACACCCCCCGAGCATCGCAGCCCGTCGCCTGCACGCGCGCACCCAATCCGGGGGATGTACGGGCTCCGCCGCAAGCGGGCGCGGCGGCCGGTGAGAGCCTGCCGGTGTGGAGGAGCGGGAAGGGATGCGACGCGTCGCCGTGGTCGTGGTGACCTACAACAGCGAGACCCTCGTCGACGACCTGGTCGCCTCGTTGGACGCCGGCATGTCGGGCCTCCAGTGGGAGCTCGTCGTCGCCGACAACGCCTCCACCGACGGGACCGTCGAGCGCGTCCGCGCGTTGGTCCCGGGCGCGACGATCGTCGAGATCGGCGCCAACCGCGGCTACTCCGCCGGTATCAACGCCGGCGTGCGGGTCGCCGCCCCCCACGACGCCGTGCTGGTCCTCAATCCGGACGTACGTCTGCAACAAGGGTGTGTCGCGACGCTGGCCGCAGCGCTCGACGACCCCCGGGTGGGGGTTGCGGTGCCCAGGCTCCTTGACGCGGAGGGACAGCCGATCTGGTCGCTGCGCCGTGAGCCCACCCTGCTGCGCGCTCTCGGCGAGGCGGTCCTGGGGGCGACCCGGGCCGGCCGCCGGGCGCACCTCGGCGAAGTCGTCACCGATCCCGGCTTCTACGACACGCCGACGGACACCGACTGGGCCGAAGGGTCGACCCAGCTCATCGACGCCGCCTGCTGGGCCGACGTGGGGGAGTGGGACGACTCGTGGTTCCTCTACTCCGAGGAGACCGACTACGGTCTGCGCGTGCGCGACGTCGGGTGGCGCACGCGCTACGTCCCGGAGGCGTGCGCTGTCCACCTCGAAGGTCCGTCAGGGACTGCACCCGGGCTGCGCGCCCTGTTGCTGTGCAACCGCGTGCGACTGGTCGCCCGCCACCGGGGCCGCCCGGCCGCCGCGGCCTACTGGGCGCTCACCGTGGCGCGCGAGGGCAGCCGCGTCGCCCTGGGCCGGGCCGGGACGACGGTCGCCCTCCGGGCGCTGGTCTCGCCGCGGCTCATGCGCGCCGAGCGTGGACCGGAGTGGCTGGCGGCCGCGACGCGCGTCGCCTGAGTGGCGACGCTCAGCACCCGACTCTCCCTGTTTGGGTAAATTCCGAGGCCATCACGCGTGGCGAGGATGGCGGAGTTGGCCCTCGTCGAGGCGCGGGCGCACGATGCCGGGAGCACTGCGCGCCATCGCTGTCGAACGCCCCCGGCCCGCAGCCCTGGTCTCCAGCCCTCCCGAGGTGATCCCCCCGTGCCCCAGTTCCTGCGTACCTCCCCACCCGCCGCTTCGCTCGACCGCGCCGCCGCGACACACACGTGGCGCGGTCGCCTGTCCCTCGCGGGCGTCGGCCTGCTTGCTGCAAGCGCTGCCATCGCCGGCGTCGTGGCTCCCTCGCAGGCGGGTCCCGAGCGCATCGCAGACCCAGCGCCTCGCGCCGCGGCCGGCTCGGGGCTCTTCGCCAACGGTGCGCCGTCCGGCAAGGTCCGAGTCCGCACGGGTGGGTCGCGCGAGGTGGGCATGCGCTTCAGCCCGAAGGTCCGTGGCACGGTCACGGGCATGCGGGTGTGGAAGCCCCGCGCAGCTCGGTCGACGACGCCGCGGACCGGGTCGCTGTGGACGGCTCGAGGTCGCCAGCTCCGCACCGCGACGTTCTCCCGGTCCAGCCGCAAGGGCTGGGTGTCGGTCCGGTTCGCCGAGCCGGTGACCGTCCGCCCCGGCAAGACCTACGTCGTGTCCGCATTCGCCGCCTCGGGCACTCATGCCGTCACACGTAGTGGCCTCTCGAAGACCCGTGCGACCGACGCGCTCACGGCCTCGGCGGGCAAGAACGGTGTCTATCGGTCCAAGCGCGGCGCCGGCTTCCCCAACCGCGCGTCCGGCACGAAGGACAACTACTGGGTGGACGTCCGCTTCGTCCCGGCGCGGACGACGACCACGACGCCCCCCACGACGCAGGCCGGACCGTGCGTCGGTGAGGCCAACACACCCGGCGGTGCCGACCCGTGGGGCGGCTGCTGGCCGGGCCCGCACAACACGGGCTACCCACACGGGTTGCCCGGTGACTCCCGCACCCCCGTCACCCTCACGCCGTACAACGGCCCGATGACGATCCGAACGTGTGGTGTCGTCATCGATTCCAAGCAGGTCAACGGCACGCTGCTCATCGAGGCCGGCAACGGCACGACCTCGCCCTCGACCCCGTGCGTGACGATCCGCAACTCCTTGGTCAGGGGTGTCATCTTCGCCGAGAAGTCGAGCTATGGCCCCACAGTCATCGAGGACACGGAGGTGGCGCCGACGGACCTGCCCTTCTGGGAGAACATCGGCCGCTCGAACTTCTACGCCACCCGCGTGAACTCCCACGGTGGGCAGGGCGTGATCAAGTGCGAGTCCAACTGCGTCGCCCGCGACAGCTGGGTGCACGGCATGGAGCTCGGAGGCGCTTACCACTACAACGCCTTCGGCGGGAACGGCACCGACCACTTCACGATCGACCACAACTACGGCAGCTGTGGCGACTGGGCGGCGGTCTCCGACCCGGTCGACGACGCGGGCTGCTCGGCGGTCATCGGCTTCTACGGCGACTACGCGCCGGTCCAGGACATCACGATCACGCGCAACTTCCTCGCTTCGGCATTCGCTGACTCAGGACAGTCGATCCACCGGCAGGCGGCGTACTGCCTCAACCCGGGCTACTACCCAGGCAAGCCCTACCCGGACACGGCCCGCATCGTCGTCACCGACAACGTGTTCGCGCGCGGGAGCACGCGCAAGTGCGGCGTCTACGGACCGAGCAACAGCCTCCACGGCCGTGGGGCAGTCAACGACAATGTCTGGGACAGGAACCGCTTCGTCGACGGCGCGCCGATCTCGCGGCCCACGGAGTAGCACTCACGGGACGACCGTCGGCGACCACGCCTGCTCGATGAGCAGCTCCGGCGTGGCGTCGGCTGCCGCGTCGACCGACCACACGTCGGTCACTCCGGGCTCGTCGCGACGCGGCATGCCGTAGAGCAGGGTGTCGTCGTCGAGCCACTCGACCTGGTCGTCGAGCCCGCGCGGACCGTCCTCGAGCACCGCGCGATCGCCGGTGGCGAGGTCGAGGACGGCGATCTGCCACACCACCTTGCGGCCCGGGTCGACGTCGACCTTGAAGGCGACGCGCGAACCGTCGGGTGAGAGTGCCGGGCACTCCGCGTCCTCGGCGACCGCAGTGAGCGTGCGCGCCTGGAGGTCGCCCTCCACGAGATGTGTACGGCCGCCGGTGGCGACCGTCGCGTAGAACGTCCGGTCGTCGTCGGCGAAGGTCACCCCCCAGACGTTGCGGTCCACAGGATCCACTTCCTCCCCGGCGACGACGAGCTGGAACTCCTCCAGGTTGCCCCAACGCTCGCCACCGTCGAAAGCGTGCACCTCGGTGGCGGTGGAGAAGCCGGTCGACATGTAGGAGTGCCCGGTCACGAACACCGTGGTCGCCACGAGCGAACCGTCCGGGGAGAGGCGGGTGCGACTCGGGATGCCGGGCAGGTCAGTGTCGTCCACCACCTGCCAGTCGGCGTCCAGCTGCTGGGAGGTGTAGGCCGTGGCAACCCCGCGCTCGGTCGCCAAGCACGAGGCACCCGAGGCACGGGCGGCGACCCGGTCGCAGACGACGTCCGTGAAGGCGCGCGGTCCGGACGGATCATCGAGACCGACCATCGCGACGTGCCCGTACTCTGCGTCGATCCCGGTGTGGCGGAAGACGATGCGTGGACCGTCGGCGACCGCGTCGACCGGTGCCTGCGCGGTGTCGGGCTCGGCGGCACGCTGAGCGCGTACCTCGCGACCCTCGCGCAGGACGTAGAACCCGGCGGCGGCCACCAGCACGACGACGACGGCGACGAAGGCCACGACCCGGGCGCGCCCGGTCACGCTGTGACCTCGGACCGGTCGAGACGGCCGATCCGGGTCGCGGCGCCGGCGATCGCGACGGTGAGGAGCGTGGCGACGGTCGCCATCGCGGCGGCGGGACCGAGGAGGAACCAGAGCAGTCCGAAGCCGGCCGAGGCGAGCATCCGGGCCACCGCCACCACCGTCTGGGCCGCTGCGATGCCACTCGTGCGGGCCTGGACGGGCACGAGACGGCCGGCGATGGCCGCGATCACGCCGTCGGTGGCCGCGTAGAAGACGCCGAGCAGCGCGAGCGTCCCGACGGTGGCGGCCGCAGTGGACGTGGGCAGGACCGAGCACAGGTAGGCGCCGACGAGCGCGAGGTGCCCCAGGACCAGGGTGCGGGACCGTCCCACCCGGTCGGCGAGTCGTCCGATCGGGACGGCCAGGAACAGGTAGGCGACGTTGGTGCCGACGTAGAACAGCGGGAACCACGTCACGTTGACGCCGCCATGGTCCAGCAGCGCGAGGTAGATGAAACCGTCACCCACGGTCAGCAGGCCGAGCACGCCCGCCACCACCAGGAGCGGACGCAGGCGGCGGTCGCCGAGGTCGCGCCAACGGAACGGCGGAGGCGTGGGTCCTGTCTGTCCAGCAGCGCGGGCGCCGCGGTCCCTCCGGGGTCGTACGTCCGGGCCGAGCAGCCCCAGCAGCGCGACGCCGGCGAGGGCGAACGCGAGGGACACGACGAGGACGACCGAGTAGCCGTCGGGGATCGCCCACAGCAGGCCGAAGGCGATCAACGGGCCGAGTGCTGCGCCGATGGTGTCGAGCATCCGGTGGACGCCGAACGCGCGACCGAGGTGCTCGGTGGGTGTCGCGGTGCTGATCATCGCGTCCCGTGGCGCAGTGCGGATGCCCTTGCCGATGCGGTCCGCGGTGACCACGGCTGCGATGCCTGCGGCGCCGGAGGCGAAGAGGAGGAAGACGCGTGCGACGGCGGACAGGCCGTAGCCGAGGAAGGCGACCCACTTGGGCCGGTCCGTGGCGTCGGAGACCCAGCCGCCACCGAGGCGCACCAGCGCGCTGACGCCTTGGTAGAGGCCGTCGATGAGGCCGTACGCGACGGGCGACAGCCCGACGACCATCGTGAGGTAGAGCGGCAGGATCGCAGAGACGGACTCCGAAGAGACGTCGGTCAGGAGCGACACGATGCCGAGGAGGACGACCGCGCGGCCCACCGGGGGACGGGCGGCTCGCGTGCCGTCGGCGGCGCGTTCGTCGGCACCGGGCCTGTCCCGGACGCTGATGTACATGGCTCAGTCTCTCCCGGCACGCAGCGTCGCGTGGACGGAATAGCTCGTCCGTCCCGACCGGGCCTGGACGGTGATCGTGACGGTGCTGTCCCCGCGTCGGAACGCGGCTGCGCGGGCGCCGGCCACGGTGACCGGAGCATCCTGCTCCTGCAGGCCGCGACCCGACAACCGCGTGCGGAAGGCGACGAGCACCTGTTCCGGCGCGAGGGCGCTCGTGCCCGCCAGCGCGACCTGCAGGCGTCCGGCAGAGGGTGAGACGCTGGTGGTCTCGACCTGGCTGGAGCGCACGGGGCGGAGGAAGGCGGGGTAGCCGGCCACCACCCGTCCACGAGCGGACGCCGCAGCTGGGAGCGGCGTGGAGACGAGTGGTCCGCTGCGCACGGGGGTGAGGAGCTCCGTCAGGCTCTCGACCTCCTCCTCAGGGGCCTCCGGCATCTCGAGGCCCGGCTCGCTGCCGTTGTCGACCTCCTCGCCGGTGGACCCTTCGCCCTGCTCGTCCCCTGACGGGGTGGCCGACGAGTTGGACGACGCGTCGGCGCCGGACGCGGGCTCGGGGGCGATCGACGACGTGCCGTCGCGCTCGGCCGAACTCGTGGCGCCCACGTCAGCGGAGCCGGCGGCCGAGGGCTGCCCGTGCGTCGGGTCCGCCGCCGGCGGGGCCTGCCCGCCGCAAGCGGCCAGCACCACGCCCGCAACCGCGCACGTCATGACGTGCGCGGCCCTGTTCCTTCGGTTGGTTGTCTTCATCTGTGTGGCCGCCCCCTGCGGCCGTACCGCACCTGAGTGCGGTCCTGCTGTGTTCCCGGCGTCTGTCAGTACGCCCCGTGGTGGCCGAGGACGGCCCGTACGGTGCGCACCAGGATCGACAGGTCGAGCCGGAGCGACCAGTTGTCGACGTACTTGATGTCGAGGCGGACCGACTCCGCCCACGACAGGTCCGAGCGGCCGGACACCTGCCAGAGACCGGTGACACCCGGCTTGACGACGAGCCGCCGCTGCGGGTCGATGTCGTAGCGGGCGACCTCGCTCGGCAGCGCCGGGCGCGGGCCGACGAGCGACATGTCGCCGCGCACGACGTTCCACAGCTGCGGCAGCTCGTCGAGCGAGAACTTGCGCAGCCGACGACCGAGCGGCGTGATCCGCGGGTCCTGGGCGATCTTGAAGAGCACCTCGTCCTTCTCGTTCTCCGCCGCCAGGCCGTCCCGCACGGCCTCTGCGTCGATCCCCATCGAACGCAGCTTGAGCATCGTGAACGGCACCCCGTCGCGGCCGATCCGCTCCTGGCGGAAGAGCGCCGGGCCGGGGGTCTCGCGGCGGATCGCCACCGCCAGCACCGCCAGCAGCGGCAGGGCGAGGACGAGCGCGACCAGCGCGAACGCCCGCTCGACGACGTCCTTGACCACACGACGTGGTCCGTGGAGGACCGGTTGGCGCACGTGCATCACGTCGAGCCCGGAGTCGGACAGCACCCGGGTGCGCGTGGGCTCCACGTCGAGGAGACCGGTGCCGAGGTAGAGCTCGGCACCCACGCCGGCCAGCGACCAGTGCAGGCGACGCACCTCCGGCGGGCTGAGCCGCGCGCCGGGGAGCACGACCACGGCGTCGGCACCGTGCCGGTGGGCGATCTCGGACGCGGAGGCGAAGCCGACGTAGGTCGGCAGCCCACCGAGGGGCTCCTTGGCGGTGCGCGTCAGGCAGGCGGCGACGACCTCGTGGGTGCCGGAGGCCTCCAGCGCGGCGACCAGGTCGCGCACGTCGCGGGAGCGGCCGGCGAGCACGACGCGCGGGCGGCGCGGCCGGCGGCCGGCCAGGAACGGGACGCCGCTCGCGACGGTGAGTGCGGCGACGCCGGCGACCAGGCCGGTCACGTCGGCGTGCCCGAGCCACGGGGCGAGGGCGAGCGCGAGGACGGCGGCGCGGATGCCTGACCAGGCGAGGACGCTGACGCGAGCCGAGCGCGCCTGGCCCAGCGCCTGGTGGCGGTAGCGGCCGGCCCCGGCGAGCATCAGCGGCCACCCGACGGCCAGCGCGAGCGCGGCGACGGCGGGCAGCTGGCCGGTGGCCCAGGCGGTGGCGCCGACGGCGAGCGCGAGACCGAGGTCGAGGAGGACGGCGGGCCACACGGGACCGCGGCGCGAGCCGGTCGGCCGGGAGTCGGCCACCGGCGGCACGACCGCCGGCGGGACGGTGACGGAGCTCGGGGCGAGTGGAGGAGCCACGAAGGCGCTCGGGGCGGCTGCTCGGGGCCGGGGGATCGTCGTCCTCCCCAGCGTCGACACCTCCGGCGTCATCACGTCGGCTACGACCTGCGTCATCCCCATCAACCCCCTCCGGACCACCGCCCAAGGCGGTCCGCTGCTGACCCTTGGTGCGAGCCTAGGAACGCGGGGCCGGCACGGCATGCCGCAAATGAGCGATAGGCGTGCACGTCCGGGAGATACCCAGTCAGAGGGATGGGCAGCGGTCGGGGCTGGACCTAATCTCGAAGAGGTGCACCCACAACACTGGTTCGCCCTCTAGGGCCAGCCCCGCACTGGCCGCCCCTGGTGGCCGCTGGCGTGACGAGAAACCCCACGCCTCGTCATCCGGATTACCGACGCGAACCAGTGGCGGCGGTCGAGGCCCCCCTCCTCGGCCGCCGCAGCCGCGCGCCCGGACACGGGCGTACGCCGACGTGCGTCACCCGCCGCCGGGGCGGGCGAACCTCAGGAGCCGTGGACGTACGACGGCGCCGACTGCCGCGGCCGGGGCAGGGCCGGTGCGGTGCCGAGGAAGCAGTCGTGCCAGACCTCGAGGCCGAGCAGCGTCCAGAGCCGGGCGTCGACCTCCCCGGAGCCGCCTGAGTGCAGGAGCAGTCCGCTCACGACGTCGGGGTCCAGCGTCGTCGCCACCCACGAGCCGGTGCCGGTCAGGCGGTCGTGGAGCAGGTCGCGCACGCCCGCGTCCAGCAACGCGTGGTGGCGGCGGGTCGGGCGGGCGTCGATCACCTCGTCGGGCAGCAGCGGTCGCGCAGCCTCGCGCAGCACCCACTGCGTCGACCCGGCGCGCACCTTCAGCGACGTCGGCAGCCGGAACGCCAGCTCGACGAGGCGGTGGTCCAGCAGCGCCGGGCGCACCTCGAGCGAGGCCGCCTTCGACATCCGGTCGGCGCGCTCGAGTAGGTGGTCGGGCAGGTCGTGGCGCAGGTCGTGGCGCAGCATGCGGTCGACCGCGTCGGCGCCCGACGCCGCGGACGTACGCCGGTCCGGCGGCGGCGCGACGCCGAGCAGGCGCTGCCGCTCGGCCGAGGTGAACGTGGCGCCCAAGCGCCGCTCGACCGGTCCGGCGAGCCCGGTGCGGACGAGGGCCGGCAGGACGTGGGCGCGCTCGGCGAGCCGGGCGTAGCGGTAGCGGCCGTGGCCGCCGAACAGCTCGTCTCCGCCGTCGCCCGACAGCACCACGCCGACGTGCTCGCGCGCCGCCCGGGCGAGCGCGAACGCCTCGACGTCCTCGGTCTCGGCGATGGGTGCGTCGCGGTGCCAGGTCAGTCGGGTCCAGAGCGCGTCGAGCTCGTCGGCCCGGACCGCCACCTCGTGGTGGCGGGTGCCGAGGAGGTCGGCCACCCGGCGGGCCGGGTCGGTCTCGCCGTCCGAGGCGACCGCGAAGGAGTGCAGGTGGTCGTCCCCGCGCAGCTGCTGGGCCTGGGCGGCGACCAGGCTGCTGTCGAGTCCGCCGGACAGGTGCACGCCGAGCGGCACGTCGGCAGCGAGCGCGGTGCGTACGGCCTCGCGCACGCCGTCGCCGACCGCCTCGACGGCGTCGCCGGCGCTCCAGGTGCCGTCGGGGTCGCACTCGGGCGGCACCCAGTAGGGCACCTCCTCGACGTGCCCGCCCGCGCTGATGGCGACGCGGTGCGCGGGGCGTACCTTCTTGACGCCCTCGAAGAGCGTGTCGGGGGCCGGGACGGTGCGGGTGGCGAGGAACGCGTCGAGGCTGCGGTGGTCGAGCGCCGCAGCCGGCCCGACGACGAGCAGCGCCTTGACCTCGGAGGCGAACGCCAGCCCTCCCGGGACGTGGCGGTAGTGCAGCGGCAGGATGCCGAGCCGGTCCCGGACGAGGTGCGTGGCGCCCGTGCGCAGGTCGTGCGCGACGAACGCGAACTGCCCGCGCAGCCGCTCGACGAAGCTGATGCCCTCGAGCGCGAGCCCGGCGAGCACGACCTCGGCGTCGCCGCGGGTGCGGAACGGGTGGTCGAGGTGGGTGCGCAGGCTCTCGTGGTTGAGGATCTCGCCGTCGAGCACGAGCGCCCAGCGGCCGTCGGCGGAGAGCATCGGCTGGCGCGCGTGCTCGTCGTCGATGATCGCGAGCCGGGCGTGGGCCAGGCCGACGTCGGGCCCGACCCAGGTGCCCGACGCGTCGGGGCCGCGGTGGCGCAGGCGTTCGGCCATCTCGACGAGCGTGGCCTCCGCGACGCCGTCACCCGAGAACACGCGTACGCCTGCGATGCCACCCATCACGCCCCCTGCTTCCAGCCGACCTGGTTGGCCATCCCCACGGCCGCGAGCTGGGAGGAGACCTCCAGCTTGCCGAGGATGGACTTCACCTGCGTGCGCACCGTGGCCTCGGAGACCACGCTGTCCGTGGCGATCGCCCGCACCGTGCGGCCCTCGATGAGGGCGCCCAGGACCTGCCGCTCCCGCGGGGTCAGCAGGTCGAGCCGGCGGCGTACGTCGTCGTTGGCCTGGCGGTCGCGCGCCCACGCCTCGAGGAGCGTCTCGAGCTCCTCGCGGGTGACGACCGGGAGACCCTGGTGGAGTCGTCGCACGGTGGCCAGCGCCTGCTGCAGCGCGCCCGTCTTGGGCAGCACCTTGCGGGCGCCGAGCCGCATGCAGGCGCCCCAGCGGCCCACGTCCTCGGAGCCGGTCAGGACGACCACGTTGGCGTTGGCCCGGGCGAGCGGGGCGATGAGGTTGACCCCGTCGCCGAAGCGACCCAGGTCCAGGTCGAGCAGGACGGTGCGCGGGTTGGCGCGCAGGGCCAGCGACCGCAGCGTCGCCATCGACCCGCCCTCCTCCGGCGGCTCCAGCCGCCGGACGTCGTAGCCCTCGAGCGACAGCGCGAGCTCCATGGACTCCGCGAACAGGACGTGGTCGTCGATGATGAGGACCCGGTGGTCAGCCCGAGCGGCGCCAGCCATGACTGCCCTCCATCGTCAGGTCGTTCTCCGGCGAACGGCGGGCGGCGGGCAGCGAGATGACGAACGACGAGCCGGTGCCCTCCCGCTCGGCCAGGGCCAGCGAGCCGCCGTCCTCGGTCATGAGGCGCTTGGCCACGTGGAGGCCGATCCCCTCGCCGGGAGCCGCGCTGGCGCGGCCGCCCCACTCGAAGATCTGCGCGCGCTTCTCCTTCGGGATGCCGCGTCCGAAGTCGGTGATCGTGATGTCGACCGTCTCCTCGTCGCGGCGCACGACCTCGACCACGCTGCTGTCCGTGCCGCCGTGCTTGACGGCGTTGTCCATCAGGACGTTGACGACCTCGGCCAGCGCGTCGAAGCGGGCCCGGACGACGTCACCGCTGCTGCGGAGCTCGACCTGGCGGCCCTTGAGCCGTTGGACGTCGAGGATGACCTCGAGCGCCTCGTCGAGCCGCAGGTCGGTGGCGGCGGCCACCTCGCCGGAGAGCATCCGCTCCATGCGGTCGAGCTCACGGCGCAGCGACGTCCAGAGCCGGATGCGCATCTCGGCGGACAGGTCCTCGCGGTCGAGCAGCTGGGATCCGCTGACCAGGCCGGCGACCGCGCTGCGCAGCTCGTGGAGCCGCTCGCGCTGGTCGCGGGTCGCGTCGACCAGCACCCGCTCGACGGAGTCGATCCGACGGCGCTCGTCCTCCATCGCCCGGCGCAGGACGCACCAGCCGGCCGCGAGCCATGCGGCACCGAGACCGGTGCGCGCCAGCCAGAGCAGGCTGTCGGCGGCGGTGCCGGACAGTCCCAGCGGCGGGACGAGCTGGCCGAGCCCGACCACGACGGTCGTCGCGGCGAGCAGCACGGCCAGCCGCCGGTCGACCGAGCGCTGCCGGAGCACGAGGACCGTGACCACGGCGTGGGTGGCGACGAGCGCGCCGCACACCACGGTGATGAGCGGCGTCGGCGGCTGCGTGCGCGGGAACTGCAGGAGCAGGTGGCCGGCGGCCACCAGGCCCATCCCGACCCCGATGACCAGCGTGTCGTCGACGACGCTGCCGGCGCGGCGGGTCGTGGCGAGCGGCCCGACGACCGCGGCGGCCCCCGCCGCCACGACCGCGAGCACCAGCCACTGCACGGCGGAGCTGCGCGGCGGCGTGCTCTGCAGCGCGATGAGCGTCACGAGGAGCGACTGCCCGGCGACGAGCACCCCCGTCGCGACGACCCAGCCGGCTGCCGAGCGGGCGTGCCTGCGCCAGCCGACCATCGCGGCGCACCCGGCGCCGGCGACGAAGATCCCACTGACGAGCCCGTCCCCCAGAGACGGCACCGCCGATGCGGCCGGTGGTGTCCACCAGCCCTGACTACTTCCTGCGCCGATCCAGACCAGGGCCAGGAACGACGCGAGCGCCATGATCCCTGTCCCCGCCCGGCTGCGCAGTTCCCCACTGCAAAGCGCGAGCATGATTCCCTTCCCCCTTGGTGCTTCCCCATGTGATGCGTTCCCCTGAGCAGACCCACTGCTCGGGGAGTGAGGTGAGTCTGTGGGCCGTACCGCATCTGGGGCAAAGGCGGTCTGGTCCGGACTTGGGAGGACTGCCCAAGGCTTCGTCAAGGTCCTCTTCAGCGACTTCCGAGCCCGTCCCGAGTGAGCCCCAATTTCACCTCAAGGGGGTAGGTCGGCGCCGGTCGTGACGCGTGGCCCGGGCGTCCGGTGGGAGCCCGGGCGCCCCTGCCGCGGTGGCGCGCCGGGAGAACCGGGCGGGACGGACGTACGGCCCTCGCGGGGCCCGCTTCCCGCGTACGGCCTCCCCAATGTGGTGCACGTTGGCCAAACGGTCGACATCCCGCGTGGGGCTGGGCGAGAGGCTGGCCCGGACCGGCTGTGGAGGGAGGACTGATCAGCGTGGCGGGTCCTGTGTGCGTGCTGTCCCCGCACCTCCTGGTCGCCCAGGCGGTGGCGGCGGCGCTGCGCTCTGCCGGGATGGCGGCGGAGACCCGGACCTGGGAGTCCGCGGTCGCCCGTGGTCGCTTGACAGTCGCCGGGGAAGAAAGACCGGAGATCCTGGTGGTCATCGTTGACGGCCTTGACAACCCGTCGCTCGTGCTCCAGGTGGATCGGCTGGTCCAGCGCGGCGGCGTACGGGTGGTCGTGGTGACCTCCGCCGAGTCGGCCGTCCGCTGGGGCGGACTGCTCGCCAACGAGGCCGTCGACCTCGTCACCGTCACGACCTCCGTCGCCGAGCTGGCCGCCGTCGTGCGCCGGCTCGCGGCCGGCGGTACCTCCATGGACCCCGAGCGCAGGGCCGCCCTCCAGACGTCGTGGGCGCTCGACCTCGACCGGCGCCGTCAGCTGCGCGCGCAGCTCGAGAGCCTCTCGCCGCAGCAGCGTCGCGTCCTGGAGCTGCTCGCCTCCGGCCACCGCGTGGCCGAGGTCGGCAAGGAGATGGGCGTCGCGCACGGCACGGTCCGCAGCCACGTGAAGGCCCTGCGCGCGAAGCTCGGCGCCTCGACGCAGCTCAAGGCGGTCGCGATGTTCCACCAGGCGTACGACGTGGCGGACGGCGCCGACCTCGTCCCCAGCCCGCGGCGGGAGAGCGAGGGATCGGTGGCCGTCGCCCGTCGATAGGCTGGCGTCATGATCGATCCCACCACGCTCGACGACCACGCCTTCGCCGTCTGGGCGGCCGAACGAGCGGGCTCCGTGCTGCTCGACGTCCGTGCGGGCGCCGCGGCCGACGGCCTCGAGGGCAAGGCCCTCAAGGACGCGGGTGACGCTGCCGCGCAGGCCGAGCTCGACCGGGTGCTCACCGCGCACCGGCCCGACGACGCCGTCCTGTCCGAGGAGGCGACCGACGACACGTCCCGCGTCACCGCGCGCCGGGTGTGGATCATCGACCCCCTCGACGGGACCCGGGAGTTCTCCGAGCCGCCCCGCGACGACTGGGCCGTGCACGTCGCGCTGTGGGAGGACGGTGACCTCGTCGCCGGTGCGGTCGCGCAGCCCGCGCTGGGGGAGACCTTCAGCACCGGCCGTCCCAGCGTCGTGCCCCCGCGCACCTCCGAACGCCCGCGGATCGCGGTGTCGCGCAGCCGCCCGCCGGCCTTCGTCGAGGCCCTCGCGGCCGAGCTCGACGCCGAGCTCGTGCCGATGGGCAGCGCGGGCGTGAAGGTGATGAGCGTGGTCCGCGACCTCGCCGACGCCTACGTCCACGCCGGCGGCCAGTACCAGTGGGACAACGCCGCCCCGGTCGCCGTCGCCCGCGCCGCCGGCCTCCACTGCAGCCGGGTCGACGGGTCGCCGCTGGTCTACAACGAGGAGGACACCTCGCTGCCCGACCTCATCGTGTGCCGTCCCGAGCTCGCCGACGAGATCATCGACTTCGTCCGGCGCCACGGCACCGCCTGAGCGCGCCCTCGTCGGGTCTCGTCGGTCTGGTCAGTGGACCAGCTTGAGGCCCACGATGCAGCCGACGAGCCCGGCGAGCAGCAGTCCCTTGACGAGGGAGAACGGCTCGTCGCCGGTGACGACCGCGACGACGATCGTGAGCACCGCACCGATGCCGACCCAGACGGCGTACGACGTCCCGACCGGCAGGGTGCGCATCGCGTAGCCGAGACCGGCCATGCTCATCAGCAGCGCGACCGCGAAGGTCGCGGTCGGCACCGGGCGGGTGAGTCCCTCCGAGCGGCCGAGGGCGGTCGCCCACACCGCCTCCAGGACTCCGGACAGGACGAGCACGAACCAGGCCATGGCCATCTCCTCGATGGCCGTCTTGTCGCGCTCCCGGTACGGCTCCCTCGTCGGGTCACCCCTCGTGGGGTGGCCCCACCCTAATCGCTTGCGGACGGGCGCGCGCCTTGCCAGCGTGGGTCCCATGACCTCCTTCGTCTCGCACACGACCGTGGACTGCCACGACGCCTACGCGCTCTCCGAGTGGTGGAAGGCGCTGCTCGGCTACGTCGACCGGGACGGCGACCCCAACGAGCCCGGTCACGAGGAGTGCGAGATCCACGACCCCGCGACCGGGCACACGATCCTGTTCCTCGAGGTGCCCGACGCCGACCTGCCCGCCAAACGCATCCACTTCGACCTGCGCCCGCGCGAGGGCAGCCGGGACGACGAGGTCGAGCGGGTCCGCGGCCTGGGCGCCACCGAGGTCGACGACCAGCGGGGGACGTACGGCCCCGGCACCGGCTGGGTGGTGTTCGCCGACCCCGAGGGCAACCAGTTCTGCATCCTGCGCTCGCAGGCGGAGGTGGACGCCGGTCCGCCCCCGCCCGCGGGCGACTGAGGGGCTTCAGCTCGCGAGGTCGTAGGCCGCGCAGCCGATCATCTCCATGCTCACGGTGAGGCGGTCCATGCTGATGTTGCGGGCGATGGTGTCCTCGGGGGAGTGGTAGGGCGGCTCGAGCAGCGCCGGGGTCGCCTCGCCGCGCCAGGAGAAGTTGGCCGACGCGATGCCGACCTCCTGGAAGGACTGGTGGTCGCTGGCGCCACGCTCGGTCACCGGGGAGATCTGCGGGGCGTAGCCGAGGCGTGAGGCTGCCGCCTGGATGCGGTCGGTGGTCGCGTTGCCGGTGCCCGAGAAGGACAGCAGCCAGTAGCGGGTGGCGGGGCTCCAGCTCGTGCCGACCATGTCGTTCTGGAAGACGCCGCGGATCCGGTCGCGCTGGGCCTGGGGCAGCTGGGCGACGTGGTGGCGCGAGCCGATCAGCCCCTGCTCCTCCGAGCCCCACAGCGCCAGCCGGATGGTGGCGTCGGGACGCGGCATGGTGCGCAGCACGCGCGCGAGCTCGAGCGTGAGCACGGTGCCCGACCCGTCGTCGTTGGCGCCCGGTGCACCGATGACGGAGTCGTAGTGACCGGAGATGTAGACGACCGAGCCGCCCGGCCCCTGACGGCCCGGGATGTCCGCGAGGACGTTGTTGCTCGTGAGGTTGCGGTGCGAGGTCGTGCCGATGGTGAGGCGGAGCGCGCGGACCGCGACGTCCTCGCGGAGCAGCCGCTTCTGGACCTGGGCGACGCCGAGCACCGGGATCGTCGCGACGGGCGTCCACGGCGGGGGAGTGGTGCCGGTCGTCGGCACCAGTCGGAGCGAGGCCGCCGACGCGCGGCGGGGGTACTCGAGGTCGGCGGGCAGCAGCACGACCGCCGCCGCACCGCGTCGCTGGGCCTCCAGCACGAACGCCGCACGCAGGCTCACCCGGGTGGCGGGGACGGCGTCCTGCGCGTCGTCGGCCAGCACCACCGCGCCGGTGATCGCGGCCGGGTCGGCGGGCCACGCCGGCGCGGTCGCGGCCCGGACGTCGACGACGCGACCGGTCACCGGCGCGCCGTCGAGCCCGGCGTCCGGCGAGGCGCCCGCCTGCCAGCAGATGTCGTCGGGCAGCTGGCCGTCCGGGTCGCCGATGTCGGCGAGGAACTTGTCGGCCACGGCGAACGGCTCGAGGCGTACGTCCGTGCAGCCCGCGCTGCGGAACGAGGTCAGCGCGAACTCCGCGGCGGCCTTCTCCGAGGCCGTGCCGCCGATGCGGGGGCCGATCTGCTCGGACAGCACGCGGAGGTCGCGCAGCGCACGCGCGGGCCGGATCTTGCGGACGACCTGGGTGTCGCGCTGGCGCAGGACCGGCGGGCGCACGGCCCCCGGGCGGGTGGTGTCGGCGGCCCAGGCGGGCTGGCCGGCCGCGACGAGGGCGACGCCCCCGGCTGCTCCGGCGGCGCCGGCGAGGAGGCGGCGACGGTCGAGGGTGGGCAGGGTGGACTGGTCTGTTCCCGAGAAGTGGTTCATGCCACGCGAACCTATGTCGGACGGGGCCGTCCGGCATCCGTCCTTCGGACGATCACGCGGCCGGGACGACACCGGCCCGGCACGGAGGTGTCCGTGCCGGGCCGGGTGCGCTGCGCGACCTGAGGTCGCGGGTGGATCAGTGGTGCGGGTGGTGCAGCGGGTCAGGAGACCCAGGTGCGCCAGCCGAAGCCGGTGCCGAGGTACTTCGAGTCGCCCTTGACGACGAAGTTCCAGTACCAGGTGCCCTTGCGCTTGGGCAGGGTGACCTTGTACTTGCCCTTCTTGTTGGTCTTGATCGTCTTGAACTTCTTGTAGCCCTTGCCCTGCTTCTTCGAGACCGAGATGACGATCTTCTTCTTGCCGCCGTCGGGCGTGAGCTTGCCCTTGATGACGAAGCCGCTCTTGGGGGCGGTGAGCTTGCGGGCGACGCCGACGGTGAACGGGGCGGACTCGCTGGCGGCGTAGTTGTCGCCGTAGGTGCCCTGGTCGGGGTCGGTGAAGCCGCTGTAGACGACCTTGTAGGCGGTGTTCATCCGCGGCTTGACGTCGTAGAAGGACGCGTAGGTGTTCTCGGCGGTCGCGACCGGCGCCCAGGCGCTGCTCCCGGCCTCCTGCGCGAACAGGGTCACGGTGCCGTCGGTGCTGCCCGGCGCGAAGCCGTCGGAGCTCGACAGGTCGACCGAGATCGACAGGTCGCTGCCGTACTCGAGCTCGGTGGTGCTGGGGGTGGCCACGATGGTGGTGGTCCAGTTGTCGGCGGCCTGGCTGGGCGCGGCGATGGCGATCGGCGTGAGGCCGAGCAGGCCGGCCGTGACGGTGCCGGCGATGAGACGCGTGGTGCGCATGTCCCCGTGTTCCTCTCAGGAGAAGTTCTGGTCGACCGGCAGGTGTCCGCCGGGCGTTGAGGTGCCTGCTACCCGCGTGACGCCCGGGCAAACCCTGTCGTGCTGGGGCGGGTCCGCCGGAATCCCACGTGCGCCACTGTCGGGCAGCACCCGTAGACTCTCAAAACCCCCCAACCGCCACGCGTTTGGGGTCGTTCTGCGTGCTCCCCGAAGGGATCCCGGTGTCCTCCACACCCCTCCTCACCCCGCTCCTCGCGACCGCCCGGCGCCTCGTCTCCGCCCCCACCCTCGGTGGTGCGCTGGCCGACGCCGCCGTGCAGTCCTCGCTCGACCTGACCGGTCCGGCCGCGGTCCGTCCCTTCGTGGTGCACGGTCTCGTCGAGCGCGGCCGCACGGTCCTGGCGGTCACCGCGACGTCCCGCGAGGCCGAGGACCTCGTCGAGGAGCTGGCCGACCTCGTCGACCCCGACACGGTCGCCTACTACCCGAGCTGGGAGACGCTCCCGCACGAGCGGCTCAGCCCGCGCAGCGACACGGTCGGGCGCCGGCTCGCGGTGCTCCGCCGGCTGCGCCACCCCGGCACCGACGCCGCCAACGGCCCCCTCCAGGTCGTCGTGGCCCCCATCCGCAGCCTGCTCCAGCCGCAGGTCCCCGGACTGGCCGACATCGAGCCGGTCGAGCTCGCCCCGGGGGACTCCAGGCCGCTCGACGACGTGGTCCGCGGCCTGGCGGACACGGCGTACACCCGCGTCGACATGGTCGAGCGGCGCGGGGAGTTCGCGGTGCGCGGCGGCATCGTCGACGTCTTCCCGCCGACCGAGGAGCACCCGTTGCGGGTGGAGTTCTGGGGCGACGACGTGGAGGAGATCCGGGCCTTCTCCGTCGCCGACCAGCGCACGCTCGAGACGGTGCAGCGGCTCTGGGCGCCGCCGTGCCGCGAGCTGCTCCTCACCGAGGACGTACGCCGTCGCGCCGCGGAGCTCGGCCAGGCGCACCCGCAGCTGCTCGAGCTCACCGACAAGATGGCCGCCGGCATCGCCGTGGAGGGCATGGAGTCCCTCGCCCCGGTGCTCGTGGACACGATGGAGCTCCTCGTCGACCTCATGCCCGCCGAGACGACCGTGCTGGTCCTCGACCCCGAGCGCGCCCGCACCCGCGCGCACGACCTGGTCGCCACCAGCGAGGAGTTCCTCAGCGCCTCGTGGGCCGCGGCCGCGGGCGGCGGCACGGCCCCGATCGACCTCGGTGCCGCGTCCTACCGCGAGATCGCCGACGTCCGGCTCCGTGCCCTCGGGCTGGGGCACGCCTGGTGGACGGTGTCGCCCTTCGGGATCGACACCTCCGACGTGCCGGCCGAGGCGCAGACGGCGGGCGTGCCGAGCCGGACCCTGCCCACCCAGGGCGCCGACGCCTACCGCGGCGACCTCCAGCGGGCGGTCGACGACATCCGCGGGTGGGTCACCGACGGCGTCGACGTGGCGGTGGTCCACGCGGGCCACGGCCCGGCCCAGCGGTTCGTCGAGCTCCTCGGCGAGAACGACATCGCCGCCCGACTCGTCGAGGAGGGCGAGGGTGCGGGGTCCGACGTCGTCACCGTGACCTGCGGCCACCTCGTCCACGGCCTGGTCGACGAGGAGGCGGGCGTCGCGGTCCTCACCGGCGACGACCTCTCCGGCCAGAAGGCCTCGACCCGCGACATGCGCAAGATGCCTGCGCGCCGCAAGAAGCAGATCGACCCGCTCGAGCTGAAGGCCGGCGACTACGTCGTGCACGAGCAGCACGGCGTGGGGCGCTTCGTGGAGATGAAGCAGCGCGAGATCGGCGGCGCGGTGCGGGAGTACCTCGTCCTGGAGTACGGCCCCAGCAAGCGCGGCGGGCCCAACGACATGCTCTACGTCCCGGCCGACACCCTCGACCAGGTCACCCGCTACGTCGGCGGGGAGAACCCCAGCCTCGACCGGCTCGGCGGCGGTGACTGGACCAAGCGCAAGAACAAGGCCCGCCGGGCGGTGCGCGAGATCGCGGCCGAGCTCATCAAGCTCTACGCCGCCCGCCAGGCCACCCAGGGCTACGCCTACGGTCCCGACACGCCGTGGCAGCGCGAGCTCGAGGACGCCTTCCCGTTCACCGAGACGATCGACCAGCTCACCACCGTCGACGAGGTCAAGGCCGACATGCGTCGCGTCGTGCCGATGGACCGGCTCGTGTGCGGCGACGTCGGCTACGGCAAGACCGAGATCGCGGTGCGCGCGGCCTTCAAGGCCGTGCAGGACGGCAAGCAGGTCGCCGTGCTCGTGCCGACGACCCTCCTCGTCACCCAGCACCTGTCGACGTTCTCCGAGCGCATGACCGGCTTCCCGGTCGTGATCAAGGGGCTCTCGCGCTTCCAGACCGACAAGGAGGCCAAGGAGGTCGTCGCCGGGCTCGCCGACGGCTCGATCGACATCGTGGTGGGCACCCACCGCCTGCTCAACCCCGAGATCAAGGTGAAGGACCTCGGTCTCATCATCGTCGACGAGGAGCAGCGCTTCGGCGTCGAGCACAAGGAGCAGATGAAGCGGATGCGCACCTCGGTGGACGTGCTCTCGATGAGCGCCACGCCGATCCCGCGCACGCTCGAGATGGCGGTCACCGGCATCCGGGAGATGTCCACGATCACGACGCCGCCGGAGGAGCGGCACCCGGTCCTCACCTACGTCGGTGCCTACGAGGACCGCCAGGTCGTCGCGGCCGTGCGCCGCGAGCTGCTGCGCGAGGGCCAGGTGTTCTACATCCACAACCGGGTGCAGTCGATCGAGAAGGCCGCCGCCCGGATCAAGGAGCTCGTGCCGGAGGCCAGGGTCGCGACCGCGCACGGCCAGATGAACGAGCGCCAGCTCGAGCAGGTGATGCTCGACTTCTGGGAGAAGCGCTTCGACGTCCTGGTCTGCACGACGCTGGTGGAGTCGGGCCTCGACGTGTCCAACGCCAACACGATGATCATCGAGCGCTCCGACACCCTCGGCCTCTCGCAGCTGCACCAGCTGCGGGGCCGGGTCGGACGGTCCCGCGAGCGGGCGTACGCCTACTTCCTCTACCCGGCCGAGAAGCCGCTGACGGAGACCGCGCACGAGCGCCTCGCGACCCTCGCCCAGCACTCCGACCTGGGTGGCGGCATGGCGATCGCCATGAAGGACCTCGAGATCCGCGGTGCCGGCAACCTGCTCGGTGGTGAGCAGTCCGGGCACATCGCGGACGTCGGGTTCGACCTCTACGTCCGCCTCGTCGGCGAGGCGGTGGCCGACTTCAAGGGCGACACCGAGGACGAGCTCGCCGAGGTCCGGATCGAGCTCCCCGTCGACGCGCACCTGCCGCACGACTACATCCCGAGCGAGCGGCTGCGCCTCGAGATCTACAAGCGCCTCGCCGAGGTGCGTTCCGACGCCGACGTCGACGAGGTCCGCTCCGAGCTCCTCGACCGCTACGGCAACCCGCCCGAGGTCGTCGAGTCCCTGCTGGTCGTCGCGCGCTTCCGGGCCCGCTGCCGCCAGGTCGGTGTCGGCGAGGTGACGGTCGCCGGCAAGTACGTCCGGTTCGCGCCGGTCGACCTGCCGGAGTCGCGGGTGGTGCGCCTCCAGCGGCTGCACCCGAAGAGCATCGTCAAGGCGCCGGTCAGCACGATCCTCGTCCCGCGGCCGCAGAGCGCGGGGTTCCCCGTACGCCCGGTGGCGGGCGTGGCCCTGCTTGAATGGGCCCGCGGTGTGATCGACGACATCATCGACGTCCCCGCCCCGGCGCCAGCCGCGACCGGCCCGACCGACCCGACCAAGGAGTGAGCGTGAGCAAGACCCGCCTGATGACGGCCGCCACGACGGCCCTCGCAGGACTGCTGCTGACCGGCTGCGGGAGCGCCGCACCCGGCGTGGCCGTCAAGGTCGGCGACGAGGAGCTCACCGTGCGCCACGTGGACTCGGTCACCGAGCACTACTGCGCCGCCGTCGGCGACCTCGAGTCCGAGGTGCCGATGGGCTTCGTGCGGCAGTACGTCGTCCAGCTCCTCACCCTCCGCTCGCAGGCCTCGCAGATCGCCGACCAGTACGGCGTCGAGCCCGGCTCGACCTACTACAACGACGTCGCGCAGCGCCAGGGCACCGCCGGCACCAAGCCGGAGGAGGTGCGCGACGACTACGTCGAGCTCGCGTCCACCACCGCGTACGCCCAGGACATCCTCGACCAGGTCGGCCGGATCAGGCTGGAGGACCAGGGCGTGGCCGACCCGACGGCCGAGCAGGTCACCCAGGCCGGCATCGACGTCTTCAACCAGTGGCCCGACGCCAACGGCATCGAGATCGACCCGCGCTACGGGCTCGAGGCGGTGGACGGCGTGCTGTCGCCGGTCGACACCAACACCTCCGTCGCCGTGGGGGACACGGCCAGGTCCGGCCTCGAGACCGAGCCCGACCCGGCGTTCGCCGCGACCCTGCCGGTCAACCACCGCTGCGGCTGAGGGCGCGCCCCATGACCGAGTCCGCGCTGGAGGCGTTCGCCGACCAGATGCGGGTGCTGCAGCGCGAGTGCGCCTGGAAGCGCCAGCAGACGCACACCTCGCTGATCCCCTACGTGCGCGAGGAGGCCGAGGAGGTCGTCGAGGCGATCGAGTCGGGTGACTCGGCGGCGCTCTGCGACGAGCTGGGCGACCTGCTCCTCCAGGTGGTGATCCACGCGGTGATCGCGGAGGAGGCGGGGGAGTTCACGCTCGACGACGTGGCTCGCGGGGTGATCGCGAAGATGGAGCGGCGCAACCCCCACGTCTTCGGCGACGCCGTCGCGACCACCGTCGAGGAGGTCATGGCGCTGTACGACGCGGCCAAGGCGGCCGAGAAGACGGACAGGCCCGAGAACGCCGCGGGGGAGCCCGGTCTGCAGGTGTGACGTCGGCCGCGGGTTGCCGCTGGTCGAGCAGGGCGCCCCGCGGTCGCGTTGAAACAGCGGATCATCTTGATGCTCAGCCCCGGGCGACTGTCGGACCGTACGCATATAATCGAACACATGATCGAGACGCTCGAACGGGACGCAGCGGAGGTCGACGACGACCTCTCCGCTGCCGGCCTGCTCGCCTCGATCCGCACCGCGCGCGAGACCGAGAACGCTGCCGCTGCCCGGCAGCTCGACCTCGCCGCGCGGTGGGCTGACCTCCACCCGCCGGAGTCGATCCACTCCGCCGCGTCGTTCTCCGTTCCGGGGTGCGAGCACGAGGAACCCATCGCCGGTCCGGGTACGCCGCTCGTGGCCGAGTTCTGCATCGCTGAGCTCGGTGCGGTGCTCGGGATCTCGACGACCGCGGCGAAGCGTCTCGTCGGGCACGCCCTCGAGCTGCGCCACCGCCTCCCGCGACTCCATGCCGGAGTCCAGTCCGGGTCGGTGCCGGCGTGGCGAGCGCGGTCAGTCGCCGAGACCACCATCCACTCCTCACCCGCCCTCACCGTCGAGGCCGCAGCCTTCGTCGACACCCAGGTCGCTGCCGTGGCCGGACGGATCGGGCCGGCACAGCTGGACCGGCTCGTCGCCGAGGCGATCAAGCGGTACGACCTCGCCGACGCCGACCCGACCGACGATCCCGGAGGACGGGTGGCAGCACGTCGACCCCCGCCACGCCACCCTCCACGGCGAGGACGTGCACTACGCCGGCACCATGCGGTTCGAGGCCGAGCTCGACATCGCAGACGCCCTCGACCTCGACCGCGCCTTGTCCCATGGCGCCGCCACGTTGAAGGCCCTCGGGTCGGACGCGTCTCTCGACGCACGCCGCTCCGCTGCACTCGGAGACCTCGCCCGCACCCAGACCGCCCTCGACCTCGCCATCCCTGAAGGTGGTCGAGCAGCCCGCGCCACTGATGAAGGTGGTCGAGTAGCCCGCGAGGCGGTACACGAAGGCGGTCGAGTAGCCCGTGAGGAACGAGCGGGCGTATCGAGACCCGACCTCCTGCATGCCCGCGAGGTAGTCCTCCACGCCCACTTCAACGCGAGCGACTCCGTGCTGGACGCCACCGGTCGCCTCGAGGAAGGCCAGCGCCTGGTCCTGCTCGACCACGTCGAGGACTGGTGCACCGACTCCCGGACCAAGGTCACCATCCACCCGGTGATCGACCTGAACGCCGAGCTCACCACCCCGGCCTATCAACCCACCACCCGCATTCGCGAGGCCGTCATCCTCCGCGACCGCACCTGCGTGTTCTCGTGGTGCACGAGATCCGCTCGCCGCTGCGACCTCGACCACGTCACTCCATACGACGCCGGCGGACCAACCTCCACGTCGAACCTCGCGCCCCTGTGCCGCACCCACCATCGCCTGAAGACCCACTCCGCGTGGCACTACGAGACCACCGCACCCGGCACGTACGAGTGGACCTCACCCCACGGCCACCGCTTCCGCCGCGACCGCACCGGCACCCGAGCGATCGACACCGGACCACCTCCCGACGTCCCGCGACCCCGCCGACGATGACCCCGCCCCACACCCCGCCAGACTGACACCGGCGGGGCCACAAGCACGTGCCGCGCCGGTCCGGCCCAGGTGTCGCCGTCCCGTGGCGATCAACTCGGGACTACCCGACGCCACCGTCCTCCAGCGCGACCACCCGCGGATCCGGCGCGAACGCCTCGACATACGCAGAACCGAACGACGGTCTCTCGTCGTGGGAGGTCCGCGCCGGAAGCCGGATGCCGTCGGGCGGGTGGACGTGCACGACGCCGGGGGCGTCGATCTCCCAGGTCGTGGGCTCGGCACGCCACTTTGAGGCCGAGGCGCCGAGCTCGCGGCGGAAGGCGCGGACGACGACGTCGTAGCCGCGGAAGCCGCACCCCGTGGCGATCGACTCGGGACTACCCGACGCCACCGTCGTCCAGTGCGACCACCCGCGGATCCGGCGCGAACGCCTCGACGTACGCAGCACCGAACGACGGTCTCTCGTCGTGGGAGGTCCGGGCCGGAAGCCGGATGCCGTCGGGCGGGTGGAAGTGCACGTCGCCGGGGGCGTCGATCTCCCAGGCCGTGGGCTCGGCACGCCACTGCGAGGGCGAGGCGCCGAGCTCGCGGCGGAAGGCGCGGACGAAGACGTCGTAGCCGCGGAAGCCGCACCCCGCGGCGATGTCACGCAGCGACAGGTCGGTCTCGCGCGCCATCCAGGCGGCGCGCTCGAGGAGGAGCCGGTCGCGGAACCGCTCGGGGGACTCGCCCGCCATCGCGAGCCGCAGGCGCGTGACCTGAGGGTCGGGGTCGGACCCGGGGGTGTCGGCCCGTGCGCGTTCGACGTACGCCTGCAGGTGGTCGGCCGGTCCCGGTTCGCGTGATCGCACGTCCCGGACGGTAGCGACGCCCGCGGACACCCGGCGACGACCGGCTGCGACGTGGCTAGGCTGGCTGCCGACCCACGACGTACTTCACCAGGAGCCCCAGTCATGTCGATCATCGCTGCAGTCGGCGCCCGCGAAATCCTCGATTCGCGCGGCAATCCCACCGTCGAGGTGGAGGTACTCCTCGAGGACGGCGCGTTCGGTCGCGCGGCGGTCCCGAGCGGCGCGTCCACCGGCGCGTTCGAGGCCGTCGAGCTGCGCGACGGCGGCAAGCGCTACGTCGGCAAGGGCGTGCAGAAGGCCGTCGCCGGCGTCGTCGACACCATCTCCGGCGCGGTGATCGGCCTGGACGCCGACGACCAGCGCCTCGTCGACCAGGCGATGCTCGACCTCGACGGCACGGCCAACAAGGCCAAGCTCGGTGCCAACGCGATCCTCGGCGTCTCGCTGGCCACCGCCAAGGCCGCGGCCGAGTCGTCCGGCCTCCCGCTGTTCCGCTACGTCGGTGGCCCCAACGCCCACCTGCTGCCCGTCCCGATGATGAACATCCTCAACGGTGGCTCCCACGCCGACTCCAACGTCGACGTGCAGGAGTTCATGATCGCGCCGATCGGCGCCGCGACCTTCCGCGAGGCGCTCCAGCAGGGCGCCGAGGTCTACCACGCGCTCAAGTCGGTGCTGAAGAAGCGCGGCCTGTCGACCGGGCTCGGCGACGAGGGCGGCTTCGCGCCCGACCTCGAGAGCAACCGCGCCGCGCTCGACCTGATCGCCGAGGCCGTCAAGGCGGCCGGGTTCAAGCTGGGCAAGGACATCGCGCTGGCGATGGACGTCGCGGCCAGCGAGTTCCACGACAAGGGCAAGTACACCTTCGAGGGCAAGAAGCAGAAGACCGACGACATGGTCGCCTACTACTCCGACCTCGTCGCGTCCTACCCGATCGTCTCCATCGAGGACCCCCTCGACGAGGAGGACTGGGACGGCTGGAAGGCCATCACCGACGCCCTCGGCGACAAGACGCAGATCGTCGGCGACGACCTGTTCGTCACCAACGTCGAGCGCCTCCAGCGCGGCATCGACGGTGGCCAGGCCAACGCGATGCTGGTCAAGGTCAACCAGATCGGCTCGCTCTCGGAGACCCTCGACGCCGTCGAGCTCGCCCACCGCAGCGGCTTCCGCAACATGATGAGCCACCGCTCCGGCGAGACCGAGGACACCACGATCGCCGACCTCGCCGTCGCCACCAACTGCGGCCAGATCAAGACCGGTGCGCCGGCCCGATCCGACCGCGTCGCCAAGTACAACCAGCTCCTCCGCATCGAGGACGAGCTGGGTGACGCGGCTCGCTACGCCGGGCGGGGTGCCTTCCCGCGTTTCCGCGGCTGAGGCAGGCACACTAGGGCGCATGCCTTCTCAGCGCCGAGCTCCCCGGGGTGGTCCCGGTGGATCGCGCGGTCCGAGGCAGCCCAGCTCGCACCCCGGCGCCCGCGGCTCACGGCCGCGGGCAGCCGGGACGCGTACGCCGTCCTCGCGCCCGTCGGAGACCAGCCCGTCCGTCGCGCCCGGTGCCCCGGTCCGGCCCGCCGCGGCGAGGAGCGGCGGACGCCGTCCGCGCTTCACCGGCCGCGCCGCCGTGCTGGTCCTGGTGCTCGCGGTCCTGACCGTGTCGTACGCCTCCTCGCTGCGGGCCTACCTCCAGCAGCGCTCCCACATCGGCGACCTCAAGGCGCAGATCGCCGAGCGCGAGGCGAGCATCGACGACCTCGAGCGCGAGAAGAAGCGCTGGGACGACCCGGCCTACGTCAAGGCGCAGGCGCGCGCCCGCTTCGGCTACCTGATGCCCGGCGAGTCCGGCTTCGAGGTGATCGGCGTCGACGGCAAGCCGCTCGAGGCGCAGGCCGAGCTCAACGACCCCGACGACGTGATCAAGACCGTGCCCACGGCATGGTGGACGTCGGCCTGGGAGTCGATGGAGCTCGCCGGCAACCCACCCCCACCCGAGGAAGAGCCTGTCGACCTGGTCGACGGAACGAAGCAGTGAACCAGCAGAAGATCGACCCGGCCGACGAGGCCGTCATCCACGCCCAGCTCAAGCGTCCGCCGCGCGGCATCGAGTCGGTCGGCCACCGGTGCCCGTGCGGCAACCCCGACGTGGTGACGACGGAGCCACGGCTGCCCAACGGCACACCCTTCCCCACGACGTTCTACCTCACCTGCCCCCGCGCGGCGTCGCGCATCGGCACGCTCGAGGGCACGCACGTGATGAAGGAGATGCAGGACCGGCTCGGCACCGACGACGAGCTCGCCGCGGCCTACCGCGCGGCGCACGAGCGCTACCTCGAGGCGCGCGCCGAGATCGGCGAGCGCGCCGGCCTCGACGTGCCCGAGATCGAGGGCATCTCCGCCGGTGGGATGCCGGACCGCGTGAAGTGCCTGCACGTCCTGGCCGGCCAGTCCCTGGCGATGGGCCGCGGGGTCAACCCGCTCGGCGACGAGGTCCTCGACCGGCTCGGTGCGTGGTGGGAGTCCGGCCCCTGCGTGACGGTCGACGAAGAGACGGTCTACGACGAGACGGTCGACCCCGCAGGATGACCCCGCTGGTCGCGGCGATCGACTGCGGGACCAACTCGATCAAGATCCTCGTCGGGCGCCCGTTAGACGACGGGCGGCTCGAGGTCGTCGTGCGCGACTCGCGCGTCGTCCGCCTCGGGCAGGGCGTCGACGTCTCCGGCGTGCTCTCCGACGAGGCGCTGCAGCGTACGTTCGCGGCGGTCGACGAGCTCGCCGAGGTGATCCGCCGGCACGCCGTCCCGCCGTCGCGGGTGCGCTTCTGCGCCACGTCTGCGACGCGCGACGCGAGCAACGCCGCGGGCTTCGCCGAGGGCGTACGCCGTCGGCTCGGCGTGGTGCCCGAGGTGCTGTCGGGCGACGAGGAGGCCGCTCTCGTGTACGCCGGCGCGATCGCCGCCCAGGACCCGCCGCCCGCCGAGCCGGTGCTGGTCGTCGACATCGGTGGCGGCTCGACCGAGCTCGTGCTCGGGGAGGCAGGGGAGCGGCAGGGCGTCTCGATGGACATCGGCTCGGTCCGTCTCCACGAGCGCCACCTCCACAGCGACCCGCCCACCTCCGCGGAGGTCGCGGCGTGCGTCGCCGACATCGACCGGCACCTCGACGACAGCGGCATCCCGCTCGGCACCGCCCGCACCGTGATCGGCACGTCCGGCACGATCAAGACGCTGGCCTGCGGGGTGCTCGCCCTGAGCGCCTACGACCGCGACGCCTTCGACCGGGCCGTCCTGCCCAACGACGCGACCACCTCGTTCGTCGACGGGCTGGTCGCGATGACGGTCGCCGAACGTCGCGCGCTGCCCTACATGCACCCGGGCCGCGCCGACGTCATCGGCGCCGGCGCCTTGATCTGGAGCCGGATCCTCGCCCGCGTGACCGTGAGCGAGCACCTCGTGTCCGAGGCGGACATCCTGCACGGCATGGCCGCCGCGATCGGACGATGAGGTGCCCGTGAACCCCGCGACGAGCCCACGGTGACCCTGCTGCCGCACCCGCTCGTGGGCGGAGCGTTCACGAGCCCGGTCGCGCCCGGCACCGGCTGGCCGGACGACCCGGCCGCCGCGGGCACGCCCGTCGCGCGCGGCGCCGACGACGTACGCCGTCTCGCGCAGGACGCGTCGCTCGACGAGCTCATGGCGCGGGTCAGCGTCTGCTCGGCCTGCCCGCGGCTGGTGGCGTGGCGCGAGGACGTGGCCGTCGCGAAGCGCGCGTCGTTCGCCGACCAGCCCTACTGGGGACGGCCGATCCCCGGCTGGGGCGACCCCGAGCCGTCCCTGCTGGTCGTCGGGCTGGCGCCGGCCGCCAACGGCGGCAACCGGACCGGACGCATCTTCACCGGCGACCCCAGCGCCGACTGGCTCTTCGCGAGCCTCCACCGCACCGGGTGGGCGACGCAGCCGACCAGCGAGCACGCCGGGGACGGGCAGCGGCTGGTCGACGCCCGGATGGTCGCGACCGTGCGCTGCGCGCCCCCGGAGAACAAGCCCACCCCCGCGGAGCGTGACGCGTGCGCGCCGTGGATCGCCGCCGAGCTGGTGCTGCTGCCCACCGTGCGGGTGATCGTGGCGCTCGGCGCGTTCGGGTGGGACGGCGCCATCCGCTCGCTCGTCGCCGCGGGTGCGCCGGCCCCGGCGCGCAAGCCGAAGTTCGGTCACGGCGTCGAGCTCGTCCTGGGCGGTGTCACGGTGGTCGGCTGCTACCACCCCTCGCCGCACAACACCTACACCCGCCGGCTGACCGCCGAGATGACCGACGCGGTCTTCGAGCGGGCGCGCGCGCTGACACACTGAATCCCGCGCCCCGGTATCCCAACCGGTAGAGGAAGCGGTCTTAAAAACCGCACAGTCTGGGTTCGAACCCCAGCCGGGGCACCACTCGTTCTTTGGTATGCGGTCCTTGGGACGATCCCATCCTGAGAAGTTGCTGTGACGGGAACAGCGCCCCCCGCGCGCGCGTTTGAACAGGTGTCGCCCCGGCTAGAGTGGGGTCGACGAGACAGGCGCCGTCACCGCGACGGCGTCGCACCCCCCGGAAGCTCCGGGGGTGGCCTCCAAGGAGAGACCATGAGAAGCAACAACCCCGTTTTCGCCCGTTCCGAGGAGTTCAACCGCGCCTCGTCGAACGCCTACGGAAACCAGACGTACGCCGGTGGCGGCGCGGCCTACCCGGGCTACGGCGACACGACCGACCCGTCCACCTGGGGCACCGGCACGCCCGGCCAGGTCGACCAGGGCCGGATGACGATCGACTCCGTGGTCCAGAAGACCGCCATCTCGATCGCCCTCGTCTTCGCGACCGCCTTCGTCACCTGGTGGTGGATCGGCGACGTCGTCGACGCCAACGTCATCGACAACGAGGCGCTCGGCCGGGCCCAGATGCTCATGGTGGTCGGCGCCGGCGGTGCGTTCCTGCTGTCGCTGGTCAACTCGTTCAAGCGCGTGATCAGCCCGGCGCTCGTGATGGCCTTCGCCGCCCTCGAGGGCGTCGCGCTCGGCGCGGTCAGCAAGTTCTTCGACACCCTCTACCCGGGTGTCGTGACCCAGGCCGTGCTCGGCACCTTCGCCGCCTTCATCGGCACGCTCGCCGCCTACAAGTTCCTCGAGATCAAGGTCGGCGACAAGTTCCGTCGCGGCGTCGTGGCCGGCATGTTCGCGATGGTGGGCCTCGGCCTGCTGTCCCTCGTGCTGAGCTTCTTCGGCATCAACACCGGCCTCTACGGCAACGGCGGGCTCGGCTTCGTCTTCGCCCTCGCCGGCCTGGTCCTTGGTGTCTTCATGCTGATCCTCGACTTCGACTTCGTCGAGAACGGCGTCGCCGCCGGTCTCCCGGAGCGCGAGTCGTGGCGCGCCGCGTTCGGCCTCACCGTCAGCCTGGTCTGGATCTACACCAACCTGCTCCGGATCCTCGCGATCCTGCGTGGCGACTGACCCACGCACCAGCGGTCGAACTCCGCCGGCCCGTTCGAGCTCTGCTCGGGCGGGCCGGCGTCATGTCGGGGCGAGCGGTGCGTGAGACACGTTCTCGGGCCGCAGGACGTGTCTCACTCACCGCCGGGGGCGGTGTCCTCCGCAGAGCCGTCCTCCGCAGGGCCTCCGTCCGCAGGGCCGTCCTCGTGCTCGTCCGGCGACTCGGTCTCGGTCGAGGGGCGCCGGCGGCGGTGGCGGAGCTCGACCCAGCGGCCGCGGAGGCCGCGCTGGTTGCCGCCGACCTCGGTGCCGTCGACCTCGGTGCCGGGCGTACGCGCGGCGCGCACGGCCGCAGCAGCCACCGGCAGGATGCCCTCGCGGCGCAGGGGCTCGGGCAGCGCCTCGTCGGCGGGCAGCAGGTCGAGCGCGGCGAGGCAGGACGGGACGAGGACCGAGGCCAGCTGCTTGTAGCCGTCGGCGGAGGGGTGGAAGCGGTCCGGACCGAACAGCACGGCCGGCGCGGCCTCGAACTCCGGGCCGAGGATGTCGCCCAGCGACACCGAGCGGCCGCCGTTCTCGACGACGGTGATGGTCTGGGCGGCGGCGAGCCGGCGCGACCACTCGCGCGCGACCTGCTTGAGCGGCGGCGGGATCGGCCGGATGGTGCCGAGGTCGGGGCAGGTGCCGACGACGACCGCGATGCCCGCCTCGCGCAGGCGGCGTACGCCCTCGGCGAGGTGCCTCACGGACGCGGACGGCAGCACGCTGTGCGTCACGTCGTTGGCGCCGATGAGCACGACCGCGAGGTCCGGGTGGGTCGGCAGCGCGGCGTCGACCTGGTGGGCGAGCGCGCTCGACTGGGCGCCGACGACGGCGAAGGAGCGCAGGTGCACCCGGCGGTCGGCCTGGGCGGCGACGCCCGTCGCCAGATGCGCGCCGGTGGTGCCCTCGACGCGCTGGACGCCGTAGCCGGCGGCGCTGGAGTCACCCAGCAGGGCGATCCGGATCGCCGGCGCGGGCCGGCCCCGGCCGTACCACCCGGTCGCGTCGGGGGGCGTGTGATCGGCGTTGCCGATCACCTTGCGGGCGAACTTGGCCTCGGCGACGAGCACGCCGTAGAGCCCCGCGCCGAGCACGGAGAGACCGCCCCCGCCGAGGGCGGCGGCCGATGCCAGCTTGCGTGCTGCCCCAGTAGCCCCCACGGCCCCGAGGGTACTCAGTCGTCCATTGGGGGCTCCGGAGCGGTAGGTCGTAGATTGGCCGGGTGCAGTACGCGAACTCGGTCCTCGACCTCATCGGCAACACCCCGCTCGTCCGGCTCGGCCGGACCCTGGACCTCCAGGACGGCGCCGGCGACGGCCCGCTGGTGCTCGCGAAGGTCGAGTACCTCAACCCCGGCGGGTCGGTGAAGGACCGCATCGCGACGCGGATGATCGAGGCGGCCGAGGCCTCCGGCGAGCTCCAGCCCGGCGGCACGATCGTCGAGCCCACCTCGGGCAACACCGGCGTCGGCCTGGCGATGGTGGCGCAACAGAAGGGCTACCGCTGCATCTTCGTGTGCCCCGACAAGGTCAGCGAGGACAAGCGCAACGTGCTCAAGGCCTACGGCGCCGAGGTCGTGGTGTGCCCGACCGCCGTCGCCCCCGAGCACCCCGACTCCTACTACAACGTCTCCGACCGGCTCGCCTCGCAGCCGGGTGCCTGGAAGCCCAACCAGTACGCCAACCCGCACAACCCGCGCTCGCACTACGAGACCACCGGCCCGGAGATCTGGGCGCAGACCGAGGGCAGGATCACCCACTTCGTCTGCGGCATGGGCACCGGCGGCACGATCAGCGGTGTCGGTCGCTACCTCAAGGAGCAGAACCCCGACATCCAGGTCATCGGCGCCGACCCGGCCGGCTCGGTCTACTCCGGCGGCACCGGTCGCCCCTACCTCGTCGAGGGCGTCGGTGAGGACTTCTGGCCCGACACCTACGACCGGGGCGTCGCCGACCGCGTCATCGAGGTCTCCGACGCCGACTCCTTCGCGTTCACCCGCCGGCTCGCCCGCGAGGAGGCGCTGCTCGTAGGCGGCTCCTGCGGGATGGCGGCCTGGGCGGCCCGGCAGGTCGCGCAGGAGCTGACCGCCGAGGGGCGTACGGACGCGGTCGTGGTGGTCCTGCTGCCGGACTCCGGCCGCGGCTACCTCACCAAGATCTTCAACGACGAGTGGCTCGCGCAGTACGGCTTCACGACCGGCGCGCAGCCCGACGCCCGCACCGTCGGCGAGGTGCTGCGCGGCAAGTCCGGCCAGCTCCCCGACCTGGTGCACACCCACCCGGGCGAGACCATCGCCGAGGCCGTCCACATCTTCCAGGAGTACGGCGTCAGCCAGATGCCGGTCGTCCGCGCCGAGCCGCCGATCGTGGCCGCCGAGGTCGCCGGGTCGGTGTCGGTGTCGACGCTGCTCGACGCGCTCTACGCCGGGCACGCCAAGCTCAACGACCCGGTCGAGGACCACATGTCCGCCGCGCTGCCGACGATCGGCGCCACGGAGGCGGCCGCCGACGCGGTGTCGCTCCTCGAGGGAGCCGACGCCGTGCTCGTCCACGAGGACGGCAAGCCGATCGGCGTGCTGACCCGCCAGGACCTGCTGACCTTCGTGGCCGCCTCGTGAACCGGCTCGGGAAGCGGCTCGCGTCCGGCCTCGCGGGGCTCGTGTGCCTCGGCGCGCTGGCCGCGTGCGGCGGTGGCGACGACGTGACCACCAGCACCGAGCCGGTCGAGGTCGAGGTCGGCAAGGCCTTCTCCTGGAACGGGTTCACCGTCGAGGACGGCTGGGAGCTCAACGGCGTCGAGCGCTCCGCCGGCGTCGACGAGGTGACCACCCCCGAGGTCAAGGGCACGATCACCAACACGATCGACGACGAACGCGCCGCGATCTTCGAGATGGTCTTCTCCGCCGACGGCGAACCGGTCGCGCGCCTCAACTGCTCCGCAGCGACCATGGTGCAGGACCAGTCGCAGTCGCTCATCTGTCCCGGCCTCAGCGCCACCATGCCCGAGGACTACGACGCCGTCGTGGTGCAGGAGTTCACCCGAGACACGACCTCCGGCTGACGCATGGGTGACCTGTCCCTCGAGGTCGTCTGCTTCCTGGTCCTCGCCGCGCTGGTCGCGGGCTTCGTCGACGCCGTTGTCGGGGGAGGCGGGCTCGTCCAGCTGCCCGCGCTGCTCATCGGCCTGCCCGGCGCGTCCGTCGTGCAGATCGCGGCGACCAACAAGCTGTCGTCCTTCTGCGGCACCTCGATCAGTGCCGCGACGTACGTCCGGCGGATCCGCCCCGACCCTCGCACCTTCCTGCCGCTGATGCTCGCCGCCGGCCTCGGCTCGGCCGGCGGGGCGCTCGTCGCGTCCCTGCTGCCACGCAGCGCCTTCGACCCGATCATCCTCGTCGTGCTGGTGCTCGTCGGCGGCTACGTGTGGTTCAAGCCCAGCGTCGGCGAGCTGACCCGGCTGCGGTTCCAGGGCGGGCAGCACCTCGCGGCCGTCGTGACCACCGGCCTGACGATCGGGTTCTACGACGGGGCGATCGGCCCCGGCACCGGGTCGTTCCTCGTCTTCGCGCTCGTCGGGGTACTCGGCTACAACTTCCTCGAGGCCTCGGCCAAGGCCAAGCTCGCCAACTGGGCGACCAACCTGGCCGCTCTCGCGGTGTTCGTCCCCCAGGGCGCGGTGATCTGGGACCTCGCGCTGGTGATGGCCGCGGCCAACGTCACCGGCGGCTACCTCGGCGCGCGCCTCGCGATGGCGCGGGGAGCCCGGTTCGTGCGTGCGTTCTTCCTCGTCGTGGTGTCCGGCTTCGTCGTACGGCTCGGCGGTGGCCTGCTCGGGTGGTGGTGACCGGTACCCTCCGAGCGTGGGAGCCGTGGGAGCAGTCGACTCGTTCCAGCGCCGCCACCCCGTCCTCGGGTTCCCGCTCGCGGTCATCTACAAGTACTTCGACGACCAGGGCCCCTACCTCGCCTCGGCGCTGACCTACTACGCGTTCGTCGCGATCTTCCCGCTGATGCTGCTCGGCACCTCGATCCTGGGCCTGGTCCTGCGGGGCGAGCCCAGCTGGCAGGAGGCGATCCTCAACTCCGCCCTCTCGCAGTTCCCGATCATCGGCGACGAGCTCGGCCGACCCGAGGGACTGCAGGGATCGGTCGCCGGTGTGGTCTTCGGTGCGCTCGCCGCGCTCTACGGCGCGATGGGCCTGGGCCAGGCGCTGCAGAACACCCAGCACGTCGCGTGGTCGGTGCCGCGCAACAGCCGCCCGAACCCGTTCTACGCCCGGGTCAAGACGTTGGTCCTCCTCGTCACGGCGGGCTTCTCGCTGCTCGCCGTCACGGTGGTGTCGACGATCGCCAGCACGACGGACCTCTTCGGCACCTTCGTCGCCGAGGGGCTCAAGACGTTCCTGCCGCTGCTCACCATCCTCGTCGTCGGCACCTTCCTGACGCTGCTGTTCCGCTTCGCCGCGACCGGCCAGCACTCGTTCTGGCGCGCTGCGCCGGGCGGCTACGCGCTGGCGATCATGTGGCAGGTCCTCCAGATCGGTGGTGCGGCCTACGTCGACAACGTGCTCGTCGACACCAGCTCGATGACCAAGACGTTCGGTCTCGTCCTCGGTCTCATCGGCTTCCTGTGGATCGGCGCGGTGATGGCCGTGCTCGCGATGGAGATCAACGTCGTCGCCGCCCGTCACCTGTGGCCCCGGGCGCTCCTGACGCCCTTCACCGACAACGTCGAGCTCACCGAGGCGGACCGGCGGGCGTACGCGCTCTACGCCGCCATGCAGCGCCACAAGGGCTTCGAGAAGGTGCGGGTCATCTGGGAGCCCAGCCCGGCCGAGCGCCGGGAGGACCAGGACCAGGACCAGGACCAGGTCGAGGCGGTCGAGGCGGACGACCGGGACGACCCGGCACGGACGTGACCGGCTACCTCACCCTCGCGCGCGACGCCACCGGTGAGGTCGAGGACCGCGGCTCGCGGTTTCTCTGCACCCTGCGCCGGGTCGACGACGAGGCCGAGGCGCGGGCGCTCGTCACGTCGCTGCGCCGTGAGCACTGGGACGCGCGCCATCACTGCTCGGCCTTCGTCCTCGGCCCGACCGGCGCGGTCCAGCGCTCCTCCGACGACGGTGAGCCCGCCGGCACGGCGGGAGCACCGATGCTCGACGTCCTGCGGGGCGCGGAGGTCAGCGACGTCGCCGCCGTGGTCACCCGTTGGTTCGGCGGGACCCTCCTGGGCGCGGGCGGGCTGGTGCGTGCGTACGGTGACGCGGTCCGCGCCGCCCTCGCCGGGGCAGGGACGCTGCGCCGCTCGCTGCTGACCGAGCTGGCGCTCGACCTCGACCACTCCGACGCCGGGCGGGTCGAGGGGGAGCTGCGCGCACGCGGGGTCGTCGTGCTCGACGTGGCGTACGACGCCCGCGTCCGGCTGCTGCTGGCCGCGTCGCCCGACGAGGTCGACCGGCTGGTCGAGGTCGTCGCCGCGGCGACCGCCGGTGCCGCCGTGCCCGTCCCTGTGGGGGAGCGGTGGGTCGACCGGTCCGGGTGATCTGCTGGGGGACCGCCTACCTGACGTCGCCGTCGACGTAGAACCACCGGCCGGCGCGCTGCTCGAAGCGGCTGAGCTCGTGCATCCGGCCGCCCTCCCATGAGGCGACGAACTCCACGGTGTCGCCCTCGGCGGCGAGGACCTCCAGACCGGTCCAGCGGGTGGCCGGGTCGGGCCGCACGTCGTCGGGGCGGGTGCGCGGGTGCCAGGTGCGGAAGAGGTGGTCGCCGTCGCCGGTGACGAAGGCGGTGTAGCGCGAGCGCATGAGGCGCTCGGGGGTCTCGGCCTGCGCGGCGTTGGCCAGGAGCGGACCGCAGCACGCGGCGTACGCCGAGCCGGTGCCGCAGGGGCACGGGCGTGGGTTCGTCACGCGGCCAGCCTAGGGCGCGGTCCACGCCGCGGCGGCTGGCAGGTCGCCGACCTCCCGCCCGCCGACGAGGCCGCCGACGGCGCCGACGCCCAGGGCCGGATCGGCCGCTTCCGCGCCGAGACCAAGGCCGAGCGCATCGAGACCGATGACCCGGCTGCGCCAGCCCGAGCGACAGGTGCTCGACACCCTCGTCGACCCCGGCGTCGCCCGGTCACGCTCCGACGCGCTGGCGTGGTCGGTCCGGCTCGTCGGCGAGCACGCCGAGGAGTGGCTGGGCCAGCTGCGCGACGCGATGGCCGAGGTCGACAAGCTGCGCGGCGAGGGCCCGGCCCTCTGACGCAGCCCCCTCCGTGGAGACGCGCGGACATTGGCCGGACCGTCCCGCTCTGCTGAGCGGGGCGGCCCCGCCATATCCAGATGAATGTCCGCGCGTCCACGCACTAGGTTCGCGGCCATGGTGATCGAACGGCCCGAGCCGGCGTACAGCAACGACGAGGTCGGCATGCTCCGGTCCTACCTCGACCACTACCGCGGCACGATCCGCCTCCAGGCCAGCGGACTGACCGACCCCCAGCTCGACCAGGCGCTGGCGCCCAGCGACCTCACCCTCGGCGGGATGCTCAAGCACCTGGCCTTCGTCGAGGACTACTGGGTCTCCTACAACCTGCTGGCCAACGAGCCCGCCCCGCCGTGGGACACCGCGCCGTGGGACGACGACCCCGACTGGGACTGGCACAGTGCTGCGGGCGCCTCGCACGCGGAGCTCGACGCGCTGCTCGCCGACGCGATCGCCCGGTCCGAGGCCCACCTCGACGCTGCCCTCGCAGCGGACCCCGACATCGGCCGCCGGGTGGCACGCGAGCGGGATCCCGCGAAGGGCGAGACCGCGACCATCCGGTGGGTGCTGGTCCACATGGTCGAGGAGTACGCCCGCCACGCCGGCCACGCCGACCTCATCCGCCAGTCGATCGACGGCGCGACGGACCTGTGACGATGAGGGTCAGGCTCGCGACCGAGGACGACTGGCCGGCGATCTGGCCGTTCTGGCACGAGATCGTGGAGGCCGGGGAGACCTATGCCTACCCGCTCGGCGCGACCTCGGAGGAGGCGCGCGGGTTGTGGTTCGACGGCAGCCGCGTCGTGGTCCTCGTGGACGGGGACGGCCGGGTGCTCGGGTCGGCGAAGATGGGACCGAACCGTCCCGGCCGCGGGTCGCACGTCGGGACTGCGTCCTTCATGGTCGACGCCGCCGCGCGCGGGCGGGGCGTCGGCCGGATGCTCGGTGAGGAGATGGTCGCCTGGCACCGCGAGCAGGGCTTCGCCGGCATCCAGTTCAACGCCGTCGTCGAGACCAACACCGCGGCGGTCCGCCTGTGGCAGGACCTGGGCTTCGAGATCGTCGGCACCGTGCCACACGCCTTCGACAGCGCGACGCACGGACGCGTCGGACTCCACGTGATGCACCTCGACCTGTCCTGACGGCGGGCTGGTGGTGGAATGGGCCCATGGGCGAGCCGATCCGCGTCTACCTCCTCGACGACCACGACGTGGTGCGTGAGGGACTGAGGTTCCTGCTGGAGCAGCAGGAGGACATCGTGGTGGTCGGCGAGTCCGCGACGGCGACGGAGGCCGTCGCCCGGATCCCGGCGCTGCGCCCCGACGTCGCTGTCCTCGACGCCCGCCTGCCGGACGGCTCCGGCATCGAGGTCTGCCGCGCGGTGCGGGCCGTCGACGCCACGATCAACGCCCTGATCCTGACGTCGTACGACGACGACGAAGCGCTGTTCGCCGCGATCATGGCCGGTGCCTCGGGCTACGTCCTCAAGGAGATCCGCAGCTCCGACCTGGTCAGCGCGGTGCGCCACGTCGCGGCCGGCAAGTCGCTCATCGACCCGGCGATGACGGCCACCGTCCTCGACCGGATCCGCAACGGACCGGCCGCGCCCGACGAGCTCGCGTCGCTGACCGACCAGGAGCGCATCCTGCTCGGCCACATCGCCGAGGGGCTCACCAACCGGCAGATCGCCGAGCAGATGTTCCTCGCCGAGAAGACCGTGAAGAACTACGTCTCGTCCATCCTCGCCAAGCTCGGCCTCGAGCGGCGTACCCAGGCGGCCGTGCTGGCCTCCAAGCTCCTCGGCGGCCGGCCGCAACGCTGACCGGGACCTTGGTCCCGGCGGGAGGTGACGTCCTCCTCTCACCGAGCGCGCCGCGCGGCGACAGGCTGGAGGCACCGGAAGGGATCCGGTCATCCACACCGAGGAGGCGATGACGATGAACGTCATCCACCGACAGCACCAGATCAGCACCGAGGGCGTCACCACCTCCGAGACCGAGGAGGTCGGCCACGTCGGCCTCGCCCGCGCCCTCGCCACCCTGCGGATCGCCTTCGGGCTCACCTTCCTGTGGGCGTTCCTGGACAAGACCTTCGCGCTGGGCTTCCACACCGGCTACGGCCAGGACGGCTCGCTCGACCGCTTCGGTCCCGCCGCGTGGGTCAACGGCGGCAGCCCGACCGAGGGGTTCCTCACCTTCGGCGTCCCCGCGGACAACCCCTTCCACGGCTTCTTCGCCTCGCTCGCCGGACAGGCCTGGGTCGACTGGCTGTTCATGGCCGGCCTCCTCGGCATCGGCGTCACGCTCCTGGTCGGGGTCGGGATGCGCATCGGCACGGCGGCTGGTGCCCTCATGTACGCCTTCATGTACGCCGCCTCGCTGCCCCTGGAGAACAACCCGGTCGTCGACGACCACCTCGTCGGCGTGGTCGTGATGGTCGTCCTCGCCCTCGGCGCGGCCGGGACGACCTGGGGGCTGGGCCGGTGGTGGAACCGCACGACGCTGGTGCAGGAGCACCCCGTCCTGCGGTGACGCAGTCCCGGACCCAAGGACCCGGCGCCGCCCCACGGCGCCGGGTCCTCCCGCGCGCCCGGGTCGAGACGGTCAGCGCAGGGGCACGCGCCACACCAGGACCGTGCCGCGCTCGCCCACCGGTGCGACGTCGAGGGTGCCGCCGAGGTCCACCGCGCGACGCCGGGCGTTGCGCAGCCCGCTCCCGGAGACCTCGTCCGGCAGCCCGACGCCGTCGTCGGCGACCCGCAGCTCCAGCAGGTCGGCGGTGACGACGACGTCGACCTCGGCAGCGTCGGCCAGCGCGTGACGTGCCACGTTGGAGACGGCCTCGCGGAGCACGGCGAGCAGCTGGGACCCGAGCGCAGGGGGCACGGCCGTGTCCACCGGCCCGGACGTCCGGACGGCCGGCGTGAAGCCCAGCACCGGGACGTACTCCTTGACGAGGCTGCGCACCGCCGCGCGCAGCGAGTCCTCGCGGTGGTCCTGGAGCTCGAAGATCGTGCCGCGGATGGCCTTGATGGTGTCGTCCAGGTCGGCCACCGCGCGGTCGAGCCGCTCGCCGACGGCACCGACGCCCGTCATCGACGCGATGCCCTGGAGCTGGAGGCCGGTCGCGAACAGCCGCTGGATCACGATGTCGTGGAGGTCGCGCGCGATCCGCTCCCGGTCCGAGATGAGCGCGAGCTCCTGCCGGTCGGCCAGCGCCTGCGTGCGGTCGAGCGACAGGGCCACCTGGTCGGCGAAGCCCGCGAGGAGGTCGCGGTCCTGCACGTCGAGCAGGCCCGAGTCGGGCGTCACGACGGCCACGAGCGCGGTCACGGGCGCCAGGTGCGAGCGCAGCGGGACGACGACGACCGGTACGCCCGGGAGCGGGGTGGTCACGACGGTCCCCGTGGGCACGGGCTCCCCGCGCACCGCGCGGAGGGCGTCGGCGACCACGGCAGCGTCGGCGTCCGGCGCGACGCTCACCGTGTCGTGCTCGGGGCCGAGGGAGGACCACAGCGCCACGGCCCGCGCCCGGGACACCTGGCGGGCGCTCGTCACGATCTGGGGGAGCGCGGCGTCGAGGTCGACGGGCGGCTGGAGGAGCTCGGCGAGCTCGGCCGAGGCCTCGAGCCACTGCCGCCGACGCTCGCTCAGCGCGAACGAGCGGGCGTTGCTGATGACGTAGCCGGCGGTGCGGGCGAGCTCCTCCACGAGATGCTCGTCGGCGTCCGTGAACGGACCGCCGCCGGCCTTCTCGGTGAGGTAGAGGTTGCCGAACACGGTCCCGCGGATGCGCACCGGCATGCCGAGGAAGGACGTCATCGGCGGGTGGTGGGGAGGGAAGCCGACCGACGACGGGTGGGCCGACAGGTCGGCCAGCCGCAGGCCCGAGGGGTCCTCGATGATGACCCCGAGGATCCCGCGGCCCCGCGGGAGGTCGCCGATGAGCGCGCGCGTGCGGTCGTCGAGGCCGGTCGTGACGAACTCGACCAGCTCCCCGTCCTGGCCCAGCACGCCGAGCGCGCCGTACCTCGCGCCGGTGAGCGCGGTCGCGGCCTCCACGATGCGCGTCAGCACGCTCGTCAGGTCGAGGTCGCTCGAGATCGCCGCGACCGCCTCGAGCAGCGAGCGCGCGCCGTCACCGAGGCCGGCGTCCGTGTGCGTCACGCGGACAGTCTGCCCTCAGGCGGGCCGGCGCGCAGGGAGGTGCTCCCACGGGTCCCACCCGCCGCCGAGCCGGCGACCCGTGACCTCGGTCCACGGGATGCGCACCACGAGGTTGCGCTGGCCCGCCGCCCACGGCCGGGGCTGCCAGGAGCGGGCGATCTCGGCCAGCTCGTCGAGGTCGTCCACCAGCTCGGCGCGTCCGCGCACCACCACGCTCCAGCCGCGCTCGAGCTCGTGGTCGAGCTGGTCCACCTCGAAGCACAGCACCGCGCCGCGGCCGTAGGTCCCCAGCAGGCTGTACGCCGTGGTGCGGACCAGGACCGACTCCCGGCCCGGTGTGGTGCGCACGGCGTAGTTGACCGGCACGATGTGCGGGCCGGTCGGGGTGCCGATCGCGATCCGGCCGGCGACCCCGGCGGTGAGCAGCCGGGCGCAGTCGGCGGGGGACAGGTCGTGGGTGGTGTGCTGCACGGGAGCCTCCTCGGTCCGGCTCCCAGACTCCCGCGGCGCGACGCCGTCGGGCAGGGCCGAAGGTCCCGAACGGCGGGGGACCGGCCGTCGTCCCACACCTTCGAGCGCACTCCACGTTGACCGGCGGGTCTAGCGTGGAAGACGTGAGCCAGCACCCAGATGCCAGCACCCTCGGCCAGCTCCGCGAGAGCGGCCACCAGCTCAAGACGCTCCGCCAGGAGCTCCGTGACAACCTCCTCGCCCGGCTGGCGGCCGGCGAGGACCCGTGGCCCGGTCTCCACGGCTTCTCCGAGACCGTCGTCCCGCAGGTCGAGCGCGCCCTGATCGCGGGCCACGACATCGTGCTGCTCGGCGAGCGCGGCCAGGGCAAGACCCGCCTGCTGCGCTCGCTCGTCGGCCTCCTCGACGAGTGGACGCCCGTCATCTCCGGCTCCGAGCTCGGCGAGCACCCCTACGAGCCGATCACCGTCACCTCCCAGCAGGCCGCGGCCCAGCATGGCGACGACCTGCGCATCTCGTGGAAGCACCGCGACGAGCGGTACGCCGAGAAGCTGGCGACCCCGGACACGTCGGTCGCCGACCTGATCGGCGACGTCGACCCGATGAAGGTGGCCGAGGGCCGGCACCTCGGCGACCCCGAGACCATCCACTTCGGCCTGATCCCGCGCAGCCACCGGGGCATCGTGGCCATCAACGAGCTCCCCGACCTCGCCGAGCGGATCCAGGTCGCGATGCTCAACGTGATGGAGGAGCGCGACATCCAGATCCGCGGCTACATCCTGCGGCTGCCGCTGGACGTGCTGGTGGTGGCCAGCGCGAACCCCGAGGACTACACCAACCGCGGGCGCATCATCACCCCGCTCAAGGACCGCTTCGGCGCCGAGATCCGCACCCACTACCCGCGCGAGGTGGAGGAGGAGATCGCCGTCATCGAGCAGGAGGCCGACCTCGTCGCCGAGGTGCCGGCGTACCTCCTCGAGGTCCTCGCCCGCTTCACCCGCAACCTGCGCGAGTCGCAGTCGGTCGACCAGCGCTCGGGTGTCAGCGCGCGCTTCGCGATCGCAGGCGCCGAGACCATCGCCGCGGCCGCGCTGCACCGCGCGACCACGCAGGGCGAGGACGAGGCCGTGGCCCGTGTCGTCGACCTCGAGACCGCCGTCGACGTGCTCGGCGGCAAGATCGAGTTCGAGACCGGGGAGGAGGGCCGCGAGACCGAGATCCTCACCCACCTGCTGCGGACCGCGATCGCGGAGACGGTGCGCGCCCACCTGGCCGGCATCGACCTGCGCCTGCTCGTCGAGGCCATCGAGGAGGGTGCGATGGTGAGCACCGGTGCTCGCGTCGGCGCCCGCGACTTCCTCTCCGGGCTGCCCGTGCTCGGTGAGTCCGACCTCTACGACGCCGTCTGCGACCGACTCGGCGCCACCAACGACGGCGAGCGCGCCGCCGCCCTCGAGCTCGCCCTCGAGGGCCTCTACCTCGCTCGCAAGATCGGCAAGGACACCGACGCCGGGGAGACCGTGTATGGCTGACCCGGTGATCACGCTCCGGCGCGCCACCGTGGCGGACATCCCCGCCTTCCGCGCGCTGGGCGAGGCGGTCGTACCGGCGACCTACGGCCCGATCGACGCGGCGTACGCCCAGCGGATGCTCGACGAGTGGTGGGTGCCGGCGGTCTTCGAGCGATCGCTGGCGGTCAACACCCACCTCGTCGCCGAGGTCGACGGCGACGTCGTCGCGATGTCGAGCTTCGGGCGCCTGTCGGACTCGCACCGGGAGTTCCCGCACGTGACGGGGGACCGCGAGGTGATGTGGAAGCTCTACGTCCACCCCGACAGCCAGGGACTCGGCATCGGCAGCCGCCTGCTCGCGCAGGTCGAGTCGATGGTCGAGGGTGAGCACCTGTGGCTCGAGGTCGTCGACGGCAACGACCAGGCCTTCGACTTCTACCGCGGGAAGGGCTTCGACGAGGTTGAGCGCGTCACCGACCGCGAGTGGCCCGACGACGTCTGGCTGCGCAAGAGCCTCGGGAGGGTGCGATGAGCAGGTTCCGCAGGTACGACGGTGGTGACCCGCTCGCCGCGCCGGTCGACCTGTCCGAGGCGCTCGACGCGATCGGCCAGGACGTGATGGCCGGCTACTCCCCGGAGCGGGCGATGCGGGAGTTCCTGCGCCGCGGCGGCACCGACCAGGCCGGCCTCGACGAGCTCGCCCGTCGGGTCGCGGAGAAGCGGCGGGAGATCCTGCAGCGCAACAACCTCGACGGCACGATGCAGGAGGTCCGCGAGCTGCTCGACAAGGCCGTCCTCGCCGAGCGTGGCCAGCTCGCCCGCGACATCACGATGGACGACGGCGACCGGGCGTTCCGCGAGCTCATGCTCGACAACCTGCCGACCTCCACCCCGGCGGCGGTCTCCGAGCTCTCCGACTACGACTGGCAGTCCAGCGAGGGTCGCGAGGCGTACGAGCAGATCAAGGACCTCCTCGGCCGGGAGCTGCTCGACCAGCGCTTCGCCGGGATGAAGCAGGCGCTCGAGGGTGCGACCGACGAGGACCGGCAGGCCGTCTCCGAGATGCTGTCTGACCTCAACGACCTGCTCGAGAAGCACGCCGCCGGCGGGGTCACCGACGAGGAGTTCGGTGACTTCATGGACAAGCACGGCGACTACTTCGCCGACGAGGACGGGCGGGCCCCGCAGGACATGGACGAGCTGCTCGACTCGCTCGCCCAGCGGGCCGCGGCCGCGCAGCGGATGCTGAACTCGATGACGCCCGAGCAGCGCCAGGAGCTGATGGAGCTCTCGCAGCAGGCCTTCGGTTCCCCTCAGCTGATGGAGCAGCTGGCCCGGATGGACGCCAACCTCCAGGCGCTGCGACCCGGCGAGGACTGGTCGGGCTCGGAGGGCTTCGAGGGGGAGCAGGGCATGGGGCTCGGCGACGGCACCGGCGCCCTGCAGGACCTCGCGCAGCTCGACGCGCTGGCCGACCAGCTCGCCCAGTCCCACCACGGCGCCCGGATGGACGACGTCGACCTCGACGCGCTCGCCCAGCAGCTCGGCCCGGACGCGGCGGTGGCGGCCAAGACCCTCCAGGAGCTCGAGCGGGCGCTGCGCGACAGCGGCTACCTCAAGCGCGGGTCCGACGGCGAGCTGCGGCTCTCGCCCAAGGCCATGCGCCAGCTCGGCAAGGCGCTGCTGCGCGATGTGGCAAACCGGATGAGCGGTCGCGCCGGCGCCCGCGAGACGCGTACGACCGGGCTCGCCGGCGAGGCGACCGGCTCCAGCCGGCGCTGGGAGTTCGGCGACACCGAGCCCTGGGACGTGCCCCGCACGATCCAGAACGCCGTCCTGCGCGACGCGGGTCGTCCGGCCCGGCTGACCATGGAGGACATCGAGGTCACCGAGACCGAGGCCCGCACCCAGGCGGCGGTCGCGCTGCTCGTCGACACCTCGTTCTCGATGGCGATGGACGGTCGCTGGGTGCCGATGAAGCGCACCGCCCTGGCGCTGCACCAGCTCATCCGCTCGCGGTTCCGCGGCGACGCGCTCCAGCTCATCGCGTTCGGCCGCCACGCGCAGGTGATGGAGATCGAGGAGCTCACCGCGCTCGACGCCCGGTGGGACAAGGGCACCAACCTGCACCACGGGCTGCTGCTCGCCAACCGGTTCTTCCGCAAGCACCCCAACGCCCAGCCGGTGCTGCTCGTCGTCACCGACGGTGAGCCGACCTCGCACCTGGAGGCCGACGGCGAGGTGTGGTTCTCCTACCCGCCGCACCCGCTGACGATCGCCCACTCGGTGCGCGAGCTCGACGCGGCGGCGAGGCTCGGCGCGCAGGTGACCTTCTTCCGGCTGGGGGAGGACCCGGGGCTCGCACGCTTCATCGACTCGATGGCGCGCCGGGTGGACGGACGGATGGTCAGCCCGGAGCTCGACGACCTCGGTGCCGCGGTGGTCGGGTCGTACCTCGGCTCGCGGGGCCCGGCCTCGTCCTACCGGGAGCACTTCGGGGACTGGTACGGCGGGCGCGGTTTCTGGGTGTGAGGGGTCTCCCGGCTGCTGCTCCACCATGGGATGTCGACGAGCTCGCACTTCCCCGCGTCAACTGACCGGGGGATGTGCCGGTCGGGCGACATCCCATGGTGGAGCGTCAGCGGCCGCCCGCGGCCTCCAACATCCGCATGAGCTCGGCGCCCATGTGCTCGATGACGGCGTCGAGCGCCTTCCTGGGCCGCACCATCACGGTGAAGTCGAGGATCCGCCCGGCTGAGTCCCACGTGATCATGTCGATGCCCGAGACCTCGAGGCCGGCGACCTCGGTGCGGAACTGCAGCACCGCGGAGTCGTCCCCGAGCCACTCCCGCTCGTAGGTCAGGTGCGGTCCGAGCACCGTGAACGCAGCCGTCAGGTAGCCGACGACGGTGTCGCGGCCCACCTGCGGGGCGTGCACCGCGGGGCTGCGGAAGACGGCGTCCTCGGCGATGAGCGCGGGCAGCCCGGCGGGGTCGCGGCTCTCGACGACGGCGTGCCAGCGGGCGAGGGCGGCGGCGGCATCCATGGGTGTCATCGTGCCATCCGGGCACCTGGGCCGGGCAGGGTCCACCCATGCACCCCCCGCCGGGGTAGTCCAGTGAGAAGTGGCTGTCGACCGGGCCACGGGACAGCCAGAACTCACTGGACTACCCCCGCGGGGCCGCGGAACAGCGGGACGCGAACCCGGAGGGGGCGGCTGCGCTCAGGCCTCGGCGAAGCCGGGCAGCGACTCCTCGAGGATCTCGCGGAAGGGCGCCGTCGCGTTGAGCTGGCTCAGCAGGCCGATGGCGCCGATCCAGGTACGGTGGATGAGCAGGTACGACGTCGGCAGGTTGAGCTTCATCGCGAGCGTGAACGCCTCCGACCGGGGGTCGTTGACCCGCTCGAACTGCTCGCGCATCCACTCCCGGGTGAATGTGAAGCGCTCCTGCGCGGCGGGCTCGACGAACGGGGCGAGGTAGTCCATGACCTGCTGCGGGTCGACCTGGATGCGCTCCTTGATGAACCCCTCCGCGCGCAGCCCGGCGACCAGCGACTCGTCGTCGTTGTCGAGCGCGATCCGCATCAGGCGACCGGTCGCGGGCGGCATCGTGCCGCCCTCCAGCCGGGCCACGGCGCCGAAGTCGAGCACGCCGAGCCGGCCGAGCCCGCCGTCGGGCGCGGGCAGGACGCGGAAGTTCCCCGGGTGCGGGTCGGCGTGCAGCATCCCGGTGCGGCGCGGTCCCTCGAAGAGGAAGCGGACGAAGAGCTCGCCGTAGTGGTCGCGCTCCTCGGTGGTGCCCTCGCGGATCAGGTGGGCGAGCGAGTGCGGCGAGTCCATCCACTCGGACACGAGGACCTGCTCGCCGACGGCGACGACCTCGGGCACGAAGATGTCGGGGTCGCCGGCGAACGCCTCGGCGTACGCCGCCTGCGCCTCGGCCTCGAGGGCGTAGTCGAGCTCGTCCGCCGCACGGGCCTGGAGCTCGGCCACGAGGGGCTTGATGTCGAGGCCGGGGAAGACGGGCGCCACGCTGCGCGCGAGCCGCGCGATCTGGCGCAGGTCGCCGAGCAGGGCGTCGCCGGCACCGGGGTACTGGACCTTGACCGCGACCTCGCGCTCCTCGCCGGTGGCCTCGTCTAGCCAGCGCCCGCGGTGCACCTGGCCGATGGACGCGGCCGCGGTGGGGGCGCCGTCGAGCCAGACCAGCCGCTGCTTCCAGTCCGGGCCGAGGTGGGCGGTGAGCTGCTGGCGCACGGTCGAGGTCGGCATCGGGGGAGCGGCGTCCTGCAGCGCGGTGAGGTGCTCGCGGTAGGGCGCGGCCACGTCCTCGGGCAACGCCGCCTCGAGCACGCTGAGCGCCTGCCCGAACTTCATCGCCCCGCCCTTGAGCTCGCCGAGCGTGCGGAACAGCTGCTCGGCCGTGCGCTGCTGGACATCGGTCAGCACCGCCTCCGCGGGCTTGCCGCCGAGACGCTTGCCCAGGCCGAGGGCCTGGCGTCCGGCGTACCCCAGCGGGAGGGCCGCGAGGCGTGCGGTGCGCGCAGCAGCCTTGCGCGGGAGCTCGGTCATGCCTCCATTGTCCCCGCCCACGCAATCCGGTTGCCACACCTCTACGAACACGGCGTGACAACCGGGGCGTGACCTCTGCACCGGACGTTCGTTGAGGGGTGCGACGACCGACCCCCTCGGGAGGACCAGTGAAGCTCAAGCCCCTGCTCGCCTGCGCGGCGAGCGTCCTCGCTGCCTCGGCCACGTTCGCCGCCGCGGGCGACCCCGCCTCCGCCGGGTCGGCGCAGCCGTCGGCACAGCCGGCCAACCTGTCGGACTTCCTCGCCGGCCAGCTCGCGAGCCTGACCGGCACGACGTCGGTGATGGTCCACGGCTCCTCGATCGCCGCGGCCCGCCAGGCGGTGGCGGCCACCGGCATGAGGAAGACCGGCGAGTTCACGGGCATCGGCGTGGTGATCGCCCAGGCGTCGAGGAGCCAGGTCCAGGCCGTACGCTCCGCGCCCGGCGTGACCTACGTCGAGGGCGGTGCGCAGCCGATCGACTTCCTCGCCGACGACCTGGCCGAGACCTCCAACACCGCGACCCGCGGGGCCGAGGCGGCCGCGAACCTCGTCGGCGCCGACGGCACGCCGCTGACCGGCAAGGGCGTCAGCGTCGCGGTCATCGACTCGGGCGTCGACCCGACCCACCCCTACTTCCGGGAGGCCGACGGCTCCAGCGCCGTGGTCGCCAACCTCAAGGCCGTCTGCGCTCCGGTCGGCGAGCTCTGCACGGTGCAGCGCCTGCCCCGGGTCGTGGACACCGACACGCTCTCCGTCGGCGGCCACGGCACCCACGTGAGCGGCATCGTGGCCGGCCGACCGACCACGCTGACCGAGGGCGGACGGCTCCAGGGCGCGGCGCCTGCCGCCAAGCTGGTGTCGATCTCGACCGGTGCCGCCCTCGTGATCCTCGGCGCCGACTCGGCCCTCAACTGGGTCCTCGAGAACCACGAGGCGCCCTGCGGCGCCGGTGTGCCCGCCTCGACCTGCCCGCCGATCAAGGTCACCAACAACTCCTACGGCCCCTCGGGCGGCGGTGAGCTCGACCCCGAGTCGGCCACGGTGAAGCTGCAGCGTGCCCTCGCGGCCGAGGGTGTCGTGACGGTCTGGGCCGCCGGCAACGACGGTGGCGACGGCTCCACCAGCCTGACGAACCCGCCCGGCCAGGACCCGACCGGCGGCATCGTGTCGGTGGCGTCCTACTACGACCAGGACACCGGCACCCGCGACGGCGTGGTCTCGGAGTTCAGCTCGCGCGGCCTGTCCACCGACGCCGCGACCTGGCCCGACGTCTCGGCGCCCGGCGAGAGCATCACGTCGTCGTGCCGGCTCTACCTGGCGATCTGCGCCACCGGGCTCGACTTCCGCAACGGACCCGGGGTGCTCGACCTCGGCACGTTCAACACCATCAGCGGCACGTCGATGGCCGCCCCGCACGTCGCGGGCATCGTCGCGCAGCTCTTCCAGGCCGACCCCACCGCGACCCCCGCCGACATCGAGCGGGCGCTGAAGGTCTCGGCCCACAAGTTCACCGACGGAGCGGCGTACGTGTCCGGTCCGCTCGGGACCACCTCGTACGACAAGGGCCACGGCCTGGTCGACGTGGTGGGCGCAGTCGCAGCCCTGGGGTGACCTCCACCTCTTCACGGTCACCTCAGGGCTGATCCAGACCCTCCAGGGGAGGGCCACCGCGCAACAGGGGTGCGGTGGTGCACGACGGGCGGGAGTTCCAGGGACTCCCGCCCGTCTCTGGTTCCATGGGGTCATGGAGATCGAGTTCGCCGCCGAGCTGGTCGAGTGGCGCGGTCCTGCGCCCTTCGTCTTCGCCCGGCTCCCGCTCGACGCGGCCGACCTCGTCGACGAGGTGAAGGCCGACGTCGTCTACTGGGGGGTCGTCCCGGTGCGCGCCTGGATCGGGGGCAGCGAGTTCACGACGTCGATGTTCCCGCGTGAGGACACGTGGTTCCTGCCGCTCAAGGTGGCGGTACGCCGCGCGGAGGGTCTCGACGTGGGTGACGTCGTGGACGTACGCCTCCACGTCGGCCGCGACGCCTGAGCGGTCAGGCGAGGGCGGGGGCGGTCCGGGCGCGTCGGGCCGTGAGGTAGAGGCTCAGCACGACGTAGTAGGCGACGTAGAGCACCGAGAGGACCAGCCACACCGTCCCGGGGTCGGGAAGCTGCGTCAGCAGCACGGCGTAGCTGAGCAGCCACAGGCACGTCAGGACGAGCGTGGTCGTCCGGAGCGTGGTGGTGCGCGAGGGGTAGACGTAGCCGATCGGGACGAAGACCAGCACGGCGCACACCAGGAGCACGCCGGTGACCGCCACGGGCTGCAGGTCGAGCACCACGACGTAGAAGGCCGTGATGTTCCAGTAGCTCGGGAAGCCGAGGAACAGGTGGTCCTCGGTCTTCGCGTCGACCCGGCAGAACTGGTAGGCCGAGGCGATGAGCGGGACCACCGCGAGCACGGTCGCCGAGGTGCCCTCGCCGAGGTAGCCCGCGCTCCACAGCAGCACCATGGGCAGGAACGCGTAGGTGATGTAGTCCACGATGTTGTCGAGCAGCGCCCCGTCGAACCACGGGACGTGCCGCTTGACCTGGACCCAGCGCGCGAGCATCCCGTCCGTCCCGTCGACCAGCATCGCGAGGAGGAACAGCCACAGGCCACGGACGGTGTCGCCCTCCATCACGGCGACGACCATGAGGAAGGCCAGGACCAGCCCGGACGCCGTGTAGGCGTGCACGAGCCAGGACGCCAGGGTCGGCGGGTGGAGCGCTCGTCCGAGCACGGGACTCCCTCGATCGCTACGGAACAGTCGGCGCCCGGATCATGTCAGATGAGGCAGTCCGGGGTCGGATGCAACCTCCCACCACGCGGACGCGTCTCCCTGGTGCACCCCACTTCCGGGGCCGACCACGAGAAACGGACTGCACCCATGCGTACGACCATCCTGAGCGCCGCGACCCTGTCGATCGCGGCTCTCGTCCTGGCCCAGCTCGCGCCCGCGAACGCCGACAGCATCGGCGTCTCCGACCCGAAGGACCTCCGCCACGGGGTGGACCTGCGGTCGGTGCAGGTCGAGCACAGGGCCCGCAACGTCGTGGTGACCACCACGCACACCGACCTGGTCGAGTCGTTCCGTTCCGGCTCGTCCGGGGCGGTCTACCTCGACACCGACCCGACCGACGACGGACCCGAGTTCGTCCTGCTCGGCGGCTTCTTCGTCGGGACCGACTACACCCTGGTCAGCACCGACGGCTTCGCCCGCTCGGACGTGGGCGAGCCCGTCGAGGGGTCCTACCGGATGACCGTCGACTACGACCGCGAGCAGGTGCGGATGCGGATCTCCCGCAAGGCCCTCGGCGACCCGGACGAGGTCCGGGTCGCCGTGCGCGTCGCGGGCACCAAGCCCAACGGCAAGGACACCAGGGCCGACTGGCTCGGCGCCCCGCGCAGCTTCACCGACTGGGTCGCCGCCTCCTGAGCCCGGGCTACTTGATGACGCGCACCTCTTGCGGCCACCCGCAGCCCTCGGCGACCTTCGCGGCCCACTCGCGGGCCTCCTGGATCGTCTCGACCTCGATGATGGTGATGCCGCCGAGGTACTCCGTCACCTCGGTGTAGGGCCCGTCGGTCACCACCATCTCGCCGCTCGTGCCGTCGGCGCTGAACGCCTCCGCCATGTCCTCGACGAGGCCGCCGGCGAAGACCAGCACGCCCGCCTCCTCCATCTCGCGGACCACGGCCCTCGACGGCTCGACACGTGTGGCGTACCACTCCTCGGGGTGGTCCCCGACCCACTGCTGCATGAAGTAGATGGCGTACCTGGTCATGTCACTCCTCCGCTGCGGGCCGCCCGGTGCAGCCCGTCACCACTGTGACGGACGAGCGGGGCCGGGATCGACAGGCGCCACCGGGGTCGCGCGCAGGCTCAGCGGACCTCGACAAGATCGCCGATGCCGACTCGACCGGTCGTGTCCGGGATCAGGTTGACGGCGAACAGGACCTTCCGGTCGACCAGCCGGTGCCTGGCCAGGGTCCGCAGCGGCTCCTTGCCCGTCTCGAGCGTGCCGGGATCGAGCGTCGTCATCACGCACCTGGCGTTCAGCTTCGCAGCGCGGAGCCGGACCTCACCGATGAGCACCGTGCTCCAGCCGTCCTCGGCGAAGGGTTCGTCGCCGTCCACGACGAGGTTGGGCCGGAAGCGGTCCATCGAGAGGGGCTCCGGCGGGTCCTCACCGCGCTCGGCCGCGCCCTCGGCGATCCAGTCGTTCAGCCGGCGCAGCGAGGCGAGCGAGGCGATCGTGACCGGGTAGCCGTCGGCGAACGCGGTGTGGTCGCCCGGCGCCGAGAACGCAGGGTCCAGAGAACGCCGCATGGGCTCCTCGCACCGGACCAGCCGGACGTCGTCGCGACCCAGCACCGTGCGGACCCACGCGTCGGCCTCCGTGCCGGCGAGGACGCCGTCGACCAGCTGGCCGAACACCCGGGTGCCGACCCGGTCGCCGCTCGGCTCGTCGAGCAGCAGGTCCGGCATCGTTGCCGCGCGGAGCCTGAGCCCGCGCTTCAGCGAGGGATCGGTGGCGGCCGTGTCCGCGGTGATCCGGAACAGCGCATGGGTCCTGCGCGCGGTGACCATGGTGCCCTCGCCGTCGACCACCATCCAGGTGCGGTCGCCCTCCAGGCCGCCGAGCAGCACCCGCGCACTGTCCACCGGCCGGGCCGCCGTGCTCTTGACGGGGTAGACGGACACCCCGGTCACCCGCACGGGGTCAGCTCTCGGGGAACGCGACTCCGGTGTTGGCGTGGCACCTGTAGCCGAACGGGTTCTTGGCGAGGTACTGCTGGTGCGCGTCCTCGGCGTAGAAGTACGGCGTCTCCGAGGCCGGGCGGACCTCGGTGGTGATCTCGCCGAGGCCGCGGCGGGCGAGCTCGTCGCCGTAGACCTTGGTCAGCTCGCGCGCCGTCTGCTCCTGCTCGGGCGTGGTCCAGTAGATCGCGGAGCGGTACTGGGTGCCCACGTCGTTGCCCTGGCGCATCCCCTGGGTCGGGTCGTGGATCTCGAAGAACTTCTTGACCAGGTCGGCGTAGGACACCACGGACGGGTCGAAGACCACGCGCACGGCCTCGGTGTGGCCGGTCTGCCCGCTGCAGACCTCCTCGTAGGTGGGGTTCGGCGTGCTGCCTCCGGCGTACCCGACTGACGTCGACCACACGCCGGGGACCTGCCAGTAGATCTCCTCCGCGCCCCAGAAGCAGCCCAGGCCCAGGATCGCGACCTCGTGGCCGGCGGGGACCTCGTCGGTGACGACGGGGGTCTTGAGGACGACGTGCTCGCCGAGGCTCCACATCGCGCGGTCGCGCCCGGGGAGGGCCTGGTCGGGGGTGGGGATGGTGGAGGGCTTGCCGAAACCGAACATGCCTCCATTGTCGCGCGCCGCGCAAGGGCGCCTACGTAGGACTACGCGGTCTAGACGCCGTACTCCCACCGATGTGCGCGTGGTCGAGGAGTAGCAGGGTCACCCACGCGAGCCCACCTCGGGGCCGTCAGGGGAAAGGAAGAGCACCATGTCTGCACGTCGATCGGCCCGAAAGCTCGTCGTGGCCGTACTTCTCGGGGTCCTCGTGGGGGGCGGCCTGATGGCTGTCACCCCCGCCGGTGCCGAGGTGAGCCAGGCCGCGGCCACCCGCTGGAAGAAGGTCTGGAAGAAGAGCCTCAAGCCGCTGGCCGTCAAGACCTTCTACACCAAGGAACAGAGCGACGCGGCCTACCAGCCGAAGGGCTCGTACGCGACCGCCGGTTCCGCCTACACCAAGGCGGAGACCTACTCGAAGGCCGAGGTCGACGCGAAGCTCGCGCCGTTCGCCAACTCCGTGGCTGCCTTCGCGAGCGGCGACCAGGACCTCCCCCTCGAGACAGCCGCGGTGGTGCGGTCCGTGAGTCTCGTCGCGCCGGCCAACGGCACGGTCGTCGTGTCGTCCAGCGCCTACATCCAGGCGCAGGCGGCCGGATCTGCGATCGCGCGGTGCTCGCTGACGACGGGGACCACCTTGGACTTCGCGTTCCTGCAGTACTCCAACATGCCCGACGCCGCCTCCTCGGAGAGCGAGGTCATCTCGGGGACCCGTGCCTTCGCCGCGACCAAGGGCAACCTCGTCACCGTGAACCTCGTGTGCGACGAGTTCGCCGGCACGGTCGCCGTCGGTGACAGCGCACTGACCGCGATCTTCGCGCCGAGCTGAGCAGGCTCGGCCTCCACGGACGGCCGCCGCGCCCCATACGCGGCGGCCGTTCCGCTGTCCGGGCCGAGCGGCACGGGGTCTACGCTCGCGGGGTGACCCAGGAACGCGCCAACAAGGCCGGGTTCGAGACGCGTGCGATCCACGCCGGCTACGAGCCCGACGCGATGACGGGGGCGGTCAACCCGCCCATCTACGCCAGCAGCACCTACAAGCAGGACGGTGTCGGCGGGCTCCGCGGCGGCTACGAGTACAGCCGCTCCGGCAACCCCACGCGTACGGCCCTGGAGGGCGCGCTGGCCGCGGTCGAGGACGGCGAGCGGGGCTTCGCGTTCGCCTCCGGACTCGCCGCCGAGGACGCGATCATCCGGGCGCTGACCCGTCCGGGCGACCACGTCGTCATCCCCGACGACGCCTACGGCGGGACGTTCCGCCTCTTCGACAAGGTCGCGAAGGTGTGGGGCACCGACCACAGCCCGGCGCCGGTCGCCGACGTCGACGCGGTCGCCGCAGCCGTCCAGCCCGGGCGCACCAGGCTCGTGTGGGTCGAGACGCCCACCAACCCGATGCTGACGATCGGTGACATCGAGGCGCTCGCCACCGTCGCGCACGACGCCGGCGCGCTGCTCGTCGTCGACAACACCTTCGCCTCGCCCTACCTCCAGCAGCCCCTCACCCTCGGTGCGGACGTCGTGGTGCACTCGACGACGAAGTACGTCGGCGGGCACAGCGACGTCGTCGGGGGAGCGGTCGTGGTGCGTGACCTCGGGCTCGCGGACAGCATCGGCTTCCACCAGAACGCCATGGGCGCGGTGGCCGGGCCGTTCGACGCCTTCCTCACCCACCGCGGCCTCAAGACGCTCGGCGTCCGGATGGACCGCCACTGCGACAACGCCGAGCGCGTGGTCGAGTTCCTCGACGGCGACCCGCGCGTCACCGAGGTCATCTACCCCGGTCTCGCCGCGCACCCCGGGCACGAGGTCGCCGCCCGCCAGATGAAGCGCTTCGGCGGCATGATCTCCTTCCGCGTCGCCGGCGGGGAGCAGCAGGCCCTCGAGGTCTGCGACCGCGCGGAGGTCTTCACCCTCGCCGAGTCGCTGGGCGGCATCGAGTCCCTCATCGAGCACCCGGGCCGGATGACGCACGCCAGCGTCGCCGGCACCGACCTCGAGGTCCCGGCCGATCTGATCCGGCTCAGCGTCGGCATCGAGAGCGTCGACGACCTCGTCGCCGACCTCGACCGGGCCCTGGGCTGAGGCGTTCCGACCCGTGGTCGCGCCGCAGCACACCGACATCCGCTTCTCGCTCGCCAACGAGCGCACCTTCCTGGCCTACGAGCGCACCGCCGTCGGCCTGGTCGCCGCGGCGCTGGCCGTGTTCCACCTGCTCGAGCCGTCCTGGCCGCAGAAGCTCCTCGGCCTGCTCCTCGTCGCCTCCGCGCTGATCGCGGCGGGCGGGGGATGGCTGCGCTACCGCCAGGCCGAGCGGGCGATCCGCGAGGGCCGCGACCTGCCCGCCGGCACCACGGTGCACCTGATGGCCGCGGCGGTGCTGGTCGTGATCATCGCGGCCGGCATCTCGGTGGTGGTGTGAGCGCCCCGCGGGCGGTGTGCGTCGACTTCGGCTCGACGTTCACCAAGGCCGCGCTCGTCGACCTCGCGACCGGGGACCTCCTCGCCACCGCCAGCCACCCGACCACCCTCCCGGACGCGGCGGGGCATGGCGACGTCCTCGACGGGTACGACGCGTGCGTGGCCGCACTCGTGGAGCAGGACCCCCGCGCCGGCGATGCCGACGTGCTGGCCTGCTCCAGCGCCGGCGGCGGCCTGCGGATCGCGGTCGTCGGCAACGAGGAGCTGGTCACCGCGGAGGCCGGACGGCGCGTCGCGCTCTCCAGCGGGGGCAAGGTCGTGCTCGTGCTGTCCGGGGGGCTCGACGCGGATCGACTCGCCGCCCTCCGCGCCGCGGAGCCCGACGTGGTCCTCCTCGTCGGCGGCACCGACGGCGGCAACGCCGAGGTGCTCGAGGGGGACGCGGCCTTCCTCGCCGCGGTCCCGTGGCCGGGCCCGGTCGTGGTCGCCGGCAACGTCGAGTCGCAACCCGTCGTCGCCGGGTTGCTGGCGGCGTCGGGTACCCCGCACGTGCTCGCCGACAACGTCGTGCCGCGCATCGGCGTCCTGGCTCCCGACAGCGCCCGGCGCGCCATCCGCGAGATCTTCCTCAGCCACGTCATCGGCGGCAAGCACCTCAGCAGCCGTACGGACTCGCGCGGGCGCAGCTTCACCGACATGGTGCGGGGGGCCACGCCCGACGTCGTGCTCACCGGGGTCGAGCTGCTGGCCCGCGGGGCGGACGACGAGCACCCGGGCGCGGGCGACGTCGTCGTCGTCGACGTCGGCGGCGCCACCACCGACGTGCACAGCGTCGTCGAGCTCGATCCCGAGGACAGCGGCCTGGCCCGCGAGGTCGTCGCCACGACGCCCGTCACCCGGACCGTCGAGGGCGACCTCGGCATGCGCTGGTCGGCGGTCTCGACCGTCGAGGCCGCCGGTCGTGCCGACCTGGCCGACGCCGCCGCGCGCCGCCGTGCTCGGCCCGACCTCCTGCCCGACGACGCGCCGGACCCGGCCGCGGAGCGCGAGGCCGACCTGGAGATCGCGGCCGCGGCGGTGCGGATCGCGCTCGAGCGGCACGCCGGGCGCAGCAAGGTCGTGGTCAGCCCGGAGGGCCGGGTCGTCGAGCGCAGCGGCAAGGACCTGCGGGAGGTGGACCTGCTCGTCGGGTCCGGCGGCGTGCTGCGCCACAACGGCCCCGACGCCGTACGCCGGGTGCTGGCTCCGTCCACCGGCGACGCGTTCGAGGGTGGGTGGCAGCTCCCACGCGACCCGGCCGTGGTCGTGGACCGCGACTACGTCCTGGCGGCGGCGGGCCTGCTGGCCGAGGAGCACCCCGTCACGGCGCACCGGCTGGTGCGGCACCTCGCCGACCGGAGACGGTGAGTAGCGTGACCGACGTGAGCGAGCAGCGCGCGACCCCGCCCGACGAGTCCGACGACGAGACGGGCCGGCGGCGCCTCTTCCAGGCCCTGGCCCGCAGCGAGGACGACCGCCTGACCGAGCGGTTCGTGGCCCAGTGGGCCCAGCTGCGCGCGGAGCGCCGCGCCGAGCAACCGGCCTTCACGACCGGGCCGTCCAACTTCAGCCGGGCCCAGGTGCCGTGGGGCCTCGACCTCGCCGCCGCGTGGGGGTGGCGGCTCATCGTGATCGCCGTGACCGGCTACGGGATCCTGTGGCTGCTCGGCTACTTCTCGGTGATCACCTTCCCGCTCGCCATCGCGCTGCTGATCGCCGCGCTGTGCACCCCGATGGTCAACGCCCTGCGCCGCACCGGGCTGCCGCGCGGCCCGTCGACGGGCATCGTCATGGTCCTCGGCATCGGCACCGTCGCCCTGCTGCTCACCTTCGTCGGCCAGCAGGTCGCCCAGGGCGCGAGCGATCTCGCGGACTCCGTGGTCGAGGGCCTCCAGCAGATCCGGGAGTGGGTGCGCACCGGGCCGCTGGACATCTCCGACTCGCAGCTCGACGGCTACATCACGGAGATCCAGGGTGCCGTCACCGACAGCACCCAGACCGGGGGAGTCGTCACCCGGGTCACCGAGGTCGGCACCGCGGTCGGCCATGTCGTCGCGGGCTTCTTCATCGTCCTGTTCTCGACCTACTTCTTCCTCTCCGACGGCGAGCGGATCTGGTCGTGGCTGGTCCGGATCGCACCCCGCGCCGCGCGTGAGCGCGTCGACGCCTCCGGCCGCGTGGCCTGGCGCTCGCTCACCCAGTTCGTCCGCGCGACGGTCCTGGTCGCGCTGGCCGACGCCATCGGCATCATGGTCGTGGCGTGGTTCCTCGACGTGCCCTTCATCGTCGCGATCGGCGTGCTTGTCTTCCTCGGTGCGTTCGTGCCGATGATCGGCGCCACCGTCGCGGGCTCCGTGGCGATCCTCGTCGCCCTCGTCGACCAGGGCCCCGTGACCGCGCTGCTGATGTTCGCGGGCGTGATCCTCGTGCAGCAGATCGAGGGCCACATCCTGCAGCCGTTCCTGATGGGGCGCTTCGTCTCGCTGCACCCCCTCGGCGTGATCGTGGCCATCGGCTGCGGCGTGCTCGTCGCCGGCGTCGCCGGCGCGCTCGTGGCGGTGCCCCTGGCCGCCGCCGCCAACGCGGTCGCCCAGCACCTCGCGTCCTACACCGAGATCGGCGAGGAGGAGCACGACGAGGCCCTCGAGGAGGACATCGCGCCTCCACCCAACGAGGCCGACGAGATCCCCGAGGACGACAGCCCGCTCGCCGGGCCGGACGCGCCCGACGACGAGGCGAAGGAGCGCTCGTGAGCGACGCGGTGACGCTGGCCGACGTCGTGGCCGCCCGCGAGGCGCTGGGCGACGTGGTCGTGACCACGCCCATGGAGGAGTCGCGCTGGCTGTCCGCCCTCGTGGGCGGGCCGGTCCTGCTCAAGTGCGAGAACCTCCAGCGCACCGGGTCCTTCAAGGCCCGCGGCGCCTACGTCCGGATCTCACGGCTCTCCGAGGACGAGCGCGCGCACGGTGTGGTCGCGGCCTCCGCCGGCAACCACGCCCAGGGCGTCGCGCTGGCCGCCTCGACCCTCGGCATCAGGTCGACGGTCTTCATGCCGGAGGGGGCACCGATCCCCAAGGAGAAGGCGACCCGCGGCTACGGCGCGGACGTGGTGTTCCACGGTCGCTACCTCGAGGACTCCCTCGTCGAGGCGCGGGCGTTCGCCGAGCGGACCGGCGCGGTGCTGATCCATCCCTTCGACCACGTCGACATCGTCGCCGGCCAGGGGACGCTCGGCCTCGAGGTCCTCGAGCAGGCCCCGGACGTACGCACCGTGCTGGTGCCGACGGGCGGCGGGGGACTGCTGGCCGGGGTGGCGATCGCGGTCAAGGCGCTGCGTCCCGACGTACGCGTCGTGGGCGTGCAGGCCGAGGGCGCCGCGGCCTACCCGGGGTCGCTCGCCGCCGGTGCCCCGGTGCCCCTGGAGTCGATGAGCACGATGGCCGACGGCATCGCGGTGGGCCGGCCGGGTGACATCACCTTCGCCGCCGTCCGCGACCACGTGGACGAGATCGTCACGGTCTCCGAGGAGTCGCTCTCTCGCGCGCTGCTGGCGCTCGTCGAGCGTGCCAAGCAGGTCGTCGAGCCGGCCGGCGCCGCCGCAGTCGCCGCGATGCTCGACCACCCGACCGGCTTCGACACGCCGGCCGTCGCGGTCCTGTCCGGCGGCAACATCGACCCCCTGCTGCTCAGCAAGGTGATCCGCCACGGCCTGGCCGCCGCCGGTCGCTACCTCTACCTCCGCGTCAACATCCCCGACACCCCGGGCGGGCTCGCCTCCCTCCTCACCGAGGTCGGCGAGGAGGGGGCCAACGTCCTCGAGGTCGCGCACGAGCGGATCTCGCCGTCGCTCACCCTCAACGAGGTCGAGGTCCGCATCCAGCTGGAGACCCGCGGCGAGGCGCACGCCGAGCACCTGATGGCGCGCCTGCGCGAGCGCGGCTACCGGGTGAGCGACCGGGGCTGAGCCTCCGGCTGCGGCCGGGGTCCGTCCGATGACCGAGCAGCGGTGAGTGAGCCACGTTCTGGCTGCTCGGAACGTGGCTCACGCACCGCTCAGCCCGCGACACGCCCGGACACGCCGACGGGCGGTGCCCCAGCCACGATCCGAGTGCTCGGAACGTGGGTGACGCACCGCCCGTCGGCGGGTGAGGACGCTCAGGCCTTATACGGCTCCGCGTCGACGACCGTGACGCTCAGCTCCTTGCCGTTGGGCGCGGTGTAGGTGACCGTGTCGCCCTTGGACTTGCCGTTGATCGCGGCGCCCATCGCGGACTCCGGGGAGTAGACGTCGAGGGTGTCGCCGTCGCTGAGGTTCTCGCGGGCACCGAGGAGGAACTTCTCCTCGTCGCCGTCACCGAAGTCGACGGTCACGACCATGCCGGGCTCCACGACGCCGTCGTCGGGCGGCGTCTCGCCGACCTCGGCACGCCGGAGCATGTCCTCGAGCTGGCGGATCCGGGCCTCCTGCTTGCCCTGGTCGTCCTTGGCCGCGTGGTAGCCGCTGTTCTCCTTGAGGTCGCCCTCGTCGCGCGCGGCCGCGATCTTCTCGATGATCTCCTGGCGCTTGGGGCCCTTGAGGTCGTCGAGCTCGGCCCGCAGTTTGTCGTAGGCCTCCTGGGTCAGCCAGAGGGTGCCCTGGTCGGTCATGTCACTACTCCTGCTTCACGTGCGGGATGCGCGATGTGCTGGGGGTGTGCCTCAGCGCAACCGCATCTGGTCGGTGGTGCTTGTCTTCCGTCCGATCGGTCTCAGCGCGGCAGCAGACGTGGGCCAGCGCTGCCGGACGGGCAGACCGACAGGCTAGCAAGCCGGTGCGGAAAGTGCAGGTCGATGACCCACCGCGGGGTGGGTACGCCCTCAGCGCGGGCGGGGCTGGCCGGGCGCGGTGCAGCCCAGCTTCTCGACGGACGTCGCGCGGCGCTCGGTGCGGATGACGACGTCGTTGGCGCCGTCGACGGGGGTGAAGACCACCTCGCCGACCGTGTTCTTGTCCTCGGCCAGCGCCCGGACCCGGCAGCGGGCGTCGACGCCGTCGTCGCTGAGGCGTACGTCGACCCGTGCGGTGACCTCGTGGTCGCCGGTGACCTCGAAGGAGACCACCTCCGAGCGCGCCTCGGGCGTGCCGTGGAACCACGCAGTCCACGCCAGCCAGGTGAGCCCGACCACGGCGAGGACGGCGACCAGGGCGATCGTCATCGGCCGCCGCCAGGGGGCGGGCGCGCCGTAGCGGTCGGCGAGGCTCTGCGCGGAGCCTGACGAGGGGTCGGTGGTCACGCACAGCACTCTAAGAGGGGGCTCCTAGACTGCGGACCATGCCCCAGCCCCCCGTCGACCGGCCCGGAGAGACCTCCGGGGACACGCCCGGAGACAAGCCCCGTGCCGGCTACCGGCTCATGCACGTCCACGCCCACCCCGACGACGAGTCGAGCAAGGGCGCGGCGTCGACGGCGAAGTACGTCGCCGAGGGCGTGGACGTCCACGTCGTCACCTGCACCGGCGGCGAGCGCGGGTCGGTGCTCAACCCCAAGATGGACCGCCCCGAGGTCTGGGAGAACATCACCGAGATCCGCCGTGAGGAGATGCACCGCGCCCGCGACATCCTCGGCATCCGTCAGGACTGGCTCGGCTTCGTCGACTCCGGCTGGCCCGAGGGCGACCCCAAGCCGCCGCTCCCGGAGGGCTGCTTCGCCCTGGTGCCGCTCGAGGAGTCGGCCGAGCGCCTGGTCCGGTTGATCCGCGAGTTCCGCCCGCACGTCGTGACGACGTACGACGAGCGCGGGGGCTACCCGCACCCCGACCACATCCGCTGCCACGAGGTCACCGTCGCCGCGTACGCCGCTGCCGGCGACCCGACGATGTACCCCGACGCGGGGGAGCCGTGGCAGCCGATGAAGCTCTACTACCACCACGGCTGGAGCTGGGCGAAGACCAACGCCCTGCACGAGGCGATGCTCGCCCACGGCCTCGAGTCGCCCTACACCGAGCGCCTCGAGAAGTGGGAGCGCGAGCCCGACTGGGACGACCGGATCACCACCAGGGTCCCGTGCGGGGACTACTTCGGCGTCCGCGACCAGGCGCTGCTGGCGCACGCGACCCAGATCGACCCCGACGGCATGTGGTTCGCGATCCCGCGCGAGATCCAGCAGAGGACGTGGCCCACCGAGGACTACGAGCTCGTGGAGTCCACCGTGGAGTCCGAGCGGCCCGAGGACGACCTCTTCGCGGGCATCCCGACGCCCGCGCCCTGAGCGGGAGGTGGGATGATCGAGCCATGTTCGACCTGCTGATCGTCCTCCTCGCCGAGGACCCCACCCCCCAGGACACCGAGGTCAAGGCGGGACCACTGGGCTTCGCCCTGTGGATCTTCATGATCCTGGCCGTCGTCGTGCTCGCCTTCAGCCTGGTCAAGCAGCTCCGCAAGGCGCAGGCCGCGAAGGACGCCGGCCTCTACGGCGACGAGCCGGTCAGCACCGACGAGGACTCGGGCTCCGAGACCCGGTCCTGACCCCCGCGGCCGGGCAGCCACCAGTTCCATTGACCCAGCAGGGTCATCGCGGCCGGTAGCAGCAGGCCGCGCACGATCGTGACGTCCAGGAGGACCGCCACGGTCATGCCGACGCCGATCTCCTTGATCGCGATCAGCTCGCCCGCGGCGAAGCCGAGGAACACGATCCCGATCGCCACGGCGGCGAGCGTGACGACCGGACCCGACGCGGTGATGCCGGTGAGCACGGCCTGGTCGCTGAGCGCGTGCAGGTCGGGCGTACGCCCCCGCTTGCGCCGCGAGCGCGTCGAGGCGGCGAGCGCGTCGTCCCACGCCTCGCGGATCCGCGCGACCAGGAAGACGTGGTAGTCCATCGACAGGCCGAACGCGAACATGAACAGGAGCAGGGGCGTCGTGACGTCGAGGGCGCCCCACGGCTCGAAGCGCAGCGCCGACGACCCCCAGCCCCACTGGAAGACCGCGACCACGACGCCGAGGGTGGCGGCGAGGGAGAGCAGGTTCATGGCGACGGCCTTGAGGGGCACGACGACCGAGCGGGTCAGGCGTCCGAGGAGCAGGGTGGTGAGCAGCGCCACGACGAGGATCGCCGGCAGGGTGCGGTCGGCGAGCGCGCTGCGGGTGTCGACGAGCTCGGCGGTGGGCCCGCCGACGAGGACGTCGGGCCCGAGGTCCGCGCGCAGCCGGCGGACGAGGTCCTGGGTCTGCGGTCCGTCGTAGTCACCGGCGTCGTCGGGCTCCGGCTCCACGAGGATCTGGCTGAGGTCGCCCGGCACGGGGTCGAGCAGCATGTAGTCGGCCACCCCGGGGACGCCCGGCAGCAGGCTCAGCGCGTCCGCGGTCTCCTGCGAGTCGTACGCCGCGGGCACCAGCACGGTGATCTGCGTCGCGACCTGCTCCGGGAACTCGCGCTCGATGGCCTCCTGGGCGAGCCGGGGCTCGCTGTCGCCGGGCAGCGTGCGCACGTCGGAGTTGCGGAGGTCGAGGGACAGCAGCGGGGCGGCGAGCAGGAGCAGCAGGGCCGTGCAGCCCACCAGCACCGGCCACGGCCGCCGCTGGGCGACCCGGGCGAGGCGGGGGAGCAGGGTGTGCGCGCTCGGCGTGCCACCGAGGAGACGCCCCGGTGCCGGCTCCGGGATCCGGGCGTGGGCGACCGCGACCAGCGCCGGGGCCAGGGTGAGGCCGGCGAGCGTGGCCGCGAGGACGGCGACCAGGCCGCCGACGGCCATCGGCGTGAGGACGGGGTCGCCGAGCACGAGGAGACCCGCGAGCGCGGTCCCGACGGTCAGTCCGGAGACCAGGACGGTGCGTCCCGAGGTGGCCAGGGTGCGGCCGAGCAGGTCGGCGGTGCCCGTACGCCCGCGCGCGGCCGCGCGCTCCTCGCGGAACCGGCCCAGGACGAGCAGGGCGTAGTCGACCGCGAGGCCGAGGCCGAGCAGCGTCACGACGTTGACGGCGTACTCGCTGACCGAGGTCACCCGTGCGATCCCGGCAAGGGCGAGCAGCGCGACGCAGACCGAGCCGAGGGCGGTGGCCACGGGGAGGACACCGACCACGAACCCGCCGAGGGCGAGCGCGAGGACCACCACGAGCACCAGGACCGCCACGCCCTCGCCGCGGGCGGCGTCGAGGATCGCCTGGTCGGCGAAGGCCTCCTCGGCCAGCAGCGGACCGCCGATCAGCACCTCGGGCATCGCGACGCTCCGCAGGGCCTCCTCGACCCGCTCGACCGCCTTCCTGGCGCGCGCGTCGTCGACGGTGGGGTCCACCTCGACGACGACAGTCGTGCCGGTCCGGTCGGGGGAGACGAGCTGCTGCGCACCGGTCGTCCACGGGTCGCTGACCTCGACGACGTCGGGCAGCTCGCGCACCTCGTGCATCACCTTCGACGCCTGGTCGATCATGGCCGTGCTGTAGATGTCCGCACCGGTCATCACGGCGACGACGAGCTCGCCCTCGGGGTCGGCCTCGTCGAGCCGCTCCTGCAGCACGGCGGACTCCGCGTCGGCCCGCAGCGGGTCGGGCGCGTCGGCGACGTCGTACACCGAGCCGCCGAGCGTGGCGCCCAGCACGACGAGCACGGCCCACGCGCCGAGCACCCAGCGTCGTCCGCGGTGGAGCAGTCGTCCGAGGTCGTCGAGCACGAGCGTGACTGTAACCAGCATCACCCCTTCTGACGAAGAGCGCGCAAAAGTTGTTCACAACGCGCCGGATTGGACCTAGGGTGAGCCCGATCACATCCCCCGCCGGTGCCCGCACCACCGGACCGCTCCGAGAGGCCTTGCCCGGTGTCGTTGTCTCGCTCTGTCCGCCCCCGTCCGCGCCCCAGGTGGGGCGCCGCCCCGCTGGTGGTCGCCGTCGCCGCCAGCCTGGCCGCGGTCGTGCCCGCCTCCTCCTCGTCGGCCGTGCCGCCCGGCGACGAGCCGGGCGTCACCATGCGCGCCTACCAGCTCGGCCAGCCGATCGAGCAGCTGTGCACGCTCAAGTCGGGTCAGACCCCCAATGTCGACCAGCTCAAGCAGGTCATCGACTGGGACGCCCCTGACGACTTCGGCGGGCTCGAGGACAACTTCGTCGTCGAGGCCATCGCCAACCTGTCGATCGAGACGGCCGGCACCTACGAGTTCCGCCTCGTCAGCGACGACGGGTCCGAGCTGCTGATCGACGACCAGCAGGTCATCGACCACGACGGACTGCACGGCGACGTCGCCAAGGACGGGTCGATCACCCTGACGGCGGGCGTCCACCCGCTGCGGGTCAACTACTTCGAGGCCGGGGGCGGCGAGCGCCTGACGCTGTCGTGGCGCAAGTCCGGGGACAGTGCGTTCTCCGTGGTCCCGACCTCCGTACTGAGCACGGAGGCCAACGTGACCCGCGTGGTCGACCCCGGCTTCAAGTACTGCGAGGGCCAGAACGACTCGGCGGGCGACGGCCTGCAGCTCGACGGGGTCAACCCCGCCTACGAGCTCACCGACCTGCGGCCCGGTGGCTTCGAGCCGCAGGTCAGCGGCTTGGAGTGGGACGGCGACGACCTGCTCGTCCTCACCTGGGGTGGCAACAACAACGACGCGGGCGACACCGAGCTCGGTGAGCTGCACCGGCTCGGCGGGGTCAAGGACGCCACGTCACCGGCCGAGGTCACCCGCACGCTGATCGCCAGCGGGCTCAAGGAGCCGCAGGGCATCAAGGTCGTCGACGGCGACATCTACGTCTCGGAGAAGACCGGCCTGGTCCGCCTGACCGGCGAGGACGCACAGGGCGTCTTCCAGTCGAAGGAGACCATCGCCGCGTACCCCTTCGACACCAACTTCCACGAGTTCGGCTTCGGCATGCTCTTCGACGAGGCGACGAACAAGTTCCACGTCAACCTGTCGGTCTCGATCAACCGGGGTGGCGCCACGACGGTGCCGCAGGGCTCCTACGACCGCGGCACCCACATCACGATCGACAAGGCGACCGGCGAGATCGACTTCGTCGCCGGCGGCCTGCGCACCCCGCACGGCATGGGCTGGGGTCCCGAGGGCGAGATCTTCGTGACCGACAACCAGGGCGGCTGGCTCCCGGCCAACAAGCTCATCGAGATCCGGCCCGGCGAGTTCTACAACCACTTCACCACCGAGCCCGACGGCAGCAAGGGCCGCTTCGACGAGGAGCCGGTGACCAAGCCGGTGCTCTGGATGCCGCAGAACGAGATCGCCAACTCCCCGAGCACGCCCGTCGTGGTCGAGGAGGGCCCCTACGACGGCCAGATGTTCATCGGCGACGTCACCTACGGCGGCCTGCAGCGGGCCGACCTCGAGAAGGTCGACGGCCGCTACCAGGGCGCGCTCTTCCGGATGACGCAGGGCCTCGAGGCCGGGGTGAGCCGGGTGCTCAAGGCCGACGACGGCCAGCTCATCATCGGCGGCCTCGGTGCCGGCGGCAACTGGGGCCAGACCGGCAAGAAGCGCTTCGGCCTGCAGAAGCTCGACCTCAGCGGCGACACCCCGTTCGACATGCTGTCGATGGACGTCGTCGAGGGCGGCTTCGAGATCGAGTACACCCAGCCGCTCTCCGCGGAGACGCTGGCCGGGCTCTCCGACGCCTACACCATGAAGCAGTGGCGCTACCGCCCGACGGCGCAGTACGGCGGGCCGAAGCTCGACGAGGAGACCCTCGAGGTCACCAGCGCCACCGCGAGCGCCGACGGCAGGACGGTCAACATCCAGGTCGCCGGGATGAAGCCCGACCGCGTGGTCTACCTCCGCTCGCCGCGCCCCTTCGCGTCGGCGTCGGGCGAGACGCTGTGGAGCACCGAGGCCTGGTACACCCTCAACAGCTACCCGGGCTACGTCGAGCCGGAGCCCGAGCCCGCACCGTTCGGGCTCTACGAGCTCGAGGACGGTGAGCTCTTCGGCTCCGCGCGCATCGACACCGAGCACGCCGGCTACAGCGGCAACGGCTTCGTGGCCGGCATGGGCGACACCGGCGCCGGCACCGAGGTGCAGGTCGTGGTCGACGAGGCCGGCACGTACGACCTGACGTTCGGCTACGCCAACGGCCCCAACCCCGACCCCAACCCGGTGACCAAGACGCTCAGCATGGTCATCAACGGTGAGCGCACCGAGGTCGGCCTGCCGTCGACCGGGAGCTGGAAGACCTGGGGCACCCACACGGTGTCGGTCGACCTGCCGGCCGGACCGAGCAGCGTGCTGATCGAGAAGCGTGCCGCCGACTACGGCCACGTCAACCTCGACTACGTGCAGGTCGTCGAGCCGACGACCACGCGCTACGAGGCCGAGCTGGCGGACCGAGCAAATGGCGCCAACGTCCAGACCGAGCACGCCGGCTACAGCGGCACCGGATACGTCGGTGGGCTCGAGAACTCCGGCGCGAAGGTGACCTTCACGGTCGACGCCGACGAGGCCGGCGAGCACGCCCTGACCATGGGCTACGCCAACGGTCCGCACCCGGCGCCCGGCCTCGTGAAGACCATGGACGTCTCGGTCAACGGCGGTCCGGCCGAGGCCATCACGTTCGCCAACACCGGCGACTGGAAGACCTGGGGGACCTCGACGGAGACCATCGAGCTCGCCGAGGGCAGCAACACCGTGTCCTACACGGTGCCCGCCGCAGGCGGCCCGACGGACGGTCGGATCAACCTCGACTACCTCGACGTCGGCCTCGCCGGCGCGGTGTGCGACCCGGACGCGACCGTCACGCCCGACGACGAGTTCGACGGCGACGCGCTCGACGCCTGCCGCTGGACCACGATCCGCAACCAGACCCCCGGCGGCCTGGCGGTCTCCGGCGGCCAGCTGAAGATCAATGCCCAGTCCGGCGACCTGTCGGGTGGTGCGGTCGACGCCAAGAACGTCGTCCTCCAGCCGGCACCGGCAGAGGGCCCGTGGGCAGCCACCACGCAGCTCACGATGACGGGCACCGACGACTACCTGCAGGGCGGTCTGGTCGCGTGGACCAACGCGGACAACTACGCCAAGCTCGTCGCGATGGAGAAGCCCGACGGCGACTGGGTGCTCGAGCTGGGTCGCCGCATCAACGGCGACATGGTCTACACCAACGCCGACCTGCCCGACGGCGCCGCACCGGACGAGCTGCAGCTGCAGATGGTCTCGACCGGCACCGCCGTCCAGGGTCGCTGGTCGGTCGACCAGGGCACGACCTGGCAGTCGATGGGCGCGGGCTACCCCGCCACGGGGCTGACCGCCCCGCAGATCGGTGTCGCCGCCTACAACGGCACCGGCAGCCAGGTCGGCGCGTTCGACTGGTTCCGGGTCAGCGACGACGTCGTCGTGGAGCCGGACACCTGTGAGGCCACCCCGGCCGACCCCGGCTACCGCTCGCTGTTCGACGGCACCACGGCCAGCATGGCGGACTGGAACATGGCCGGCCCCGGCCTGTTCACCCGCGAGGCTGACTGCACGCTGAAGACCAACGGCGGCCTGGGCCTGCTCTGGCACTCCGAGCCGCTCGAGGGCGACTACTCGCTGCAGCTGGACTGGAAGCTGGTCAAGGACGACAACGGCGGCGTGTTCGTCGGGTTCCCCGACCCGGGCAACGACCCCTGGGTCGCGGTCGACCACGGCTACGAGATCCAGATCGACGCCACCGACGACCCCGACAGCACCACGGGAGCGATCTACAACTTCCAGTCGGCCGACCTCGCAGCCCGCGACGCCGCCCTCAAGGGCGTGGGTCAGTGGAACCACTACGAGATCAAGGTGGAGGGCAAGCGGATCCGGATCTATCTCAACGACGTCCTGGTCAACGACTTCACCAGCACGGCTGAGGGCCGTCTCGACTGGCCGTCCTACATCGGTCTGCAGAACCACGGCGGTGGCGAGAACGTCTACTACCGCGACGTGCAGGTCAAGGAGCTCGCCGACCCGGAGGACGTGCCGTCGGAGGTGACCGTCACCGCTCCTGCGGAGGTGGAGACCGGCAAGAAGGCGCAGGTCCAGGTGGCGGTGTCGTCGGACGCCCAGGAGACGCCGACCGGCGAGGTGGTGCTGTCTGTCGATGGGACCGACCTGCCGGCGGTGGAGCTGGAGGACGGGAAGGCGACCGTCGAGGTCGGGCCGTTCCCGGCGGCGCGGACCGTGGAGCTGGTGGCGACGTACGCCGGCGACGTGGCCCACGACCCGGGCGAGGGCAGGGCCAGCATGAAGGTCGTGACCCCGGCGCCCACGAACCCGCCGACGACCCCGACGACCCCGACGACCCCGACCACGCCGCCGACGAACCCGCCGGCCGACACGCCCGCGGTCCAGGTCACGGGCGGGGGCAAGGTCGACGCGACGCCCAACCGTCGTAAGGCCACCGTCACCCTGACGTGCGCCGACGACTGCGAGGGCCGGGTGGTGCTGCGCACCCGCGGAGGCAAGAAGCTCGGCGCGGCGGCGTTCGACCTCGACGCCGGTGACAAGGGCAAGGTCAAGGTCTCGCTCACCAAGCGCGCTCGTGCGCTGCTGGGCAAGAAGGCGACCGTCAAGGCCGTGCTCGTCGTCCGCTTCGAGGACGGCAGCACCCAGCGGGTGAGAGTGCGGCTGACCCGCTGACCCCACCGGGTGGTCGGGCGCTATCCCTGGCGCCTGACCACCCGGACCACGCAGTCCCAGGCAGTACGCAGCTGCCGACCGCCGTGCGCGTCGTCCGAGCCCACCGCTCGGGCGACGCGTTCGGCTCTCAGCACCGTCACGTCGAGGCCGGTGAGGTCATCGACGACGTCGGCCGCGGTCATCAGCACCGCCGGGTCCTGCGGGCCGCCCGTGCCGTCGACGAGGTTGGTCGAGTCGTGGGCGACGAGCAGCATCGTCCCGCCCGGCGCCAGCATCCCGACGGCACCGCGGACGGCCCGCCTCCGGTCGTCGGCCGGGAGCTGGAGGTAGGCGACGACGACGAGGTCGACCGGCGCGGGTGGCTGCCACGTCGTCGCGTCGGCGCACACCCAGGTGACGTCGAGGCCCGCGTCCTCCGCGAGCCGGGCGCCCTTGTCGAGCGCCACCTGCGAGAAGTCGACGGCCGTCGCCGTCCACCCGAGGCCGGCCAGCCAGATCGCGTTGCGGCCCTCGCCGGCCGCCAGGTCCACCGCGGTGCCCGGCGCCAGGTCGGCGAGCTCCGCGGCGACCAGCTGGTTGGGCTCGCGCGACCACACGAGGTCGCTGGCGGCGTACCTCTCGTCCCAGGCGTGTGCGTCCATGCGCCTCAGGGTAGGACCGCCGTTCAGCGGCGGAAGGCCACCGGGTCGCCGAGGTAGCGCTCGAGGTCGGACCGCACGGCGTCGCTGAGCTGCCAGGCCGCCTGCGCGCCGTGGTCCCACAGCACGTTGACGCAGGTCCAGGCGACGGCGGGGGCGCCGTCCGGGTCGACGCGGACCTCCGCGCCCACGTCGAAGGACGTGCTGCCGATGCGCGTCACCCACAAGGTCGCGAGGAACGGCTGGTAGGGCACGAACCGCATCTCGGCGTGGTACTCGATGGCCTGCGAGGCGACGAGCTCGGAGACCCCGTCGTCGACGGCGTGCAGCAGGCCGCTCTCACCCGGCGGCAGTCCCGGCAACGGCGCGAAGCGCAGGAACTCGTAGCGCGCCTCGTCCAGCACCCGCACCGCCTCCACGTTGTCGACGTGACCGGCGAGGTTGATGTCGCGGTAGCGCGCCTGGATCCGCGTGGTGAACGTCTCGCCCATGGCGCGCAGTCTTCCCTACGGGCCGACCCAGGTGCCGCCGCGCATCACCCGCACGACCTCGAGGCCGTCGTCGAGGACGACGAGGTCCGCGCGGCGCCCGGGAGCGAGCGCGCCGACGTCGGCGAGGCCCCACGCGGCCGCGGGAGCGGTGCTGGCGGCGTGGAGGACGTCGACGAGGGGCAGGCCGGCGGTGCGTACGGCGTACCGCACGGCCGCGTCCATCGTCAGCGTCGAGCCGGCGATCGGCCCGTCACCGTCCTCGGAGGCGAGCCGGGCGACCCCGCCGCGGACCTCCACCTCCATGGGACCGAGGAGGTAGTCGCCGTCGGGGGCGCCCGCCGCGGCCATCGCGTCGGTGACGAGGATGCAGCGACCGGGCTTGGCGGCGAAGACCGTGCGGAGGACGGCGGGGTGCAGGTGCACGCCGTCGGCGATGAGCTCCACGTGGGCCGGCGACTCGAGCAGCGCGCCGACGGCGCCGGGCTCGCGGTGGTGCAGGGGGCGCATCGCGTTGAAGAGGTGGGTGCCGACGCGGGCGCCCGCGTCGATCGCGACGCGCGCCTGGTCGTACGTCGCGTCGGTGTGGCCGACCGCGGCCACGACGCCGACGTCGGTGAGCAGGCGGACGGCGTCGGTGCCGCCGGGGAGCTCGGGGGCGAGGGTGACCATCCGGACCGCACCGCGCCGTCCCGAGCCGGTCGACGGGTCGCCGGCCCCGAGCAGGGCCTCGACGGCTCCGGGGTCCGGCTCGGTCAGCGCGCCGGGCTGGTGGGCACCCGAGCGATGTGGGCTGAGCCACGGCCCCTCGAGGTGCACACCGGCCAGCACGCCGTCGTCGACGAGGAGGGCGAGCTCGCGGACGGCGGCGGCCATCCGCTCGGGGGTGTCGGTGACCAGGCTGGCGGCGATGGACGTGGTGCCGTGGGAGAGGTGCGCGGCGACGACGGCCGCGCCGGACTCGGCCGTACCGGTGTCGAACGCCGCGCCGCCGCCGCCGTGCACGTGCAGGTCGACGAAGCCGGGGGAGACGGTCATGTCGCCGAGGTCCAGGTCGGGAGCGCGCGGCGGCGTGCCCTCGCCCACCTCGACGATGCGGTCGCCGTCGAGGTGGAGCCACCCCGGCGCGAGGATCCGCGCCGGGGTGACCACCTGTGCTGCGGTGAGGATCATGCTCACGCGCTCGTGTCGGCCTGCGCGAGCGACTCCTCGCCCTCGTCCTCGCGACCCGGCGTCTTGAGGTTCCACTTCCGGATGACGAACCGGAAGAGGAAGTAGTAGACCGCCGCGTAGCCCAGCCCGATCGGGATGAGCAGCAGGGGCTGCGTCGCGATGTTGAAGTTGAGGACGTAGTCGAACAACCCTGCGGAGAAGCCGAAGCCGTCCTTGATGCCGATCGCGTTGACCAGCGCCATCGAGGTGCCGGTGAGGAGCGCGTGGATGACGAAGAGCGGCCAGGCCACGAACATGAACGCGAACTCCAGCGGCTCCGTCACACCGGTGAGGAAGGCGGTCAGCGCGGCCGAGAGCATGATGCCGCCGACGGCGTTGCGGTGGGCCGGCTTGGCCTCGTGCCAGATGGCCAGGGCGGCCGCCGGCAGGGCGAACATCATGATCGGGAAGAAGCCGGTCATGAACGCGCCAGCGGTCGGGTCACCCGCCAGGAACCGGGCGATGTCGCCGTGCACCGGCTCGCCACCGGGCGGGGTGTACTCGCCGAAGATGAACCACGGCGGGTTGTTGAGGATGTGGTGCAGCCCGAGCGGGATCAGGAGCCGGTTGAGGGTGCCGTAGATGAACCCGCCGAGGACGGCGTTGTCGGTGACGGACTCGCCGACCGCGGTGATCCCGGCGTCGAAGGCGGGGTAGACGAAGCTCATCAGCACCGAGATCACGATCGCGGCAAAGGCGGTGATGATCGGGACGAAGCGACGCCCGCCGAAGAACGCGAGGTAGGGCGGCAGCGAGATCCCGTGGTAGCGCTGCCAGAGGAAGGCGCTGGTCAGGCCCATCACGATGCCGCCCAGCACGCCGTAGTTGACCAGCTCGCCGTCGTCGAGCACGTACGGCGACATCGCCTCCCCGACCGATGCGAAGACGAGGTAGCCGACGACGGCGGCGAGCGCGGTCGAGCCGTCGGCCTTCTTGGCCATGCCGATCGCGATGCCGACGGCGAACAGGATCGGCAGGTTGGCGAACAGGGCGTTGCCGGCGGCGCCGATCACCGCGGCGATGCTCTCCCAGCCCAGCCCGTCGGCACCCGTGAGGTCCGGCGCGCCGAGTCGCAGCAGGAGTGCGGCCACGGGCAGCGCGGCGATCGGGAGCATCAGGCTGCGCCCGAACTTCTGGAGCGGTGCGAGGTTGAACCTGCGCTTCGTGGTGCCGCCCGAGGCGGCGTCCGTTGTGGTCATGGGGACCGTTTCCTTCCGGTGGTGCTGTTGGAGCTCTTCTTCCCTGTGGCGTCGGGGGTGGCGCCGAGGCTCATGTGGACCTGGTAGCGGTCGCCGCGGTAGCGCGAGACGACGTGCTCGACCGGTCGCCCGGCCGCGCTGGACACGCGCCGGAAGACGAGGAGGGGCGTGTGGACCGGGGCCTCGAGGCGGCGGGCGGTCGCGCCCTCGGCCGCCTCGCCCCACAGCGTCTGCTCGGCGCCGTCGATCACCAGCCCGTAGCGCTCGGCGAAGAGCGTGTAGAGCGACCCGGCGAGGTCCTCGGTGTCGAGGTCGGGGAGCAGCGAGCGCGGGTACCACCCCTGCTCGATCGCCATGGGCTGCCCGTCCGCGAGGCGTACGCGGTCGATGCGCCACGCGGTGCCGCGCGCGCCGAGGCGCAGGGTGCGTACGACCTCCGCAGGGGGCCGCTCCTCGTCGACGAGCATCAGCCGCGTCGACGGCACCAGGCCGCGGCGCCGCATGTCCTCGGAGAAGGACGCGAGGTGCAGCCGGCTCTCCACCCGCGGGCGGGCCACGAAGGTCCCCTTGCCCTGGATCCTGGTGAGCAGGCCGCCGGCGACGAGGCTGTCGATCGCCTTGCGGACCGTGGCCCGGGAGACGTCGTAGGTCGCCATCAGGTCCCGTTCGGAGGGGATCGCCGTGTCGGGCCCGAGCTCGCCGGTCGCCAGCGCGGCCAGCACGTCGCTGAGCTGCGCGTGCTTCGGCCGCGGGCCGTCGTCGATCCTGCGGGGCATCGGACTCCTCCCTCTCGACGTCCGGGCGAACCATTGGTACGGTCTGGTACGTACCAGTTGGGAGCATGGCTCCCGCGCCCCGACGTTGTCAAGGGACCGACATGAGCAGCACCACCCCCGCCACGTCCGACCGGACGGCCACCCGGATGGCGGCCGAGATCGCCGAGCAGCCCGACGCGGCGCGCCGGACGATCGAGCACCTCATGGCCGAGCAGCCACGCCTGCGCGCGCTGTCCGAGGGCCGGCGTCGCGTCCTGCTCGTGGCGCGCGGGTCGAGCGACAACGCCGCGATCTACGGCCGTTACCTGCTCGAGGTGCACGCCGGCATCCCGGGCGCGCTCGCGGCCCCGAGCGTGGCGACGCACTACCGCGCCTCCCTCGATCTCGGCGACTCGGTCGTCGTGTCGGTCTCGCAGTCCGGCGCGACCGCCGAGATCGTCGAGACCCAGGAGTGGGCCCGGTCCTGCGGCGCGACCACCGTCGCGGTGACCAACGTGGCCGGCTCGCCCCTCGCGGACGCCGCAGACGTCGCGCTCGTGACGCAGGCCGGTCCCGAGGTCGCCGTGCCTGCCACGAAGACCTACCTCACCCAGCTCGTCGCCCTCGCCGTCCTCGCCGACGCATGGGCCGACGGCCCGTCGCTCGCCGACGACCTCGCCCGGGTGCCCGACGCCGTCGCCGGGCTCCTGGAGGCGGATGTCGCGCCGGCCGCCGAGGCCCTCGCTGCGGCCGACCGCGTGGTCGTCTCCGGTCGGGGGCTGCTCCTCGGCACGGCGCTCGAGACCGCGCTCAAGATGGAGGAGACCTGCCTGCGCCCGGTGCGCGGCTACTCCTACGCCGACCTCCGCCACGGCCCGATCTCGGTCGTGAGCGAGGGGCTGCTCGCCGTCCTGGTCGCGTCCGCCGGCGGCCCGCTCGCCGAGCCGATGGCCGACCTGGTCCGCGACCTGCAGGAGCGCGGCGCCCGCGTCCTCGGCATCGGCGGCACCGCCGACTTCGCCGGTCGCTGCGACCTCCACCTCGCCGGCCCGGACCTCCCCGAGACCGTCGAGCCCCTTGCGTCCATCGTGCCGTCGCAGATGATGATCGAGCAGATGGCCCGACGCCTCGGCCTCGATCCCGACAACCCCCGCGGGCTCAACAAGGTCACCCAGACCGAGTTCACCAGCTGAGAGAGGACACACCCATGAGCAGCAAGGCAGAGCAGATCCTGGCCGGGCTCGGCGGCGCCGAGAACGTCGTCGAGATCGAGGCATGCATCACCCGCCTCCGGACCGAGGTCAAGGACGGTGCGCTCGTCGACCAGGCCGCCCTCAAGGCCGCGGGCGCCCACGGGGTGATGGCGAGCGGGACCGTCGTCCAGGTGGTCGTCGGACCCGAGGCCGACAACCTCGCGGACGACATCGAGGACCTGATGTGAAGGTCCTCGCGCCCTGCCCGGGCACCGTCGTCGCGATGACCGACGTGCCCGACGCCGTCTTCGCCGAGGAGATGGTCGGCCCGGGCGTCGCGATCGAGCCCGCCCCGGGTCGCACGACCGTCGTCTCCCCGATCGCAGGCACGGTCCTCAAGGTGCTGCCGCACGCCTTCGTCGTCCTCGGCGACGGCGTCGGCGTCCTCGTCCACCTCGGCATCAACACCGTCCGGCTCGAGGGCGAGGGCTTCGAGGTCCTGGCCGAGCAGGGGAGCGAGGTCGACGCCGGCGACCCGATGATCACCTGGGACCCGTCCACCCTGCCCGCGTCCGCCGGCGGGCAGGACGTCTCGCCCGTCGTCCCGGTCGTGCTCATGGACGGCGAGAAGGGCTCCGTGACCAGCGACGCCCTCGGCGCGACGGTCGCAGCCGGCGACCTGCTCTTCACCACATGAGCGACGTCAGCGCCCTGCTGCTCGACCTCGACGGCACCCTCGTCGACTCCGAGCCACTGCACCGCGCGTCGTACGTCGCGTGGTTCGCGCACCGTGGGTGGGAGCTGCCCGACCTCTCCGTCTTCACCGGCAGGCGCGCGCAGGACGTCTTCGCCACCACGCCCGGCCCCTGGTCCGGCGAGGACCCGGACGACCTCGCCCGACAGGTGGTCGGCTTCGTACCCGACGAGCCGCCGACGCCCGTGCCCGGGGCGCGGGACCTGCTCGTCGGTGCCCGCGCGACGGGCGTGCCCCTGGCGATCGTGACCTCCGCGGGCCCCGGCTGGGTCGAGCGCGCCCTCGCGGCCCTCGACCTGCCGCTCGACAGCGTCGACCTCGTCATCACGGCGCGCGACGTCGTCGACGGCAAGCCGCACCCGGCCGGGTACGCCCTGGCGTGCGAGCGCCTCGGCGCCGACCCCGCGTCGGCGGTGGCCGTCGAGGACTCCCCGGCCGGGGTGCGTGCCGCGCGGGGCGCGGGCGTACGCCGGGTGGTGGGCGTGGCGACCACGCACGCCGTCGACCAGCTCGAGGACGCCGGGGCCGTCGAGGTCCACGACGACCTGCGGCCCCTGCTCGCCCTGGTGCGATGAGCCCGCCACGCGGCCGGACCCCCAACGAGGAGACGGTCGCGGCCTACGAGGACATCGCCGCCGACTACGCCGAGGACACCCGCGGCGCGCCGACCGGCGTCCTCGCCGAGGCGCTGGGCCGCCTCGTCACGCACCTGCACGCCGGCGCCACCGTGCTGGAGGTCGGGTCGGGCCCCGGCTGGGACGCCGACTTCCTGGAGTCCCGCGGCCTGCGCGTGCGGCGCACCGACGCCGCCCGGGCGTTCCGCGACCTCCAGGTCGCGCGGGGGCGGCAGGCCGAGGTCCTCGACGTCACGCGCGACCCGTTCACCGACGAGGCGTGGCCGGCGTACGACGCGGTCCTCGCCCTGTTCGTCCTGCAGCACCTCGGGTGCGAGGTCGTCCCGTCCGTGCTTGCCAGGGCCGTCGCGGCGATGCGTCCCGGCGGCGCCGCGCTGCTCTCGGTGCGCGAGGGGGAGGGGGAGCGCTGGGAGCAGGGGGAGGTGCACCGCTACCACGTGTCGTCGTGGACCGAGGAGGGTCTCGACGGGCTCCTCGACGCGGTCGGGCTGGTCCCCGGGTGGCGTGCGCGCCTCGTCGACGGCGAGGGCGGCTGGCTCCTCGTGCTCGCGTCCCGGCCGCGCTGAGGCGTCCTCGGCGCGAGGGGGTCGCTCCACGACAGGTGCGTGGAAATCGTTATCGACATCGATTGACAAGCCGCCGAGCGCTCCGGCACGCTGCTCCGGTGTGATCCACGTCATACGGGGCGGGGTCGGGAGGGATCGAGATGCGGAAGCAGACACGAGTGGCGGCACTGGCCCTGGTGTGCGCCACGGCGACGCTCACGGCGGCCTGCGGTGGCGACGACACCGCCGCCGGCGACGACAACACCATCACGTGGTGGCACAACTCGAACAACGAGCCGGGCAAGGGCTTCTACGAGAAGGTCGCGGCCGACTTCGAGGACGCCAACCCGGGGGTCACGGTCGAGGTGACCGCGATGGCCCACGAGGACATGGTCGACAACCTCGCGGCGGCGTTCCAGAGCGGCGACCTCCCCGACGTCTACATGGAGCGGGGCGGCGGCGAGCTCGCCGCCCACGTCGACGCCGGCCTGACCCGCGACCTCACCGATGACGCGGCCGACGAGATCGAGGCCATCGGCGGGTCCGTCGCGGGCTGGCAGGTCGACGACCGCACGTACGCCCTGCCGTTCTCCGTCGGGGTCGTCGGCGTCTGGTACAACCGCGACGAGTTCGAGGCCGCGGGCGTGACCCCGCCGACCACCATGTCCGAGTGGGAGCAGGTCAACGACGACCTCAAGGCCGCGGGCATCGCGCCGCTGTCCCTCGGCGCGGGCGACACGTGGCCCGCCGCCCACTACTGGTACTACGCGGCCGTGCGCACGTGCAGCCAGGACGTGCTGACCCAGGCCGTCGCCGACCTCGACTTCGCCGACCCGTGCTTCGTCGAGGCGGGCGAGGTGGTCCAGGACTTCGTCGCCACCGAGCCGTTCAACAAGGGCTTCCTCGCCACGCCGGCCCAGGAGGGCGCGAGCTCGGCGTCCGGCCTGCTCGCCACCGGCAAGGTCGCGAGCGAGATGCAGGGCCATTGGGAGCCCGGCGTGATGCAGGGCCTCACCGACGACGGCGAGGGCCTCGGCGACAAGACGGGCTGGTTCCCCTTCCCCGCGGTCGAGGGCGGAGCCGGCGACCCGACCGCCGCCCTCGGCGGCGGTGACGCCTGGGCCGTGTCCGAGGGCGCGCCCGACACGGCGGTCGACCTGGTCACCTACCTGCTCAGCGAGGACGTCCAGCGCGGGTTCGCCGAGAACGACATGGGCCTGCCGACGCTGCCGAGCGCGACCGACGCGATCAGCGACCCGGTCCTGGCCGACCTCATCGAGGTGCGCGACAGCGCGCCCTACGTCCAGCTCTACTTCGACACGGCGTTCGGTGAGTCGGTGGGTGGCGCGATGAACGACGCCATCGCCCTCATGTTCGCCGGCAAGGCCACGCCGCAGGACGTCGTCGACGCCATGCAGCAGGCCGCCGACGACCAGGGCTGAGCGGCGCGCCCCGCGCCAGGCCGGAAGCCGACACCGTGACCCTGCCCTCCCTGACCGCCGAGCCCGACGTGGGCGCCGGCGACCCCGCCCCGGCGGAGCGACCCGACACGGTGCGGGCGGGTCGCTCCCCGGGCGGGCGTCGGACGACCGCGCGCGAGCGGCTCGAGATCGTGGCGTTCGTGTCGCCCGCCCTGGTGCTGCTCGGCCTCTTCGTCGTGTGGCCGGTGCTCTCCGCCGTCCGGATGTCGCTCTACCGGTGGCGCGGCTTCGGCCCGATGGACGACTTCGTCGGCCTCGACAACTACCGCCGGGTGCTCACCGACGACGTCTTCACCCAGGCCGTCACCCACAACCTCGTCATCGTCGTGCTCAGCATCGCCATCCAGCTGCCCCTCGGCCTCGCGGTCGCGCTGCTGCTCAACCGGCGGATGCGCGGTCGCGGAGTCGTGCGCACGCTCATCTTCGTGCCCTACGTCCTGGCCGAGGTCATCGCGGGCGTCATCTGGTTCCAGCTGATGATCCCCGACACCGGCGTGGTCGACGGGCTGCTGGGCGGGGTCGGCGTGACCCCGCCCGACCAGGGCTTCCTCGGCACGCCCGGGCTGGCGTTGTGGGCGGTCATGGCGGTGCTGACCTGGAAGTACCTCGGGCTCGCGATCCTGCTGCTCCTCGCCGGCCTGCAGTCCGTGCCCGAGGAGGTCTACGAGGCCGCCCAGCTCGACGGCGCCTCGTGGTGGCAGACCCAGCGGCGCATCGTCGTGCCCCTGCTGGGACCGACGATCCGCACGTGGTGCTTCCTGTCGATGATCGGCTCGCTGCAGCTCTTCGACATGGTCTGGGTGCTGACCGGGGGAGGCCCCGCCAACGCCACCACGACCATGGCGACCTACCTCGTCACCCAGGGCACCCAGCGCGGCAACTACGGCATCGCGGGCGCCGCCTCCGTCGTCCTCTTCGTCATCGGCGTGGTCATGGCCGCGCTCTACCAGCGGCTCGTGCTCCGGCGCGACACCGAGGACGCGAGGTGAGCACCGTGACCGGACCCGCCACGCCCGCCCGCACCGGGGGCCGCCTCGCCGACCCCGCCGTCGCGGTCGTCGCGCTCGCCGTGGTCGCCGTGAGCGTGGGCCCGGTCGTCTACGGCGCGCTCAACGGCTTCCGCTCCAACGAGCAGATCGCGAGCGACCCCGCCGGCCTGCCCAGCCCGTGGCGGCTCGACAACTACACCACCGTGCTCACCAACCCCGACTTCTGGCGCTACGCCGCGAACTCGATGGTGGTGGCGGCCCTCACGACGCTCGTCGCGGTCGGTGCCGGGGTGATGGCGGCGTACCCCCTCGCCCGCTACCGGTTCCGGCTGCGCGAGCCGCTCTTCATGGTCTTCGTGCTCGGCCTGCTCTTCCCGCTCGCCACCGCGATCATCCCGCTCTTCGTGCTCATCACCCGCGACCTCCAGCTCTCGAACACGTGGTGGGGCGTGGCCCTGCCGCAGGCGGCGTTCGCGCTGCCGGTCACCGTGGTGATCCTGAGACCGTTCCTCATGGCGCTCCCGCGCGAGCTCGAGGAGGCCGCGCTCATCGACGGTGCGTCCCGGCTCGGCGTCTTCTGGCGGATCGCGCTGCCGCTGAGCCTGCCGGCGCTGATCACCGTGGGTGTGCTCGCCTTCGTCGGGTCGTGGAACTCCTACCTGCTGCCGCTGCTCCTGCTGCAGGGCGAGATGCGTACGCTCCCGCTCGGCGTCGCCGACTACTCCACCCAGTACTCCGCCGACACCGCCGGCGTGCTCGCCTTCACCACGGTGGCGACCCTCCCGGCACTCATACTCTTCCTGGCCCTCCAGGGCCGGATCGTCAACGGTCTGCAGGGCGCGGTGAAGGGCTGATGGGGGTGGTGGAGACGGTGCACACGTCGGGACGCGTCACGATGCAGCAGGTCGCGCTGGAGGCCGGCGTCTCGGTGTCGACGGTGTCCAAGGTGATCAACGGCCGCTACGGCATCTCGACGGCGACCGCCGCGCACGTCAGCTCGGTGATCGAGCGGATGGGCTACGAGACCAGCCTGGTCGCGCGCAGCCTGCGCAACCAGCGCACCAACGTGATCGGCGTGCTCGTCGCGGACTTCGAGCCCTTCAGCACCGAGGTGCTCAAGGGTGCCGCCGACGCCATCCGCGGGTCCGGCTTCGAGCTCGTCGCCTACTCCGCGGGCGGCCGGGTCGACGAGCACGTCGGCTGGGAGCGCCGCTACCTGTCGCGGCTGATGGGCACCCTGGTCGACGGTGCGGTCCTCGTGACGCCGACGATCACCGACGTGCTCAGCGACGGCCCGGTGGTCGCGATCGACCCCCACACCGGCAGCACCACGATCCCCACCGTCACCGCGCACAACCTGCAGGGCGCCCGCGCGGGCGTACGCCACCTCCTCGAGCTCGGGCACACCCGCGTCGGCATGGTCACCGGACGCGCCGACCTGGTCTCGGCCCAGCTGCGTGAGCAGGGCTTCCGCGAGGCCCTCGCCGAGGCCGGAGTCGCGGTGGACGAGTCCCTCGTCGTGCGGGGCGCCTTCGAGGCCGACGTGGCGCGCGACGTCGCCCACCGGCTGCTCGAGCGGACCGACCGCCCGTCGGCCGTGTTCGCCGCCAGCGACCAGATGGCCCTGGCGGTGCTCGACGTCGCCCGCGAGCTCGGCATCGACGTGCCGAGCGACCTGTCGCTGGTGGGCTTCGACAACATCCCGGAGTCCGCGCTCTCCGAGCCGCCGCTGACCACCGTCGCGCAGCCGATCCGCGAGATGGGCCGCGACGCCGTCTCCATGCTGATCGGGCTCATCGAGGGCCGGGAGCCCGCCGACCCGCACCACACGCTGGGCACCGAGCTGGTGCTGCGGCGCTCCACCCGACCGCACGGAGGATCCTCGTGACCGACTCGCGCCACCCGACCGACGCCACCGAGCCGTGGCAGGACCCCGCCCTGGGCGTCGCGGACCGGGTCGACGACCTCCTGGGTCGGATGACGCCGAGCGAGAAGGTCGCGCAGCTCTCCGGCGTGTGGCTGCTCGCCGCCGGTGCCGGCGAGATGGCCCCGATGCTCCACGAGTCCGGGCCCGACCGCCCGTGGGAGGACATCATCGCCGACGGCCTCGGCCAGCTCACCCGCCCGTTCGGCACCGCGCCGGTCGCGATCGAGGACGGGCTGCGCACGCTGGCCGAGCGGCAGGCGCAGGTGCGCGCGGCCAACCGGTACGCCCTGCCGGCGCAGGTCCACGAGGAGTGCCTGACCGGTCTCAACGCCTGGGGCGCGACGATCTACCCCACGCCGCTCAGCTGGGCGGCAGGCTTCGACCCCGACCTCGTGGAGCGGATGGGGGAGCAGATCGGCACGCTGATGGCCGAGCTGGGCATCCACCAGGGACTCGCCCCCGTGCTCGACGTGACGCGCGACCTGCGGTGGGGCCGCGTCGAGGAGACGATGGGGGAGGACCCCCAGCTGGTCGGGACGATGGCCGCGGCCTACGTGCGCGGCCTGCAGTCGGCGGGCGTCGTCGCGACGCTCAAGCACTTCGTCGGCTACTCCGCCTCGCGCGGCGGGCGCAACCTGGCCCCGGTCGGCATGGGCACCCGTGAGCTGCACGACGTGATGCTGCCGCCGTTCGAGATGGCGCTGCGGGCAGGCGCCCGGTCGGTGATGAACTCCTACACCGACATCGACGGCATCCCGGCCGCGGCCGATCCCCAGCTGTTCACCACGCTGCTGCGCGACATCCTCGGCTTCGAGGGCACCGTTGCCGCCGACTACTTCTCCGTCGCCTTCCTCCACACCCTGCACCGGATGGCCGCCGACCTCGGCGAGGCCGCCCGCCTGTCGCTCGAGGCCGGCATCGACGTCGAGCTCCCCACGGTCGACGCGTTCGGCGCCCCGCTGCTCGAGGCCCTCGCGGACGGGCGGCTGGACGAGAAGGTTGTCGACCGTGCCCTGCGCCGTGTCCTGCGGCAGAAGTGCGAGCTCGGGCTCCTCGACCCGGACTGGCAGCCCGCGCCCGTCCGGCCGGTCGACCTCGACCCGCCCGAGGCGCGTGGGCTCGCCCGGGAGATGGCGCGGCGCTCGGTGGTGCTACTGGCCAACGACGGCACGCTCCCGCTCGCGCCGGGCCGCCGGGTCGCCCTGGTCGGGCCCAACGCCGACACCGGGGAGGCGATGCTCGGCTGCTACTCCTTCCCGATGCACGTGCTGCCCCACCACCCCGGCACGGAGACCGGTCTGCGGATCCCGACGCTGCGCGAGGCGCTCGCCGCGTCGTACGACGTCGTGCACGAGCGCGGCTGCGCCGTCGGCGTGCCGAGCCGTCCCCAGGACGAGCCGGCCGACCCGGAGGCCGCGCTCCGGGCGGCGGTGGCCGCCGCCCGTGACGCCGACGTGTGCGTCGCGGTGCTCGGCGACCGCGCGGGCCTGTTCGGCAACGGCACCTCGGGGGAGGGCTGCGACGTGGCCGACCTGCGCCTGCCGGGCCGGCAGGCCGAGCTCCTCGACGCGCTGCTCGAGACGGGTACGCCCGTCGTCCTCGTGCTGCTCGCCGGCCGCCCCTACGACCTCAGCGCCGTCGCCGACCGCCTCGCCGCGGTGGTGTGCGGCTTCTTCCTCGGCGAGGAGGGGGCCACCGCGGTGGCCGAGGTCCTGGCCGGCACCACGAACCCGTCCGGCAGGCTGCCGGTCAGCTTCCCCGGCGCGGGCTCCGCGCAGCCCTCCACCTACCTCGGGTCCCCGCTCGCGCACCGCACCGAGGTCACGACCATCGACCCGACGGCGCTGTTCCCCTTCGGCCACGGCCTCGCCTACGCCGACGCGACGTGGGACGGCGTCGAGCTGCTCTCGGGGGACACCTGGCCGACCGACGGGGTCGCCGAGGTGCGCGTCGAGCTGGCCAACGAGACCGACCGCGACGTCTCCGAGGTCGTCCAGGTCTACCTCCACGACCGCGCCGCGTCCGTCGTACGCCCGGTCCAGCGCCTGATCGCCGCCGCCCGGGTCGACCTGGCGCCGGGGGCGAGGCGCCGCGTCGGGCTGCGGCTGCACGCCGACCTCACGTCGTTCACCGGGCGCGACCTGGCCCGCATCGTCGAGCCCGGCGAGGTCGAGCTGCGGGTCGGCCGGTCCAGCGCGGACCACCAGGCCGTGCTCGCCCTGGCACTCGTCGGGTCGGAGCGGTCCGTCGGCGCGGACCGCGTGCTCGAGGCCGAGGTCGTGACCACCGACGTGCCCGCGTGAACGGTGCCGGGCGCGCGGCCTTCGTGCCCGGCGGCGCGGTCGCACCGACGGAGACCCCGGTCGCGACGGCGCGTGGCACGGGGCGCGTGGCGGCGCTGACCTTCGACGACGGGCCGGACCCGCGCCAGACCGGGCGCCTGCTCGACGTCCTCGCCGACCTCGGCGTCACCGCGACGTTCTGCGTGGTCGGGGACAACGTCCGGGCACCCGGCGGGGCGGAGCTCCTGCGCCGCACGGTCGCGGAGGGCCACGCGCTGGCCAACCACTCGACCGACTTCGCCGACCTGGGGGCTGCCACGGCCGCCGAGGCCGAGGCCCTGCTGCGGGCCAACCTCGCGATCATCCGCGAGGCCCTCGGCGACCCGTACGCCCCGGTGCCGTGGTTCCGAGCGCCCAACGGCAGTCTCGGGCGCACCGGGCCGGTGGCCGTCCGCCTCGGGATGCAGCCGCTCGGCCTGGGCCGCGTGATCCACGACTGGGACGGGTGCGACGATCGCAGCGTGACCACCCTCGCCCACCGCCTCAGGACCGCCATCACGCCCGGCGCGGTCGTGCTCGCCCACGACGGGGGAGGCGACCGCGGGACGACCGTCGACGCCGTGGCCCTCGTCGTCGCGGAGAAGCTCGACGCCGGCTACCGGTTCACGCTGCCGCGCGGCGGGGCGGGGGAGCAGCGATGACCGACGACCGCGAGCGCACCAACTGGGCGGGCAACGTCACCTATTCCGCCCGCGCCGTCGCCCGCCCCGGCACCGTCGAGGAGCTCCGCGAGGTCGTCTCCGCGGCGGCCGCCGCCGGCGACCGGGTGCGGGCGCTCGGGTCGCGGCACTCGTTCTCGACCGTGGCCGACACCGACGGCCTGCACGTGAGCACGCGCGACCTCGGGCTGGTGACCCACGTCGAGGACGGGCCCGACGGGCCGGTCGCCGTGGTGCCCGGCGCGTCGACGTACGCCGAGGTGGCGCCGGTGCTGCAGGCGGCGGGCCGCGCGCTGCACAACCTCGGCTCGCTGCCGCACATCAGCGTGGCGGGCGCCTGCGCGACCGGCACCCACGGGTCGGGCGACGCCAACGGGTCCCTCGCGACCGCGGTCGTCGCCGTCGAGCTGGTCACCGCCGACGGCGGGCTCGTCCGCATCGCGCGCGGGGACCGCGACTTCGCGGGGGCGGTCCTCTCGCTCGGCGCCCTCGGCGTCGTGACCCGCATCTGGCTGCGCACCGAGCCCGCCTACGACGTGCGCCAGTGGGTGTGGGAGGACCTGCCGGCCGCGGAGGTGGCCGAGCAACTGCCCGCCGTGCTGGCGAGCGGCACGAGCGTCAGCGTCTTCACCGACCTGGCCGACCCCGACCGGGTGACGTCGGTGTGGGTCAAGCAGCGCGTGGACGACCCCCGTGACCTCGCGCCGTGCCTGGCGGCCGCCGCGCCGTCGACCCGCGAGGTCCATCCGGTGCCGGGCGTCGACCCCGCCGCCGCGTCGGCCCAGCAGGGCGTCCCGGGGCCGTGGCACGAGCGCCTGCCGCACTTCCGCGCCTCCCACGTGCCCAGCGTCGGCGACGAGCTGCAGAGCGAGCTCTTCCTGCCGCGCGACGCGGCGCCCCACCTGCTCGCGACGGTGGCGGGGGTGGCCGACGTCGTGGCCCCGGCGCTGCTCGTCCACGAGATCCGCTCGATCGCGCGCGACGACCTGTGGCTGAGCCCGTTCCGCGGCCGCGACTCCGTCGCCGCGCACTTCACGTGGCGACCCGACGGCGCGCTCGTGACGCCCGCCCTGCGGGCCGTCGAGGACGCGCTCGCGCCCTGGGAGCCGCGTACGCACTGGGGCAAGGTCACCGCCACGCCCGCGCTGCGCGACGGGGCAGGCGCCTACGACCGCGACTCCTTCGAGGAGCTGCGCTCACGCCTGGACCCGGCGGGCGTCTTCCGCAACGACCTGCTCGGGTCCTGACGGCTGTCGGTCCGCGGGTCCACACTGGGACCGTGCAGGCTCGGGAGCGGATGCGGCAGGTCCAGCCGCAGGTCAGCAGGTTCTACGACGGCGGCACGCTGCCCACCGCCGGCGACCCCGGCGAGCCGCCCGACCCGGCCGAGGAGATGCGCATCGTCCTCGAGCGGCACGCCGAGGAGGGCGTCGAGACCTTCGCGCTCACGCGGCGCCTGGCCTACCTCGACCGCCACCTGGGCGAGCTGCTGGTGCCGGCGACGCCGGAGTTCCGCACCGACCTGACCTCCGTGCCGGCCCTGTTCACCTGGCTGGTCCCCAAGACCGGCGCCCACCTGCCCGCCGCGCTGCTCCACGACGCCCTCGTCGCCGGCAAGGACGACCCGACGTCCTACGTCTCCACCGAGGGCCGCGAGGTCGACCGGGTGGAGGCCGACCGGGTCTTCCGCGACGCCATGGCCGACACCGGCACCGGCGTCGTCCGCCGCTGGATCGTGTGGAGCGCGGTCACGGTCGCGACGATCCTCGTGGGACGCCCCGTGCCGTGGACGCCCGCGCAGCAGTGGCGCTACCGCGTCGCGGCAGGCGTCACCATCGCCGCCATCGTCCACCTCGGCTACAGCGCGACCGCCGACCTCTTCGACCAGTCGTGGCCGCTCGCCCTCGACGTGCCGTGGATGGGCGACCGGTCCTTCCTGGCCGAGGCCGCCGGGGGGCTCTCCGGCGCCATCGTCGTCCCGCTCGCGCTGAGCCTGCTGTGGGGGCGGTTCCGGATGGCCGGGGCGATCGCCGGGGTGATGCTCGCGGTACTGCTGCACGTCACCCTCGGGCTGGCCCTGATCGGTGCGAGCTACCTGGCCCTCGAGCGGCTGGCCCGCCGGGCCCCGGCGGCGGCGTGGGCGCTCGCCGCCGTGGTCGTGGCCGGCGCGCTGGTCACGTTCGTCCTCGTCATCCTCCGCTGAGGTCGAGCCCGCCGATCTGCGCCAGCCATCGGCCGGCGAACGAGTCGGCCGGAAGGTCCTGCGTGGTGAGCTGCAGCCCGGTGCGGAAGGCGAGCACGACGAGTGCGAGCGCGAGCGCCGTCACGACCATGCCGTTGACGTTGCGGGGGAACCGGCTCGGCAGCGTGCGGACGCGGTGCCACCCGCCGACGAGGCCGGCGGTCACGATCGCGGACACGATGCTCGCGAAGGCGGCGCCCAGGACGGTGCCGAGCAGGTCGAGCCGACTGATGAGGATCGCGGACGTCGCAGCAGCCGTGGCGCCGGCGACGAGCTGGGGGAGGCTGAGGTCGAGGAGGGGCGGGCGGTCGTTCTCGTGGTCGAGGTCAGGCATCACGCGATCGGGGGTCGGGGGCAGGGCTTCCCCCGTACGACGCGCGACGCGCCCGCGTTGTTTCCGATCGTGAGCAGGCTCACCCGGCCGGCACGGGCTCAGCGCAGGGAGTACGTCGCGAGCGACACGCCGATGTAGTGGGCGGCGAAGGCGAGCACGGTGAACGAGTGGAACACCTCGTGGAAGCCGAACCACCGCGGCGACGGGTTGGGCTTCTTGAGCCCGTAGACGAGGCCGCCGAGCGTGTAGAGCACCCCGCCGACGGCGACCAGCACGAGCGTCGCGACCGCGACTCCGCTGCTGAACCTGTCGGCGCCCTCCATGAACTGCGGGATGAAGAACACCGCCGCCCAGCCGAGGGCGATGTACATCGGGGTGTAGAGCCAGCGGGGCGCGTCGGTCCAGAACACGCGGAACACCACGCCCGCGATCGCCGCCGTCCACACGACCAGCAGCAGGGTCGTGCGCGCGGTGCCGTGCAGGAAGAGCAGGGCGTACGGCGTGTAGGTGCCGGCGATCAGCACGAAGATGTTGGCGTGGTCGAAGCGCCGCAGGAACGCCCACGTGCGGGGCGACCAGGTGCCGCGGTGGTAGATCGCGGACACGGTGAAGACCAGCAGCGCGGAGAGGGCGAAGGCGGCCGACCCGATCCGGGTCGAGGCCGTCGGGGACAGGGCGACGAGGACGATGCCGGCGGCCAGCGCGAGCGGCGCCGTGGCGGCGTGCAACCAGCCGCGCAGCTTCGGCTTGACCTCGGCCATCTTGTCGGACATGACCTCGCCGGCGCGCTCGACGGCCTGCTCCACGCGGTGGCGAGGGGTCATCGGGGTCTCCATGTGCCGAAAATACCCGCACGCCGGTCGACCGCGCACACCTTCGGGGGAGATGACTCGGTCACAGCGGGGCCGGACCCGGCGTTACGATCGGCGGGTGGCGAGGCTGAAGGACGCGGTGCGGCGGGTGCTCTACCCGGCCTACGAGTCACGGGTCGTGAAGTTCCTGCCCGCCGACCAGATCCCGAAGCACGTGGGCGTGATGCTCGACGGCAACCGGCGCTGGGCCAAGGCCGTCGGCCTCAACACCGCCGAGGGCTACCAGGCGGGCGCCGACAACATCCGTCCGCTGCTGGGCTGGTGCGAGGAGGTCGGCGTCGAGGTGGTCACCCTGTGGCTGCTCTCCAGCGACAACCTCACCAACCGCCCCGTCGAGCAGATCACCGGGCTGCTCACGATCATCGAGGGCGCCGTCGAGTCGCTCGCCGAGGCCGGCCGCTGGCGGATCCACCCGGTCGGGGCGCTCGACCTGCTGCCGACAGAGACCGCCGAGCGGCTCAAGGCGGCCGAGGAGGCCACGCGCGACATCGACGGCATCCTGGTCAACGTCGCCGTCGGCTACGGCGGCCGCCGCGAGATCGCCGACGCCGTCCGCGCGCTGCTTGCCGACCACGCCACCAAGGGCACCTCCCTGGAGGAGCTCGCGGACCTCATCGACGTCGAGCACATCGCCGAGCACCTCTACACCAGGGGCCAGCCCGACCCCGACCTGGTGATCCGGACCTCCGGCGAGCAGCGCCTCGGCGGCTTCCTGCTGTGGCAGTCGGCCAACTCCGAGTTCTACTTCTGCGAGGCCCTGTGGCCCGACTTCCGGCGCGTGGACTTCCTGCGCGCCATCCGGGCGTACGCCCAGCGCGAGCGCCGCTTCGGCGGCTGAGCCGGCGGCGCGCACACGTCATACAACCGTCACCTCGCGTTCGGGCGTGTCGCCCCGGAACGGGGGAGCGGCGGGCGTACTTTCGCGACATCGGCCGGTGGGGAAGCCAGCCGAACCGGGAGGCACACCGTGGGCACTCAGATGGGAGCTCTCCGGTCCGTTGAATGACATCGGGCCGGGCGGGGAGTGCGCGCGCCGACCCGCAGCAAGGGGTTAGTCGTGGCCAGCAAGTCCTCACCCAGCTCCGCCAGCAGCACCCGCCGCACGTACGTCCTCGACACCAGCGTCCTGCTGGCCGACCCAGGGGCGATCAAGCGCTTCGCCGAGCACGAGGTCGTGCTCCCCGTCGTCGTGATCACCGAGCTGGAGGGCAAGCGCAACCACCCGGAGCTCGGCTACTTCGCCCGGTCCGCCCTCCGGGCGCTCGACGAGCTGCGGGTCGTCAACGGCCGGCTCGACCAGCCCGTGTCCGTCGGCGGCGAGGGCGGCACCCTGCGGGTCGAGCTCAACCACACCGACCCCGAGTCCCTGCCGTCGGGCTTCCGGCTCGGTGACAACGACACCCGGATCCTCGCGGTCGCGCGCAACCTCGCCAACGAGGGCCACACCGTCACCCTCGTGAGCAAGGACCTGCCGCTGCGGATCAAGGCGTCCGCGGTCGGCCTCGACGCCGAGGAGTACCGCGCGGAGACGATCCACAGCTCCGAGGCCGGCTACACCGGCATGACCGAGCTCGAGGTGCCGGCCACGGACCTCGACGAGCTCTACGAGGACGGCGTGATCGACCTCGCCGAGGCCCGCGACCTGCCCTGCCACAACGGGCTGGTGCTGCTGTCCGAGCGCGGCACCGCGCTCGGTCGCGTGGGGGCCGACAAGCGGGTGCACCTCGTCCGCGGCGACCGCGACGCCTTCGGCATCCACGGCCGCTCCGCCGAGCAGCGGGTCGCGCTGGAGATGCTGCTCGACCCGGAGGTCGGCATCGTCTCGCTCGGCGGCCGCGCCGGCACCGGCAAGTCGGCCATGGCGCTGTGCGCCGGGCTCGAGGCGGTGATGGAGCGTCGCCAGCACAAGAAGGTCGTCGTCTTCCGTCCGCTCTTCGCCGTCGGCGGCCAGGAGCTCGGCTACCTGCCGGGCTCGGAGGGCGAGAAGATGTCGCCCTGGGCCCAGGCCGTCTTCGACACCCTCGGCGCGCTGGTCTCGCGCGACGTCGTCGACGAGGTGATGGATCGCGGCATGCTCGAGGTGCTCCCGCTGACCCACATCCGCGGCCGCTCGCTCCACGACGCCTTCGTGATCGTCGACGAGGCCCAGTCCCTCGAGCGCAACGTGCTGCTGACCGTCCTGTCGCGCATCGGGGCCAACTCCAAGGTCGTCCTCACCCACGACGTCGCCCAGCGCGACAACCTGCGCGTCGGGCGCCACGACGGCATCGTCGCCGTGGTCGAGAAGCTCAAGGGCCACCCGCTCTTCGCCCACGTCACCCTCACCCGCTCCGAGCGCTCGCCGATCGCCGCGCTCGTGACCGAGATGCTGGAGGACGTCACCCTCTGAGGCCTCGCCGCCGGCCGCTGTGACGCCGGGTCGGGGCGTGTGTCCACCCCGACGCAACGGGGTGGGTACGCCTCACGACTCGGCGTTGCAACGCGGGTGGGGCCGTGGCGGTGGTCACGACCGCGTGACGTAGGGGGCGCACGAGACCGGTGTGACAGCTGTGACGGAAGGGACACCACGAGTTGTGCCGTTCGGTTTGCAGGGCCCCGGCGGCTCATGCAAGGTGGCTCGTGACCGTTTCGTGATCTCGGTCCGTCGCCGCGCGTCCCCCGCACCACCCCAGCGCGCACACCCCCGTCGCCAACCCCCGTGAGCCCCCGTGTCGAAGTCCGACAAGTACGTCCCGAAGCACCGCGCCCCCGGCAAGCACAAGGCCGCGCGCGCCCCGCGTCGCGCCCTGCGCACCGGTGTGGCCCTCACCGGCATCGCCGCCGCCGTCACCGGGGTGAGCGTCACCGGTGGCGTGTTCTTCGCCGACCCCGACGCCCTGACGCCGGCCTCCGCCGACGTCGCCACCACGACGGCGCCGGCCTCCCAGCCCGCCGAGTCGGCGGACGCCTCGTCCCCCACCGCGGAGACGACGCTGAGCGCGGCGGAGGTCCAGCAGCGCGAGGACCGCACGACCGTCAGCCGGTCCGCGCGGCGCACCGACGCGACCAAGGCCACCACGCTCGCGATGTCCGGCGGCTCCGCCGTGACCAGGTCCGAGAAGCTCTCCGAGGGCGACCCGCGTGACATCGCCCGCGCCCTGCTCCCGGTCTACGGCTTCTCCTCTGACCAGTTCTCCTGCCTCGACTCGCTCTACGTCAGCGAGTCCGGCTGGCGCGTCGACGCCGACAACCCGACCTCGTCGGCGTACGGCATCCCGCAGGCGCTGACCCAGCTGCACGACCTGCCGGCCGACTACATGACCTCCGCCGAGACGCAGATCCGGTGGGGGCTGGAGTACATCCAGGGCACCTACGGCACGCCCTGCAGCGCCTGGTCCTTCAAGCAGGGCAACGGCTGGTACTGATCCGGCTCAGCGGCCGGTCATCGAGTCCACGTCGAGGGCTGCGTCGAGCTGCTCCTCGGTGAGCTCGCCCCGCTCGACGAACCCCATCGCCAGCACGGTCTCGCGGATCGTGGCGCCGTCGGCGAGCGCCTGCTTGGCGACCTTGGCGGCCGCCTCGTAGCCGATGTGCGCGTTGAGCGGGGTGACGACCGACGGCGACGACTCGGCGTAGCGCCGCATCCGCTCCTCGTCGGCGGTGATGCCGTCGACGCACCGCTCGGCCAGCAGGACGCTCGAGGTCGACAGCAGGTGGATCGACTCGAGCAGCGCGTGCGCCATCACCGGCATCATCACGTTGAGCTCGAAGCTCCCCGAGGCGCCGGCCCAGGCGATCGTCGCGTCGTTGCCCACGACCCGAGCGCAGACCATCAACGTGGCCTCGGGCAGGACCGGGTTGACCTTGCCGGGCATGATGCTCGACCCCGGCTGCAGGTCGGGCAGGTGGATCTCGGCCAGCCCGGTGGTCGGGCCGGAGGACATCCAGCGCAGGTCGTTGCAGATCTTCGTCAACCCGACCGCGACGGTGCGCAGCACCCCGGACAGCTCGACGAGGGAGTCGCGCGTGCCCTGCGCCTCGAAGTGGTCCCGCGCCTCGGTGAAGGGCTGGCCCGTACGCGCCGCGAGCGCCGCGATCGCGCGTTCGGCGAAGGCCGCCGGGGTGTTGATGCCGGTGCCGACGGCCGTGCCGCCCAGCGGCAGCTCGCGCACGCGGGGGAGGGTCGCCTCGAGGCGCTCGGTGCCGAGCCGCAGCGTGGCGGCGTACGCCCCCATCTCCTGGCCGAGCGTGACGGGCGTGGCGTCCATGAGGTGCGTACGCCCCGACTTCACGACGTTCGCGAACTCGGTGGCCTTGGCCTCGAACGACGTCGCGAGACGGTCGAGCGCGGGCAGCAGGTCGTCGACCACCGCGAGGGTGGCCGCGACGTGGATGCTCGTCGGGAAGGTGTCGTTGCTGCTCTGCGAGGCGTTGACGTCGTCGTTGGGGTGCACCTCGACGCCCGCCCGCGCGGCGAGCGTCGCGATCACCTCGTTGGCGTTCATGTTGGAGCTGGTGCCCGAGCCGGTCTGGAAGACGTCGATCGGGAACTCGCCGTCGTGGTCGCCCGCGCCGATAGCATCGGCCGCGTCGACGATCGCGCGCGCCTGCTCGTCGCTCACGACGCCCAGCGCGGCGTTGGCGGTCGCCGCCGCGGCCTTGACGTGCGCGAGGGCCTGGACGTGCCGTGGCTGCAGGGTCAGGCCGCTGATCGGGAAGTTCTCGATCGCGCGCTGGGTCTGCGCGCGCCAGAGCGCGTCGCGGGGCACCTCGACCTCGCCCATGGAGTCGTGCTCGGTGCGGGTCGGCGTCGTGTCGTCGCTCATGGGTCGACGGTAGACCTTGACAGATAGGTAACCAAGCGGTTACCAATATCGGGTGGACCCGTTCGCCGCCCTGGCCGACCCCCTCCGCCGTGACCTCGTCGCCCGGCTGGCCCGGGGCAGCGCTCGGGTCGTGGACCTGACCGCGGAGCACGACGTCAGCCGTCCGGCGATCAGCCGGCACCTGCGCCTGCTCGCCGAGGCGGGCCTCGTCTCGGCGGAGGACCGTGGGCGCGAGCGGCACTACCGCCTCGAGCGCGGCGGGCTGCGCCCGGTGGCCGACCTGCTCGCGGCCCTCGGCGGCGCCGCCCCGCCGGTCACGGACCGGATGCTCGACGGCCTCGAGCTCGAGGTCCGACGGACCGGGCGCGACCGCCGGGCCGCCAGGACCCGGCCCCACCCCCACTCCGAACCCCACTCCCAGCCCCACTCCGAACCCCACTCCCAGCCCCACTCCCAGGAGGACACCGCATGACCACCACCCCGATGACCGGCCGCCGCGAGGAGCGCGACGGCACGCCCCTGCTCGTGATCGAGCGCGAGCTGCGCGCCCCGGTCGAGGACGTGTGGGCCGCCTGCACGGACCCGACGCGGATGGAGCGCTGGATCGGCACGTGGAGCGGCGACCCGGCGTCCGGCGTCGTGTCGTTCCGGATGACCGCCGAGGGGGAGGACGTGCCGGCCGAGGAGATGGACGTGCTGGCCTGCGAGCCGCCGCACCGCTTCGCCGTCCGGGGCCGGGACCCGCAGCCCTTCAGCGAGGACGGCTCGGGCGAGACGGCGTACTGGGAGATGGAGCTCGAGCTCCGCGAGCACGACGGCGTCACGGCGCTGCGGTTCGTCCAGGTGCTGGCGCCGGGGGACCTGGGGGTGGAGATGGTCTCCAGCGTCGGGCCCGGCTGGGAGTACTACCTCGACCGGCTCGCCGCGACGTTCTCCGGCGACCCGGTGGAGACGGTCGCCTGGCAGCGCTACGAGGGCGGGGCGGGCCACTACCGCGAGCAGTTCACCCGAGGGTGACCGCGCCCGGCGTTGCGACGACCGGACCGGGCCCCGCGGCTGGGACCATCACCCGATGCGTCCACTGCGTCTCGGGGTCGGCTGCGCGCTGACCGTCCTCCTCGGTTCCGGCTGCTCGGTGCTCGGCGGCGACGACGGACCGCGGGCGGCCGACACGGCGGACGACCTGGCCGCCGCGCTGTCCGCCCACTCGCTCGGCGACGTGCCGCTGGTGGACGAGGCGGCGCGCGAGGCGTTCGCCGACCTCGTCGGCCCGCTCGACGAGGTCCGCGTGTCCGTCGAGGTCCTCGACGTGGTGGAGGTCGAGGAGGAGGGGCGCGCGGACGCCACCCTCGGCTGGCGGTGGGAGGTCGCCGACGGGGCAGCCTGGGAGTACGAGACGACGGTCGGCCTCACGCAGGGCACGGACGGGGGGACGTGGGCGGTCGGGTGGAGGCCCGACGACCTCGCCCCCGACCTCGCCGACGGCGACACGCTCGGGCTGCGCACCGTCGCTCCCGTGCGGGGCGACATCACCGGGGCCGATGGCGCCGTCCTCGTCACCGAGCGCCCGGTGCTGCGCTACGGACTCGACAAGACCAAGGTCGAGGGCGGGCAGGTGGCCCGCAGCGCGCGGCGGATCGCGCGTGCGCTGGACGTCGACGTGGCCTCGTACGTCCAGCGGGCGGAGGCGATGGGGCCCGACGCCTTCGTCGAGGCGATCGTGCTGCGCGAGGACGAGGCCCTCGACGTCCTCCCGGCCTTCCGCGACGTCCGCGGCGCGCTCGCCGTACGCGACACCCTGCCGCTGGCGCCGACCCGCGAGTTCGCCGCCGCCCTGCTGGGCCGCGTCGGTCCGGCCACCGCCGAGGTCGTCGAGGAGTCGGGCGGTCGCATCGCCGCCGGCGACGAGGTCGGCCTGTCGGGGCTCCAGGCGCGCTACGACGAGCAGCTCACCGGTACGCCCGGCGCGGCCGTCGTCGCGCGGGACGCGGGCGACCGGCTGCGCACCCTCTTCGAGGCGCCCGCGACCGACGGCGCCGACCTGGTCACGACCCTCGACCCGGCCCTCCAGCAGGAGGCCGAGACGGCGCTGGCCACCCTCGGCGACGGCGCCCCGGCGGCCGCGCTGGTCGCGATCCGGCCGTCCGACGGCGCGGTCCTCGCCACCGCCAACGGCTCCGGCGCGGCCGGCTCGGACCTCGCCTCGATGGGGCAGTACGCGCCCGGCTCGACGTTCAAGGTCGTCTCGTCGCTGGCCCTGCTGCGCAGCGGGCTGCGTGCCGACGACGTGGTGTCCTGCCCCGCGACGACCGTCGTGGACGGCCGCTCGTTCACCAACTACGACGACTACCCGGCCTCGGCCGTCGGCGACATCACCTTCACCCAGGCGATCGCGCAGTCGTGCAACACCGCGCTCATCGGCAACGTGGACCGGCTGGGCCCCGGGGACCTGGCCGCCGCCGCACAGGCGCTGGGGCTCGGCACCGACCACGACCTGGGCTTCCCGGTCTACTTCGGGCAGGTGCCCCCGCCGGAGACCGAGACCGGCGCCGCGGCGGACATGATCGGCCAGGGCACCGTGCTCGCCAGCCCGTTCTCGATGGCCACCGTCGCGGCGTCCGTCCGGGCCGGCCGCGCCGTGCTCCCGGTCCTGCTCCCCGAGCACCAGGTCGACCAGGTGCCGCCCGAGCGACCTCTGACCGGCGCGGAGGCCGGCACCCTGCGGGGGCTGATGCGCGCCGTCGTCACCACCGGGTCCGGGCGCTTCCTCCAGGACGTGGAGGGAGAGATCGGTGCCAAGACCGGCACCGCGGAGTACGGCGAGCCCGACGCATCCGGTGCGCTGCCGACGCACGCCTGGATGATCGCCACCCGCGGGGACCTCGCGGTCGCCGTGTTCGTCGCGACGGGCGTGTCGGGCTCGCAGACCGCCGGTCCGGTCCTGGAGGCGTTCCTGCGAGCGGCAGGCTAGACCTGCGTGACCGGACGGCGCGCGAGGTAGAGGTAGTACTGCTCCGGGCGGTCCTGCAGCAGCACGTCGTGCGCCTGCTCCTCGGCCTCGCCGAACACCGACCGCATCGCGCCCAGCAGCCCGGGGGCGGCGTTGGCGGACCACACGACCAGCACCCCGCCCGGCGCCAGCAGGTCGCGGCACTGCGCGAGGAACGGCTGCTCGTAGACCGTCTCGTTGCCCGCGTGGACGAGGTAGCCGGGCCCGTTGTCGACGTCGAGCAGCACCAGGTCGTACGTCGAGCGGGCCTCCGCGATGGCCATCGAGATGTCGGCGTTGACGACCGACGCGCGGGTGTCGGCGAGGAGGGCGGGACCGTGGGGGACGGTGCCGTCGCGCATCCACTGGACCAGCGGCTCCTCGATCTCGACGACCACCGCTCGCTCGACCCGGGGGTCGGCGAGGACCCGTTGCAGGGTGTAGCCCAGGCCCAGGCCGCCGATGAGCACCGACGCGGGCCGCTCGACCAGGTCGAGCGCCTGGGCGGCGAGCTCGATCTCGCTGGTCGTCTCCAGGGTGTCCATCACGAAGACGCCGTTGACCCGCAGCTCGAGCACGTCGGCCGCGGTGTCGGAGCTGCGTCGGCGCAGCACGACGTCGCCGCGCTCGGTCTCGGCCCGGGCCAGCTCGACGTGTTCCACGCGGACCATCCTGCCAAGGGGCTTCCGGTCCCGCCTGACACGGGCGGATGGTGGGACCGGCCGGCGTGGGAGGCCCGGTCCGGGCGAGGGTCTGGGAGGGCCTGGGGAGGGTCTGTCGAAGGTCGCCGCGGAGAACCCGGTGCGTGAAAAGGCTGCCCTGACGGCCCTCGGCCGTTTACGTTGAACGGGTGTACACCGTCGGCAGGGCCTCGGAGCTCACCGGCGTGCCCTCCGGGACCCTCCGCAAGTGGGAGCAGCGCTACGGGGTCGTGGTCCCGCAGCGCTCGCCCGGCAACTACCGGCTCTACGACGACGAGGCGGTCCGGCGGCTCAGCGTGATGCGCAGCCTGGTCGACGCCGGGTGGACCGCGCAGGAGGCCGCGCGCCACGTCGTTGACGACGTGGCAGCCGCCGAGGCGCAGGTCGAGCGTCCCGAGGAGCCGGCCTACGAGGCGCACTTCGACACCCTCGTCGCGTGCGCGCAGGACTTCGACGTGCCCCGGCTGGAGCGGCTGCTCGTCGACGGCTTCGCGAGCCCCGACCTCGCGTCCGTGGTCGACGACTGGCTGCTCCCGTCGATGGTCCACCTCGGCCGTGCCTGGCAGCGCGGGCACGTCTCGGTGGCCGGCGAGCACTTCGTGACCGCGGCGGTGCACCGACGTCTCGCCCAGGTGTTCCAGTCCCTGCACCCAGCGCCCAGCGGCGGGCCGCGCGTGGTCGTGGGGCTGCCGCGCGGCGCGCGTCACGAGCTCGGCGTGCTGGCGTTCGCGATGGTGCTGCGCGCGCGGGGCGTGGCCGTGACCTACCTCGGTGGCGACCTCCCCCTCGAGGCCTGGGTCGGCGCCGTCCGGCTGATCGCCCCCGACGCGGCCGTGCTCGCCGCGCCGACGCTCGAGGACCTGCCTGCGACCCGGGAGGTCGTCGAGGCCATGGCGCCGATGACCAGGGTGCTGGTCGGCGGAGCCTTCCAGGCCGAGGTCGGGGGAGCGCACCACCTCGGCCACCTCGCCGGCTCCGCCGCCTCCGCGCTCGCCCGCGAGCTCGGCGCCGTCAGCTAGCTGCTCATCGCGCCCCGCCGCGCGTCACGACCTCGTACGCGTGCGGTGGGGCTCAGCGGGCCGAGGTCGGCGCGGCCTCGTCGTCGCAGCCGGCGCTGAACCCGCCCCCCGTCGCGAGGACCATCGAGCAGTCCTGGTCGGTCACGGGGGCGGACGTCGTGCCCGCGGCGGCGGTGACGGACCCGCAGGCCGCAGCCAGGATGGCGACGATGCCGGCCACCCGGAGCCGACGGTTGAGGCGTGCCTCGACCGCGTCGGCGTCCTCGTCGATGAGCGTCATCGTGCCCTCCTTGGGCTTGTCCACAGTTTGTCCACCGTTGGTGGAAAACGGACGCTAGCGAGGGTGTACACACTTTGTCCACTCTTGGGTACCCTTGCGGACGTGTACACCGCCGGACGCACCGCAGAGCTCACCGGAGTCCCTCGCGAGACCCTCCGCAAGTGGGAGCAGCGCTACGGCGTGGTCCAGCCGACGAGGAGCGAGGGCAACTACCGCCTCTACGACGACGAGGCCGTCCGCCGGCTCGCCGCGATGCGTGACCTGGTCGACTCCGGGTGGTCGCCGCGCGACGCGGCTCGGCACGTCCTCGACGAGCCGGCCACCGCGACCGTCGCCGGCCTCGAGGCCCCCGGCGGTTCCCCGCACGAGGAGCTCGACGAGCTCGCCGCAGCGGGGGAGGACTTCGACGTGGTCCGCGTCGAGGACCTGCTCGACAAGGCCTTCGCGGAGGCCGACCTGGCCACGACCGTCGACGAGTGGCTGCTCCCCTCGCTCGTCAGGCTGGGCGAGGCCTGGCAGCGGGGCGCGGTGAGCGTCGCGGGCGAGCACTTCGTCAGCGCCGCCGTGGTGCGCCGCATCTCGCACGCCTTCCAGCAGCTGCCGCACGCACCGGCGGGGGCGCCCCGGGTGATGGTCGGCCTCGTGCGCGGCTCGCGCCACGAGCTGGGGGTGCTCGCCTTCGCGCTGGTCATGCGCAGCCGCGGGATGGACGTCGCCTACCTCGGTGCGGACCTGCCGGTCGAGGCGTGGGTCGACACCGCCCGGACGCTGCAGCCGGCGGCCGTCGTGCTCAGCGCGCCGACCGTCGAGGACCTGCCGGCGGTCCGGGAGGCCGCCCAGGCGATCGCCCCCCATGCCCCGGTCTTCCTCGGGGGCGCGCAGCAGCACCGCGTCGACGGTGCCGAGCCCCTGGGTCACCGCATCGGCGAGGCGGCGGCGGAGCTCGCCGCGCGCCTCGGCGACGGCGGCTGAGCCCGCGGAGTCCTACTCCGCGGAGCGCACCCGGATGCCGGCTCCCGTCAACGAGCTCAGCGGGACGGTCACCGCCCCCGAGGGGTCGGTGAAGAAGTCGTTGCCCTTGTCGTCGACGACGATGAAGGCGGGGAAGTCCTCGACCTCGATCTTCCAGACGGCCTCCATGCCGAGCTCCTCGTACTCCACGACCTCGACCGAGCGGATGCAGTCCTGCGCGAGGCGCGCGGCGGGTCCGCCGATCGAGCCGAGGTAGAAGCCGCCGTGGGTGCCGCACGCCTGGGTCACCTGCTTCGACCGGTTGCCCTTGGCGAGCATGACCATCGAGCCGCCCGCGGCCTGGAACTGCTCGACGTAGGAGTCCATCCGGCCGGCCGTGGTGGGGCCGAAGGACCCGGACGGCATGCCCTCAGGCGTCTTGGCCGGGCCGGCGTAGTAGACGGGGTGGTCCTTGAGGTAGGCGGGCATCTCCTCGCCCGCGTCGAGCCGCTCCTTGATCTTGGCGTGCGCGATGTCGCGTGCCACCACCAGCGGTCCGGTGAGGGAGAGCCGCGTCTTGACCGGGTGCTTCGAGAGCTCGGCGAGGATGTCGGGCATCGGCTGGTTGAGGTCGATCGGGACCACCGCGCCGCCCTCGATGTCGTGGGCCATCCCGGCGTCGGGCATGTACTGGGCGGGGTCGGTCTCGAGCTGCTCGAGGAAGACACCGTCCGGCGTGATCTTGCCGAGCGCCTGGCGGTCGGCCGAGCAGGAGACGGCGATGGCGACGGGGCAGGAGGCGCCGTGGCGGGGCAGCCGGACCACTCGGACGTCGTGGCAGAAGTACTTCCCGCCGAACTGCGCGCCGATCCCGAAGGACTGGGTCAGCTCGAACACCTTCTCCTCGAGCTCGACGTCGCGGATGCCGTGGGCGGCCATGGAGCCCTCGGTCGGCAGGTCGTCGAGGTAGTGCGCGGAGGCGTACTTGGCGGTCTTGAGCGCGAACTCCGCGCTGGTACCGCCGATGACGACGGCGAGGTGGTACGGCGGGCAGGCCGCGGTGCCGAGCGAGCGGATCTTCTCGTCGAGGAACTCCATCAGCCGCGTCGGGTTGAGGACGGCCTTGGTCTCCTGGAAGAGGAACGACTTGTTGGCCGAGCCGCCGCCCTTGGCCATGAAGAGGAACTTGTACTCCGGCACGTCCGTGGCGGGCGTGGAGTAGAGCTCGATCTGCGCCGGCAGGTTGGTGCCGGTGTTCTTCTCCTCGAACGTCGTCAGGGGAGCGAGCTGGGAGTAGCGCAGGTTGAGGCGGGTGTAGGCGTCGTAGACGCCCCTGCTGATCGCCTCGCCGTCGTCGGAGCCGGTGAGGACGCCCTCGGACTTCTTGCCCATCACGATCGCGGTGCCGGTGTCCTGGCACATCGGCAGCACGCCGCCGGCGGAGATGTTGACGTTCTTGAGCAGGTCGAGCGCCACGAAGCGGTCGTTGCCCGACGCCTCGGGGTCGTCGATGATCCGGCGCAGCTGGGAGAGGTGGCCGGGCCGCAGGTAGTGGCTGATGTCGTGCATCGCCTCCTCGGTGAGCCGGCGGATGGCCTCCGGCTCGACCTGCAGGAACGTCCGGCCGCCCACCTCGACGGTCGACACGCCGTCGGTCGTGACCAGTCTGTACGGCGTCTCGTCCGCACCGTTGGAGCCGGACGTCGGGAGGAGGTCGGAGTAGTGGAACTCTGCTGCGCTCACGAGTGCTGAGCGTACGCCGCCGGCACCGGGCCGGATCCACGGCCCGGGGACGCGTCAGGCGCAACACCTCATCACGATGGCGTACCCGACGTTCATCGCCCGTACCCAGACCCGCCACTCGGCGGTAGCCTCCCAACCGTCGGGACCCATGAGGCTCCGCGCGGCACACCCCCACCGGCTGTCGGCCGGCGACCACCTGGAGGCTCAGTGAACACCCGCACCACACTCGTTTCCCTCGCCGTGATGGCGACCCTGGCCGCAGCCGCCGGCTGCGCGGCTCCCGAGAAGGAGAACGACACCACGACCGAGAGCGGTGTCGACGCCGCCGCGGCGACGTCGGCCGAGGACTTCGGCAGCATGGACGACCTGGTCGCAGCCGCGCAGGACGAGGGTGAGCTCAACGTCATCGCGCTCCCGCCGGACTGGGCCAACTACGGCGAGATCATCGAGACGTTCGAGGAGAAGTACGACATCACGGTGAACTCGGCCCAGCCCGACGCCGCGTCGCAGGACGAGATCAACGCCGCCAACGACCTCAAGGGCACAGAGCGCGCCCCGGACGTCTTCGACCTCGGCCAGTCCGTGGCGCTGGCCAACACCGACATGTTCGCCGAGTACCAGGTCGAGACCTGGGACGACATCCCCGACGAGTTCAAGGACCCGGACGGTGCCTGGGTCAACGACTACGGCGGCTACATGTCGATCGGCTACGACTCCGCCGTCGTGCCGGACGTGACGTCGGTGAAGGACCTGATGGGTCCCGACTTCAAGGGCAAGGTCGCCCTCAACGGCGACCCGACCCAGGCCGGCGCCGCGTTCAGCGGCGTGATGATGGCGGCCATCGCCAACGGCGGGTCGGCCGACGACATCGCCCCCGGCGTGGACTTCTTCGCCGACCTCAAGGCCGCCGGCAACTTCATCACCGTCGACCCGGACAGCAGCACCATCGAGCAGGGCACCACGCCCGTCGTCATCGACTGGGACTACCTGGGCGCGGCCGCCGCAGCCAACGTCGACACGTGGAAGACGGTCGTGCCGGAGGAGGCCGTGGTCGCGGGCTACTACTTCCAGGCGATCAACGCCGACGCCCCGCACCCGGCGGCGGCGCGGTTGTGGCAGGAGTTCCTCTACAGCGACGAGGGACAGAACCTCTGGCTCAAGGGCGGCGCGCGCCCGGTGCGCGGCGACGCGATGGCCGAGGCCGGCACCATCGACGCCGAGCTGTGGGACGCCCTTCCCGAGGTCACCGGTGACCCCGTGATCCCGACCGACGAGCAGACCACCACGGCCGGGGAGTACCTCGCGGCCAACTGGTCCAAGGCCGTCCGCTGAGCACGACCGCCACGGACACGAGCGCGGGCACGGGCCGACGGTTCACCGTCGGCCCGTCCCTCGCCCTCCTCCCGTTCCTCCTCTACGTCTTCGTCTTCCTCCTCGTCCCGACCCTCACCGTCGTGGTGGGCGCGTTCCAGGACGAGGCCGGAGGGCTGACGTTCGGCAACCTCGACGCGCTGACCAGCGAGGCCGCGCTCACGGCGCTGAAGGGCTCGCTCGTCCTCTCCGCGACCACGGCCGTCATCGGTGCCCTGCTCGGGGCGCTGCTCGCCTACCTCGTGGTCTCGTTGCCGACCTCGAGCCTGCTGCGTCGCACGACCCTCGCGATCTCGGGGGTGCTCGCCCAGTTCGGCGGCGTGGTGCTGGCGTTCGCGTGGATCGCCACCATCGGCCCGGTGGGCATCCTCACCAAGGCGCTCTCGGACCTGCTCGGCGCCGACCTCTACGGCCCCTGGCTCTTCGACATCCCCGGTCTGGTCGTCGTCTACTGCTACTTCCAGATCCCGCTGATGGTCATCGTGTTCGCGCCCGCCTTCGAGGGCCTGCGACCGCAGTGGCGCGAGGCCGCCACCAACCTCGGCGCGTCGACGTGGGACTACTGGCGCCACGTCGCCATCCCGCTGCTCACCCCGGCCTTCCTCGGCGCGACGCTGCTGCTGTTCGCCAACGCGTTCGCGGCGTACGCCACCGCGGCGGTCCTCGTCAGCCAGGGCCAGCCGATCGTCCCGCTGCTGATCCGTCAGGCGATCACGAGCGAGGTGCTGCTGGGCCAGGCCAACGTCGGCTTCGCGCTCGCGCTGGAGATGATCGTCGTGGTGACGCTGGTGATGCTCGCCTACAACATGCTCCTCAAGCGGACGTCGAGGTGGATGCGATGAGGCAGTCCACCGGCTTCAAGGTCGGGCGCGCCGTCGGCCTGCTCGCCTTCGCGGTCTACTTCTTCCTGCCGCTGCTGGCGATGTTCGACTTCTCCACGCAGGCGCGCGGCAGCGCGGAGGGCCGCACCTGGGACAACTGGGCCTTCATGGTCACCGACGAGGACCTCCGCTCCTCGATCATCGCCTCGCTGCTGCTGGCGCTCTTCACCGTCGTGCTGATGGTGGTGCTGCTGGTGCCGACGATGGTGTGGGTACGGCTGCGGGTGCCGCGGGCGCGCAAGCTCATCGAGTTCCTGTGCCTGCTGCCCCTCACGATCCCGGCACTGGTGATCGTGGTCGGCATCGCCAACGTCTACTCGTGGGTGACCTACCTGCTGGGCGACTCGCCCCTGGTGCTGACCTTCGCCTACGTCGTCCTGGTGCTGCCGTACTCCTACCGCGCCATCGACGCGGCCCTGGCGGCGATCGACGTGACGACGCTCGCCGAGGCGGCCCGCTCGCTCGGTGCCGGCTGGTTCACCGTCATCGTGCGGATCGTGCTGCCCAACATCACCTCCGGCGTCCTCGGCGCCGCGTTCATCTCGGTCGCGCTGGTGATGGGGGAGTACGTCTTCGCATCCCTCCTGATCTTCGACACGCTGCCCGTGGCGATGGCCGCGCTCAACAAGTCCAACTCGCCGGCGGCCATGGCCGCGGCGCTCGCCTCGATGGTGTTCGTCTCGCTGCTGCTCGTGGGACTCACCTTCCTCAGCCGTGACCGGCACAAGCAAGGAGCCTCCTCATGACCGACCTCGCGACCGAGCGCGGTCTCGCCGTCGAGCTGTCCGACCTGACCCGTGTCTACGGTGCGGTGCGTGCCCTCGACGGGCTCACGCTGCACCTCGAGCCCGGTGAGCTGGTCTGCCTGCTCGGTCCGTCCGGGTGCGGCAAGACGACGGCCCTGCGCATCCTGGCGGGCCTCGACCAGCCCACCTCCGGCACGGTGTCGGTGGGCGGCAGGGACCTGACCCGGGTGCCGGCCAACAAGCGCGACATGGGGATGGTCTTCCAGGCCTACAGCCTCTTCCCCCACATGACGGTCATCGACAACGTCGCGTTCGGCCTCAAGCTGCGGGGCCGCGACGGCGCCTCGCGCCGCAAGCGGGCCGGCGACATGCTCGACCTGGTGGGCCTCGGCCAGCACGCCGACCGCTACGCCCACCAGCTCTCCGGCGGCCAGCAGCAGCGTGTCGCCCTGGCGCGTGCCCTCGCGGTCGAGCCGTCGGTCCTCCTGCTCGACGAGCCGCTCTCGGCCCTCGACGCCAAGGTGCGCGTCCAGCTGCGCGACGAGATCCGGCGGGTGCAGCTCGAGGTGGGCACGACCACGCTCTTCGTCACCCACGACCAGGAGGAGGCGCTCGCCGTCGCGGACCGGGTCGGCGTGATGAACGCCGGGCGTCTGGAGCAGCTGGCCCCGCCGGCCGAGCTCTACTCGGCCCCGGCCACGAAGTTCGTCGGCGAGTTCGTGGGTCTCAGCAACCGGCTGCCGGCCACGGTCACCGCCGGTGTCGCGTCCGTGCTGGGCCAGGAGGTGCCCGCGCTCGACGGCTCGGCCACCGGGTCCGGCTCCGCGCTGGTCCGGCCCGAGGCGATCTCGGTCGTGGCCGACCCGTCCGGCGGTGCGACCGTGACCACCGTACAGTTCCTCGGCCCGCTCTCGCGGGTGACCTGCCAGCTGGCGGACGGGACCGACGTCGTCGCGCAGCTGGCGAGCACCGACGCGGTGCGGCTCACCCCGGGCGACGCCGTACGCCTGGAGGTCGCGCCGTCCCCGGTGCTCGTCGTCGCGGACTGACGACGGCTCAGGCGGTCGACTGACCGGGCTCGGGCCCGGCCTCGTCGGCCCGGCGCTGCTGCTCCTCACGTGCCTTGCGGCGCTGCTCCTCGGCGCGTTCGCGCACCTTGCGGAGGAACTCCTCGTCCGCTGCCGGGTCGGCCGCGGCGAAGCGGCCCGGGCGGTCGTACTCGGGGAAGGCGCTCGAGCTCCGCTCGTGGGGGCCGAGGCGGCGCGGCGCCGTCACCGGACGTCCGGCGACGAGCCACGCGATCGACCCGACGAACGGGAAGAACAGGATCAGCAGGATCCACCACACCTTGGACAGGTTGCGGATCTCGTCGTCACGGCTGCTGATGGCCTGCACCACGCAGAAGATCGACAGCACCAGCGGGACGAGGAAGAACAGCAGCCGCACCATGGGGACCCCCGACGGTCGGGCCCAGCCGGGGCCGCGGACGCCGCGGTGCCCGGGCGTGCGCCGAGGCTACCGCCAGGAGGCCACGAGCGACTCGAGATCCGGTGACAGGTCCTGCATCAGCTTGGGCCCGAAGGTCACCCGGTGCACGCCCATCGCGCGGAGGTCCTCGAGGGAGCCCGCGGCCGAGCCGTTGCGCGGGCTGGCGATCACGTTGACCGGACCCGACAGCGCCTCGAGCAGCGCCTCGAGGGTGGCGGCGTCCGGGGCGCCGACCGGGTAGACGCACCGGGCGCCTGCCTCCTCGCAGGCGCGGAGCCGGGCGACCGCCTCGCCGAGCGGGTCCTCGAACTGGTCCTTCTTGAGGAAGACGTCCGTGCGGGCGTTGACGACCAGGTCGACCCCGGCGGCGTCGGCGGCCTGCCGGAGGGCGCCGATGTAGTCGGCGTGCTCCGCAGCCGACCGCATCCGTCCGCCCTCGGAGTGCACGGTGTCCTCGATGTTGAGCCCGACGGCCCCGGCCTCCAGCAGCCGCTCGACGAGCTCGGCCGGTGCGGCACCGTAGCCCGACTCCATGTCGGCGGTGACCGGGACGTCGGGCACGGCCGAGCAGATGCGGCGCACGCCGTCGAGGGCGTCGTCGATCGTCATGTCCTCGTTGTCACCCTGGCCGCGGGAGTCCGCGAGCGGGTGGCTCCCGATGCTCAGCGCGTCGAAGCCGGCGCCGGCGACGACCTTGGCCGACCAGGCGTCCCAGACGTTGGGCAGGACCAGCGTGGTGCCGGTGTGGTGGAGCTCGAGCAGCCGGGTGGCGAGGGTGGCGGTGTCCATGCACCGAGGCTGCCACGTCGCGCGCGGGGGCGACAGGGCATAGACCGCGATCCGGGCGCGTTCCACTCACGTGGAGAGCCTCGAGCCGGTGCTGGACGCGGTCGTGGTCGGAGCCGGTCAGGCCGGCCTGGCGGCGTCGTACTTCCTGCGCGGCCGCGGCGTGGACCACGTCGTGCTCGACGCGGACACGCGGCCGGGTGGTGCCTGGCAGCACCGGTGGTCCTCGCTCAGCATGCACGACGTGCACGGCGTCGCCGACCTGCCGGGGACCACCGCGCCGGAGCGCTCCGCGCAGCCCGCGAACGTCGTCGTCCCGGCCTACTTCTCCGACTTCGAGCGACGCCACGAGCTCCCCGTGGTCCGCCCGGTGCGGGTCGAGCGCGTCGACAGCGAGGGCGACCTGCTCGTCGTGCACGCGGGAGCGCGTCGGTGGTGGACCCGGACCCTGGTCAACGCGACGGGGACGTGGACACGGCCGTTCGTCCCCTACTACCCGGGCATCGGCGCGTTCGCGGGGGAGCAGGTGCACACCGCGCACTTCCCGGGTGCCGACCACTTCCGCGGGAGGCGGGTGCTCGTCGTCGGCGGCGGGGCGTCGGCGGTCCAGCACCTCGGCGAGATCGCGCCCCTGACCGAGACGGTGTGGGTCACCCGCCGTCCGCCGGTGTGGCGGGAGGGCTTCGACAGCGAGGCCGGGCTGGCCGCCGTGACGCTGGTGGAGGAGCGCGTACGACGCGGGCTCCCACCGGCGAGCGTCGTCAGCGTCACCGGGCTCGCCCTGCGCTCGCAGGAGCAGGAGGCGGCCCGGCGGGGCGCCTACCGACGGCTCCCGATGTTCGAGCGCATCGAGCGCGACGGGGTCCGCTGGGCCGACGGCCGCTTCGAGCGGGTCGACGCGATCCTCTGGGCGACCGGCTTCCGCCCGGCGGTCGAGCACCTCGCGCCGCTCGGCCTGCGCTCGCCTCAGGGCGGGATCCCGCTGGTGCCGGTGCGCGGCAACGTGCAGGGGGCCACCACGGCCGTGCGCGACCCGCGGGTCCAGCTGGTCGGATACGGCCCCTCGGCCAGCACCGTGGGTGCCGCGCGCGCGGGCCGGCAGGCCGCCCTGGCCGTCACCCGGTACCTCGCCGCCGAGGTCGACCGGGAGCGCGAGGACGCCGCGGGCTGAGGCCGTCCCCACCGTCGGGCTACCGGTGCGCAGGCATGATCGAGCCATGGCGCGACGGGCCCGGCACTCGGTGGTCGTGGCGTCGTGCGCCCTCGTCGCCTCCGGGTGCAGCGCGTCCCCTGCGACCGACGACCCCGCCCCGGGCCGGCCGTCGGCCGTCAGCACCGCGACCACCGAGCCCGCCCGGACCGGCAGGGTGACGGTCGCGCTGGGCGGCGACGTCCACTTCGAGGGCAACCTCCGGCGACTGCTGCGCCCGGGAGCCACGCTGGGGCCGATCAGCCGCACCCTGCGCGCCGCGGACGTCGCAATGGTCAACCTCGAGACGCCGGTGACCTCGCGCACCCGGCGCGATCCCAAGGAGCTCGAGCGGCCGCAGGACCGCTACCACTTCCGGACCTCGCCCCGAGCCTTCGACGTGCTCGCCGAGTCCGGTGTCGACGTGGTCAGCGTCGCCAACAACCACGCCGGCGACTACGGCTGGGCCGGTCTCGCCGACACGCTCGAGGCCGGGGCGGACCGTGGCGTCGCGACGGTGGGCGCGGGCCGCGACGCGACCGAGGCCCACGCGCCGCACGTCGTCGAGGCCGGCGGCCTCGAGGTCGCGTTCCTCGCCGCCGACGGCGTCCAGCGCGAGGGCACGAGCGGGGTGTGGGAGGCCGGGCCCGACGACCCCGGCATCGCCACCGCGCGCGGCCGCAGCACGACAGCGCTGCTCGCCGCCGTCGAGGCACAGGCCGCGCTGGACCGGCTGGTGGTCGTCCATCTCCACTGGGGCAAGGAGTACGAGTCGTGCCCCACGCAGTCGCAGCGCCTCCTCGCGCGCGACCTCGCCGGCGCCGGCGCGGACGTCGTGGTGGGCAGCCACTCGCACGTGCTCGGCGGCGTCGGCTGGGCCGGGGAGACGCTGGTCGGCTACGGCCTCGGCAACCTCGCCTGGTACCACGACCGCCAGGCCACCACCGGGGTCCTCACCGTCACGCTCGACGCGGCCGGCGTGGTCGCGAAGGAGTGGACACCCGCCCGCATCTCCGGCGTCGACGGGCGCCCCGCGCCGGTCACGGGACCGGACCGGGCGCGGGCGGTCGCGGACTTCCGGTCCCGGCAGCGGTGCACCGGCCTCGCGAGCGAGCGCGGCGGCGCGCAGGCGGACGACCCGGCGTACGCGTCGTCGGTGTCGCGCATCGACGCGGCGCTCGCGCAGCGGATGCGTCGCAGCCACCGGCCCGGGTGCCCCGTCCCGCTCGACGACCTGCGCCACGTCCGGGTGGTGCACCGCGACCTCGACGGCCGGGCCCGCTCCGGCGAGCTGGTCGTGCACCGCCGCTGGGCGCGCGACGTGACGGAGGTGTTCGGCCGGCTCTACGCCGCCGGCTGGCCGATCGCACGGATGCGGCTGGTCGACGACTACGGCGCCGACGACGACCTCTCGATGGCGGCGAACAACTCCTCGGCCTTCAACTGCCGCCGCGTCGCCGGCCAGGAGAGCTGGTCCCTCCACGCCTACGGCGCCGCGATCGACCTCAACCCGGTGCAGAACCCGTACGTCCGCCCCGGCCGCGTCGACCCGCCGGCCGGTCGGCGCTTTGTGGCCGTCGACCGGGCGCGGTCGGCACCCGTCGCACCCGGTGTGGTCCGCGAGGACGACCTGGTGGTGTCCGCGTTCGCGCGGATCGGGTGGGAGTGGGGCGGCGACTGGGTGTCGTCGAAGGACTACCAGCACCTCGCCGCACCGGTCCCGCCCGCAGGCTCCTGACGTCCGTCACGGGCGGCCGGGTCGACCGCCTCGCTAGGCTGGGGTGCATGGGGGAGATCGAGAACCGCCCGCACGACCCGTCGCAGATGCGCGTCTCCGACGCGGACCGTCAGCGCGTCGCCGACGTGCTGCGCGACGCCGCCGGGGACGGCCGCCTGGACCTCGACGAGCTCGAGGAGCGGCTGGAGCTCACCTGGCAGGCCAAGACCTACGGCGAGCTGGTGCCGATCACCCTGGACCTCCAGGCCACCGGTCCGGTGACCCCGCCGGCCGCCGCACCCGTACGGCGCACGCCCGCCGGCGTCCCGGCCGTCGGGCACAACTCGTCCACCGCGATCATGGGCGACTGCAAGCGCCGCGGGGTGTGGCAGGTGCCGGAGCACCACTCCGCGTTCTCGCTGATGGGCAGCGTCACCCTCGACCTGCGCGAGGCGATCCTCACCAGCCACGACACCCAGATCAACGCCAGCGCGATCATGGGCGACGTCCAGATCATCGTCCCCGCCCACATGCACGTCGTCATCGACGGCACCCCGATCATGGGCGACTACGGCCAGGGCAAGGACAAGGTGCCGGCCGAGGTCGGTCCGGACTCGCCGACGCTCCGCGTGCGCGGGTTGGCGCTGATGGGCTCGGTGCAGGTGCGCCGGCTGCCCGCCCCGGGGACCCCGAAGAAGTACCTCGGCACCTACTGACCGCCTGCTGACCTCCTGCTGACCCGCCACCGTCGGGTCGGCCCACCGTCCATCGGGGCGTGGTCCTCGTTGCGGTCCGTCACGCCCGCCCCTACGGTGACCTGCGTCACTTCACTACGGATCGTCCGGCACGTACCTGCCGGTGAAGGAGAGCAGAACAATGGCATCAGTGACGTTCGAGAAGGCGCAGCGGTGGTATCCCGGCGCCGACGAGCCGGCCGTGCCCGGCATCGACCTGGAGATCCGGGACGGCGAGTTCATGGTCCTCGTCGGCCCCTCCGGCTGCGGCAAGTCCACGACCCTGCGGATGCTCGCGGGGCTCGAGGAGGTCAACGACGGCAGGATCTACATCGGAGACCGCGACGTGACCCAGGTCCCGCCCAAGGACCGAGACATCGCGATGGTCTTCCAGAACTACGCGCTCTACCCGCACATGACGGTGGAGGAGAACATGGCGTTCTCCCTCAAGATGGCCAAGGTCTCGGCGGCCGAGCGCAAGGAGCGCGTCGCCAAGGCCGCGGAGATCCTCGGGCTGACGGAGTACCTCCAGCGCAAGCCCAAGGCGCTCTCGGGTGGCCAGCGGCAGCGCGTCGCGATGGGGCGCGCGATCGTGCGCGCACCGCAGGTCTTCTGCATGGACGAGCCGCTGTCCAACCTCGACGCCAAGATGCGCGTGCAGACCCGCACCGACATCGCGCGGCTCCAGCAGGACCTCGGCGTCACCACCGTCTACGTCACCCACGACCAGGTCGAGGCGATGACGATGGGCGACCGCGTCGCGGTGATGAAGCTCGGCGTCCTGCAGCAGGTGGACACCCCGCTCAAGCTCTACGACAAGCCGGCCAACCTCTTCGTCGCCGGCTTCATCGGCAGCCCGCAGATGAACCTCCTCGAGGGCGTCGCCGCGGAGGACGGCACGGTCAAGGTGGGCGGCTACAACGTCCCCGTCGACCCGGCGGCCGAGCGCAAGATGTCGGGCCACGTCACTGTCGGCGTACGCCCGGAGAACTGGCGCCTCGTCGGTGCCGGCGACGGCGGCCTGCCCGTCGCCGTGACGGTGGTCGAGGAGCTCGGCGCCGACAGCTTCGTCTACGGCACCTGCGACGTCGAGGGCACCCCGTCCAACGTGATCGTCCGCCTCGCCGGACGCCAGCACCCGCAGAAGGGCGAGACGCTGCACGTCACGACCGACCCGCAGCACGTCCACGTCTTCGACACCGAGTCGGGCGAGCGGCTCTCCGACTGAGTCGCCGCTGACACGACCGTGGCCCCCGGAGATCACTCCGGGGGCCACGGTCGTCCGGTGGGTCGGGCGGTCAGCCGTCCTGGCTCTGGGGCTGGACGCCGTCCTGCACCTCGCCGACCTCCTCGGCCTTCGCCATGGCGTTGCCGCCGGGGACGATGCCAGCGTGGCTCGCGTCCATCGTCAGGTTCTCGCCCGACGCCGGGTCGAACAGGTGGATCTTGCGGGCGTCGACCCAGATGGTGGCCTCGTCGCCCTCGCTGATCCGGCTCGCGCCGTCGAGCGAGACGACGAGCTGGGTGCGCAGCGACTCCCCGTCGAGGTCGCGCTCGAGCTGCTGGAGCTGCTTCTGCACCTCCGGGGGAGCCTCGAACGGGATGTAGGCGTAGGCCTCGTTGCCGAGCCACTCCACCACGTCGACGGTCGCCTTGAAGGTCGCCTCCTCGGTGGCCTTGTCGGAGTCGACGACCGAGGCGTCCTCGAAGTGGTCGGGCCGGATGCCGGCGATGAGCAGGCCCTTGCCCTGGGCCTTGGCGGCCTTCTCCTCGGGGATGGTGACCGTGCCGAACGGCAGCTCGACCTGGTTGCCCTTGACGGTCGCCGGCAGGAAGTTCATCGGAGGGGACCCGATGAAGCCCGCGACGAACAGGTTGGCGGGGTTCTCGTAGAGCTCGCGCGGCGTGGCGTGCTGCTGGAGCACCCCGCGCTTGAGCACCGCGACCCGGTCGCCCAGCGTCATCGCCTCGGTCTGGTCGTGGGTGACGTAGACCGTGGTGATGCCCAGCCGCTTCTGCAGCCGCGAGATCTCCGTGCGCATCTGGCCGCGGAGCTTGGCGTCGAGGTTGGACAGCGGCTCGTCGAAGAGGAACGCCTCCGCGTCGCGGACGATCGCGCGTCCCATCGCGACACGCTGCCGCTGGCCACCCGACAGGTTCCCGGGCTTGCGCTCGAGGTGCTCGTCGAGCTCGAGCGTCTTGGACGCGTCGCGCACCTTCTGGTCGACCTCGGAGTCGGGCTTGTTGGCCAGGCGCAACGGGAACGCGATGTTCTCGTAGACCGTGAGGTGGGGGTAGAGCGCGTAGTTCTGGAACACCATCGACAGGTTGCGGTCGCGCGGGGCGAGGTCGTTGACCCGCTTGCCGCCGATCATCATGTCGCCGTCGGTGATGTCCTCCAGGCCGACGATCATCCGCAGGAGCGTGGACTTCCCGCACCCGGACGGGCCGACGAGGATGAGGAACTCCCCGTCCTCCACGTCGATGCTCACGTCGTTGACGGCCGGGAAGCCGTCGCCGTACTGCTTGACGATGTTCTTCATCTCGATGGCAGCCATGAGCTGATCACCCCTTCACTGCGCCGGAGGTCAGGCCGGCGACGATCTTGCGCTGGAACAGCAGGACGATGATGATCACCGGCAGCGTGACGATGACCGACGCCGTCGCGAGCTGCGCGTACGGCGGGTTGAACGGGTCGGGACCGACGAAGAACGACATCTGCGCCGGCACCGTCCGCGAGGACGTGGTGGACGTCAACGAGATCGCGAGCACGAACTCGTTCCAGGCGAAGAAGAACGTCAGGATCGCCGCGGTGAAGACACCGGGTGCGGCGAGGGGGACGATCACCTTGCGGAACGCCTGCCACGAGGTGGCGCCGTCGACCTGGGCGGCCTGCTCCATCTCCCACGGGATCTCGCGGAAGAAGGCGGACAGGGTCCAGATCGCCAGCGGCAGCGTGAACGACATGTAGGGGATGATCAGGCCGGGCCAGGTGTTGAACAGCCCGAACGTGGTCCACATGTCGAAGAGCGGACCGACCAGCGACACCACCGGGAACATCGCGATCGCGAGCGCCAGGGACAGCACCAGGCGCTTGCCCTTGAAGTCGAGCCGCGCGATGGCGTACGCCGCGAGCGTCGCGAAGATGACCGACAGCACGGTCGCGATCAGCGCGATGCCGAACGAGTTGATCAGCGCCCGCGTGAAGTCACCGTTGTCGAGGATCGCGGAGTAGTTGTCCCACGTCGGCTCCTTGGGCAGGAACTGGGCGCTGCCGGTCGCGGTCTCGCCCTCGGACTTGAAGGACAGCGAGATGATCCACGCGACCGGGAACAGGCACCACAGCATGATCAGGACGAACCCGATCCACGTGCCGACCTTCGTCTTGGCGTCCATCAGCCCTCACCCCTCGCCTGCGCCAGGTCCACCTTGAACAGCTTGACGATCAGCCACGCCAGCAGCAGCACCGACAAGAACAGCAGCACCGACAGCGCGGAGCCGAGTCCCAGCTGCATCTGCTCGATGACCTGGCGGTAGGTCAGGAACGAGATCGACTCGGTGTCCTGCGCCCCTCGGGTCATCACGAAGATGTTGTCGAAGATGCGGTAGGCGTCGAGCGCGCGGAACAGGACCGCCACCATGATCGCCGCGCGCATGTTGGGCAGGATCACCTTGGTCAGCCGCTGCCACCACGTGGCGCCGTCGACCTTGGCCGCCTCGAGCATGTCCTCGCTCACCTGCGCGAGGCCCGCGAGGAGCAGCAGGGCCATGAACGGGGTGGTCTTCCAGATCTCGGAGACCATGATCGCGAACATCGCCGGCCAGTGGTCGCCGTACCAGTTGGTGTCCGCGGTGATCCACGGCAGCCAGCTGAACCAGGAGTTCACGAAGCCGTTGTTGAGCGAGAACGCGAACTGCCAGGCGAAGGCCGAGACGACCGTGATGATGCCGTAGGGGATCAGGATCGAGGTGCGCATCAGCCCGCGGGCGAAGACGATGCGGTGCATCACCATCGCGAAGGCGAAGCCGACGACCAGCTCGACCGCGACCGTCACCACCATGATCAGCAGCGTGTTCCAGGTGTCGCGCCAGAACAGGCTGTCGGTGAGCACGGTGACGTAGTTGTCGATGCCGATGAACTCGCGGTCGTCCGGCGCGGTGAGCCGGTAGCGGAACAGCGAGAGGTAGAGCGCCTGGATCATCGGCCAGGCGGTCACGAGGAGCATCAGGATGACGGCCGGTGCGACCAGCTTGAGGCCGAGGCGGTTCTCGGCCGCGCTGCGGTCGCTGACGACCGGTCTGCTCTCCTTGCCCTTGCCCGCCTGGGGCTCGGTGGCGATCGTCGTGCTCACAGCAGCTTCCTTCCCTTGAGGATCTCCTCGATGAAGGTCTCGGAGCTCGGCGGGGTGTCGGAGTCGACCGTGGCCGGCGGGTGCCAGGTCGCCTGGATGGAGCTGGACACGTCGCTCCAGTAGGGCGTCACGGTGCGCGGTGCGGCGGCGTTCACGCTCTCCTGGAACAGCTGCAGCAGGTCCTCGGGATAGATGTCCGCCAGGGCCGGGTAGTCGTAGCCGGCCGTGCTCGCCGGCATGTTGCCGGTCATCTCCGCGTTCTTGCCCTGCTGCTCGGGCTCGACGAGGCACGCCGCCGCCTCGAGCGCGAGGTCCTTCTGGTCGGAGTACTCGCTGACCCCGATGCCGATGCCGCCGTAGGGCGGGCGGGACTCCTCGCCCTCGACCGCCTGCGGGTACCGGGCGTACCCGATGTCCTTGGCGACGTCGGGGGCGGTGTCGTCGTAGTTGTGGAAGATGTAGGTCCAGTTGACCAGGAACGAGCCCTGGTCGGACCCGAAGGTGGAGCCTGCGGTGCCCTCGTTGGACACGCTGAGGTCGGACGGCGCCGCCGAGGAGCTGGCGAGGTCCTCGATGATCTTCGCCGCCACCTCACCGGGCTCGTCCTGGATGGTGATCTTGGCGTCGACGCCCGCGGAGGCGTCCTCGAGGATCTGGCCGCCGGCGCTCTCGATGAGGGCGTTGATCCACACGACGTAGCCCTCGTACTTGTTGGCCTGGACGCCGATCTTGCCGCCGTTGTCGCTGGCGGCCTTGATGATCTGCTCCCAGGTGACGGGCTGCGACATGTCGATGCCGGCCTTCTCGACGAAGGACTTGCGGTACCAGAGGACCTGGGTGTTGGACCAGAACGGGAAGACCACGAGCTCGTCGTTCCACGTGGCGGCGTCCAGGGCGCCCTGGAAGGTGCCCTGGTCCTCGAGCTGCTGCAGCGTCTCCTGCGGGACCGGTGCGAGGAACCCGGCGTCGGCGAACTCCGCGGTGAACGGCGGGTCCAGCGACATCAGGTCGATCTCCGGGTCCTTCGCCGCGAGCCGTCGGGCCAGCTGGATGCGCTGCTGGCTCGCGTCCTGCGGGAGGACCTGCGTGGTGATCGTGTACTCGTCGGTGGAGCAGTCCTCTGCGATCGCTGCCTGTCCGCCGCTGTCGGGGTTGATGTACCAGACGAGCTCCGGCTTGTCGCCGTCGCCACCGCAGGCAGCCAGCAGGCTGCTCGCCAGCGCGAGCGTCGCCACCGTGCCGGCCAAGCGCCTGCGCGTCGGTCGACCTCGTGGTCGGGTCGATGATCGTGGTGCCATGCGCCCTCCTCTTCCGTGACTGCGGTCACTGGTCTATCGGCTGCGGCTAGGGTTTGGCAACAGACCTCAACCCTTCGAATGAGCCCAGGGAGCGGCCCGTCGTGACTCGCTGGATCGCGCCCGGACGGATCAACCTGATCGGTGAGCACACCGACTACAACGACGGCTTCGTGCTGCCGTTCGCGCTGGCCGTCGGCTGCACCGCCGTCGTGTCGTCGCGCGACGACGGGTGGGCGGCGTCGTCCGCTCAGGAGGCCGACCCCGTCGTCGTCGACCGCACCGGCCTCGACGACGCCCCGGACGTGCCGGCGTGGGCGAGGTACGTCCTCGGCGTGCTGTGGCTGCTCGTCGACCGCGGCGTCGACGTCCCGCCCCTGGCGATCGAGGTCGACTCCGACGTGCCCACCGGTGCGGGGCTCTCGTCCTCCGCCGCCCTGGTCTGCTCGGTGGTCCGCGCGGTCGACGACCACCTCGGCCTCGGGCTCGACGACGACGCCCTCTTCGCACTGACCCGCGACGTCGAGAACGACGCCGTCGGCGCACCCACCGGCGGGATGGACCAGCTCGTCAGCCTGCGCGGCCTCGAGGGTCACGCGCTCTTCTGCGACATGCGCAGCAACGACACCCGCCCGGTCCCGCTCGACCTCGCCGGCAGCGACCTCACCGTCCTGGTCGTCGACACCCGCGCGCCGCACACGCACGCCGACGGCGAGTACGGCGCCCGCCGGCGCGGCTGCGAGGAGGCGGCGCGCCTGCTGGGCGTGCCCGCCCTGCGCGACGTCACCGCGGCGGACCTCGACGACGCGCTGGCACGCCTCGACGACGAGGAGCTGCGCCGCTATGTGCGCCACGTCGTCACCGAGGACGACCGGGTGCTGTCGGTGGTGCGCCTGCTGGACGAGGGCCGTCTCGAAGAGATCGGACCGGCACTGACGGCCTCGCACGCGTCGATGCGCGACGACTTCCGCATCACCGTCCCCGAGGTGGACACCGCCGTAGACGCGCTCCTGGCCGCAGGCGCCCTCGGCGCCCGGATGACCGGCGGCGGGTTCGGCGGGTGCGTGATCGGGCTGGTGCCGGACGCCGACGTCGACGCGGCGGGCGAGGCCGTACGCTCCGCCTTCGCGGACGCGGGCTTCGGCGAGCCCGACCTCTTCACCGCCGCGCCGTCGGCGGGCGCACGCGTCCTCTAGGCAGTCGTCCGGGCTCGCTCGGCGGTCGTGACGATCGCGTCGACGAACACCTCGAACAGCTCGGGCGGGAGGTCGTGGCCCATCCCGTCGACGAGCAGCAGCTCGGCGCCGGGGATCGCAGCCGCCGTCGAGCGTCCGCCGCTGACGTGGACCATCTTGTCCTCCGTGCCGTGGATGACCAGGGCGGGGACGCGCAGGCTGCGCAGCCGGGGCGTGCGGTCGGGCTGGGTGAGGATCGCCAGCATCTGGCGCACCGCTCCGCTCGCGCTGACGCCGCGGTCGAAGGTGGTGCCCGCGCGGGTGCGCAGCGTCTCGGGGTCGGAGGGGAAGCCGGTCGAGCCGATCAACGACCACATCGCCAGGCTCGTCTCGACGTAGGCGTCGCGGCCGGCTTTGCGCGGGGCGATCAGCCGGGGGAGCAGGGAGGGGTGCTGCCAGCCGACCGTCCGGCGACCGGTGGTGGAGCTGATGCTGGTCAGCGACCGCACCCGCGTGGGGTGCTCGATGGCCACGGTCTGCGCGATCATGCCGCCCATCGAGACGCCGACGAGGTGCGCGGACTCGATGCCGAGGTGGTCCAGGAGGGCAGTGGCGTCCTCGGCCAGGTCGCTCATCGAGTACGGCGCACGGGCGTTGCCGGTCGCGAAGGCGCGCACGAGCTGGTCGCCCCGGGCCGGTGCGGGGAACCGGGAGGAGCGCCCCGTGTCGCGGTTGTCGTAGCGCACGACGTGGAAGCCGGCGGACGCGAGCAGCACGCAGAAGGCCTCGTCCCACCACGTCATCGGCCCGCTGAGCCCCATGACGAGGAGCAGCGGCTCGTCGGAGGGGTCCCCGATGGTCTGGTAGCAGAGCTCGACCTGGTTGCCGACCGGAGCACGGAGCTCGTCGGAGACGACGGGCGACGAGGCGTCGCGGGGGCTGGACATGTCCCCAGTGAACACGACGACCGTCCCCGAAAGAACGCAAAGTGAGCGACGTCCCCCGTTCCCTGCGGGGTCTCGGCTAGGTTCGACGACTGTGACCCAGCGCACAGTGGCGGCATTCCTGACGCCGGAGGGCTTCTCGCAGCCCTCGGTGGCTGCGGTGCTGCGCGAGGGATCGCTGGTGACGGAGGCGGGTCGCTACGCGGTGCAGGCGTTCGGCGCGCGCGGCGCGCGGCGTCGTACGCCCTACGCCTCGCGCCCGGTCCGCGTCACCGAGCCCGTGCTGCTGGTGCCGGGCTTCCTGGCGGGCGACTCCTCGCTCGCGCCGATGAGCCGGACCCTGCGCCACCAGGGGTTCCGGACCTACCGGGCCGACATCCGAGCCAACGTCGGCTGCACCCTCGCCGCCGCGCGCCAGCTCGAGGAGCGGTTGGAGGAGATCTCGCAGCGCCGCGGCTCACGGGTGCGCGTCGTCGGGCACAGCCTCGGCGGGATGCTGGCCCGCGGCGTCGCCGCACGGCGCCCCGACCTGGTCGCCGGCATCGTGACCATGGGCAGCCCGGTCCTTGCTCCCGGCGCGCACCACGCCTCGCTGGCGCGCAGCGTCGACCTGCTGGTGCGGCTCAACCGCGCCGGGATGCGCGGCCTGATGGCCGAGGACTGCGTCGCGGGCACCTGCGCGCAGGAGAGCTTCGACCAGGCCCGGGCTCCGTGGCCGCAGGGCCTGGACTTCACCGCCGTCTTCTCCCGCCGTGACGGCATCGTGGACTGGCGCGCCTGCGTCGACCCGGCCGCGCACCCGGTCGAGGTGCGCTCGTCGCACGTCGGGATGGCCTTCGACCCGGCGGTGATCACCGCCGTGTCGCTCGCCCTGCGGCCCGTGGCCGTCGCGTCAGTTGTCGAAGTCGATCGTGGAGAGATTGCGTAGCTTGGAGAGCTGGTGCTCGGCGGTGATCGAGCGGACCGTTCCGCTGCGCGAGCGCATCACCAGCGAGTGCGTCGTGACGCCGTTGCCGCGGTAGCGGACGCCACGCATGAGCTCGCCGTCGGTGATGCCGGTGGCCACGAAGAACGCGTCGTCGCCCGTCACCAGGTCGTCCGTGCCGAGGACGACGTCGCGGTCGAGGTCGTGACCGGCGTCGAGCGCACGCTGCCGCTCGTCGTCGTCCTGCGGCCACAGCTGGCCCTGGATCTTGCCGCCGATGCACTTCATCGCGCAGGCCGCGATGATCCCCTCGGGGGTGCCGCCGACGCCGAGCATGAGGTCGACCCCGGTGTCGGGGCGGGCGGCCATGATCGCGCCGGCCACGTCGCCGTCGGTGATGTACTTGATGCGCGCGCCGGTCGCGCGGATGTCCTCGACGAGCTGCGCGTGGCGCGGCCGGTCGAGCAGGACCACAGTGACGTCGTGGACCGAGATGCCCTTGGCCTTCGCCACCCGGGCGATGTTCTCCTTCACCGGCAGCCGGAGGTCGACCACGTCGGCCGCCTCGGGGCCGGTCGCGAGCTTGTCCATGTAGAAGACGGCGCTCGGGTCGTACATCGAGCCGCGCGGCGACACCGCGAGCACCGAGATGGCGTTGCTCATGCCCTTGGCGGTGAGCGTCGTGCCGTCGATCGGGTCGACGGCGACGTCGCACTCGGGACCGGTGCCGTCGCCGACCTGCTCGCCGTTGAAGAGCATCGGGGCGTTGTCCTTCTCGCCCTCGCCGATGACGACCGTGCCCCGCATCTCGACCGTGGAGATCATGTAGCGCATCGCCTCGACGGCCACGCCGTCGGCGTCGTTCTTGTCACCACGACCCACCCATCGACCGGCCGCCATCGCGGCCGACTCGGTGACGCGCACCAGCTCGAGGGCGAGGTTGCGTTCGGGCTGCGGGGCGTGCTCCGAGGGGGTGGCAGTCATGGCGCGCATGCTAGCCGCGGGCGGGGTAGCGGCTCACCGCGGTCGCCTTGGTCGACAGCCACACCTCCCGGCCGGGGAGGAGGCCGAGCTCGGTGGCCGCTGCGGGCGTGAGGTCGGCCAGCAGGTCGGGCCCGGCGTGCACCAGGAGGCGTACGACGTCGCCGTGGGGCGCGACGGTCGCGATCGGTCCGCGCCACCGCAGGCGGGTCGACCCCTCCGGCTCGTGGAGCGACACCACGACCGCGTCCGGGGTGAAGGCGATCATCTCCTCCCCGTCGGCGACGAGGTTGAGCCCGACCAGCCGGGCGACGTGCGGCGTGCGGGGCTCGGCCGCCACCTCGGCGGGCGCCCCCACCTGGGCCACCCCGCCGTCGTCGAGCACGAGGACCCGGTCGGCCAGCGTGAGGGCGTCGATCGCGTCGTGCGTCACCAGCAGCGCGATCCCGGCGAAGTCGCGCAGGTGCCGGCCGAGCTCGATCCTCAGCGCCATCTGGACCGAGACGTCCAGGCCGGTGAAGGGCTCGTCGAGCAGCAGGACGTCGGGGTCGGTGGCCAGGGCGCGCGCGATCGCCACGCGCTGGGCCTGCCCGCCGGACAGCTCCCGCGGCCTGCGGCCGGCCAGCTCGGCGATGCCGAAGCGCTCCAGCCAGTCGCGCGCCACGGCGTCGGCGCGGGCGCGGGACTCGCCGCGTGCGCGGAGCCCGAACGCCACGTTGTCGAGCGCCGTGAGGTGCGGGAAGAGCAGCTGGCCCTGGAACACCAGGCCGACACGGCGCTCCCGGACGGGCAGGGCCAGCAGGTCCGTGTCGCCGAGCAGGGCGGTGCCGGTGACGTCGACCAGGCCGGCGAGGGCGTGCAGGAGCGAGCTCTTGCCGGCGCCGTTCGGCCCGATCACCGCGAGGACCTCGCCCGGCTCGGCGACGAACGACGCCTCGACGCGGTCGGCGACGCGGAGGTCGGCGGTGAGCCGTGCGCCGCTCATGGCGTCCCCAGCCAGTGGTCGCGCAGGGCGACGAGGACGCCGATGGACACGAGCAGCATCACCAGGCTCAGCGACAGTGCGGCGTCCTGGTCGGCCTGGCGGGTGACGTAGATCAGCGTCGGCATCGTCTGCGTCGTGCCCGGGTAGTTGCCGTTGAAGGTGATGGTCGCGCCGAACTCGCCGAGCGAGCGTGCCCACCCGAGGACGGTGCCGGCGACCACGCCGGGCAGGGCGAGCGGGACCGTGACCCGGCGGAACGTCGTCCACCGGGTGGCGCCGAGCGTGGCCGCGGCGTCGTCGTACCTCGGGTCGGCCGAGCGCAGCGCCCCCTCGATCGCGATCACCACGAAGGGCATCGAGACGAAGACGTGGGCCAGCACGACGCCCCACGTCGTGAACGGGAACGCGAAGCCGGTCCACTCGAGCAGGGGCTCGCCGACCAGGCCGGTGCGGCCGAAGGCGCTGCGCAGCGCCACGCCCGCGACGACGGGCGGCAGCACCAGCGGCACGGTCACGAGCGCACGCAGGGCGCCGCGGCCCCGGAAGTCGACGCGGGCGAGCAGCCACGCCAGGGGGAGCCCGAGCAGCAGGCAGAACGCGATCGCGACGGTGGAGGTGAGGAGCGAGATCCGCAGCGCGTCGAGCGCCGTGCGCGAGGTCAGGTGGTCGGGGAGCGCCTGCCAGTCGGTGCTCGCGACCATCGCCACCAGCGGGACCAGGAGGAGCAGCGTGGCGACGACCGCGGGCACCACGAGGAGCGCCGGCGGGCGGCCGAGGCGGTCCCTCACGGGCTGCCGAACCCTGCGTCGTCGAGGATCTCCCGGCCCTCCTCCGATCGCAGCCACGCCACCCAGTCCGCCGCGAGGTCGGCGTCGGTCGACTGCTCCAGGGTCGCGGCGACGTAGGACGTCAGCGCGTCCTCGGCGCCCGGGATCTCGACCGCGTCCACGTCGTCGGCCGCGGCGACCGCGTCGGTGGCATACACCAGGCCGGCGTCCGCCTCGCCCGAGACGACCTTGTCGAGGGTGGCCCGGACGTCCTCCTCGAGGCTGACCGGCTCCGCGGTGACGCCGGCGGCCTCCAGGACGGCCCGCGCGACCTTGCCGCACGGCACCTCGTCGGCGCAGCGCACCCAGGTGGACCCGTCGAGGTCGTCGAGGGACTCGATCCCGGCGGGGTTGCCCTCCGGCACCACGATCGTGAGGACGTTGGTCGCGAAGGTCTCGACGTCGCCGGTCACCCCGGCGTCCTCGGCGAGGCCCATCGACGTCGCGTCGGCGGTGGCGAGGACGTCGCCCGGCGCGCCGTCCGCGGCCAGCTCGGCGAGGTCGGTGCTCGAGCCGAAGGAGAACGTCACGTCGACGCCGTGCTCCTCCTCGAACGGCGTCGCGAGCTGCTCGAACACGTCGGTGAGCGACGCGGCGGCCAGCACGGTGATCGTGCGGTCGTCGTCCGACGACCCGGCGTCCTCACCGCCCCCGCAGGCGCACAGGGGGAGCAGCAGGGCGACCAGCGCGACCCTCCTCATTGGGGGACCTCCACCACGACGTTGGTGGACTTGACGCTGGCGATGGCGCGTACACCCGGCTCGAGGCCGAGCTCGTCCGCGGCGTCGCTGCTCATCAGCGACACGACGCGGTAGGGCCCGCAGATCATCTCGACCTGGGCCATCACGGTGTCCCGCTTGACCCGGGTGACGATCCCGCTCATCCGGTTGCGGGCGCTGACCCGGCCGGCGTGGGTGCGGTCGCGCTCGGCGAGCTCGCCCGACTCGACCAGCTGCTCGGCCAGGTCGGCGAGGTCCGGACCCGTCACCGTGGTGCGGCCGTCGGTGCGACGCGAGGGGATCCGCCCCGCGTCCACCCAGCGGCGTACGGTGTCGTCGCTCACGGCCAGCACCTCGGCTGCCTCCGCGATTCGGTAGGTGATCACGGTGGGAGTATGCCGCACCTGCGGCGGAATCGGCCCTGATGGTCCGCGCCAGCGGTCGGACGCACCCGGCGTCACAGTGGGCGGGCCCGGCTGGGAGGATGGGCGGCGTGAGTGAGCAGCCCAGCCGGTACAACCGCTCCTTCAGCGGCATGACGGGCGCCCTCATCGTGACCGTCGTGGTCGTCGTCGCCTTCGTGGCGTGGCGCAGCCTGTTCCGCGGCGAGACCGACGACACCGTCGTGCCGGTGGACTGGCGCGACAGCGTCGAGGTCGCCCAGGGGGCGAACCTCCGGGTCGTCCACCCGCGCGAGCTGCCGGACGGCTGGACCGCCACGAGCGTCGACCTCCGGGCGGGCGACGACCCGCGGTGGGGGCTCGGGGTGCTGACCGACGAGGGCCGCTTCGTCGGCATCCGGCAGCAGGACACCTCGGTCGACGAGCTGGTCCGCTCCTACGTCGACGAGAAGGCCGAGGCGGGCGACGACGCGACGGTCGAGTCGGAGATCACCGACACGTGGCAGACGTGGTCGGACTCCGGCGGCGACCACGGTTTCTCGACCGAGGTCGACGACGAGGCCGTCCTGGTCTACGGCTCGGCACCGGTCGAGGACATCGAGGCCTACCTCGGCCTCCTCACCCGCTAGTCCGCGTCGGGTCCCATCGCCTCGTCCAGCCGCCTGCGGGCGCCGTCGAGCCACTCCTGGCAGACCGTGGCGAGCGCCTCGCCGCGCTCCCACAGCGCCAGCGACTCCTCGAGGGTGGTGCCGCCCGCCTCGAGCGTGCGGACCACCTCGATCAGCTCCTCGCGAGCCTCCTCGTAGCCGAGCTCCCGGGGTGGGGCGGTCTCACTCATCTCGGTCCTCCTCGACCAGGTGTGCTTCCTCGATGCGGTCCGTGGTGGCGTGGACGCGGCCGTCGGCGACCCGGACGGACACCGCGGCACCGACGGCCGCCTGCGCGACCGAGGTGACGACGTGCCCGTCGGCGTCCTGCAGCACGGCGTACCCGCGCTGCAGGGTGGCGAGCGGCGAGAGCGCCTGGGCGCGGGCGCGCTGGTGGCCGATGTCGTCGGCGGCGCGGTCCAGGCGGTGCGAGAGCGTACGGCGGGCGCGCGCGAGCAGGTCGTCGAGCTCGTCGGAGCGGGCCGAGAGCAGGTTGCGCGGGTCGGCCATCGCGGGCCGCGAGCGTACCTGGGCCAGCCACTCCTGCTCGCGCGCGATCCGCTGCGTGATGACCTGGCGCAGCCGGTCGCGGGCCCACGTGACGCCGTTGACCTCCTCGGCCATGTCGGGGACGACCAGCTTGGCGGCGTCGGTCGGGGTGGAGGCGCGGACGTCGGCGACGAGGTCGAGCAGCGGCTGGTCGGGCTCGTGGCCGATCGCGGACACGACGGGCGTACGCATGCCGTGGACCGCGCGGACCAGCGCCTCGTCGGAGAACGGGAGGAGGTCCTCGATCGAGCCGCCGCCACGCGCGACGACGATGACGTCGACGTCGGCCCTGCGCTCGAGCCGGTCGAGCGCCTCCATCACCTCGGCGGCCGAGCGGGTGCCCTGCATGGCGGCGTAGGCCACCTCGAACTCCACCGACGGCCAGCGGCGGCGGGCGTTCTCCAGGACGTCGCGCTCCGCGGCGCTGTTGGGCGCGGTGACCAGGCCCACCCTGCCGGGCAGGAACGGCAGGTCGCGCTTGAGCTCCGGTGCGAACAGCCCCTCGGCGGCGAGCAGCTGGCGACGGCGCTCCAGGCGGGCGAGGAGCTCGCCGAGGCCGACCATCCGGATCTCGCGCGCGGCGAGGGAGAACGAGCCACGGTTGGCGTAGAAGCTCGGTCGGGCGTGGACGACGACGCTGGCCCCCTCGACCAGGGGCGGGTTCATCGAGTCGAACAGCGAGCGTGCGCAGGTCAGCGTCACCGAGATGTCGGCGACCGTGTCGCGCAGCGTCATGAAGACGGTGTTGACGCCGGGGCGCCGGTTGACCTGGGCGATCTGGCCCTCGACCCAGACGCCGCCGAGCTTGTCGATCCACTGCGCGACCGCGTTGGCGACGGCGCGCACCGGGGCCGGCGAGTCGGCCGTGGCGTCGCGGAGGGAGGGCACGCGGCGAGGATAGGGGAGCGCACGGACACCCCCGTAGACTCGATGCCATGAGCACCGACCTCGGCCTTCCCCCGGTCCTCGACCCCGAGACCGCCAAGAACGTCCTGCTGGCGGCCCCGCGTGGCTACTGCGCCGGCGTGGACCGGGCCGTGATCACCGTCGAGAAGGCGCTGGACCTCTACGGCTCGCCCGTCTACGTCCGCAAGCAGATCGTGCACAACAAGCACGTCGTGGCCAACCTCGAGTCGCGCGGCGCGATCTTCGTCGAGGAGCTCGACGAGGTCCCCGAGGGCCAGACGGTCGTGTTCTCGGCCCACGGCGTCTCCCCGGCCGTGCACACCCAGGCCGCCGAGCGCGGGCTCAAGACCATCGACGCGACCTGCCCCCTGGTGACGAAGGTCCACCACGAGGCCAAGCGCTTCGCGGCCGACGACTACGACATCCTCCTCATCGGGCACGAGGGTCACGAGGAGGTCGAGGGGACCGCCGGCGAGGCGCCCGAGCACATCCAGCTCGTGCAGAGCCCCGACGACGTGGACCAGATCGTCGTCCGCGACCCGGCGAAGGTCGCCTGGCTGTCGCAGACCACGCTGAGCGTCGACGAGACCCTGGAGACGGTCGCCGCCATCCGGGAGAAGTTCCCGCTGCTGCTCGACCCGCCCAGCGACGACATCTGCTACGCCACCCAGAACCGTCAGCTCGCCATCAAGGAGATCTCCGCGGACGCCGACCTGGTGATCGTGGTCGGCTCGCGCAACTCCTCCAACTCCGTGCGCCTCGTCGAGGTGGCGCTGGAGTCCGGCGCCAAGGCGTCCTACCTCGTCGACGACCACACCGAGATCGACGAGGCGTGGCTCGACGGCGTGGAGACGGTGTCGGTGACCTCGGGCGCCTCCGTGCCGGAGGACCTCGTCGAGGGCGTGCTTGCCTTCCTGTCCGAGCGCGGCTATCCCGACGCGCGTGCGGTCCACTCGGCCGAGGAGTCGTTGATCTTCGCGCTCCCGCCGGAGCTGCGCCGCGACCTGCGCGCCGCCCAGAAGGCCTGAGCCGTGGCGCGCTTCCTCGACATCCACCCGGACAACCCGCAGCCGCGCCTGGTCACCCAGGTCGTCGAGGCGCTGCGCAACGACGAGCTGATCGCCTACCCCACCGACTCGGGGTACGCCCTCGGCGCCCAGCTCGGCAACCGCGAGGGCCGGGACCGGATCCTGCGCATCCGCGAGCTCGACGACCGCCACCACTTCACGCTGATGTGCAAGGACTTCGCCCAGCTCGGGCAGTTCGTCCACGTCGACAACTCGGCGTTCCGGGCGATCAAGGCCGCGACGCCCGGCCCCTACACCTTCATCCTCCCCGCGACGGGCGAGGTGCCGAAGCGGCTGATGCACCCCAAGAAGCGCACGGTCGGCGTCCGCATCCCCGAGCACACCCTGGTGTGCGCGCTCCTCGAGGAGCTCGGCGAGCCGATCCTCACCAGCACGTTGATCCTGCCCGGTGAGACCGAGGCGCGGACGATGGGCTGGGAGATCAAGGAGGACCTCGACCACGTGGTCGACATCGTCGTCGAGTCCGGCGAGGTCACCGCCGAGCCGACCTCGGTCATCGACTGGTCGGACGCCGAGCCCGTCGTCGTGCGCCGCGGCGCGGGCGACGTGTCCCGCTTCGACGACTGACCCGGCTCAGCCTGCGCGCCGCCGGCCGAGCTCGCGCTCGAGCTCAGCCGCGATCCCCGCCTCGCCCTCCTGGCGCAGGCGCCAGCCCAGCCAGCCCAGGCAGAGGGCGTACGCGACGAACAGCGCCACTCCGTGCGTGGCGACACCGGACACGACCGCCTGCAGGACGCTGTCGCGGCGGTCGGCGATCGCCGCGCGGTCCACCAGGGCGACGAAGGTGAAGACCGTCGTCAGGAGGACGGGCGGGAGCAGGGCGACGACGTAGAAGTCGCGTCGACGCACCAGCGCTGCCAGGCCGAGGCACGAGGCGACGAAGCACAGGTCGAAGAAGAGGGTCAGCCGGCCGACGAGGAGCACGTCGATGCTGACCGCCGTGAGGGTGAGGGCGACGCCGAGCGCGACGACCTGGCGGCCCGGCTCGTGCCCGACCTCCCAGAACGCCCGTCGGGACCCCTCGGCCTGTGTCACGACGCTCAACCTAGACCGCACTCAGGCGCCCCGGGCGCGGCGCGCCGGGGGCCGGTCGGGCTCCGCGGCGAGCAGCTCGTCGATCGTCGGGTCGCCCGGGGTGGCACCGACGTCGTCGAGGACGGCGAGCTCCGGGGCGGCCAGCGAGCGGGGGACGGTCTCCACCTGGCGCGGCTGGTCGAGCTGCTCGTTGGTCACGCCGAGGTCCGCGAAGCGCCGTGCGGAGACCAGCACGCGCCCCTCGAGCGAGCCCATGGCCTGGTTGTAGGCGACGACGCTCGCGTTGAGGGACCGGCCGACCCGGTCGAGGTGCCCGGCCATCGACCCGAGGCGGGAGTGGAGCTCCTGTCCGAGCCGCTGGACGGCCTGGGCCTGCTCGTTGAGGACCTCGTGCTGCCACCCCTGCGCGACCGTGCGGAGCAGCGCGATGAGCGTCGAGGGCGTCGCCAGCACGACGTTGCGCGCGGCCGCCTGCTCGACGAGGTCGGGGACGGCCTGCAGCGCGGCCTGCAGGATCGCCTCACCGGGCAGGAACAGCACCACGAACTCCGGCGTGCCGGTCAGCGCCTCCCAGTAGCGCCGCGAGCCGAGGTCGGCGACGTGCGTGCGGACGTGCTCGCCGAGCCGGGCGAGCGCCCGCTCGTGCTCGGCCGGGTCGTCGGTGCCGGTCAGGTCGAGGAACGCCGCCAGCGGGGCCTTGGCGTCCACCGCGATCGTGCGGCCGCCGGCCAGCGACACGACGAGGTCGGGCCGCAGCCTGCCGTCGTCCACGCGCACCTGCTCGGCGAAGTCGCAGTGGTCCACGAGCCCGGCGAGCTCGACCGTCCGGCGCAGGTGCAGCTCGCCCCACTGGCCCCGGACCTGCGGCTTGCGCAGCGCCGTCGCGAGCGTCGTGGTCTCGCGGCGCAGCGTGTCGGTGGAGTGCCGCATCTCGGCGACCTGCTGGTTGAGCTGGGCCTGCCACGCCACCCGGTCGTGGGCGAGGTCGCTGAGCTGGTCCTGCAGGCGGTCGAGGCCGTCCTGGACGACGGCGTGGTCGGCGACGCGCTGCTGGAGGGCCGCGATCGCGGGGTCGTCGGCGGGGCGGCTGCGCGACCACAGCACCCCGATGAGCGTCCCCAGCGCCAGGCCGACGGCGAGGACCAGCGCCAGGGTGAGCAGCAGGGGGAAGGTGTCCATGGCCCCAGCATGGGCGTACCCACCGACATCACGCGCGAGGGCCGAGCCGCCCCCACCGCGGGGTAGTCCAGTGAGTTCTGGCTGCAGGAGGCCGCCGATGGCAGCCGGACGTCACTGGAGTACCCCGGCGGGACAGCCAGTTCTCACTGGACTACACCGACGTCGACGCGCCCCGGAAGGTCCGCCGGTAGGCCGCGGGGGACACCCCGACGCTGGCGCGCATGTGCTGGCGCAGTGAGGCGGCCGTGCCCATCCCGGCGCGCGTCGCGACCTGGTCGACGGGCAGGTCGGTGGCCTCGAGGAGGTGCTGGGCGTGCCGGACCCGCTGCTGCGCCACCCAGGCGCCGGGGGACTGGCCGGTCTCCTCGCGGAAGCGCCGGGTGAAGGTCCGCACGCTCATCGAGGCGCGCTGCGCGAGCGTGGCGACGTCGAGGGGCCGGTGCAGGTGCGCCTGCGCCCACGCGCGCACCTCGCCGGTGGTCTCGTCGGTACGCCCGGGGACGTGCCGCTCGATGAACTGGGCCTGGCCGCCGTCGCGCCACGGCGGCACGACCATGTGCCGGGCGACCGCGTTGGCGACGGCCGTGCCGTGGTCGCGGCGCACGAGGTGCAGGCAGAGGTCGGTCCCGGCGCTCAGGCCGGCGGAGGTCAGCACCCGGCCGTCGTCGGTGAAGAGGACGTCCTCGTCGACGGCCACCTCGGGGTAGAGGCGGCGGAAGTCCTCGGCGTACTTCCAGTGGGTGGTCGCCCGGTGCCCGTCGAGGACGCCGGCGGCGGCGAGCACGAACGCGCCGGTGCAGATCGACACCCAGCGCGCGTCCGCCGGGACGGTCGCGAGGGCGGCGCGCAGGTCGTCGGGGAGCGACCCGTCGCGGCGCGGGCCGGCGATCTGGGTGCCGGGCACGATCACGGTCTGGGCGCTCGCGAGCGCCTCGACGCCCGCCGACGGCGCGATGGCGTACCCGCGCGTGGCCTGCACGGGACCGCCGTCGAGCGAGACCACCTCGACGTCGTAGAGCGCGCGGCCGTCGGCGCCGAACGCCTCGCCGAGCACCTGTGGCGGGATGGTGAGGTCGTAGCCGATCACCGGCGGGATCGCGAGGACCACCACCCGGTGCGGAGCGGGGGAGGACGGCATGGCCGGATCCTTTCACATGTTGGCATTCGTGCCACTCGCGAGCCGCGGCCGGCACCCGCGACGATGCTCCGGTGACCATGACGACGCCGCCCGCGCCCGCCTCTCCAGGCACGGCTCGACAGTCCCGCGTCCACTGGGCGTGGATCGTCGCGGCCGTCGCCTTCGTGACCCTCGTCGGCGCGGCGGCCTTCCGCTCGGTGCCCGGCGTCCTCATCGAGCCGCTGCACGAGGAGTTCGGCTGGTCCCGCGGGCTCATCGGCTCGGCCGTCTCGCTCAACCTCATGCTGTTCGGCCTGATCTCGCCGTTCGCCGCGGCGCTGATGGACCGCTTCGGCGTGCGCCCGGTCGTCACGTTCGCGCTGGTGATGGTCGCCGTCGGCAGCGGGCTCACCGTCCTCATGACCGAGCCGTGGCAGCTCATCGTGTGCTGGGGCCTGCTCGTCGGCATCGGCACCGGGTCGATGTCGATGGCCTTCGTCGCCACGATCACCAGCCGGTGGTTCGTCGCCCGCCGCGGGCTGGTCAGCGGCATCCTCACCGCGGGCAACGCGACCGGGCAGCTGGTGTTCCTGCCGGTGGTGGCGTGGTTCGCCACCCACCACGGCTGGCGCACGGCAGCGGTGATCGCCGCCGTCGCCGCCCTGGCCGTGGTCCCGCTCGTGCTGCTGTTCCTCCGCAACCACCCGGCCGACCTCGGCGTCCGCGCCCTCGGCGCGACGGACGCCGACCCCGGCCCGCCGCCGCACCAGCACGTCGGGTCCGGTGCCGGTCGGGCCCTGTCGGTGCTCCGCGAGGCCGCGCGCACGCGCACCTTCTGGCTGCTGGCCGGGGGCTTCGCGATCTGCGGGATGACCACCAACGGCCTGATCGCCACCCACTTCGTCCCGGCCGCCCACGACCACGGCATGCCGGCCACCACGGCCGCCTCCCTGCTCGCCCTCGTCGGCATCTTCGACGTGGTCGGCACCATCGCGTCGGGGTGGCTCACCGACCTGTACGACCCGCGCCTGCTGCTGGTCGGCTACTACGCTCTGCGCGGCGTCGGCCTGATGACCCTGCCGGCGCTGATGTCACCGCACGTCGAGCCCAGCATGTGGGTCTTCATCGTCGTCTACGGCCTCGACTGGGTGGCGACCGTGCCACCGACCGTCGCGCTGTGCCGCGAGTGGTTCGGCGCGGCGGCAGGCCCCATCGTCTTCGGCTGGGTCTTCGCCAGCCACCAGGTCGGCGCGGCCGTCGCCGCCACGGGAGCCGGCGTCCTCCGCGACGTCACCGGCCGGTACGACCCGTCCTTCTACGCCGCCGCGGGCCTGTGCGCCGTCGCCGCGCTGATGTCGTGGGCGATCCGGCGCACGCCGCAGCCGGTGGCGATCGGGTGAGGGCTCAGCCGAGGTCGACGACCACCGGCGCGTGGTCCGACGGCGACCCGGTGCCCTGGGCGGGGTCGCGCTCGTCGCGGTCGATGAACGCGCCGGTCACGCGCGACGCGAGGTCGGGCGAGGCGAGGACGAAGTCGATCTTGAGCCCGCGGTCGCGCTCGAAGCGCTGGCGGTAGTAGTCCCAGTAGGTGTAGCCGGGGGCGTGGGCGCGGGTGGTCTCGGCCCAGCCGTCGTCGAGGAAGCCTTGGAAGGCCGCCCGCTCGGGCGGCGTGACGTGGGTCGACTTCGCGAACTGCCGGATGTCGAAGACGTCGTCGTCGGTCGGGCAGATGTTCCAGTCGCCCACCAGCGCGGTCTGCCCGTCGAGCCAGCCGCTCGCGGTCGCTCGGAGCCGGGCGAGCCACTCGAGCTTGTAGACGTAGTGGGGGTCGTCGGGCTTGCGCCCGTTGGGGACGTAGAGCGACCAGATGCGTACGCCGTCGCAGGTGGCACCGATCGCGCGCGCCTCCGCGGCGGCCGGGTCGCCGTACGGGGGCATGTCGTCAAAGCCGACCTCGACGTCCTCCAGCCCGACGCGCGAGAGCAGCGCGACCCCGTTCCACTGGTTGACCCCCGCGACGGCGATGTCGTAGCCCAGCGCTTGCAGGCCCATCAGCGGCAGCTGGTCCTCGCGGGCCTTGGTCTCCTGCAGGGCCAGCACGTCGATGTCGTGGCGCTGCACGAAGGCCTCGACGCGGTCGATGCGGGAGCGGAGTGAGTTGACGTTCCAGGTCGCGATGCGCACCCGACCACCCTAAGGAGGGATTTACAGGTCGTGACGCCGGGTGGAGATTCGACCTCAAGCACCTGTCTCGGGAACTCGTGCGCACCACCTGCTCGACCCCTGCACAACCGCCGGACCCCAGGTCCGGGTCCGTGCTCGACCCTCCGAGATGGCGTGTGACCACACCCCCCATCACGAGAGAAGAACAACGATGCAGCGCAGTCGACTCGGGGCGATCGCCCTCGGCACCTCGGCACTCCTCGGCGCGGCCCTCGCCTCACCGGCACTGGCCGCCACGGACTCGGAGATCCCGACGTTCACGGAGTTCCACGCGTCCACCTACAAGGACGCCGACAACCAGTACATCGTCAACGGCGACGAGCCCATCTCCAACGCCGGCGACCTGAAGTCCTACTACGACCGCATGGTCGGCGGCTCGGAGAGGGCCATCGAGAACGGACTCGTCGTGAACACGGTCGGCGGCGCCGACGACAAGTGGTCGACCTCCCAGGTCGGCAACCTGACCTACTGCGTCAGCAACAAGTTCGGCACGCGCAAGGCCGACATCGTCAACGCGATGAACGGCGGCGCCGCTCTCTGGGAGGCGGCGTCCTCGCGGATCAACTTCGTCTACGTGCCGTCGCAGGACGCCAGCTGCACCGTGCGCAACAACAACGTGCTCTTCTCCGTCGAGCCCGTGCAGACCTCGCAGTACATCGCCCGCGCGTTCTTCCCGAGCTCGCCGAAGCGCTCGCGCAACGTGCTGGTCGACGACTCCATCTGGACCTCGGGCTCGTGGACGCCGTCCAACATCCTGGGCCACGAGCTCGGCCACACGCTGGGCTTCCGTCACGAGCACACGCGGCCCGAGGCCGGCACCTGCTTCGAGGACAACAACTGGCGCCCGCTGACGCCGTACGACTCGTCGTCGATCATGCACTACCCGCAGTGCAACGGGACCTCGAGCAACCTCAGCATGACCAGCACCGACCGCCAGGGCGCGGTCGCCCTCTACGGCGCCTGACACTCCACGTCCGACGCTGTAGGTTCGACACCGAACGCGAGCGCCCCTTCCGTCCCGAGCGGAGGGGGCGCTCGTTCGTCCCGGCACCCCGGCACCCCGGCCGCCGGGTAGCGTCGGTCCGTGCCCACCGCCTCGACGTCCTCGACCCCCTCGACCGTCCTCTCCTCCCGCGACCTCGAGTTCCTGCTCTTCGAGTGGCTCGACGTCGAGCGGCTGGGGGAGCGCCCCCGGTTCGCCGAGCACGACCGGTCGTCGTACGAGGCACTGCTGGCGCTCTGCGAGGAGATCGCCACCGAGCACTTCGCCAGCCACTACCGCAGGAGCGACACCGAGGAGCCGACCTTCGACGGTGAGAAGGTGACCCTCATCCCCGAGATCGAGTCCGCGCTGCGCACGTTCGCGCGCGCCGACCTGATGGCGCTGACGGTCGACGAGGAGGACGGGGGCCTGCAGGTGCCGCACGTCGTCGCCGCGGCGTGCATGGCGTGGTTCACCGCCGCCAACATCGGCACCGCCGCGTACGCCTTCCTGACCGTGGCGAACGCGCGGCTGCTGCTCGAGCACGGCAGCCCCGAGCAGGTCGAGCGCTACGTGCGCCCGATGCTGGAGGGACGCTTCTTCGGCACGATGACGCTGTCGGAGCCCCAGGCCGGGTCGAGCCTCGGCGACGTGGTCACCCGGGCAGTGCCGGCAGACGACGGCACCTACCGGATCTTCGGCAGCAAGATGTGGATCTCCGGGGGCGACCACGAGATGGGCGACACCATCGTCCACCTCGTGCTGGCCAAGCTGCCCGACGCACCGGCCGGCACGCGCGGCATCTCGCTGTTCGTCGTGCCCAAGCACCTCGTCGCCGACGACGGCACCGTCGGTGAGCGCAACGACGTCGCGCTCGCGGGGATCAACCACAAGCTGGGCAACCGGGGCACCGTCAACACGGCCCCGGTGTTCGGCGGCGGCGCCTTCACCCCGGGCGGTGCGCCGGGTGCCGTCGGCTACCTCGTGGGCGAGCCCCACAAGGGCCTGTCCTACATGTTCCACATGATGAACGCCGCCCGCCTCGGCGTCGGGATGTCGGCCACGACCACGGCCTACACCGCCTACCTCAAGTCGCTGGCGTACGCCCGCTCCCGCCCGCAGGGCCGCCACCTCGGCGCGGCCGACCCCGCCGGCCCGCAGGTGCCGATCATCGAGCACGCCGACGTGCGCCGGATGCTGCTCGCGCAGAAGTCGTACGTCGAGGGTGCCCTCGCGCTCAACCTCTACTGCAGCCGGTTGCTGGACGAGCAGGCGACCGCGACGGACGACGCCGAGCGGCTGGCCGTGGGGCAGCTCCTCGACGTGCTCACGCCGATCGCGAAGTCGTGGCCCTCGCAGTGGGGGCAGGAGAGCTGCAGCCTGGCCATCCAGGTGCTGGGCGGCTCGGGGTACACCCGGGACTTCGACGTCGAGGCGCACTGGCGCGACCAGCGGCTCAACCCCATCCACGAGGGCACGCACGGCATCCAGGCCCTGGACCTGCTCGGGCGCAAGGTGCTCGGCGGGGGCGGTGCCTCCCTGCTCGCTCTGGCGGGACGCATCGGCGACACGGCGGCCCGCGCAGCGGACCTCGGCGGCGAGCCCGCCGAGCACGCGGCGGCGCTGCAGGCCGTGGTCGGCCGACTGGGCGAGGTCACCCTGGCGCTGGGCGGGCTCGGCGACCCGGCGCGCACCCTGGCCAACGCCACGGTCTACCTCGAGGCGGCCGGGCACGTCGTCGTCGCGTGGATGTGGCTCGAGCAGCTCGTGGCCGTCGGCGACCGGGAGGGCGACTTCTACGACGGCAAGCGTGCCGCGGCGCGCTACTTCTTCCGCTGGGAGCTGCCCAAGGTGGGCGCGATGCTCGACCTGCTGGCCGCAGGCGACACCACCACGCTCGACATGCAGCCCGGCTGGTTCTAGGCAGTCGCCGGCTCGGGCACGAAGTCGGTGAGCAGGCCGGGCGTCGCCGCGTCGGCCAGCGCCACCGCCACGTCGAGCCGGACGTCGCACACCACGACCTTCTCGGCCCCCGCCGCCGTCGTCGCGGTCAGGTCCGCGAGCCCGATGCGGCGCTGCCACCACGACTGGGTGACCACCCAGCCGATGATGCCGTCGGTCTCGAGGACCGTGCGGACACGTGCCAGCGTGCCGCTGCCGGCGACCAGGTGCTGCTCGCCGAGCGCGTGCCCGAGGTGGCGGTACGACGCCTCGCCGACCGCTGCGGCGAGGGCCAGGAGGCCGACGGCGATCGCGGCGAGCCACCACCAGGTGAGGTCGAACCACCACCACGCCACCGCGAGGACCACGACCAGGTCGAGGGCGTTGCGGAGCTGGCGGAACCACGCGCGCCGGTGGGCCTTCGGGCCGTGCCGGACGAGCGTGCGGGTGAGTGGGCCGGGCTGCTCGAGGACCGCACCGCCGACGCCGACGGCGACCTCGCGCGGGCACGGCGGCAGGACCTGGGTCACGCCGTCCTCGACGCCCGTCGCCAGGGTCGAGAGCTCGGCGCCGCCGACGAGGCGCATGAGCACCGGCTCGGTCATCTCGACGCCGCGGACCTTGGCCTCCTCGACGGTGATCGATCGGGTCGTCACCAGCCCGGAGGTCAGGTGCAGGTTGCCGTGCTCGCGGACCAGCCGGAAGCCCCACCACTGGAGCACGTAGCCGACGACCGAGACGACCAGCCACAGCCCGAGCCCCCCGACGGCGAGCACGACGACGACCGCCACGATCGCGAACTGCGTGATCCAGGCCCACGCCGAGGTCGCCGTCTCCTCGTTCCAGATCGGCAGGTCGTCGGCGAACTGGGAGAACACCCCGACCGCACCCGCGAGCAGCACCAGGCGCCCGAGGCTGAAGGGGGCGAACCGCAACCACGACCAGTCGATCGCGGCGAGGAGCGCGGCGGGCGCGGGCGGGAACGGCTGCGCGGGTACGCCCGGGGCAGGCGCGGCGTACCCCTCGGCGTGGTCGGTGGCCTGCCGCGCGGCCTCGTCCCCGTCCCCGTCCCCGGCCCCGGCCCGGACCGCGGATGGCGGCGCGGCGGCCGCGCGTCGGCCCAGCAGGGTCGTGCGCAGGGCCTGCGCGTCGCTCGCGGCGAGGGCGTCGAGGGTGATCCGGTCGTCGTCGACGCCGGTGCCGACCTGCACCTTCTGGACGCCGAGGACGCGGTGCAGCAGGGACGCCTCGAGGTCGACGCTGCGCACGCGGTCGAGCGGCGCGGTGGACGTGTTCTTGTTGAGGATGCCGCTGCGCACCTGGATCTGGGACTCGGTGAGCCGGTAGTGGGTCGTGAGCCACGGCAGCGCCCCGAGCACGACAGGGCCGAGGATCGCGACCGGGACGATGATCGGCCAGAACCGCATGTCGCTCTGGCTGATGCCGACCAGCGCGACGACGACCGGGACGATCGCCTGGCCGACCGCCTTCACCGGGTCGAGCAGGAGCTTGCGGGGGCTGAGCCGCATCCACCCGTCGTCGGGGGCGGGGATCATGTGGCGTCGTCCTCGGTGGCGGCCGTGATCGCCGTCAGCCGGGCGACGACCTCCCGCGCGGTCTCGGCGTCGACGCAGTCGACCGTGATGGGACCGGCTGCCGACGCGGTGGTGACGGTGATCGAGGCGAGCCCGAACAGGCGCATCAGGGCCCCCTGCCGGGAGTCGACGGTCTGCACCCGGCTGATCGGCGCGACGCGGCTCTCCCGCCCGATCCAGCCGGACCGCGTGTGGACCGCGGTGTCGGTGACCTCCCACCGGTGCACCCGGTAGCGGATGCGCGGCATCAGCACGACGTGCGCGACCGACCCGGCGGCCAGCGCCAGCACGACCAGGCCGACCCAGCCCGGTGCGCCCGGGACCACCAGCCACGCGACCAGCGCTACGACCACGAGGACGACGTCCCCGATCAGCGCCGACACCCGCCAGAACGGGATCGCCCGTGGCGACACCCGGTGCTCCGGCGCACGCAGCACCGCTCCCGCCCCGATCGGAGCCTCCCCCTCGACACTCATGCGGGTGAGTCTTGCAGGTCCGTCACACCGCCGCTGACCAGCGAACTTGTGCAGTTCAGCCGGGTCGTTACGACCGCGATGACGTTCTGCAACTTCCTGCAATGCAATTTCCTGACCGAGCGGTCGGCTTCTCAACGCGGTCTAGACCGGGTTGGTTGGAAGGGCCAATCCGTACCCAACCGGAAGAAGTGACGCAATGTTGAACAGCAGGATCAGTCGGATCGCGACCGCGACGCTCGGGGTCACCGCCCTGGCGTTCTCGATGGCACCGGGGGCCAACGCCGCCCGTGCCCAGGAGGACGTGCCGACCTTCCAGGAGTTCAAGGCGGCGACGTTCCAGGACGTCGGGGGGCAGTACGTCGTGAACGGCGACGAGACCATCGCCACGGCCCGCGAGCTGCGCGACTACTACGAGCAGATGGTCAACTCGCGCGACACCGACTCGCAGTCGCTCGTGGTCAACACCGTCGGCGGTGCCGACGACCTGTGGTCGGCCGGCCAGGCCGCGAACCTCACCTACTGCGTGAGCGACGACTTCGGGTCCGACAAGGCGGCCATGGTGTCCGCCATGGAGTCCGGCGCCGGTCAGTGGGAGGCGGCGTCGAGCGGCGTGAACTTCACCTACGTGTCCTCCGCGGACGCCAGCTGCACGACGTCCAACAGCGCCGTCGTCTTCTCGGTCGAGCCGATCGAGACCTCGCAGTACATCGCACGCGCCTTCTTCCCGAGCAGCCCGTCGTCGCAGCAGAACGTCCTGGTGGACGACTCGATCTGGACCTCGGGCTCCTGGACGCCGTCCAACATCATCGCGCACGAGCTCGGCCACGTCCTCGGCTTCCGCCACGAGCACACCCGGCCCGAGGCCGGCACCTGCTTCGAGGACAACAACTGGCGTCCGCTGACGCCGTACGACTCGTCCTCGATCATGCACTACCCGCAGTGCAACGGCACCTCGAGCAACCTCTCCATGACCGAGACCGACCGTGAAGGGGTTCGTTCGGTCTACGGCTCCTGACGCGTCACCGACGCACGAGGAGCGAGGGGCCCGACCGGTCGGTCGGGCCCCTCGTCGCGTCCACGCTCGCGTTTCGTGCGCGCCGGGCGGACCGCCGTAGACTCCCCGCCCGTGGCTCTCACCATCGGCATCGTCGGTCTCCCCAACGCGGGCAAGTCGACGCTCTTCAACGCCCTGACCAAGAACGACGTGCTCGCGGCGAACTACCCGTTCGCGACGATCGAGCCCAACGTCGGCGTCGTCGGCGTCCCCGACGACCGCCTGCCCCGGCTGGCGGAGGTGTTCGAGTCCGCCAAGGTGCTGCCCGCCACGGTCGAGTTCGTCGACATCGCCGGCATCGTGCGCGGCGCCTCGCAGGGGGAGGGCCTCGGCAACAAGTTCCTCGCCCACATCCGGGAGTCGGCAGCGATCTGCCAGGTCACCCGGGTCTTCCGCGACGACGACGTCACCCACGTCGACGGCGAGGTCAACCCCGCCAACGACATCTCCACCATCCAGACCGAGCTGATCCTCGCCGACCTCGAGACCGTCGAGAAGGCGATCGCCCGGCTGGAGAAGGAGTCGCGCAAGGTCAAGGACCTCGTGGCCAACCTCGAGGCCGCGAAGGCGGCCAAGGACGCCCTCGAGTCCGGCACCCCGGTCATCGCGACCGACATCGACCGGTCCCTGCTCCGCGAGCTGTCGCTGCTGACCGCCAAGCCCTTCATCTACGTCTTCAACTGCGACGCCGACGAGCTCGCCGACGAGGCGCTCAAGGACAGGATGCGCGAGATCATCGCGCCGGCCGAGGCAATCTTCCTCGACGCCAAGTTCGAGGCCGACCTCGCCGAGATGGACGACGACGAGACGGCCCACGAGATGCTCGCCGAGATGGGCATCACCGAGTCCGGCCTCGACCAGCTCGCCCGCGTCGGGTTCGACACCCTCGGCCTGCAGACCTACCTCACCGCCGGCCCGAAGGAGACCCGGGCGTGGACGATCCGCAAGGGCGCCACCGCCCCCGAGGCTGCCGGGGTCATCCACACCGACTTCCAGAAGGGCTTCATCAAGGCCGAGATCGTGTCCTTCGACGACCTGATGGCTGCCGGCAGCATGCTCAAGGCCCGCGAGGCCGGCCGCGTCCGGATGGAGGGCAAGGACTACGTGATGGTCGACGGTGACGTGGTGGAGTTCCGCTTCAACGTCTGACGGAACTGCGTTTCCGCGGGTCAGAGCGATTTAGACGCCGTTTCAAGCTCGCTCTGCCCTCGCTGTGCCCTCACCAGAGCGGCCGACTTGGTCTTGAGACGCGTCCACGCACTGACGCCGAGCGGTCGAAACCGACCGTCAGTGCTCCGAGAAGACCGTGATCATTGGCCCTCCGGCTCAGCCGACGTCGCCCGTCGCCGCCCTTGCGCCGGAACCGACGACCTCGTCGAACAGGAGCGCTGCAGCGTCACGCACCCGGTCCTCGGCGGTGGGCCACAGATGGGCGTACGTCGTGAGCGTCGTGGTGGACTTCGCGTGCCCCAGGGCGCGCTGGACGGCCACGACATCGCAGCCCGAGGCGATGAGTCCCGAGGCGTAGAAGTGACGAAGGTCGTGCAGGCGTACCCCCTCAACTCCCGCCCGGGCCAGAGTGGTGCGCCAGCGGTAGCCGATCGTGTTCTGGTGAGGGGGGACGTCCTCTACCTCGGCGAACAGCCAGTCGTAGGGCAGGCCCAAGGCGACGTGCTCGGACAGCACCTGCAGGAGCGCGTCGGGGACGTGGACGGTGCGCTCGGAGTTGTACTTCGGGAGTCGGATGTCGACGTCCCCCTCCCCGCGTTGGACCTGACGACGGACGTGAACCTGGCGGCGCAGGAAGTCGACGTCGCCGAGCTGCAGGGCAGCGGCCTCGCCGAGGCGTAGGCCAGCGAAAGCGCACAGCGCGACGAACGCGCGGAAGCGAGGATCGGCCGCCTCGAGGATGCTGCGGACGACCTCAGGCGTCGGGATCTCCATCGCCGCCGCACGCCGACGAAGGCGTGGGAGACGCACCTGGGTCGTCGGATCAACCGCGATCATCCCGTCGCGCACGGCAGCCCTAAAGACTGTGCGCACGTTGACGAACCGAGTCTTGATCGTCCCCGGCGCGAGGGGACGCTTGCGGGTACGGGTGGGGACTGTCATCGACTTCACCCACGCTTCGACATGGCCCGGCCGGATCAGGCGCAGGTCGAGCTCGGCGAAGGTCGTCGACTTCGCTGCCAACGCCATCGCCTGCCGGGTCCCGTCCGTCCACAGCTGGTCGCGCCCCCACGCCTCGAAGTACGCTAGGAACGACACCTTGCCGGCCTCAGGGTTGACCCACCGCCCGCGGTCGAGTGCGTCGAGCTGTTGACGGCGCCACCGCACCGCGTCGACCTGATTGGCAAACGACCGCTCGTGCTGGCGGCCGGTCTCGGGGTTGCGGTAGCGAGCGCGCCACGCGTCACCGCGACGGCTGATCCCCTCAGCCATCTCGCGACCCGATCTGCGCTGCGATGAAAGCCATGTGTTCCTCCCTAAGCCTCGCCACGCTACGCGCGAGGACCGACAGCGTCGAGGCCGACGGACGGTCGCTTGTGGACGTCGTCCGTCCGCGGCTGTCTGTCTCAATCTTCCGCTTGAGCAGACACCCGATGACCGCTCGCAAACGACCCTCAGCCATAGGTCTCCGACCGAATCCAACGAGCGAAGTCACCGAGGGATGTGGCGCCATGGCGCACAACACGAAGACCCATGAACAGCCCGCGCTGTTCGAGCACTCCGACGACGGTGGGGCCACCACCAAGGTGACAAGGTCGGTGCCACCGAAGCTGCCGGTCCAACGCCCCACAACGCCGATGGAGCACGTCGAGCTGTGGACCATCGAAGACGTCGCGAACTACCTCGGCGTGCCCAAGCAGACCGTGTACGCCTGGCGCACCAGCGGCTACGGCCCCCAGGGGTTCCGGGTCGGCAAGCACGTGCGCTGGCGGGCCTCGACGGTGATCGCGTGGACTCTCGGGCTCGAGCGCGGGGACAACTAGACGCGCGTCGTGCCGCCTAGACTGCATCACGCGGGCGCCGCCAAGCCCCGCTCCGCCGAAGCAGAGGAGCTCGTCTTTGCCGTTTGAGGTTTGGGACATCTCAACCTGGGCTGTGATGAGCCAGGAAGCCCGCGGCTTAGACCCCAAGGATTGGGTCGTGACGCCAAATGACATCACGGTCGACGGGCAGGCCCATTGGTGGCTGTTCAAGCCCATTAAGTCGGCAAGCTATCGGCGGTTCGATGACTGGTCGGAGAAGATGGCTGCCGAACTCGCGGTGTTGATCGGCCTTCCCGCCGCTCAAGTCGAGCTCGCCCGCGGACTTGAGGACACGGGCATCATCTCGAGAAACGTGACTCCCAACGGATGGTCTATGGAGTCAGGAGACACGCTCCTGTCGGAGTACGAGGGCTACGTTTCGTGCGCTCTGGACGAGCGCCCGCGTAACCGTATTGGGCACAACCTTGCGAACATTGCCCAAGTGCTCGCGGACTCGGCGGGTCCGCCCGGGAGCGGCTGCGAATCTCGCACAGGCATCGACGTGTTCTCCGGCTATCTGGTTTTCGACGCTTGGATCGCCAATACCGACAGGCACGCGATCAACTGGGGCATGCTTACCTGCGAGGAGGACGGCCGGCAAGCCCTAGCGGCATCCTTTGATCACGGCAGCGCTCTCGCCTCAGGCACGCAGGATGAGAGGCTTGAGACCACCACACCGACTCGCTACGCCGAGCGCGGGTTTGCGGGACGGTTCGAAGACGGCGCGAGGCTGCCGCTGGTCGATCTGGCGCTTTCGGCAGTACAGCTGGCCGGTCCATCGGCCGATGATTGGCTCCACCGACTGTCGCTTGTCACGCGCTCTCAGGTCGAGGAGATCGTTTCTGCCATCCCATCGATGTCGGACCCTCGGCGTACGTTCCTCTGTAATCTGCTAGAGACGAACCAAAGGAGGCTGACGCCGTGACTTCTCTTGTCATGCCGGCCCCGGCCGAGCGCCCTCTCCGAGCCATCACTCGCTTGCTGGTGACGGTGCGGGACCCGCACGACCGACGGTATCGGCCAGTCGGCTTCCTCACTGACGAAGACCGCGGCTATTGCTTTTCGTACCTCGAGCGCGAGGTCGGTCGTGACGACTTCCGGCCGCTCCCGGGCATGGCGCGTGCCGTCGAGGGCCCAGTGCACTCGCAGACGCTGTTTCCGCTCTTCGCGGAGCGGGTGATCTCCTCTCGGAGGCCGGATCGTCAAACCTCGCTCGAGGCACTCGGGCTCACCGCGGACGCGGCGCCGTTTGAAGTTCTGCTTCGCTCGCACGGCCAAAGAGTCGGGGACACGGTCGAACTGTTGCCGGCTCCGTACGCCGCGCAGGGTGACGACGTCTCCTTCACTTTCCTTACACATGGCGTCCGGCACCTACCGCAGGAGAACCAGAACCGAATCACTGGCCTGACGCACGGCGAGCCCTTGCACCTGGTCGCGGAGCACTCGAATCCCGTAAATCCCAAAGCTCAGGTGGTCACCGACACTGAGCAGGTCACGCTCGGTTGGATGCCTGATCCACTGTTGGAGATCGTGGAGCAGGTCGACAATCAGCGACTCGTTGTGGAACGAGCGAATCCCCCCAACGTCGGGTTCCACTTCCGTCTTCTTGCACGTCTCACCGGTCAGGTATCGAGGGGTCGTGAGCTCTTCGCGGGCGACGCCTGGCGAACGGTCGCACCAAGGGACTAGCAGCGGGTGTCGAGGCCTGGCGAATCTGGCTTTGGTGTTACCCGATGGCGGAGATGTGAATCGAGCTCCAGGGAGCGGGCCGCTCAAGGTCAGGTCCAAGGTCTTGCGCGATCAGACGGATGCCGTTCCGCACGTATAGCCACTGGGGCATCAACAGGCTGCCGTCTAGTTGACGACGGTTGATATGCGAGAGAAGTGCGCCTACGGCGTCAGCGTCGTTTCGGATGGCCCACAAAGCCTGCTCGGGAGTCGGGGGAGCGGCCCGTCTGCTTGTCGGCTGGCGGGCAGAGATCTCGTCGTCCAAGCCTGCTCCGGCTAAGGGCCCGCGTGCGGTACGGGGAACTTGGACGATGCGCACTTCGATCGCGCCCTTCCGCGCGCCCAGCCGTCGGAGCGCGGCATCGTTGCGGCATCGAGTGGAGCACCAGATCGGTCGTCGACCCACCCCGCGGTAGACGACGGGGGAGCCGCAACTAGGGCACGTGCCGGGGAACTCTGGCTCTGACTTGGAGGCGGACATGACCACCTACGTGGTGGGGGACCCTGCCGGCGCCTGACCTTCGTTCCGCACAATCGGAACGCGGCCGATGCCGGCAATGCAAGAGGTGTGTGGCGCTTGAGACTTGCCTAGTTGGCCCGGGGGACGGCGGCATCCGACAGGTCGCGCTAGAGCTGAGTCGGCGTAATTCCTGGCAGGCAAACGTTTGCTCGGGGGCGAGCGTCCAGCGTGCGCTCCGGCGTAGGTGAATGGATGACGCGAGCAGATGGCGAATCGAAGCGTGAGACAGGTTGTTCGACGTGCGTGGACGTCCCGGCACGGTGCGCTGGATCGCACGCAGCAGACGCCTCAAGACCTCGCGATCTGGGCGCAAGGCGTCGACGGGAAGCTGGACCTCTGGGTGATGGGTGCAGAACGTCGGGCAGGGCTAGCGCATCAGTCTGAGCCCCCGTGCCGCGATGACGAAGTCGTGCGTGCGGATGATGAGGTGCAGGTCGAGACAGCCGGCATGGGCTCGCGGGTGCGGGAGATCAGGCAGCGAAAAGGACTCAGCCAGGTGCAGCTTGCTGCGGCGTCGAACCTGCACCGGGTCAACATCAGCAAGCCTCGAGCGGGGTCAGCTGGATCCCAGGGCGAGCAGCATTCCGAGGGCTTGCCGATGCTCTCGGCGCTGACCCGGGCGCGCTCTTCGAGTGACGCGACGGACGGTCAAGCGGGCGGCGCCACCGTGGCGTCCACGCCGCTGCGCGCGAGCTCGTCGCGGACGAAGCCGGTGGCCTTGAGGTGCTCGACGAAGGCGGCGACGGCGGCGACGGCGGCGGGGTCGAGCGCGCGCGGCAGGCCCACGGACTGGCGGATCTCCATGAACGCCGGCTCGAGGATGCGCCTCTCGGTCCCGGCCACGTAGTCCTCCATCGGCTGCCGCACCCCGGCAGCAGCGTCGAGGTGCTCCTCCTCGAACACGTCGGTGGCCTCGGACGCGCGGACGAGCTCGGCGTGCTGGAGGGTCCGGGTGAGGTAGAGGTCGTAGGCCGAGCCCGTCCGGACGCCGACGCGGACGCCGTCGCGGTCCACCTCGTCCGAGGACGTGAGGGGGGAGTCCCCCTCGGTGACGTAGACGCCCTCGATCAGCACGTAGGGCGCGGTGAACGCCACGCCCTCCTCGCGGGCCGGCTCGTTGGCCAGGAAGCAGAGGTCGACGCGGCCCTCGGTGATCGCGGCGTACGCCTCGCGCGCGGCGTCGACGCACTCGAGCTCGAGCGGCACGCCGAGCCACCGGGCGACCTCGCGGGCGATGGCCACGGTGACGCCGCGGGGCTCCTCGGCCGTGCCCTGGGCGAGCACGGGGTTGCCGAGGTTGATGACGACGCGGAGGGTGCCGGCCGGCGCGACGGAGGCGGTGGGCGGGGCGGGAACGGTCATGCGGAGCTCCTGGGGTCAGGGGGTGGCGGGAGGGTCGGGATGGAACGCGAGCTGATGCCGGCGAGGACGAGCCCCCCTGCGGTGAGCCACAGCACCCCGGCCGCCCCCGAGCTGGCGGCGACGAGACCGGCTGCGGACGGGACCAGCACCTGGCCCAGCCGGTTGCCGGTGAGCCTCAGGGACATCGCGCGCCCGCGCAACCCGGGCGGCGTGGACTCGGCAAGCCACGACATGGTCAGGGGTTGCCCGGCCCCCAGGCCGAGGCCGGCGATGCCCACCACCACGAACAGCGACCAGGTCGGCATCGGCACGGCGACGAGCGCCAGCCCGACGGCCGAGACCGCCACGCTGCCCGTCAGCAGACGGCCACGCCCGACCATCGCCGTCAGCCGTCCCAGGAAGAACCGGGAGACCATGGAGGCGAGTGCCCGACATGCGAGCAGGGCGCCGATGGTGCCGGCGGGGATGTCGCGCTCACTCCCGAGCACGGGCAGGTAGACCAGGCTGATGTCGACTGCGGCGAGCACGATGCAGCTGACGATGAGTGCCCGCACGGTGCCGGGGCGCCGAAGCAGGGACCGTACGGAGCCGTCCGAGGCCGCGGCGCGGCCCTGCGGGGACTGAGCGAACCGGGGCAGCAGGAGCGCGAGCAGCAGGAGCACGACGCTCATGGCCAGCACGCTCGCGAAGATCGCGTCGGTGCGAGGGATGGCCTGCCGCCCGCCGAGGAGGACGATGAGGAACGGGCCGAGCGCCTGGCCAGCCGACGCGGCGAACGTGTAGTGCCCGAAGGCCGTGTCGTAACGCGACCGGTCGGTGCGGTTGGCCACCAGCGCCTGCTGCCCGACGACGGCGCCGAGGTGGGCGACGCCCAGCAGCACGCTCGCGACGAGCAACCCCCACACGTGGCCGCCGACCAGCACGAAGGCGGCCGCCGCGGCGACCGTCAGCCATGCCCCGACGAGCATGACCCGTCGCTCACCGAACCGGTCGGCGGCGTGGCCGCTGGGCACGGCGAGGAGGAGGGGGACGATGGCGAAGCTCGCGCCGAGGGCGCCGAGCCAGTGCGCGGGGACGTCGAGCTCGAGCGCCCGGTAGATCGCGGTCGGGCGCAGGACGAAGGTGATTGCCTGGATGAGGAACGTGTGTCCGTAGAACCACGGCAGCCACGCGCGGGTGGGTGAGGACGACACGGGGGAGCGTGGTGCGGTCAGCTGAGGCTGGTCAGGTGAGGCGCGTCGTGGTCCGCCCCGAGGCGGTTGACCGCCTTCGCGCCCAGGCTGGTGGCGATGTGCTGCAGCATCACCGCCGCCGCGCCGTCGCTGTCGCCCCGGACGACGGCGTCGAGGAGCTCGGCGTGCTCGCGCTCCTTCTGGTCGCGCTCGCCCTGCTCGCGCTCTTCCTGGAGTCCGAGGCGGCGGTAGCGGTCGGCCTTGTCCCAGAGGGCGTCCAGCGTGGAGATCAGCAGGTCGTTGTGCGAGGCCGTGTAGACCGCGGCGTGGAAGCGTCGGTGCGCCACGAGGTCGACGACGCTGGGCTGGTTGGGCAGGGCGTGCAACGATGCGGCCGCCTCGCGCATCGCCTTGATGTCGTCCTTGGTGCGGCGCTGCGCCGCCAGGGACGCAGCGAGGGGGTCGAGCGAGCGGCGCACCTCCAGCAGGTCGCGAGCCTCCTCGCCGGTCAGCGCGGACACACGGGCGTCCCGGTGCGCGTCGAGCTCGACGAGTCCCTCGGTCATCAACCGCCGCATCGCCTCACGCAGGGGCGTGGTGCTGATGCCGATCGTCTTGGCGAGGGTCGCCTGGTGCAGGACGGTCCCCGGCTCGAACTCACCGGACAGGATGCCGTCGCGCAGTCGCATGTAGGCGTAGTCGCTCTTGGTGGCGTAGACCCCGGCGGGCTCCGTCATCGCATCTCTCCTCGGTCGGTATCGCTATAAACGTAGCCGAGCGACCGTGTATGTGTCACCCCTGTGTCGCACCTGCGCGTCGCGCATGCCGGATGCGAGCCAACCCCCCGCGGCGATTCTGTCGTGCGGTAAAAGTCCTGCTCAGAAGCGTGCTGATAGGCACCTGGATAGTCCCGGTTGCGAGCCCGGCGGAGAAACTTCGTGCGGATCCCTTGACGGTTACAGGTTATAACGAGCACAGTGGTCGTCGTCACACCACTGCATCCGTCACTCAAGGAGCGGACTCCATGAAGTCATCCACGTCCAGGCTCGGGACCCGATCGCCGGTGCGTCAGCGCATCGCCCTGGCCGCCGTCGGCGCGTTCGCCATGGCCTCCCTCGTCGCCTGCGGCGACGGTGGCGAGACCGCCGAGCAGCCGAACGAGAACAAGATCTCCGTCGAGGAGGTGCCGGACTACTACCCCGACTCCTACGCCACGGACGTCATCGAGGCGTCGAAGGACGAGGGCGGTGAGCTGACGATCTACTCCAACACCTCGGAGGAGAACTGGGCGCCGATCTTCCGCGACTTCCAGAAGAAGTTCCCCTGGATCGAGAAGGTCTCTGCTAACGACCTCGACAGCGACGAGGTCTTCCAGCGCGTCCTGGCCGAGCAGGCGACGGGTTCCTCGCCCGTCGACCTCGTCGTATCGAACGCGGCGGTCGCCTGGGCCGACTTCGCCGAGCGCGACGGCACCCTGCAGTCGTACGAGTCTCCCGAGCTCGGCGAGCTCCCCGACTTCGCGACGCTCCTGCCGAACGTGTACGCGATGTCGACCGACCCGCAGACGATCGCCTACAACACCGAGCTCATGCCCGAGGCGCCCACCGGCATCGCCAGCCTGGCCGACATCGCCGAGGCCAACAAGGACGTCCTGCAGGACAAGATCACGGTGCGCGACCCCGAGTCGAGCTTCGGCTTCACGGTCACCCGCAACTTCACCGAGAACAACCCCGACGGCTGGGCCGACCTCGAGCGCGTCCTTCCGTTCACCCGTGCGGAGACCTCGTCCGGCACGCAGATGGAGAAGATCCTCGCTGGTGAGTACCTGGCCGGCTTCTTCGTGAGCGGGGGACCGGCGTTCCCGGTCGTCGACGACAGCCAGGGCCTGGTCGAGGTCGTCTACCCCGAGGACGGGACCACCATCCTGCCGCGCGGCATCGGCATCGCCGCCGACGCGCCGCACCCGGCCACCTCGAAGCTCTTCGTCGACTTCCTCCTCTCCGAGGAGGGCCAGTTCGCCGTGGCCGAGGGCGGACTGTCGTCCTACCGCGAGGGCGTCGAGGGTCCTGGCCTGCACACCTACCAGGAGGTCGTCGACGCCGTCGGCGAGGACAAGGTCCTCTTCGCGCCGTACGAGTCCGTCCCGGATGACGAGGTCACCTCGTGGCTCGACAAGTTCTACACCTACGTCGAGCCCGCCCCCGAGGAGGAGTGACGGGTCGACCGACCCGCCGCCCCGCCTCACGTCCACCCGGTCCCCCCACCGAGTCCACCTGTTCCCGCCAGTGACGGAACGATCGGAGCACCACGCATGGCAACCCTGACCGAGACGCCGCCCCCGGCGTCACACGACCAGCCGCCCGAGTTCAGGACACCGCGCTACCGCCGGCCCCTCGGCATCGGCCGCGACCAGCTCACCATGTACGGCGTCCTGGCGGTCCTGGCGATCCTCGTGCTCGCTCCGGTCGTCCCCACGCTCATCCAGAGCGTGATCGACCGCCCGCTCTACGAGGACGGGGGCGTCCTCACCCTCGAGGGCTACCGCGCCCTGTTCACCGACTCCGGGTTCGGTGAGGTCATCTGGAACACGTTGCTCTTCGCGGCGCTGACCACGGTGCTCAGCATCGTGATCGCCGTCCCGATGGCCGTCGTCGTCGTGCGGACCCGCCTCCCCGGGGGCCGCCTCGTCGCCCTGGCGATGCAGTGGCCGTTCTTCATCTCCTCGCTGATCCTCGGCTTTGGCTGGATCCTGATGTACGGCCCCGCCGGGTTCATCAGCGTCCAGTTCGAGCAGGCCTTCGGTGGCGTGCCGTGGAACCTCTACTCGATCCCCGGCATGGCCGTCACCGAGGCCGTCGCGCTCGCCCCCATCGCGTACGTCTTCTGCGCCAACGCCCTGCGGCAGTCCGACGCCTCCCTGGAGTCGGCCGCGCAGGTCTGCGGGGCCGGCCCGGTCCGCATCCTGTTCCAGGTCATCGTCCCGATGCTGCGTCCGCCGGTCGTCTACAGCTCGATCCTGATCTTCTCCATGTCGGTCGAGACGCTGTCGGTCCCGCTCCTCTACGGCCAGCCCGTCGGCATCAGCGTCTTCTCGACCTTCCTCTACAAGAACGGCCTGCAGTCGGTCGACCCGGACTACACGGTCCTGGGTGCGGCGTCGGTCGTCATCCTGCTCGTCACGATCAGCCTGGTCGCCCTGCAGGCCAAGCTCCTCAAGGACGCCGCCCGCTTCGTCTCGGTCCGCGGCAAGGCGACCCGTCCCCGCAAGCTCGAGCTCGGGTGGGTCAAGTACGTCAGCGTCGGGTTCATCGCCTTCTACGTCGTCTTCGGCGCGCTGATCCCGATCCTCGGCCTGGTGTTCCGGTCGTTCACGCTGATCTTCACGCCGCTGCGCAACCCGTTCGACTTCCTGACGATGAAGAACTACGAGACGGTCTTCCAGTTCGAGTCCTACCGGCAGTCGATCGTCAACAGCCTGATCGTGGCCGGCGTCGGCTCGGTGCTGGTCAGCAGCCTCGCGGTGATGGCCGTGATGGTCGCCCGACGTTCCACCTTCCGGTTCGGCCGTGCAGTGGAGTACCTCGCCCTCATCCCGCAGTCGGTGCCCGGCATCATCATCGGCATCGGCTTCTTCTGGGCCTTCGCGTTCGCTCCCTTCGGGTCCGGCACGCTGCTCCAGGGGACGCTCGGGGCACTCATCATCGCCTTCGGCCTACGGGCGCTGCCGAGCGCGTTCGGCTCGGTCGCCCCGTCGATCATGCAGATCGGCCAGGAGCTCGACAACGCGGCCCGCGTGTCCGGCGCCGACTGGCTCATGACGTTCTTCCGAGTCCTGCGCGTGCTGGTCACCCCCGCCTTCGCGGGCGCCCTCGTCCTCACCTTCGTGATCATGCTGAAGGAGTACTCGCCCGCGGTGTTCCTCAGCTCCGCCGACTCCAACATCCTCGGCACGACCATGCTCGAGCTCTGGGCGCAGGGCCGCACCGGCTCGGTCGCCGCACTCGCCTCCATCCAGATCATCATCACCGCCGTCTTCGTGGCCCTCGCCGGGCTGCTGATGAAGGGAAAGCACCATGCCTGAGCTCGCCGTCAAGAACCTCAAGAAGCAGTTCGGCGACAACACCGTCCTGCACGACAACACCTTCACCATCGAGGACGGCGAGTTCTTCACCCTCCTCGGCCCCAGCGGCTGCGGGAAGTCGACCACCCTCAACTGCATCGCCGGTCTCGAGCGCCCGACCGGTGGCTCGATCACCGTCGACGGCACGACGTTCGTCGACCAGGAGAAGGGCGTCTTCCTGCAGCCCGAGGAGCGCAACCTCGGCATGGTCTTCCAGTCCTACGCCCTGTGGCCGCACATGACCATCGCGAAGAACCTCGCCCTGCCGCTCAACATCCGCAAGGTCGACAAGGCGCAGCAGAAGACCCTCATCCACGACGCGCTCGACAAGGTCGGCCTCGCCGACCTGAGCGGTCGCTACCCCCACCAGCTCTCGGGCGGACAGCAGCAGCGCGTCGCCCTGGCCCGCGCACTCGTCTACTCGCCCACGATGCTGCTGCTGGACGAGCCGCTGTCGAACCTGGACGCCAAGCTCCGCGAGCAGGCCCGTGCGTGGCTCAAGCGGCTGCAGACCGACCTCGGCATCACCACCGTCTACGTGACCCACGACCAGGACGAGGCCCTCGCCCTGAGCGACCGCATCGCCGTCATGTCGGGTGGCCACATGATGCAGGTCGCCGACCCGCACAGCATCTATGAGCGTCCCGCCACCCCCGAGGTCGCCGCGTTCGTGGGGCGCTGCAACTTCTTCCAGGGCAAGGTCGAGCAGTCGTCCGGGAACGTCCACACGGTCCGGCTCGAGGCCAACGGCGAGGCCGTCCACGTCGATGCCGACCTCGACGTCGCGCCCGGACAGGGCGTCACGGTCGCCATCCGCCCCGAACGGCTCGAGGTCGTCCCTGCCGGCTCCGAGGTCGCCGGCACCAACCGCCTCGACACCGAGGTGCTCACCTCGTCCTACGTCGGATCCCACTACGAGTACGACGTCCGCCTCGGCCACCAGGTGGTGCAGGTCGAGAGCCAGCGTCCCGGCCTCTCCGGCCGCGTGCAGCTCGTCTTCGAGCCCGCTGGCGCCCTGCTCTACGCCGAGAAGGTCGAGCTGAGCGCCGAGGAGCGCGACCTCCTCACCGTCTCCTGACCGCCACCTCGCCCTCGCCTGCCACCTCCGCCACGTCTCCCTGCATCCGGACCCACCCGGTCCGCACGTACCGAAAGGCCACGATCGTGACCACCACCCAGCCCGACCGCACCTACCGCCTCGGCGTCCTCCTGGGCGACGGCATCGGCCCCGAGATCGTCCCGTCCTCCGTGGCCATGGTCGACGCGGCCGTCACGGCCGTCGGCGTCGAGCCGATCGAGTGGCACGAGCTGCCGCTGGGCGCGAGCGCCATCGACGAGCACGGCTCGCACACGCCGGAGTCCACGCTGAAGGCGCTCGACGACCTCGACGGGTGGCTGCTCGGTCCGCACGACAGCGCGGCCTACCCCGAGCCGTACAAGAGCCAGCTCAACCCCAGCGGCACGATCCGCAAGCACTTCGGGCTCTACGCCAACATCCGTCCCGCCAAGGCGTTCGAGGGTGGCAACGCCGTCGTCGAGGGGACGGACCTGGTCATCGCCCGCGAGAACACCGAGGGCTTCTACGCCGACCGCAACACCTTCGCGGGCACCGGCGAGATGATGCCGACCGCCGACGTCGCGATCATGCACGGGATCATCACGCGTGCCGCGACCGAACGCATCGCCCACTCGGCGTTCCGCCTCGCCGGACAGCGCCGGAAGAAGGTCACGATCGTGCACAAGGCCAACGTGCTGAAGATGACCACCGGCCTGTTCCGCGACGTGTGCCGCGAGGTCGGCCAGCAGTACCCCGACATCGAGGTCGACGACTTCCACATCGACGCGATGACGGTGCACCTGGTCCGCCGGGCCGACGAGTTCGACGTGATCGTGACCGAGAACATGTTCGGCGACATCCTGTCCGACCTCGCCGGCGAGATCGCCGGCTCCCTGGGCATCGCCCCCTCGGTGAACTCCTCCGACACCCACGCGATGGCCCAGGCCGCTCACGGCTCCGCACCGGACATCGCCGGCCGGGACCTCGCCAACCCGATCGCGATGAACCTGTCCTCGGGGATGCTGCTGGAGTGGCTCGCCTCGCGCCACGAGGACCCCCGGCTCACGCTGGCGGCCCGCGCGATCGAGGACGCCGTCGCCGCGACCGTCCGCAACGGCGTGTCCACCCGCGACCTCGGCGGTTCGGCGTCGTGCAGCGAGTTCACCGCGGCGGTGGTCGAGGAGATCCGGAAGGCCGGGTGATCCGCGCCGGATCCCCGTCGAGCCCATCGAAGGAACCAGGAGTCATGTCCCACTCACCGGTCGTCGCCGTCATCCACGCCACAGCTGCCTCCATGGAGCCGGTCAAGGCCGCCTTCGCCGAGACGTCACCCGACGTCGAGCTGTGGCACCTGCTCGACGACAGGCTGGTCCGTGAGGCCAACGAGGCCGGCGGGCTGACCGACGAGCTCCACGGGCGGATGGCCTCGCTGATCGACTACGCCCTCACGACGGGCGCGGACGCGGTCCAGCTCGCCTGCTCGATGTACGGACCCGTCGCCGCGGCGAAGGACGGGGACGTGCCCGTGGTGGCCGCCGACCAGGCCATGTTCGACCGGGTGGTGGGTCTCGCCCCTGCCACGGTCGGTGTGCTGGCCACCGCCTCGTCCTCGGCCGACGACACCGTCGCGCGCCTCGGGACCGTCCTCCGCTCGGGCGGGCTGCACTCGTCGGTGACGTCCGTCGTCGTCGACGACGCCGCCCGGGCGACCGCCGCCGGCGACCGCGACGGCGCATTACGCGCCCTGGCGGAGGCCGCGGTGTCGCTCGCGCCGACCGTCGACGTCGTCGTGCTGGCCCAGTACTCCATGTCACCGGCCCTCGACGCGATCACGGTGGCGATGCAGCAGGCGCGGATCACCGTCCCGGTGCTCAGCCCCGCGCACCTGGCCGCGGACAAGGTCTCCGGCCTCGTCAACGGCGCCGGTGGAGAGGTCGGCGATCAGCCGTGATCCGCATCGGCTGCATCGCCGACGACTTCACCGGCGGCTCGGACGTCGCGGCCGCGCTGCGCCGCACCGGCCTCGACGTCGCGCTGCTCTTCGACGTGCCCGAGGTCGGCACCGAGCTGCCGAGGTGCGACGCCGTGGTCATCGCGCTCAAGACGAGGACCGTCCCGCGCACGGAGGCGGTGCGTCAGTCGATGGACGCGCTGGCCTGGCTCGTGACCAAGGAGGTGGAGAAGGTCTACTTCAAGTACTGCTCGACCTTCGACTCCACCGACGACGGCAACATCGGGCCGGTGGCCGACGCCATGCTGCGCAGCCTCCAGGAGACGAGCACGGTCATGTGCCCCGCGTCGCCGGAGCACGGACGCACGATGTACCGCGGGCACCTCTTCGTGCACGACCAGCTGCTCAGCGAGTCGAGCATGCGACACCACCCGCTGACCCCGATGACCGACTCCGACATTGTCGCCGTCCTGGGCCGCCAGACCCAGGGTGCTGTGGGACTGCTCGCCCTCCCTGCGGTGCGCGACGGGGTGGACGCCACGCGGAGGGCGCTCGAGGAGCTTGCGACGGTGGGCGTACGTCACGTCGTCACCGACGCGATCGACGACTCGGACCTGCGCGTGATCGCCGAGGCGACCGCGGGCCTGCGCCTGCTCACCGGTGGTGCCGGGCTCGCCGGCGCGCTCGGCTCGCTGATCGCCTCCGAGGCCGGCACCGCCGCCCCCGGCACGTCGCTTCCGGACGGAGCGGCCGTCGTCCTCGCCGGGTCCTGCTCGGCGGCCACGCTGGCCCAGGTGGCCAGAGCGGCGGAGGTCATGCCGGCGTACCGCCTGGACCCCTCCGCCACGCCCGACCCCGGCCAGATGCGCCGCGAGGCCACCAACTGGCTGGTCGAGCACCTCGACCGCGGGCCGGTGCTCGTCTACTCGTCGGCGGGTCCCGAGGACCGGGAGCGCGCACGCACGGCCATGGGGCCCGACACCGCCGACCACCTCGAGCGCACCTTGGGCGACCTCGCCCGCACGGCCGTCGACCAGGGCGCACGACGCGTCGTGGTGGCCGGCGGCGAGACCTCCGGCGCAGTCGTCCAGGCCCTCGGCGTCCGCAGCGTCATGGTCGACCGTGAAGCCGACCGCGGCGTCCCGTGGTGCCTCACGGGCGACGGCGTCGCCCTGCTCCTGAAGTCCGGCAACTTCGGGTCCGAGGACCTGCTCGTGCGCGCGGCGGGGGGCACGGCATGAGCCCGGAGCGGGAGGTCGCCGAGCAGGTCGTGGCACTGGGGGCGTCGTTGTTCGCGCGCTCCCTCACCTTCGGCCGCACGGGCAACCTCAGCGCCAGGGTCGGCGACGACCGCATCCTCCTCACGCCCACCGGCGTCAGCCTGGGCGCCCTCGACGCCGACGCGCTCTCGGTGATCGACTCGAGCGGTCGGCACGTCGACGGCGCGAAGCCGTCGAAGGAGGCGTTCCTCCACGCAGCGGTCTACCGGTCCCGGCCCACCGCCGGCGCCGTCGTCCACCTGCACTCGACGCACGCCGTCGCGATCTCGTGCCTCGCCGACGTCGACCCGGCCGACGTCCTGCCGCCGCTCACGGCGTACTACGTCATGCGTGTCGGCCGGCTGCCCCTGCTGCCGTACCACGCGCCGGGCGACACGTCGTTGGAGACGCTCGCCGAGCAGACGGCGCTCGACCACAGCAGCTTCCTCGTCGCCAATCACGGGTCCGTCGTGGCGGGCAGCGACCTCGCGTCCGCGGCCGACGCCGCCGAGGAGCTCGAGGAGACCGCACGGCTCTTCCTCCTGCTGAGGGGCCACGCGACCAGACCCCTGTCGCCAGAGCACGTCGCGGACCTGAGAGCCAGGTACGCCACATGACCGCCGTCGCACGAGAGAAGGACTGACCCGATGACCGAGCCGACCCCCCCGAACCTGCTGATCCGCCCGGACGAGGTGGAGCCGTTCGACCGCGGCAACGGCGTCACCACAATCCCGTACGTGGGCCGGTGGAACTGCGAGACCAACCGGGTCACCACCGGCCAGACCAGCTTCCAGGTCGGGACGGGCCTGCCCCTGCACAGCCACAACGTGGAGGAGTCCGTGCTCATCCTCGAGGGGCTGGCGACAGCCGAGATCGGTGACGAGCGGTTCGACCTCGTCGCCGGGGACGCGACGTGGGTGCCGGCCGGCGTGCCGCACCGCTTCCTCAACCGAGGCGACTCGCTGATGCGCATCTACTGGGTCTACGGGGGACGGGACGTCACCCGGACCATCACCGCCACCGGCGAGACCTTCGAGCACCTGTCGGAGAGCGACCGCGGCGGCCAGTCCACGAGCTGACGACCACTGCCACCTGAGGACCATGACATGACCATCATCACCGTCAACCCTGCGACCGGTCAGGACCTGGCGACCTACGAGTCCCACTCCGACGAGGACCTCGGCGTCCTGCTGCAGGCCGCGCACGAGGCCACCCGCGCGTGGGGCCGCGCAGCCGTGGCCGATCGCGCCGCGCTGGTGGGCACCTTGGCGGAGCACCTCCGCGCACGGAAGGACGAGTACGCCGGCCTCATCACGCAGGAGATGGGCAAGGTGCTGTCCGAGGCGGCCAGCGAGATCGAGAAGTCGGCGGTCACGGCGGAGTTCTACGCCGCGAACGCGGAGCGCATCCTGGCCGACGAGCACGTCGAGATCGACGGGGTTGACGCATGGGTCGCCCACGAGCCGATGGGCCTCCTGCTCGCGGTGATGCCCTGGAACTTCCCCTTCTGGCAGGCCATGCGCTTCGCCATCCCCGCGGTGACGGCCGGGAACGGCGTCCTGCTCAAGCACTCGCCCAACGTCACCGGCAGCGCGCTCGCTCTCCAGCGCGCGTTCGAGGAGGCGGGGCTGCCCCGCGGCGTCTTCACGACCATCGTGGTCGAGGAGCATCGCGTCCCGGAGGTCTGCGAACGGCTCATCGCCGACGACCGCATCGCCGCCGTGACCCTCACCGGGAGCAACCGTGCCGGCGAGGCTGTCGGTGCCGCTGCCGGGCGGGCGGTCAAGAAGGCCGTGCTCGAGCTGGGCGGCTCCGACGCCTTCGTCGTCCTCGCGGACGCTGACGTGGCGGAGGCTGCGGCGACGGCCGTGCGGGCACGCTTCACCAATGCCGGCCAGAGCTGCGTGTGCGCCAAGCGGTTCATCGTCGAGGCGCCGGTGGCGGACGAGTTCACCCGGCTGTTCGTCGAGGGCGTGCAGGCCCTCCGGGTCGGGGATCCCACCGATCCGGCCTCGCAGATGGGCCCCATGGCGCGCACCGACCTGCGCGACGCCGTCCTGCGCCAGGTCGAGCAGTCGGTCGCTGGAGGCGCCCGCCTGCTCACGGGCGGCGAGGCCGTGGAGGGCGACGGCTGCTACGTGCAGCCGACCGTGCTCGCCGTCGACGGTCCGGGCGTCGTCGCGTTCGACGAGGAGACCTTCGGACCGGTCGCCACCGTGAGCGTCGCGGCGGACGAGGCGGACGCCGTACGCCTCGCCGATGCCACGGACTTCGGTCTCGGGCTCAGCGTCTGGACCCGAGACCCGGCCCGCGGCCGCGCGTTCGCCCGCGAGGTGACGACCGGAGCAGCGTTCATCAACGCCATGGTCGCCTCCGACGCGCGGCTGCCGTTCGGCGGCACCAAGCGCAGCGGCCACGGCCGTGAGCTGGCCGACGCCGGGCTGCGCGAGTTCGCCAACAGGCGCTCCTACTGGTCCGTGTCGTCGTCCACGTGACGGCCGGGCCACCCGCAACCGACCACCACCCGTCACCATCCCCCACCGGAGGTTCACCCGTGACCGTCACCGCTGACCCAGGCGCCCTCACCCAGTTCGGCGCGAACGTGCTGGAGTCGCTGGGCGTGCCGAGCGACGACGCCCGCCTGGTCAGCGACAGCCTGGTCACCGCCGACCTGTGGGGGCACCCGTCGCACGGCATGCTCCGCCTGCCCTGGTACGTCGCCCGACTGCGGTCCGGCGCCATGCAGGCCGTCACCCGTGAGGAGCTCGTCGTCGACGCCGGAGCCGTCGCCGTGCTGGACGGGCACGACGGGGTCGGACAGGTCGTCACCGACCGCGCGTGCACCGTCGCCGTCGCGCGCGCCGAGCAGCACGGGGTCGGCGTCGTGGCCGTGCGCAACAGCAACCACTTCGGCACCGCCGCCTACTGGACCCGCCGAATGGCCCGGGCAGGGTGCGTCGGCATCCTCACCACCAACGGCAGCCCCGCGATGGCGCCCTGGGGCGGCACCGTCAAGACCGTCGGCGCCAACCCGTGGTCGGTCGCCACGCCGGGCGGCAGCAACCCGCCCGTCGTCCTCGACATCGCCAACACGGGCGTCGCCCGCGGCAAGATCTACGCGGCGGCCGAGCGGGGGGAGCAGATCCCCGACACGTGGGCGTTCGACGCCGACGGCGTCCCCACGACCGACCCGCACGTCGCCGTCCACGGCCTCCTCGCCCCGATGGGGGGCCACAAGGGCTACGGCATCTCGTTCATGATGGACGTCCTGTCCGGAGTCCTCACCGGGTCCGGCTACGCCACCGACGTCAACGGCCCCTACGTGCCCGACCAGCGGTCCGGGTGCGGCCACCTGGTCGTCGCGCTCCGCATCGACGCCGTCCTGCCCGACGGATCCTTCGGCGACCGCATCGACGACCTCATCGCGTCGACGAAGTCGGTCCCGCGTGCGACAGGTGTGGACGAGATCTTCTACCCGGGCGAGATCGAGGCCCGCGCGGAGTCGACCGGCCGCGCGGCCGGCGTACGGCTGCCGGAGAAGACCCTCGCCGACCTCCGCGACCTCGGTGCCGGCTGCGGCGTCGACCTCGACGACTCGATGCTCGACCGGGCGGCCCGCTGATGTTCACCGTCCTGGTCGACCTCACCGTCCACCCCGACCGCATCGACGAGTTCGTCGACGCGATCGGCGCCAACTCCCGCGCATCCCTGCGCGAGGAGCCCGGCTGCCTGCGGTTCGACGTGCATCGTCGCGTCGACGACCCGACCCGGTTCGTCCTGCACGAGGTCTACGTCGACGAGGACGCCTTCCGGGTCGCGCACCGAGAGGCGCCGCACTACGCCCGGTGGCGTGAGGCGGCGGCCCGGTGCGTCGTCGACGGCGGCCATGTCAACACCTTCGCCACACCGTTGTTCCCCGCCGACATCACTGCCGGAGAGGTGTCCGCATGACCCGCCCCAGCCAGATCAGCTCCCGCGACTCGTTCCGCACCCGTGCAGAGCTGGAGGTCGACGGTCTGACCTACCAGGTCCACAGCCTCGCCGGTCTCGGCGTCGACGCGCTGCCCTGGAGCCTGCGGGTCGTCCTGGAGAACCTGCTGCGCCACGAGGACGGGGACCGGGTGACGGCCGAGCAGGTCCAGCTGCTCCTCGACTGGGCCGGGGGCCACGAGCCCGACCACGACGCGGCGCTCGACCTGTCCCCGTCACGCACTTTCCTCCACGACACCAACGGCGTGCCGACCGTCGTCGACCTCGCGGCGATGCGGCACGCGATGGTCGAGCTGGGGGAGGACCCCGCACTGGTCAACCCGCAGATCCCCGCCGAGCTCGTCATCGACCACTCGGTCATCGCCGACGTGTTCGGCCGCTCGGACGCGTTCGCCCGCAACGTCGAGATCGAGTACAGCCGCAACTCCGAGCGCTACCGGTTCCTCAAGTGGGGCAAGGAGACCCTCCGGGACTTCGCCGTGGTCCCGCCCGGCACCGGGATCATGCACCAGATCAACGCCGAGTACCTCTCGCGCGTCGTCACGGCGGAGGAGGGGTGGCTGTTCCCGGACGTGTGCCTGGGGACCGACTCGCACACCACCATGGTCAACGGCATGGGAGTGCTCGCCTGGGGCATCGGCGGGATCGAGGCCGAGGCCGTGATGCTGGGGGAGTCCCTGTCGATGCGGTTGCCGCGCGTCGTCGGGTTCCGCCTCCACGGCGACCTGCCCGAGGGCGCCACCGCGACCGACCTCGTCCTCACCATCACCGAGCGGCTCCGGCAGCACGGCGTCGTCGGGAAGTTCGTGGAGTTCTACGGCCCCGGTGTCTCGGCGACCACGCTCCCGGACCGGCTCACGATCGCCAACATGAGCCCGGAGTTCGGCTCCACCTGCGCCTACTTCCCGATCGACGCCGAGACCATCCGCTACCTCCGGTTCACCGGCCGCGACGAGACGCGGGTCGCGCTGGTGGAGGCGTACGCCCGCCACCAGGGCCTGTGGTTCGACCCCGACCACGCGCCGGCGTACTCCGAGACCGTCGAGCTCGACCTCGCCACCGTCGTCCCGTCGATGGCCGGACCGCGACGCCCCCAGGACCGCGTCCTGCTCACCGAGGCCCAGCCGTCCTTCCGCCGCGCGCTGCCCGACGTCCTCGGCCTGTCGCCGGCCCAGGACGGGGTGACCTCACGGGCGGACGAGGCGTCGGCCGAGTCGTTCCCGGCCAGCGACCCGCCGGCGATCGACGACGACGAGCCGGAGCCCGCGCCGTCGCACCACGTCGTCACTCGGCTCCCCGACAGGCCGCGTCGCGAGGTGTCGGTGACCCTGGGCGACGAGCGGCACACGGTCGACCACGGTGCCGTCGCGATCGCCGCCATCACGTCGTGCACCAACACCTCGAACCCCTCCGTCATGGTCGCCGCAGGTCTCCTGGCGAAGCGAGCGGCCGAGCGGGGGCTGCGCAGCAAGCCGTGGGTCAAGACCAGCCTGTCCCCGGGGTCGAAGGTGGTCACCGACTACCTGACGGACGCCGGGCTGATGCCCGCCCTGGAGCAGCTCGGCTTCCACCTCACCGGCTACGGCTGCATGACCTGCATCGGCGCATCAGGACCGCTCGTCCCGGAGATCACCGAGGCGGTGCACGAGCACGACCTCAGCGTCGTCTCGGTGCTGTCGGGCAACCGCAACTTCGACGGCCGGATCAACCCGGACGTGCGGATGAACTACCTCGCCTCGCCGCCGTTGGTCGTGGCGTACGCCCTCGCAGGCACGATGGACACCGACCTGGTGGGGGACCCGCTCGGGCACGACCACGACGGTCGTCCGGTGCGCCTCGCCGACATCTGGCCCTCGTCGCGCGAGGTGCAGGACGTCATCGACGCCACCGTCGAGGCCAACATGTTCACGCGGGCGTACGCCGACGTCTTCACCGGCGACGAGCGGTGGACCGCCCTCGACGCGCCGGTCGGCGACACCTTCGCGTGGGACCAGGACTCCACCTACCTGCGCCGCCCGCCCTACCTCGACGGCATGACGCGCGAGCCCGCGCCGTTGCAGGACATCGCCGGGGCGCGCGTGCTGGTCAAGCTCGGCGACTCCGTCACCACCGATCACGTCTCACCCGCCGGCGCCATCCCGGTGCACACCCCGGCCGGGCAGTACCTGACCGGCCTGGGCGTCGAGCGGTTCCAGCTCAACACCTACGCCTCGCGCCGGGGCAACCACGAGGTGATGATGCGCGGCTGCTTCGCCAACGTCCGGCTCCGCAACCAGCTCGTCCCCGGCGTCGAGGGCGGATCCACCCGCAACCAGCTGACCGGCGAGGTGCAGAGCGTCTACGACGCCGCCATGGCCTACCGGCAGGCCGGCGTGCCACTGCTCGTCCTCGGCGGCAAGGACTACGGCTCGGGATCCTCGCGCGACTGGGCCGCCAAGGGCCCCGCCCTGCTCGGCGTGCGCGCCGTGCTGGCCGAGTCGTTCGAGCGGATCCACCGGTCCAACCTCATCGGGATGGGGATCGTGCCCCTCCAGTTCGAGCCGGGCGAGTCGGCAGGGAGTCTCGGGCTGACCGGCCACGAGACGTACGCCGTCGACGGGCTCGCCGACCTCGGCGACGGCCGGCGTCCCGAGAGCGTCACGGTCACGGCGACGGGCGACGGCACCACCACCTCCTTCCGGGCGCGGTTGCGCCTGGACACCGAACGCGATGCCGCTTACGTCCGCCACGGCGGCATCACGCCCTACGTCCTGAGGCGGATCCTCGCGGAGGCCGGCTGAACCCAGCCGTCCGCGGGGCGACCGAGGAGTCCCCATGTCCCATCCGTCATCCACCCGACGCTCCGTCCTCGTCGGCGCCGCCGCGGCCGGTGCCGGCATCGCCGGCACCGCTGCCACCGCGTCGGCTGCCGTGCCCCGTGCGCGGCATCCGCGCCGCGACCTGATCGCCTACGTCGGGTCGCGCACGACCCGCCAACGCAATGCTCGCGGAGCCGGCATCACGGTCTGGCGGGTCCCCGCCGGGCACGGGGGTCCGTGGGAGCTGCTGCAGACGGTGACCGCCGACGACAACGACCCGACGACCCCCACCCCGGCCGACGCGGTGCCGGTCAACCCGTCCTTCGTCGTCCTCAGCGACGACCAGCGCTTCCTCTACGCCGTGCACGGCGACTCGACCAAGGTCAGCGCGTTCGCGGTCGACCCCCGCAGCGGAACCCTGAGCCTCCTCGACACCGTCGACTGCGGGCGGCCCAACCCGGTCCACCTCGCCATCGACCCGTCGGGCCGCTGGCTCGTCGTGGCGTTCCTGACCGCACCGGGCGCCGTGCTCGTCCTCCCGCGCAACGCCGACGGCAGCCTGGGCGCCGTGACCTCCACCCTGGAGCTCCCCGGCACGCCGGGGCCGCACAAGACCCAGCAGCTGGGACCTAACCCCCACCACGTCGTCTTCGACCCGACGGGCCGGTGGCTGGCCGTCGCCGACCGTGGTGTGGACCGCGTCTTCGTCGCCGCCCTGGACGCGACGACCGGCGCCCTCTCGCTCAACGACCCGGGCTGGGCGCAGGTCCGCGAGATCGAGGGACCCCGCCACATCGCGTTCCATCCCCACCGCCCCCACGCCTACCTCGTCAACGAGCTCCGCTCGACCGTCACGACGTTCGACTGGAACTCCTCGGCCGGTACCCTCGAGGCCACGCAGGTCGTGCCGTCGCACGCGCCCACCTTCGTCGGCGACACTCGTGGGGCCGAGATCGCGGTGTCCCCCTCCGGTCGCTACGTGTACGCGTCCAACCGCAGCGGTGCCGGCGACAACACCCCGGGTGGACCCGACCCCGACACGATCGGGGTCTTCGAGGTGCGTCGCAGCGGTCACCTGGAGCCCGTCGGCTGGGTGTCCACCGAAGGCATCCGTCCCCGCTTCTTCGGCGTCGACCCCACGGGTCACCGCCTCTTCGTCGCCAACGAGGTCACGGACACCGTCGTGGGGTTCAGCCTCGACGGCGGCGGCCGCGTGCTGCGCCGCATGGGGGTCGTCGCGCGCACCGCGTCACCGACGACCATCGCCTGGCGCGGGTGACCCGTTGATGTACATTTGTACATGAAGCGCCGGACACCACCGCTGGACCGGGTGCGCGAGGTCGAGGGGAGTCGCCCGTGGGCGGGAGTGCGGAACGGGGTGCGGGCAGCGCGACGGCGCGGGACCTCCTGCGGGACGGCAACTTCGTGCGCTTCTTCGCCGCGGACGTGTTCGCCAAGGTCGCTGACAACTACTTCTTCGTCTTCTTGACGTGGCTGGCCCTCGAGCAGACCGGGAGTCCCGCCTACGCGGGTGCCCTGCTGATGAGCAACGCCATCCCGCGCCTGATCTTCATGATCGTGGGCGGCTCGCTCGCAGATCGGGTGTCGCCGCAGGTCATCCTGCGCACGGGCAATATCGCGCAGGCGGGCGGCCTGGTCGTGGTCCTGGCGCAGCTCGTCGCCGGCTCGCTGTCCTTGCCGGTGCTGTTCGTCGTCGCAGTGCTATTCGGGTTCGTCGACGCCTTCAGCACGCCCGCCTCGATGTCCGCGGTACCGCGGCTGGTGCCCGACGCGGCGCTGCTCAAGGCCAACAGCCTGCTCCAGGGCACCGAGATGGCCACCTTCATGGCGGGCTCGCTGATGGCCGGCGGTGTCCTCCAGGTCGGCAGCCCGGTGGTCGCCACGGCGGTCGGTCTCGGTCTCTACGTCATGGCAGCCCTCTTGTTCTGCACGGTGCGGCTGGCGTTCCACACCGATAACGGCCCGTCGGGTGAGAGCGAGCTCCAGCGCATCTGGGCCGGTCTCCGCTACGGATGGACCCAGCCTGTCGTGCGGGCCAACGTCCTGCTGCTGGTGGCGACCAACGTGGCGGTGAGCGGCCCGGCGAGCATCGGGTTCCTGCTTCTGGTGTCGGAGTCGCTCGAGCTCCCCGAGCTCTACTACTCGGCCATCATGGTGGCCTTCGGTGTCGGCGCGCTCGTGGGGGCGGTCGTCGCCGCCAGGAAGCACGACATCGCGCGTCCCGGTGTGCTGCTGATCGCCAGCTACCTGCTCAGCGGGCTCGGGTTCATCGCTATCGGGCTCGCCGGGAACGTGTTCGCGGTCATCGCGATCGCTGCTCTCATGGGTGCCGCGATCGGCCTGACCGGTGCCGTCAACGCCACCTGGGTCCAGATGGCGACCACGCGCTCCATGCTCGGCCGCGTCTCCGCACTGATGGTGCTCGCCTCGCTGGCGTTCGACCCCTTCTCGCAGGCCCTGAGCGGCTTCCTCGCAGCGTGGAGCGTGGAAGGGATGTTCGTCGTCGCCGGCCTCTTCATGATCGCGGCCACCCTCGCCGTCGTGCCTTCCAACCGCGTCCTCCTCCGGGCGAGCGGCCTATCCGGGACGCAGCCCGCACCACCGTCGCGCTGAGGCTTTGAGCGCCGTGTGCCGTCGTTTGGCGGGCGCGGCCCGCTCCTGTACAGTCGTACATGTACACAGGTACAGAAAGGAAGTGCTCGATGGTCGAGGACGGACGACGGCGCCGGGACCCGGAGCGCCGCAGGCAGGAGATCGTGACGGCGGCGGCCGAGCTGGTGACGGAGGTGGGCACTGCGGGGCTTTCGCACCGCAAGGTCGCCTACCGTGCCGAGGTGCCGCTGGGGTCGACGACGCAGTACTTCGCGACGTTGGACGACCTCAGGGCAGCGGCGCTCGAGCATCTCTCGCGCGACATCGAGGCCTACGTCGAGCAGATGGCCCTCGCGATGGAGGACGCCGCCGATCCCGTCGGCGTGATGGCGCAGGGCCTGCACGACTACCTCGCGGACCCACACCTGGTGCGCGCCGACACGATGCTGACCGCCTCGGCAGTGCTCGACCCCAGGCTCCGACCGCTGACGGACCGCTGGTTCGAGGGCCTGGCGAAGGTCCTCACCCCCTCGCTGGGGACCAGCGCGGCTGACAGCGTCGTCATGTTCATCGGCGGGGCCACGTGGCAGGCGGCCCTCACGGGTGAGGCCCCGCCGGTCGACACGCTCCGGCGCGGCCTGGCGGCACTGTTCGAGCTCGACCGGAAGGACCCGCGATGACCGCCCAGTCCAGCCACCCGTCACCCGGCCCGGCGCCGGACCTCGCCCCCCAGGCGGGCTCGATGACCCGAGCCCGTCGGTGGGCCGCAGCAGGAGTGCTGTCGCTCAGCCTGCTCGTCATCGTGATGGACCTGACCATCCTCAACATCGCCATCCCCGACCTCGCCGAGGACCTGCGGCCGTCGTCGAACCAGCTCCTGTGGATCGTCGACAGCTACTCCCTCGTGCTCGCCGGCGTGCTCGTGTCGGTGAGTGCCATCGGCGACCGGTGGGGCCGCAAGAAGATGCTCGTCGCCGGCTACGGGGTGTTCGGCACCGCCTCCGCGCTCGCCCTCCTCGCGGACTCCGCCGAGGCGGTCATCGCGATCCGTTCGCTGCTCGGACTCGGCGCAGCGATGATCATGCCCACGACCCTGTCGATGCTGCGCACTGTCTTCCAGGACCCCAAGGAGCGGGCCACCGCACTCGCCCTGTGGGCTTCGGTCGCGGGCATCGGAGCCGCCATCGGCCCACTCGTGGGTGGAGCCCTGCTCGAGGCCTTCTCGTGGCGCTCAGCGTTCCTCATCAACGTCCCGCTCATGCTCGCCGCACTCGTGGCCGCGCTCCTGCTGCTGCCCGAGGCCCGCAGTGCCCGTCCGGGTGCGTGGGACGTGGTCGCGGCGCTGCAGTCGCTCGTTGGCATGGTGGCGCTGATCTGGTCGCTGAAGCACTTCGCGAAGGAGCAGAGCCTGCTGGTCCCGGAGAGCTGGGCCGCCCTCGCGGTCGGCCTGGCGCTGCTGACACTGTTCGTCCGCCGGTGCCTGGCCAGCGACCGGCCCTTCCTCGACCTGCGCCTGTTCACCCGCCCGCAGTTCACCGCAGGCGTGGTCGCTGCCCTCGGCGCCGTCCTCGCCCTGGCCGCCGCCATGCTCCTCCTGGCGCAGTGGATGCAGCTCGTCGAGGGCTACAGCCCGATCCAGGCCGGCGTCCGACTGGTCCCCTCGGCGCTCGCGGGCGCCGTCGCAGCCGGCGTCTCACCGTGGCTGGCGGCCAGGCTCGGCGCCCGCAACGTCCTCGCCGGGTCGCTCGCGCTCGCCGCGGTCGGCATGGTGCTCATCTTCGCGGCGCCCGGTGAGCTGCACTACCCGACGGTCCTCGTGGCGCTGGTGATGGTCGGTGCCGGTACGGGCGCCCTGGCGCTGGGCTCGGCGATGATCATGTCCGGCACCCCCGAGGACCGCGCCGGCAACGCCGCCGCGATCGAGGAGGTGTCCTACGACTTCGGCAACGTCCTCGGCGTCGCCATCCTCGGCAGCGTCGCCGCCCTGCTCTACCGCGTGGGCCTCGAGGGCGACCGCGTGCTCGGCGGCCTCCCGCCCGAGCTGGCCGACGCCGCGGGCGAGTCGGTCGGCAACGCCGTGGCGATCGCCGGCGAGCTCGGGCAGCCGGCGATCGCGCAGGCGGCGGCGGTGGAGTTCACCCACGCGCTCGAGGTCACCAGCCTGGTCGGGGGCATCACGCTCCTCGCCGTCGCCGCGCTCGTCTTCGTCCTCACCCCGCGCGACGTCGACGTCACCCAGCAGCACCACTGACCCGCCCCGGCCGCCTGCCGGACGACCCCCGACCCCTGACCCCTGACTCACGGAGAAACCACATGAGACCCGGATCCGTCCTGATCGTCGGCGCCGGCCTGGCCGGCAGCGCCGCGGCCTGGCACCTCGACCGCACCGGCTGGCAGGTGACCGTCGTCGAGCCCACCGCGAGCGTGCCGGAGAGCTTCCTCCTCCAGCTCGACGAGACCGCCCAGGCGATGATGTCCACGATGGGCGCCGACGACCTCGTCAGGTCGTCCAGCGCTCCCAGTCCCCGCGTGTCCATGCGCTGGGGGAAGAACCGGGTCAGGCGGACCCACTTCTCCAGCGGTGACATGCGACTCGCCGTGCGTCACGAGCTGGTGGCGGGCGTCCGGGACATGATCCCCGGCACCGCCATCATGAAGATCGGCTTGCGGCTCTCCGCGCTGGACCACACCGCCTGGGGGCTCACCGCCACCTTCGACGACGGCTCCCGGGAGTCCTACGACCTTGTCGTGGGCGCCGATGGCATCGGATCCACGGTCCGCCGCCTCATGTTCGGTCCCGACCAGCCCTACCTCTACCGCAACGGACTCGCTCACATCTGGTTCAAGGTCCGGGCCCGGACGCCCGCCGACACGGCGGTGGTTGCCAGCCGCCACGGCGTCGCGTGGCAGATCTATCCCTACCCGGACCCACGCACCACCCTGGCGCTGGCGGCGATGGAGCTTCCGGACGGCGCCCACAAGGATCCCGGGGACCTGTCCGCGAGGTGCGCGCAGCTCGTGCGCGAGCTCGGCCACGACCTCGACGAGGTCGCCGACGCCGTTGCCACCGTCGACCCGTACATCAGCCGCTTCACCCAGGTCAGGATGCCCACGTGGTCGACCGGTCGTGCCGTCCTGATCGGTGACGCCGCGCACTGCGTCGACCCGTTGTCCGGGCTCGGCGCCCACGCGTCGCTCCTGGACGCGTCGGTGCTCGCGCACTCGCTGCAGACGCAGTCCCACCACCATGGGGCCTTCGCCGCCTACGAGACCCACGTGCGGCCGTTCATCCGCGCTGGCCAGAACACGACGTCCCGCATCCTTGAGTATGTGACGACGCCCCAGGACGTCACGCGTCGCCGCACGCTCGCTCACGGGCTCCGCGAAGCCGTCTCCGGCGTGCCGACGCTCGCCACGCGCGTCGGACGCCAGCGGGTCGGGGGCACTCCGTTGTGTGCGAGGCCCGTCGGCGCTGCCGCCGTGACCGCGTCCTGAGCCCAGCCGATCGGGATGGGGGACACTGGGCTGGTGCAGGGAAGCCTGATCGCGCTCGGGGTCATCGCGCTTGCGTGGTGCCTGTGCTCCACGCTCCTGGAGCGCGTCTACCTCCGTACTCCGTTGGTCATGACGGGGGCGGGGATGGTGGTCGGGCTCTTCACCCACGGTCGCCTCGCCGACGTCCTGGAGTCCGGCCTGACCACCACGGTGGCGGAGATCGTGCTCGCCGTCCTGCTCTTCGTCGACGCCACGGAGGTCCGTCGAGGACGCTTGCTCGGAAGTGACCTGGGCGCGGTGACGAGACTGCTCGCGTTGGCCCTGCCAGTGAGCATCGCGGCCGGTCTCGCGGTGGGCGTCGGATTGCTTCCGTACCTGTCGTGGGCAGCGGTACTCGTCCTGGCGTGCGCTGTCGTGCCGATCGACTTCGCGTCGGCGGAGACCTTGCTGCGCGACCGCCGACTGCCGCGCAACGTGCGCGAGGTCGTCAACATCGAAGGCGGATACAACGACGGCATCGTCTCGCCGGTGTTCGCCTACGCCCTGCTGCTCGCCGGCACCGTCGGAGGTGGCCACGAGGAGGGCCCCGCGGTCGGCGCGGTGCAGGCCGTCGTGATCGCGGTGCTCGTGGGGTCGTCGGCCGGGACAGCGACGGGGTGGCTGCTGGCGCGTGCCCAGCAGCTGGGTTGGACCAGCCCGCAGTCGTCCACGATCGCGATCCTCGTCCTCCCGGTGCTGGTGTACGCCGTGGCGGTCGTGGCATCCGGAAACGGATTCGTGGCGGCGTTCGTCTGCGGCGTCACCTTCCGACAGGTGCACCGGCGTCATCGACCGCACGACAGCCGCGCGTCGGCGGCCGACGACCACCGCCTCCTCGACGACGTCACGTCGCTGCTGTCGATCGCGATGTGGTTCGTCTTCGGCAACGTCGTGGTCCTGGTCCTGACCAGCGGGTATGTCGACCTCCCAGTCATCGTCTTCAGCCTCGCCGTCCTGACCGTCGTGCGAGCCGCTCCAGTGCTGATCGCCCTTGTCGGGTCGTCCCTTTCCCCGCGCGAACGACTCATGGTCGGGGTCATCGGACCGCGCGGCACGACGTCGATCGTCTTTGGGTTGCTCGCCTTCAACCAGCTGGCCGATCCGACCGAGGCGTACACAGTTCTGGGCGTCACCGCCCTCGTCGTCTTCGGGAGTGTGCTCCTGCATGGGCTCGCCATGCCGATCGTCCTTGAGCGCCGCCCACGACGGACGACCGGGGTCGCGTAGCGCGCAAGAGTCGAACTTGCGACCTTTCGCTTGGGAGGCACAGGTCCTCGAGACCGCTGCGGCCCAGGGCACGGTTGTGCCGTCTATAGCGGGTTCTCTTGCGGTGTTACTCCTGCCTGTCCTGCTGTGGTGTCCCCTTGTTCTGCCCTCAATCTGCCCTTACCAGCACCGAAAACGACCCCAACTGGCGATCTGCCACCGCAACACGTGGGACGGTGTTTGTGCAGGTCAGAGGGGATTTTCGACTACTTTCGAGAACCGGCCGAAAGTGCCCGATTCGTACCGCTTCAACGTGTGACGGTCCTCGAGACACCGGCGCGGGGCGGCGTTCATGAGCCGTCCTCGTTCTCCAGCACTACGGCGAGGCCCTGGCCGACGCCGATGCAGATCGCGGCCACGCCCCAGCGGTGCCCGTCGGCGCGCATGGCCGCCGCGAGCGTGCCGAGGACGCGACCGCCCGACGCCCCGAGCGGGTGGCCGAGGGCGATGGCGCCGCCGCGCGTGTTGACGATCTCCGCGTCCCGCAGGCCCTGGCCCAGCCAGGCGTCGACGCAGACGAGCGACTGGACGGCGAAGGCCTCGTTGAGCTCGACGACGCCCACGTCGGACCAGCCGATGCCGGCGCGGGCGAGCGCCCTGTTCGCGGCCTCGACCGGGGCGTAGCCGAAGCGCTGCGGCTCGACGGCGTGGGTGCCGCGGCCGGCGATGCGCGCGACCGGGACCCGGCCGATGCGGTCGGCGGCCGACGCCGAGCCCAGGAGCACGGCGGACGCACCGTCGCTGAGGGGGGAGGCGTTGCCGGCCGTGATCGTCCCATCGGGACGGAACGACGGCTTCAGCGCGCCGAGCGACTCGATGGTCGAGTCCGGGCGGATGCCCTCGTCCCGGGTGAGGTCGACGCCGTCGACCGGCACCACGAGGTCGTCGTAGAAGCCGGCCTCCCAGGCCGCGTGCGCGAGCTGGTGCGAGCGGGCGGCGAACGCGTCCTGCCGCTCGCGCGACACGTCGTGCATCTCGCGCAGCTGCTCGTTGGCCTCGCCGAGCGACACCGTCCACTCCGCCGGCATGCGGGGGTTCACGAGCCGCCAGCCGAGGGTCGTGGAGACCAGCTCGCCGTTGCCGGCGGGGAAGGCGCGCTCGGGCTTGGGCAGCACCCACGGCGCGCGGGTCATCGACTCGACGCCGCCGGTGAGCACGATGTCGGCGTCTCCGGTCTCGATCGTCCGCGAGCCCACCATGGCGGCGTCGAGCGACGAGCCACAGAGGCGGTTGAGGCTCGTCCCCGGCACGGAGACCGGCAGCCCCGCCAGCAGCGACGCCATCCGGGCGACGTTGCGGTTGTCCTCGCCGGCCCCGTTGGCGTTGCCCAGCACGACCTCGTCGATCCCGGCCGGGTCGAGGCCGGTCCGGGCGAGCACCTGACGGAGCACGCCGGCGGCCAGGTCGTCCGGACGGGTCTTCGCGAGGGCGCCACCGAACCTGCCGAACGGCGTGCGCACGGCGTCGTAGACGTAGGCGGACGCGGACGCGGTGGGGGAGGCGGAGGGAGAGGTGCTCATGCGAGGGGTCCTTGTCGAGCTCGTCGATGGTGCGCTGGGAGGTGCGGAGGGCCGTGTTCGCCGTCGGGGACGCCACCCTAGATCGCGGTCCTGGCCCGGGGCTCAGTCGCCGTCGACGACCAGCCGGGCGTTCGCATCCTCGAGCAGTCGCTGGACCGCCCCGAGGTGTATCGGCTCGACCGTCCTCCATGCGGCCCTCGCCAGGGCGGTGTCCAGCGCGAGGCGGGTGCCGAACCACCAGGCGTCCTGGTGGCGGGCGAAGACCAGCTCGGCTCGCATGCCCAGGACCGATCGGGCGCCCAGCAGCGTGCGGTCGATGTCCTGCGACTGCACAGTCCAGCCGAGCACCCGTTCGGCGCGGCCGGGTGCGACCGTGAGCCCGAGGGTCAGCCACCCGGCGACGAGCTGGGCGCGGGTCAGCGGCCGGGCCGAGGCGAGGACGTGCTCCGCCCAGCGACGCGACGACCAACCGTGTGTCGCGGCGCTGGTGGTGCGGAACGCGTCGGCGTAGTCGACGGGGTCGAGCCGGGAGCCGGACGTCACCGCCGCCGGCAGGTTCGGCTCGCGTGTGACCCGATCGGCGAATGAGTCGGTGGACGGGTCGTTGCTCATGGTGCTCCTCGGTCGTGAGGGGGGGGGGGGTCGGGGGGGGGGGGCGCCGGGGTCGGGCTCCAGGGGGACCGGTGGCGCGCCACGCCCGCCGGCCGGGCGCCGAAGACTCCGGGCCGCGCGCCGGGGGCGCGCCCGCCCCCGCGGGCGCGGCCCCCCCCCCCCCCGCCCCGCCCGGCGTGACGTGCGGGCAGGTGTGTGACGGTGCGCGCTCGTCAGGCGCGCGGGAGCCGGTCCAGGAGGCCCGACTCCCATGCGGCGGACATGGAGGGGCGGAAGAAGCCGCCGTGGCCGATCCTCGGGACCCCGGCCTCCGCCGCGGTGAGGTGCCACCGCTCGATCGGCGCCGACGCGAACCACGCCTCGAGCTCGCGATGGCTGCGGGGAGTCACCAGCTCGTCGTCCGCGAGCGACACGGCGAGGATCGGCGCCGTCACCTCCGCCGTACGGTCGTGCAGGTGCGGGACGTCGACCCGGTAGTACGCCGGTGACATGCACCAGCGCGACCACTGGCGCGCCACGCCCGCGGGCAGGTCGCCGATGACTCCGAGCCGCGCGCCGGGGAAGTGTCCCGCGATGCGTGTCGTGATGGGGACGAGGCCGCGGAACACGACCGGTGCGATCCATCTGACGCGCGGCCGGAGCCATCGCCAGTAGCCCGACGCGGCGGCGACGAGGACGACCTGGTCCAGGAGGTCGTGCCGGGACGAACGGAAGGACCTGTCCTCCGAAGCTGTGGCCGATCCACGTCAGCGGGACGTCGGGATGGCTCACCGCGAGGTGCTCGAGGGCGCAGGCGGCGTCCTGCGACCACGTCAGCGTGTCTGCTCCTCGACCCGCCGCGCCCCGCGGGTCCAGGCTGCCGCGGTAGTCGAACGTGAGGGTCGCGAGGCCGTTCGACGCCAGCCAGGTCGCGAGCCCTGCGTACGAGCGCGACGGGGTGGCCATGGCACCCGCGACCACGACGGCTCCGACGGTGTCGGCCGGTGGGTGGAACAAGGCGCCATGGAGCGTCGTGCCGTCGTCGGCCGCGAACGTGGTGTTCGTGGTCCTGATGGTGTCTGGAGTGGGGGAGCACATATGTGGCACTTAACCATACGGCGCCGTATATTACTCGTGGGGCGGGTGCGCGACACCGGGCGGACCAGGCCCTGGAGCACGAAGGAGGCGTCATGCCCGCACTGCCTGACCCGGCGTGGCCGGTCGTGGTGCTCGCGGCGATCCAGGCCGCGGATGCCGCCATGTGCGTGCGACCCGTCGGCTTCGTGCGCGGCTGCCTCGAGGACGTCGGCTTCCCGCGCTCGCTGTGGGTCGTCCTGACCTGGGTCAAGGGCCTGGCCGCCACGGGCCTCCTGGCGGGTCTCGTCGTCCCCTGCCTGGCGTTCGTCACCTCTGCGGCGTTGGTCGTCTACTTCGCGGCGGCCATCGGCATGCACGTCCGTGCGCGTGACTTCGGGTCGAACCTGTTCGTCAACGCCACGTCCATGCTGGTGATCTGTGTCGGGGTCTGGCTGTGGTGCACGTGGTGAGCCGACGGGGCGTCACAGCCACCGCTCCGGCGCGGTCAGCTCGCCGCCGGCGTTGCCGGTGTTCACCACGCCTCGGGGCTCGATCAGCATGATCGCGCACTCGCCGTCGCCTGCGACCGGCCGGTGCCGGGCGCCCCGCGGCACCACGAGGAGCTCTCCCGGTCCGAGCGGGACGTCGTCTCGTCCTTCGAGCTCGATGGTCAGTCGACCGCTCAGGACGAGGAAGACCTCGTCGACCTCGTGGTCGTGCCAGACGAACGTCCCTGACACCTTGACGAGCTTGAGCTGCCAGTCGTTGGCCTCGGCCACGATGCCGGGCGACCAGTGCCGGTCGATCGTGGCGAGCTTCGCCGCGAGGTCCACCGCCCCCTGTGGTGGTGCTGTGGACGCGTGGGGCGCCGCCCATGCCGCGGCGTCCTCCAGGACGAGGTCGTCCACGATCCGTCCGTTCCGCACGAGGAGGAAGTGCGAGAACTGGCTGCGGTACGCGGTGCCGTCGGCCAGCCGGCCACTGATCAGGACGTGCGCAGCCACCTGCCTGCGCCACAGGGGGCCGGACGAGGCGAACCGGGTCACCTGCACCCGGCGCTCGACGACCACGCCGATGTAGCGCTCGAACCACTGGCGCAGGTCGCGACCGGTCAGGCGGTGTGCGCGCAGACCGCCACCTCCGACGTAGGTGAGCTCGCACTCCGGGCCGAAGTTCTTCAGCAGGGTGTCGAGGTCGCCGTCCTCCAGCGCTCTCAGTGCGGTCAGGTAGTTGCGTCGGACGAAGACGTTGAGCATGCGCACTCCTCGGGGTCGGGGCCGAGTAAAATACGGTACCGTATAAATCATGGTGTCGGACGCGGTCGGACGGTGGCGGGTCCGCGTCGGACTCTGTGCGTGCGCGCTGGCGGTGAGCATGGGCAGCACGAGCCTCGCGGTGGCCCTGCCCGAGCTGGCGCGTCAGGTGGATGCGACGCCGCACGAGCTGCAGTGGATCGTCAACGCCTACACGGTCACGTTGGCGGCGCTGATCATCGCGTGCGGGACGTGGGCGGACCGCGCGGGACCTCGAGTGCCGCTGGTGGTCGGCGGCGCGTGCCTGGCCTCGGGCTCCACCTGGGGGGCGCTCGCGACCGGGACGGAGTCGCTGGTCGCCGCCCGGGTGGTGATGGGGCTCGGAGCCGCAGCACTGGTCCCGCTGTCCTCCTCCACCGTCGCCCGGGTGTTCACCGGGACCGAACGCTCACGAGCCCTCGCGGTGTGGGCCGGCGTCGTCACCCTCGGCGCACCCCTCGGCCTGCTCGTCGGCGGGGTGGCGCTCCACGTCGCCGGGTGGCCGGTGATCTTCTGGGCGAACGTGCCGCTCGTGATCGCCGGGTCTGTCATGACGGCGCGACGACTTCCGGTGTGGCAGCCGACTGACGCGCCCGTCGGGAACGGGCTCCGCATGGCGACCCGTGCCGTCGGGTTGGTGCTCGTCGTGGGCGGCCTCGCCCAGTCGGCCGTGGCCGACTCGCTCGATGACGTGCCACTCGCCGCGGCGGTCGCGGGGCTGCTCTGCGTGGCGATGGCATCGCTCGGCGGGCGCGTCAGGAACGGCGCCACGTGGCCAGCCGGACCCACAGGTCTCGCGGCGCGGAGGTCGTACTGGTGCGCCACCTGCGTCGCAGCCGTGGCGAGCCTGACGGTGGCGATCACCTTCTTCCTCGTCCCGCTGCTGTCGTCCGCCCTGCACGGTGCCGACTGCGCGGACATCGCGCTGGTCCTGCTGCCCGGTCTGGCGGCGGGCCTCGCGGGCAACGCCGTCACGAACCGACTCAGGCGACGCCTCGGCGACTCCGTCGTGGCCGCGAGTGGCCTGGGGCTCGTGGCGCTCTGCTTCGGCGCCGCCGCGCTGCATCCCGAGTCGCCGTCGACGTCGTGGTCGGCGGCCTGGGTCGCGGCGCAGGGGTTCGGGATCAGCCTCGTCCTCCTCACCGCGGTGGACGTCGCCCTGGGCTGCTCGGCGACGTCCCTCGTCCCCGCCAGGTGGGCAGCCGTCACCCAGACGTGGCGTCAGGTGGGAGGGGCGGTCGGGGTCGCCTCCTGCGCCGCGGCCATCACCCTCTGCTCGCCCCCTGCCGGCCCTCGGTCGGGGCTCGGGGCATCACGGTCCCTCGTGGACGCCACGCAGGGGCTGGCGACGGCGATGGCCCTGGCGAGCCTCGCGACCGCGGTCTACGCGGTCCGCGCCCTGAGCTTCCCGATGATCGACCGACAGGAGACACCACCGTGAGACTGCACCACGACGGCCCCGTCTGGGTCCTCGACCTGGGCGACGACGAGAACCGTCTGTCGCCCCCCAACCTGACGTTCCTCGAGAGCGCCATCGCACGCATCGGCGTCCATGACGGGCCGGCCGCACTGGTGACGGTCGGGAGCGGCAGGTTCTACAGCAACGGGCTCGACGTGGAGTGGATCGGTGAGCATGCCTCCGAGCTCGACGCCCACCTCGCGCGCGTCCAGGCGGTGCTGGCCGACCTGCTGACCCTCGGCGTGCCCACGGTGGCCGCCGTCAACGGTCACGCCTTCGGTGCCGGCGCCATGCTCGCCCTGGCGCACGACCACCGGGTCATGCGGACGGAGCGCGGGTACGTGTGCCTGCCCGAGGTGGACCTGCACCTGTCGTTCGCGGACGGCCTGGCGCGACTGGTCACCGCGAAGCTCTCGACGCCGACGGCCTTCGCCATGATGACCACCGGGCGCCGCTACGACGCCACGGCCGCTCGAGATGCCGGGATCGTCGACCGAACGGCGCCGATCGAGGATCTGCTCGACGCGGCGGTCCAGGTCGTGGAGCCGCTGATCGGCAAGGACCGGACGACGACGTCCGCCATCAAGCGCTCGGTCTTCCGCGACGCGTACGACGCCCTCACGAGGCCTTCGCGCGGACCTCGGGGAGCGGCTGGTCCTCGTGACCTGCTCAGCCCGTGACGAGCCGCAGGGCGTCGTCGACGACCCGCTGCCGCCCTCGGCGACCGGTGGCGAGCAGGCCTTCGCCGACGGCGAGGCAGAAGGCGAGCAGGCTCCGCGCCTCGACCTCCTCCGGGTCGTCGTACAGCTGCGCGAACTGGGACCGCAGGAAGGCCATGCGCCGCTGGTCCACTCGGCGCAGTCGCCTGTCGGCCTCGTCGTCGCGGCGGGCCCACTCACGCACGGCGAGGTCGATCGGCCGCATCCGCCGGTGCGACATCGTCGCCAGTCCCGCCAGGCGGATGTTCTCCCGCGGGTCGTCGCCGGGGCCCGAGCCCAAGCCGCTGATGGCGTCGTCGACGGCCTGCTTCTCCCAAGCGTCCAGCATGGCGACCAGCAGCTCCTGGCGATCGGCGAACTGGCCGTAGAAACCGCCCTTGGTGACCCCGAGCGCGTTCGCCAGGGGCTCGACCCTGACGGCGTCGGGCCCTCCCTCGGCGAGCATCGTCAAGCCCTGCTCGATCCACGCCTCGCGCGTCGTCCTCACCGGAGCTCCCATGACACGGATTATCGCCCGCACCTCCAGGCTCGTGCTGCGAGAGCCCACCACCGACGACGTCGAGGCCGTCCTCGCGTACGTCCACCGAATCGTGCGTCACGAGTGGACCGGGTGAGACGTGTCAGTCGATGTCCACGAGCCGCCGCGTGCTCGCGATCTCCGCGGCGATCTCGACGACCTTGCGGTTGGTGTGGCTGGACGCGCGGCGGAGGTAGTCGAAGGCCTGGTCCGCGGTGATGTCGAGCCGCTCCATCAGGATGCCCTGCGCCTGGCCCAGGACGAGGCGGTTGTGGATGGCGAGCCCGAGCTGGTCGATCTCGCGCTCGGCGGTGATGGTGATCGCCAGCTGGGCGGCGATCGCCTGGCCGACGACCACGTCGTCGGCGTCGAACGTCTCTCCGTCGTGGGCGTAGAGGCTCAGGGCACCGAAGGACTCACGGTCGGTGTAGACCAGCAGCGACATCATCGAGCCGACGCCGAGCTCGTCGTGCACCCGCCGCGACCACACCGGCCAGCGCTGGTCCTGGGCCAGGTCGGTGCTCACCAGCGTGTTCTGGTCGCGTCGCACGTCCAGGCACGGGCCCTCGCCGATCTCGTGCTGCAGCTCGTTGGCGCGCTGGACCACGTCGTCGCTGCTGACGCGGGTCAGCAGCCGGCGCTTGCGGTTAATGGTGATGCCGCTGTGGCTGCAGCGCTCCACCAGCGCCACGGCCGCCTCCACCGCCAGCTTGAGGCGGGCGTCCTCGTCGGGTGCCTCGGCGAGCGCGGACGACAGCTCGCTGAACTCGGTGATGCTCCTCGATGCGTCGCTCAGCACCGACTACCCCTTGTGTGCCCGTCCTCGGCGGCCGCGTTCTTGACCGGTGGCCATCATGCCGCACGCGCGAGGAGCGCGACCAGCCGACCGGTCCCGTCGCGGACGCCCTCTCCGTGATGGGATCGACCCATGGCGAAGCGCACGCAGCGGCAGGGGACCGCGGGCACACCCCCGGCGCCACGGTCGTACGTCCTCGGGGGAGTGCTCCTCGTCGCGGTGCTGCTCGTGCTGTTCGTGCTGGGACCGAGCGCCGAGGAGGAGCCGTCGGGTGCCGGGACGACGCCGGCGGCCCCGGAGGACGCAGCGGCGGACGTGGGGCCTCCCGCGGAGGCGACGGACGAGGACTTCTGCGCGGGGTTCGTCGCGCTGGCCAACAGCCAGGCCGCCTTCGTCGGCGGGGGCGAGGCCGCCCCCGAGCCGCTGCAGGAGGCGGCCGACGACCTCCTCGCCGTGGGCGTCCCGCCGGCCATGGATCTGCCCGCCAGGACCGGCTATCACGCCGTCCTCGCGGGCATCTACGAGTCGATCGGGATGGATCTCGCCCCGGAGGCGGTCGGCGCGGCGTCGACGGCGGTGGAGGGCGCCGACTCGGCCTTCACGGCCTACCTCGACCAGCGGTGTCCGGCATGACGCCCTGACTCCGGCCGCCGGGGGACGTCGTCCACGGGGCGGACGGGAGGGCGGCTCAGCCGGCGGCCTTGGTGCAGGCGGGGCAGAGACCGAAGAGCTCGACCACGTGGGTCACGTCGGAGAACCCGTGGTCGTCGGCCGCCTTCGACGCCCAGCGCTCCACGCTGGGCCCGTCGATCTCGATGGTCACGCCGCAGCTGCGACACACGAGGTGGTGGTGGTGACGCGGTCCGCATTTGCGGAAGAGGGTCTCGCCGTCGTCGGTGCGCAGCGTGTCGACCTCACCGGCGTCGGCCATGGCCTGCAACGTGCGATAGACGGTCGCCAGGCCGACCCGGTCGCCTGAGGCCCGCAGGTCGTCGTAGACCTGCTGCGCGCTCGTGAACGCGTCGGTCGCGGCGAGGTGGTCGCGCAGGGCGCGGCGCTGCCTCGTGTCACGACGACCCTTCTCGCCGAACGCCCGGGGCGCAGTCTCGGTGGGCATGCCTCCAACGTACCGGCCGCACCGGCGGCGCGTCGGCTCACAGCACCCGTCCGTCCTCGAGGCGCACGACGACGTCGGCCTGCTCGATGCTGGTGTCGTCGTGGGTCACGCAGGCGACCGCGGCGCCGCGCGCCGCCTCCTCGGCGAGCACCGCCCGCGTACGCTCGCGGCTCCGGCTGTCGAGACCTGCCGCCGGCTCGTCGAGCAGCAGCACGTCGGCCCGCTGCACGATCCCCTGGGCGAGGAGCGCGCGCTGTCGCTGGCCCCCGGACAGGCTGGCCAGCGGGCGGTCGGCGAGACCCGCGAGCCCCACCCGGTCGATGGCCGCGGCGACCGCGCCCGCCGTGGGTCGTAGCCGTCGCCGCCGCGACCAGGTGCCCATGGCGACGACGTCGTGGACCGTCACGGGCAGCGTGTCCGGCACGGCCGGTCGCTGCACGACGAGCGCCAGCGAGCCGCGGCACGTCACGACGCCGCGGCGGGGCGACCGTACGCCCGCCAGCAGCTCGACGAGCGTCGACTTGCCGGCCCCGTTGGGCCCGGCGACCGCGGTCACGGTGCCGCTGCGCAACGCGACCGAGACGCCGTGGAGCACGTCCCTGCCGTCGTGGGCGAAGTGGAGGTCGTGGGCGGTGAGCACGGCGGGCGAGGGCATGCCCGCACTGTACAGCGATTGGTAATCGTTCTCATTATGGGTATGGTCCTGCCGTGCTCCTCCTCAGCAACCCGTTCAGTGCGGACTTCATGGTGCGTGCGCTCGTCGGCGGCACCCTGGTCGCCGTCGTCTGCGGCGTCGTGGGCACGTGGGTCGTCGTCCGCGGCATGGCGTTCCTCGGCGAGGCCATCGGCCACGGGATGCTCCCGGGCGTCGCGCTGGCCACGGTCCTGGGCGCCCCGGTGCTGCTCGGCGGCGCGGTGAGTGCCGCGGTGATGAGCGCGGCGATCGGGTCGATGCAGCGCAGCGGGCGTCTGTCGTACGACACCGCGATCGGCCTGCTCTTCGTCGGGATGCTCTCGCTCGGGGTGATCATCGTGTCCCACTCCGCGAGCTTCGCCACCGACGCGACCGCGCTGCTCTTCGGCGAGGTCCTCGCCATGCAGGACAGCGACGTGCTGCTCCTCGCCGCCGCGCTGGTGGTCACGCTCGTCGTCGCGGCGGCCTTCCACCGCTCGTTCGTGGTGACGGCGTTCGACCCGCGGATCGCGCACACCCTCGGCGTGCGTCCCGGCGCCGCGCAGGTGGCGCTCGTCGGCCTGGTGACGGTGGCGGTCGTCGCGTCGTACCAGGCCGTCGGCACCCTGCTCGTGGTCGGACTGCTCCTCGGCCCGGTCGTCGCCGCCAACCGGTGGACACGGCGGATCCCGATGACGATGGTCCTCGCCTCCGCGCTCGGGACCCTCTCCGTGCTCGTCGGGCTCCTGGTGTCCTGGTACGCCGCCACGGCCGCCGGCGCCTCCATCGCGTGCACCGCCATCCTGCTCGCCACGTCCTCCGCGCTCCTGCGCGGCCTCGTCGACCGGTGGCGCGACCGCGACCTCCGCGACGACGGCCACGGCGACGCCCGTGCTGCCGTCCACGACCGGCCGGCCGACCGCGCGTCGGCCGCCGTCCCCCAGAGAGGTGTCTCGTGAAGCCCCGCACCGCACTCCCGATCGCCGTGGCCGCGCTGGCCCTGACCGCGTGCTCGCACGACACCGGCCCCGCCGAGGAGCAGGACCGGGCGTCGTCCGCCAGCTCCTCGTCGGGCGGGTCGCCCGACGACCACGGGGAGATCGCGGGCGCGGAGGAGGTGGCCGAGCCGCCGCTGCACCTGCTCACGGTCGACCGCGCCGGCGCCGTGGGCATGCTCGACCTCGTCGACGGGGCCGCGCAGGAGCTCGGCCGCGTCGCCGCGCCGGCCGCAGCAGCCACCGACGGCCGCTACGCGTTCGTCACCACGGACGACGGGCTCGAGGTGGTGGACAGCGGCATGTGGACGTGGGACCACGGCGACCACTTCCACTACTACCGGTCCGACCCCGGCCTGCTCGGCACCGTGACGGGCGACGGCGCGCCCGAGGTGACCCCCGGCCCGCTGTCCACCGCCGGTGGCACCGGCGTCTTCTTCCGCGGCTCGGGCGAGGCCGTCCTGCTCGACAACAAGGCCCTCGCCGACGGGGACGTACGCGAGCGCTGGCGGCTCGACGTCGGCCGCCACGACGGCATCGTGGCCCCGCTCGGGGACGGGGCCGTCGTGACCGTGCCCGACGACGCGGGGCGTGCCTCGACCGTGCGGCAGCACGACGGCGACGGGGACGTGGTCGCCGGGTCCGCAGAGCGGTGCACCGACCCGCGCGGCGCCCTCACCACGGCGGTCGGCCTCGTCATCGGCTGCGCCGAGGGAGCGTTGCTGTGGACCGAGCAGGAGGAGCAGTGGGTCGCCGAGCGGATCGCGTACCCGCGCGGCACCGCGGCCCCGCAGGCATCGGACCTCCGGACGCGCGAGGGGCGACCGACCGTCGCGGGGCTCGCCGGGCCGTCGGGCATCTGGCTGCTCGACACCCGCGAGCGCGCCTGGCAGCTCCTCGACGCCGGCACCCGGCTCCAGCAGGTCGTCGCCGCCGACGACGAGGACGGCCACGTGGTGGCGCTCGACAGGACGGGTCGGGTCCGCATCTACCTCGCCGGGTCCGGCGAGCAGGTCGCCGCGTCGGAGCCGTTGCTCACCTCCGGTCCCGGCTCACGGCCCTCGTTCGACGGGGTCGAGCTCGTGGTCGACGACCAGCGCGCCTACGTCAACGACCCGGTCGGGTCGCGGGTGCTCGAGCTCGACTACGCCGACGGCGCCCGGGTCGCACGGGAGCTGTCGACGCCGACCGCTCCCGACGTCTTCGCGGAGGTCGGCCGATGACCCGACGCCGACCCGCCCACCGACCCGCCCGCCGGGCCCGCGCCGCGCTGGCGGCACTGCTCGCGACCACCGGCGCCCTCGCAGGCTGCACCGCGGAGTCCGACGACCGCCCCCACGTCATGGTGACGACGAACATCCTGGGGGACGTCACCTCCGAGGTGGTCGGCGACGCGGCGCGGGTCACGACCCTGATGAAGCCGGACGCCGACCCCCACTCGTTCGAGATCTCCGCCCGACAGGCCGGCGAGCTGCGTGACGCCGACCTGGTCGTCTCCAACGGGCTGGGGCTCGAGGAGGGCCTGGTGCAGCACCTCGACCGGGCCGCTGAGGCGGGGGCGCCCGTTCTCGTCGCGGGGGACCACGTCGACGTCGTCGCCTACTCCGAGGAGGCGGCGGGCGGCGCGCCCGACCCGCACTTCTGGACCGACCCCGCCCGGATGGTCGACGTCGTCGATGCGCTCGAGGAGGCGCTGGTCGAGATCGACGGGATCGACGCGGCGACCGTGCGGGAGGGGGCCGACGCCTACCGGGCCGAGCTCGCGACCCTCGACGAGGCGATGGGCGGGGCGTTCGCATCGATCCCGGACGCCCAGCGGAGCCTGGTGACCAACCACCACGTCTTCGGCTACCTCGCCCAACGCTTCGACTTCGAGCTCGTGGGTGCCGTCATCCCCGGTGGCACCACGCTCGCGTCACCCAGCGCAGCCGACCTCGAGGGCCTCGCCTCGTCGATCGAGGACGCGGGCGTCCGCACGATCTTCGCCGAGTCCTCCCAGCCCGACCAGCTCGTCCGGGTCCTCGCCGACGAGGTCGGCATCGACGTCGAGGTCGTCGAGCTCTACACCGAGTCGCTCACCGACCGCGACGGCGGTGCGCCCACCTACCTCGAGATGCAACGCGCCAACACCGAGCGCATCACCGACGGCCTGTCCTGAGACAGGCCACCGACAGAAGGGAAGCACCGTGACCCACGAGAACACCCCCCGCCGGCCGAGCCTGGCCGCCCTGCGGGCGGCTGCCGGCGCGACAGCAGCGACCGTGCTGCTGGCCGCCTGCGGTTGGGAGAACACCTCCGACGCCGCCACCGAGCCGACCCGGGAGACCACCTCCTCCGCGCCCGCGGAGACCGCGCGCGTCGCCGTCACCTACGAGGACGGCGTCGCCGTGCTCGACGCCGCCACGCTCGAGGTGGTCGAGGAGTTCGACACCGAGGAGTTCACCCGCCTCAACCCGGCCGGCGACGGCCAGCACCTCATGCTGACGACCAGCGAGGGCTTCCAGGTGCTCGACACCGCCGCACCCGCGCTCACGGACCGGGTGTTCGAGGCCGAGGCGGCCGGGCACGTCGTGCGGCACGGCGGGCGTACCGTCCTGTACGACGACGGCACCGGCCGGACGACCGTCATGCGGACCGCCGACCTCGCCGCGGCCGGTGACGAGCTCCCCGACACCACCACCTGGGACGCGCCCGAGCCGCACCACGGGGTCTCCATCGTGCTGGAGGACGGCACGCTCGTGACCACCGTCGGCGACGAGGAGTCGCGCTCGGGCGCGGTCGCGCTCGAGGCGGACGGCGAGGACTGGAGCGAGGTCGCCTCGTCCGACGAGTGCCCCGGCATCCACGGTGAGGGCACCGCCGCCGGCGAGACCGTCGTCTTCGGTTGCGAGGACGGCGCGCTGCTGTTCCGCGACGGCGCCTTCCAGAAGCTCCAGGCTCCCGACGAGTTCGGTCGGATGGGCAACGCGTACGTCGCCGAGAGCAGCCCGCTGGTCGTCGGCGACTACAACGCCGACCCCGACGCGGAGGGCTACCTGCTCGACACGGTGGCGCTCATCGACACCGAGGCAGGCACGCTCGAGACGGCAGCGCTGCCCGAGGGCGTCGAGTACACCTGGCGCGGCGTCGTGCGGGGGCCGGACGACCTGGCGTACGTCCTCGGCACCGACGGCGCGATCCACGTCCTCGACCCGGCGACCGGCGAGGTCGGGGACTCCTGGCCCGTGGTCGAGGCGTGGGAGGGCCCGCAGGACTGGCAGAACCCGCACCCGGCCCTGATCGTCGACGGCGACACGGCCTACGTCGCCGACCCGGCCGAGCGCCGGGTCCACGCGGTCGACCTCACCTCCGGCGAGGTCGTCGCGACCTCTCCGCAGATGGCGGAGGAGCCCAACGAGATGGCTGCCGCCATCGGCTGACGGTCCTGCAGGGGCCGGGACCACCGTCGAGGTGGCCCGGCCCCTGTGCGTCCGCGGACCGTGACGGCCGCCGACGTCGCGCCGCCCGGTGCGATCATGTCCACCGACCAACAGCCGAGGGGGCGTGAGCACGTGGCCGAACCATCCGGGGCCCAGCGGTCCGCGTCGTCGGCGCGGGCCGTCCTCGCCGTGGCCGTGGTCGCCATCGTGGGGCTCATCGTGTTCGTCCAGCGGCCCGCGGGCGACACTGCACCGGCCGCCACCCCGGACCCCTCGGACACTTCGGACACTTCCGGGTTTGCACAGCCGGACGAGGTCCCCGACGGCCAGCCGTCCGGTCCGACCACCCCGCCCTTCACGGGCAAGGTCGCCGTGCCGACGGACGAGGAGTTCTGCGCGGAGTTCCGCCGCGTGGACGACCTGCAGCGGACGTACTCGCGCGGCCGGGCCGACACCGACGACCTGCGCGAGGCGGCGCAGGCCCTCGTCGAGACCGGGGTGCCGGCCGCGGTGTCCCTGCCGGCCCGCAGCGGCTACTACACCCTCATCGGCGGGCTGTACGACTTCGTCGGTCTCGGCCTGGACCCCGCGGCGGTGGGCGCCCCGGATGCCTTCGTCGCGACCGGCGAGGAGGCCTTCGCGGCGTACCTGACGCAGTCCTGCGGCCTCTGAGCGCAGGGCCCGCAGGCCCCGCGTCAGCGGTACTGATTCTTCGGGGCCTCGATGAGCTCGAGGTCCTCCACCACGACCTCCGGCGTGCCGCGGCCGCCGTCGCCCGTACCGGCGACGTGGCGCCCGACCACCCGCACCCACTGGTCGTCGGCGGGCGCGTCGACCCCGGTCGCCGCGACGCGCATGACGGTGGCGTCAGCGGCGCAGCAGTTCATCCCGAACTGCGTGACGAACCACGTGCCCGCCTTGTCGCGGCTGACGAAGCCCTCGAGCTCGAGCGGGCGGTCGGCCAGCGTCGCGCCGTCGTCGTAGGCCGCACGCAGGAGCACCTCGTCGAGGACGATGGGCACGGGGTCGCCCTCGGGCAGCGGAGGGAAGTCGACCTCCGTGGTCGTGTCCACCGGCACGACCGCGCTCTGGGCGCGCTCGGCGAAGTGGGCGCCGAGCGCCGGGGGAGCGACGAGGAAGAACACCAGCGACGGCGCGAAGAGCAGCCACGCGGCCCTCGGCACGTGCGCCTCGTGGTCGTCGTCCTGGGAACCCTGCTGGCGCAGGACGTCGACCAGCGCCAGCACCACGAGGAACGCGCCGCAGGCCAGGAGCGGCCACCGCATCCAGGAGTTCACGTAGCGCAGGTAGCTGTCGCCCGCCGCCATGCGCAGCAGGACCGCACCGGTGACGGCCAGGAGCAGGCTCTGGGTCGCGCGCTTCACAGCAGCCACCATCCCATGCCCACGGCCGACAGGACCGCCACGCCGACCACCAGCGGGACGAACCGGAGCGCGAACGCCCCGCCGAACTGACCGGACTCCATCGAGGCGAGCTTCACGTCCATGGCCGGCCCGACCACCATGAACACCAGCTTGGCGGTGTCGGAGAACGCGCTGAGGCTCGCGGCGACGAACGCGTCCGCCTCGGAGCACAGCGCCACGACGAAGGCGAAGAGCGCCATCGACACGACCGCGAGCACGACGTTGCCGGCGACGCCGTCGATGATCGAGCGGGGCACGAAGGTGTTGATGGCCGCGGCGATCATCGCTCCCAGCACGAGGAACCCCGCGGCGTGGATGAAGTCGTGACGGACGCTGCCGAGGAAGGCCTGGGTGGTGCTCTGGTCGTGGTCGTGCGCGCTCCTGCGGTGCAGGATCGGCACCCGGCCGGCGAACCGCAGCCAGAGCCAGCCGACGGCGACGGCGGTGAGCAACGAGGCCAGGAAGCGCGCCAGCACGATCTCGGGCCGGTTCGGGAAGGCGACGGCCGTCGACACGAGGACGACCGGGTTCACCGCCGGCGCGGCGAGAAGGAAGGTCAGCGCCACCGCCGGAGCCACCCCGCGTCGCATCAGGCTGCTGGCGACGGGCACGGAGGCGCACTCGCACCCGGGCAGCGCGACGCCCGCGAGACCGGCGACGGGCACCCCCAGCGTCGGGTTGGCCGGGACCAGGCGCCGCAGGGCGCGCTCGGACAGGAGGATCGAGATCACGCCGGCCAGCAGGACGCCGCCGACGAGGAACGGGATCGACTGGACGACGATCGCGACGAAGATCGTGCTCCACGTCGCGAGCGCGGGACTGTCCAGGCGCGGGACGAGCCACTGCTGCGCCACGACGAGGAACGCCATCGCGGCGAACACCACGTAGACCTGGAGGGGGAGCCCACCGGGCCGGCCCGTCCCCCTCTCCGAGGTGGACGGCAGCGCGCCCTGACGGGTCGATCCGCTCATGAGGACACCACGGGAGCTGTGATCACCGTGGAATGGTAATCGATCTCGTTATCGAGGGACAGGTCTGTCTCACCCGTGCGCGGGCGACGCGGAAGGCCCGGTCGCCGGAGCTTCGACGGACCCCGACCCGCCCTGGGGGTAGGCCGCTGTATCAGGACGGCCCCTTCGGCCACCTGACACTCAGATCGGGAGGCGTGGGGTTCTCTCGGTCAGGCCCTGTCGGGCGGCTGGCCACCAGCCGGCCCGGCAGGGCCGCACCACCCTCACGCCGGTCGGGTCCACGCGACGGTGTGGCGGAACGCGAGACGGTGGCGCACCCGAGCCCCGGGCATCACGTCCTCGACGTGTCGCCGCAGGTCGTCGAGCGCCAGGGTGGGCTCGACCACCGGGTACGGCGTCGGACGGGGCCCGCTGCGATCCGCCCGGGGGTGCTTGACGAAGCCGATGACGGGGTTGGTGAGGATCGATGCGGCGTCCCACGCGTGGTCGCGGGCGGACCGTGGCGGGGCGATCCCCACGGCGAGGAACCGCCCGCCGGGCGCCAGCGAGGACGCCACGTGCGTCAGTGCTGCAGGCACGTCGAGGTGGTGCAGCACCGCGACCATCGTGACGAGGTCGAACGGTCCGGGCAGACCCGCCCATGCCTCGCCCGTCACAGTGACGTTCGGCAGGGCGGAGCACCGAGCGCGGGTGGCTGCGAGCATGCCCGGGTCGACGTCGTTGCCGACGACGGTGGTGAAGTGCGGGGCCAGGGAGGCGACCAACGCGCCCTCACCGCAGCCGATGTCGAGCGCCGCTCGCCGCCGGTCCGGGAGGTTGCGGAGGATCCAGGGATGGAAGTGGTCGTTGTGGCTCCACGGGTGTCGTGCGTTGACCCGCGCCATCCCACGCGCGAGCGTGCCGCCGGCGAACGACTGAGCACGACTGCGCAGCGCCATCAGGTCGTGGTCACCTGACGCCACTCGTCCTCGAGCATCGCGAAGACCAGCTGGGTGGCCCAGGCTCCCTTGAAGTGCACGCCGTCCACCAGCCGCGCCTCCTGTCGGAAGCCGAGCCGGCCGAGCAGTCGCGCGGACGCCTCGTTGCCGTCGATGACGACCGCGGCGATTCGGTGGAAGCCGAGGACGTCGAAGCCGAGGCGCAGCATCGCGCGGGCGGCCTCCGCGGCGTACCCCTGCCCCTGGTGGGGACGCGCGAACGCGAAGCCGATCTCGCCCTGGCCCTCCGACGCCCACTTGAGCAGCACCTCGCCGATCACGGTGCGCGTCGACCGGAGGTCGACGGCGAGCACCAGCCACTGGCCGTGGGCGAGCAGCTCGGTCTGGGTGAGCTTGACCCGCAGGGTCTCCTCGGTGGCCGCTCGGTCACGGACGGGCCACGGCACGTGGCGTACGACGTCGGGGTCGCCGTGGAACGCGACGAGGTCGTCGAGGTCGTCCATCCGGTGCGGGCGCAGCAGCAGCCGCTCGGTCCCGATCGGCAGCTCGACGGCGAGCCCGGTCACAGCGAGAAGTGCTCCGGAGCCAGGCTGCGCAGCACGCAGAACTCGTTGCCCTCCGGGTCGGCGAGCACCACCCACGACTCCTCGCCGGACTGGCCGATGTCGGCGCGGGTCGCCCCCAGCGCGAGGATCCGCTCGACCTCCTCGTCCTGCGACACGTCGACGGGGGAGACGTCGAAGTGGACCCGGTTCTTCGCGACCTTGTCCTCCGGCACCTGCGCGAGGAACAGGGTGGGCGCGACCGGGCCGGAGCGTACGGCCTCGAGCAGGTCGGCGTCGTCGCGGCCGTCGGGCCCGATCTCCACCAGTCCGGGCTCGCGGTGGATGACCACCCAGCCCAGGACGCCGGCCCAGAAGTCAGCGAGCCGGTCGGGGTCGTGGCAGTCCAGCGAGATCTCGGTCAGTCGGGAGGCCATGGGCCGATCCAAGCACGGCTCGACAGCGTCAGCGCGCGGCATGCTCCCGCGCGATCGCCGCACCGAGGCGCGCATTGGCCTCGACGAGGGCGATGTTGGCGGTCAGCGACGCACCGTCGGTGATCTCGACGATGCGGCCGAGGAGGTAGGGCGTCGCGTCCTTGCCCGAGATGCCGAGGGCGTCCATGTCGGCCAGGGCACGGTCGATGATGGTGCCGATCTCGTCGGCAGGGATCTCGGACTCGGCCGGGATCGGGTTGGCCACGACGACGCCGCCGGCGAGACCGAGGTCCCACTTGGCCCGCATCAGCGCGGCGACCTCCGCCGGGGAGTCGACCCGCATCGGTGCACCGAAGCCGGAGGACCGCGAGAAGAACGACGGGAACTCGTCGGTGCCGTAGCCCAGCACCGGGACCCCCAGCGTCTCGAGCTTCTCGAGGGTCAGGCCGATGTCGAGGATGCTCTTCACGCCGGCGCACACGACCGCGACGGAGGTGGTGGACAGCTCGGTGAGGTCGGCCGACACGTCGTACGACGTCTCCGCGCCGCGGTGGACTCCACCGAGCCCACCGGTCACGAAGACGCCGATGCCGGCGAGGGCGGCCAGCCGCATCGTGGACGCGACCGTCGTCGCGCCGTGCAGGCCGCGGGCGACGACGTAGGGCAGGTCGCGGATGGAGACCTTGACGACCGAGTCGTCGGAGGCCAGGAGCTCGAGGTCGTCGGCCGACAGGCCGATCGTCGGCCTGCCGTGCAGCACGGCGATGGTGGCGGGCACGGCACCGTGGTCACGGACGATGCCCTCGACGGTGCGGGCCATCGCCACGTTCTGGGGGTAGGGCATCCCGTGGCTGATGATCGTGCTCTCCAGCGCGACGACGGGCTGCCCGGCGGCGAGCGCGTCGCGGACCTCGTCGGTGACGGTCAGGTTCAACTCTGCTCCCTCAGGAAGTCGGCCAGGTCCGGCCGGACGGTGTGCGTGCTCCCGATCGTGGCCGCGGCTGCGTGGTGGCCGTCGCGGGCGGCGGCGACGGGGTCCGCGCCGCGGAGCCATGCCGCGACCCAGGCGGCGAGCATCGCGTCCCCGGCGCCGGTGACGTCGACGACGGTGGCTGGTTCGGCGGCGAGGTGGACGGGGTCGGCGCCGCGGGTGCACATCCACGAGCCCTGAGCACCCTGTCGCAGCCACACGTGCTCGACCCCGCGGTCGTGCAGGTCCGCGACCGACGCGCGCCACTCGGCGACGGGACGGCCGGTGAGGGCAGAGACCTCGTCGGCGTTGGGCGTGACGAGCAGCAGGTCGCGCACGAGGTCGGACAGCCGGGCCGCCTTGGCGACCGACACCGGCTCGAAGGCGACCGGCACGTCCGTGCCGGCGGCCGCCTGCCTGACCTTCGCCACCTGTGCCGGCGCGAGGTTGCCGTCGACGACCACGATCGCCGCGTCGTCGAGGTGGAGGGTGTCGAGCTCGAGGTCGTCGGTGATCGCCATGTCGGACACGGCGGAGACCAGCTCGCCGTCGCCGTCGAGGACGGCGGTGTAGGTGCCGGTGCGTCCGGGCGCGCGGCGTACGGCCCCGACGTCCGCGCCGCACGCGGCCGTCACCCGCAGCGCCTCCTCGCCGAAGGCGTCGTCACCCACCACGGACACCAGGCGCACGGGTGCGCCGAGCAGGCCGAGGTTGGCGGCGATGTTGCGGCCGACGCCGCCCGGGGAGATGCGGGTGTGGCCGGGGTTGCTCGTCGCCGGGACGAACGGCCCGGAGCTGCGCGCGACGACGTCCATGTTGGTCCCGCCGACGACCACGACCCACTGCCTCACGGGCAGATCCTGACAGAGGCCCGTCAGATCTCGTCGTCGACGTAGGTGGGTCGCGCGACGCGCAGCGCGGCGACGGTCAGGGGCACGGAGGTGAGCGCGAGGAGCGCCAGCACGAGGGTCCAGCCGCCCGTCGCGTCGTGGATGACGCCGACGAGGAAGGGCCCGATGGCGGCGAGGGCGTACCCCGCCGGTTGCATGAAGCCGGAGAGCTGGGCGGTGACCGACGGGTGCCGTGTGCGTGCGGTGATCATCGCCATCGCGAAGGGGAACGCCAGACCGGCATAGCCCAGCACGACCGCCCACAGCCACGGCACGGTCGCGGGCGCGAGCAGCAGACCGGTGTAGCCCAGTGCGACGAAGACGCCGAAGGACGTCGCGAGCACCCGCAGTCCCCGGCCCCGGTCGATGATCGTGGGCAGGACCAGCGCACCGGCGATGCCGATGCTGGACAGGAGCGCCTGCAGCGCCCCGGCGTGCGTGGCGGAGATGCCCGCGTCGCGGTAGACCTGCGGCAACCAGCCGAACTGGACGTAGGCGTGCATCGACTGCACGCCGAAGAGGACGGCGAGCGCGACGGCCGTGGGCGACCGGGTGATGGGCCCGCTCGGCGGAGCGTCGCCGGAGACGCTGAGCTCGGCCGCCGAGCGCCGCTCGTGCAGGGTCAGCCACGCCCACAGCGGGAGCGCGACGGCCGCCAGCACGCCCCACATCCCGAGGCCGGCCCGCCACGACCCCGCCGCCTCCGACACCGGCGCCGTCACGAGTGGGCCGATGGTGCCGCCGACGACGAGCCCGGTGCCGTAGACGGTCATCAGCGCGACCGCGTGGCCGCGCGCCTTGATCCACGCCGGGACCAGGACGTTGCCCACCGCCATGCCGGCCAGGCCGACGACGGTGAGGACCAGGAAGAGCGGGACGTCGGCGGTGGTGGCGCGCAGCAGGAGGCCGAGTGCTGCGAGGGCGAGGCCGATCGCGATGCCGGCGGTCGTCCCGACGCGGCGCGCGAACCGGACGGCCAGGGCCCCGACGAGCCCGAACACCAGCCCGGGGAAGCCCGTCATCGCACCGGCGACACCGGCGCTCATGCCCAGCCCCTCGCGTACCTCCTCCAGGACGGGGCCGACCGACGAGGCGCCCGGGCGCAGGTTGATCGAGACGAGGACGACGGCCGCGACCAGGACGGCGAAGGGAAGTGCGGAGGAGCGGGGTCGGGCATCAGCGTCGGGCACGTGCACCGACTCTAGGGAGCACGAGCAGGGCGCCGAGGACGAGGGTGGCGACGACGACGAACGCGGTGGCCGTGCCCTGACCGCTCGCCTGCCGCAGCACCATGCCGCCGACGAGTGCGCCGACCCACACCGCGACCCCGGACGAGATCGCGGTCGGAGGACGACGGGCGACGGCGAGCGCGGCCCACGCGAGCAGCGTGCCCACCAGGAACGGCCAGGCGGTCGTCCACCAGCCGCCCACGGTGAGGGTGCCGTAGTGGCTCAGCCGGCCGATCACGGCGAAGACGCCGACGAGCAGGAGGTCCACCGCGAGCCACATGACGGCGAGCCTAGGCTGCAGGCATGGTGAGCCGTGAGATCCGGGCGAGCGTCCACTGGGGCGTGGCGCACGCGCTGCCGACGGTGTTCCTGCGCCGCGCCGCCGCGCAGGGGGACCTGCAGGCGCGGTTGATCCGGGTCGGCTCGCGCGGCACCGACGAGGTCTTCGACCTGGTCGAGGAGATCCGGGCGCGGGGGCCCCTCTACCGCTCGCGGATCGGCTACGTCGCGACCAGCCACGCAGCCGTACGCCACCTCCTGACCAGCGACGACTTCCGTACGGGCCTGCCCACCGACCAGGGGCCGATCGGACGCGTCGCCCGGTGGGCGGCGCCGACGACGCTGCACCCGGTCGAGCCGCCGTCGCTCCTGGTGACCGAGCCGCCCGACCACACCCGTTACCGCCGGCTCGTCACGCGCGTGTTCACGATGCGCGCCGTCGAGCGGCTCCGGGCGCGCACCGGGGAGATCGCCGCCGACCTCCTCGACCGGCTCGAGACCCGCGCGTCCGGACCCGTGGACCTCGTCGAGGCCTACTGCGCGCAGCTGCCGGTGACGGTCATCGCGGAGATCCTCGGCGTGCCCGAGGCCGAGCGCGCCCGGGTCCTCGAGTTCGGGTCCGGCGCCGCCCCGAGCCTCGACCTCGGGCTGGGCTACCGCCGCTACCGGTCGGTGACGCGCGCGCTCGCGCAGTTCGACGACTGGCTCGGCGGCCACCTCGACCGACTGCGCCACGACCCGGGCGACCACCTCCTCGGCCAGCTCGTCGCGGTCCGCGACGAGGGGGAGGGGCTGTCGGAGACAGAGCTGAAGGCGACCGCCGGGCTGGTCCTCGCCGCCGGCTTCGAGACGACCGTGAACCTCCTCGGCAACGGCATCGCGCTCCTCCGCGACCACCCCGACGAGCGCGCCCGGGTCGTCGCCGACCCCGCGCTGTGGCCCAACGTCGTGGAGGAGACGCTGCGCCTCGACCCGCCCGTGCTGCTGACCGGGCGGATGGCCGTGCGCGACACCGAGCTCGCCGGACAGCCGGTCCGGGCCGGCTCGATGGTCACCGCGATCCTCGGCGGCGCCAACCGCGACCCCGAGGTCTTCGACGACCCGGTGAGCTTCGACGTCGGGCGGGCCAACGCGCGCGACCACATCGCCTTCTCCGCCGGCCGCCACCACTGCCTCGGCGCCCAGCTCGCGCGGATGGAGGGCGAGGTGGGGCTGAGGGCGGTCTGGGACCGCTTCCCCGACCTCCGGCTCGAGACCGGCGCCCGCCGGCGCGAGACCCGCATCCTGCGCGGCTTCGAGCGGCTCCCGGCCACCCTGCGTCCCTGACCCCGCGCGCCGGCGCGGTGTACCGTCCCCCGGTGCCGACCCGGGGAGCAGCGCGCCTGCTCGTGCTGCTGCTGACCGCCGGACTGCTCCACCTCGCCGCGCCGGCGGGGGCGGAGCCGCCGGTCCCGCGCCCCGTCCTGGACGTCGACTTCCCCGACCCCGCGGTCGTCGCGACACCCGGCGGCGGCTTCGTCGCGTACGCCACCGGCGACCGTGTCCCGCACGCCTGGTCGCGCGACGCCGACGGCCCGTGGCGCCGGGGCGGCAGCCTGCTCACCCACCGGCCGACGTGGTCGCGCGAGGGCGGGGTGTGGGCCGTCGACGTGGCCCGGGTCCGCGGACGCTGGCTGCTCTACTACGCGACCCCGGTGAAGGGGATGGGCGAGCACGGACGCTGCATCGGCGTCGCCCGCTCCGCCTCGGCGCGCGGCCCGTTCCGCCCGGTCGGCAGCGCGCCGCTGGTGTGCCCGTCCTACGCCGACACCCCCACCGCGCAGGACCCGCTGCTCCCGCGCGACCCGACGCTGCCGCGCGCGGGCGTCATCGACCCGTCCTTCTTCCGCGACGCCGACGGGACGCCCTACCTCCTCTACAAGACCGACCGTCGACCCTCGACGGTCCGCATCGTCACGCTCACCCCCGACGGCCAGGCGGTGGCCACCGGGACCACCAGCGTCGAGCTGTTCCGCTCCGACGGCGTCGTGGAGAACCCGGTCCTCACCCAGCGCCCCGAGGGCTACGTGATGCTCGCCTCCGAGGGGGACTGGACGCGATGCGGCTACCGCACCCGCTGGCTGCGCTCCCTCACGCTGCTGGACTGGTCCGCGGCGGAGGGCGGGATGCTGCTCGACCAGGACCTCACCGGCCTGTGCGGCCCGGGCGGGGCAGACCTGGTGGAGGGGCGCGACGGCGAGGTGCTGGCGTTCCTGCACGGCTGGACCTGCCGCGACACCCTGCTCCCGTGCCGCGGCACGGGCAAGTGGGACCACAAGCCGCGCCAGCGCGGCAAGCGGGCGATGTACGCCGCCCGCCTGGGCTGGGAGGGCGGTGTGCCGCAGGTCACCGGCTGGCTCGGACCGCGCCGGCCGAGCCGGTCCTAGGCTCGCTCCATGTCCTCCGCGACCCCCTCCGCCGCCCCCTCCGAGTGGGACACCCACACCGCGCTGACCGACGCCGGTGACGGCCGGTTCGCCGCCGACCTCGACCCCGGCTGGGTGGTGGGCGGTGGCGTCAACGGGGGCTACCTGCTCGGCGTCGTCGGCACGGCCATCGCCCGGTCCGTGCCCGCCAAGCCGCACCCGCTGTCGGTGAGCGCCTACTACCTCTCCGCCTCCCGCCCCGGGCCCGCGCAGGTCTCCACCCGCGTGCTGCGCGAGGGCGGCTCCGTCGCGACCGTCGCCGCGGAACTGGCTCAGGAGGGGACCACCCGGATCAGCGTGCTGGCGACCTACGGCGACCTGGCCGCGATGCCGTCGGACGTGGGCACGACCGCGGTGGAGCCGATGCTCCCACCGCTCGAGGAGTGCGTCCCCGGCTCCCTCGCGCCGGAGGAGACCCGTCGGGTCGCGCCGGTGATGGAGCGCTTCGACATGCGCTTCGATCCCGCGTGCGTCGGGTGGGCGATGGGCGCGCCGAGCGGCAACGGCCACATCCAGGCCTGGTTCCGGATGGTCGACGGGCACGAGGTCGACCCGGTCGGGCTGCTGATGGTGTGCGACGCGCTGCCGCCGGTGACCTTCGACCTCGGCCGGCCCGGCTGGGCGCCGACCCTCGAGCTGACCGTGCACGTGCGCGCCGTCCCCGCGCCCGGCTGGCTGAAGGTCTCGCACCGCACCCGCAACGTCGCGGGCGGGATGTTCGAGGAGGACTGCGAGGTCTGGGACTCGGCCGGTCGGCTGGTGGCGCAGAGCCGTCAGCTGGCGATGCAGCCGCGCGCCTGACCCCGTCCGATCAGCCGCACCCGCCTCAGTCGAACCAGCCGCGGTCCATCGCGACGATCCAGCGTCGCCGTGGGTGCTCGGTGACCGACCAGAGACGGTCGGTCGAGGGCCAGTAGGACAGGTCCTCCGGGCCCATCGGCAGGGCCAGCCGGTGGACCCGCATCGAGCCCGGCTGGCCGGCGCACACCGTGCCCGGCATCCACGGGCCGTGGGACACCGTCACGTGGTAGCGACCCGCGGCGATCACCGCGCCCTGCATCTGGCGTACGCCTCCCTCGTCGATCGCCAGGGGCCGGGAGAACCCGTCGTCACCCGTGGCGAGCTGCCACGTCGACGGGTCCAGCCGGTAGCGCGCCAGCCGGGTCGTGGCGTCGGGGTCGAGGGCGTACTCACCCGCCACGAGCGCCGGCGGGTCCGAGCGCCGGTCGAGCGACATGAAGGAGTAGCGCAGCTTCTCGTGGCCCTCGTCGGCGTACGCCTGGTAGGTGAAGCGCACCGGCAGGACGTAGCGGTGGCCGAAGGAGAAGAGCGAGGAGCCCTCGATGCCGAAGCGGTCCGGGTGGTCGTCGTCGCCGGCCACGCGCATGATGTCGTCGACCCGCGCGGTCACGAAGCCGCGGCTGGTGGCCGCGACGTGGAGGTGGTCCCCTGCCCACACGATCCCGCCGGCGTGGATGCTCATCGGTCGCAGCGTGAGTCGGCCGGCCTTGTCGAAGACGGGGGAGACGAGCAGGACGTGGCGGTACTTCCCGGAGTCGAGGTCCACGAAGGTCACCCGCGACCCGCGCTTCACCCCGTCGCGCCCGGTCGAGTACCACGTCGTCACGACGACCCGCCGGCTCTCGCCGGTCGCGGTCACGAAGGCCTCGGTGTCGGAGGAGTCCGCAGAGGTGGAGATGCCCTGCGGGTACCACTGCAGGTCGCGCTCGTCGTGGTCGTCCCAGCGGTACGCCTCGCGCACCGCCCGCCCGAGCAGCCGCGGCACCCGCGAGCGGCGTACGTCGTACTTCAAGTCGTCGAGCAGCCCCCCGAGGCCGGTCGGCTCACCGAGCAGACCCGTGAGGGCCTCGATCTCCCGCACGTTCTCGTCCGTGCGCTGCAGGTGCACCCCCTGCACGAACGGCGGCTCCGAGGCGGTCGTCATGCTCCCGACACTAGCCACCCGCCCCCTCCCGAGCAGTCCGCTGCAAACGGCCGGTCGATGACGCCACTGGACCGGCTGTTCGCAGCGGACTATCGCTGAGTCGGTGGATCACAGACCGCGTCCAGCCGCCCACGGCGCCCACCACGGCGGGGTGTCGAGCGTCCACGCACGTCCCTCGGCCGGCGCGAAACGCGATCGGCGACGCGCTGCCAGCATGCGAGCCACGGTCAGGTCACGATCAGCGAGGTCCCCGCCGACCACCTCGAAGCACTCGAGTCCGTGGTCTCGCAGGGACTGCTCGCGCGCAACGTCCTGCCGGTGACGCTGACCGTCCTTGTGGTCCGCGCCCTGGTACTCGCCGACGCAACCCGCGACGGGGTCGAGCAGGTCCACGATGGCTATCAGCCGGCCCTGCCGGTCGAACACGGGGACGTTGCACCGCGGCCGCGGCAGTCCCGCGTCCCACATCCACACCAGGGCCATCCGTACCTCTTGGGGCGAGCGGCAGCCGAGCCCAGCGGCGGCGGAGGCGTGACGGGCCAGCCCCACCCGGGGCCACGCATTGCGTTGTGCGACGTAGGCGCGGAAGCCGTTGACCGTCACGAGGCCGGCGGCGACCGCCATCTCGATGTCCACCACGGCCTGGCGGAGCTCACCGTGCCTCCTCAGCTCGTCGAACAAGGCCCGCGGAGGACACGTGACCCAGATTCCGTGGACGAGGTCTCGCTCGTCCGGCGCGAGCTGGGCCTTCGAGATTGCGACCCGCGGGTCCGGTCTCAGGTCGTGACCGCCGGTGACGATCGGCACCGGGAGCGGTCCACCATCGAGGCGCGCACGGCCCTCGAAGAAGCGCGCACCCTGCCAGCGCAAGGCTGCCCACGCAGTCACCGCGCCGTAGGACCTCACGCGCGACCCCTGCTCGAGGATGCGTTGCTCGACGTGCTCTGGTGCGTCGGCCGGGACGTACCGTCCGCTCGAAGTCTGCCGCCACCTGCTGCCCGCAGCCTGGTGACGCGTCGGTCCGCGCTCGCCCGTCGCGTCCAGCGCGACGGGGGCGATGAGGTCGTCCGGTCGCCCGCACCTGGGGTCCCAGTGGTGGAGGTCCATGGCAGCAGTCCAAGGTCTGGAGGATGCGCCGGGCGACACACGAGGCGGCAGGCTGTGGAGGGCCGGATCACGTGCGCCGCTGTGGACGAGTTGTGGCACGGTCCGCTGCGGATGGCCGGCGTCACCGCGCTCCGTTGCGGTCGTTCGCAGCGGACTACCGGGACAATGGTCCCCGTGAGGGCCATCTTCTTCGACGAGGACGACGCGCTGGCGGTCGTCGCGCGGCTGCGGGCGGACGGGTTCGAGGCGAGCGCCGAGCGCGAGCGGCTCGCGGGGGAGGACGACGACGAGGACCACCCGTGGGCGGTGGTCAGCGACGCGCCGGCCTTCATGCTCGAGGTGCTGGTCGACACGCACGACGGCTGGCTCGACCAGGACGAGGACCGGGTCGAGGGCCGCGTCGAGGGCCGGGTCGAGGGCCGGGGGCAGGAACAGAGCGGCCCCCTCCCGCCGTTGGACCTGCCGACGGCGCCGAAGCGGATCAAGCGCCCCGACCTAGGCTGAGGAACATGTCGAAGACCCCCGAGCACCGGATGCTGCTCGTCCACGCCCACCCCGACGACGAGTGCATCGGCACCGGCGCGACCATGGCGCGCTACGTCGACGAGGGCGTCGGCGTCACGCTCGTCACCTGCACCGCCGGCGAGATGGGCGAGGTGCTGGTGCCCGAGCTCGAGCACCTCGCGTTCGAGAGGGACGGCGGTCTCGGCGACCACCGCCGCGGCGAGCTGGACGAGGCGATGGCGGTCCTCGGCGTGACCGACCACCGCTTCCTCGGCGGCTACGGCCGCTTCCACGACTCCGGCATGGCCTGGCACGAGGACGGCCACGCGATCCCGGCGGAGTCGCTGCCCGACAACGCGTTCTGGACCGCCGACCTCAACGAGGCCGCGGACGAGCTGGTGACGGTGATCCGCGAGGTGCGCCCGCAGGTGCTCGTGACCTACGACCAGTTCGGCAACTACGGCCACCCCGACCACATCCAGGCCCACCGCGTCGCGATGTACGCCGCGCAGCTGGCCGCCGCGCCGTCGTACAAGCTCGAGCTCGGCGAGCCCCACGACATCGCGAAGATCTACTGGACCGCGATGAGCGAGTCGCGGATGCGCGAGAGCCTGCGCCAGCTGCGCGCGTCCGGCGACACCGAGACCTTCAAGGGCATGGAGCCCGACGGCAAGCTGCCGCCGTTCGTCACGCCCGACGAGCTGATCAGCGCCCGGGTCGACGGGTCCTCGACGGTGCAGCGCAAGATGGACGCGCTGCGCAAGCACGCGACCCAGGTCGAGCAGGACGGCCACTTCTTCTCCGGTGCGGAGAGCGGCCACGCCGCGTGGACCGACGAGTTCTACCGCCTCGTCAAGGGCACGCCCGGCAAGGTCGGGGACGACGGGTTCGAGGAGGACCTCTTCGCCGGACTGTGAGGGCCGTGGTCGCGGCGGTCGCGGCGCTGGTCGTCGGCGTCGGGTCCGGCGCCGCCGGCACGGTGCTCCACGACTACTGGTGGGGGCTCGCGCTGGCGCTCGGGACGGCGCTCGTCGTGCTGGCGTGGCTGCCCGCCGGGGGCGTACGCCTGGCGTTCGCGCTGGGCTGGTGCGTGCCCGTCCTGCGCGGTGCCCTCGAGCGCCCGGGCGGCGGCTTCCTGGTCGGGTCGGACGCCGCGGGGTGGTCGTTCCTGGCCGGCTCGGCCGTGCTGCTCATCGCCGCCGTGGTGAGTCTCGGGGCGCGCCGAGGATCCGGGAGTTCGAGGGTGGCCCTTTTACACTCGCCGCGTGCCGAAGAACCAGGGAAGTGACGCCCAGCCTCGTGAGAAGGCGGGCGCCAAGGTCGTGCTGTGGCTCGTCCTGGGCCTCGGCGTGCTCTTCGGCGGCGCCTACGCCGCGGCCCACTACGTCGCCGGCGACAAGGTGCCGCGCAACACGACCGTCTCCGGCGTCCGCATCGGCGGGCACCCGCAGGGCGAGGCCGCCGAGCGGCTCCGGGCGGGGCTGGCCGACCGCGTCGCCCGCGACATCGAGACGACCGTCGACGGCACCCCGGTGGCGATCGACCCCGCCGAGCTGGGCCTGGGCGTCGACTACGAGGCCTCGGTCGCCGAGGCCGGCGGGGAGCGGAGCTGGGACCCGGTCCGGCTGTGGAACTACTTCACCGGGGGCGACGACTTCGTCGCCGAGGTGGAGGTCGACACCGCGACCTTCAACACCTACCTCCAGGGCCTGGACGAGCAGCACGGCCAGCCGGCGAAGGACGGTGCGATCACCTTCGAGGGCGACCAGATCCGGACCGTCGACGCCCGCACCGGCAAGGCGCTCGACCCGGCCGACACGCTGACGGCGCTCGAGGCGGCCTTCCTCGAGGAGACGCCCGACGTCGTCGCCCTCGAGATGGCCGACGTCCAGCCCGACATCGACGCCTCCGACGTGCAGGAGGCCCTCGACTCCTTCGCGTCACCGGCGGTCGCGGCCCCGGTGACCCTCGGCTTCGAGGGCTCGAACATCAAGGTGGCGCCGGCCGACTACACCGCGGCCCTGAGCCTCGTGCCGACCAACGGCGAGCTGGTGCCGACCCTCGACCCGGCCAAGCTCACCGAGGTCGTGGGCGCCCGGATCACCACCGGCGCCCCCGTCGACGCCAGCGTCGCGCTGGTCGACGGCCGCCCGAAGGTCGTCCCGGCCAAGCCCGGCGTGACCTTCGACGAGCAGCAGCTCCAGTCCGGCTTCCTCGAGGTGGTCGCCAAGCCGCAGGGCGAACGTACGCTCGCGCTCGACGCCCAGGTCGCCCAGCCGGAGTTCACGACCAAGCAGGCCCGCGCGCTGAAGGTCAAGGAGCGCGTCTCGACCTTCACGACCTACTTCCCCTACGCGGAGTACCGCAACGTCAACATCGGGCGGGCCGCGGAGATCATCGACGGCACGCTGCTCAAGCCCGGCGAGACCTTCTCGCTCAACGACACCGTCGGCGAGCGCACCGAGGCCAACGGCTTCACCAAGGGCTACGTCATCAGCGACGGGATCCTCGTCCAGGACCTCGGCGGCGGTGTCTCGCAGATGGCGACGACGCTGTTCAACGCGATGTTCTTCGCCGGCCTCGAGGACGTCGAGCACAAGCCCCACTCGTTCTACATCGACCGCTACCCGGTCGGGCGCGAGGCCACCGTCGCGTGGGGTGCCGTCGACCTCCGCTTCACCAACGACACCCCCTACGGCGTGCTCATCGACACCGTCTTCACCGACTCGACGCCGTCGTCGTCGGGTGCGGTGACGGTGAACATGTACTCCACGAAGTACTGGGACATCACCACCACCACCGGCGCCCGCTACAACCTGACCGAGCCGAAGGTGCGCCGCATCGACAGCCTCACCTGCCACGCCAACCAAGGCTACGGCGGCTTCGACATCGACGTGGTCCGCTACTTCAAGCCGGTCGGCGAGAACACCGAGACCCGTGAGGACGAGGTGTTCAGCACGACCTACACCCCCAGCGACACGGTCATCTGCACCAACCCCGACGCCGTCGACGAGTAGCCCCTACGGCGCGAGCCGGTGCAGGTCGCGGGGGAACAGCGTGACCTCGCGGACGTTGGCCGCCTCCACCAGCCGGCCGACCCAGCGCTCGAGCCCGATGGCGAAGCCCCCGTGGGGAGGCATCCCGTGCCGGAACGCCTGGAGGTACGCCGCGTACGCCGCCGGGTCCTCGCCGCGCGCCCGGATCGCCGCCTCGTAGTCCGACGCCCGGTGCAGGCGCTGGCCGCCGGTGACCAGCTCCATCCCGCGGAACAGCAGGTCGAAGCTGTTGGACCACCGTCCGTCCCCGGGCCACGGGTGCGTATAGAACGGCCGCTTCGCCATCGGGTAGCCCTCGACCGCGACGAAGTCGCTGCCGTGCTCGGCCAGCGCCCACGCCCCCAGGGCGCGTTCGTGCTCGGGGGCGAGGTCGGGCTCGTCGGCCGGCGCACCCACGAGCGCGAGCGCGTCCGCGAAGTGGATCACCGGGATCTCCTCGGGCACGACCGGCAGCCGGGCGCCCGTACGCCCGACGGCGTCGCCGGCCGCGGCCACGGCACCGACCATCCCGGCGAGGACCTCGCGCAGCACGGACAGCACGTCGCGGTGGTCCTCGACGAAGCCGAGCTCCACGTCGAGCGAGCGGTACTCGGCGAGGTGGCGCACGGTGTCGTGCGGCTCGGCACGGAAGACCGGTCCCACCTCGTACACCCGCTCGAAGACCCCGACCAGCTGCTGCTTGTGGAACTGGGGGCTCTGCGCGAGGTAGGCGGGGCGGCCGAAGTAGTCGATCGCGAAGACGTTCGCCCCCGACTCGGTCGCCGACCCGACGAGCTTCGGGGTGGCGACCTCGGTGAACCCGAGGGCGTCGAGGGTCGCGCGGAAGCCGCGGAGCGAGGCGGCCGCGAGCTCCCAGCGGGCGCGCTGCGCCGGGTGGCGCCACAGCACCGGGGCATGGTCGAGGAGCACCGGCAGCGAGACGTCGAGCCGGGGCCGCCACAGCTCGGCGGGCGGGGTCGCGGCCGGCTCGGTCAACCCCTCCACGACCGCGTCGGTGAGCTCCACGCCCCCGGGCGCCTGCGCGCTGGGTGTCGCGGTGCCGGTGACCCGTACGACCGTCTCCTCGGGCGGCACGCGGGTGCCGGCGGGCAGCACGACCTGCGCCAGACCGGTGCGGTCGCGCACGACGAGGAAGGTCACGCGGGCCAGCTCGCGCCGCCGGTGGACCCACCCCTCGAGCGTCACGGGTGAGCCGGGCTCGGCGGTGGCGAGCGATGTGCAGAGAGTTCTCATGACGACCTCCAGTGGGTGTGGGCCCTGGAGGTGTGGGCGGGGGCGAGGTCGCGGTGCCACCACACCTTCGCCGGGCTGGCTCCTGGGAGTGCCCGGCCTCTCGTCGGTACGCCGCACGCGCGGACGGGCGGCTCGCTGCCGGGTTGCAGGGGGTGCGTCACGCCCCACGCTCGTCGGGAGCATCGTGCGCGACGGCGCGGCCGGTGGACAACCGGTTTTCGGGTCGGGGCGCCTCAGCGACCGACGAGGTAGCGGTTGGTGTGGTGGGTGACGAACCCGTGCCGCTCGTAGAGCGCGATCGCCCCGGCGTTGGGGGTCTCGACGTGCAGCAGCGCGGTGGTCGCGCCGAGGGCGGCACCCCAGTCGAGGACCTCGGCGAGGACGGCGGTGGCGAGCCCGCGCCGGCGCTCGGTCGGGTCGACGGCCAGCGACTCGACGAGCAGCCAGTCGCCCGACAGCACCCCGCGCCCGGTCGCGGCGCCCCCGCCGACCGTGACGACCGCAGACCCCGGCGACTCGTCGAGCTCGGCGACCACCTCGGGGGCGACGGAGCGCACGGACCGCAGGGCCCGCGCGACCGACGCCAGCTGGGCGTGGGCGTCGCCGTCACCCATCGGCGTGAAGCCGAGCGGGGCCAGGACCCGCTCGACGTCCGAGCCCAGCTGGACCTGGACGAGCGGCTGCTGGTCGATGGCGTCGTAGAAGCGCCGTACGCCGTGTGCCGCGTCGGCCCACCCGATCGCGGGCGCCTCCATCGCGAGCGCCGAGTTGCCGCGCCGGCGCAGCCGGCCGCCGTGCGGGGGAGAGGCGCGCAGGAGCCACCGGCCGAGCGGCTCGGTCGTCACCGACGACCAGAGGGCCGCGACGTGCTCCTCGACCTCCTGCGCCGGGACGCGTGAGCGCACCGACGCGCGCGGCGGCACCGGCTTGCCCGTGACCACGTCGGCCAGCCGTACGGTCACCGGCCCCTCGCCCGGCGTACCGTCCCGGGCACGGTCCGGGTCGATCGTCAGCGAGTCCTCGCCCCACGCGGTGCAGGTGCCGAGGACGTCGGTCGCGCGACCGTCTGGGAGCAGGTGCCGGACCACGATCCGCTGGCCCACGACGTGCGGGCCGAGCGCGTGGCGCCCGGTCGACGTCTCGCGTGCATGGGGTTCTGGCGTGGCGGGCACCTGCCGGATACTAGAGTGATCCGCGTCGTACCCCCATCCGTGCTCAGGAGGACCTGGTGACCTACGTCATCGCCCAGCCGTGCGTCGACCTCAAGGACCGCGCGTGCGTCGATGAGTGCCCCGTCGACTGCATCTACGAGGGCAAGCGGATGCTCTACATCCACCCCGACGAGTGCGTCGACTGCGGTGCGTGCGAGCCGGTCTGCCCGGTCGAGGCGATCTTCTACGAGGACGACACCCCGGAGGAGTGGAAGGGCTACTACGACGCCAACGTCCACTTCTTCGACGACCTGGGCTCGCCCGGCGGCGCCGCCAAGATGGGCGTCATCGACGCCGACCACGAGCTGGTCGCCGCGCTGCCCCCGCAGGAGCACGACGAGTGACGTCGGGGCCGGTCTCGCACCGGCTCCCCGACTTCCCGTGGGACAAGCTCACGGCGTACGCCGCCACGGCGCGCTCGCACGCTGACGGCATCGTCGACCTGTCGGTCGGCACGCCCGTCGACCCGACGCCCGCGGTCGTCCAGGACGCGCTGCGGGCGGCGGCGGACTCGCCGGGGTATCCCACCACGATCGGCCTCGAGGCCACCCGCCAGGCGGCGATCGACTGGCTCGCGCGCCGCCACGGCGTGACCGGCCTCGGGCTCGACGGCGTCCTGCCCGTCACCGGCTCCAAGGAGCTCATCGGGTCGATGGCGCTGCACCTCGGGATCGGCCCGGGCGACCTGATCGGCTACCCCGCCCTGGCGTACCCGACCTACGAGGTGGGTGCCGCCCTCGCCGGCGCCGAGAGCATCGCCACCGACTCGCTCACCGCCTTCGGCCCGCGCACCCCGCGGCTGCTGTGGCTCAACAGCCCGGCCAACCCGAGCGGTCGCGTGCTGCCGCTCGAGCACCTCCGCAAGGTCGTCGACTGGTGCCGCGATCGCGGCACGATCCTCGTCTCCGACGAGTGCTACATCGAGTGCGCGTGGTCCGACGACCCCGCGGAGCGGCCGCTGTCCATCCTCGACCCGCAGGTCAACGGCGGGTCGCTCGACGGGGTCCTCGCGGTCCACTCGCTGTCCAAGCGCTCGAACCTCGCGGGCTACCGCTGCGCGTTCCTGGCCGGCGACCCCGCCCTCGTCGGCGAGCTGCTCGCCGTGCGCAAGAACCTCGGCCTGCAGATGCCCGGCCCCCAGCAGCGGGCGATGATCGCCGCGCTCGCCGACGACGACCACGTCGCCGAGCAGCACGCGAGGTACGCCGCGCGCCGCGCGCTCCTGCGAGACGCGCTCGAGTCCCGCGGCTTCCGGATCGACCACTCCGAGGCGTCGCTCTACCTCTGGGCGACCCGGGGTGAGGACTGCTGGTCGACGGTCGCCGACCTCGCCGCGGAGGGCATCCTCGTGGCGCCCGGCGAGTTCTACGGCGCGGCCGGCCGCGAGCACGTACGCGTGGCGTTCACCGCGACGGACGAGCGGGTCGCCGCCGCCGTCGCGCGGCTCTCCGCCTGATCACTCGTCGGGGCTGAAGACCTCGTCGACGCTGACCTCGAAGAGGGCGGCGATCCGGAACGCCAAGGAGAGCCGCGGGTCGAAGTGGCCCTTCTCGATGGAGATGACGGTCTGCCGGGTCACCGACAGCGCGCCGGCGCACTCGGCCTGCGACATCCCTGCGGACTCGCGCAGTTGTTTGAGGCGGTTCTGCACCTCACGCCTCCCGCCGCCGGAGCAGCATCATCCGCAGCGCCGCGTCGAGCATGGCGAACCACAGGACCGTGTCGATCCGGGGGAGCGGGAGGTCGAGCACGGTGCAGAGGAACGTCAGGCTCCCGGCGAAGACGAGGATGTCGAGGAACGTGCCGGAGTGGGCACGTCGCATCCAGTCGAGCTCGATCGAGTCCTCGCCCCCGTCGTCGTCGCTCGACCACCACGCCAGCATGATGGCAGCGACGGGCAGGGCCGTCGCCAGTCCGAAGACGAGCACCGTCACCCACTCCCACCCGCCGGTCCGGGACCAGCTGGCGATGCCGCCCGTCACCGCTCCCACGGCCGCACCGGCCCCTAGCGCCGCGAGCCACCTCGTCGTCCTGCTCACCGGGTCCCCCTGTCTGAGTTGTTTGACATGTCAAATAAATCAGACATTGGGGCATGCGTCAAGGAAACCAGACATCGACCGGGCCCGGCCAACCGCTCGAGCGGTGAAAGCGACAAGGCACGAGCGGACCCGGAGATCCTCAGTCGAACACGTCGACGTGCACGTGGTCGCGGTGCTCCAGGATCGCCCGGTCGCCCCCGGAGGACGACGGCACCCGGTAGTCGCGCCAGCCGTCGTCGGAGCGGCGTGCCTGCCAGATCCGACCGTCGAAGATGACGGTCGAGATGTCGAGCCGGTCGGCGTTGGCGACCAGGTAGGAGGCCATCGCCCAACCGCGCTTGCGGTTCTCGGCGTTGATCGGCCGGAAGAACACGTCGATGGCGCGACCCTCGTAGTGCGCCGAGCCCTCCATGTGGCCGCTCGACACGCCACCCGGCTCGAACCCGCCGAGCGAGAGCGTCCCGAAGCGGGACTCGAGGTCCTCGCGGACCACGGTCGCGCGCGGCACCAGCCCGGTCTGGTCGATCTCGTCACCCACCTCGTCGGCGTCACCCGGGACTTCGCACCAGAACGCGCGGGGTGAGTTGCCGGTCAGCGCCGAGGCCAGCGCCCGCCCGTCCTCCTCGTGGTCGGCGTACGCGTCGGGGTAGGCCGAGCGCTGCACCTCCTGGGCGGCGACCGTGATCTCCATGTCCTCGTAGCCGTCGACCTTCTGCAGCGCGTCGTAGAACGCGTTCGTGGCGTACACCGGGTCCATCAGCTCGGCGACGCTGCCCCAGCCCTGCGACGGCCGCTGCTGGAACAGGCCGACGGAGTCACGGTCGCCGTAGTCGATGTTGTAGAGCTTCGACTCCTGGTACGCCGTGGCGAGCGCGATGCTCGCCGCGCGGGCGGGCATGCCGCGCTGGGCCGAGATCGCGGTGATGAGGGCGGCGTTCTCGGCCTGCTCCAGGTCGACGTCGACGGTGTGCCCGTCGACCTCGGCGGTGCAGCCGGTGCTGGCGAGAAGCGGCGGGACGGCGCCCCGGTCCACGAGCACCACGGCCGTGGCGGCAGCGCCCAGCGCGACCACCGCGCCGACGGCGACCGTCCGCAGGGACGGCATCGTCAGTTGGCGTGCAGGGCCGCGTTGAGGGCGATGCCCTCGCCCTTCCACGGCACTGCCTCGATGGCGCCGCTGACCGAGTTGCGGCGGAACAGGATGTTGTCCACGCCCGAGAGGGAGGCGGCCTTGACGACCGCGGGCTTGCCGTCCATGTCCGTGACGGTGACCTTGGTGCCGGCCGTGACGTAGCAGCCGGCCTCGACGACGCAGTCGTCGCCGAGCGAGATGCCGATGCCGGCGTTGGCGCCGAGCAGGCAGCGCTCGCCGACGGAGATGACCTCCTTGCCGCCGCCCGACAGGGTGCCCATGATCGAGGCGCCGCCGCCGACGTCGGAGCCGTCGCCGACCACGACACCGCCGGAGATGCGGCCCTCGACCATCGAGGCGCCGAGCGTGCCGGCGTTGAAGTTCACGAAGCCCTCGTGCATGACGGTGGTGCCCTCGGCGAGGTGGGCGCCGAGGCGGACGCGGTCGGCGTCGCCGATGCGTACGCCCGTCGGCAGGACGTAGTCGACCATCCGCGGGAACTTGTCGACGCCGTGGACGGTGACGCTCTGGCCCGTGGCCCGGAGCCGGGCGCGGGTGGCCTCGAACCCCTCGACCGCACAGGGGCCGGCGGAGGTCCACACGACGTTGGTCAGCAGGCCGAAGATCCCGTCGAGGTTCTGCCCGTGGGGCTTGACGAGGCGCGCGGACAGCAGGTGCAGCCGCAGCCAGACGTCCTCGGTCGACGCGGGGGCGGCGTCCAGGTCGGCGATCTCGACGAGCCGCACCTCGGCGCGGACGCCTCGCACGTCGTCCGTGCCCTCCAGCGCGGTCAGCTCCGCCGGTGCGTCTCCCTCGGTCGCGCCGAGCACGGGCGAGGGGAACCAGGCGTCGAGGACGGTGTCGCCGTCGGGGCCGGGGTGCAGGGTGAGCAGGGCGTAGCCGGAAGCAGCAGTCACGCGGCAAGACTACGGTCCGACCTAAGTAGGAATGTTCCGCGTCTGGGGCCGCACGGGTTCCGACGCGCCGGGGGACGGGGCACACTGCCTCGACCGGTCGGGAGCGGCTGGCACCACTGGGGGAGGAACACATGCGTCGGCTCGTCTCGATCGTGACCACCATCGGACTCGGCACCGCGCTGGCCGCCGTCGTCACCGCGTCCCCTGGCTCGGCCGCCGACCCCGCAGGTGACCTCGTGGGCCGCTCGTTCCCGGTCGACGGCGAGATCGCGAGCCGGAAGGCCGGTCCCGCCGAGCAGCTGCTCAGCGCGACCGCGACCTTCGGCCCGGCCAACCGCGTGGCAGGCATGCCGACCAGCACCGCGCCCCAGCACCAGTTCTCGATGCCGGCGGGCAGCCTGTCGGTGACGATCGACTACGGCTACCACTGGGAGACCGACGCGCTGACGTACCACTACGACCTGGACACCGCGCTGGGTGCGCCGAGCGGGTCGGAGGACGTACGCACGCTGCTCGGGTTCGGGACCCTGCAGGCCAGCAGCTGCACGATCGAGGAGGCGACGGTCGCGTATGCCTACACGAACATCCCGGACATCCTGCTCTACGACAAGAAGGACACCCCGGACCTGGCGAGCGCCGCGGGGTGGAACTGTGCGGTCCTGCTCGTCGACGCCGGTCAGGGCACCCAGCCCTACGACGCCTTCGTGAGCCTGCTGGACGTCCAGAAGGCCACCCCGCAGCTGACGGTGAAGGCACCCAGGCGTGACCGGCTCGTGAAGAAGGTCTGGACGCGGGTCCCGGTGACGGTCGCCAACGCCTCGCCCGAGGGCATCGACGCACGCGACGTGGCGGTGGTCGGGGCCGGCAAGGGCGTGAAGGTGCGTCCCGCCTCGTTCGGCGCCCTGGAGGGCCAGGACGACAGCGACGGGTACGTCTGGGCACGCCTCACCAAGCCGAAGGCGACGCTCAAGATCGCGGTCACGGAGAAGGGCGAGGTCGTCGGCAGGTCGAAGGTGAAGCTGCGCACCCGCCCCGCGCCGGCACCGCCCAAGGTGGGCTCCTGGACGGGAGGTGGGGCCGACTTCACCGTCCGCGGCGGCAAGGTGCGCGGCTTCCGCATCTCCACGCAGACGACCTGCGGCGGCTACCCGGGCATCCCGACCACGACCAACAACACCTACAGCTTCGAGACCACGTCGATCCCGAGGAACAACGAGGTCGTCGGGACGGAGAAGGGCAACCAGGGAGGCGACGCCGCCTACACGGCCTACCTCGACCTGGAGTTCGTCAGCCGGACCAAGGCCGTCGGGAAGTTCTCCTACTTCGGGCCGGCGAGGTGCACCGCGACCACCGGCTTCACCGCCAGGCTGAAGCGCTGAGGGGCGTACGCCCTCACTGGCCCGCGCGACCGTCGATGCACTCGCGCACCAGGTCGGCGTGCCCACAGTGGCGGGCGTACTCCTCGACCATGTGGACGATGATGTCGCGGACCTCGGTCGGCTCGCCGTGGACGTCCACGACCGTGTCGAGGTCGGTGCGGTCGAGGACGTCGCGGGCGTAGGCGATCTCCGACTGCCAGAGCGCGTGGCTGGCGCGGACGAGGTCGTCGTCGACGCTCGGGAAGTCGAAGCCCGCGTCCTCGTCCTCGCCCGCGAACAGGCGCGGAAGGTCCATCCGCGCCTCGATCACCCGGCGGAACCAGCTCTGCTCGACGCGCGCCATGTGCCGCACGAGCCCGAGCAGCGAGATGTTGGACGGCGGGACCGCCTTGGTCGCGAGCTGCTCTGCCGTGAGGCCGTCGCACTTGAGGGCGAGCGTCTGGCGGTAGTGCTCGAGGTAGCCGACCAGGCAGGCCCTCTCGCCCCGGGTCGGCTGCAGGTCCTGCATCCGCGGGTCCTGGTCGTCGGGGAGCCACATGCCGTCGTACCCGGGGTTCGCCATGGGACCAGCCAACCGGTCCTCGGCGAGCTCGCGCAACGCCATTGCGCAACGCCGTTCCGCGACGGCCGGCCGGTGCTACGTTCCGTCCATGCGGATCCGGGGGGCCCTCGCGCCAGTCGCTGCTTGCACCGCCCTCGCGGGGCTGCTGGCCACGCCCGCCGGTGCAGTCCCCGTCGAGGTCGGGCAGCACACGATCTTCGACACGCGGGTCCCGGGCATGCCCACGACCGCCGACGGCGCCCGGACCCTGCGCGCCGTCTCGGCCGAGACCGACTGGCGCACCGGCGAGGTCGAGCTCACCGCCACCCTCGGCAGCGCCGTACCCGCCTTCTCCGAGGTCTCGGTGACCTGGCACCTCGGCCGGTGGTCACCCTCCGGCAGCGAGTGCGCGCCGGAGAAGACCGTGACCGCCACGGCCATCGGTGACGGCTACGACAGGCCGGTCACGGAGACTCGGGTCTTCGCCGACCTCGCCCGCGACTACACCTGCCTCGACGTCTCCCTCACCACCCAGCGTGAGGTCACCGACCGGATGCGCGACGGCTGGACCACCGCCATCGCCTACTCCGGCGCCGAGGCCGACCTTGCGGCGGGCGCGGCGGGCTCCACCGAGCGCACCACCGTGCTCGCCGGACGGCCCACCCCGGCGATCGTGCTCGTGACGTCCCACGTCCTGCCCAGCGCGACCACCACCGTCACCGGCTCCGGCGCGGTCCGGATCGAGCCGTTCGAGGTCACCGGTCTCGCAGCGGACGAGGTCCGGCCCGTCGTCGCCCGGGTCACCGCCCCGCGCGGCCGGTCCACCCTGTCGCTGCGGGCGCGCGACGAGCGCGGCGACCCCGACTACGACGGCTCCTCACCGGTGGCGGCCGTCCGGGCGAGCGGTCGACCGGACGCGGGGCGGTTCACCGGCGACGGGGTCAGGCTCCGCGTGGACGCGAAGGGTCGCGTGCGCTCGCTCGTCGCACTGGTCGGGACGTGCTCGAGCCCCGCGGACGTACGCGCGCGGCTGCGCGACGTCGTACGCCTCCCGCGCTCCGGTGCCGCGGCCGTCGCCCGCCGCGTCGGCAAGGGGTGGACCGCGGTCCAGGTCGTCACCCTCGCCGATCACAAGGTCACCGGCGTGGTGGTCCGCACCACGCCCGGCTGCACCCGGGTCGTCCCCTTCGTGGCCCGCCGGCGCTGACGGCCAGGTCCGCCCGCCCCTCCGCCAGTCCCTCCGCCCGCCCCTGCCGGCGCCACTGCCCGCGCCCATCTGGGGTAGTCCAGTGGGAAGTGGCTGGCTGACGGTCGTCCCGGCAGCCACTTCTCACTGGACTACCCCGACGGATCCGCCGACATTGCCCTGTGGACGACCGATAGGGGTCGTCTGCAGCGGGAACGCTCACCGCGTGTACGTCCCTCCCGCCCACCCGACCAGACCGGAGCTCGTGGCACCGGTCAGGGTCGACCGCGCGGGCGTCGACGGTCCCACGCGGGGGCAGGCGCGCGGCCCCCGGTGGCGTACGTCCAGTCGCGGGTTGGTCGTACCCGCCCACGTGCCGGTCTCGTCCCACCAGCGCACCCTCGAGGCCAGCGCGGTCCTCGCCGCCGACGAGGCGGTCACGGGCTGGGCGGCGCTGGACTGGCAACGGGCGCGGTGGTTCGACGGCACGGTCGACGGCTCGACCCTCCGCGACGTACCCCTCGTCGCGCGCCGGCACCTGTGGGCGCAGCCGGGTTTCAGCGTGAGCCAGGAGTTCCTGCACCCGGACGAGATCGTCGTGGTCGACGGGGTGCCCCTCACGCGGGCCGTGCGTTCGGTGACGTTCGAGATGAGGTACGCCGAGGGGCTCACCGCTGCGGTCGAGGCCATCGACATGGCGTGCTATTCCGACCTGGTGTCGCTCGAGGAGGTCTCGGCCCACGTCGCCGGGCTCGGACCGGTCACCGGCATCCAGCAAGCGCGCGACGCCCTCGGGGAGGCCGACGAGAACTCGTGGTCGCCGCGCGAGACGCGCATGCGCGGCGTGTGGACGAGGCGGGCCGGGCTGCCGCGTCCGCTCACCAACCGCCCGGTGTTCACGCTCGAGGGTCAGCACGTCGGCACGCCGGACCTTGTCGACCCCGTCAGCGGCCTGGTCGGGCTGTACCACGGCGACAGCCACCTCAGCCTCGTCGGCGCGTCGAAGGACAACGTCCAGGATGCCGAGTTCAGGGCCCTCGGGCTGGAGCCGGTCGCCATGTTCGCGACCGACTGGCGCGACATCGACGCGTTCGCCCGCCGGCTGTGTGAGGCCGCGACGCGGGCGTCGGCACGGACAGGTGTCCGGCAGTGGACGCTGGAACCGCCGCGCTGGTGGACCCCGACCCACACGGTCTCCCGTCGCCGAGCGCTGGACGCCCGCCAACGCCGGCGCTTCCTCCGCTACCGCGACGTGGCCTGACCGCGTACGCCTGACGTCCCCGCCCGGTCGGGCCCGCCCGGTGGGCCCGCCCGTCCCGTCGCGGCTGCGGCGGGGTAGTCCAGTGAGGTGTGGTGGTCCTCCAGCCCTGTGGGCAGCCACTACTCACTGGACTACCCCGAGGAGTCAGCCACTACTCACTGGACTACCGCAGCGGGCGGGCGGATCCACCCGCCCGACGACCGATTGGCGGGCCCCCGCACCCGCGCCGTACGATCGCCGCAGGCGTTGGAGCCGTCATCAGCGGCGAGCCTCGGGAAGAACAGGTGCGGCGATCCGGCCGCGGCCCCACTAGAACCCGACGGGTAGGCCCGACACAGCCGCAACGAAGGGGGGGTCCCCGGACCCCAAGCGAGGTGGTACCGCGGCAGACGTCGTCCTCGTGTCAGCAGACCGACACGAACGACGCACCGCGAGGAGCACCCCAGATGGCCTACCCGAAGGTCTCGCACACCGACGCCACCACCGTCGCCAGCAGCCCTCGCTTCCCGGAGATCGAGGAGGCGGTGCTCGCCTACTGGGCCTCCGACGACACCTTCCGGGCGAGCGTCGAGCAGCGCGACGCCGGCGCGGACGGCGAGAACGAGTTCGTCTTCTACGACGGCCCGCCGTTCGCCAACGGCCTGCCGCACTACGGCCACCTGCTCACCGGCTACGTCAAGGACCTCATCCCGCGCTACCAGACCATGCGCGGGCACAAGGTCGAGCGCCGCTTCGGCTGGGACACCCACGGCCTCCCGGCCGAGCTCGAGGCGATGCGCCTCAACGGCATCAAGACCACCGACGAGATCGTCGAGCTCGGCATCGAGAAGTTCAACGAGGCCTGCCGCCAGTCGGTCCTGAAGTACACCGGCGAGTGGCGCGACTACGTCACCCGGCAGGCGCGCTGGGTCGACTTCGACAACGACTACCGCACGATGAACCCCGAGTTCATGGAGTCGGTCATCTGGGCCTTCAAGCAGCTGCACGACAAGGGCCTGGTGTACGAGGGCTTCCGCGTGCTGCCCTACTGCTGGCAGGACGAGACGCCGCTGTCCAACCACGAGCTGCGCATGGACGACGACGTCTACCAGGTGCGGCAGGACCCCGCGGTCACCGTGGGGTACGACGTCACCACCGAGGGCCCGTTCCGGGGTGTCAAGGTCCTGGTCTGGACGACGACGCCCTGGACCCTGCCGTCCAACCTCGCGGTCATGGTCGGCGAGGACATCGACTACGTCGTGGTCAGCTCCGACGGCCCGACCGGCAGCCCCGAGCGCTACCTCCTCGCCGAGGCACGCCTGGCGTCGTACGCCCGCGAGCTGGGCGACGAGCCGGAGGTGACGTGGCGCGGGAAGGGCAGCGACCTCCTCGGACTGGAGTACGCCCCTCCGTTCTCCTACTACGCCGGCCACGAGCGGGCCTTCCGCCTCGTGCCGGCCGAGTTCGTCACGACCACGGACGGCACCGGCCTGGTGCACACCGCCGGCGCCTTCGGTGAGGACGACAAGGTCGTCACCGACCGCGAGGGCATCGAGGCCGTCATGCCGGTGGGCAAGGACGGGCGCTTCACCTTCCCGGTCACCGACTACGAGGGCATGCAGGTCTTCGACGCCAACCTGCACGTCATCGACCACCTCAAGGCCGCCACGAAGGGCGCCGGCGAGACCGGCTCGGTCACCCCGGGCACCGTCCTGGTCCGCCGCGAGACCTACGACCACTCCTACCCCCACTGCTGGCGCTGCCGGCAGCCCCTGATCTACAAGGGCGTGTCGTCCTGGTTCGTCGAGGTGACCCGGGTCAAGGAGCGCCTGCTGGCGCTCAACCAGGAGATCCGCTGGGTCCCCGAGCACATCAAGGACGGCCAGTTCGGCAAGTGGCTGGAGAACGCCCGCGACTGGTCGATCACCCGCAACCGCTTCTGGGGCAGCCCGGTGCCGGTGTGGAAGTCCAACGACGAGCAGTACCCCCGCGTCGACGTCTACGGCTCGTTCGAGGAGATCGAGCGCGACTTCGGACGGCTGCCGCGTGACAAGGACGGCAACCCCGACCTGCACCGACCCTTCGTCGACGAGCTGACCCGGCCCAACCCCGACGACCCGACCGGCAGGTCGACGATGCGTCGCGTCACCGACGTCCTCGACGTGTGGTTCGACTCGGGCTCGATGTCGTTCGCCCAGGTGCACTACCCGTTCGAGAACAAGGACTGGTTCGACCACCACTTCCCCGGCGACTTCATCGTCGAGTACATCGGCCAGACCCGCGGCTGGTTCTACACGATGCACGTCCTGGCCGGCGCGATCTTCGACCGCCCGTCGTTCTCGACGTGCCTGAGCCACGGCATCGTCCTGGGCAACGACGGTCAGAAGATGTCGAAGAGCCTGCGCAACTACCCCGACGTCCGCGAGGTCTTCGACCGCGACGGCGCCGACGCGATGCGCTGGTTCCTCATGTCGAGCCCGATCCTGCGCGGCGGCAACCTCGTCGTCACCGAGCAGGGCATCCGCGACTCCGTGCGCCAGGTGCTCATCCCGCTGTGGAACAGCTGGTCCTTCTTCAGCCTGTACGCCAACGCGGCCGCCGGCGGGGCCGGTCACGACGCGCGGTGGCGCACCGACAGCGCGCACCCGATGGACCGCTACATCCTGGCCAAGCTGCGCGACCACGTCGCGGCGATGACCGACCAGCTCGACAACTACGAGGTGGCCGCGGCCTGCGACTCCACCCGCAGCTTCCTCGACGTGCTGACCAACTGGTACATCCGCCGGTCGCGGGACCGCTTCTGGGACGAGGACGCCGACGCCTTCGACACCCTCTACACCGTGCTCGAGGTCGTCTGCCGCGTCACCGCGCCGCTTATGCCGCTGACGACCGAGGAGGTCTGGCGCGGCCTCACCGGCGAGCGGTCGGTGCACCTCACCGACTGGCCCGCCGCCGAGGCACTGCCGGCCGACGACGCGCTGGTCGCCTCGATGGACACCGTGCGCGACGTCTGCTCGGCCGGGTCGGCGCTGCGCAAGGCCGCCAACCTCCGCAACCGGCTGCCGCTCTCCGGGCTCACCGTCGTCAGCGACGCCGACCTCACCGGCTTCGACTCGCTGGTCGCGGACGAGCTCAACCTCAAGTCGGTGACGCTGCTGGCGAGCGACGCGCCCGAGGCGGAGTCGTACGGCGTCTCGCAGCGCCTCACCGTCAACGCCCGCGCCGCCGGCCCCCGGCTCGGCAAGGACGTCCAGCTGGCCATCAAGGGCTCGAAGTCCGGTGACTGGTCGGTCGCGGAGGACGGCACGGTGACCGCAGGCGGTCTCGCGCTCGTCGAGGGGGAGTACGCCCTCGAGACGGTGGCGGGCACCGCGGACGACGACACCGCGATCGGCATGCTCCCGCGCGGGGGCTTCGTCGTCCTCGACACCGCGGTGACGCCCGAGCTCGAGGCCGAGGGCACCGCCCGCGACCTCGTCCGGGCCGTCCAGCAGGCCCGCAAGGACGCCGGCCTCCAGGTCAGCGACCGGATCGACCTCACCATCGCCGGCCCCGAGGCGACGCTCTCGGCGGCGCGCACCCACGAGGCCCTCATCGCCGAGGAGACGCTGGCCACCTCCGTCGTCTACGACGACGCCGGCGAGGTCGGGGTGCGTGTGAGCCGCGCCTGACGGGGGTAGATGCGGGGCGGGACGAGCACCACAGGGGGAGGGGCACATGGACGCACCCAGCGACATCGACGCGCTCGCCGATGCGCTGCGCGAGGACGGCGTGGTCGTCGACCGCGTGGTGGGCTCGGGCGAGGCGCAGGACGCGCACGACCGCATCGCCGCACTGGTGCGCGAGACGCCGTTCCCGGTCTACGTCGCGCTCGTGGAGACGCCGGACGGGCTGCCGGACGACTCCACCGCCGCGGGCGACGCCCTCGCCGGCCTGCTCAACCGTCGGCTCGGTGACGGGCTCTACGTCATCGACATGACCGACGGCGCCCAGCGGGTGTGGTCCTTCGGGCTCGACGCGGACCCGTCGCGTCTCAGCCTCGCGGCCTATGCCAACAAGGACGCCCTCGAGGAGGCGATCGCCGCCCTCGCAGGTCCCCAGGGCACCGAGGGCTACGTCTACCCGCCCCCCACGGTGCTCGCGGAGGCGACCGTCCTGACCGCCGAGGAGATCGTGGAGGTCGGGCGGCAGGAGGCGAGCGACGACTACCCGGCGACGCTGGCCGGGGAGGATGCCGAGCGGCTCGCGGAGCGCGCCGTGCGTCTCGACGCGGTCGCCGGGTGGCGGCCGGGCATCGACGAGTTCGTCGAGGTGCGCACCGCCTCGGCCGGCCTCTCGGCCCTCGTCGGCAGCCTCGCCGGCCTGGTGGTCGCGCTCCTGCTCGGCCAGACGCTGAGCGGGTGGCCCCGTCGCCGTCCTGTGCTCGACGACCGACCCGGGAAGCGGCCGGGCGGGCGAGGGACCGGCGGCCCGGGCCGCGATCGGAAGCCCTCGCAGCAGGTCCCCGCGGTCCCGTCCGCCGACGCCGAGCGGCGCATCGCCCGGGCCCAGGTCGAAGCCCTCGGCCGAGCACTATCGGCGACGGACTGGGAGGAGGTGCGCGACCGCGACACGGCCGGCCGGGCGCTCGCCGCGCGCGACGCCGTCGAGCCGCTGCTGGACTCGTCCGACGTCGCCGACCTCATCGGCGCGCAGGTGCTCGCCCGGACCGGGTCGCGCGACCTGGCCCGGGGCACCCGTGGCAAGGGTGCTGCCCTGCGCACCTGCTTCTTCGACCCGCGCCACCCCGAGGCCGGCAGCGTCGCGAGGTGGCGGCTCGGAGAGGGCGAGGTGGAGGTGCCGTGCTGCGCCGCGTGCGCGAGCGCGGTGGTGCACGACGGGACCCCCGAGCACCTCCGCCTGCCCGCCCGCCGCGGCGCGCAGCCCTACTGGGAGCGCGACGACGTCTGGGCGCGCACGGGGTTCGGTGCGATCACCGACTTCCTGGCCCGCGACGTGCTGGCCGACCGCGAGGCCCGGCGATGACGCGGCGCTCACGGGCGCAGCGCCCCATCCGGATCCGCCGGGTCGCCGGGTGGGCGGCCGGCGTGGCCGTCGGCGCGGTCGTCGGCGTGCTGCTCGCCACGACGACGCAGGACTGGCAGGAGGAGCGCGAGGCCCGGGACGTCGAACGGCGCGCCGAGGTCTTCGGCCGCACCGACGAGGTGCCGGCGCCGGGCGACGCCGTCCGGTCCCTGCTCGCGCAGGACTCCCTCGTCGCGATCGACCCCCTGCTCGCCGACCGCCTGCCCGAGGACGACGTACGCCGTGCCGAGGCGATCCTCGCGGAGTCACCGGTGCCGGCTCGCATCGCCTACCTCACCTATCCCGACACCACCGACGACGGCTACACCACCAGCGGCGCGGCGGCCCAGTGGAGCACCGGTGTCGGCGAGGAGGGCCACTACGTCGTGCTGTGGGACAACGGGAACCGGGAGTCCGTGGCCGTCGGGCTCGAGACGCACTACGTCGAGACCCGCACCGACGGCCAGCCCGGTCCGGCCCTGATCCGCGTCGCTGCCGAGATGGCGGCGTGGGAGGCCGAGGCGCTCCCGACGGCGCCGGCCGAGCCGAACGACTCCGACTACTGGGGCGGGGTGGGCGGCGGCATCGCCGCTGCCGGCCTGTTCGGTACGTTCATCGTGCTGCCGCTGTTCGCCCTCCTGCGGTGGTACGTCGGGTCGCGACGACGGAAGGTCTCCTGATGAGCAGCGAGCAGATCAGCGACGACACGATCGCCGAGATCGAGCAGGAGCTCGACGGCGACGGCGTGTGGATCGACCCCGTGTTCGCCCGCAGCCACGACATCAGCGCCGACGACGAGGCACGCATCGAGGCGGCCGTCGCGGCGACGGACCGCGCCGACCTCAACGTCGTGCTCGTCGAGGTGTCCAACGGTGACGACCGTTTCCAGGGCAGCTTCGGCAGCCTCAGCGCCTGGATCCACGACAGTCGCGGCGGCGACGCCACCTACGTCGGGTGGGAGCGGTACGCCTCGCCCCAGGTCACCGTCGACGCCTACGGTGACCAGCCCGGGACGCTCTACGCGGACAGGGTCGCCGCGCACGAGGTGGGCACCGACGTGGCGGACCAGGTGGTCCGGATCGCCGAGCTGGTGGAGGACGGCAACGCCCAGACCCTGTGGGACGAGATCCCCGACGACGAGAAGTACTCCTGGACCGCCGACGACGGGGTGCAGGCCTCCGAGGTGCTCGGCGGCGCGGGCATCGTGGCCGTGCTGGCCGCCCTCGTCGCCGGTGTCGTCGTGCTCCGGCGGCGGCGCCGGGCCCGCCCGCGGGGGTTCACGCTGCCCAGCACCGTCCTGCACACGATCCGCAGCGCCGAGGACCGCCGCCTGCGGCAGCAGGCCGACGCGGAGGTGCTCGCCCTGGGCGAGGCGATCGGGCGCGGCGAGCCGTCCGGCACCGCCCACGCCCTCGCCGCGTGGCAGCAGGCGCTCGACCACTACGCCGCCGCGCGGTCGATCCTGTCCCAAGAACCCGCCCCCGCCGACGTCGTCGGCGCCCTGGTCCTCGCCCGGCGCGGCGACGACGCACGGCGACGCGCCGAGCAGCGCAAGCCGTCGGCGTGGGAGCCGCCGGTCCGCTGCTGGTTCAACCCGCTGCACGACGGCCCGACGACACGGGTCACGTGGCGCGACGACGAGAGGGAGGTCGACGTACCCGCCTGCGACGCGTGTGCCGCCGACGTCCGGGCAGGACGCGAGCCCGACGACGTCCTCGACCTCATCCAGGGTGATCGCACCGTCCACTACTACCGCCTCGACCTCGGTGCGTGGACGCGTACCGGCTACGGCTCGCTCGACCGCGACCTGCTCGGAGCGCTGCGCACGACCCGGGCCACCGGGCGTCGGCTCGGGCGCTGACGCGCGGCTGGTTGAATCGGGCCCATGGCAACCCTCGACCTCTCGGCCGACGTCGTCTCGCTCACCCGGCAGCTCGTCGACATCTTCTCCGTCAGCCACCACGAGCAGGAGATCGCGGACGCGGTGGAGGCGGCCCTGGTCGCGCTCCCGCACCTCGAGGTCACCCGGCGCGGCCACACGGTCGTCGCCCGCACCGACCTCGGCCGCACCGAGCGGGTGGTGATCGCGGGCCACCTCGACACCGTGCCGCTCAACGACAACCTGCCCGCCCGGCTCGAGGACGGCGTCCTGCACGGGCTCGGCAGCTGCGACATGAAGGGCGGCGACGCGGTCATGCTCAAGCTGGCCGCCGACGTCACGAGCCCCAACCGCGACCTCACCTTCGTCTTCTACGAGGCCGAGGAGGTCGACTCGGTCCACAACGGCCTGCGCAAGCTCACCGAGAGCGACCCCGGGCTGCTCGAGGCCGACTTCGCGATCCTGATGGAGCCGAGCAACGCGTCGGTCGAGGCGGGCTGCCAGGGCACGATGCGCGTCGACGTGCGTACGACCGGTGAGCGTTCGCACAGCGCGCGCAGCTGGAAGGGCGTCAACGCCATCCACCTCGCCGCGCCGGTGCTCGCGCGGCTCAACGACTACGTCGCCCGCGAGCCCGAGATCGACGGCCTGGCCTACCACGAGGGGCTCAACGCCACGGGCATCCGGGGCGGGGTGGCCGGCAACGTGATCCCCGACGAGTGCGTCGTGGAGGTCAACTTCCGCTTCGCCCCCGACCGCAGCGAGGCAGACGCCGAGGCCTACGTCCGCGACTATTTCGACGGCTTCGACGTCACCGTGACCGACATGGCCGCCGGTGCGATGCCCGGCCTCGACCGTCCGGCGGCGCAGGCGTTCGTCGAGGCCGTCGGGGGCGAGGTCAACCCCAAGTTCGGCTGGACCGACGTCGCGCAGTTCACCAGGCTCGGCGTCCCGGCGGTGAACTTCGGCCCCGGCGACCCGATGTTCGCCCACAAGCAGGACGAGCACGTGCCCACCGAGCACGTCGAGCGTTGCGAGCGGATCCTCAAGGAGTGGCTGGCATGACCGACCGCACCCACGACCGGATGTCCGGTCCCGTCGTCGAGCGCCGCGGACAGGTGCGCGAGGGCAGCACCACCGACCAGCGGCTGCTCGACTCCCGCGGGCCGACCGACTGGGTCCACACGGATCCGTGGCGCGTGCTGCGCATCCAGGCGGAGTTCGTCGAGGGCTTCGGTGCGCTCGCCGAGCTCGGCCCGGCGATCGCGGTGTTCGGCTCCGCGCGCACCCCGGCCGACCACCCCCACTACGCGGTCGCCGAGGAGGCCGGCCGCAAGCTCGTCGAGGCCGGCTTCGCGGTGATCACCGGCGGCGGTCCCGGAGCGATGGAGGGCGCCAACAAGGGCGCCTGCGAGGCGGGCGGCATCAGCGTCGGCCTCGGCATCGAGCTGCCCTTCGAGTCGGGGCTCAACCAGTGGGTCGACAAGGGCATCAACTTCCGCTACTTCTTCGCGCGCAAGACCATGTTCGTGAAGTACTCCCAGGGCTTCGTCGTCCTGCCGGGCGGCCTCGGCACCCTCGACGAGCTCTTCGAGGCGCTGACGCTCGTCCAGACGCAGAAGGTCACGTCGTTCCCCATCGTGCTCCTCGGCACCGACTACTGGAGCGGCCTGATCGGCTGGCTGCGCGAGACCGCGCTCGCCGAGGGCAAGATCAACGCCACCGACCTCGACATGATGGTGCTCACCGACGACGTCGACGAGGCCGTCGCCCTGATGGTCGCAGCCCGCGAGGACCGTTGGCCCACCCCGGCGCCGAAGCGACCCGAGTAGGAGTGCGCCGATGATGTGGCTGTTCGCGATCCTCGTGGTGCTCGTCATGGGCGGCATCGCCCTGGTGGCGGCCGGCCACGGCGGCTCGATGCCGCCCGCCCACGACGACCGACCCGACCTCGCGCTGCCCGTCGACCGGCCGGTCGGCGCCGAGGACCTGCGCCGGGTGCGCTTCCCGCTCGCGCTGCGCGGCTACCGGATGTCCGAGGTCGACGCGCTCCTCGCGCGGCTGGCCACCGAGCTCGAGGCACGGCCCGAGCGCTGGGCGGGCGGGCCGGACTCGTCTGGCGAGCCCCCGCGCGACTAGGGCAGACTCCCCGGTCATGTCGTTCCCGATCGTCGTCTGGATCCTCACGGCGCTGGCCGCCGTGGCGGTCGTGCTGACCCGACTGCGCCTCGGCGGCGAGGGTGCGGCCGGCCGGTTCTCGATCAGCCGCCGCCTCCCGGTCGTGCACTTCGTGGCCGGGACGATCGCCCTCGTGCTGTGGGTCGCCGTGCTCGTCGCCCCCGAGGACTCCTTCTTCGACGGCCCGCTGTTCGGCATCGCGGCGATCGCGTTCTGGTGGGTGACGGCCATCTGCGGCCTGTTGATCCTGGCCCGCTGGCTGCCCGCGAGGGGACGTCACGTCCCGGAGGTCACCGGCGACTCGTGGAGCGACGGGCCGGGCCTGTCCCTGCTCGCCCACCTCGGCATGCTGGTCGGGGTGCTCGTCTTCACCTACGCCTACCTCGACGCCGCGGTCTGATGCCTCGCCTCCTCGGGGCGCACGCCGCCGCACTGGGGCTGCTGGCCGGGGTGCTCGCCGCCGTGGCGCCCGCGGCAGCCGTCGAGGCAGATCCCCAGCGCCCCGCCGTCGTCGAGGTCCGCACCCTGGGCCACTCGGTCCAGGGGCGTCCGATCCGCGCCTGGCGGCTCGGTGAGCCCGGCACGCGCCGCATCGTGCTCGTCTCCACCATGCACGGCAACGAGCCGCACACCCGGCGGATCCTCGAGACGCTGCGCGACGGCCGCGCCGTCCGTGGCGTCGACCTGTGGGTCGTCCCGACCTACAACCCCGACGGGCTCGCCCGCGGCTCGCGCCGCAACGCCCGCGGGGTGGACCTCAACCGCAACTTCCCCTTCCGGTGGAAGGACCTCGACGGCAGCCACGAGTCCGGGCGCAGGCCGGGCAGCGAGCCGGAGACCCGCGCGGTGATGCGCTTCCTGCGCGAGGTCGACCCGATGCGGGTGATCAGCTTCCACCAGCCGCTGAACGGGGTCGACACCGACACCAAGGACCCCCGCTTCGCCCGCAGGCTCGCCCGGGGGCTGCGGCTGCCGCGCACCCGCCTGGACTGCGGCGGCCTGTGCCACGGCACCATGACCATGTGGTTCAACCGCCACTTCCGCGGTGCCGCCCTGACCGTCGAGTACCCCGCCCGCCCCTCGCGTCACCGGATGACCGTGCAGGCCCCGCGCCAGCTGCTGCGGGTGCTGCACGCCCACCGCACCCGTCAGGGGTAGTCCGCTGCGGACGGCCGCTCCGCGAGGTCGTACGACCGGCCTCTCGCAGCGGACCATCTCGGCCACCATCCCGGCGACCGTCCCGGCGCGGGGTGGTCACCGGCCCCGGTAGACGGGCTTCTCCTTCGCGACGAACGCGTCGACCGCGGCCAGGTGGTCCTCGGTGCCGCCGGTGAGCGCCATCTTGTCGGCCTCGAAGGAGAGGGAGTCCTCCAGCGAGTGGCCCGCGGCGTACGCCACCGCCTGGCGGATCGAGCCGTAGGCGACGGTCGGGCCGGACGCGAGGCGGGCCGCGAGCTCGCCGACGGCCTGCTCCAGCTCGTCCGCCGGCACCACCTGTGTGGCGAGGCCGAGCTCCAGCGCCTCCTGGGCCGAGACGGTGCGCGGGAAGTAGAGGAGCTCCATCGCGCGGGCACGGCCGACCAGCCGCGGCAGCGTCCAGCTCGATCCGGTGTCGCACGACAGCGCGACCCCGGCGAAGGACGTGTTGTAGCCGGCGGTGTCGACGAGGATCCGGAAGTCGGCGGCGAAGGCGAGGCTGGCGCCGGCGCCCGCGGCCACGCCGTTGACGGCGGCGATCACCGGCTTGGGCATCGTCGCGACGGCCTGGACGATCGGGTTGTAGTGCCGCTCGACGGTGTCGGACAGGGGCACGTCGGCCTCGCCCTTGAGCCCGGCGAGGTGCTCCTTGAGGTCCTGGCCCACGCAGAAGGCGCGTCCGCTGCCCGTCAGCACCACGCAGCGCACGGCCGGGTCCTCGGCGACCTGCTCGACGCTCGCGCGGAGCAGGTCCTTGGTCGCGACGTCGAGCCCGTTCATCGCCTCCGGCCGGTTGAGCGTGATCGTGGCGATCCCGTCCTCGACGTGGAGCAGGACGGGAGGCGCGTCGGGACCGGTGCCGGTGGTCGAGGTCGTCATGGGGGAAGTCTGCCCGACGATCATCCGGGCTCGGAGCGACCTGTGGTGCCGATCACGCGGGTCATGAGGGATAATGGAGTCGTACGACGCCGATCGGGGCGGCCAGGCACGACACAGCCGCTCCGATCGTCATGTGAAGAGCCACATCCATTGATGGCTGAACAGGAAGAGGTGCGCCGATGGCCGCCATGAAGCCCCGCACGGGCGACGGACCGCTCGAGGTCACCAAGGAGGGACGAGGCATCGTCATGCGCGTCCCGCTGGAGGGCGGTGGGCGACTGGTCGTCGAGCTCAACGCCGAGGAGGCCACGTCTCTCGGTGACGCCCTCAAGGACGTCGTCGGCTGATCGTGCGCGCGACTGCACTGCCGACGCAGGTCTCTCCTCCGGAGTTCGCCCTCAGCCCCGCCCTGCCGCACCAGATCGGCGGGGCTGAGGTCTGGGCCTTCCCGGTCCTCCCCGACGAGGACGGACCGCTCCTGGGCCCGGGCGCCGACGAGGCTGCCGAGGCCCTCGGGATCGACCTGCTCGCCGCCCTCGAGGCCGCCCGCGCCACGGGCCGTACGGGCGAGGTCACGACCGTCCCCGTCGGCGGCGCCGCGGCCGAGTCGGTGGGCCTGGTGCTCCTGGTCGGCGTCGGGGAGGCATCGGTCACCGACTTCCGCCGCGCCGGCGCGACGCTCGCCCGAGCGACCAAGGACCGCGCCAGCGTCGTCACGACGCTCGCGGCCATCGCCCCCGACGACGGGCTCGAGGCCTTCGTCGTCGGTGCGATGCTCGGCTCGTTCGCCTTCCACTGGCGCTCGACCGGCCCCAAGGAGCGGCCGGTGGCGCGGATCGTGCTCGCCGACGTCTCCGACGACGGCGCCGACGACGAGCTCGCCCGCGCGATCGCGCACGGTGGGGCCGGCTGGCGCTCGCGCGCCCTCGCCACCGTCCCGGCCAACCTCAAGACCCCGGCCTGGCTGGCCGAGCAGGCCGTCGAGGTGGGGGAGGCCGCCGGCCTCGACGTCACCGTCTGGGACGCCGCGCGCCTGGAGGCCGAGGGCTTCGGCGGGATCCTCGCCGTCGGCGGCGGGTCGGTCAACGAGCCCCGGCTGATCCGCATGGACTACACGCCGCGCGGTGCCAGCAAGAAGTCGCGGTCGATGCCGACCGTCGTCCTCGTCGGCAAGGGCATCACCTTCGACACCGGCGGCCTCGACATCAAGCCCAGCGAGGGCATGCTGACGATGAAGCGCGACATGAGCGGCGGCGGCGCGGTGATCGCGACGATGGCCGCGCTGCGCGACGTCGACTGCCCGGTGCGCGTCGTCGGCCTCGTGCCCGCGGCGGAGAACGCCGTCAGCGGCTCGGCGATGCGTCCCGGCGACGTCATCACCCACTTCGGCGGCCGCACCTCCGAGGTCAACAACACCGACGCCGAGGGACGCCTCGTCCTGGCCGACGCGATGGCGTACGCCGTCAGCGAGATCGCCCCGGCCGCCCTGGTCGACATCGCCACCCTCACCGGCGCGATGAAGGTGTCGCTCGGCCAGTGGACGGGCGGCTACTTCGCCAACGACGAGGCGCTCGCCGAGCAGGTCGCGTCCGCCGCCGCCACGTCCGGCGAGCTGGCCTGGCGGATGCCGCTGGTCGCCGACTACGAGGAGAAGGTCGCCTCCCGGATCGCCGACGGTGACAACGCCGCCGGTGGCGCGGGTGCGATCACGGCCGCCCTGTTCCTCCAGCACTTCGCCGGCGACGTCCCCTGGGCGCACATCGACTTCGCCTCCGCGGCCGAGTCGCCGGCCGACCGCTACGAGTGGACGGCCGGGCCCAGCGGCTGGGGCGCGCGCCTGCTGCTGACCTGGCTCGGCTCGGACGACCCCCTGGCGGGGATCGGCTGATGCTCGGCCTCACCGTCCGCTGGTCGCTCGTCGGGGCGCCCGAGGGCACGGAGGAGCGGCTCGCGGCCTACGTCGCCGAGACCTCGCACGCCCGCTTCAGCCAGATGGCGGGGCTGCGCCACAAGACCTGGCGCCAGGTGCCGGGCGAGTGGTTCGAGGGCTGCTACGTCTTCGCCACCGACGGGGCGCGCGAGGAGTTCCAGCGCACGTTCACCGCGGGGGCCGACGAGTCGCCGGGGTCGCAGATCGTCGGCGCCCCGCCGATCCTCGTCGAGGCCTGTGACGTCGTCGCGGTCGCCGAGGGCCGGGACGGTTTCCTGGCCGCCCCGCGCGCCCAGGGCTGAGCAGGCTCAGGCCTCGGGAGCCCACTCCTTCTTCGCGGCGAGCAGGCCGTCGCCGACCGGCAGCAGGACGGGCACCAGCGCCTCGTGCTCGAGGATGCTGCGACCCAGGTCGCGGATCGCGACCGTCTCCTCGTCGCGCTGGGCGGGGTCGGCGACCCGGTCGTGCCACAGGGCGTTGTCGAACGCGACGATCCCGCCGGGACGCAGCAGGCGCAGCGCCTCCTTGAGGTAGGCGGCGTACTCCCGCTTGTCGCCGTCGCAGAACACCAGGTCGTAGTGCCCGTCGGTGAGCCGGGGGAGCACGTCGAGGCCCGCCCCGGCGATGGTGCGCGCCCGGTTGCCGGGGATGCCGGCCTCGGTGAACGTCTCCTTGGCGAGGCGCTGGTGCTCGGCCTCGATGTCGACGGTCGTCAGCACGCCGTCCGCGCGCATGCCGCGCAGCAGCCACAGGCCCGAGACGCCCGTGCCGGTCCCGATCTCGACCACCGCGCGGGCGTCGAGCACGGAGGCCAGGAAGCGCAGCGCGGCCCCGACGCCGGACCCGACCGGGGTGACCCCGACCTCCTCCGCGCGGCTGCGGGCCGCGGCGAGGATCTCGTCCTCGACCACGAACGACTCGGCGTAGGACCAGCTCGCGGTCTTGATCGGCGCGGTTGTGTTCGGCACGCGGCGACTCTATCGCGCAGCGGCCGCCCCACGTGGCCGGGAACACACGCGGCACCTCGCTCGTTGGAGGCAGTGATCCGGACCGCGTTTCTTGGCCGGAGCGCATGAGGTTCACAGGGAACTCTCAGGCGGCATCCCTAGCGTCAGGAAGGACAGCGAACCGTTGCAGCTGCGGTCGAGGAAGACGAACCAGGGAGCACCCGTGGGTGATCAGGTCGACACGAGCACCGCCGTCCCGACGTGGGACGAGGTCGTCGAGCAGCACTCCGACCGCGTGTTCCGCCTCGCCTACCGCCTCACCGGCAACCGGCCGGACGCGGAGGACCTCACGCAGGAGGTCTTTGTGCGCGTCTTCCGCTCCCTCGACTCCTACACGCCCGGCACGTTCGAGGGCTGGCTGCACCGGATCACGACCAACCTGTTCCTCGACGGCGCCCGGCGCAAGCAGCGGATCCGCTTCGACCCCCTCTCCGACGAGCGCGCCGCGCGGCTGACCAGCACTGCGCCGGCCCCCGAGCTGGCCCTCGCCGACCAGACCTTCGACGACGACATCGAGTCGGCCCTGGCCACGCTGCCCCCCGACTTCCGCGCCGCGGTGGTGCTCTGCGACGTCGAGGGGCTCAGCTACGAGGAGATCGCCGAGATCATGGGTGCCAAGCTCGGCACCGTCCGCTCGCGCATCCACCGTGGCCGCACCATGCTGCGCAAGGCCCTCGCGCACCGCGAGCCCGCCGCAGGCCGCGAGCGCTACCGCGGGGTGGTGTCCTGATGACGCACCTCGGCCCGCGCGTCAGCGCGCTGCTCGACGGCCGGCTCGCGCCGGACGAGGAGGAGCGCTGCTGGAACCACGTCCACGCCTGCCACGCCTGCCGTGACCTCGTCGAGCAGGAGGGCTGGGTCAAGACCCAGCTCGCCCAGCTGTCCCTCGGCCCCTCCACGTGCTCGCCCTCGCACGACTTCAAGTCGACGCTGATCGGCCGCTGCCCCTCGTCGCAGCCCGGTGGCGGCTCGCTCGCCGCGCCGCGCTTCCCGACCGCACCGCGCCCGCGTCGCGGCCTGGTGGCCATCGGCGGCGGCGCCGCGAGCGCCTGCGTCGTGGGCGTGCTGGCCCTCGGGGTCGCCGGCACCCCGCGCATCGAGCCCCGGCCCCCGGTCACCGACCTGAGCCGGCCGACCGGTCCCGCGACCCCGGCCGTCAACGTCGACGACCGGGCCACGCGCGGGCCCGTCTCACCCTCCCGGACGCCCCTGGCCGAGCGGCTCGTGGCGATCCGGGAGAAGATCGCTCCGTGAGCGACGAGCACCGGCCCGACGACCAGAGCCCCGACCCGACCCCGGCCCAGCAGGAGCCGACGGCCGACGAGCAGCCCGCGTGGCCCGCCGAGGAACCCACCCAGCCGCTCGCCGGCTGGCGCTCCCGCGACGCCGAGCCCGTCACGCCCGCCGAGCCCGCTGAGCCCGTCACGTCCGCCGGACCTGCCGAGCCCGTCACGTCCGCCGGGCCTGCTGAGCCGACCGCGCCGATCGAGCCGACCGCGCAGCCCGAGGGGCGGGCGTACGGCCACCCGGCCGCTCCCGAGCAGCGTGAGCCCGTCGGGCAGACCGGTGACGGCATGCTCGCCGGCCCTCCGCCCCACCCGGGCGCCTACGGCGAGCCGGCCGCGCCGACGACGCCGTACCCGACGACCCCGCCGCCTCCCGGACCCGGACCGCATCAGACCGTCTACTTCGGCCCCGGCCCGCAGCCGCGCCCGGCGTACGCCCCGGCGGCGCCGTCGCGCAAGCTGCCGCTGTGGGTGTGGCCCGCCCTGGCTGCGCTGGCCCTCGTGGTCGGCATCCTCGGCGGCCTCGCCGGTGGGGCGATCCAGGACGAGCTCGCCTCCCAGCGCGGCACCAACGACAACGGCCTCGGCGGCGTACGGACCCAGACCGCGGCGCCCCTCGAGGCCGACAACGGCTCGGTGTCGGCGGTCGCGCAGGCGCTGCTGCCCAGCACCGTGCAGATCGTCGCCGAGTTCGACGGCCAGGCTGCCGGGGCGACCGGCTCGGGCTTCGTGCTGGACCGCGACGGCCACGTCGTCACCAACAACCACGTCGTCGCCTCGGCCGCCGAGGACGAGGGCCCGATCGTGGTGATCGACCACGAGGGGGAGCGGCACGAGGCGACGGTCGTCGGCCGGAGCGCGGTCTACGACCTCGCCGTGCTGAGCGTCGACGGCGCGGCCGGCCTCGAGCCCGCCGCCCTGGGCGCCTCCCAGGTGCTGCTGGTCGGTGACCCGGTGGTCGCGTTCGGCGCGCCGCTCGGGCTCAGCCAGACCGTGACGTCCGGCATCGTCAGCGCGCTCAACCGACCGGTCACCACCTCGGGGGAGTCCGACGACGAGTCGTCCTACATCAACGCCGTCCAGACCGACGCGGCGATCAACCCCGGCAACTCCGGCGGTCCGCTCGTCAACCTCGCCGGCGAGGTCGTCGGCGTGAACTCCGCGATCGCGACCAACGGCGGCGCGTCGGGCGAGGCCGGCAACATCGGTGTCGGCTTCGCCATCCCGATCGAGCAGGTGCGCACCACGGTCGACCAGATCCTGCGCACCGGCCGCGCGGAGTACCCCGTGATCGGGGCGACGGTGCGCACGGGCCGCGACCCGAGCTCCGAGGGTGCCACGATCACCGAGGTCATGCCCGACACCCCCGCCTCGCGGGCCGGGCTGGAGACCGACGACGTGATCACCCGGGTCGGGGACCAGCCGGTCAGCGACGGCATCGCGCTCATCGTCGCGATCCGCACCCACCTGCCGGGCGAGGCCGTCGAGATGACGGTCGTCCGGGGCGGTGAGGAGCAGGTCGTCGAGGTCGAGCTCGACGGCAAGGTGGGCTGAGGCCGACGCGGGCCGCGGCCCGGCCCCGGCTCAGTCCGTCGGCGCCTGCTCGGGCGTCCCGGCGGCCTCGGCCTCCACGAAGGGGTGCCGGTCGACGAAGTCGCGGGTCTCGGCGTACATCCGCTGGATGAACTCCTCCAGCTGGGCCCGCTCGACCCGCCACTGGCCGCGACCGCCGATCTTGATGGCCGGGAGCTCCCCGCGCCGGACGAGCGCGTAGACCTGCGCGCCGGAGGTGTTGAGCACCTCGGCGACGTCGGCGAGCGTCAGGAAGCGGGGGTCGTCGGCCATGGCCCCATCGTGCCACCGGCGTGATGCCTCCCGTCGCCGCCCGGCCGGGCCTGTGGAGGGACAGGTGTGAAGTCGCGCCGGTGCGGCAATGATGGCGCCGTGCCTCGGAACACGTCTCGGACCTCGCCACGCACGTCGCCCCGCCCCTCCCGTACGCCCGACGTGCCCGCGGCGACCCGCGCCGGCACCGCGGGCTGGCGCGATCCGCGGCTGTGGGTCGGGGTGGTGCTCGTGGCGGGGTCGGTGGTCGCCGGGGCGCGCATCCTGTCGGGCGCCGACGACATGACCCAGGTCTGGTCGGCCACCTCCGACCTCGCGCCGGGCCAGACCCTCACGGCCGACGACCTCCGCGCGACGCGGGTGCGCTTCGCGGACGAGGCGGACCGCGACCGCTACCTCGCCGTCGACGCCGAGCTCCCGGCCGCCCTCACCCTGACGCGTCCGCTCGCCGGCGGCGAGCTCGTGCCGGCCGCCGCGCTGGGAGAGGACGTCGCCGACGACACGGTGTCGGTGTCGATCGCCGTGTCCGCAGAGCACGTGCCGACGGACCTGGTGCGAGGGTCCAGGGTCGACGTCTGGGTCATCGACGACGGTGCCGCCACGGCCCGGCGAGCGCGGGGGACGGCGGAGCTCGTGCTCGCCGACGTCGCGGTGCTCGACGCGCCGGTCGTCTCCGACGCCTTCGCCTCGGCGACCAGTCGCCAGCTGGTGCTCGCCGTCCCCGAGGCGGACCAGGAGTCGCTGGGCCTCGTCCTGGCAGCGGGCGGCGACGACCGGGTCCGCGTCGTGGGGCGGGGCTCACGGTGATCTGCGTCCTGCTCCTCGCCGCGGGGGAGCCGTGGGAGTCGCCGGTCCTCACCGACCTCGAGGCGCACCCGGGGGTGGTGGTGCTCAAGCGGTGCGTCGACGTCGACGACCTGCTCGCCACCGTCACGAGCGGTCAGGCCGACGTCGCCGTCGTGGCGCTGGACGCCCCTGGCCTCGACCCGGCCAGCACCGCCCACCTGCGGCGGTACGCCGTACGAGCCGTCGCCGTCACCACGGCACGCTCGGACGACCTGGACGTCCGCGAGCACGCGCAGCGGCTCGGCATCACCGCGGTGGTCGGCTCGGGCGAGCTGGCCACCCTGCCCGCCGTGGTGACCAGCGTCGAGGACGGCGCCGACACCCGGGTCCGTGACGAGCAGCCTGCCGTCGACGTCGTGGGCCAGGACGACGACGACACCGGCCGCCTGGTCGTCGTGTGGGGGCCGGCCGGTGCGCCCGGTCGGACCACCGTCGCCACCAACCTGGCCTGGGAGGTCGCGCGGCGCCGCGCCGCGGTGGTCCTCGCCGACCTCGACCCCTACGGCGGGGCGGTGGCCCAGCAGCTGGGCATCCTCGACGAGGTGTCCGGCCTGCTGTCGGCCGCGCGGCTCGCGGCCGCGGGACAACTCGAGGAGCGGTTCGCGTCGGTCTGCCGCGGCATCGGTGAGCACCTCGCGGTCGTCACCGGGCTGCCGCGTGCCGACCGGTGGCGCGAGGTCCGACCCGCGCAGGTCGACCAGCTGCTCGAGCGGGCGGTCGGCCACGGCCACGTCGTGGTCGACACCGGGTTCTGCCTCGAGGACGACCCGGGCCCCGACCTCGGCGGTCGCGCCGGGCGCAACGCGCTCACCGTCACCGCGCTCGAGCGGGCCGACGAGGTCGTCGTGATCGGTGCGGCCGACCCGGTCGGGCTCGCCCGCCTGGCCCGTGGGCTCGTCGACCTGCGGGAGCGGGGCGCCGGCATCCCGGTCCGGGTCGTCGTCAACCGGATGCGTCCCTCCATCGGCTGGTCCGAGAAGGAGATCGCGGGGATGGTCGAGGGGTTCAGCCGGGTGGCCGGGCTGCACTTCCTCCCCGAGGACCGCTCCGCAGTCGACCGAGCGCTCGTGTCGGGTCGTCCGCTCGCCGAGCTGGGCGACTCCGCGCTCGTGGGAGGGCTGTCCGCCCTGGCTGACGCGGTGTTCCCGACGACCGTTCCCGCGGCGCCCGAGGCGGGCGGCAGGCGCCGACTGCGCCGTCCTCAATCTTCTTGACTGTTTCTACGTTTTCTCAAGGATTCGTTAAGATGGGGGTCCATCTATCAGGAGACTCCCATCGTGGACGCCATGCGCTCGGCCGGCCTCGCCCTCGTCACCCTCTCGTTGGTGATCACTGCATCACCCGCTCACGCCAAGAAGATGGGCACGACGGGCGACGACGTCATCAGCGGCAACAGCCGCGCCAACCGGATCATGTCCCTTGGCGGTCAGGACCGGGTCACGGCCAAGGGTGGTGACGACGTCATCTTCGCCGGCAACGGCCACGACACGATCTCCGGCGACGACGGCAACGACTGGATCACCGCCCAGCCCGGCAACGACTGGGTCAGCGCAGGTGCCGGCGACGACAAGGTCGACGGCGGCCAGGGCGACGACGAGATCTACGGCGGCGAGGGCGACGACATCCTCAACGCGAGCACCGGCAACGACATCGTCTACGGCGAGGCCGGCGACGACCTCCTCGGCGGCAACGACGGCGACGACCGGCTCGTCGGCGGGGAGGGGTCCGACAAGCACGTCGGTGGCGCCGGCAACGACTGGATCGACGCGGGCCCGGGCGACGACGGCGCCATCCAGGGCGGGCCCGGCAACGACGTGCTCATCGACGGCGAGGGCAACGACTGGCTGATCAAGGGCGACGAGGGCGACGACCTCGTGTTCCTCGGTCCCGGCGCCGACAAGGTCTTCGGCGAGCAGGGCAACGACACGATCTACGTGCTACCCGACGGCCAGCAGGACCGGATCCACTGCGACGACCCGAAGCAGGGCGACAGCGGCACCGCCGACAGCGTGATCTACGTGGGATGGCGCGACCCGCTCGACGTCATCGACCCCCGCGGGAGCTGCGAGTCCGTGACCGTGACCCAGGAGCTGCCGGCCGGCTGGCCCTACGGCCCGGTCTCGAGCCGCCCGGTCACGCCGCGAACAGCAGGTACAGACCTCCGATGGTGAACCCCACCATCGCGACCAGCAGCGGGAGCTGACCGGTCAGCTGGTGGCGTCGGGGCAACAGCTTGATGGCCCGGTCGTGCGCGGCCACCACCCCCACGACGTGGCCGAGCGCCACGGCCAGGACCTTGGTCACGGCGAGGAACGTCGGGTGCGAGGAGAGCCAGTAGTTGACCTGCAGGTCCGCCGTACCGAGGTAGTCGTCGCCGCGGCTGAACGGGTCGCTCAGCTGGATCAGCGTCTGCTGGCCGTACTCCACGAAGTAGGTCAGGTAGTGGGCCACGATGTAGCCCACGATGATCGGCACCACCGAGTGCGCGAACAGCGCCGGCAGCGCGCGGCGCGGGGTGTCGCTGGTGACCCCGGTCGCCATCGTCGCGAGCGTCAGGACCAGCGCGACGCCCACCGAGAAGACGACGAGCGCCAGCGTGTCGGGCAGCACGCGGTCCGACGACAATGACTGCACGAGCTTGAGCCACGGCGTCGACTCGCGGAAGGAGTCGAAGGCCGTGCTGCCGAACAGCACGCCCACGACCGCGACCAGCCCTGGCGCCGGAGCGAGGGTGTCGAGGTTGGCGAGCGGGCTGCGCAGCACGAGCACCCCGTCGCGGCGACCCCAGACGGACAGCTTCGCGACGAGCGAGGAGTAGACCTCGAACGGGTCCGCCCGCTCGAGGAACGTCGTGCCCCACACCGCGGAGCCGATCAGCATGATGCCGAGGTAGGCCGCGCACCACAGCCGTACGGGGCCGACGTCGGTCGAGCTCGGGTAGACCAGCTCGAGCCACACGAAGGAGAACAGTCCGACGGCCGCCGGCCAGTAGCCCAGCCGCGCCGGGTAGGCGTACAGGCCCTCGCCCTCGGGCACGCCGGAGATCCTCGCGAACAGCATCGCGATCGTCCGGGCCGGGCTGATCGCCTTGAAGAACTCGCCGAACAGCAGCGACGCCGGCACGATCCCGACCCACAGCAGCACGTAGAACGTGCCGAGGAACGGGTTGATCAGGCTGTCCTTGCCGAAGACGGCTGCGGCCGCGACGTAGAGGAAGAACGCGAAGCCGAGCACCCGCGCGAGGATCGCGAGGGCGGGGGAGGAGACCAGGCGGTCCAGCCACGCCGGCGCCCGGCGGCCGCTGGTCGCAGGGTCGTAGCGGGGCTCGCGCCAGGCCACCGCAAGGACGGTGAAGGAGATGACGAGAGCCGCGACCGCGCCGGCGATCGCCAGCTCGGACGGGATGGGGAGGTCCTTCGCGCCGCCGAGCCCGTGGGCCTCGATCGCGCCGCCTACGTCCAGACGTGCCACGCTCACCGCACTTCGAGCTGGAGCAGGATCACGTCGGGGTCGTGGCTCTCGACCTCGACCACCCCGGGGCGGTCGATCGTGATCTCGTGCTCGGAGGTGCCCTCGTCGTAGGCGATCTCCTGCTCGGGCGTGCTGTGCACGTGGAGCTCGCCGGCCTCGTCGGAGGTGATCGTGAGGTCGAGGGTCTGGCCGATCCCGAGCTCGACGCGCTCGCCGTTGGGGGTGAACGAGTCGCCGTCGCGGGTCACCGTCACGGCGACGGCGTCACCGTCGGACCCGCTCCCGCTCGACGAGGACTCCGTGGCCGCCGGGGGGCTGTCGTCGCCGCCGCCGCCACAGGCGGCGAGGGTCGTCGCGAGGACGAGGGCGAGGACGGTGGGGGCGAGGCGCGTACGACCGCGACCGGACACTGGCTGCTCCTTGGGGCTGGTGCTGCGACCCGTCTGCGGGCCTCTGCCAGAATCCCATGCGGGACAAGATCATCGACGAGAGGGCACCAGAGATGAGTGAGCGGCTCAGGCCGCGGGACCTGGCCATCCTGGCCGCCGAGTCCCCCACGACGCCGATGCACAACGCGACGGTCGAGGTCTTCGACCCCGGCGAGTCCGGGTTCGACCACGACCGTCTGGTGCAGCTCATCGCCGACCGCATCGCGTTCGTCCCTCGCTACCGCCAGCGGCTGCAGTCGGTGCCGGGCCGGCTCGCCAACCCCGCGTGGGTCGACGACGAGACCTTCGACCTCGGCTACCACGTACGCCGCTCCGCGCTCCCGCGTCCGGGCTCGATGGAGCAGCTGCGCGAGCTGGTCGCCCGGATCGCGTCCCGACCGCTGGACCGCAGCCGGCCGCTGTGGGAGTGCTACTTCGTCGAGGGGCTCGAGCACGGCCACGTCGCGCTCCTCACCAAGAGCCACCAGATCCTCGTCGACGGCCGCGAGACCGTCGACATCGGCCAGGTCCTGCTCGACACGTCCCCCGACCGCTCGACCCTCGGGCACGACGACGGCTGGCGCCCCCGCCGCACGGCCGGCCCGGTCGCCGCCGCGCTCAACGCCGTGACCGACAGCGTCGAGCACCCGAGCACGCTCTGGATGACGACCCGCGCCAACGCGGAGTCGCTGGCCCGCGCCGCCGCGTCCTCCGGCGCCCGCGTGGCGGAGGTCGCCAACGCCCTGGCCGGGCGCGGTCCGGTGCACTCGACCCCCGTCCACCGGCGCCTGTCCCAGCAGCGCCGGTTCGTCACGGTGCGCACCGAGCTCGCCGACTACCGCGCGATCCGCGAGGTGCACGGCGGCACGGTGAACGACGCCGTGCTCGCGACCGTCACCGGCGGACTGCGCGCGTGGCTGATGACCCGCGCCGAGTCGATGGGCGGGCTGCGGACGATCAAGGCGATGGTGCCGATGTCGGTCATCGACGACGAGCTGGAGCCCACGTCCCTCGGCAGCCAGATCGCCGGGCACCTCGTGCAGCTCCCGATCGGCGAGCCCAGCCCGGTCGTACGTCTCCACCAGGTCAGCTACGACCTCAAGGCCCACGGCGAGCAGGGTCGGGCGGTGTCGGCGCGCCGGCTCTCCGGCATCTCCGGCTTCGCCCCGACGACCTTCCACGCCCTCGGGTCCCGGCTGGCCGCGGCCGAGCTGCGCAGCGGCTTCCACGTGTCGATCACCAACGTGCCCGGCCCCCAGTTCCCCCTCTACGCCGACGGCGCGCGGATGCTGGAGTCGTACCCCGTCCACCCGCTCCTGCCCGACCACCCGCTCGCGATCGGCGTGACGTCCTACGACGGCGGCGTGTTCTACGGCATCACCACCGACCGCGACGCCGTGCCCGACGCCGACGTCCTGGGCCAGTGCGTGCTCGAGGCGCTGGAGGAGCTCAAGGACTCCGCGTCCGACGCCCGGCCGCGGGCTCCCCGAGGACGGAAGAAGGAGAAGACGTGACCCGCCGCTACCTCCCGACCACCCTCGCGCTGCTCGCCGAGGACTGGGCCGGCGACGGACCGCGGGTCCTCGACCCGGTCATCGCCGCCGACGACGCCGAGGAGACCGAGTACGCCGCGCTGATGGACGCCGCGGACGTCTCGGCCGGGCTCGTCGCAGACCTCCCCGACGGCCAGAGGCGCCGGGTCGTCGTGGTGGCGGAGACCGCCACCGCCGACGCGCCCGCCACCTGGCGCGACGTGGTCGCGGTGCACGTCGACAGCGACGACGACGCCGACCCCGACGACGACCTGGCGTGGTGGGCGACCCAGGAGGTCGGCGACCTCCTCGGGCTCACCTGACCGCCGCCCCCGAGCAGCCCGCCGCCGCTGCTTTGAGGCGCGCGTGGCGTCTCTGGCACGATCAGCGACATGGACGCGATCACCTTTCCTCCGGCTCCCACCAACGAGCCGAACTTGACGTACGCCCCGGGGAGCGCGGAGCGGGAGACCCTCGTCGCCGAGCTCGCCCGGCAGGAGACCACGCAGCGCACCTTCCCCGCCGTGATCGGTGGTGAGCGCCGCGAGGGAGGCGGCGCGGAGGTGCAGGTCGTCCAGCCGCACGACCACGCCCACGTGCTCGGCACGCTCCGGAACTCCACGTCCAAGGACGCCGAGGACGCGATCGCGGCTGCGGCCGACGCCGCGCCCGGCTGGGCGGGGATGCCGTTCGACGAGCGGTGCGCGGTCATCCTGAAGGCCGCCGACCTGCTCGCCGGTCCCTGGCGCCAGCGCCTCAACGCCGCCACGATGCTCGGGCAGTCGAAGACCGCGTTCCAGGCCGAGATCGACGCGGCGTGCGAGCTCATCGACTTCTGGCGGTTCAACGTCCACTACGCCAAGCAGATCCTCACCGACCAGCCGATCGCCAACAGCCCGGGCCTGTGGAACCGCACCGACCACCGCCCGCTCGAGGGCTTCGTCTACGCGATCACCCCGTTCAACTTCACCGCGATCGCCGGCAACCTGCCCACTGCCCCGGCGCTGATGGGCAACACGGTCATCTGGAAGCCGTCCCCGACCCAGCAGCTCGCCGCGTCGCTGACGATGGAGCTGCTGGAGGAGGCCGGCATGCCGCCGGGCGTCATCAACATGCTGCCCGGCGACGGGCTCGCGGTCTCCGAGGTGGCCCTTGCCCACCGCGACCTGGCGGGCATCCACTTCACCGGGTCCACCCCGACGTTCCAGCACCTGTGGCGCACCGTGGGCGAGAACATCACCGGCTACCGCGCCTACCCGCGCATCGTCGGCGAGACCGGTGGCAAGGACTTCATCGTGGCCCACCCGTCCGCCGACCCGGACGTGCTGCGCGTCGCGATGATCCGGGGCGCGTTCGAGTTCCAGGGCCAGAAGTGCTCGGCGGCGTCGCGGGCCTACGTCCCGCGGTCGGTGTGGGTGAAGATCAAGGACCAGCTCATCGCCGACACCGAGGCGCTCACCATGGGCGATGTCACCGACCTGTCGAACTTCATGGGCGCCGTGATCGACGACCGGGCGTTCGCCAAGCACCGGAAGGCCATCGCCCGCGTCGAGGGCACCGAGCACCTCACCCTGCTCGCCGGCGGTCAGACCGACGACTCCGTCGGCTACTTCGTGCGCCCGACGATCGTGGAGTCCACCGACCCGACCGACCAGATGTTCTCCGAGGAGTACTTCGGTCCGATCCTGGCGGTCCACGTCTACGAGGACGGGGAGTTCGAGTCGGTCGTGGCGCAGATGGAGTCGTTCGCCCCGTACGCCCTCACCGGCGCGATCATCGCGCAGGACCGTGCCGCGATCGCGTGGGCGCGCAAGACGCTGCGCTTCGCCGCCGGCAACTTCTACATCAACGACAAGCCCACCGGCGCGGTCGTCGGCCAGCAGCCCTTCGGCGGCGGTCGCGCGTCCGGCACCAACGACAAGGCCGGCGCCGCGGTCAACCTGCTGCGCTGGACCTCGCCGCGCTCGATCAAGGAGAACTTCGTGCCGCCGACGGAGCACCTCTACCCGCACCAGGGCTGAGGGGTCGGCCATTTCCCCTCATGAGCGGCCATATGGTCGCTCATGAGGGGGCATACTCGTGCGACGAGCGACCACACCACCTCATGAGTGGGCCTCGGGGCGGGATGGGAGGATGGACCGCGTGCTACCCCTCCACATGGGCGCGCTGCACCCCTACGAGCAGGCGCTGACCCTCCTGCTCGCGTTCGGCCCCTTCGTCGCGCTCGGGATCGTCGTGTGGCGCCGCTCGCGCGAGGACCACGAGGCGGGGGACGGGTCAGCTGAAGAGCGGCAGGCGCACGTCGGCGAGGACGGTGCGCTCGGCGTCGGTGGGGACGGCGCGCCCGGTCCCGACCAGTGCGACCCGCTCGTCGCTCCAGCCGGGCAGGTCCCGGCCGACGAGCGCCTCGACCACCCGACGGACCTCGACCAGCCCCGCGGCTGACGGCCCGACCGCGCCCGCGAGGTGCGCGACCAGGTCGAGGTGGTGCAGCGTCGCCTCGACGGCGAGCGTGCTCGCCAGGTCGGACGCGGCAATCGCGTGTCCCTGCGTCGCGACAACCGCGTCGACGGGCAGCGCCGACACCGCGCGTACGGCAGCGGCGGACGCCTCGAGCCACCGCTCGCGCAGTGCCGCGAAGTCGTGCAGCCCCGCCTCGACGCGCGTCAGCCTGCGGTTGCGCTCGTCGGCGCCCGGGTCACTTCCCCAGCTGCGCCAGTAGGCGACCGCGTCGCAGTCCGCTGCCCGGTCCGCGGGCGTGTGCGCGGCGACGAGCGCGCGCACCGCGTCCGCGTGGAGGTGCCACAGGAGGTCGCGCACGGCCCACCCGACGCACCCCGTGGGGCGCCAGGCGGCGTCGTCGTCGAGCGGCGCGACGACCGACGCCAGCGCGTCGTAGGACTCGGCGAGGACCGTCATCCCCGCGCGAGCCACTCCCGGCCGACCTGCTGCTCGATGTCGAGCGCGTCGCTGAACAGTCCCGCGACGAGGCCCTCGATCTTGCCGCCCACCAGGGGGACCCGCACCGAGAGGTCGAGGTCGACCTCCTCGGTGGTCGTGCCGCCGGACTCCACGAGCCGGATGGTGCCGGTGGCCTCGCCGGGCTTGCCGGGGATGGAGATCTCCACGTCGCAGGACGTGGGGGAGGTCCAGGTCTCCTTCTGCACGATGCGGATCTCGTCGCCGACGATCTTCTGCGCGAAGCCGGGCAGGCCGTGCGAGGGCCGCACCTGCTCGATGGTCACGAGGTCGCCGTCGACGGACGCCGAGCCGTGGGTGACCTTCTGCCGCGCCAGCACCTCCTCACGGAACGCGACGTCGTCGAGCATCGCTGCCACGGCCTCGGCGGAGGCGTCGTAGGTGAGCTTCCTGGTGAGCCTCGTGCTCATCGTGACCACCCGCATTCTGTGTCGGTGAAGGGACCGTAAATCGGTCGGGACGGACCCGCCGTCCGGCGCCCATCATGTCCCAACGACACAGGTGACTCGCGGGTACGACCCCGTGTTGTGACGGTCACACCGGGGTTCTAGGGTCGGAGCGTGGCGACGCCTGAGGAGACCAAGGACCAGCAGCTCGACGCAGCGACCGCGGTACGCCCGGAGTGGGGCGACCTGCTCCGTGCCTACTACCGCCACGTCGCACCGGAGGACGTCGCCGAGCGCTCCGCCGAGGACCTCTTCGGCGCCGTGGAGTCCCACCGCGAGCTCGGGTCCGACCGTCCGCAGGGCACCGCCGCCGTACGCGTCGTGACCCCGACGATGGCCGACTCCGGGTGGTCGGCCTCCGGCCGCTCGGTGGTCGAGGTCGTCACCGACGACATGCCGTTCCTCGTCGACTCGGTCACCATGGAGCTGCACCGGCTCGGCCACACGGTGCACGCCGTCTTCCACCCGCAGTTCCACGTCGAGCGCGCCATCACCGGGGAGCTCCAGCACGTCCACGCCCAGGAGCCGCAGGCCGACCGCGAGGGCGCGGAGTCGTGGATGCACGTGGAGATCGACCGCACCGACGAGGCGGAGGCCGCCGAGATCGCGGAGAGCCTGCAGCGGGTGCTGCGTGACGTGCGGGAGTCGGTCGAGGACTGGGAGAAGATGCACGCCCAGGCGCTCTCCGTCGTCGCCGAGCTGGAGACCGACCCGCCGCCCCTGCCCGACCGCGAGATCCGCCAGGGCCGCGACTTCCTGACCTGGCTGGCCGACGACCACTTCACGTTCCTCGGCTACCGCGAGTACCAGCTCGAGTCCGCCGAGGACGCCCCCGACGAGTGCGGGCTGCGCGCGGTGCAGGGGACCGGCCTCGGCATCCTGCGTCACGACCAGGACCTGTCCAGCGCGTTCGCCAAGCTGCCCCCGATCGCCAAGGCGAAGGCCCGCGAGAAGACGCTCCTCGTCCTGGCCAAGGCCAACTCGCGCGCCACCGTGCACCGCCCGGCCTACCTCGACTACGTGGGCGTCAAGACGTTCGGCCCCGACGGCGAGGTCGTCGGCGAGCGCCGCTTCCTCGGCCTGTTCTCCAGCGCCGCCTACACCGAGTCCGTCACCCGGATCCCGGTGCTGCGCGAGAAGGTCGGCGAGGTCATGCGCCACGCCGGCTTCGACCCGCGCAGCCACGCCGGCAAGGCGCTGATGGACACGCTGGAGAACTACCCGCGCGACGAGCTGTTCCACACCTCGCCCGCCGAGCTCGCCCCCGTCGCGCAGGACGTGATGAGCGCGCGCGAACGGCGCCAGCTGCGGGCGTTCGTGCGCCGCGACACCTACGGCCGCTACGTCTCGGTCCTCGTCTACCTGCCGCGCGACCGCTACAGCACCGCGGTGCGGGAGAAGTTCTCGCAGATCCTCAGCGACGACCTCGGCGGGGAGCACGTCGAGTTCACCGCCCGCGTCAACGAGTCCACCACCGCGCGCGTGCACTTCGTCGTGCACCCGCCCAAGGGCCAGCAGATCCCCGAGATCGACGTCCCCGAGCTCGAGCGCCGGCTGATCGAGGCCTCGCGCTCCTGGCGCGACGACTTCATCACCGCAGTGGTCGCCGAGCACGGGGTCGACCGCGGCTCGCAGCTCGCCCGCGAGTGGGCCGAGGCCTTCCCCGAGGCCTACAAGGAGGACTACGACCCGAGGCGCGGGTCCGCGGACCTGGGCCGGATCGAGGCCATCGAGGGCGACGAGGGCATCGACCTCGCGCTCTTCGACCAGGACCAGCAGACCGGCACCTACCGCCGCGGCGAGTCGCGGCTCAAGGTGTTCCGCGTCGGCGAGCCGCTGTCGCTGAGCACGATGCTGCCGATGCTCACCTCGATGGGCGTCGAGGTCGTCGACGAGCGTCCCTACCAGCTCGCCGGCCTGGCGCGCCCGTCCTACATCTACGAGTTCGGCCTGCGCCACGGCCGCGTGCTCCCGCCGCACGAGCGGACCCTCTTCGCCGAGGCGCTGACCGCGGTGTGGAACGGCTACAACGAGATCGACGGCTTCAACCGGCTCGTGCTGGCCGCCGGCCTGACGTGGCGGCAAGCGACCGTCCTGCGGGCGTACGCCAAGTACCTCAAGCAGGGCAACTCGCCCTTCGCCCTCGACTACATCGAGGAGGCGCTCCGCAGCAACGTCGACATCACCCGGCTGCTCGTCGACCTCTTCGAGTCGCGCTTCGACCCGGGTCGGGGCGACCGTGGGCTCGACCACGACGCGGAGGCCCGCGTGGCCAAGGTGGAGGCCGTCGAGGAGCGTCTCGCCAAGGCGCTGGACGAGGTCGTCAGCCTCGACCACGACCGCATCCTGCGCTCCTACCGGACGCTGGTCCGCGCGACCCTGCGCACCAACTTCTTCCAGCGGACCGCCGACGGCGACCCGCACCCCTACATCTCGTTCAAGCTCGAGCCGTCGGCGATCCCCGACCTGCCCGAGCCGCGGCCCCGCTTCGAGATCTTCGTCTACAGCCCCCGCGTCGAGGGCTCGCACCTGCGCTTCGGCCCGGTCGCGCGCGGCGGCCTGCGCTGGTCGGACCGACGCGACGACTTCCGCACCGAGGTGCTGGGCCTGGTCAAGGCGCAGATGGTCAAGAACACCGTCATCGTGCCCGTCGGCTCGAAGGGCGCGTTCTTCTGCAAGCAGCTGCCCGACCCGGCCGACCGTGACGCCTGGCTGGCCGAGGGAGTGGCCTGCTACAAGACGTTCATCTCCGGCCTGCTCGACATCACCGACAACCTCGTCGACGGCGAGACCGTGCCGCCGCGCGACGTCGTGCGCCACGACGGTGACGACTCCTACCTCGTGGTCGCCGCCGACAAGGGCACCGCGACGTTCTCCGACATCGCCAACGGCGTCGCCAAGGACTACGGCTTCTGGCTCGGCGACGCCTTCGCCTCCGGCGGGTCGGTGGGCTACGACCACAAGGCGATGGGCATCACCGCGCGGGGCGCGTGGGTCTCGGTGCAGCGCCACTTCCGCGAGATGGGCGTCGACTGCCAGGCCGAGGACTTCACCGCCGTCGGCATCGGCGACATGTCCGGCGACGTCTTCGGCAACGGCCTGCTGTGCTCGGAGCACACCCGGCTGGTGGCCGCCTTCGACCACCGCGACATCTTCGTCGACCCGGACCCCGACGCGGCCACGTCGTACGCCGAGCGCCGGCGCCTGTTCGAGCTGCCGCGCTCGAGCTGGAAGGACTACGACGCCTCGTTGATCTCCGAGGGCGGCGGGGTCTGGCCGCGCTCGGCCAAGTCGATCCCGGTCTCGCCGCAGGCGCGCGAAGCCCTGGGCCTGGATGCCGACGTGACCGCGATGACGCCCGCCGAGCTGATGAAGGCGATCCTGCTGGCCCCGGTCGACCTGCTCTGGAACGGCGGCATCGGCACCTACGTCAAGGCGTCGGAGGAGACCAACGCCGACGCGGGAGACAAGGCCAACGACGCGATCCGCGTCAACGGCGAGGACCTCCGCGCCCGCTGCATCGGTGAGGGCGGCAACCTCGGCTTCACCCAGCTGGGGCGCGTCGAGTACGCCCGGTTCGGCTGCGGCGGCTCCGGCGGCCGGATGAACACCGACTTCATCGACAACTCCGCCGGCGTCGACACCTCCGACCACGAGGTCAACATCAAGATCCTGCTCGACCGGATCGTCCGCACCGGCGGGATGGACGAGCCCGCCCGCAACTCGCTGCTGGCCGAGATGACCGACGAGGTCGGCGCGCTCGTGCTGCGCGACAACTACGAGCAGAACCTCGCCCTCGCCAACGCCGAGGCGCACGCCCCGTCCCTGCTGCACGTCCACGAGGACTGGATGCGCGCGCTGGAGAAGCGGGGCGTCCTCAACCGCGACCTCGAGGGCCTCCCGAGCACGCGCCAGGTGAGGCGCCGGCTCGACCGCAAGCAGGCGCTGTCCGGTCCGGAGCTCTCGGTGCTGATGGCCTGGACCAAGATCGTGCTGGCCGACGAGCTGGTCGCCTCCGACCTGCCCGACGACCCCTACCTCCGCGAGGACCTCCTGGCCTACTTCCCGAGCCGGATGAAGCCGGACCTCGAGGCGGCCATGGAGGAGCACCCGCTGCGTCGGGAGATCATCGTGACGCAGGTGGTCAACGACCTCGTCAACGGAGCGGGCATGACCTTCTGGCCGCGGCTGGCGGGGGAGACAGGCGCGAGCCCGGCCGACCTCACCCGCGCCAACTTCGTGGCCCGCGAGATCTTCGGCTCCCTCCCGCTGCGCCAGGAGATCGCCGCGCTCGACAACCGGGTCCCGGCCGAGCGGCAGACCCGGATGCGCATCGAGATGCGGACCCTCGTCGAGCGCGCGTCGCGCTGGCTGGTGACCAACCGCCGGCCACCGCTCGACTCGCAGGCGACCGTCGACTTCTTCCGAGGCCCCGTCCAGGCCGTGATGGCCGAGCTGCCCGGGATCATGAGCGGCATCGAGCTCGACGACTACACCGCGCGGCAGAAGCGGCTCACCGACCAGGGCGTCCCCGACGACCTCGCCTCGCGCGTCGCCGTCCTCGCCCCGGCGTACGCCCTGCTCGGCATCGTGGAGACCGCCGACCGTCTCGACCTCGACCCCGTCGAGGTGGCACGCGTCCACTTCGCGCTGGGCGAGCGGCTGGGGCTGCCGGCCCTCGTCGAGCGGATCTTCGCGCTGCCGCGCGACGACCGCTGGCAGACGATGGCGCGTGCCGCCGTGCGCGACGACCTCTACGGCGTGCACCAGCAGCTGACCGCGCAGGTGCTGGAGTCCACCAGCGCCGACGACCCGGCACCGGCGCGGGTCGCGGAGTGGGAGAACGCCGACGAGGAGATGGTCCTGCGGGCGGCGGCCACCCTCGAGGAGATCTGCCGCGAGGAGACCGCGGAGCTCGCCCGCCTGTCGGTCGGCCTGCGGGTGGTGCGCGGCCTCCTGTCGTGACCGCGGCTGCTGCCCGTCAGAGGAGCAGCAGCGCGGCCACGATGCCGGCGGCTACGACCGCCCAGCGGAAGACCGAGTCGGGGAGCTTGCGCCCGATGCGCGCGCCGACGTAGCCGCCGACGAGCGACCCGGCGGCCAGCAGGGCGGCGACGTCCCAGCGCGGCTCGGCGACGAAGACGAAGATGAGCCCGGCGACGATGTTGCCGACCATGAGCGACAGCGTCTTCAGGCCGTTGACGACGCGCAGCTCGAGGTCGGTGCCGAGGCCGAGCACGGCCACCATCATCACGCCCGCCCCGGCGCCGAAGTAGCCGCCGTAGACGCCGGTGACGGTCGCGAAGAACGTGGTCAGGGGGGACATGTGCCGTCGCTCGGCGAGCTGCTCGCCGTGCTGGCGCTCGTGTCGCGCGCGCAGCCAGGCCGCGACCCGCGGCTGGACGCCGACGAGCAGGCAGGTGAAGAGGATGAGGAACGGGACGATCGCCTCGAACACGCCCGGTGGCAGGCCGAGGAGGAGGGCGGCGCCGAGGACCGCCCCGATGGCGCAGACGGCCACGATGACGTACGCCACCCGTCCCGCCTCGCGCACCTCCTGGCGGTAGCCCACGACACCGCCGATGCCGCCGGGGATGAGTCCGAGGGTGTTGGAGACGTTGGCGACGACCGGGGGCAGGCCGAGCCCGACGAGGACCGGGAAGCTGAGCAGCGAGGCCACGCCGACGGTCGAGGACAGCACCCCGGCGCCCAGCCCGGTGGCGAGGACCAGGGCGATCTCGGCTGGGGTCACGGTTGCTCGCGGAGCAGGGCGACGTCGCTGACCATCGCGACGTGGGCGTGCATCGCCTCCGAGGCCGCGGCGGGGTCGCCGGCGCGGATGGCGTCGGCGATCCGGCGGTGGCCCGCGAGCGAGTCCTGCGGGCGGCCGGGCTGGCCGAGCGACTCGATGCGCGTCTCCTTGATCAGGTCGCCGATCTCGTCCATGAGCCGGGCGAGCAGGAGGGAGTGCGACGCGGCGGTGACGGCGCCGTGGAAGCGCTCGTCGCCCTCGACGCCGCGACCGCCGGCCTCGATGTCGGCGGCCATGAAGGCGAGCGCGTCGTCGATGCGGGCGAGGTCCTCCTCGGTGCGCCGGACCGCGGCCAGCGAGGCGATCTTGGTCTCCAGCGCGTCGCGGGTCTCGATGATCTCCGGGAGGCGGTCGGCGTGGCTGCGGATCGCCTCGACGATGCGGGTCGACTTCTGGTGCCCCGAGGTGACGACGGTGCCGTCACCGTGGCGTACCTCCACCACCCCCACGACCTCGAGCGCGACGAGCGCCTGGCTCAGGGTCGCGCGACTGACGCCGAGGCGCTGGGCGAGCTCGCGCTCCGGGGGGAGCTTGTCGCCCGCGCCGAGGCCGTTGTCGCTGATCCACGCCGAGATCTGGCCGGCCACCTGCTCGTAGAGCCGCGTGCGCAGCAGACGAGGAGGGAACGAGGACTCCGACATGGCACCCACCCTATTGACGACCGGCCCATTGTCCTATTGGCTAGGCCACTGGGCCAGAACGTGACGACGGCCACCCCCGCCCTCGCCGTTCCTGGCACAGACTCGGAGGTTGTTCAATGGGTCCGGAATGGATCGCGATCATCGCGCTGGTCGCCTTGTTCGTGATCGGCACGTTGCTGCCGATCAACATGGGAGCGTTGGCCTACGTCGCCGCGTGGCTCGTCGGGATGTACTCCCTGGGCCTCGACGAGAAGGAGATCCTGGGCGGCATCAGCGCCGACCTGGTGCTCACCCTCATCGGCGTCACCTACCTGTTCGCCATCGCCCGGCAGAACGGGACCGTCGACCTCATCGTGCGCACCGCCGTGTCGTCCGTCGGTGGCCGCGTCGCGCTGATCCCGTGGGTGATGTTCGCCGTCACCGCCGTGATCACCGCGATCGGCGCCGCCAGCCCGGCCGCCTGCGCGATCATCGGCCCGATCGCCCTCGGCTTCGCCGGCCGCTACGGCATCAGCCCGCTGATGATGGGCATGATGGTCGTGCACGGCGCGCAGGCCGGCGGGTTCTCGCCGATCTCGATCTACGGCACGATCACCAACTCCGTCATGGAGGACGCCGGGCTCGGCTCCTCCCACCTCACGATCTTCCTCTCCAGCCTCCTGGTGAACACCGTGATGGCCGCGATCCTCTTCGTCGTGCTCGGCGGCCGCAAGCTGGTCACGATGCGGATGGACGCCGACGGTGAGCTCGTGTCCGCCGGCGGCGGCACCGCGGCCGTGGGCGGCCCCAGGCGCCCCGACCGCTCGGACGCGCGCTCCGCCACCGGCGCCACGCCGACCACGGGCACCCCCAACCCGGACGACGCAGGCAGCCGGCTCGAGCACGTCCTGACCCTGCTCGCCTTCCTCGCCGTGGCCGTCGTCGCGCTGGCCTTCGACAAGAACATCGGCTTCGCCGCGATCACCGCCGCCGTCGTGCTCTCGATCCTCACGCCCAAGGCCTACAAGGACACCGTCAAGCAGATCGCCTGGCCCACCGTGCTCCTCGTGGCCGGCGTGAGCACCTACGCGACGATCCTCACGACCGCCGGGTCGCCCGAGTTCGTCGGGAACTGGGCCGCCGGCCTCGGTGCCGCGGCCATCGGTGCCCTGATCCTCTGCTACGTCGGCGGCGTCGTCTCCGCGTTCGCGTCCTCGACCGCGCTGCTGCCCGTGATCGTCCCGATCGCGATCCCGCTCGTCGCGGAGGGCGGGCTGTCGGCCGGCCTCTTCGTCGCGGCCCTCGCCGTCAGCTCGACCATCGTCGACGTCAGCCCGTTCAGCACCAACGGCGCGCTGATGCTGGCCAACAAGCCGGACACCATCGACGAGAACACCTACTACAAGCAGATCCTCGCCTACGGCGCGATCGTGACCCTCGTCGGCCCGCTGCTCGTCTGGGCAGCCCTCGTCCTCCCCGGATGGTGACCCCATGACCCAGCAGACCACCCCCTCCGACACCCTCCCGGGCGCCGGCCCCCTCGCCGACCTCACCGTCGTCGACCTCACCCGCGCCCTCGCCGGCCCCCACGCGACCCAGATGCTGGGCGACCTCGGCGCCCGCGTGATCAAGGTGGAGGCGCCCGGCAGCGGCGACGACACCCGCGGCTGGGGGCCGCCGTTCGTCGGCGACGACGACGCGCGGCAGTCGACGTACTTCCTCTGCACCAACCGCAACAAGGAGTCGATCGCGCTCGACCTCAAGGACGAGACCGACCGGGACGTCCTGATCGGGCTCGTCGAGCGGGCCGACGTGCTCGTCGAGAACTTCCGCACCGGCGTCCTCGAGCGGCTCGGCCTCGGCATCGAGGAGCTCATGCGGCGCAACCCGCGGCTCGTCGTCCTGTCCATCACCGGCTTCGGGCACGACGGCCCCGAGGGCGGGCGTGCCGGCTACGACCAGATCGCCCAGGGCGAGGCCGGCCTGATGTCCCTCACCGGCTCGGGCCCCGACGACCCGCAGCGCGTCGGCGTCCCGATCGCCGACCTGCTCTCGGGGATGTACGGCGCCTACGGCGTGCTGGCCGCGCTCCACGAGCGGGCGTCGACGGGCAGGGGCACGGTCGTGCGTACGTCGCTGCTGGCGTCGGTGGTCGGCGTGCACGCCTTCCAGGGCACCCGCTGGACCGTGGCCGGCGAGGTCGGACGCGCGCAGGGCAACCACCACCCCTCCATCGCGCCCTACGGGCTGTTCCGCTGCCGCGACGGCGCCGTGCAGATCGCGCTCGGCAGCGAGGGGCTGTGGAAGAAGTTCTGCGCCGGCTTCGGCCTCGACCCCGACGCCGAGGGCCTCGCCACCAACGGGGAGCGCGTCGCGCGGCGCGAGGACGTCATCCGCCTGGTCGAGGAGGCGTTCGCCGACTGGGACTCCGAGCCCCTGCTGGCCCGGCTCGCCGAGGTCGGCGTCCCCGCCGGCAAGGTGCGCACCCTCGACGAGGTCTACGAGTGGGACCAGGTCGCCAGCCAGGGACTGCTCCTCGACGTCGAGCACCCGACCCTGGGCGAGATCACGCTGCCCGGGCCGCCGCTGCGGTTCTTCGACGCCGCGGGCGAGGAGGTCACCCGGCGCGACCACACCGCGCCGCCGCTGCTGGACCAGCACGCCGACGAGATCCGCGCGTGGGTCGGCGGGGGCGGGGCGTGAGCGCCGTGGGCTCCCCGACGACGGCCCGCCGCTGGACCGCCCACGAGCTGCTCGACCTGGTGCTCGACGAGGGCACCTTCACCTCGTGGGACGAGCCGGTCGACCTGTCGTACGCCGACCCGGCCTACCGCGCCGAGCTCGAGGCCGCCGCGGAGAAGGCCGGTACCGACGAGTCCGTGCTCACCGGTCGCGGCGAGGTCCGCGGCCGTCCGGTCGCGGTCGTGGTCAACGAGTTCCGCTTCCTCGCCGGCTCGATCGGCCGGGCCGCCGCCGACCGGATCACCGCCGCGGTCCGCCGGGCCACCGAGGAGGGCCTGCCGCTGCTCGCGAGCACCGCGTCCGGCGGCACCCGCATGCAGGAGGGCACGCCCGCCTTCGTCCGGATGGTCGAGATCTCCCGCGCGCTGATGGACCACCGTGCCGCAGGGCTGCCCTACCTCGTCCACCTGCGGCACCCCACCACCGGCGGCGTGTACGCCTCGTGGGGGTCACTGGGCCACGTGACCGTCGCCGAGCCCGGTGCGCTGGTCGGCTTCCTCGGCCCCAAGGTCTACGAGGGCCTCAACGGGCGGCCGTTCCGCCCCGGCGTCCAGGTCGCGGAGAACCTCGCCGCGTCCGGCGTCATCGACGGCGTGGTCGCGGCGGAGGACCTGCCGGCCATGGTCGACAGCGCGCTCGCCGTGCTCGTCGACGCCCCCGGTCAGGGCCGGCTGCCCGCACGGTCGCCCCGCCCGATCGGCGACCACACCGCGTGGGACAGCGTCAGCCGCACCCGGCGTACGGACCGGGCCGGCGTCCGCGACCTGCTCGCCCACGGCGCCGAGGGCACCCTCCAGCTGCGCGGCACCGAGAAGGGCGAGCGCGACTCGACCGTCCTCGTCGCGCTGACCCGGCTCGACGACCAGCCGTGCGTCGTGATCGGCCAGGACCGCTCCCGCCAGGTGCCGGGCCACGCCATGGGCCCGGGCGCGCTGCGCGAGGCCCGGCGCGGGATCAAGATCGCCCAGGAGCTCGGCCTGCCGCTCGTGAGCGTCATCGACACCCCCGGCGCGGAGCTCTCGCCCGACGCGGAGGAACGCGCGCTCGCCGGCGAGATCGCGCGCTGCATCGCGGCGCTGACCACGCTGACGGTGCCGAGCGTCTCGGTGATCCTCGGCCAGGGCTGCGGGGGAGGGGCGCTGGCGTTCCTGCCCGCGCGGTGCGTGATCGCCACCGAGCACGCCTGGCTCTCGCCGCTCCCGCCCGAGGGCGCGAGCCTGATCGTGCACGGCGACGTCGACCACGCCCCGGAGATGGCGGCCCGTCAGCGCGTGCGGGCGGTCGACCTGCTCGCCGACGGGGTCGTGCAGCACGTCGTGCCCGAGGTCGACGACGAGTCCCCGCGCGACCTCGCCGTCGCGGTGGCCGCCGAGATCGGTGCGCGGCTGCGCGAGCTCACGGGCGTACCGCGCGCCGGCTGAGCGGTGCGTGAGCCACGTTCCGCGGGTCGAAAAGGTGGCTCACTCACCGCTGGGAGGTCGGGCGGTGCGTGAGGCATGTTCCGGGCGCGCAGAACCTGCGTCACCCACCGCCGGGGCGGTCGAGCGGTGCGTGAGACATGTTCCGGGCGCGCAGAACCTGCGTCACCCACCGCTGGACCAGCGGGCGGTGCGTGAGGCACGTTCCGGGCGCGCAGAACCTGCGTCACTCACCGCTGGGGTGGTCGGGCGCGAGCGGTCAGCTCGCCTTCTTGGCCTGCTTCTTGGCGGCCGTCTTCTTGGTCGTCGACTTCTTCGCCGCCGCCTTCTTGGCGGGGGCCTTCTTGGCGGCCGTCTTCTTCGCTGTGGACTTCTTGGCTGCGGCCTTCTTCGCCGGCTTCGAGTCGGAGCCGTCGGAGCCCGCGTCGGAGTCGTCCTCGCCGCGGGCGGTCTTGGCGGCGGCCACCGACTTCTGCAGGGCGGCCAGCAGGTCGACGACCTCGCCGGAGGTCTTCGTCGAGGTCTCGGTGCGCTTGATCTCGCCGCCCTCGATCTTCGACTTCACCAGGGCTTCGACGGCGCCGGCGTAGTCGTCCTCGAACTCGGTCGCGTCGAAGTCGCCGGCGAGGGTCTCGACGAGCATCTGCGCCATCTTGACCTCCTGCGGCTTGGCGTCGTCGACCTCGACCTTGAAGTCGGGGACGCGCACCTCGTCGGGCCACATCATCGTCTGGAGCACGATGACCTCGCCGGCCTCGGTCTCGCGTACGCGCAGCACCGCGATCGTGGTCCGCTGACGCAGCGCGACGGTGACGACCGCCATCCGGTCGGCGTCCTTGAGCGCCTGGCGAAGCAGGGCGTACGGCTTGGCGCCGGCGCCCTCGGGCTCGAGGTAGTAGGACTTCTCGAAGAGCAGGGGGTCGATCTGCTCGCGGGGCACGAACTTCTCCACCGCGATCTCGCGCGACGACGTCGACGGCAGCTCGGCCATGTCGTCGTCGGTGAGGATGACCATCTCGCCGTCCTCGGTCTCGTAGCCCTTCGCGATGTCGGCGTAGGCCACCTCCTCGCCGTCGAGCGAGCAGACGCGCTGGTACTTGATGCGGCCGCCGTCCTTGGCGTGGACCTGCCGGAACGACACGTCGTGGCTCTCGGTGGCGGCGTAGAGCTTCACCGGGACACTGACCAGCCCGAAGGAGACGGCACCCTTCCAGATCGCGCGCATGCCCCGACGATAGCCCTCGTCGGCGACAGGCGTCTCCACTCATCCGGACGGTCCGCGCGTGTGCGCGCGGATGCCAGACTGCGCGTGTGCGCCCCATGCTCGCCAGCAAGACCGACCGTGTGCCGACCGGCGCGCAGTGGCTCCACGAGGTCAAGTGGGACGGCGTCCGCGTGCTCGTCGACGTGCAGGACGGGGCCGTGCGGATGACCAGCCGCAACGACAACAACGTCACGCCCGCCTGGCCCGAGCTCAGCGACCCGCCGCTGCGGACCCGCGATCTCCTCGTCGACGGCGAGGTGATCGCGCTCAACGAGCGCGGCGTCCCGGACTTCCGCGTGCTCCAGCACCGCATGCACCTGCGCAACGCCACGGAGGTCGCCCGGCTGGTGAGGACGATCCCGGCCACGCTCATGGTGTTCGACCTGCTCCGCCTCGACGGCGAGGACCTCACGGCGCGGCCGCTGGAGGAACGGCGCGCACTGCTCGAGGGGCTGCCACTGGCGGACTCGACGTGGCAGGTGCCGGCGGCGTACGACGACGGCGACATGCTCTTCGAGGCCACGCTGCAGCAGGGCCTGGAGGGCGTGGTGAGCAAGCGGCGTACGTCCCGCTACCGCTTCGACGCCCGCAGCGAGGACTGGCGCAAGCTCGCCCACCGGCACCGCGGCTCGTTCGTCGTCGGTGGCTGGCGGCCCCAGGTCGGCACGACCGACCGCCTCGCCTCCCTGCTGGTCGGCGAACAGACCGCCGAGGGACTGCTCTACCGAGGGCGCGTCGGCAGCGGGATCGCCGGCGCCACCAGCACCCGGCTCGCGGCGCTGCTGGAGCCGTACGCCGCCGGGTCGAGCCCGTTCGCCGACGAGGTCCCGCGGGTCGACGCCGCCGGCACCTTCTGGGTCGAGCCGCGGGTCGTGGTCGACATCGACACCCACGGCCTCGGCTACGAGCGCCTGCGCCAGCCGTCCTTCCAGGGCGTCCGCGACGACCTGTCGCCGGAGGACCTCGCATGAGCCCCACCGACGAGGTGCAGGTCGACGTCGAGGGCCGCTCCCTCAAGATCAGCAACCTGGCCAAGGTGCTCTACCCGCGCACCGGCACGACCAAGGGCGAGGTGCTCAACTACTACGCGCAGGTCTCGCCGGTGCTGCTGCCGCACCTGGAGGACCGGGCGGTCACCCGGATCCGCTGGCCGCACGGGGTGGAGGGGTCGAGCTTCTTCGAGAAGAACATCCCGCCCGGCACGCCGTCGTGGGTGCGTACGGCCGAGGTGTCGACCACCGGCTCGCGCAGCGGCAAGGGCGACGGCACGATCCGCTTCCCGATCTGCGACGACCTCGCCACCCTCACCTGGCTGGCCAACCTCGCCGCGCTCGAGCTGCACGTGCACCAGTGGACCGTCGACGGCGACGGCGTCCCACGCAACCCCAACCGCCTCGTCATCGACCTCGACCCCGGCGAGCCCGCGGGGCTGCACGAGTGCGCGCGGGTGGCCCTGATGGTCCGCGACGCGCTCGCCGCCCGCGACCTCACCTGCTCGCCGGTGACGAGCGGCAGCAAGGGGCTGCACCTGTACGCCCCACTTCCCGACACCGGGAGGAAGAGCCTCGACAGCGACGGCACCACGGCGCTGGCCAAGGAGGTGGCCGAGGAGCTGCAGACCGAGCACGGCGACCTCGTCACCGCGACCATGACCAAGGCCAAGCGGCCCGGCAAGGTCTTCCTCGACTGGTCGCAGAACTCCGGGTCCAAGACGACGGTCTCGCCCTACTCCCTGCGCGGCCGGGAGCGGCCGACAGCCGCGACGCCACTGACGTGGGACGAGGTCGAGGAGGGGGCCGAGGACGAGCTGGCCCTGGAGCAGTTCTCGATGGAGCAGGTGCTCGAACGGGTCGCCGAGCTGGGCGATGTCTTCGACGCCTGAGGCCCGTGTTCCGGTCGCGACACGCTCGGTGGTGGCGGCGACTTCAGGACCGCGGGGCCCGATGTGGGTTCATGCCCGATCGCTTCCGAACGCTTCTGAAACATTTACCTCCTGTGACCACTCTGAGGGGTTGTCGTGGAAGTCGGAATCGCATGCTTTACCCATGTCCCGCATCCTCCTGATCCCCGTCGCAGTGATCTTCGCTGCCGGTGGTGTCGTGCTCGGCCAGGGCGAGCCCGCCCCGGCGCAGCCGGCCCAGACGGTGGTCACCCCCGTCGCCGATGCCGGGATTCACGCCACCAACTGAGGTCGACCCCTCTATGCTCGTCGCCATGGTGCACGACGTGCTGGTGGTTGAGGACGAGGAAGACATCGCCGTCCCGTTGATGCGCACCCTGGAGCGTGAGGGTTATGAGGTCAACCGCGTCTCGGGTGGCGCGGAGGCGGTGTCCTACGTCGTCGACGAGGCCCCTGCGGTCGTCATCCTCGACCTCGGTCTGCCCGACATGGACGGCATCGACGTGTGCCGTCAGATGCGCTCCGGCGGCTACCTCGGCGGGATCATCATGGTGACCGCCCGGGCCGGAGAGCTCGACCGCGTCGTCGGCCTCGACGTCGGCGCCGACGACTACCTCGCCAAGCCGTTCGGGCTCGCCGAGCTGCTCGCCCGCGTACGCGCCCTGCTCCGTCGCAGCGGCAACGTGCCCGCCCAGGACGACACCACCGTCACCACCTCCTCCGGCCTCAAGATCGACGCCGCCTCGCGTCGCGTGCACCTCGGCGAGAAGGAGATCGCGCTGACGGCGAAGGAGTTCGACGTCCTCGCCGTCCTCGCCTCCCACCACGACAAGGTGGTGCCCCGCGAGACGTTGATGAACCAGGTGTGGGACCAGAACTGGTACGGCTCGACCAAGACGCTCGACGTCACCATCGGGCGCCTGCGCAGCAAGCTCGAGGCCGCCGAGGCCGGGGAGCGCGTGGTCGCGATCCGCGGTGTCGGCTTCCGGCTCGAGACCGGTACCTGAGCGCGAGGACGCCGGGGCCTGGCCCCTCGCGCCTGTCCGGACGCCACACGTGTCCGACTTCTCGCCCCTGATCCGCCGATCCGGGGGCAACGTCGCGGACACGTGTGCAGATCCGGCCGCTGATCCGGTTCTCCACAGTCTTTGCCTGCCCTCTGGTTGAGGGTGCTGGGTCATGGGTAACTTGACGCTCAGCACCATCTCGGGAAGCAGGGCACCATGGCAGTCGATCGCGTCGAGCGACCCCTCAGCGCGGGTCCGGTCGTTCCGGACCCTGCGCACGAGGCGCTCGTCGAGCGCCTCGACGGCCAGGTCCGCGAGCGCGTACGCCGCGAGGGCGTCGACCCGCAGCGCGAGGCCGCGCTCGTACGCCGCATCGCCGAGGACGTGGTCGCCGACCACGACCAGCTCAGCCTGACCGGCGCCGTCGCCCCCGTCCCCGATCCCGGCGCGGTGGTCGGCGAGCTCGTCGCGCGCGTCTCCGGCTTCGGCCCGCTGCAGCCCTTCCTCGACGACCCCGAGGTCGAGGAGGTCTGGATCAACGACCCCAGCCGCGTCTTCATCGCGCGTCGTGGTCGCCACGAGCTGACCAACCTCCGGCTCGACGCCGCGCAGGTCGACGAGCTCGTCGAGCGGATGCTCAAGTCGAGCGGCCGCCGGATCGACATCAGCACACCGTTCGTCGACGCCATGCTCCCGGAGGGGCACCGGCTCCACGTGGTGCTCGAGGGCATCACCCGCGGCTTCACCGCCGTCAACATCCGCAAGTTCCTCCTGCGCGCCCACCGGCTCTCCGACCTCGTCGCGCTCGGCAGCCTCACGCCGCAGGCGGCGCGGTTCCTCGAGGCGTCGGTGCGCGCGGGGATGAACATCCTCGTCGCCGGGGGCACGCAGGCGGGCAAGACCACGATGCTCAACTGCCTCGCCGCCGCCGTGCCCGGTGGCGAGCGGGTGGTGAGTGCGGAGGAGGTCTTCGAGCTGCGGTTCAACCACCCCGACTGGGTGGCCATGCAGACCCGGCAGGCCGGGCTCGAGCAGACCGGCGAGATCGTGCTGCGCGACCTGGTCAAGGAGGCGCTGCGGATGCGCCCGAGCCGGATCCTGGTCGGCGAGGTGCGTGCCGCGGAGTGCCTCGACCTCCTGCTGGCCCTCAACTCCGGCCTGCCGGGGATGTGCACCCTCCACGCCAACAGCGCGCGCGAGGCCCTGGTCAAGATGTGCACCCTCCCGCTGCTCGCCGGAGACAACATCTCGGCGCGGTTCGTCGTGCCCACGGTGGCCACGAGCGTCGACCTCGTGGTCCACCTCGGCCTCGGCGCGGACGGCGTACGCCGCGTCAACGAGATCGTGTCGGTGCCCGGGCGCGTGGAGGCCGACGTCATCGAGGTCGAGCCCATCTTCGTCCGTCAGGCGTCCGGGCTGCGGCGCACGGGTGGGGTCCCGGCCAGCCCCGAGCGCTACGAGCGCGTCGGCATCGACGTGCACGCGCTGCTCGCCGAGGAGGGGGTCGGCTGATGGGCGCGCTGGTCGGGCTCGGCATCGGTGTCGGGCTGCTCCTGGTCTGGTCGGCCTTCGCACTGCCGCGCGCACCGCGGCCCGCCACGCCGACGTCGACGGCGCTCGGTCGTCTGCTCGGTCGCGCCGGGCTCTCGGACGTGACGTCGACCAGTGTCCTGTCGCTGTGCGTGGTGCTGTTCGCGGTCGCCTTCGCCCTGGTGCAGGCGGTGTCACGGACGATGCCCGTCGCCTTCGTGTTCGCGGCGATGGCGGCCTACCTCCCCGTCGCGGTGCTGCGCCAGCGGGCAGCCCGGCGGTTGCGGGAGTTCGCGGAGGTGTGGCCCGAGGCGGTCGACAACCTCGCCAGCGCCGTACGCGCCGGCCTGTCGCTGCCCGACGCGGTGGCGGCGCTGGGCACGACCGGTCCCGAGGCCCTGCGCGCCGACTTCGCCCAGTTCGCCCTCGACTACCAGGTGACGGGCCGCTTCGGCGAGTGCCTGGACCGGCTGAAGGACCGGCTGGCGGACCCCGTCGGCGACCGGGTCATCGAGGGCCTGCGCCTCGCCCGCGAGGTCGGCGGCGGCGACCTCGGCCGTCTCCTGCGCAACCTCTCGGGCTTCCTCCGCGACGACGCACGCACCCGCTCCGAGCTCGAGTCACGACAGGCCTGGACGGTCAACGGGGCCCGGCTCGCGGTCTCGGCGCCGTGGATCGTGCTGCTGCTCATGTCGTTCCAGACCACCGCCATCCGGCAGTACGCCACGCCCGGCGGCGTCCTCGTCCTCGGCATCGGGTTCGGGGTCTGCGTGCTGGCGTACGCCGCGATGATGCGGATCGGTCGGCTGCCCGTCGAGAAGCGGATCCTGTCGTGAGCACGGCGCTCTGGGGCGGAGTGCTGGGCGCAGTGGCGGGCGCGGGGCTGCTCCTGGTCGTGCTGAGGCTCCAGGTCCTGCGGCGCCCGCAGCTGTCGGTGCGTGTGCTGCCCTACCTCCGCGACCTGCCCGAGCGCGACCACACGCCGGTGCTGCGGTCGGCCGCGGCATCGCCGACGTCCGCGGCGGCGGGCATCTTCGGTCCGGTGCTGCGTTCTGCGGCCGACCTCGTCGAGCGCGTGCTCGGCGGCACCGCGTCGGTGCGGCGCCGCCTGCAGCGCGCGGGCCTCGACCGCACCGTGCAGGAGTTCCGCATCGAGCAGGTCGTGTGGGGCCTCGTCGGCTTCGGTGCGGCGGCCGCCGTCGTCCTTCTCCGCGCCCTCGGCGGGGTCGGCGGTGCGGGCTCGGGGATCGTGTTCTGCGTCCTCGGCTTCGTGTGCGGGGTGTTCCTGCGCGACAACCGGCTGAGCAGCCAGGTGAAGGAGCGCGAGCGGCAGGTCCTGACCGAGTTCCCCACCGTCGCCGAGCTCCTGGCGCTCTCGGTCGCGGCCGGGGAGAGCCCGGTGTCGGCGCTCGACCGGGTGGTGCGCCGCAGCCACGGCGCGCTGTCCGACGACCTCGCGCAGGTCCTCGCCCGGATCCGCACGGGGGAGCCGGTGGGCGTCGCCTTCGAGTCGCTCGCCCGCGCCACCGGGTTGCCGGTCGTCGCCCGGTTCGCGACCGGCATCACGGTCGCCATGGAGCGCGGCACCCCGCTCGCCGACGTCCTGCACGCCCAGGCGGCGGACGTCCGCGAGGCCGGGCGGCGCCTGCTCATCGAGACGGCCGCCCGCAAGGAGATCGCGATGATGGCGCCGGTCGTGTTCTTCGTGCTGCCGGTGACGATCCTGTTCGCCTTCTACCCCGGCGTGCTCGGCCTGCGCCTGACCACGCCCTGACCCGCCCCCACGAGCCCGTTCCACCACGAGAGGACACCCTTCATGCAACCGATCTCGGGACACCTGTACGCCCTCGCGGCACGCCCACGCGACGACCGCGGCGACGTGCCGGGCTGGGTGATGGTCACCCTGATGACCGCCATCGTGGTCGCCGCCCTGACGCCCTTCGTCGGCGACGAGCTGCGCGCCCTGCTCGAGCGGGCCTTCTCGATGGTGAGCGGCTAGGCCGGTGCTCCGACGCGCCCGCGACGAGGAGCGCGGGGCAGCGGTCGTCGACTTCGTCCTCGTCCTGCTGGTCCTGCTGCCGCTGGTGGTCGGCATCCTCCAGCTCGCCCTGGTGCTCCACGTGCGCAACACCCTGGCCTCGGCCGCGGCCGAGGGTGCCCGCCACGCCGCGGTGGCGGGTTCGTCCGGCCCGGCCGGGGAGGACAAGGTGCAGGAGCTCGTCAGCGGTGCCCTGTCGCAGGAGTTCGTCCGCACCGTGAGCGTCCGCCCTGCCCTCGTCGGTGGGGTGCCGGGCTACGAGGCCGTGGTCGAGGCCGACGTCGGCCTCCTCGGGTTCGGCGGAGCGGGTGTCCACGTGCGGGTCACCGGGCACGCGGTGGCGGAGCAGGTCGCCGGACAGGTCGCCGGGCAGGACGCGGAACAGGGAGCATCACCGTGAGGCGGGTGCGCGACGACCGCGGCTCGGCCCTCGTCGAGCTCAGCTGGCTCGCGATCATCCTGCTCGTCCCGCTGATCTGGGTCGTGATCTCCGTCTTCGAGGTCCAGCAGGGCGCCTTCGCCACCAGCGCGGCGGCGCGCGCCGCGGGGAGGGCGTACGCCCTCGCCCCCGACGACGCGACGGGCGAGGCCAGGGCGAGCGCGGTGGTCCGTCAGGTCCTCGCCGACCAGGGGACGCCGGGCCAGCGGGCGCGGGTGACCGTCACCTGTCAGGCGCCGGGCGACGACTGCCACGCCGGCACGTCCGTGATCACGGTGCGGGTCGACTCGGGCGTCGAGCTCCCGTTCTTCCCGGCGATCCTCGGCAAGGGCGCGGCGGTCTTCTCCCTCGACGCGACCCACACCGTGCCGATCGGGCAGTACGTCGAGGCCGCACCGGGGGAGGGCGGGTGAGGCGCACGAGCCGGCGGGACGAGCAGGGACAGGTGACGCTGCTCATCATCGGGTTCGCCGGCATCCTGCTGATGGCGATCGTGGTCGTCGTCGACGCGTCCGCCGCCTACCTCCAGCGCCAGGGGCTCGACAACCTGGCCGACGGCGCCGCCCTGCACGGCGCCGACCTCGGCTCTGCGGGGATCTACGAGCAGGGCCTCGACGGCGAACGGCTCACCCAGCAGGCGGCCGCGGTCGAGTCGGCGGTGCGCGACTACCTCGCCCGCGCCGACGCGGGCGGGAGGTACCCCGGCATCCAGGTCGGCGTCCGCGTCGACCCGGTCGGCCGCTCGGTCACCGTCCGGCTCCGCGCGCCCCTCGACCTGCCCCTGACCATCCCCGGCTCGCCGAGCAGGCCGGTGGTCGGAGCGAGCAGCACGGCGGCGGTGACGATCAGGACCGGGTGACGGTGGCCACCGCCCCCACCCCGTGGAGTGGTGCGAAGAGGGGCTACCGACCGGTCGCCGGTAGCGTCGAGCGCATGACGGAGACCTGGCCCGGATCGGCCTACCCCCTCGGTGCGACCTACGACGGAAGCGGGACGAACTTCGCGCTCTTCAGCGAGGTCGCCGAGCGCGTCGAGCTGTGCCTGATCGGCGACGACCCCGACGACGAGACGAAGCGCGTGGAGACCCGCGTCGAGCTCACCGAGGTCGACGCGTTCGTGTGGCACGCCTACCTCCCCGGCGTGCAGCCCGGCCAGCGCTACGGCTTCCGCGTCCACGGCCCGTGGGACCCCGAGCAGGGGCTGCGCTGCAACCCCAACAAGCTGCTGCTCGACCCGTACGCCAAGGCGACGGTCGGCGAGTACGAGTGGGACCCGTCGGTCTTCTCCTACGACTTCGACGAGCCCGAGACCACCAACGACGACGACTCGCTGCAGCACGTGATGCTCGGCGTGGTGATCAACCCGTTCTTCGACTGGGAGGGCGACCGCCGCCCCCGCACGCCCTACCACGACACGCTGATCTACGAGGCGCACGTCAAGGGCCTCACCCAGCTGCACCCCGAGGTGCCCGAGGAGCTGCGCGGGACGTACGCCGGCATCGCGCACCCGGCCGTCGTCGAGCACCTCACCCGCCTCGGCGTCAGCGCGATCGAGCTGATGCCGGTGCACCAGTTCGTCCAGGACGACGCGCTCGTGCAGAAGGGCTTGCGCAACTACTGGGGCTACAACACGATCGGCTTCTTCGCCCCGCAGGAGTCGTACGCCTCCACCCAGGGCCTGGGCCAGCAGGTCCAGGAGTTCAAGGCGATGGTCAAGGCGCTCCACGCCGCGGGCATCGAGGTCATCCTCGACGTGGTCTACAACCACACCGCGGAAGGCAACCATCTCGGCCCGACGCTGAGCATGAAGGGCATCGACAACGCGGCCTACTACCGCCTCGTCGAGGACGACCTGCAGTACTACATGGACTACACCGGCACCGGGAACTCCCTCAACGTCCGGCACCCGCACTCGCTCCAGCTGATCATGGACTCGCTGCGCTACTGGGTCACCGAGATGCACGTCGACGGCTTCCGCTTCGACCTCGCCTCCACGCTGGCCCGCGAGTTCTACGACGTCGACAAGCTCTCGACCTTCTTCGAGCTCGTGCAGCAGGACCCGGTGGTCAGCCAGGTCAAGCTGATCGCGGAGCCGTGGGACGTCGGCCCCGGCGGCTACCAGGTCGGCGGCTTCCCGCCCCAGTGGACCGAGTGGAACGGCGCCTACCGCGACACCGTGCGCGACTTCTGGCGCGGCGAGCCGGCGCTGGGTGAGTTCGCCTCCCGCGTGGCCGGGTCCTCCGACCTCTACGAGAACTCCGGTCGCCGCCCGTTCGCGAGCATCAACTTCGTCACCGCCCACGACGGCTTCACGCTGCGCGACCTCGTGTCCTACAACGAGAAGCACAACGAGGCCAACGGCGAGGACAACAACGACGGCGAGAGCCACAACCGCTCGTGGAACCACGGCGTCGAGGGCCCCACCGACGACAAGCACATCCAGGCGCTGCGCTCGCGTGAGCAGCGCAACTTCATCACCACGCTGCTGCTCAGCCAGGGCGTACCCATGCTGCTGCACGGCGACGAGCTCGGCCGCACCCAGGACGGCAACAACAACGGCTACGCCCAGGACAACGAGCTGACCTGGGTCCACTGGGACGACGCCGACCAGGGCCTGGTCGAGTTCACCGCCGCCGTGTCCCGGCTGCGCCGCGAGCACCGCACCTTCCGGCGCCGGCAGTTCTTCACCGGCACGGTCGACGACAACGGCCTCGACGACATCGTCTGGCTGCACCCCGACGGCCGCGCGATGGAGGAGGGCGACTGGGGCTCGGGGCAGAACCAGCTCGGGATGTATCTCAACGGCGACGCCATCAACACCCGCGACTCCCGCGGCAAGCCGATCACCGACGACCACTTCGTGCTGTGGTTCAACGCCGACGGCGAGTGCGAGGTGACCCTCCCGCCCGCGGAGTACGCCGAGGCGTGGGACGTGCTGATCGACACCGGCGGGGTGGCCGACGAGCGCGGCACCGTCGCGGCCGGCGCCACCGTGCCGATGGGCGAGCGGTCGACGCTCGTGCTGCGCGAGCACGTCGAGCCCGAGCCTGAGGAGACGGACCGCTCGGTGTCCGCATCGCTGAGCACCGCGACGGGAACAGAGGCCCCGTGAGGACACCCCGCAGCACCTACCGGCTCCAGGTCAGCCCCGACTTCGACCTGTACGCCGCAGCGCGGGTGCTGCCGTACCTCCACGACCTCGGTGTCGACTGGGTCTACCTCTCGCCGCTGCTGGCCTCCGAGCCCGGCAGCACGCACGGCTACGACGTCGTCGCCTTCGACCACGTAGACCCCCAGCGTGGCGGGGCGGAAGGACTGGACGCCCTGTCCACGGAGGCACGCCGCCTCGGGATGGGCGTCCTGGTCGACATCGTGCCCAACCACGTCGGGGTCGCGACCCCCGCGGAGGACCCCTGGTGGTGGGACGTGCTGCGGCTGGGCCGCGGCTCCGAGCACGCCAACGCCTTCGACGTCGACTGGGCGGCCGGCGACGGCCGGATCCTCATCCCCGTCGTCGGCGACGACGACGAGGACGCGATCCGGATCGAGACGGGCACGACGGGCGAGGGCCAGGTCGTCTACCACGACCAGCGCTTCCCGATGGCGCCCGGCACCACCACGCTGGAGGAGCAGCACTACGAGCTGGTCAGCTGGCGCGCGGCCGACGAGGACCTCAACTACCGCCGCTTCTTCGCCGTCAACACGCTCGCCGCGGTCCGCGTCGAGGACCCCGAGGTCTTCGCCGAGACGCACGTCGAGATCAAGCGATGGTTCGACGAGGGCCTCGTCGACGGTCTGCGGGTCGACCACCCCGACGGCCTGCGCGACCCCAAGCGCTACCTCGACGACCTCGCCGCGCTCACGGGCGGGGCGTACGTCCTCGTCGAGAAGATCCTCGAGCCGGGCGAGCACCTGCCGGCCGACTGGGCGACCTCCGGCACCACCGGCTACGACGCGCTCGCGCTCATCGACCGCGTGCTCACCGATCCGGCGGGCGAGGCGCCACTGACCGCCCTCGAGGACCGGCTGCGCGGCACCGCCGTCGACTGGGAGCGGATGGTGCACGACAACAAGCGCGCCGTCGCCGACGGGATCCTCCACTCCGAGGTCCTGCGGATCACCCGCGAGGTCGGGCGCGTCCTCGAGTCGCGCACCGAGAGCGCCGACGACGACGGGGTGGCCGACGCGGTCGCGGAGCTGCTCGCCTGCTTCCCGGTCTACCGCTCCTACCTGCCCGAGGGCCGCGACCACCTCGACCAGGCGTTCGCCCGCGCTCGCGAGGAGCGGCCCGACCTGGCGGCCACCTTCGACGTGCTCGAGCCGCTGCTGCACGACGAGTGGGGCCAGCCCGCCCGACGCTTCCAGCAGACCTCCGGCATGGTGATGGCCAAGGGCGTCGAGGACTGCTCCTTCTACCGCTGGTCGCGGCTCACCTCGCTCAACGAGGTCGGCGGGGACCCGTCGGTCTTCTTCCTGAGCGTCGGCGACTTCCACGCCGCGATGGCCGCGCGCCAGCGCGACTGGCCCGACGCGATGGTCACGCTGTCCACCCACGACACCAAGCGCGGCGAGGACGTACGCGCCCGCATCACGGCCCTCGCGGAGGAGCCCGGCCACTGGGAGCGCGCGCTCGACGAGCTGCTGCGGCTCGCGCCCGTCCCGGACGAGGGCTTCGGGTCGCTGCTGTGGCAGGCGGTGCTCGGCGCCTGGACGCCCGACCACCTGCCCGACCTGCCCGAGCGGCTGCACGGCTACGCCGAGAAGGCGATGCGCGAGGCGGGGGACCGGACCACGTGGACCGAGCCCGACGAGGACTACGAGAAGGCCGTCCACGCCGCCGTCGACGCGGTCTTCGAGTCCGACGAGGTGCGGCAGGTGCTGGTCGACCTCGCCACGCGCATCGACGAGCCCGCCCAGTCCAACTCCCTCGCCGCCAAGCTGCTGGCGATCACGATGCCGGGCGTCTGCGACGTCTACCAGGGCAGCGAGCTGTGGGAGACCTCGCTGGTCGACCCGGACAACCGCCGGCCGGTCGACTTCGACCACCGCGCCGCGGTGCTCGCGGGCACGGCGGAGGACGACGCGGCCACCAAGCTGCACGTCACCTGCACCGCGCTCACGCTGCGCCGCGACCGCCCGGAGCTCTTCACCGAGTACGCGGCCGTCACCGCCACCGGTGACAGGGCGGGGCACGTCGTCGCGTTCGACCGGGGCGGCGCGATCACCGTCGCGACCCGGCTCCCCGTCGGGCTCGCAGCGGCCGGCGGCTGGGGCGACACCGTCCTCGACCTGCCCGAGGGTCGCTGGCACGACCTGCTCACCGGTCTCGACACCGACGGCCGGCTGGCCGACCTGCTCGCCGTCCACCCCGTCGCGCTGCTCGTGAGGGCCGACCGGTGACCGCGGTGCGTGGGCCGTACGACGTCTGGGCGCCGCGTGCGCAGCGCGTCCGCCTGCTCTGCGGCGACAACGCGGGCGGCGGGCTCGTCGAGATGCAGCGCGGGGCCGACGACTGGTGGACCCCCGCCGAGGCCCTGCCGCCGATGAGCGAGGGCCCGCACTACGTCGACTACGGCTACGTCCTCGACGACGACACCGACGCGCTGCCTGACCCGCGCTCGCACCGTCAGCCGGGCGGCGTGCACGCCCTCTCGCGGCGCGACCTGACGACGTACGAGTGGCAGGACCACGCCTGGACCGGGCGCCAGCTCGCCGGGTCGGTGATCTACGAGCTCCACGTCGGCACGTTCACGCCCGGGGGCACGCTCGACTCGGCGATCGAGCGGCTCGGCCACCTCCTCGACATCGGTGTCGACCTGGTCGAGGTCATGCCGGTCAACGCCTTCAACGGCACCCACAACTGGGGCTACGACGGCGTCGGCTGGTTCGCCGTCTCCGAGGAGTACGGCGGCCCGGACGCCTACAGGCGCTTCGTCGACGCCTGCCACGCGGCCGGCCTCGGCGTCGTGCAGGACGTCGTGCACAACCACCTCGGGCCGTCGGGCAACTACCTGCCCCGCTTCGGGCCCTACCTCAAGGACGGGCGCAACACCTGGGGAGACCTGGTCAACCTCGACGGCGAGGGCTCCGCAGAGGTGCGGCGCTACATCCTCGACAACGTGCGGATGTGGTTCGAGGACTACCACGTCGACGCCCTCCGGCTCGACGCCGTGCACGCGCTCAGCGACACCTCCGAGGTGCACCTGCTCGAGGAGATGGCGATCGAGACCGCCGCGCTGTCCGCGCACCTGGGCCGTCCGCTGACCCTGATCGCCGAGTCCGACCTCAACGACACGACGCTCGTACGCCCCCGCGAGGCCGGCGGCCACGGCCTCGACGCCCAGTGGAGCGACGACTTCCACCACGCCGTGCACGTCGCCCTGAGCGGGGAGACCACCGGCTACTACGCCGACTTCGAGCCGCTGGAGGCGCTCGCGAAGGTGTGCGAGAGGGGCTTCTTCCACGACGGCACGTGGTCGTCGTTCCGCGAGCGCGAGCACGGGAAGCCGGTGGACACCGACACGATGCCCACGTGGCGCCTCGTCGTCGCCAACCAGAACCACGACCAGGTCGGCAACCGCGCCCGTGGCGACCGCCTCGCCGAGCACCTCGACGACGACCAGCTCGCCTGCGCCGCGCTCCTCACGCTCGCCGGCCCGTTCACGCCGATGCTCTTCATGGGGGAGGAGTGGGCGGCCTCGACCCCCTTCGCGTTCTTCACCTCGCACCCCGAGCCGGAGCTCGGGACGGCGACCGCGGAGGGCCGGATCGAGGAGTTCGCCAAGATGGGCTGGGACCCCGCCGACGTCCTCGACCCGCAGGACCCCGAGACGTTCCGCGCCTCCCGCCTCGACTGGGAGGAGCGGTCCACCGGCCGGCACGCGGTCGTCCTCGACTGCTACCGCCGGCTCGCCCGGCTGCGCCGGGAGCTCCCGCAGCTGACCGACCCGTCCTTCGGGCACGTGTCGTGCTCGGTGGAGGGGCGGCTGTTCACGATGCGGCGCGGCGACCTCCTCGTCGTCGTCAACACGGGCGAGACGGAGGCGGTCGTGCAGGTGGGCGAGCGCGAGGTCCTCTTCACCACCCCTGCGGGGGTGCGTCTGAGCGCGGGCACGGCGTCTGTCCCGGCCCACGCCGGAATTCTGCTGGGTCCGGTGGCAACTTTCCCCTGATCCGCCGCATCTCCCTGACCGAACGGGCCCCACCGGGCCCCAGACGACGGGGAACCCCATGAACCGCATCACCGCCCTGGCCGCCGCCGCGGCCCTCACCGCCGGCTCGCTCGCGCTGGTCGCGCCCGCCACGGCCGCTCCCGCGAAGGCGAAGACCTACACGGTCACCGCGAAGGCGAACATCGAGGTCGCCGTCGCGAAGGAGGACACCGTCAAGGTCCGTGGCCGCGTCACGCCGAAGGCCGCGGGCGAGAAGGTCGTCCTGCAGCAGCGGGTCGGCAACAAGAAGAAGTGGACCGTCACCGGCAGCGCGAAGGTGAAGAAGAACGGCACGTACGTCCTCACGGACAAGCCGTCGACGCCGGGCTCGCGCGAGTACCGCGTCCTCAAGCCCGCCTCGAAGGGCATCAAGAAGGGCTTCAGCAAGTCCGTCGGCGTCGAGGTCTACCGCTGGGAGAAGCTGGCCTACCGCACGCCGGTCGCCACCAACTTCGCGCCGGCCGGCATCACGGTCGGCACCGAGTACTACGGCGCCAGCTTGGCGACCACGACCGCGGGCACGCCGTCCACGATCGAGTACACCCTCGGTCGCAAGTGCACCTCGATGCGTGCGACCTTCGCGCTCACCGACGCCTCCGAGAGCGGCTCGAGCGGCGCCGTGACCGTGTCCGCCGACGGCTCGACCCTGGCCTCGCACTCGCTCTCGGTCGGCACCATCGTCGCCGACGAGCTGTTCGACCTCACGGGCGCCTTCCGCATCAAGATCGACGCGACCACCAGCGCCACGCCGGCCGCCACGGTCGGTGTGGGCACCCCCGAGGTGCTCTGCACGCGCTGATCGCGCACCTCACGCCAGCGCGGGCGTGATCCGGGTACAGGCCCCGGATCACGTCCGCGCTGTTACCTTTTCGTAGACTGATCGTTGCAGTGGCAACGAGTTGTCCACCAAGGGGGAAAGACAGTGGAGCGCCAGCAGGACCCGGGACGCCGACGCGAGGTGAGTCGCCGGACGTTCACGCGCGGGGTCGCGTGGAGCGTTCCCGCGATCTCGGTCGCGGCCACAGCGCCGGCGTTCGCGGCCAGCTTCACCAACACCTACACCGACCCCGGCACCTTCGCCGTCACCATCCCGGCGGGCTACCGGACCATCGTCTTCGACATCGTCGGCGGTGGCGGAGGCGGCAGTGCCGGCTACACCGGCGGGAGCGGCGCCCGCGTGCAGGGCACGATCACCCTGCCCTCCAACCCCTCCGGCACCACGCTGACCGTGGTGGTCGGCGGTGGAGGCGGAGACGGAGCGGGCAACGCCGCGACGGCCGGCACCTCGGGGAGCGGCTACGGCGCAGGCGGAGCCGGTGGCCGCGGCACGAACATCGTCGGCGGCGGCGGAGGCGGCGGGTCCGCCGTCCTGATCGCCGGCACCCCGATCGCGGTCGCAGGCGGCGGAGGCGGCAAAGGGGCGGTGTCCGCCCAGAACGCCAACTCGTCGAATCCGGGCAACGGGGGCGCGTCGGCCGCCACTGCAGGCGCCGGCGGGGACGCCAGCGTGACCTACACCCTGAACTCCTTCTCGGCGGGCGGCGGTGGCGGCGCGTCGGGCTCTCCGAGCGGGCCCACGACGCCCGGTGCGGCCGGCAGCAGCGGGAGCGGCGGAGGACTCACTCCGACCGCAGCGCCGGGCAACACGGGCGGAGCCAACGTGCCGGCCACAGGCGGCAACGGCGCCAACGGCGTGCCGCGGGCGGGCGCGGGCTCGGGCGGTGGTGGCGGAGGCTACGCGGGCGGGGGCTCGGGCGGGGTCCGCAGCGGCTCCCTGCTCGCCGGCAGCGTCGCGGACGTCTGTGGTGCCGGCGGAGCCGGGTCGAGCTACACCGGCGGCGCGAGCGGTGCCAACGTCACGGGGGTGACCGGCCCGGTCGCGGCCGGCAACGGGGGACAGGGCGCCGGCACCGCGGGCCGCGGCGGCAACGGCCGCGTCGTCCTGCAGTTCTGACCTCCGCCGCCCAGCCCGTACCCTTGCTCCTTGTGGCAGGCATCGACTTCGACGTAGAGATCAAGCAGCTCCAGGCGACCATGAAGACCATCGGTCAGGTCCTCGACCTGGACCGGATGCGCGCGGAGATCGCCGAGCTGGGGGAGCAGGTCGCGGCCCCGGACCTGTGGGACGACCAGGACAACGCCACGCGCGTCACCGGTCGCCTGTCCGCGCTGCAGGGCGAGCTCGACCGCTTCACCTCCCTCGAGACCCGGGTCGACGACCTCGGGCTCATGGTGGAGATGGCGCAGGAGGAGGGCGACGCCGAGACGCTGGCCGACTCCGAGGCCGAGCTGGGCCGCATCAAGAAGGCCGTCGAGTCGCTCGAGATCCGCACGCTCCTCTCCGGTGAGTACGACGAGCGCGAGGCGATCGTGACGATCCGCTCCGGCGCCGGTGGCGTCGACGCCGCGGACTTCGCCGAGATGCTCATGCGGATGTACACGCGCTGGGCCGAGCAGCACAAGTACGGCGTCGAGGTCTACGACGTGTCGTACGCCGAGGAGGCGGGCATCAAGTCCGCCGAGTTCGCGATCCACGCGCCCTACGCCTACGGCACCCTGTCGGTCGAGGCCGGCACCCACCGCCTCGTGCGGATCAGCCCGTTCGACAACCAGGGCCGGCGCCAGACGTCCTTCGCCGCGGTCGAGGTCGTCCCGGTGCTCGAGCAGACCGACGAGATCGAGGTCGACGAGAACGAGGTCCGCGTGGACGTCTTCCGCTCCGGCGGCCCCGGCGGCCAGTCGGTCAACACCACCGACTCCGCGGTCCGCCTCACGCACATCCCGACCGGCATCGTCGTGTCCTGCCAGAACGAGAAGTCCCAGCTGCAGAACAAGGCGTCCGCCATGGTGGTGCTCAAGGCCAAGCTGCTCGCGCAGAAGAAGGCCGAGGAGGCCGCGCTCAAGAAGGACCTCAAGGGCGACGTCGCAGCGAGCTGGGGCGACCAGATGCGCAACTACGTCCTCAACCCCTACCAGATCGTCAAGGACCTGCGGACCGGCTACGAGTCCGGCAACCCCAGCGCGGTCTTCGACGGCGACCTCGACGACTTCATGGAGGCCGGCATCCGCTGGCGCCGGGGTGCGGAGAAGGTCGACGCCTGAGGTCCTAGGCTGACGCCATGGGATTCTTCAGCAAGCCCGAGGTGATCGGTCCGGACGGGGACGACTCCGCCCGCGCCCGGCTCGCCGCCCTCGAGCAGCGCGTCGCCCGGCTCGAGGGGCAGCTGGCCCAGCTGGCCGCGACGCCGGCCGGTGCTGTGGCCGCGGCCGCCGCGGACGTCGCGACGGACGGCTGGATGGGCGAGGTCCGCGAGCTGCGCCGGTCCGGTAAGACCATCCAGGCGATCAAGGTCTACCGCGAGCGCACCGGCGTCGGCCTCAAGGAGGCCAAGGACGCCGTGGAGGCCATGCCTCTCTGAGGCTCGCGCACCGTCACTTCCACGGCAGGCGGAGGATCTCGTGCAGTGCGTCCGCCACGTCCTCCCGTGTCCCCACCGGCATCGGGCGGCCGGCGCCGTCGACCGCCACGAGACCCGCCCGGTCCTCGGAGGCCGCGAACCACAGGGCGCCGCGACCCGCCTCTCCGCCGGAGTCGTAGGTCGCGAGGTGGACGCCGTTGGGCAGCGTCTCGACCTGCATGTCGGCGTCGACGCACGCGCGGAGCTGCGCCAGCATGGTTTCCACCAGGGCGGGCCCGGTCGAGTCGTCGTCGAAGCCCACGATGCGGTGGGTGAACCCGCGCGGCGTGCCGCCGCCGGTGGACGACACCCCACCGGAGCCCAGCGTCTCGTCGAGGCAGGGCGTGTTCGGCGTCGCCGTCGCGCTCATCCGGGACGCTGACCGCCACCCGTGCAGGGCGCCCTCGAGGTCGACGTCGGGCCACGCGGGCAGCTGTCCCTTTCCCTCCGGCACCGGCTCGACCTCGCTCATGCCCGACTGCGTCCGTCCGTCGCGCAGGCCGGCGACGAGGGCCTCGGCGACGTCCTCGGCGACGGCGCCGTCCGCTGTGCCCGTGTCGTTGACCAGCTCGAGCTGCGCTCGGCCGGTCCCGATCTGCACGCTCCAGATGTCGCCGAGCCACATCTGGTCGACCGAGTCGCCCTCGGGTGCCATCGAGTCGTGGCGGACCTGGACCCCGTCGACGTCGTAGGTCGTCGTGGATCCGCAGGTGTCGGGAGCCGGGTTCGACAGGGCCTGCGCGGACGCGGCGCGTCCGGCGTCGGAGAACTGCTGCACGACGAGGACGGCGGACGCGCCGGAGTGGCTGACGAAGCGCGAGGAGCCCGTGCTCGCGGGCTCGGGCGCCGACTGCCCGCCGGGCCCGGTGAGCGACGAGCACGACGCCGCACCGAAGCCCCCGCCACCCCAGGGCGAGTAGCGCTCCCAGTCCTCCCACTCGCCGATCCAGCCGTCCGTGGCCCGGGCGAGCGCGGCCCGGTCGAAGCGCGCCGACCCGCCGTGGGCGGCCACGCCACCCTCGGGGAACACCAGGCGTGGCACGGCCAGCCCGCCACCCACGACGACGAGCGCCGCGAGCGCGACGGCTCCCACGCGCGTACGCCCTCGCCTCCGCGCGGTGGCGATCGCGGCGACCGCGCCGGGTCCGGGGGTGTGGGCCAGGTCGCGGGTCAGGGCGTCGAACGCGCGGTCGAGCTGGTCGAGGTCAGACATGGGTCGGGGCTCCGTTCGTCTCGTCAGCCGGGTCGTCGCTGAGCAGGTGGGCGAGGGCGGTGCGCCCTCGGGAGAGGCGGGCCTTGACGGTCCCGGCGGGGCATCGCTCGATGCGAGCGACCTCGTCGACGGGCAGGTCGGCGAGGTGGTGCAGGACGATGGCGCGCCGCTGGGCCTCGGGCAGCCGCAGGAGGGCCTGGACCAGCGCGGTCGACGTCTCGTCCGGCGCGGGTGACACCTGCTCGGTCCGGTTCCGCGCGAGCCACGCGGCGGCGACCTTGCCGCGGCGCCAGCGGCTGACCGACAGACGGGTCGCGACCTGGCGGACCCAGGCGGCCGGCTGGTCGTAGCGCGAGACCTTCGTCCAGTGCGACCACGCCTTGACGTAGGCCTCCTGGGCGATCTCCTCGGCGGACCCCCGGTCCCCGGTGAGGGCGTACACGACTGCGAGCGTCCGCGGCCACGTGGCCGCGTAGAACTCCTCGAAGTCGCGCTCGGCTGCGTCCGGCATGCCGCTGTCCCCGTTCGTCCGGCTCGTCAGGGCGCCCCTGTCGGCGTCCTCACCCACCCCACACGTGCGTGCAGCCTCACAGGTTGCGGCGCGCCCGGGATTCGCCGATCGCGTCCACCCCTCACGTAGCCTCGACGCCGTGATTCGCTTCGAGAAGGTCACCAAGACCTATCCCGGCCACCCCCACCCGGCGCTCGACAACATCTCCGTCGACGTCGAGAAGGGGGAGTTCGTCTTCCTCGTGGGCTCGTCCGGCTCGGGCAAGTCGACCTTCCTGCGACTCGTGCTTCGCGAGTACCGTCCGACCCAGGGCCGGGTCTACGTCGCCGGCAAGGAGATCAACCGGCTGGCGAGCTGGAAGGTGCCCCGGCTGCGCCGCGACATCGGCACCGTGTTCCAGGACTTCCGGCTGCTGCCCAACAAGACGGTCTCGGAGAACGTCGCCTTCGCGCTGCAGGTCATCGGCAAGTCGCGCAAGGAGATCAAGGACGTCGTCCCCGAGACGCTGGAGCTGGTCGGTCTCGGCGGCAAGGGCGAGCGGATGCCCGACGAGCTCTCCGGCGGCGAGCAGCAGCGCGTCGCCGTGGCGCGGGCCTTCGTCAACCGGCCGATGATCCTCATCGCCGACGAGCCCACCGGCAACCTCGACCCCACCACGTCGGTCGGGATCATGAAGCTCCTCGACCGCATCAACCGCACCGGCACGACCGTCGTGATGGCCACGCACGACTCGAGCATCGTCGACCAGATGCGCAAGCGCGTCATCGAGCTCGAGAACGGCCACGTCGTGCGCGACCAGGCGCAGGGCGTCTACGGCCACCAGAGCTGACCCGGACCTCACCCAGACCCGACCCAGAACGGATCGAGAGCCCCCACTCCATGCAGCTTCGCTACGTCTACTCCGAGCTCGGCCAGGGCCTGCGCCGCAACCTGACGATGCACCTGGCGGTGATCCTCACCCTCGTCGTGTCGCTCACGCTCGTCGGCATCGGCCTGCTCTTCCAGCAGCAGGCGACCCGGGCGGCCGACCACTTCGGCAACCAGCTCCAGATCACCGTCTACCTCTGTCGGCTCAACGACTCCAACCCGGTCTGCCCCAACCCGGTGACCGACGCGCAGAAGGCCGAGATCGAGGCCGTCGTCGACGACAACCCCGAGGTCTCGAGCTACCGCTTCGAGTCCGGCGAGGTCGCGCTGGAGAAGGCCAAGGAGCTCTACGGCGAGGAGCTGTTCTCCGGCGACAACCCGGCGCTGACCGCGGAGGACATGCCGCAGACCATCTGGATCACGCTGGAGGACCCGGAGCAGTACGAGGGGATCACGAGCGCCGTGCAGGGGCTCGACGGCGTCTCGCGGGTCCGTGACCTGCGCGAGCAGGTGGGGCCGATCCTCACCACGATCACCAAGATGCGCACGTACGCCCTCGGCACCGCGGCGCTGCTCGTGCTGGCCGCGCTGCTCCTCGTCGCCAACACGATCCGCCTGGCGGCGTTCGCGCGCCGCAAGGAGATCGGCATCATGCGCCTGGTGGGTGCCTCCACGCTCTACATCGCGCTGCCGTTCCTCCTGGAGGCGCTGGTCACCGCGCTGATCAGCGTGGCGCTCGCCGGAGGGGCGCTGGCGGCGTTCCTCCACTTCGCCATCGGGGACCTCGCGTCCAACCTCAGGTTCGTCCCGTGGATCGGCTGGGCCGAGTTCCGGGTGGCCGCGCTCGCCATCGCGATCCTCGGTCCGGTGCTGACGTTGCTGCCGACACTCGTGCTGACGCGGAAATACCTCAAAGTCTGAGTCGCGGAGGTTAGCGTCTAGGCGTCGCCCCGGCCGAGCCGGCCGGGACGTCACCTTCCCCGCTTCCCCGATGCAAAGGCTCCCCGGTGCGTTCCTTCCCCCGCACTGCTCACCGACGCATGGCTGCCGCACTCGTCGCGGTCATGGCGCTGGGCGTGTCCGCAGCACATGCAGACGACCTCAAGGACAAGAAGAACGAGGTCGAGCGCGAGCTCAAGGGCGCGCACCAGGACCTCGACGAGTCCAGCGCCCAGCTGCGCAAGGCCGGCGAGCGGCTCGCCGCCGCGCAGGAGCAGCTCGGTGTCGCCAAGACCCGGCTCGCCACCGCACGCGGCAAGGTCGAGGTCGCGCAGGAGGCCGACGCGCAGATGCAGGCCGAGCTCGCCACGGCCGAGCAGGAGCTCGCCGAGGCGGAGGCGGCGCTGGCCCAGGGAGGCGTCGACCGGGACGCGCAGCGCGCCAAGGTGGCTCGGACGGTCGCCGACATGTACTCCGAGGGCGACCCCGAGCTGATCGCGTTCGCCTCGCTGCTCGACGCCGACTCGACCGAGGAGCTCACCCGCCGCGACGGCGTACGTGACGTCGTGATCGGGCAGGAGGCACGCGAGTACGACGAGCTGAAGGCCGCCGAGGTGCTGCTCGAGGTCCGCGAGGTCCAGGTCAGCGAGGCGCGCGACGCGGTCGCGGTCAAGCGGGAGGCGGCCGCCGAGCACCTCGCCCTCATGCAGGGCCTCGAGGCCGAGCAGCAGGCCGCGAAGGACTCGGTCGTCAGCCTCGTCCTCGAGCGCCGCGACGCGCGCGTCGGCGCCCGCGAGGCCCGGCAGAAGGACCTCGCCAAGCTCCGCAAGCTGGAGAAGGAGCAGGAGAAGATCGAGGAGATGCTGCGCAAGCGGGCCCTCGCGGCGCTGCGCCGCGCACGAGCGCGGTCGCAGGCCGGGGCGAGCGGCCCCGCGACCGGGGTGCTGATGCACCCCACGGACGGATACGTCACCTCGCCCTTCGGCTACCGCACCCACCCGATCTACCACTACTGGGGCCTGCACGACGGCGTCGACTTCGGCGGTGGCTGCGGCACGCCGCTGCGCGCGGCCGCCGACGGCAAGGTCGTCTCCTCCTACTTCAGCGGCGTCTACGGCAACCGGCTGGTCATCGACAACGGCGCCCTGGCGGGCCGCGGCATCGCCACGATCTACAACCACGCCACCAGCTACACCGTGGGCGTCGGCGACACCGTCGAGCAGGGTCAGGTGATCGGCTATGAGGGCAGCACCGGCTGGTCCACGGGCTGCCACCTGCACTTCACCGTGATGGCCAACGGCACCGCCGTCGACCCGATGCAGTTCTTCTGACCGCTCGCGCGACCGCGCGGACGAACTGGCTGGACACGCTCTGGGACAATGGACCCATGGCGAAGGAGCAGGGCCAGAAGATGGTCGCGCAGAACAAGAAGGCGCGCCACGACTACCACATCGAGGACACCTGGGAGGCCGGGCTCGTCCTCATGGGGACCGAGGTCAAGTCGTTGCGGCAGGGCAGGGCCTCGCTCGTCGACGGCTTCGCCGAGATCGACAACGGCGAGGCGTGGCTGCTCGGCGTGCACATTCCGGAGTACAGCCAGGGCACCTGGACCAACCACTCCGCCCGCCGTCGCCGCAAGCTGCTGCTCAACCGCTCGGAGATCGACAAGATCGAGCGCAAGATCACCGACAAGGGCTACACGATCGTGCCGCTGGCGCTCTACTTCAAGGACGGCCGGGCCAAGGTCGAGATCGCGCTCGCGAAGGGCAAGAAGGCCTACGACAAGCGCCACACGCTGGCCGAGCGCCAGGCCAACCGCGAGAAGGTCGACGCCGTCCAGCGCCGGCTCAAGGGCCACCGCGACTGAGCGTCGCGGACCGACCTGACTGCCGTGGACGCGTCCGTCCTGTTCCTCCTCGTCCCGCTCGCGGTCGGGCTCGTCTTCGCCGTCGTCCTCGCGATCCTGCTCGTCGTCGGGTTCAACAAGAAGCTCGAGCAGCCCGGCGCGGTCCCGCCGGCCGACCTCGCGCCGGGAGCGCCGCCGTACGGCCGCTGGAACGCCCAGGTCGTGGGGGAGGGCCTGCTCGGCGCGGGCCTCGGTGCCCACGTCGGGGTCGTCGACGTGACCGGCCGGCAGATCGCGTTCGTCCCCGACGGGGCCGCCCAGCCGGCGTGGCAGGTGCCGTGCCACACGGTCGAGGTCCGCAAGCGCGGTCTGGTGAACCTCGACGGCGCCGACCTCGAGCTCGCCGGGCCGATGGGCGTCCTGCTGCTGAGCGTCTCGCGCGAGCACCTCAACCGGGTGGTGACCAACGACTTCAAGTCGATCCGCGAGCGCGGCTACGCCGACGAGCTGATCGCGGTCCTCGCGGCCAACGGCGCGCGGGTGCTGCGGTGACGACCGACCCACGCGCGTTCGCCGACCGGCTCGGGCTGCCCGGGCTGGCCGACCTGCACACCCACTTCCTCCCGCCGCGGGTGATGGCGAAGGTGCGCGCGCAGTTCGACGCCGCCGGTCCGCTCATCGGCCGGCCGTGGCCCCTGCACTACCGCGACGGGGACGACGTGCTCGTCGAGACGCTGCGCTCCTTCGGCGTACGCCGCTTCACCGCCCTGCCGTACGCCCACAAGCCCGACATGGCCGAGTTCCTCAACGTCTGGGCGGCCGGCTTCGCCGCGCGCGTTCCTGAGGCGGCCGTGTGCGGCACCTTCTTCCCCGAGCCCGACGTGACGGCGTACGTCCGGCGGCGCAGCGCACCGTCCCCGGGCCACGTCGAGGTGTGGAAGGTGCACGTCCAGGTCGGCGCCTTCACCGTCACCGACCCGCTGCTCGACGAGGCGTGGGGCGTCGTCGCCGAGACGGGTACGCCCGTGGTGCTGCACGCCGGCAGCGGTCCGGTCCCGACCGAGCACACCGGGCCGGTCCCGGTGGCCGAGCTGCTGCGACGGCACCCGCGGCTGCGGCTCGTCATCGCCCACGCGGGCGCGCCGGAATACGCCGAGTTCCTCGCGCTCGCCGAGGCGTACGAGCGGGTCGGGCTCGACACCACGATGGCGTTCACCGACTTCTTCACCGAGATGGGCGGGGCGTACCCCTCCGCGCTGCTGCCCCGGCTGCGCGACCTCGGCCTCGCCGGGAAGGTGCACCTCGGCAGCGACTTCCCGAACATCCCCTACCCGTACGCCACCCAGCTCGACGCGCTCGAGCGGCTCGGGCTGGGGGAGGAGTGGTTGCGCGCGGTGTGCTGGGACAACCCGCTGGCGCTGCTCGGTCCCCCGAGCGGTGAGTGAGCCACGTTCTGCGGCCCGAAAACGTGTCTCACGCACCGCTGAGGACTGCGGGCGGTGAGTGAGCCACGTTCTGCGGCCCGAGAACGTGGCTCACGCACCGCTGGTCCAGACGACCCGGTGAAAGTGGGGCGGAGGGGCTTGACGACAGATAAGTAAGTGCGCTGAACTAACTAATGTGACCCCGCACACACCCGTCGGCCGCCCGCTCCGGCCCCAGGGCAAGCTCCTCCAGGAGGACGCCCGCCGCCACCACCGCTCGCTCCTGCTCCAGCAGCTCTTCCGCGAGGGTCCGGCCAGCCGTGCCGACCTCGCGCGGGCCAGCGGGCTCACGCGGGTCACGGTCTCCGACCTGGTCGGCGAGATGCTGGCCGACGGCTTCGTGAGCGAGCTCGGCGCCCCCGCCGAGAGCCGGGTGGGCAAGCCGCCCACCCTGGTCGGCCTGGCTGCGGACTCGCACCACATCATCGGCCTCGACCTGTCCGAGACCGACCGGATGTCGGGCGCGGTGGTCAACCTCGCCGGCACCGTCGTGGCCCGCCACGAGGTGCACGTCGACGGCGCCGTCGGCGAGCAGGCCGTCGAGCTGGTCCAGCGCCTCGCCGCGGAGCTGGTCGCGATGACCGACCGCCCCGTGCTCGGCATCGGGGTCGGCAGCCCCGGTGTCGTCGACACGCTCGGCACCGTGATCGACGCCCCCAACCTCGCGTGGACCGACACCCCGCTGGCAGCCCGGCTGGCCGAGGCGTTCGAGCTGCCCGTCTTCGTCGCCAACGACGCCAACACCGCCGTGCTGGGCGAGCACACCTTCGGTGAGTCCGGCGACGGCGGCCTGATGGTCCTGCGCGTCGGCACCGGTGTCGGCGCCGGGTTCGTCCTCGGCGGCTCGCTGCTCCACGGCCACCTCGGCGCCGCAGGCGAGATCGGCCACGTCGTGGTCGACCCGTCCGGCGAGACCTGCGCGTGCGGGCGTACCGGATGCCTGGAGACGCTGCTGTCCGCGCCCACGTTGCGCCGCAGCGTCGCCGAGCCCGGCGTGGACGGGCCCTCGGTGCTGGCCGACGTCGGCACCCGGCTCGGCGAGGTGCTCGCGCCCGTCGTCGCCGCCCTCAACCTGCACGAGATCGTGCTGAGCGGCCCCGCGGAGCTGCTCGACGGACCGCTGCTCGACGCGGCCGACCGCACCATCCGCGAGCGGACGATGCCGATCAGCTCCACGGGGCTGGCCGTCCGCACCTCCAAGCTCGGCGAGGACGTCGTGGTCGTGGGAGCGGTCGTGCTCGTGCTCGCCGGAGAGCTGGGCGTCTCGTGAGCGACCCGGTCAGCAGTGCCCACCCGGCAACACCAACCCCCGAACCAACCCCCGAACCAGCTCGGTCCATCGATGAGAGGAACACAGTGGTGCGCATCAAGAAGTCCTTGACAGGCGCGGCGGTCGCCGCCCTCGCGCTGACCACGCTCGCCGCGTGCGGCAGCGACGACGACGGCGGCTCGTCGAGCGCGGACGGCGGTCCGGAGACCGCCGACATCCGGGTCTGGCTCAACGGCACGGACACCCCGCAGGAGGCCCGCGACTGGCTGAAGGAGACCTTCGAGGACCAGAACCCCGGCTCGACGCTGACGATCGAGCAGCAGGAGTGGGACGGCCTGGTCGAGAAGCTCACCACCTCGCTCTCGAGCGAGTCCGAGACGCCCGACGTGGTCGAGATCGGCAACACCCAGGCCCCGACCTTCACCTCGGCCGGTGCCTTCGCGCCGATGACCGACATGCTCGGCGACCTCGGCGGCGACGACCTGCTGCCGGGCTTCGTCGAGGGTGCGACGGTCGACGGCGAGACGTACGCCGTGCCCTACTACGCCGGCTCGAAGTACATCTTCTACCGCAAGGACCTCCTCGAGAAGGCCGGCCTCGAGGTGCCCACCACGATGGACGAGTTCGTCGACGCGGCGATCGCGCTCAAGGAGGCCAACCCCAAGCCGGCCAACTTCTCCGGCTTCTGGTTCCCCGGGCAGGACTGGCGCAACGGCGCGACGTTCGTCTGGGACGCCGGCGGCGACCTGGCCACCGAGGAGGGGGGCGAGTGGACCCCCGCTCTCAGCTCCCCGGAGTCGATCACGGGACTGGAGACCGCCCAGCGGCTCTTCATGGAGGCGTCCGGCGCGCCCAAGGACGGCAACGAGGCCGACCCCTGGACGCCGTTCTGCGCCGGCGAGGTCGGCATGATGTCGACCCCTGGCTGGGTCAAGGGCCTGATCGAGGACCCGGAGACCGGCTGCCCCGACACGTTCGCCAAGCAGATGGGCGTCTTCGCGCTGCCCGGCAGCGACGGCGAGCCCGCTCCCGTGCTGCTCGGCGGCTCCGACATCGCCATCGCGGCCAAGTCGGCCAACCAGGACCTGGCGGAGAAGGCCGTCGCGCTCATGCTGAGCGACGACTACCAGACGATCATGGCCGAGGCCGGCCTCACGCCGGCCAAGGACTCGCTCGCCTCCCTCCTCGGTGACGACGAGTACGCCGCCGCCACCATCGAGGCCGCGTCCAACGCCAAGCTCACGCCGGCCGCACCCGGATGGGCCAACGTCGAGGGCTCCCGCGCGCTGGAGGACCTGTTCAGCGCGATCGCCCAGGGCGGCGACGTCGCCGACCTCGCGGCGAAGGCCGACGAGCAGATGAGCGGCCAGCTCAACGGCTGACCTCCACCCCAGGAGGGCACACCCACAGACGGCTCCGGCGGGGGCGGCACCATCGCTGCCCCCGCCGAGGCCTGCCCCCGACCCGTGAGAGCGAGCATGATGACGACCACGTCCGCGCGAGAGGAGGCGACGGTGTCCGTGACCGGCACCCGCACCGCTCCCGTACGCCCGGCCCGCCCGCGCCGACCGGACCGCCGCCGGGCTGCCTCCTCCCTGCCGTACCTCCTCGTCGCCCCCGCCGTGCTGGCGCTCGGGCTCGCCCTCGGCTACCCGCTCGTGCGGCAGGTGCTGCTGTCGTTCCAGGAGTTCGGCCTCGCCCAGCAGTTCGGCCAGCCGCCCGAGTGGGTCGGGCTCGCGAACTACGAGCAGCTCTTCACCGACGCCTACCTGTGGCGCGTCACGCTCCGCACGATCGTCTTCTGCCTGGTCAACGCGGCGGCCACGATGGTGCTCGGCGTCGGCCTCGCCCTGGTGATGCGCGCGATGTCGACCCCCGTACGGCTGCTCGCCCAGACCGGCCTCCTGCTCGCCTGGGCGATGCCGGTGGTGGCGTCGCTGACCGTGTGGCAGTGGCTCTTCGACACGCAGTACGGCGTCATCAACTACCTGCTCACCGCGCTCGGCGGCGACTTCGAGGGCCACGGCTGGCTCCTCAGGCCGCTCTCGTTCTACTTCGTCGCGACGGTGGTCGTGGTCTGGATGAGCGTCCCCTTCGTCGCGTTCACGGTGTACGCCGCGCTGATGCAGGTGCCCGACGAGCTCGTCGAGGCGGCCGAGATCGACGGAGCCGGCCGCGCCCAGCGGCTGCGCCACGTGATCGTGCCGAGCATCCGTCCGGTGCTGATGGTGGTCGGCCTGCTCCAGGTGATCTGGGACCTGCGGGTCTTCGCGCAGATCTACATCCTCCAGAAGGCCGGCGGCAGCGCCACCGACACCAACCTGCTCGGCACCTACATCTACCGGCTCGGGATCGGCGGCGGTGACTTCGGCACGTCTGCGGCGGTCGCGATCTTCATGCTCGCGCTCACCGTGGTGCTCACCGCGCCGTACGTCTGGTCCATGATCCGCCAGGAGAGGACCGAGGCCTGATGTCGCGATCCACCACCCGTCCCGCCCGCGTGGGCGCCAACCTCGTCGGCGTGGTCACCTTCGTGGTGGCCGCCTTCCCCGTCTACTGGATGGTCAACAGCTCCTTCCTCGACCGCAACGAGATCCGCAACCCGGTGCCGACGTGGGTGCCCTTCGGCGGCGACCTCGACAACTTCCGCACCGTCTTCGAGACCGACCAGTTCGTCAACGCGCTCAGGACGAGCCTCATGGTCACCGGCCTGACGATCGTGGTGGCGCTCGCCTTCGCCTTCGTGGCGGCCGTCGCGGTCTCGCGCTTCCGGTTCAAGGGCCGGATGTCGTTCATCGTCACCCTGCTCGTGATCCAGATGATCCCGGTCGAGGGGCTGTTCATCTCCCAGTACAAGATGCTCGAGACGATGGAGCTGCTCAACACCGTCCTCGGCCTGACGATCGTCTACGTCGCGGGCGTCCTGCCCTTCACCATCTGGACCCTGCGCGGCTTCGTCGCCGGCGTCCCCTACGAGCTCGAGGAGGCAGCCATGATGGACGGCTGCACCCGCATGCAGGCCTTCCTCCGCATCACCTTCCCGCTGCTGGCGCCCGGCCTCGTCGCCACCGGCGTCTTCGGCTTCATCCAGGCCTGGAACGAGTTCACGCTCGCGCTGGTCGTGATGACCCGCGAGGACCAGCGCACCCTGCCGCTGTGGCTGTCGACCTTCACCGATGTCAACAGCGGCACCGACTGGGGCGGGATCATGGCCGGCTCGACGCTCATCGCGGTGCCGGTGATCATCTTCTTCCTCGTCGTGCAGGGCCGGATGGTCAGCGGGCTGACCGCAGGGGCGGTCAAGGGGTGACGACGGCCGTACGCACCCTCGCGCTGCAGGTGCTGCTGCCCGGCTTCGCGGGCACCACGCTCCCCGACGACTACCGGCGACTCCTCGAGCAGGGCCTCGGCGGCATCTGCTACTTCGGCAGCAACACCGCCGACGGTCCCGAGGCGCTCGCCGCGCTGAGCGCGGCCATCACCGCCGCGAACCCGGCCGCGGTGGTCGCCGTCGACGAGGAGGGCGGCGACGTCAGCCGGCTCCACACCCGCGAGCCCAGCCCGGTCCTCGGCGCCGCGGCGCTCGGCGGGGGCGCCGACCTCGGGCTGACGGAGGCCGTCGGCCGCTGGGTCGGCCACGAGCTCGCCGCGGTCGGGGTGACCCTCGACCTCGCCCCGGACGCCGACGTCAACAGCGACCCCGACAACCCCGTCATCGGCACGCGCAGCTTCGGCGCCGACCCCGAGCAGGTCGCCGCCCACGTGGCCGCGTGGACCCGGGGCCTGCAGTCGACCGGCGTCGGCGCCTGCGCGAAGCACTTCCCCGGCCACGGCGACACCGCCACCGACAGCCACCTCGACCTGCCCCGCATCGACGTCGACGCCGACACCCTCGCCGCCCGCGAGCTGGTGCCGTTCGACGCGGCCGTCGAGGCGGGCACCGTCGCGGTGATGACCTCGCACATCGTGGTCCCGACGCTCGACCCCGAACGCCCCGCGACCCTGAGCCCCGTCGTGCTCGCGATGCTGCGCGACGTCCTCGACTTCGACGGCGTGATCGTCAGCGACGCGCTCGACATGGCCGGCGCGTCGGCCGCGACCGGGATCCCCGAGGCGGCCGTACGCGCCCTCGTCGCCGGCTGCGACCTCCTCTGCATCGGACCGGACAAGCCCGCCTCGCTCGTCGTGGAGGTCCAGGAGGCCGTCGTCGCGGCGGTCGACGAGGGCCGCCTGTCACCGGATCGGCTCGCCGACGCGGCGGCGCGGGTCGCTGGGATGCGACGGCTGCCCGTCGCGACCGCCCCGGAGGCGCCGGACGGCGTACGCCAGCGCGCGGCCGCCGCGTCCGCCCTCGTCGTCGAGGGCGACCTCCCCGACCTCACCGGGGCCGCCGTCGTCAGCGTGGAGACCGTCGCCAACATCGCGGTGGGCGACGTGCCGTGGGGGATCGCACCCGACGCCCGCGTCGCCCCTGCGGACCTCTCCGCCGGGGGCGTGCCCGAGGGCCTGCCGGCCGGCGTACCCCTGGTCGTGCAGGTGCGCGACGCGCACCGGCGGCCCGACGTGCTGGCGTTCCTCCGGGCGCTGGCCGGGTCCAGCCGGACGGCCGTGGTGGTGGAGTGGGGCTGGCCTGCGGCCTACGACGTCGGCCTTGCGAGAATCAGCACGCGCGGTTCGTCGAGTCCGATGGTCGCGACGGTCGTCGAGGTGTTGCGAGAGGCAGGGTGGACGCGGTGATCGCCCCCAGGGACGCCCGAGGTGCCGGGACGCGGGCGGTCGGGCTCGACATCGGCGGGACCAAGACGCACGGCGTCGTGCTCGCCGAGGACGGCTCGATCCTGGCCCAGGTCCGCGAGTCGACCCGGTCGGGCGCCGAGGGCGTCGTCGACACGGCAGAGCGGGTCTTCGAGGCCCTGCGGCGCGACGTCGGCGAGCCGCTCACCCTGCCGGTCGGGGTCGGTGTGCCCGGTCTCGTCGACGTCGGTCGCGGCATGCTCCGGCACGCGGTCAACCTCGGGGTCAACGGCGACGACCTGCCGCTGCGCGACCTGCTCGCCGACCGTCTCGGCGTGCCCGTCGTGCTCGAGAACGACGTCAACGCGGCCGCCCTCGCCGCGCGGGCGCTGTCGGGCGCGGACGACGTGGTCTACCTCAGCGTCGGCACCGGGCTGGCCGCCGGGCTCGTGATCGACGGCCGCCTGCGCCGTGGCGAGCACGGCGCGGCCGGCGAGATCGGGCACCTCCCGGTCGACCCCGCCGGCGCCGAGTGCGGCTGCGGCCAGACCGGGTGCCTGGAGACCATCGCGTCCGGTCGCGCGCTCGCCCGGGCGTGGCCGACCCCGGACGGTCCGCCGGCCGCCGACCTGTTCGCCGCGGCGGCTGCCGGCGACGTGAAGGCGATCGCCGTGCGGGACCGCTTCTGCTGGGGCGTCGCGAGCGCCGTGCGCGCCCTCGGCCTCACCATCGACCCCGAGCGCATCGTCCTCGGCGGCGGTGTCAGCGAGGTCGGGGAGCCGCTGCGCGTCGAGGTCGTACGCCAGCTGCGGGCGCTGGGGGAGGGCTCGCCGTTCCTCGCCTCGCTCGGCCTGGCCGACCGGCTCAGCATGGTCCCGCTCCACTACCCCGTCGCGGCGGCGGGTGCCGCGTTGGTGGCGTCCGGATAGGTTGTCGCCGTGTCCGGCACCTGGATCGACGTCCTGCTCGTCCTCGCGTTCATCCTCGTGGGTGGTGTGTTCGCAGCGACGGAGATCGCCCTGGTCTCGCTGCGCGCCGGCCAGGTGGACCGGATGGAGACGGAGGGCGGCCGCGGCCACGCCGTCGCGTCGCTGGCACGCGACCCCAACCGGTTCCTCTCCGCCGTCCAGATCGGCGTCACCGTGGCCGGCTTCTTCTCGGCCGCGTTCGGTGCCTCGACGCTCGCGCCGTCCTTCGCGCCGGCGTTCGAGAGCCTCGGCGCACCGGCCCCCGACACGGTCTCCCTGGTCGTGACCACGCTCGTCGTGTCGTACCTCTCCCTCGTCCTCGGCGAGCTCGTGCCCAAGCGCCTCGCGCTGCAGCGCTCGGTCGGGGTCTCCAAGCTCTTCGCCCCGCCGCTGGGCGCCTTCGCCCGGGTCATGACGCCGGTCATCTGGCTGCTCTCGCTCTCGACCAACCTGCTCGTGCGACTCCTCGGCGGCAACCCCGACGCCGCCGGCGACGAGGTCGACGAGGAGGAGCTCCGGATGATGATCTCCGGGCACGAGGACATCCCCGAGGGCGAGCGCAAGCTCGTCGACGACGTCTTCGAGGCGGGCGACCGGTCGCTCAGCGAGGTGATGAAGCCGCGCGGCGACGTGGTGTTCCTCAGCGGCGACATCAGCCTCGCCGAGGCCACCGCGATCATCGTGGAGCAGCCCTACACGCGCTACCCCGTCACCGGCTCGTCCTTCGACGAGGTGCTCGGCTACCTCCACCTGCGCGACGTGCTCGGCCGCGCCGACGACACCGCCACCACCGTCGCCCAGATCACCCGCGACCTGCCCGTGCTGCCGCGCACCAACCGCGTGCTGCCCTCCATCGACCAGCTCCGCAGCCTCGGCGCGCACATCGCGCTCGTCGTCGACGAGTACGGCGGCACCGACGGCATCGTGACCCTCGAGGACCTCATGGAGGAGCTCGTCGGCGAGATCCACGACGAGTACGACACCGACGCCGAGATCGCGGCCGCCGGCGACCCGACGACCGTCGACGCGGGCCTCACGATCGAGGAGTTCGACGAGCGCACCGGCGTCGAGCTGGCCGACGGCCCCTACGAGACCGTCGCCGGCTACGTCCTGCACCGGCTCGCGCGGATGGCCGAGGTCGGCGACGTCGTCCTCGTCGACGACCGGCCGCTCGAGGTGGCGGAGGTCGACGGGCACCGCATCACGCGCGTGCGCCTGCACGAGCCCGTGACCGCTCCCGTCGACGGCGCGGGGGAGGGACGTGCGACCGCCCAGCAGGACGCCTTCGCCGGCTACTTCGCCGCCTGGGGCCTGTTCCTCCCCGACGCCGCGGTCGCCGACCACACCGACGGCCACGTCAAGGGAGCCGGCTGGTCCGTACGCTTCCGCTGGCAGGACGACGGCTCGCTGCTCGTGCGCGCCGGGCACCGGATGACCAACGAGCGGATCTTCACCATCACCGCCGACGGCGAGCTGGCCGACGCGGACATCGAGGTGCCCGCGGAGGGGATGGCGTACCCCGAGGACGCCACGCCCGAGCAGCGCGCCGAGATCGAGCAGGACTACCGCCTCGGCTGGGCGCGGCACGGTGAGGCGGTCAGCGCGGGTGGCCTCGAGTACGACCACGACGTCCCCGCCCAGATCGCCGAGGGCAACGACCGCGAGGTCTGGCGACTCGACGACGGCGAGTGGCAGGTCGAGCCGCTCCGGCCGGCGGCCCCGACGGCCCCGACGGAATAGCGTTCGCGGTCTGTCGGTTCCTCCACCTAGACTGTCCCTGTCGGCACCGCTGCTGTGGGGTCGGCATTGACAACACAAGAGGGGCTGATCGGTTTCGACTTGGGACGTTAGTTCCAGGGGAAGCGGGTCGAGAAGCCAGCGTCATCTCGTAAACGATCGCTGGAAACCTATAGTTGCCAACTCTGAGCGCAACGACTTCGCTCTCGCTGCCTGAGCAGTGATCGAAGGGTCTGACCGGGCATCCGTCTCCGTCCCGGACCCAGGCCTCATCTAGGAGACTTGCTGGTCACTCTCTGTCAGGAGGGGTGACCGGGACTCAATCCTGACTGAGCCTGTCGGCGACGTGTCTGTGCGAGCGCCGAGGCTGAGAAAAGCGACAGCACAGACTGCACCCGGAGAAGACCTGGTTCGACGCTCGAGGACCGGGGTTCGATTCCCCGCAGCTCCACTCACCTCTGGCCGACGTGTGCCTGCGCTGACGCGCAGGCCACGTCGGTTCGTCATGTCATGCCGCGCTTCGCGCGGCGGGCGGGGGCTTCGCCACCCGCACCCCCTGCTCCGACGGTGTGGCTGCCTCGCGGCCGCGCCCGCCGCACGTGCGGCGGATGTGGCCCCCGGAGACGGCGTGGGGCGGTCACATCCGCCGCACGTGCGCGGCGCACGTGCCGATCAGGGCGCGCAGTACACGCGGGCGTCGCCGAAGATCAGGTCGGCGTCGCTGCCGTAGACCTCGGGGGTGCCCTCGATGCGCAGGCGCAGCCCGGCGGTGATGTCGATGTCGAGCGGGTAGGACTGACCGAGCCCGATCCCGGTGCGGCTCCACTTCGTCACGTTGTCGACGATCAGGGCGCCTGCGACCTTCTCGTCGCTGGGGGAGTAGTCGGCCACCCCCACGGTCGCGGCGAACCGGGTGCACGAGCGGGACAGGTCGTACTCGACGTAGGACGTGCGCGAGCTGAAGAACCACACGCCGACGGACTGCGGGTAGGTCACGCCGTTGACGTTGTACGAGCCGCCGGTCAGCCCGTTGCTGTCGGACACGGACTCCCGGTTGCGGAGGTGGAACCAGCCGTACACGGCGATCGAGGTCGCGGTGCTGCTCGAACGTGCCAGGCCGATCCCACCGGCGAACGACGCCCGCAGCGGCACCGCGCTCCCGGCGGTCGAGACCGACGCGGAGCCGGTCCACGCTCCGCTTCGCACGATCGCCGAACCGATGGGGCTCCACGCGTCGGTGCCGGAGTCGTACGCCTCGACCTGCACGGTGCGTCCCTCGAGGTTGGAGCTGGCCGAGCCCGAGACCGTGAAGGCCTGGCCGGCCTCGACCGTGGTCGGCGAGACGGCCGCGATCGCGACGGAGGTCGACTTCTTGGGCGGCGTGCCCATCCGCACGGTGACGGGCTTGCTGCAGGCGCCGCCGACGCAGGCCTTGTAGGAACGGTCGCCGGTGTTGATGTCCTCGCGGTGGCGGAAGGCCCCCTTGCGGTTGGTCTTCTTCGTCGCCTCCACCACCCAGCTGCGCGAGCCCTTGGTGCGCTGCATGATCCGCACGACCTGCCGACCCCGGGCGCCCTTGACCTGACCCTTCAGCGACACGTCGTCGCCCTTCTTCACCCACGGGGTCGAGGTGGTCAGGGTGACGCGTACCCGGGCCTTCGCGAGCAGCGACCCGCGGTGCGATGCCGCCGCGTCGCCGGTCCCCGCGCTCGTGGCCGACGGGTGCAGCGTCACGGAGCAGATGACGAGCAGGACGGTGATGATGACGCGACGCATGTGCGGTCCCCCTGGCGTGTCGAAGTGCGCCGAATCTAGTGACCTGCCCCGCGACCTGACGCACGTTTTCGGATAGTGCGTGACGTGAAAGCGGGGCGTGTCCCGGGGTGTCGGGCTCCGCGCCTCAGCGCGGGCCGGTGTCCGTCCACGGCGTGCTCGCGGCCATGGCGAGCGCGCGCTTCTTCACGAAGGGGTCGGCCTGGTTGTAGAGCCACGGGCGGCCGAACCAGACGAACCCGTCGACGTACGCCGCGGCCTGGGCGCGCTGCGGCTCGGGCAGGCCCCACTGGGGGTCGGCCGGGCGCGGCGTGGGCGGGATGCCGAGCGTGACGCAGCGCTTCATCGCGCGGGTGGTGCACGTGCGGGCGTTGTTGCGCAGGCCCTTCGGCGTCGCCGAGATCATGTCGCGCCACATCGTCGGCCGACCGGACTTCGCGGTGTCGACGATGAAGTGCGGTGCCTCGTAGCCCAGCGCGACCAGCTCGGCGATGATCTCCATGCCGCGGTCGATGTTCTCGACGGGCCCGGTGTAGTGGGTGGAGTCGAGGGCGAAGCCGCGGGCGTACTGGATTCCGCTGAGCTGCAGGATCTTCGCGCACCGCCACGACTCCTGCGCCGTCCCGTTCTGGCACCAGTCGGCGGCGCCCGCGTCGATGTAGACGCTCGTGTTCGGCAGCGCGCTCAGCGTCTGCGTCGCCCACGTGAGCAGCTCGGACTTCACCGCCCGGTCGGGGGCGCACAGCAGGAACGGGCCGTCGGGCTGCATCACGACCAGCGTGTGCGCATCGCCGATCCCGGCGGCCAGCTCCTGGATCCACGTGCGGTAGCTCGCGGCCTCGGCTGCGGTGGTGGGGCGCTTGCACGCCTCGCCCTCCCACGGCTGCATCCGGAAGACCGCCATCTGCGAGAGCGTCTCCGGGTTGCCGGCCTGCGACGAGGCGACGTAGTCGACCACCCGGGACCGGACCTGGTTGTCCGGGAGGTACCTCGCGTACCACTTCGCCCGAGGGCGCTCCGCGATGGCCGCCAGCGCCGTCCGGGCCGTGCCCTTCGACGACATGTACGGCCGCCACACCTGGTCCTGCGGCCCCCGGTAGACGCCCCACAGCCGGTGCGCGAGCGGGTTGGTCGGGTTCTCCGCATGCGGCTCGGCCGGTGCGACCCACACGGGTAGCGTCGAGGCGCGCTCGGCGCGGTGCCGCTCGGTCGGCACGGCGGCCGACGCCGCTCCGGTCGTGGGTGCGGCAGCGGCGGCCACCAGCAGGAGCAGGGTGGCGAGGGCGCGGGGCGTGGACAGACGTGGCATGGCGACGTCCATGGTGGGCGAGCGCGCCGCCGCGCGTGCGGTTTTGGCCAGATCCGTGGGGGCGGGCGGCAGGATGGCGCGGTGAGCACGACAGCATTCGAGACCCTCGCCCGCCTGCTCGACGAGCGCTGGACCTGTCGCCAGTTCCTGCCGGACGAGGTGCCGCGGGCCGACGTCGAGCGGCTACTGACGCTGGCGCAGCGCACCCCCTCGTGGTGCAACACGCAGCCGTGGCGGGTCGAGGTCACCCGCGGCGAGGCGACCGCGCGCCTGCGCGCGGCGTACGCCGAGCACGTGATGGCGCACCCGCAGGAGCCCGACTTCGCGTTCCCGGCGGCGTACACCGGTGTCCAGCAGCAGCGCCGGCGCGAGTGCGGGTTCCAGCTCTACGACAGCGTCGGGATCGCCAAGGAGGACGGTGAGCGCCGCCTCGAGCAGATGCTTCGCAACTTCGAGTTCTTCGACGCGCCCCACGTCGCCGTCGTCACGACGGAGGAGGAGCTCGGCACCTACGGCGCGATCGACTGCGGGCTGTGGGTCAACGCGTTCCTGCTCGGTGCGCAGGCCCTCGGGATCGCCGCGGCGCCCCAGGCCGCGCTGGCGGGCTACCCGTCACTGCTCCGCGAGCACCTCGGGCTGCCGGAGTACCGCAAGGTGGTGGTCGGGATCTCGTTCGGGTACGCCGACCTCGACCACCCGGTCAACGGCTTCCGCACCTCACGCGCCGACCTCGACGACGTCGTGACCTGGCACGACGCCTGAGTCCGGGTCCGGGTGCAGGATCGCGGCCAGCGCCTCGACCCCGTCGACCAGGCGCGGTCCCGGTCGGGCGAACTGCCCGTCGGCGTCGACGGCCCACACGGGTACGCCCGGGAACCGGTCGCGCACCTCCGCGGCAAGCGCGGCGCTGCCGTCGAGGTCGAAGCCGCACGGGGCGCACACGACGACGTCGGGGCGTGAGTCGACGGCGTCCTCCCACGTGATACGGGTGGACCGGGTGCCGGCGACACCGAGCGCGGGCTCGCCGCCCGCGCGGGCGACCATCTCGGGGATCCAGTGGCCGGGCGCGAAGGGCGGGTCGGTCCACTCCAGCACCAGCACGCGCGGTCGCGGACGACCCGAGACGCGCGCCTCGACCGCGGCGAGTCGCGTGCGCAGCGACGTCACGAGGCCGGCGGCACCGGACTGCCGTCCGGTGAGCCGACCCACCTCGGTGATGGAGGCGAGCACGTCGTCGAGCGTGTGGGGATCGATCGTGGCCACCTCTGCGCGGCACCCGAGGAACCCCAGCGCCTCGTCGACGGTCCCGACGTCGATCGCGCAGACGGCGCACAGATCCTGGGTGACGACGAGGTCGGCGTCCAGCTCGGCCAGCGCACCGGCGTCGAGCCGGTAGAGGTCCTCGCCCGCGGAGACGGCCGCGGCGACGAAGTCGTCGGTCTCACGGGGCGACAGGCCCTCCGGCAAGGCCGAGGTCGACACGACGCGACGCTCGCGCGCGGCGGGCGGGTGGTCGCACTCGAAGGTGACGCCGACGACGTCGTCGCCGGCGCCGACCGCGAACAGGATCTCCGTGGCCGACGGGATCAGGGAGACGATGCGCACGAGCCCGACCCTAGACGTCGAACACCCGCCAGCAGATGTCGTTGCGCCGGGCCTGGTCCTGCAGCACGAGGTCTCGGACCGCGTCGGGCAGCCGATCGCGCTGCCAGCGGTTCTCCGCGAGCCGCGCGGGCTCCTGCTGCCCCTCGGGCGCAGCGGCCACCACGGCCTTGATCGCGTACGCCGCCGCGCCCAGGTCGTGCTCCGGGACGTGGGCGACCACAGCGGCCTGACCGGCGGCGTACGCCGCGAACCGCGCCGCCCCGCGCAGGTCGCGGGCCGCGCCCATCGCCTGCCCGCCCGCGGCCCGGGTCCGCATCATCGCCAGCTCGCCCCGCACCCACGCGCGGACCGCCGCGAGGGCCTCGCGGGGCCGCGGGTCGTCCGGCCGCTCGGCCTCGAAGAGCGGCAGCACGTGCTCCGCGCACTTCGCCGCCCACAGGGCCAGCAGGTGGTTGTGCTCGTCGCTGAGCGTCCCGCCCCGGCGTTCGGTGACCAGCCGGGGGTCGCGCACCTCCGGCAGGATCATGCGGCGAGGCTAGCCCTCGCGCTGGTTGCGCCGCCGCGTCTCCCAGGCCTTCTTCGCGGCCCGGCTGCGCCGCTTCCTCGCCCGCTCCGCCTCGGCGAGCAGGCGCTCGGCGGCCCGCTGCTCGCGGTGTACGGCGGCCTCAGCACGGCGCCGCTCGGCCTCGACGACTGCCTCGGAGCGGACCGGCCAGACGTAGGGGAGGTCGTCGGGGGCGTCGGGGAAGAGCGGACGGTAGAAGTCGGGGTCCTTGCGCACCAGTGCGGAGCGGTGGCTCAGGTGGAGGTCGGGGTCGCCCAGCCACGGCGGCAGCGCGCCGGCCCCGGCCAGCTCGTCCTGGGTGCGCACCGTCCTCACGCCCGCCGCCGCGAGGTCCGCCGCGATGGTCGCCGCGCAGGTGTCGCCGAAGCCCAGCTCGAGCCACGCCTCGCAGCACGCGAAGCCGTACCTGCCGAGTGCTTCCTCGAAGCCCCGCCACATCAGGGCGGCCGGGTGGTTGCGCCAGGCGTAGTCGGGGACGGTCAGGGCGCGAACGACCTGGATGGCCTCGACGCGCTGCTTGCCCAGCCGCTTCTGGTCCAGCGCGCGGGCCGACGCCGCGAAGTCGGGGTAGGGGAGGAACGTCTGCACCTCCTCGACCCTAGGCAGAGCGGGAGGGCCTGCGCCCCACCCCGACGACGGGGCTGGTCAGCGCGCGGGCGCCTCGAGGCCGGTGAGCAACCGGTCGAGCAGGCTGCGCAGGGTGCGCGCGTCCCCCTCGGTCACGCCGAGGCCGGCGACCAGCCGTGCGGGCACGTCCGCCACCTGCGCGCGCAGGTCCCACCCCCGTTCCGTGGGGGAGATGCGCACGCGCCGCTCGTCGGCCGCGTCTCGGGTGCGGGTCACCAGCCCCGCCTGCTCCAGGCGCTTGAGCAACGGGGTGAGGGTGCCGGAGTCGAGGTGGACGCGGGCGCCCAGCTCGCCCACGGCCAGGGGCGCGTCGGCGTCCCACAGCGCCAGCAGGCAGACGTACTGCGGATAGGTGAGGCCCACCTCGGACAGCAGGTCGGCGTAGCGGCGCGTGACGGCCCGCGACGTGGCGTAGAGCGGCAGGCAGATCTGGTCGTCGAGCGCGAGCTGCGGGTAGTCGATCGTGTCGGCCATGCCACACATCGTACGCCTTGCGCAATTCAATTGCACGCAATAGTTTTGTGGGCATGAAGACTCTGTACACAGCAAGCGCGGTCGCCACCGGTGAGGGCCGCGACGGTCGGGTCGAGAGCACGGACGGCCTGCTCGCCGTCGACGTGCGGGTCCCGCAGGAGCTCGGCGGCCAGGGCGGTGCCACGAACCCCGAGCAGCTCTTCGCCGCGGGCTACGCCGCGTGCTTCCACTCCGCCCTGCGGACGGTGGCGCGCGGGTCCGGCGCCGACGTCTCGGAGTCCGAGGTCGTCGCGGACGTGTCGATCGGCGAGAACGGCGCCGGGGGCTTCGGCCTCGCCGTCGCCCTCGAGGTGACCCTGCCCCGCGTCGAGCGCGCGGTCGCCGAGGAGCTCGTCGAGAAGGCGCACCAGGTCTGCCCCTACTCCAACGCCACCCGCGGCAACATCGAGGTCGCGCTCACCGTCGCCTGAGCCCTCCGTCCCCGGAAGCGCCTGGAGCACCCGGAGCGCCGGGCGGTGTCGGAGCGGCGTGCCACGATGCCGGGCATGGACGACTGCGTCTTCTGCCGGATCATCGCCGGTGACCTGCCCGGCCACGTCGTGCTCGAGAGCGACGACCTGGTGGCCTTCCTCGACACCCGTCCGGTCTTCAAGGGCCACGTGCTGCTCGTGCCCCGCGAGCACGTCGAGACGCTGCCCGAGCTCCCGGCGGGGCTGCGCGACGGCTTCCTCGAGGCCGCCCAGCGGCTCGCGGTGGCGGTCACGGCGGGCCTGGGCGCGCAGGGCTCGTTCGTGGCGATCAACAACACGGTCAGCCAGTCCGTCCCGCACCTGCACCTCCACGTCGTCCCGCGCACCAAGGGCGACGGGCTGCGCGGCTTCTTCTGGCCCCGCACGACGTACGCCGACGGCGAGGCCGCGACGTACGCCCAGCGGTTGCGCGACGCGCTGACGCAACCAGACGGCTGAGTGCGACGTCTCCCTGTGCAGACACCGAGGGGGACACATGAGGATCCGATCGTTCGTTGCCGCGCTCGCCTGCGCCGGACTCGTCAGCACCGCCGCGCCCGCCGGCGCGGCGCTCCCGGACGCCGAGCGCGCGCGACCGACGCCCGTGCCGACCACCGCCACCGTGACCGTCGACCAGCTCGGACCGGGGTCGGTGCTCGCGGTCGTCTCCCGCGGCAGGTTCGAGGAGCTGCGGGCCGAGGGCCTCGCCCGGTCGCTCGAGGTGATCACCCCCGACGGCGACCGGCACCCGGTCTGGTCGGTCGACGTCCACGAGGACCGCGACGGCTGGTTCCGCGGCGACTTCGTCCTCGCCGACTGGCGCCCCGAGCTGCACACCGCACTGCTGCGCGTCTCGCGCGGCCCCGAGACGGACCTGGCCGTGGCGTACGACGTCGTCACCGGATCCGCGCGCGAGGTGCCCCTGCCGCGCCAGGCCAGCACCGTCGGGCTCGACCCGACGGGTCGGGGAGTCCTGATGAGCACCTGGCCCGCCCAGCGGCGGGCCGGCAGGGTCGCCCTGCTGTCGTGGGCCGGCGTCCGCACCGGCATCCCCGGTCGGTCCGACAACTCCGCCATCGCCTCGCCCGACGGGGGCACGCTGGTGACGAGCGAGGGGGGTGCCGGTCGCTGGTGGGTCGTCGACCCGGTCGCGCGCACCAGCAGCAGCGTGGCCACGCCCGGCGACTGCCGTCCCGTGCGCTGGCTCGAGGACGGCCGCGTCCTCGCCGGCTGCATCTCCGGCAAGCGGGCCGAGGTGCAGCAGCTGCGGGCCATCGCCCTCGACGGCCGGTCCACCCGGCTCGGTGCCCGGCACCGCGGCGAGCCCGCTGACAACGGGGTCGGCATCTTCGGCGACGCCGACGTGCGCACGGTCCAGGGGCGCAGCTGGTACGAGTCGTACGCCGGGTGCGGCGGCGGCATCCTCACGCGGCAGGACGCGCGGGGCCGGGTCCGGGTCGTGCGCGTGCCGGGACGTCCGGACAGCCCGGCGACACTGCTCGGCACCCGCGGCGACGACCTCCTCCTGGCCCTGCAGCGCACCGACTGCGGCTCCTGGCCGGACCGGGCCGTGCTCTCCCTCTTCGACCCGGTCGGGCGGGAGGAGACGGTGCTGACGCGGCTGGGCCGCCGCGAGTCGTGGCGCGAGGTGCTGCCCACCACCGAGGTGCGGGCCTGGATCTGGTGAGGGCTACCCTCCGAGGCGACAGCCAGTCACCCGAGTCACAGACCTAGGAGTCACCGAGATGGGTCGTTTCGACCGCCGCGTCGCCGTCATCACCGGAGCAGCCCGAGGCATCGGCTTCGGCATCGCCCAGCGCTTCGCCAGCGAGGGCGCCTCCATCGCGATCCTCGACCTCGACGAGGCCGCCGCCCAGGAGGCGGCCGGCCGGCTCGACCTGGTCGACGGTGCCCGGGCCGTCGGCGTCGGCTGCGACGTCGTCGACTCCGCCGCGGCCGAGGCCGCCGTGCAGCGCGTGGTCGACGAGCTCGGCGGCATCCACATCCTCGTCAACAACGCCGGCATCACCCGCGACAACCTGCTGTTCAAGATGACCGAGGACGACTGGGACCTCGTGATGGGCGTCCACCTCAAGGGCGTCTTCAACATGACCAAGTCCGCGCAGGCGCGGTTCGTGGAGCAGAAGTACGGCAAGATCCTCAACCTCTCCAGCGTCTCGGCGCTGGGCAACCGCGGCCAGGCCAACTACTCCGCCGCCAAGATGGGCATCCAGGGCCTCACCCGCACCCTCGGCATCGAGCTCGGCCCCTACGGCATCACCGCGAACGCCATCGCGCCCGGCTTCATCGTCACCGAGATGACCGACGCCACGGCCCGCCGCCTCAAGATGGAGCCGGAGGAGCTGCAGCGGCTCAACGCCGAGGCCACGCCCGTACGCCGGGTCGGCCAGCCCGAGGACATCGCCGCAGCCGCCGCGTTCCTGTGCAGCGACGATGCGTCGTTCATCACAGGGCAGACGCTGTACGTCGACGGCGGGCGCAAGCTCGGCTGATCCCGGCGGGTGCCAACTTGAAGGCACCGGACCCGTCTGTCACGTTGGGGTGCGGTCGAAAGACCCAACCGTCCCGGACTACGCCGAGTCCTGCCCGGCCGGGACGACCCCCCGAGACATCGAGGGCAGGAGTGGGGGACCCACAGGTTCCACGCCGATCTGCGATCGGCTCGGGGTGAAGCCGCCACCCGTCGAGACGGGTGGGGGCGGGGCACTTTCCAGACCCAACCCGACAGCTCACCTCACAGGCGTGGGAAAGGAACGACCATGCCTGCGACCACTCGTACGGCGCGAGCCTGCGCGCTCGCCCTCGCCGGGCTGGGCCTCACCGCATCCACGATGACGGCCCTGCCCGCCACCGCCGCGTCCCACGGGGGCGGCGACACCCAGGTCACCACGACCACCACCTCGAAGACGAAGGGCACGAAGAAGCACCGCTCGGCCAAGCGCCGGGTCGCGCAGCGGGTGCTCAGCGCCCGCGACACCGCGATGCGCCAGCGCGGAGACCTGTACGGCTACGGCGGCGCCGGTCCGGACCGCTTCGACTGCTCGGGCCTCGTCTACTACAGCTTCCGCCGCGCGGGCTTCAGCGTGCCGCGCACGTCGGGTGCCCAGGCCGGGTTCGCCCGCCGGATCGCGAAGAAGGACATGCGCGCCGGCGACCTGATGTTCTTCCACGGCAGCAGCGGCGTCTACCACGCCGCGATCTTCCTGCGCTGGGCGCGCGGGCACGCCGTGATGGTGCACGCGCCGGGCTCCGGGCAGCGGGTGCGGGTGGCCGTCCCGTGGACGTCGCAGTGGTTCGGCGGGACCCTGCGCCGCGCCTGATCCCCGGGCGACACCCGGGTGACAGGCTCGGATTGGTAGGCACATCCTGCTGATCTACCCTGTGGCGCGCCTTCCCCGATCGGGGGAGGCGCGCCCCCACACTGCAAGGCATCGACACCCCCGTTCGATCGGAGCTCCACCGTGCGTCACCGTCCCCACCGTTCCCCGTCCCGGGCAGCCGTCGCCGCGCTCGTCGCCGCCTCGCTGCTCCTCGCCGGCTGCAGCGGCGGGGACGACGAGCCGACGGCCGAGCCGAGCAGCCCCGAGCCCACGGCCGCCGAGACCAGCGAGCCGCCGGAGCCCACCTACTGGCCGCTGACCGGCCTGGAGCGCACCACGGACGCCCCCCGACACCCGGTGATCGTGACCAAGGTCGACAACACCTCCTCGAGTGCCCCGCAGGTGGGCCTCGGCGCGGCCGACATGGTCGTCGAGGAGCTGGTCGAGGGCGGCTACACCCGCCTCGCCGCGTTCTACTACTCCAAGGTCCCGAAGGCCATCGGCCCGGTCCGCTCCATGCGTGCCAGCGACATCGGCATCGTCCCCGAGGGCGCGACCGTGGTGACCAGCGGCGCCGCCCCGATCACGATCAAGCGCATCAACGGCGCCGGCATCCCGTGGATCACCGAGGGTGACGCGGGCGTCTACCGCGAGACCTCGCGCTACGCCCCGTACAACCTCTTCGCCGGGCTCGCCGACATCGCCAAGCGGCTCAAGGCCGATGAGGAGCCCCCGCCGTACCTCCCGTGGGGCACCGAGGCCGACCTGCCGAAGGGCGGCAAGGCCACCACGCTGACCGCCGACTTCGGCGCGCACTCGACGAGCTGGGCGTTCCAGAAGGGCGGCTACGTCAACACCGACTCGTACGCCGCGCAGGGCGACCAGTTCCCGGCCGACTCCGTGCTGGTGCTGCGGGTCAAGGTCGGCGACGCGGGCTACCGCGACCCCGCCGGCTACCCGGTGCCGGAGACGAAGTTCGAGGGCAAGGGTGCAGCGATGCTCTTCCACGGTGGTCGCGTCATCCGGGGGACCTGGTCCAAGGACGGCCTCAACGGCGCCATCGAGCTGTCGACCAAGGACGGCGACCTCGTCGTCCCCGCCGGGCACGTGTGGGTCGAGCTGGTCCCCGCGGTCAACGGCAACGTCACCTTCGCCAAGTAGTCCCGGCCGCCGGGGTGGGCTCCGCCCCTCCCTGGGGAGGCTGACCCGCGGCACCGGTCTCCTGCCATAGTGGGACGCATGCAGCAGCTGGCATCGGGGATGCTGCTGGTGGCGACACCGGCCCTGCAGGACCCCAACTTCGCCGACACGGTCGTGCTGCTGCTCGACGTCAACGACGAGGGCGCCCTCGGCGTCGTGCTCAACCGGCCCTCGCAGGTCCTCGTCGCCGACGTCCTCGAGCCGTGGCGCGACGTCGTCGCGGAGCCCGAGGTGCTCTTCCGCGGCGGTCCCGTGGGCACCGACGGTGCCCTCGCCGTCGCGCGCCTCCGCGACCCGCAGGAACCTCCCGTGGGGTGGCGTCCGGTGGCGGGGCTGCTCGGGATGGTCGACCTCGACACACCGACCGAGCTGGTCGACGGCTCCCTGACGGCCATGCGGGTCTTCGCCGGGTACGCCGGGTGGGGCGCCGGGCAGCTCGACGGCGAGGTCGGGCGCGGCGACTGGTACGTCGTGACCAGCGAGGCCGGCGACGCCTTCGGGATGGACCCCGACGTGCTGTGGCGCGACGTGATGAGGCGCCAGCCCGGCATGCTCGCCTGGCACGTGAACCGGCCCGTCGACCCCGACCTGAACTGATCGGGGCTCCACGCAACTTTCCCGGTGCCGTCCGCGTCTCCCGGGTGCGCGCAAGGGCGCGCGGAACGGATCACGGGTGGACGACATGGACGGACAGGTGCGCACCAGCGTCGCACGGACGGGCCCAGCAGCGCTCGCGGCTGCACTGCTGGCAGGGCTGCTGACCGTCACGACCGCCCCGGCGTCGGCCGCGGCAGCGCTCACCGAGCCGGGTGGGTGCCCGGACGTCCGCGTCGTCTGGGCCGGAGGGCAGGCGCGGGACGCCGCAGTCCGCGAGCTGCGGCGGGTGCCGGGCCAGCGCGTGTCCGTGACGGCCGTGGCGGCACCGGCGCCGATGCTCTCGCTCGCCGACCTCGACGACATCCGCCGGCAAGGGCTCCGGCACCCCCACTTCGAGGGCTGGCGCGGCCACGCCCGGCGGGCGCTCCGCACCCTGGACAGGTCCGCCGAGACGTGCCCATGGACCATGCTCGTGCTCGGGGGGCACTCGGAGGGCGCCGTCGCCGCGCGCGAGGCTGCGCGACGGCTGTCGGGCTCCCGCCACGCTGCCGCGCGTCGGCACCTCGGCGCGCTCTGGCTGCTGGGCGACCCCTTGGAGAAGCAGCGTGAGGTCCAGGGACAGCAGGTGCTCGAGGGGGTGCTGGCCGGGCGCGGACCCGAGGTGCCGAGGTGGGTCCGGCGGGCCGGCATGCTCGCGTCGTCGTGCGTGGGCAACGACCCGGTCTGCGGTGGGGTGCGCGGCCAGGTGCCGACCGCGGAGGACCTGACGGACCACGACGCCTACGATCCGACCTCCCTCGTCGGACAGGCCGGCCGGATGGTGATCGCCGAGAAGGCCACCTGGCCGGCGATCAGCGGGCGTCAGGTGCGGGTACCGCTGAGCCCTCGGGGTGTGCGCGGGGTCCGGGCCGAGGCGGTGCGCACGCTGCCACGAGGCCTGCGGATCTCCCGCGGGCACCTCGTCGGCCGGGCTCCCCACGGGCGTACGGCCGTCCGGCTGCGGGTGTGGAGCAAGGCCGTCGCGCCTGCCGTGCGCCGTCCCGTGACCGTGGTCCTCGACGCGCGGCGGCAGGCGGCCGAGCGCGGCACGGTCCTGGTCAGCCGCGGTGTCGACGCGCGACCGGCCAACGCCCCGGCATGGAGCGCCGCAGTCTCCGACGACGCCCGCGCGGTGGTCTACCTGTCGACGGCGACGAACCTCGTGCGCGGCGACAGGTCGGCCGAACGACGGGTCCGGCCGCGGGCGTACGCGTGGGACGCCACGACCGGCCGTACGGAGCTGGTGAGCGTCGACGCCGGCGGCTCTCCTGTCGGCGCGTCGGACGTCCGGGTGTCGGGCACCGGCAGGTTCGTGCTCTTCCGTGACCCCGACACGGGCATCACGTGGCTGCGCGACCGCGTCGCCGGCACGTCGCAGGCCGTCCCCGTCGCCGCCCCCCAGGACGTCGTACGCCCCGCCAGCCTGGGCCGGGACGGACGCACGGTGACCTTCGCGGACGGCGGCGCCACTCGCAGGTGGCACGCGGACACCGGGGTCGTCGAGGACCTCGGCGTGACCGGCTTCCGGGCGGCGTCGCCCGACGGCAGGTTCCTGGCCCTCGTCGACGGCGCGACCCTGCGGATCTGGGACACGGTCCTGCGGACGGCGGTCGCGAGCGGCGACTTCCCCGCGTCGCCCGACTACTGCCGCAGCGAGGTCTCGAGCGTGTCCGACGACGGCCGGTACGTCGTGGAGGACCGCTACTGCGACCGCTACCGCGAGAGCCGGCCCCTCGAGGTCTCCGGCATGCGCCCGCTCGACCAGTGGAGTCCACAGGTCTCGCTCGCGGCCGACGCCAGCGGATGGGCGTGGGTGGGGCGTGACCGCACCGTCCGGCTCCAGCCGGTCGGCGGGACCGACCGCCGGCTCCTCCGTGCTCCCCGGTGGCTCCCCACGCACGTCGACGCTGACGTCGACCGGTTCGTCGACGGCGACGAGCTCGCATCGGTCTCGGCGGCGCCGGGCGGGCGCGGGGTCGCGTTCGGCGCGGTCGGGTACGACGTCGTTCCCGGCGCGTACACCGACGTCGAGCAGGTCTATCTCTGGACGGCCGGTTAGGCTCTCCCATCATGAGCACCATCGGCTTCTCTCCCGGCACCCAGACCGTCGAAGAGCGTCAGACGGTGCCCACGGACGAGGGCGACCACGAGCGGTTCTCGCACTACGTCCCCAAGGACAAGCTCACCGAGGCGATGGTCATGGGCACCCCCGTGATCGCCCTGTGCGGCAAGGTGTGGGTCCCCTCGCGGTCCCCTGAGAAGTACCCCGTCTGCCCGGAGTGCAAGGAGATCTGGGAGCAGATGAAGCCGGGCGGCGGCTCCGGCGGCAACGACGGCTCGGGCTCCGGCGAGTGACGGGGCGCCCCGACGCGCCGCTGCCCCCCGCGTGGCCCGACCGGGCCGCCTGGGGCACCGCGCCCTCCCTCCGTGCCTGGCAGCAGGCGGCGATGGACACCTACCAGTCCCGTCAGCCCCGCGACTTCCTCGCGGTCGCGACCCCCGGTGCCGGCAAGACCACCTTCGCGCTGACGGTCGCCGCCGACCTGCTGAGCCGTCGCGTGGTCGACCGGATCACGGTCGTCGCGCCGACCGAGCACCTCAAGACGCAGTGGGCCGAGGCCGCCGCGCGCGCCGGCATCCCGATCGACCCGACCTACTCCGCCGGCAAGGGCCGGACGTCCGACGACTACGTCGGGATCGCGGTGACGTACGCCGGGGTCGCGGTGAACCCGCTCGCCATGCGGATCCGCACCGAGCGCTTCAAGACGCTCGTGATCCTCGACGAGATCCACCACGCCGGCGACGCGCTGTCGTGGGGCGAGGGGGTGCGCGAGGCGTTCGACCCGGCCACCCGACGACTCGCGCTCACCGGCACGCCGTTCCGCTCCGACATCAACCCGATCCCGTTCGTGAGCTACGCGCCCGGTGACGACGGCATCCCGACCTCGGCCGCGGACTACACCTACGGCTACGCCCACGCGCTCGCCGACCACGTCGTACGCCCGGTGCTCTTCATGGCCTACTCCGGCGAGATGCAGTGGCGCACGCGCGCCGGCGACGAGGTCGTCGCCCGGCTGGGGGAGCCGCTCACCAAGGACATGCACGCCCAGGCGCTGCGTACGGCCCTCGACCCGCGCGGCTCGTGGATCCCGGCGGTGCTCGAGGCCGCCGACACGCGCCTGTCCGAGGTACGCCGGCACGTCCCGGACGCGGGCGGCCTCGTCATCGCGGGCGACCAGGAGTCGGCGCGCGCCTACGCCGCCCTGCTGAAGAAGATCTCCGGCGAGACGCCGACGGTGGTGCTCTCGGACGAGAAGGGCTCGTCGAAGAAGATCGAGAAGTTCACCCACTCCGAGGACCGCTGGATGGTCGCGGTACGGATGGTCTCCGAGGGCGTCGACGTGCCGCGACTGGCCGTCGGCGTCTGGGCGACCACGGTGTCGACCCCGCTCTTCTTCGCCCAGGCCGTCGGACGCTTCGTACGTGCCCGGTCGCGCGGTGAGACCGCGTCGGTCTTCCTGCCGTCGGTGCCGCACCTGCTCGAGTTCGCCTCCGACATGGAGGCCCAGCGCGACCACGTGCTCGGTCGGCGGGTGCAGGACGAGGACGACATCTTCGCCGCCGAGGACGACCTGCTCGCCCAGGCCCAGCAGGGCGAGTCGGCCTCCGACGAGCTCGAGATGTCGTGGGAGGCGCTCGGCTCGACCGCGTCGTTCGACCACGTCCTCTACGAGGGCGCCCAGTTCGGGCACTCGGGCGAGGTGCACGTCGGGTCGGAGGAGGAGATGGATTTCCTCGGCATCCCCGGTCTCCTCGAGCCCGACCAGGTGCGCGAGCTGCTGCACTCGCGCCAGAGCGAGCGGGCCCGCAAGCAGAGGTCCGACGGGGTGGGCGACCGCGTGGTCGACTCCGTCCAGGAGCTCAGCACCCACCAGCAGCTCGGCGTCCTGCGCCGCGAGCTCAACGGCCTCGTCGCGGCCTGGCACCACCGCACCGGGCAGGCCCACGGCATCACCCACAACGCCCTGCGCAAGGAGTGCGGCGGTCCGCCGGCCGCGGTCGCCAACGCCGAGCAGCTGCACGAGCGGATCAACCGGATCCGCGAGTGGGCCGTCCGCCAGACCTCCTGAAGTCCTGACATAGTGGGTGGATGGCCTCGGAGACCTCCCAGACGCTCGATCGCGGCCTCCGGGTCCTGAAGGTCCTGGCCGGCAGCCCGGAGGGGCTCACGGTGACCGAGCTGTCGCACCGCCTCGAGGTCAACCGCACGGTCGTCTACCGGTTGATCAGCACGCTCGAGCAGCACGGGCTCGTACGCCGCGACGCGCGCTCGCGCCTCTTCGTCGGGCTGGGGGTGCTCCACCTCGCGAGTGGCGTGCAGCCCCTGCTGCGCGACCTGGCGATGCCCGTCCTGCGCCGGCTCGCCGAGTCGATCGGCTCGACCGCGCACCTCACGGTCGCCGACGGCGACGAGGCCCTCGCGCTGGCGGTGGTCGAGCCGACCTGGACCGACTTCCACGTGTCCTACCGGGTCGGGGCCCGGCACCCGCTGACCCAGGGCGCGGCCGGCAAGGCCATCGGCCTGCTCGACGGCGAGGACTCGTACGCCGTCACGAGCGGCGAGCTGCAGTCCGGCGCCCGCGGGCTGGCGGCCCCGGTCCGCGGGGTCGACGGGCTGCGGGCGAGCGTCGGGATCGTGACGCTCGACGGGGCGATCGACGAGGACGTCGTCGCGCCGCAGGTGATCGCCGCGGCCGGCGAGGTCGGCGACCGGCTGCGCTGAGCACCGGGACCGCAGCCGCCTGGGCCGCAGCCGTCAGGGCCGCAGCGGTGTGCGGGAGGTCGCCTCGCGGGCGAGCGGCACCACGCGGTAGGGGATCTGCGTCGCGAGGGCGATCACGGTGGTCGACCGCTCGATGCCGGGCTCGGTGAGCACGAGGTCGATCACCCGCTGGAGGTCGGCGTTGGAGCGGGCGACGACCCGCGCCCACATGTCGCCCGCGCCGGTGATGGTGAACGCCTCGAGGACCTCGGGAATGCCGGACAGGTGCGCGGCGACGGCGTCGTGACCGGATCCCTGCCGGATCTCGAGGGTGAGGAACGCCGTCACGGGATAGCCCATCGCGTCGGGGGAGAGGTCGGGTCCCCAGCCGGTGATGACGCCGGCGGCGGCCAGCTTGTCGAGGCGGGCCTGGACGGTGCCGCGCGCGATGCCGAGCCGTCGGCTGGCCTCCAGCACGCCGAGGCGCGGCTCGGTGGCGAACAGATCGATCACCTTGCCGTCGATCTCGTCCATCTGCGCCTCCCCGGCTGGACAACTTGCCCAGCGTTTCGTCGTACTGTTGCACACCTTGCCCGCGGTTGGGAGGGTGACGCCCATGACGACTGACATCGCCTCGACCGGTGGCGCCCTGACCGTGGACGAGATGAAGGCCGACCTCTCGCTCGAGCAGCTCCAGCAGCTCGTCGGCCTCGTCGAGTACGACGCCGACTCCGACCCCTTCCCGGTCACGGGCTGGGATGCGATCTGCTTCGTGGTCGGCAACGCGACCCAGGCCGCGCACTACTATGCCTCCGCCTGGGGCATGGAGCTCATCGCCTACTCCGGCCCGGAGAACGGCAACCGCGACCACAAGTCGTTCGTCCTCAAGTCCGGCTCGATCAAGTTCGTCGTCAGCGGCGCCGTGTCGCCCGACAGCGACCTCATCGCCCACCACGCCAAGCACGGCGACGGCGTCGTCGACATCGCCCTCGAGGTGCCCGACGTCGACCAGTGCATCGCGCAGGCGGTCAAGGCCGGTGCGACCGTCCTCCGCCAGCCGGAGAACGTCAGCGACGAGCACGGCACCGTCCGCATCGCCGCGATCGCGACCTACGGCGAGACCCGCCACACGCTGGTCCAGCGCACCGTCGACGGCGTGGCGTACGCCGGGCCGTACCTCCCCGGCTACGTCGCCGTGGAGCCGCGCTGGGGGAAGAAGGAGGACCAGCCCAAGCGCCTGTTCCAGGCCCTCGACCACATCGTCGGCAACGTCGAGCTCGGCGAGATGGACAACTGGGTCGACTTCTACAACCGCGTCATGGGCTTCGTGAACATGGCCGAGTTCATCGGCGACGACATCGCCACCGACTACTCCGCCCTCATGTCGAAGGTCGTCGCCAACGGCAACCACCGCGTGAAGTTCCCGCTCAACGAGCCGGCCATCGCGAAGAAGAAGTCCCAGATCGACGAGTACCTCGAGTTCTACCGCGGCCCCGGCGCCCAGCACCTCGCGGTCGCGACCGGCGACATCATCGCGAGCGTCGACGCGCTGCGCGCCAACGGCGTCGAGTTCCTCAACACCCCCGACTCCTACTACGAGGACGAGGAGCTGCGCGCGCGCATCGGCGAGGTGCGCGTGCCGATCGAGGAGCTGCAGAAGCGGGGCATCCTCGTCGACCGCGACGAGGACGGCTACCTCCTGCAGATCTTCACCAAGCCGCTCGGCGACCGGCCGACGGTGTTCTTCGAGCTCATCGAGCGCCACGGCTCGCTCGGGTTCGGCAAGGGCAACTTCAAGGCGCTCTTCGAGGCCATCGAGCGCGAGCAGGACAAGCGCGGCAACCTGTGACGCCATGACCTCGAGCGGTGCGTGAGACACCTTTTCCGGCCCGGAAACGTGGCTCACGCACCGCTCGGCGGGTTCTCCTAGGCTGCTCCCATGATGATCCGCCCGGCCGAGCTGGCCGCCATCAAGGCCGGCGCGATCGACCTGGCGTTCCGGCGCTGGGCGAGGCCGCGGGTCGTCGTCGGCACCCGCATGCGCACCAGCGTCGGACTGATCGAGGTGACCTCGGTCGAGCAGGTCAGCCCGGCCCGGTTGCGCGCGGAGGACGCGCGTCGCGCAGGCGCAACGTCGCTCACGGCGCTGAAGGAGGCGCTGGCGGCGCGTCCGGACGACCCGGCGTGGCGGATCGGGCTGGCGTACGCCGGCCCCGACCCGCGCGAGGCGCTGCGGGCCACCGTCCCCGACGAGGCGGAGCTCGCCGCGATCAACGCCCGCCTCGACCGGCTCGACGCGTCGTCGCCCGTCGGGCCGTGGACGCGCGCGACGCTCGACCTGATCGACCTCAACCCCACGGTCCGCGCCCCCGACCTGGCCGCACAGGTCGGGCGGGAGACCCAGGACTTCAAGAAGGACGTCCGCAAGCTCAAGGAGCTCGGCCTCACCGAGTCGCTGGCGATCGGCTACCTGCTGTCCCCGCGGGGCGAGGCGGTCGTCGACGCGACCCTGCCCGAGCCGCGGGTGCGCGCGCCGCGGACGACGGGCACGCCGCTGCCGCGGACCATCGGCGCTCCCGCCACCCGGGCCCTGCGCGAGGCCGGGGTCACCACGCTCGCGCAGGTGACGGCGTACTCGGCGGGGCAGCTCTCCGCGATGCACGGCGTCGGGCCGATCGCGATCACCCGGCTGCGCGACGCGTTGGCCGAGGAGGGGCTGGCCCTCGCGGGGGAGTGACCCGGTCCGCTCAGGCGAGGTCGCCGACGAGCTCGCTCTCGGCCTCGGTGACGCCGTGCGGGGCCGGGCTCCGGTCGAGGGCGGCGGCGATGGTCCGCGCCCCCAGCGCGACGACCGCCACGCCGACGGCGACAGCACCCGCGCCGAACCAGAACGGTGCGTGCAGGTCGACCCGCTCCGCGAGCTTGAGGGCCACGAACGGGCCGACCGCGCCGCCGGTGAAGCGGACGAACGAGTACGCAGCGGACGCCACGGGCCGCTCGACCGGTGCCGCGCCCATCACGGCCTCGGTGACGAGGGTGTTGGTGACACCGAGGAACGCGCCCGCCAGCGCGATGCCGGCCGTGACCACCGGCTCGTGGTCCGCGCCGAGCGCCATCGCAGCCAGGTCGAGGGCGAAGAGCGCCAGCACCGCGGTCAGGGTCGGCAGCGTCCCGAAGCGGCGCTGCAGGACCGGGGCCAGCCAGACCGAGGTGAGGGCGAGGAGCAGCCCCCAGCCGAAGAACGTCCAGCCGATGCCCATGATGGAGTACGACGGCAGCGCGAAGGGTCCGGCGGCCATGAGGGTGAAGAAGCCGAGGTTGTAGAAGATCGCGACGAGTGCGAGCAGCAGCAGGGCGCGGTGGCGCAGGGCACGGAACGGGTCGAGCAGCGAGGTCGGCCGTCCGGTCGGCGGGGTCGACGGCAGGAAGAACGCCGTCGCGACGAGCGCGATGGTCATGAGCACCGACACTCCGAAGAACGGCCCGCGCCAGGACACCTGGCCCAGCACGCCGCCGATGAGGGGGCCCGAGGCGATGCCGAGCCCGAGGGCGGCCTCGAAGAGGATGATCGCCTGACCGACCGACCCGGCCGAGGCGCTCACGATGGTCGCGAGGGCGGTCGCGACGAAGAGGGCGTTGCCGAGCCCCCAGCCGGCGCGGAAGCCGATGACGGCGCCGACGCTGTCGGACATGCCGGCCAGGGCGGCCGAGACGATGATGAGCGCGAGGCCGGCCAGGAGCGTCCGCTTGGGCCCGATCCGGCTGGACACCACGCCGGTCACCAGCATCGAGACGCCCATGACGGCCATGTAGCTGGTGAAGAGCAGCGAGACCTGGCTGGGCGTCGCCCGGAGCTGTGCGGCGATCTCCTTGAGGATCGGGTCGACGAGGCCGATGCCCATGAAGGCGATGACGCACGCGAAGGCGACGGCCCACACGGCGCGCGGCTGTCGGAGGATCGAGGGCGCCGCGCTGGTGCCGGTGGAGTCGGCAGGGGCGGTGCGGGTGGTGGGGCCGGTCACGGGGTGGCGTCCTCCTGGTCGCTCGGGCCGGGGCGGAGGTCGAGGACGTCCCGGAGGACCGCGACGGCGATCGCCACCTCCTCGGCGGTGTGGGTCGCGCCGAGCCGCGCGGTGACGAGCTCGGCGTTGGCGTGCCGGATGCGCGCCAGCTCGGCGCGCCCGGCCTCGGTGAGCGCGACGACGTGCGCCCGGCCGTCCGTCGGGTGCGGGTGCCGGTCGACCAGTCCCTGCTCGCGCAGGACCTTCACCGTCGCGGTCATGGTCGGCTGGCTGCAGCGGTCGGCGGCGGCGAGCGCGGTGACGCCGGATGGCCCGTGCTCGTCCAGGAGGGACAGGGCGCGGGCGCCGGCCGGGTGGTCGACCTCGCGGCGGACCGCACGGGTCAGGCGCGAGGCCAGGACGACGAGGTCGCTGGCGAGCAGGGACAGATCAGCGCTCACGACGTCGACACTACATAGGGAAACTATGTAGATCCACGGATCGTGACCACGCTCACGCCCGACACCGTCAGTGGACGATCAGCCCCACGCCGAGGGTGCCCATGACGACGGCGATCGCCGAGTCCAGCACGCGCCAGGCCTTGGGCCGCGCGAAGAGCCCGCGCAGCAGCCGGGCGCCGTAGCCCAGGCCGAAGAACCACAGCAGGCTGGCGACCAGCGTGCCGGCGAGGAACCACCACCGGTCGGTGCCGAAGCTGTTGGCGACGGTGCCGAGCATGAGGACGGCGTCGAGGTAGAAGTGCGGGTTGAGCCACGTCAGCGCCAGCGTGACCAGCACGGCCTTGGTCGGGGTGAGGGCGGTGCCCTCGCCCGCCTCGAGGGCGCCGGGCTTCCAGGCGCGCATCGCGGCGTGCACGCCGAACGCGATCAGGTAGAGCCCACCGAGCACCTGGGCCACCGGGAGGACGCCCGGCCAGCGCTCGAGCACGACGCCCAACCCGGCGACGCCGGCCGTGATCGCGACGACGTCGGAGACGAGGCACGTGAGCACGATGGGCAGGACGTGCTCGCCGCGGATCCCCTGGCGCAGGAGGAAGGCGTTCTGCGCGCCGACGGCGACGATGAGGGCGAGTCCGGTGAGGAGGCCGGTGAGTGCAACCTGGAACATGCCTCAACGGTAGGCCGCCCAGGTGCCTCAATCCAGCGAACGATTCTGAGGAATGATTAGAATCGCTAAGTATGAGAGACGTCACCCAGCTCGATCCCGTGGCCCTGCGCACACTGGCCGTCGCGGTCCGGCTCGGGACCTTCGAGGCGGCCGCCCGCGAGCTGCACGTGACCCCCTCCGCGGTGAGCCAGCGGATCAAGGCGCTGGAGACCCGGATCGGCCGCGTGCTGCTCCACCGGGTCAAGCCGCTCGAGGCCACCGAGGCGGGTCTCGTGCTGGTCCGGCTCGCCACGCAGACCGAGGTCCTGGAGCGCGAGGCCGTCGCCGAGCTCGTCGAGGAGGACGACGCGGACGGGACGGCGTACACCTCCCTCCCGATCGCGGTGAACGCGGACGCGCTCTACGGCTGGTTCGTCGACGCGCTGGCCGAGGTGCAGACCCGCCACCGCGTCGTCTTCGAGGTCGTGCGCGAGGACCACACGCGTACGGCCGAGCGGTTGCGTCGCGGTGAGGTGATGGCAGCCATCACGGGGGAGCCGAAGCCGGTGCCCGGGTGCCGCGTGGTGCGGCTCGGTCGCCTGAAGTACGCCGCCGTGGCCACCCGCGACTTCCACGCGGCCCACTTCGCCGACGGCGTCGGCTCCGCCACGCTCGCCGAGGCGCCGATCGTCGCCTTCGACCGCAACGACTCCCTGCAGCACGACTTCATCCGCCGCCTCACCCGTCGCCACCTCGCCCCGCCGGTGACCTACGTCCCGTCGGTGCGCGAGTTCGACCGGGCCGTCCGCATCGGCATGGGCTGGGGCCTGCTGCCCGAGTCCGACGTGGTCGACGAGCTGGGGCGCGGCGACCTGGTCGAGCTGGTGCCCGGTCGACGACCGGAGGTGCCGCTGTTCTGGCAGCACTGGCGCCTGGGCTCGTCCGTCGTCGCGGACCTGACGGACGCCGTCGTCGCGGCGGCCCGCGGCTGGATGGCCGGCTGAGACTGTGGCAAAGATCTCGTAATCGTCGGACACGGCCCCGCGCGGATCCCTACCCTCGTGGCGAGGCCGAGCACCGTGCTGGCCACTGATGGATCGAGGCAGACGTGGCACGTCGTCACACCACGGCATGGATGTCCGCGCTGGGCGCCGGCATCCTGGTGACGCTCAGCGGCTGCGGGGGCACGGGAGCCGCCACACCGAGCGAGCCCACGGCGACCGTGCTGCTCGGACAGCAGCTCGAGAGCATGGTCGAGCAGGTCGACCGCATGGGCATCGTGGAGTGGCACGGACAGCTCCTCACCAAGAACCCCGCCGACGGCGGTGAGCGCATCTTCGACCTCGACGGGCGCTACAGCCCCTCGACCGGCTACAGCGAGGTCGCCATGGACTCGGCCATCGACGGCAACGTCCAGCAGGTCGACTACCTCGTCATCAACGGGCGGACCTTCTTCAACAGCGACGTCTGGGGTCCCGCGGCCGCGGACTGCTGGGCCGACATCAGCGACGACCCTGCCCGTACGTGGGCCCTGCCCGCCGAGCTCGACCCGGGCTGGCCGCTGAGCACGTCGCGGGCGCTCGAGCTGGACGGGGAGGACGTGGTCATGTCCGTCCCGTTCGAGGACGTGGTGGCGGGCATGCCGCGCGGGTTGTTCACCGCGCTGCCCGACGTCTCCTACGACACCGAGGCGCAGGGCGTGCTCTCGCCGCACGGCCCGTTGATCGAGGTCGGCCTCGACGTCCGGGGCATGTGGAAGAAGCTGTCCAAGCAGCAGCGCGCCGCCTTCGACACGCGCAAGGCCGGCTGGTGGGCGATGACGATGCGCGAGTCGCAGGACGACTCGAGCATCGTGCCCCCGAAGTACGTCTTCGACCCGGCCGTCACCCCGCCCACCCAGTGCAAGAAGGGCTGACTCCCGCCCCCCGCGTTCGGGCATGATCGGAGCGTGCCCACCTACGTCGCCTTCCTCCGCGCGATCAACCTCGGCCGCAACCGCACGTTCCGCAAGGACGCGATCAAGGCCGCGACCGAGGCCGCCGGCGGCACCGACGTCGAGACGTACATCAACACCGGCAACGTCCGGCTGACCCACCCCGCTCGCTCCGTCGCCAAGGTCCGGGCCGCGCTGGAGGAGGCCTACGCGGCCGAGGCCGGTTTCGACGTGCCGACGATCGTCTTCACCACGCGGGACCTCGCGGCACTGACGGCCCGCGCGGAGGAGGTGCACGCCGGCCACGACGGCGAGATCGGCAACCACTACGTCACGTTGTACGCCAGTGCGCCGAGCGCCGCGGCCGTCGCCGAGGTCCAGGCGCTCGAGCACGCGGAGGAGACGGTCGTCGTCGAGGGGCGTGCCGCCCACGTCCTGCTCGGGGGCGACATCCACACCTCGAAGCTGCTCTCCTCCAGGCAGTTCAACGCGCTCGGCCAGGGGACCGCACGCACCATCAAGGTGCTGCGGACCGTCACCGAGAAGTGGTGCTGAGGGCGCAGCGCCTCAGGCGATCTCGACGCCCGCGGTGCCCAGCTCGGTGAGCGCGGCCGCGGTGGAGTCCTCGGCGACCCCCGCGCACAGCGCCGTGAGCACCCGGGTCGCGAAGCCCTCGCTCGCGCTGTCCAGCGCGGTCGCCCGGACGCAGTGGTCGGTCGCGATGCCGCACACGTCGACCTCGGACACCTGCCGTGCCCGCAGCCAGTCGCCCAGTGCCTCGCCCGCGGCCGTACGCCCCTCGAACCCGGAGTAGGCCGCGGCGTGCTCGCCCTTGTAGAACACCTCGTCGAAGGGCTGCGGGTCGAGGTTGGGGTGGAACGCCGCCCCCTCCGTGCCGACCTTGCAGTGCACCGGCCACGAGTCGACGAAGTCGGGCTTCACCGACCAGTGGTCGCCCGGGTCGATGTGGTGGTCCTTGGTGGCGACCACCACGTCGTACGCCGGCCCGCCCGCCGCGCGGGAGTGCCAGTGCTGCAGGACGTCGTGGATGTCCGCCGCCACGCGAGCACCCCCGGCGACCGGGAGGGACCCGCCCTCGCAGAAGTCGTTCTGGACGTCGACCACGATCAGCGCTCGTGCCATGTCGGGAGACTAGCGCGGCCCGGGACCGGACGACTGCTCAGACGAACACCGTGGGGATCGCTGGCTCGCCGGCGCTCATCATCGTGACGGCCCGCGGCAGCTCGGCGATCGAGGCGCGGTGGCGTGCGCGTGCCTCCTCGAGCGTCGCCCGTCCGACCACCTCGCCGTCGCGCACCAGCGGCACGAGCAGGGCGCGGTCGCTGGAGCCCTCGGGGGTGGCATCGTCCGCGGGCGCCGCGCCGATGCCGACGACCTCCGCGCGGGCGGTCCCGCGCGCGTCGCGGCGGCGCAGGGCGTACTTCCGGCCGCCGACGGACGTCTTGTCGTGCGACTTCTTGGCCACCGAGACCATCTCGCCGCCGTCGCCCTCGCGGGCCACGAGCTTGTAGACGAAGCCGCACGTCGGGTGGCCCGAGCCCGTGACGAGCTGGGTGCCGACGCCGTAGGCGTCGACGGGCGCGGCGGCCAGGGCGGCGATGGCGTGCTCGTCGAGGTCGCTCGTCACCACCACGCGCGTCGAGGTCGCACCGAGCGAGTCGAGCTGGGCCCGCACCTCCCGCGCGACCTCCCCGAGGTCGCCGGAGTCGAGGCGGACGGCGCCGAGTCCGGTGCCCGCCACCTCGACGGCGAGGCGTACGGCCTCCGCCACGTCGTAGGTGTCCACGAGCAGGGTCGTGCCGACACCCAGCGTCTGCACCTGAGCGCGGAAGGCGTCGGCCTCGGCGTCGTGGAGCAGCGTGAACGAGTGTGCGGCGGTGCCGGTCGACGGCACGCCGTACCTCGCCCGCGCAGCGAGGTTGCTGGAGGCCTCGAAGCCCGCGACGTACGCCGCGCGCGCGGCCGCGACGGCCGCCTCCTCGTGGGTGCGCCGCGCGCCCATCTCGATGCACGGCCGCTCGCCCGCGGCGAGGGTCATCCTGGACGCGGCGGACGCGATCGCGGAGTCGTGGTTGTAGATCGACAGCAGGACCGTCTCGAGCAGCACCGCCTCGGCGAACGTCCCCTCGACCACCAGCAGCGGTGAGTGCGGGAAGTAGGCCTCGCCCTCGGCGTACCCCCACACGTCCCCCGAGAAGCGGTAGGACCCGAGCCAGTCGAGCATGCCGGCGTCGACCACGCCCTCCAGCGAGGTGAGCGTCGCGGCGTCGAAGCGGAAGTCCTCCAGCGCATCCAGGGCACGCCCGACACCCGCGACGACGCCGTAGCGTCGACCCTGCGGCAGCCGCCGTGGGAACAGCTCGAAGACCGAGCGTCGCCCGGCCGTCCCGGACTGCCGGGCGGCCTGGACCATCGTCAGCTCGTAGTGGTCGGTCAGGAGCGCCGTCGAGGACGGGGATGGGCCGGTCACGACACGTACTGTGCCACGATGGGTCCGTGTCAGCCGCCAGTCCCGTAGAGGTCGAGCCGACCCTGACTCCCGACGAGATCACCTTCCTGGCCAAGCCGTGGGTGACCCTCGTGTGGGACGACCCGGTGAACCTCATGTCGTACGTCGCCTACGTGTTCCAGAAGTACTTCGGCTACGACAAGGCGAAGTCCGAGAAGCTCATGCTCGAGGTGCACACCGAGGGCCGGTCCGTCGTCTCGACCGGCACCCGCGAGGAGATGGAGCGCGACGTGCAGGCCATGCACGAGTACGGCCTCTGGGCGACGATGGAGAAGGCCTCCTGAGGTGAGCGGTTTCGAGCACCACCGGAAGTCCGGGGCGGTCATCGCCACCTTCAGCGGCTTCGAGGCCGACCTGCTGCGCTCGCTGGCGTCGCAGATGGTCGAGCTGCTGCGCAACGAGCGTGCCGAGCCGGCGGCGCCGGCCGCCGACCCGTTCGAGGCGATGATGGCGGAGTTCTCGGGCGCGACGACGATCCCGGAGGACCCCGTCCTCGCCCGGCTCTTCCCGACGGCCTACCCCGACGACGAGGAGGCGGCCTCGGACTTCCGCCGCTTCACCGAGGGCGGGTTGCGCGACGGCAAGGCGGCCGCGTCGGGGCTGATCATCGACACCCTCGAGGACGCCGGCCTGCCGCCGGAGCTGACCGAGGACGGGCTCGTCATCGACGTCGAGCTCAGCCGCGCCGACGCCGAGACCTGGATGCGCGCCTTCACCGACATCCGGCTGGCGCTCGCGACGAGGCTGGGCGTCAAGGCCGGGGACGAGGACTACTGGCACTCCCTGCCGGACGACGACCCCCGGGCGCAGGCGCACGACATCTACGAGTGGGTCGGCTACCTCCAGGAGACGATCATCGAGGCCCTGACCTCGTGACCCGAGCCGGCGTGGGCGCCCGGTGAGCCCGGTCCCCGAGTTCGTCCTCTCCATCCGCGAGAAGATCGGCCACGACCCGCTGTGGTTGCCCGGCGTCACCGCCGTGGTCCGCCGCGGAGACCAGGTGCTGCTCGTGAAGCGCGCCGACAACGGCGCCTGGACCCCCGTCACCGGGATCCCCGAGCCGGGCGAGGAGCCCGCCGTCGCCGCCGCGCGCGAGGCGCTCGAGGAGGCCGGGGTGGTCGTCCGGGTCGACCGCCTCGCCGCCACGGGGGTCCACGGCGAGATCGTCCACGCCAACGGCGACCGGGCCACCTACCTCGACCTCACCTTCGCCTGCACCTGGCTCGAGGGCGAGGCGCACGTGGCCGACGACGAGTCGAGCGACGTCCGGTGGTGGCCGCTCTCCGGCCTGCCACCGATGAGCGAGCTGATGCTCGGGCGGATCGAGGCGGCGCTCGCCGACGAGCGCGAGGCCAGGTTCGTCCCGCCCGCCGGCCAGGACGACACCGACGCGCCGCCCGTGCTCGCGCCGCCCGCACCGGTGCTCGGCGTGGATGCGTGCCCGAGCGGCTGGGTGGGGGTGGTGCTCGACACCGAGCGCCGTCCGGCCGTCTTCGTGGCCGCCACCATCGAGTCGCTCGTCGCGCTCGTCCGCGAGCAGCACGACGTCGTGGTCGTGGCCATCGACATCCCCATCGGGCTGCCCGACGCCGCCGGCCGCCGCGCCGATGCCGAGGCCCGCCGCGCGCTGACCGGGAAGGCGTCCTCGGTCTTCAGCACGCCGGTGCGCGCCGCGCTCGAGGCCGCGACCTACGAGCAGGCGCGGGCTGCCAACCTCGCCGCCACCGACGGAGGCACCAGCGTCAGCGCCCAGGCGTACGCCCTGCGCGAGAAGGTGCTCCAGGTCGACGCCTGGGTGCGCGGGCGTCCCGGCACCGGGTGATCGAGGTGCACCCCGAGGTGAGCTTCGCCCGGATGGCCGGCGCCCCGGTGCTCGCGCGCAAGAAGGACCCCGACGGCGTACGTGCCCGGCGCGAGGCGCTCGCCGCGCACGGGATCGTGGCCCCGGCATGGTTCCGCGGGTCTGGCTTCGGCGAGGACGACCTGCTCGACGCCTGCGCGGTCGCGTGGACGGCCGTACGCCACGCGCGCGGGCTCTCGGACTCCTACCCCGCCGAGCCCGAGGTGTTCTCCGACGGCCTCCCTGCGGCGATCTGGGTGTGAACGACGCGGGCCGCGCGTACGCCGCGCACCTGCTCCAGCACCGGCCCGGGGTCCTGCGACGTGCTGACGAGGTCATGGACCACCTCCTTCTCGCGGGCCAGGACGTGCGCCACGGCCGCACCGAGACCGTCGTCCCAGCGGCTCGCCTCGAGGATCGTCAGCCAGACGCCGTCGAACACCTCCTCCAGCCGCGACTGCGGCAGCAGGGCCGCGACGACAGCGTCGGGTGTCGTCTGCGCGGGCTGCAGCTCGAGCAGCCGCCGGCGAGCGAGGTAGCTACGCTCGGCGATCCATCGGTCCCCGTAGCGGCCGGCCACCGCCGCCTGCATCGCCGCTACCGAGGGGAACCACGCGGCGATCGCCTGGGGCGTCACGTGGGACGCGTGCGCCATAGCGCGCAGGGTCAGGGCCGCCCACCCGCCCTCGGCCAACAGCGGGATCGCGAGGTTCGTCGCGAGGTCGGCCTTCGCCAGGCTCGCCCGCGAGAACATCGCACCGGAGCGGGGGATCGAACGGTCGTGGGGCGCCATGGACACCAGCACAGCAGGTCGCCCCGGGCCGGAGGGCTTCGTCCACAGGCGACGACACCCCTCCGTCGGACACTTGATTGACGTCAATCAAGTTCTCTTCCGCGGCCCTGCGCCGCCCGGCGCCCCCGTCAGCCCGAGTGGGTGAGCACGCCGTAGCGCTCACGCGAGGCCAGTGCCCACCGCGACACGGGGACCGAGACGAGGGCGATCGCGAGCATCAGTGCCGCGAGCACCAGCCACCCGGTCTCGCCCATCTGGACGCACAGCAGGGTCACGAGGGGCGGTCCGATGACGGCCACCACGCTGAAGCCCAGCCCGGCGAAGCCTTGGTACTGGCCCTGCCGCTCGTGCGGGGCGAGCCCCATCTGGAGCCCCCACTGGCCCCCGGAGCCGATCATCTCGCCCACCACGTGGACCAGGGAGCCGACGACCAGCACGGCCACGGCGAACGTCGCGTCGCCGCGGTCGGCGAGCGCCACGATGGCGAAGCCGGCGGCGATCCACACCGCGCCCCGCACGAGCGCGCGGGCGCCCGCTTCGACCGAGTCGGCGCGGCGGGAGAGGCGCACCTGGAAGAGCGCCACGCACGCCGTGTTGAGCACCAGGAGGATCGCCACCATCACCGGCGGCGCCGAGGTGCGCTCGGAGATGTACAGCGCCAGGCCGAGCTCCATCACGAAGAAGTGGAGGGAGAACAGGCCCGTGAGCGCCACGACCACGACGTAGGGCCAGTCGCGCAGCACCGCGAGCCGGGGCTCGCCCTCGACGCGGACGTACGCCGGCAGCTCGGGCAGGCGGGTGCTGTTCCACGCGGCGAAGGCGGTGAAGACCGCGTTGAGCACGAAGACCGACACGTAGGCCCAGGTCTCGTCGACGACGAGCGCCGCGCCGCCGAAGACCGAGCCCAGGCCGATGGCGGTGTTGGTGACCGCCCGCAGGTAGGCCTTGAAGAGCACGCCGCGCCCACCGGTGGCCAGCTGCGCGATCACGCCCTGCTGCACCGACCCCGCCGACCGCTCGAAGAGGGCCAGCAGGCCGAGCAGCAGCGCGAGCTGCCACGGCGTGCGGGCCAGGACGGGCAGCGCGCTGGTCAGCGCCGCGCCGGTCATGAAGAACGTGAGCGTGCGACGGGGGCCGCGCGCGTCGCCCAGCTGCCCGGCGGGCACCTGCACGACGATCCCGACGACCGCCGCGACCGCGAGCGCGAAGGCGACCTCGGCGGCCGAGAAGCCCACCTGCCGGGTGAAGTAGAGCGCGCTGGTCGTCATCACCGCGCCAGCGCCGAAGCGGTTCGCGAACGACCCGAGGGCGAGGACCCGCAGGTCCCGCTCGAGGGGGATCCCGCGCCGGGTCAGCGGCGCGTCGGTCCGGGACGACGACACGTCGCGAAGGCTATGTCCTGAGACGTGTGCGACCCGCATCGAGGCCCGGCCTACCCTTGGCGGCGTGCTGACCATCGACCAGGAGATCCACGACGCCATCGTGGCGCACGCCAGGCGCGACCACCCCGACGAGGCGTGCGGCGTCGTCGCGGGCCCCGAGGGGAGCGACCGCGCGGAGCGGTTCATCCCGATGGTCAACGCCGCCGGGAGCCCGACGTTCTACGAGTTCGACTCCACCGAGCTGTTCCAGCTCTACAAGGAGATGGACGCCCGCGACGAGGAGCCGGTGGTCGTCTACCACTCCCACACCGCGACCGAGGCCTACCCGAGCCGTACGGACATCGACCTGGCCAGCGAGCCCAACGCGCACTACGTGCTCGTCAGCACGCGTGAGCTGTTCGACGAGGACGGGGGGAATATCGACGGCCCCGTGGAGTTCAGGTCGTACAGAATCATCGACGGAGTCGTGACCGAGGAAGAGGTCACGATCACGACTGGAGAGAAGAGCACCCCCTGATGGCCATCGAGGTCCGGATCCCGACCATCCTGCGCACCTACACCGACGGCGCCAAGGCCGTCGAGGCCGCCGGCGGCACCCTGTCGGAGCTCATCGACGACCTCGAGGGCAACCACCCCGGCATCAAGGACCGCCTGGTCGAGGACAAGTCCGGGTCGATCGACCTGCGCCGCTTCGTCAACGTCTACATCAACGACGAGGACGTCCGCTTCATCGGCGGCCTCGAGGCCGAGCTCTCCGACGGCGACCAGGTCGTCGTGCTGCCGGCGGTCGCCGGCGGCTGACCGATCCCGGTCAGCCCAGGATCCCGCGCTCGTACGCCGTCGCCACGGCGGCCGCGCGATCGCTCACGCCGAGCTTCTCGTAGACGTGCACCAGGTGGGTCTTCACCGTCGCCTCGCTGACGAACAGCTCGTCCGCGATCAGCCGGTTGGACCGGCCCCGCGCCACCAGGGCGAGCACCTCGCGCTCGCGGGCGCTGAGCACGCCTGACGCGGCGGGGCGGCGCACGTGCGAGGCGAGCCGCGAGGCCACGGCGGGGGACAGCACGGTCTCGCCGGCCGCGGTCGCCCGGACGGCGTCGAAGAGCGTCTCGGCGGGGGTGTCCTTGAGCAGGTACCCCGTCGCCCCCGCCTCGATCGCCGCGACCGTGTCGGAGTCGGTGTCGTACGTCGTCAGCACGAGCACCGCGGCACGAGATCCGCGGGCCCGCAGCTCACGCACGGCGTCGACGCCCCCGCCGCCGGGCATCCGCAGGTCCATGACGACGACGTCGGGCTCGGTGGCCAGCACCCGGTCGACGGCCTCGGGCCCGCTCGCCGCCTCGCCGACGACCTCGAAGCCGGTGACCGCCGCGAGCATGCTGCGCACGCCGTCGCGGACGACGGGGTGGTCGTCGACGACGACGATCCGGATCGGGTTCACGCCGCCTCCCGGGCGAGTGCGGGCAGGCGGGCGGAGACGGCCGTGCCGCGGCCGGCGCGCGACTCGAGGGTGAGGTCACCGGCGAGCCGCGCGACCCGCTGGCGCATGCCGCGCAGCCCGAACGAGCTCGGGCCGGTGGGCGCGTCGACATCGAAGCCGGCGCCGTCGTCGCGCACGTCGAGCACCACCTCGTCGCCGTCGTAGGAGAGCGTGACCCCGACGCGGCCGGCGGCGGCGTGCTTGGCGACGTTGGTGAGCGACTCCTGGGCGATGCGCAGCACCGTCGCCTCGACCTCCGGGTGCAGTGGGACGGGATCGCCGACGACGACGGCCTCGGCGCGGACGCCGTGCTCGGTCGACCAGGCGGTGACGACGCCGCGCACGGCGTCCGGCAGGTTCGCGCCGTCGAGGTCGGACGGGGACAGGTCGAGCATCGACCGGCGTGCCTCGGCCAGCGCGTGCCGGGCGAGGGCGAGAGCACGCTCGTGGCGTTCGCCGCCGACAGCGGCCTCGAGCTGGGTGACGATCCCGGCGAGGCTCTGGGCCGTCGTGTCGTGGATCTCGCGGGCCAGGCGGGCCCGTTCCTCCTGCACGCCCGTCGCCCGGGCCTGCTCGACGAGCCTCGCGTGGAGCGCCTGGTTCTCCGCGAGCGCCGTCTCCAGCTCGGCGTTGAGGCGCTCGAGGTCCTCGGTCCGGCGCTCGGTCTTGAGCGAGATGCTCATGAAGGCACTCGCGAGCCCGGCGTTGACGCCGACCAGTGCGAGGAACACCCAGAGCTGGACGGCGTCCCGTGGCGGGAGGCCGCCCGACTGGGAGCCCGCCTGGGTGATGCCGACCGCCAGCAGGCCCACGTACATCCAGCGGCCGCGCAACGAGTCGTAGGCGTCGATGAACCCGAAGAAGGCGAAGATCGCGTAGAGCGGGTTGAGCCAGCAGAGCACGAACGCGAGAGCCGTGCGTCCGACCCAGTGGAGCGCGCTCGGCCTGGGGGTGGCGACCATCCAGATCGCGGTGACGAGGCTGCCGACGAGCGTGATGCGTACGTCGACGGCCGCCGCGCCGAGCGAGGGAGCCGCGGTCGTGGCGACGGCAGTGGCCAGCGCGAGCAGGACGAACGGCATCCGGTGCAGCCACCTGAGGTCGTCGTCCACGCCGTCATCCTGACAGTCGTGCGTCACTCCCACCGGAAGAGCCGGATCGCGACGAGGGAGAGCGCGACGGTCCATCCGCCCATCACGACGAGGTCGACGACCTCCGGACGGATGCCCTGCAACGCGTCGTTGAGCGCCTCCGAGGCCGCGCCGAGCGGCGTGGACACGACCGTCACCCGCAGCCAGCCCTCCATCGTCTGCACCGGCATCCAGACGCCCGAGGTGAACATCATCGGGAAGAAGACGATGGTGCCGACCGTCTGCACGACGCGGGTGCTGGAGGAGACCGCGGTGATGACGGCGCCGACGGAGAACGCTGATGCGGTGGCGAGCAGGAGGGCGAGGGCGTACCAGCCGAGGTGGCCCGGGAGCCGGACGTCGTGCACGACCCGGGCGGTGCCGAGGGCGAGCACGACGGACGCGAGCACGGCGACCGCGTGCAGGCCGATCTGCGCGCCGAGCAGGGCTGCCGGGTGCATCGGCGTCGTGCGGAGCCGACGCAGGACCCCGCTCTCGCGGTAGCCCGCGATCACCGGCGGCATCGCCATGATCGCAGCCATGATCATCGCGAGCACGACGACGACCGAGGCGTAGAGGTCGATGATCCGCTGACCTCCCAGCGACGCGTTGGGCTCTTGGAAGTCCGGCACCAGGCCGATGACCACGAGCAGCAGCGTCGGGAAGAGCAGGATCCAGAACAGCGAGCCGAGCTCGCGGGCGAAGAGGGTCGCCTCGGTGCGGACGACCGCGGCCGTGGGGGAGGTGGTGGCGGTGGGGCTCATGCGCGGGACTCCTCGGGTGTGCTGGGGCCGGTGAGCTGGAGGTAGGCGGTGTCGAGGGTGCCGTCGACCACCCGGAGCGCGGCGGGCACGACGTTCTGCCGACGCAGCCCCTCCAGCACCGCGAGCGCTGCGCCGTCACGTCCCTCGACGACGATCCGGCCGTTGTCGGCGCGGACCGCGGACACCGACGGCATCGCGCGCAGGGCCTCGAGGTCGACCGCGTCGTCGGCGGTGAAGGAGGTGACGGTGGCGGCAGCGGCGCCGGCGATGAGCGCGTCCGGGGTGTCCAGGGCGCGCACGCGTCCCGCGTCGATGATCGCGATCCGGTCGCACAGCTGCTGTGCCTCCTCCATCGAGTGGGTGACCAGCAGGACCGTGACGCCGTCGGCGCGGAGGTCGCGCACGATCTGCCACACCTCGCGCCGGGCCCGCGGGTCCAGGCCGGTGCTGAGCTCGTCGAGGATCACCGCCCGGGGACGGCCGATGAGCGCCAGGGCGATGGACAGCCGCTGCTGCTGGCCGCCGCTCAGGTCGCGGAACGTCGTGTCGGCCTTGTCGACCAGGTCGAGCCGCTCGAGGAGGCCGCCCCACGGCACGGGGTCGTCGTACAGCGCCGACCACAGGCGCAGTGCCTCGCCGACGGTGATCTTGGGCTGGAGCCGGCTCTCCTGGAGCTGCACGCCGAGCAGCCGGGTGAGGGCGTCGCGGTCGACCAGCGGGTCCAGCCCGGCGACGCGCACCGTGCCCGCGTCGGGGACGCGCAGGCCGGCGACGCACTCGACGGTGGTGGTCTTGCCGGCGCCGTTGGGGCCCAGGACGCCGAGGACCTCGCCCTCGGCGACCTCGAACGAGACGTCGTCGACGGCGATCTTGGAGCCGTGGGCCTTGCGCAGGTGGGAGATCGAGATCATGCGTCCAGCCTCGTCGCGCGGGCCGTCTCGCACATCGGGCAACCGGCGCTCGTGGCCATCCACCGATCGGTGGATGTCATGCTGGGGCCATGCGCTTCGACAGCCTGCTGGAGTCCGTCGGCGGCACCCCGCTCGTCGGGCTGCCGCGGCTCTCCCCGAGCCCCGACGTCCGGATCTGGGCCAAGCTGGAGGACCGCAACCCGACCGGCTCCATCAAGGACCGGCCGGCCCTCAAGATGATCGAGCGCGCGGAGAAGGACGGCACGCTGCGTCCCGGATGCACCATCCTCGAGCCGACGAGCGGCAACACCGGCATCTCGCTCGCGATGGCCGCGAAGCTCAAGGGCTACCGCATCGTGTGCGTGATGCCGGAGAACACCTCCGAGGAGCGCCGGCAGCTGCTGCGGATGTGGGGCGCGGAGATCGTGTCCTCGCCCGCCGCGGGCGGGTCCAACGAGGCCGTCCGGGTCGCGAAGAGGATCGCGGGGGAGCACCCCGACTGGGTGATGCTCTACCAGTACGGCAACGACGCCAACGCCCTCGCGCACGAGGAGGGCACAGGTCCCGAGCTCCTCGCCGACCTGCCCGAGATCACCCACTTCGTCGCCGGCCTCGGCACGACAGGCACCCTCATGGGCGTCTCGCGGTTCTTCCGCACGGCCAAGCCCGACGTGCGCATCGTCGCCGCGGAGCCGCGCTACGGCGAGCTGGTCTACGGCCTGCGCAACCTCGACGAGGGGTTCGTCCCCGAGCTCTACGACGCCTCGCTGATCGACTCGCGCTTCAGCGTCGGGCCCCGCGACGCCGTGCGCCGGGTGCGGGAGCTGCTCGAGCTCGAGGGCATCTTCGCCGGCATCTCGACCGGCGCGATCCTCCACGCCGCGCTCGGTCAGGCGGCCAAGGCCGTGAAGGCGGGCGAGCGGGCCGACATCGTCTTCGTCGTGTGCGACGGGGGCTGGAAGTACCTCTCCACCGGCGCCTACGAGGGCACCGTCGACGAGGCCGAGGACCGTCTCGACGGCCAGCTCTGGGCCTAGGCTCCCCCCATGCCCCGGGTCGCCCGCGTCCTCGCCGTCCTGGCCGCCGTCCTCGTCGTCATATCGCTGCTGCCGGGCCTGCTCGCGGCCCCGGCGCAGGCCGCGCACGACGAGGGGCACCTGCGCCGGCGTACGCCCGGCGTGACCCACCCCGAGACCGCCGAGGGGTACGCCGTCCCGGTCCGCCGGCGGGTGACGTACTCCGTCACCACCCGCGGGCGGATCACCGCGTCGCTGAAGGACTTCCGGCGGCTGGCGCAGGAGACCTTCGACGACCCGCGTGGCTGGCGCGCCGGGGGCGTCGAGCTCCGCCGGGTCCGTCGGGGCGGTCAGTTCACGCTGGTCCTCGCCGCAGCCGGCACCCTGCCGTCGTTCTCCTCCGGGTGCTCCGCGCACTGGTCGTGCCGCGTCGGACGGCACGTGGTCATCAACCAGACCCGGTGGACGCAGGCGTCACCCGCGTGGAACGCCGCCGGCCGGTCGCTGCGCGACTACCGGCACATGGTCGTCAACCACGAGACCGGCCACTGGCTCGGGCTCGGTCACGCCTCGTGCCGTGGCGGGAAGGCGCCGGTGATGATGCAGCAGTCCAAGGGGACCGGCGGCTGCCGGTTCAACCCCTGGCCGCTCGAGCGCGAGGCCGCGGCCGTCAGGGGGCGGTGAGCCGCAGGTCCATCTCGACGTCGAACTCGCTGCCCTCGACCGGCGGGAGGTCGAGCAGGTCGAGCGTCACGTTGGCGATCATCCCGTTGCGCACCGGGGGGCGACGCTGGCCGTAGACCGTGCGGCGGGTGCCCGGGTCCTGGTAGGTCGCGTTGATCGCGTAGAGGTCGACGTTGCGTCCCACCGCGGACCCGCGCGCCATGAAGGCGATGCGGTAGTTGTCGAGCACCGTCGCCCGGTCGTGCGAGGGACCGTGCCCGCCGTGGTCGCTGGTCAGCAGGATCGTCGTGCCCGCCCGGCGGACGGGGTCGGCGTCGACGGCCTTCACGACGCGACCGACGAGGGCGTCGGACTGGCGTACTGCCTTGAGGTAGGGCTTCGACATCCAGCCGTGCTTGTGGCCGGCGTTGTCGGGGAGGGAGAGGTGCAGGAAGCGGAAGTCGCGGTCCGTGGGCAGGTCGGCGATGAGCGACGTCACCAGACGGTTGTTGTCGAGGTCGATCGTGGTGCGGTCGATGGCGTCAGGCCACGAGCGCTGCCACAGGCTGAACTTCGTCTTCGCGGCGAACAGCGCCGTCGAGCCCCCGGCGGCGTCCACCGCGGAGAACACGGACGCGACGTCGTGGCCGGCTGCGGCCTGCACGGTGCTCGGCGTGGGCCTGTCGTCGTTCCAGGTGACGCCGTGCCCACCCGTCGCGGCGTCGATGCGCCGCCCGGTGACCATCCCGGTGTGGTTCGGCAGGGTCACCGTCATCTCGCGCTCGGTGCGCGCGTTGAGGGTCGAGGCACCGGCCCGCATGAACCGGTAGAGGTTCGGCAGCTTCTTCTTCCCGAGCCTGCGGATCGACGCGACGCTCATGCCGTCGATGGAGATCGCGAGCACCGACTCGGCGTCCGCCCTCGTCGCGGCCCTGACCGCGGTCGACGCCCCGGACGGCGACGCCGCCGAGGTGGCGGGCCGCGCGAGGTCCCCGGCCGGCGTCGCCGCACACGCCTGCGTGGCGGCGAGCACGAGGCTGGTGGAGGCGAGCAGGGACACGAGGGGCGCGGTCACCCGGGATCGACGGAGCACTGCCCGACGATAACCCGCCCGCCGCGGTGTGACCGGGCCGACGCCCCCGATGGCGTGACCCGTGCCCTCCGGACCGCCTAGCCTGCTGCCTGTGCCGACCCCCACGCCCGAGACGAGCGCCGACGCGCCCATCGGCATCTTCGACTCCGGCTTCGGTGGCCTCACGGTCGCGCGCTCGGTCATCGACCAGCTGCCGCACGAGTCGGTCGTCTACCTCGGCGACACGGCACGTCAGCCCTACGGCCAGAAGCCGATCGGCGAGGTGCGCGAGTACGCCCTCGAGTGCCTCGACCACCTCTACGCCCAGGGCGTGAAGGCGCTGGTCATCGCCTGCAACTCCGCCAGCGCGGCGATGCTCCGCGACGCCCGCGAGCGCTACGACGTGCCCGTCGTGGAGGTGATCCTGCCCGCCGCCCGCCGCGCCGCCGCGGCCACCCGCAACCGCAAGGTGGGGGTGATCTGCACGCGCGCGACGGCCAGCTCGATGGCGTACGACGACGCGTTCGCCGCCGCACCCCACCTCGACCTCCACATCCGGGCCTGCCCGCGTTTCGTGGACTTCGTGGAGCAGGGGGTCACCGGCGGCGACGAGCTCCTGGCGGCCGCCCACGACTACCTCGACCCGCTGGCCGCCGCGGGCGTCGACACCCTCATCCTGGGCTGCACGCACTACCCGCTGCTGACCGGTGTCATCTCCTACGTCATGGGCGACGAGGTGACCCTAGTGAGCTCGGCCGAGGAGTGCGCGAAGGACGTCTACAAGATGCTCGCCCGCACCGGCCTGATGCGCGAGAGCGGCGAGGCCGACTACACCTTCGCGACCACCGGCAGCCCGGAGGACTTCGCCACCATCGGTCGACGCTTCCTCGGCTCCGAGCTGCTCGGGGCGAGCCAGTTCGCCGGAGGGATCCGGTGAGACTGACGATCGTCGGCTGCTCCGGGTCCTACCCCGGGCCGGAGTCCGCCGCCAGCTGCTACCTCGTGGAGGCGGAGCACACGTCGGGCGGCGAGACCCGCACGTGGCGGATCCTGCTCGACCTCGGCAACGGCGCCCTCGGCCAGCTGCACCGCTACGTCGACCCGCTGACGATCGACGCCGTCTTCGTCAGCCACCTGCACGCCGACCACTGCCTCGACCTCTGCGGCTACTACGTGATGCGCAAGTACCACCCCACCGGCGCGCAGCCGCGGATCCCGGTCTGGGGCCCGGCCGGGACCGCCGAGCGGATGGCGCGGGCGTACGACCTCCCGACGGAGCCGGGCATGACGGAGGAGTTCGCCTTCGTCGACCACTCCGGCGTGCCGGGGGACGCGGTCGAGCTGGGGCCCTTCCGGGTCGAGGCGCGCGAGGTCGTGCACCCCGTCACGGCGTACGCCCTCAAGGTCACCGCCGACGGCCGCACGCTCGTCTACTCCGGCGACACTGGCCCGTGCCCGGCCCTCGACGAGGTCGCCGCGGGTGCGGACCTGCTGCTCGCGGAGGCGTCGTTCCGCAGCGGCGACGACAACCCCCCGGACCTCCACATGACCGGCGCCGACTGCGGGCGCACCGCCGCGCGGGCCGGCGTTGAGCGGCTGGTGCTCACCCACGTCCCGCCGTGGCACGACGCCGCCGACGCGGAGGCGGAGGCGCGCGCCGAGTGGTCGGGCCCGGTCGAGCTCGCGCGGCCCGGCGCGACCTACGAGCTCTGAGGCGCGGCCTCAGACGAGGCCGGCGTCGTGCACGACCATCGCGACCTGCACCCGGTTGGTGCTGTCGAGCTTGGTCAGCAGCCGGGAGACGTGCGACTTCACCGTCGGGATCGACAGGTAGAGCTCCGAGGCGATCTCGGAGTTGCTGAGCCCGCGACCGACGCACACGGCCACCTCGAGCTCGCGCTCGGTGAGGACGGTCAGGCGGTCGGCCGCCGTCGAGGTCCGATCGGTCGGCGTGGTGCTGCGCAGCCGGGAGACCAGGCTGCGGGTGGCCGACGGAGAGAGCATCGGGTCACCGGCGGCGACCGTGCGGATCGCGCTGACGATGTCGCCGGGAGGCGTGTCCTTGAGCAGGAAGCCGTCGGCGCCCGCGGCGACCGCACGGAGGACGTGGTCGTCGGCGTCGAAGGTCGTCAGGACCACCACCGCGGGCGGTGAGGGCCGGGAGTGCAGCACCCGCGTGGCCTCCAGGCCGTCCATCACGGGCATGCGGATGTCCATCAGGACGACGTCCGGCCGGTGCTCGCCCACCAGGGCCAGGCCGGCCTCGCCGTTCGGCGCCTCGCCGACCACCTCGATGTCGGACTGGCCGCCCAGCATGAGGGACAGGGCCGACCGGACCAGCGGGTCGTCGTCTACGAGCAGCACGCGGATCACGCGGTCCACGGTAGCCAAGCCTCCAGCACGAACGTGGCGCCCTCGGTCCGCTGGTCCAGCCGACCGCCGCGCAGCTCGGTGCGCTCGCGCAGCCCGACGAGGCCCAGACCGGCGCCGGGGGCAGCGCTGCGCCGCTCGCCGAGCGGGTTGGTGAGCCGCACCGTGATGCCGTGCCGCTGGTCGCCCGACGAGCGGATCGTCAGCCCGGCGCCCGGCGCGTGCTTGCGGACGTTGGTGATGCCCTCCTGGACGATCCGGTAGACGGTGCGGCCGGTCGCCGGCGGGACGCTCGCGCTGACGTCGACGTCGTCGACGTAGTCCACGTCCAGCCCGAGGTCCCTCGCCTCGTCGACGAGCGCCGCGATGTCGTCGTACGTCGGCTGCGGGCGCGCGGTGGGCGGGCTCGTGTCGTTCTCGCGGAGCACGCCGAGGACGTCGCGCAGCTCGTGCAGCGCGTCGTTGGCCTGCTGCTGGATCTGGGTGAGGCCCTCGCGCAGCCGGTCGACGTCGAGGTCGTCGCGGAAGGCCAGGGCGCCGGCCTGCATGGACACCTGGGTGATCCGGTGGGCGACGACGTCGTGCATCTCCCCGGCGATGCGCGCGCGCTCGGTGGAGCGGGCCTGCGTCAGCCGCAGCTCCTCCTCGAGCTCGACCTGCTCGGCGCGGTGGCGCAGGCTCCAGAGCAGCTCGCGGCGGGACCCGATGTAGAGCCCCCAGCCCATCACGCCCGCGTTGACCACGAGGTTGACCAGGGTGGTGAGGAGGTAGTCCTGGTCCTCGATCGGCGCGAGCGTCGTCCAGACCTGGGCGGCCACGATGTTGGTGGCGCCGACCAGCACCACCTCGCTCACGCGGCGCCGGGTGGCGACCGAGACGGCCGCGAGCGTCGCCGGACCGGCGGCGAGGCCGGAGAACGCGCTCACCGCCGCCACCAGGAGCGCCACCCGGACGGGGGCCCGGCGACGGTGGTGCACGAGGGTGAACGAGACGACCCCGAGGGCGACCTCGGAGTAGAAGAAGGGCCGGTTCTCGCGCCACTCCGTGCCGGCGGCGGTCTGCCAGACCGCGAACGAGAACGCGAGGCACACGGCGTACCGCCACGCGTGCGACACCCAGCTCAGCGCGGGCTGGGTGTCCAGATGCGTGTCCAGATACGTGTCCGGCTGGGTGTCCGGACGGGTCTCCACGGCGCTCAGGGTAGCCATCGCACGACCTACTTTGGTCTGCCCGACCGGACCCGTGGGTGGATGCGCCCGCCGGGGGCAGGGCGGAGGCTGGGTGGACCAGACCGCGCGGAGGGAGCCGCGCGGCGTGGGCCGCGCAGCAGTACGGTCCCACTGGGGGAGGGGCTTCGAGCCGGGGCCGGTGACACACGGGGGTGACCGGACCCGGCTCAGCCACGTCCGTCCCTGTCCGCCCGCCCGTCTAGGGTCGTGGCATGACTTCTGCCGCCCCCACGTCCGGCGCCCGCGCCGACGGCCGCGCCGACGACGAGCTCCGCCCCATCACGATCACCCGACACTGGCTCGACCACGCGGCGGGCTCGGTGCTGGTCGAGTTCGGCGGCACCAAGGTGCTGTGCGCCGCCTCCGCGTCCGAGGGCGTGCCCCGGTGGCGCAAGGGCTCGGGGCTGGGCTGGGTCACGGCCGAGTACGCCATGCTGCCGGCCGCGACCAACACCCGGTCGGACCGCGAGTCGGTCAAGGGCCGCATCGGCGGGCGTACCCACGAGATCTCGCGACTGATCGGACGCTCGCTGCGCGCGGTGATCGACTACCAGGCGCTCGGCGAGAACACCATCGTCCTCGACTGCGACGTGCTCCAGGCCGACGGCGGCACCCGGACCGCCGCCATCACCGGCGCCTACGTCGCGCTCGCCGACGCCGTCGCCCACCTGCGCGGCAACGGCGCGCTCACCGGCGAGCCCCTGACCGGGTCGGTCGCCGCGGTCAGCGTCGGCATCATCGACGGCGTGCCGCGCCTCGACCTGCCCTACGTCGAGGACGTGCGGGCCGAGACCGACATGAACGTGGTGATGACCGGCGACGGGAAGTTCGTCGAGGTGCAGGGGACCGCCGAGGGCGCCGCCTTCGACCGCACCGAGCTCGACGCCCTGCTGGCCCTGGCCGAGAAGGGCTGCGCCGACCTGACGCGCCTGCAGCAGGAGGCACTCGCCCGATGAAGGTCTTCCTCGCGTCCGCCAACGCCAAGAAGATCCTCGAGATGCAGCGGATCCTCGCCGAGCACGTCCCCGACGTCGAGGTGCTCGGCATCGCCGACGTCGACGGCTACGTCGAGCCGGTCGAGGACCAGCCCACGTTCGAGGGCAACGCGCTGCTGAAGGCCCGGGCCGGCGCCGCGGCCACGGGCCTGCCGTCGGTGGCCGACGACAGCGGCCTGTGCGTCGACGCGCTCAACGGGATGCCGGGCGTGCTGTCGGCACGGTGGTCGGGCGCGGACAAGTCCGACGACCGCAACAACCGGCTCCTGCTCGACCAGCTCCACGACGTCCCCGACGAGCGCCGCGGGGCGCACTTCGCGTGCGCCGTCGCCTGGGTGATGCCCGACGGCCGCGAACGTGTGGTCGAGGGCCGCATGGACGGCCGGATCATCCGCGAGCAGCGCGGCAGCGGCGGCTTCGGCTACGACGTCCTCTTCGTGGCCGACGAGCACGCCGCCGACGCGGACGGGAAGGGCCTCACCTCCGCCGAGCTGGACCCGGCCGAGAAGGACCGGATCTCCCACCGGGGGCGTGCGCTGCGCGAGCTCGCGCCCCACGTCGCGGCGGACCTGTCAGCCGACTGACACGTCCTCGCGCGCGCCGACCTGCCTGCTGACCCACATGCCCCACAGCGTGGCGAAGAGGAACATCACCAGCGAGTAGACCGCGGCCGGCACCGAGATCTCGACCTCGTCGAGGACCTCGACCGCCACGAAGATGGCGAGCGTGGCGTTGTGCACCCCGACCTCCATCGAGGACGCGATCGCCTGGGGGCCGGTGACCCCGAACGCCTTGGGCACGACGTAGCCGACCACCAGGCTGATCGCGCAGAACAGCGCGGCGATGAGCCCGACGTCGGCGAGGTAGTCGCCGACGTCCTCGATCTGGTCGAGCAGGATGCCGAGGACGAGGACGGCCAGGATCACGGCCGAGCCGATGCGTACCGGCCTGTCCATGCGGCGCGCGAAGCCGGGCGCCCGCTGGTTGACGAGCATGCCGACGCCGACCGGGAGCAGGATCAGGGCGAACACCTTCACGATCTCCACCAGCGGCATCGAGACGTCGTCCTGGCGGTCGAAGTACGCGATCGCGAGGCCGGTGATGAGGGGGAGGGTGACGACGGCGATCACCGTGTTGATCGCGGTCAGCGTGATGTTGAGCGCGACGTCGCCGCGGAACAGGTGGCTGAACAGGTTGGCAGTCGTCCCGCCCGGCGAGGCCGCGAGCAGCAGCATGCCGATGCCGAGCAGGGCGGGCAGGTCGAGGACGACGACGAGCCCGAAGCAGATCGCCGGCAGCAGCAGCACCTGGCACGCCAGCGCCACGGCGACGGCCCTGGGGGTGCGTCCGACCCGCTTGAAGTCGCCCACCGTCAGGTCCAGGCCGAGGCCGAACATGATGATCGCGAGCGCGAGGGGCAGTCCGACCGTGGTCAGCGCGGAATCCATGCGCGGACCCTAGTGGTGACGGGGGTCACACGGGAACGATCGGCGCGAAGAGCAGACTTAGGTCGAGTGCGCTCGGAGAGACTCGAACTCTCACTGGCCAGGACCTAAACCTGGTGCCTCTGCCAATTGGGCTACGAGCGCGCGGGCCCATCCTCACACGTGCGGCGGGTGCGGCCCTCGCGACGGCTGACCGGGGGCCAGGACCGCCGCACGTGCGGCGTGCTCAGTCGAGACCCAGGTCCCGGCGCAGCTTGGCGACGTGGCCGGTGGCCTTCACGTTGTACTGCGCCAGCTCGACCGCGCCGTCCTCGTCGAGCACGAACGTCGAGCGGATCACGCCCTCGACCTCCTTGCCGTAGAGCTTCTTGGTGCCGTACGCGCCCCAGGCCCGGTGCACGGCGAGGTCCTCGTCGGACAGCAGCGTCAGGGTGAGGGCGTCGCGCTCGCGGAACTTCGCCAGCTTGGCCGGCTTGTCCTTCGACACGCCGAGCACCTCGTAGCCGGCCCCGCGCAGCGAGTCGAGGGACTCGGAGAAGTCGCACGCCTGCTTCGTGCAGCCGGGGGTCATCGCCGCCGGGTAGAAGTAGACGATCACCTTCGTGCCGCGCAGGTCCGACAGCGTGACCTGCTCCTCGGTGTCGCTCGTGAGGGTGAAGTCGGGCGCGGCGTCGCCGGGGGAGAGGCGGTCGGACATCTCGATCTCCTGTGCACGTGGTCGGGAGTGGTTGTTGCAAGACGATTGCAATAAGGTCGGAGGGTGCCGGCCGGCATCGGGGGGTGTCCGCGCCGGCCACCAGACATCAAACCAGCACAGGAGCAACCGACGTGCACGTGCCTGACGGGTTCCTCGACGCCCCCACCTCGGTGGCGACCGGGGTCGTGGCAGCCGCTGCGATCGCGGTGTCGCTGCGTGCCGCGCGGCGCGAGCTGGACGACCGTGCCGCCCCGATGGCGGGCCTCGTCGCGACGTTCGTCTTCGCCGCCCAGATGATCAACTTCCCCGTCGGCGCGGGCACGAGCGGTCACCTCATGGGCGGTGCGCTCGCGGCGGTCCTCGTCGGGCCGTGGACGGCCGTGCTCTGCCTGTCGGTCGTGCTGCTGGTGCAGGGGCTGCTGATGGCCGACGGTGGCATCACGGCACTCGGCACCAACATCACCCTGATCGGCATCGTGACGGTCGCGGTCGGCTGGGCGGTCTTCGCGCTGCTGCGCCGCGTGCTGCCCCAGCGGCTCTCCGTCGTCGCGCCGGCCGCCGCCGCGGGCGCCTTCCTCAGCGTCCCGGTCGCCGCGCTGGTGTTCACCGGGCTCTTCGCCGTCGGCGGCAACGCCCCCGTCGACCTCGGCGCCGTGGCCGTGACCATGCTCGGCTGGCACACGCTCATCGGCATCGGCGAGGCGGTCGTGACCGGGCTCGTCGTCGCCAGCGTCGTCGCGACGCGTCCCGACCTGGTCCACGGCGCCCGCCCGCTGACCGCCGAGCGCGAGCTCGTGACCCGGGAGGTCGAGGTCGCATGAGCACCCGCACCTCCGGCACGCGTTTCTTCGTCGTCGCCCTGCTCGTCAGCCTGCTCGTGGCGGGCGTCGCGAGCTACTACGCCAGCGCCCACCCCGACGGCCTCGAGCACGTCGCCGAGCAGACCGGGTTCATCGACTCGGCGGAAGATTCCGCCACGGCTGACAGCCCGCTCGCCGACTACCAGACCTCCGGCATCGACGACGCCCGGCTCAGCGGCGGCGTGGCCGGCGTCATCGGCGTCCTCGTGATGCTCCTGCTCAGCACCGGGCTGTTCTGGCTGATCCGTCGCCGCGAGCCCGCCGACAGCAGGGACTGATGGGCGCGGGGCACGGGCACCGCCTCCACTTCCACGGCCACAGCCCCGTCCACCGGGCGCCGGCGCACCTCAAGGTGCTGGGACTCCTGGCCTTCATGCTGGTCGTCGTCGCCACCCCGCGCGAGGCGTACGCCGTGTTCGCCGTCGAGGCGGCGGTGCTGCTCGCCGTGGTGCTCCTGTCCCGGGTGCCGCTGACCTACCTGCTGCCGCGCATGGTGATCGAGGTCCCGTTCGCGGTGTTCGCGCTGCTGGTGCCGTTCATCTCCCACGGCCCGCGCACCGAGGTGCTCGGTGTCAGCGTCTCCGAGCCGGGTCTGGTCGCGGGCGTCGCGCTGCTCGTCAAGGGAAGCATCGGCGTCCTCGCCGCCCTCACCCTCGCCGCGACCACCGAGCCGCAGGACCTGCTGCGCGGCCTGCAGCGGCTGCGGGTGCCCGACCTGGTCGTGCAGATCATGGGCTTCATGATCCGCTACCTCGACGTGGTCACCGCCGAGCTCGGGCGGATGATGACGGCGCTGCGCTCTCGGGGCTGCGACCCGCGCTCGCCGCGCCACTGGCCGGTGCTCGCGCGTTCGCTCGGGGCCCTCTTCATCCGCTCCTACGAGCGCGGCGAACGGGTCCACCTCGCGATGCTGTCGCGCGGGTACGACGGCGCGCTGCCCCAGGCGGAGCGCCGGTGAGCACCCCCGTGCTCGACGTCCGCGGGCTGGCCTTCGCCTACCCCGACGGCCACCAGGCGCTCTTCGGCGTCGACCTCCACGTGCACGAGGGGGAGCGCGTCGCCCTCCTCGGGCCCAACGGCGCCGGCAAGACGACCCTCGTGCTCCACCTCAACGGCATCCTCGGCGCTGCGTCGAGCGGCCACGGCAAGGGAACGGTCACCGTCAGCGGCCTGCCGGTGGAGAAGCAGCACCTCAAGGAGATCCGCCGACGCGTCGGCATCGTGTTCCAGGACCCCGACGACCAGCTCTTCCTCGGCACCGTCCGCCAGGACGTCGCGTTCGGGCCCGCCAACCTCGGCCTGCGCGGCGCCGAGCTCGACCGCCGGGTGATGGACGCGCTCGACCGCGTCGGGATGGCGGACTTCGTCGACCGGCCACCGCACCACCTGTCGTACGGCCAGCGTCGGCGGGTGGCCGTGGCCACCGTCCTGGCGATGGAGCCGGAGGTCCTCGTGCTGGACGAGCCGTCCTCCAACCTCGACCCGGCCTCGCGTCGCGAGCTCGCCGAGATCCTGCGGAGCCTCGACGTGACCGTGCTGATGGTGACGCACGACCTGCCGTACGCCCTCGAGCTCTGCCCGCGCAGCGTGGTGCTCAGCGAGGGAGTGGTCGTCGCCGACCGGAGGACCTTCGACGTGCTCACCGACGAGCAGCTGATGTCCGCCCACAGGCTCGAGCTGCCCTGGGGATTCGATCCCCGGCGCATTGATAGCCTTCCCGGGTGACCCAGGACATGAGCGCGCTCGAGCGCGAGATCGAGGAGACGCGCCAGCGGCTCGCCTCGACCATCGACCAGCTCGCGCACCGCGCCCACCCCAAGACGATCGTCGGTCGCCAGGTGACCACGGTGAAGTCGAGCTTCGTCGACCTCGACACGGGCGCCCCGCGCACCGACAACATCCTCAAGGTCGCGGGTGCCGTGGTCGGCGTCGTGGTCCTGTTCGCCATCGTCCGCAGGGTCGCGAGCTGAACGGCATGTCGCCGGGCAGCGCCCCGATCAAGATGCTGCACGACCGCCTGCTCGTCGAGGTCGACAAGGAGGCCGGCGAGCGCCGCTCCACCGGCGGGATCGTCATCCCCGCGACCGCGGCGATGGGCGCGCGCCGCCTCGCCTGGTCCCGCGTCATCGCCGTCGGCCCGCACGCCCGCGCCGTCGAGGTGGGCGACCGGGTGCTCTTCGACCCCGACGAGAAGGCCGAGGTCGAGGTGCACGGCGAGGTCTACGTCGTGATGCGCGAGCGGGACGTCCACGCCGTCGCCGCCGAGCGCCTCGAGGGCGGCTCCACCGGGCTGTACCTGTGAGGGCCGTCGCATGAGGAGCTTCCGCCGCCACCTCGCCGGGCTGCTGCTGCGCGCCGCCCGGTGGAAGGCCGTCGGGGAGGTGCCGCAGCGCGGTGTGCTCGTCGGTGCGCCGCACACGTCCAACTGGGACTGGGTGCTGACCATGCTCCTCGCGTGGAGGTACGGCATCACGATCCGCCTGCTGGTCAAGCAGGAGCTGTTCGTCGGTCCGCTCGGCTGGCTGCTGCGCCGCACGGGTGCGGTGGAGCTCGACCGGAAGAACCCCGCGGCCACCGTCAAGGAGCTGCTGGTCGAGGCCGAGGGCGACGACCCGTGGCTGCTCGGCATCGCCGCGGAGGGCACCCGTTCGCGCGCGGAGTACTGGAAGTCGGGCTTCTACCGGATCTCCCGGCAGACCGGCCTCCCGATCACCCTGGCCTTCCTCGACGCGCCGTCGCGCACCGTCGGCTGGGGACCGACCTTCCACCCGACGGGGGACGTCGGCGCCGACATGGACGTGCTGCGGGAGTTCTACGCCGACAAGACCGGGTTCCGGCCCGACGGCTTCACCCCGCCGCGCCTGCGCGAAGAGGGCTGAGACCCGCCCTCCCCAGGGGTGTGGCCGGTTTTCGGCGCCGCGCCGCGAGGGCTAGGTTGGCGACACAACTGAAGGGAGCATGTTCATGATGTTTCTGCTGTGGATCCTGGCCGTCATCCTCGTGGTGTCGGGCATCGTCTCGCTGATCCGGGGTCAGATGCTGTGGGGGATCGTCCTCATCATCGTCGGCCTCGCGGTCGGCCCGGGCGGGTACAGCATCTTCAAGTAGCTGCACCACCACGTTGTGACACGTCGAGCCGGTCCCCCCGGAGGGGACCGGCTCGACGCGTCCGGGGCCGGGGTCAGCGGCATACGACCATGTGGACCGTGGAGCGCGACGGGAGGTCGGTCGTCGCCTCGGGCGTCAGCACCACCTGCACGACGACGCGCCCGGGCCTGCTGGTGAGCCGTCGCGGCAGCTTCACCGACGTCCGCCCCGCGCCGTCGACCTCGACCGCGCGCACGACCCGAACCTTGCCGCGCCTCGCGGTGATCCGCACCGTGCCTGCGGCGGTCGCGCGTACGTCCACCACCGCCTTGCGGCCCACGCGCAGGTGGGACACGCGCGGACGTACGTCACTCAGCAGCGGCGCCGGTGCCACGACCTGCGGGGCCGAAGGCACCGGGGTCGGCGCCGGGGTCGGTGAGGGATCGGGCGTGGGGACGGGCGTGGGGACGGGCGTGGGCTCGGGGGCCGGCACCGGCGCGGCGACGCCGGCCTCGGTCACCCACTTCCGTCCGTCGTCGGTCTTGGTGACGGTGAACTCGTCGTAGACGGCGCCGATCGGGAGGCCGGTCGTCGCGTCGGCGGTCTTCTCGGCCAGGTAGGACGTGTAGACGAGCTGGTCCTTCGAGACCTCGATGACCTGGTACGTCGTCACGCCGGCGCCTCGGAGCACCTGGGTGGCGCCGTTGAGCGTCCAGACGTTGCGCTCGTCGGTCTCGAGCTCGTAGTGCTTGGCGCCCGAGTTGGAGACGATGTAGACCGGGCCGTCGGTGATGCCGGGGTCCGCGGTGCGGTCGTCGTTGTTGTAGCCACGCGCATAGGTGTGGTCGTGGCCCATCTGCACGAGGTCGATGTCGTGCTTCTGGAACACCGGGACCCAGTACTTGCGCAGCACGGGCTCGTTGCGACCGGCGCTGGTCGAGTAGACGGGCTGGTGGAAGGTGACGACGTTCCACTTCGACTCCGACGTGGACAGCACGTGGTCGAGCCAGTTCGCCTGGAACTCGGTCCACAGGTCGCCGACCCTGGTCGACGGGCAGGCGGCGACGGTGCAGGCGGGCAGGTCGTCCGGAGCGAGGAACGCCGCGTCGCGGGTGGCGTTGACGGTGATGAAGCGGACGCCCTGGTAGTCGGCGAAGTAGACCGTCTCGGCCGCGAGCTCCGACCAGTGCTCGAAGTACGCGCGGTACTGGGCGGCGACCTCGTCGTCGCCGACGGCCAGCTCGGCCATGTCGCCGATCGTCTCGGTGGTGGGCTGGTTGAGCGGGTACTCGAAGTTGGCCTTCCACGCCTTCAGCTGCTTGTCGCCGGAGTACTCGTGGTTGCCCGGCGCGGCCATGATGTTCTTCGTCGCGGCGGCGGTCTCCATGCCCTTGAACCAGTTGATCCACTGGGTCTCGTTGCTGGCGGTGTCGATGAGGTCTCCCGCGTGCACGGACCCGATCGCGTCGGGGGCGGTCGCCAGCGACTGGTCGACGACCTCGGGCCAGGTGGAGTCGAGGCCGATCTGCGCATCGCCGTAGTAGATGTAGGAGAAGTCGGTGACGGACGGGTCCGCGGTGGTGAAGGTGAACCACTCGCTCCAGGCGGCCGGGTTGCCGACGCGGTAGCGGTACTCGGTGCCGGGCTCGAGGCCGGAGACGGTCGCCGAGAAGTGCTCGAGCGGGTTGTTGTTCACAGCGCCCTGCGGATAGCCGCGCAGCGTACGAGTGAGCCCGCCGTCGGCTGCCTGGACCTGGACGCGACCGACCGTCTCGCCCTCGTTGCCGGCCAGCCAGGAGAAGGACTGCGACCGGCTGGTGTCCTCGGTCGGGGTCAGGATGACGCGCGAGGGGGGCATCGCCGGAGCCTCGGCCAGGACGGGCACGAGCTCCTTGAAGTCGAAGTAGATGTCGCTGCTGGTCTCCCGGTCCTGGTAGAGGGCGACGGCGACGGTGTTCATGCCGGGTCGGAGGGCCTCGGGCGCGATGGTGAAGTTCCCCGTGATCGGGGCGCCGCCCGAGTCGCCGGCGAACTGGAGGTTCTTCGTGGTGTCGGTCGCGCGCTCGTCCACGGCGTTGTAGACGCGGTTGCCGTTGACGTAGACCCGCAGCGCGTCGTCGAAGACGACCTCGGCGGCCAGGCCCTCGATACCGGTGATGGTCGCGGCGTCGACGTCGAACGTCGTACGCAAGAAGAACGTCGCACGTTGGGGGCGCTGGTGCCGTCGACGTACTGGTCGAGCAGGGTGGTCGGCGTGTAGCCGCTCACGGAGCCGAGCTGACCGCGGATCGCGCCGAAGGATCCGGTGGCCGACTTCCAGTAGGACGCGTCGTAGGACGCCTCGGTCCAGGCGAGCACGTCGGCGGCACCGCGGTGCGGCTCGGTGTTGTCGTCGAGGTAGCGCCACGTCGTGTCGGTGGTGCTGATGAGCGGGTCGGTCGACACGGCGGCGACCGCCGGGTCACTGGCGACGAGGGTGGTCGTGCTCGCGAGGAGCACGGAGGCGACGCCGGTCGACACCAGGATCGAGGCGAGGCGTCGCGGTCGGCCGTTGGGGGCCACGGTCGGATTCATCATTCCCTTTCACGGGCTGCCCGCGCCGACGGCGCGGGGACGACGTACGCCGTCCGCGACGCATGAGAGTGGAGCCGGGTGACCCGGAGGGGGGCGCTGCGTGAACGGCCGACGACCTCCGCGCGACCCAGGACTGGACCGGTGCCGGTGGGAGACCGAAGGATGACGGGACCGGCGACGAAGAGACGAGGGAAGGGCGCCTGAGAGCTCGGTCGACTCATGAGCCGATGTGGTCGCTCGTCGCACGGAATTCCGCATCATGAGCGGTCATATGGCCGCTCATGACGCGAAGGGGACGCCGGCCCAGTCGGTGTCGCGCCGCTCGAGGTACCGCTTGGAAATCGCCGAGAGCCGGCCCCGAGGGGCCGGCTCTCAGCTTCGTGTACGCCATCAGGGACTCGAACCCCGAACCCGCTGATTAAGAGTCAGCTGCTCTGCCAATTGAGCTAATGGCGCAGGCGGTGAAGCGAGAGGAACACTACCCCGTCGCGACCGACAGGTGAAATCGGGACCACCCCTGCGCTCACAGCTCGGCGAGGACCGCCTGGGCGGCGTTGTGGCCGCCGAGCCCGGAGACCGCCCCGCCGCGGCGCGCCCCCGAGCCGCACAGCAGGACCGTGTCGTGCTCGGTGTGGACGCCCCACTGCTGGGCCGGGGTGTCGAGCCGGGCCCGGTGCGGTGCCCACGGCCACTCGAGGTCGCCGTGGAAGATGTGCCCGCCGGGCATCGCGAGGTCGCGCTCGACGTCCTGCGGGATCTTCGCCTCGACGCACGGGTTGCCGTCGGCGTCGCGGGCCAGGCAGTCGGCGAGGGGCTCGGCCAGGACGGCGTCGAGGGACGCGAGCGCGCGCTGCACGGCGACGTCCTTGGCGCCGGGGTCGGCGTCGAAGAGCCCGGTCGGGGTGTGCAGCCCGAAGTAGGTCAGCGTGTGTGCCGAGCCGGCCCGGTCGCCGAGGATCGAGGGATCGGTGAGGGAGTGGCAGTAGACCTCACCCGGCATGGGGTCGGGCACGGCACCGCCCGCGGCGGCGGCGTACGCCCGCTCGAGCTGCGAGTAGTCCTCGGCGAGGTGCAGCGTCCCGGCGAATGCCACGCCGGGGTCGACGCCTGACCTCAGCCTCGGCAGCCGGTCGAGGAGGACGTTGATCTTCAGCTGGGAGCCCGACGGCTTCGTGTCGGGGTCCTCGCCCTCGTCGAGCAGGATCCGCAGGACCCACGGCGCCACCCCCGAGAGGACCCGACGTCCGGTGACGCGGTGCTCGCCGGAGCTGTCGTGGAAGGCCACCTCGGCGCCGTCCGGACCCGGGACGATGGCGCTGACGCCCGCCCCCGTCACGATCTCCGCGCCGGCGTCGAGGGCTGCGCGCGCGAGCGCGTCGGTGACCGCGCCCATGCCACCGATGGGCACCCGCCACTCGCCGGTGCCGTTGCCGATGAGGTGGTAGAGGAAGCAGCGGTTCTGGATGAGGGACGGGTCGTCGAGCGACGCGAACGTGCCGATGAGGGCGTCGGTGGCGACGACGCCGCGGACCGTGTCGTCGCTGAAGCGCGCGGTGATCGCCCGCCCCAGCGGGTGCTCGACGACGTCGGCCCAGGTCCGCTCGTCGACGAGGGAGCGCAGGTCGCGCTCGTGGGGCAGGGGCTGCATGAGGGTGGGGGCGACGACCTCGGCGAGACGGCCGACGTCGCCGTAGAAGTCCTGCCACGCGGCGTGCTCCGCGTCGTCACCGGTCAGCTCGCGGAACGACGCGCGCGTCGCCTCGCCCTCGGGACGCTCCACCAGCAGCCCGCCGGAGCGGTCGCCGCGCGTCCACGGGGTGTAGGACGCGGTCGTGCGCGAGGCGAGGCGTACGTCGAGGTCGAGGTCCGCCATCAGCTGCTCGGGCATCAGGCTGACGAGGTAGGAGTAGCGCGAGAGGCGCGCGGGGTGGCCGGCGAAGGGCTCCACCGAGACGGCGGCGCCGCCGGTGTGCCCGAGGCGCTCGAGCACGACCACCGAGAGGCCTGCCCGGGCGAGGTACGCCGCGCTGACGAGCGCGTTGTGACCGCCGCCGACCACGACCACGTCGTAGCTGCTGCTGGTGGGTTGCACCACCTCAACGTAGCCCCTGGAGCGGTGCCGCAGGCGAGCACATCCCCACGGGTGAGCGCGTGTCGCGGGGCGCCCGTAGTGTCGTTCGGCGGGGGAGTGAGGAGGCGTGATGGGGGAGGGATCGAGCCGGGGGCTGAGGGAACGGATCGACGACCGGATCAGTGACCCGATCTGGTGGAACGACGTCCTGCAGCTGGCCAAGACCGTCCTCGCCGCGGTGGCGGCGTGGGTGATCGCCGCGAGCGTGCTGGACCTGCCGCAGCCGTTCCTGGCGCCGTGGGCGGCGCTGCTCGTCGTGCACGCGACCGTCTACCGCACGTTCTCCAAGGGAGCCCAGCAGGTCGCGGCGACCGTGGTGGCGGTCCTCCTGGCGACGCTGGTCGGTGAGGCGTTCGGCCTCAGCACGTGGGCCATCACCCTGCTCCTGGTCGTGGCGCTCGTGCTCGGGTCCGTGCCCTGGCTCGGCGCCGAGGCGACGACCATCGCCACCACCGGGCTGGTCGTGCTGACCACGGGCTTCGACGACGACGTCATGCTGCTCTCGCGGCTCTACGACACCGCGATCGGTGTCGTCGTGGGTCTGCTCGTCAACGTGATGGTGTGGCCGCCGCTGCGCCGGCACACGGCGGCCAAGGCGCTGGACGCCGTCGACGACGGGATCGGCATGCTGCTCGTCGACATCGCCGGAGGGCTGGGCGACGGCTGCCAGGACGAGGACGTCACCGGGTGGATCGACCGCACCCGCGACCTCGACCAGGACCTCGACCAGGCGTGGGCGCTCGTGCGCCAGGCGCAGGAGAGCGCGCGGATGAACCCGCGGCGCTCGGCGCGCAGCATGCGCGACCCGCGCCAGTGGCACGAGCTCCTGCGCCGCCTCGAGCAAGCCGTCGCGGAGACCCGCAGCCTGGCGCGCACCCTCGGTGGCCAGAGCGCCCACCGCGAGACCTGGGGGGAGGCGTTCGCCGACCCCTGGATCTCCGTGCTCGCCGACGTCGGCCGCGCCGCCGTCGAGGCCGACCCGGAGGGCCTCGTCGGCGCGCGGGGGCGTCTGGTGGCGCTGAGCGAGGACATGCGACGCACCGAGCGGTCGGCGGAGTGGCCGGTCTACGGCGCGCTCATCATCAACCTGCGCAACATCATCGACGCGATGGACGAGGTGGCCGCGGCCAACCCGATCACGGGACGACGACTCAGGATCCGGCTGCCGGCACCGCGGGCGTGAGGCGGGGCATCACGGACGGCGCACGGCGCCCACCACGGCCGCGGCGACGCGTCGCGCCCGCACGAGCGCGTCGTCCGGCGCCTGCCGGAGCAGGCTCGCGAGCGCCCCGTCGTAGACCACGAGCAGCTGGGCCGCGAGCTCGTCCGGGTCGTCGGAGAGGGGCTCGGCGAGCTCGCGCAGGCGTCGGGTGAGCAGGGCGGTGTCGCGGTCCAGCAGGTCCTGGACGACGTCGGCACCCGGCTGCCGCGGACGCTCGGACGCGGTCGCGAGGAAGCAGCACCACTGCGTGGGCCGGGCCTGTGCGCGATAGCTGACCAGGGCGTCGAACAGCGCGAGCAGCCGGTCCTCGTCGGTCGCAGCGGCGGCCAGCGCGGCGTCCCAGTGGGCCGTCCAGTCGGCCAGCCGTCGCTCGAGGACGGCAGCGAGCAGACCGTCCTTGCTGCCGGCCTGCTTGTAGAGCGTCGCGATCGCGACGCCGGCGGCGTCCGCCACCCGGTCGACCCCGGTGACCGCGATGCCGCGGCTGAAGAACAGCGACTCGGCGGCGTCGAGGACCCGGTCGCGGGTGGTGGTGGGCACGACACGACTATAACGACCGTTCTGCTATAACGATCGTTATGGTCCCGACGTCGCCCGATGCGCAGCGCTCCGCCTCGGGCTGGGCGGTCGCGCTGGCCGGGATGCTGGTCATCGCCTCGACCTACGGGATGGCACGGTTCGGCGTCGGCCTTCTCGCGCCGCGGCTGGTGGAGCAGCGCCCGGCCCTCGGGGACGTCGTCGGCACGGCGGCCTCGGCACAGTTCGTCTCGTACGCCCTCGCCGCCGTGCTCGCCGCCCGCTGGGGCGACCACGCGCCGCGGACCACCCTCGCCGTCGCGGGCGTCGCCGCGACGTGTGGTTCCCTCGGGGTCGCCGTCGCCACGGAGCCTGCGACCTTCGTCGGTGCGGTCTTCGTCGGTGGTACGGGCGCGGGTCTCGCCTCCCCGGCCCTCGTCCGGCTCGTCGACGAGCTGGTGACGGAGCGCGCACGCGAGACCGCGCACTCCCTGGTCAACTCGGGCACGGCCGCCGGGGTGGCGGGCGCGGGGGTGGTCGCCTTCGCCACCGTGGGCGTCGCGACCGCGTGGGGGGCGATGGCGGCCATCTGTGCCGGGTCGGCGGTCCTCCTGCTCGTGCTCGTCGGCCGACCGGCACGTGGCGCGGAGCGGAGCGGGCAGCGGGGCACCCCGGGCTGGTGGTCGGGCGGGTTGCGCGTCCCGGCGACCGCCGCCGCCGTGGTGGGCGCAGGCTCGGCCCTCGTCTGGAGCTTCGGGCCCCTGGTCGCCGTCTCGGACGGCGGGGTCCCCGAGGAGCGGGTGGGCTGGCTGTGGATCGCCCTCGGGCTGGGTGGCCTCCTCGGGCCCGTGACGGGGGTGGCGGTCCAGCGCCTCGGCCTGCGCGGCGCGTGGGCCCTCTTCGTCGGCGTCGCCGTCGTCGCGCACGCCTTCCTCGCGCTCGCGATCGTGCTCGCGGCGTCGTGGCCGGCGTACGTCGCGATGGCACTCTTCGGCGGTGGCTACATGTGCCTGTCGGGCGTGCTGATCCTGTGGGCACGCGCGGTCTCGCCGGATGCGGGCGGCTCGGGCACCGCGGTGCTCTTCGTGGCGCTCGCGGTGGGCCAGGCGGTCGGTTCCGCGGGCCTCGACGTGCTGCGCTCCTCGTACGGCAGCGGCCCGGCCGTCGCGGTCGCGGCGGCGCTGGCGCTCGCCGGTGCGTACGTCGGCGCGCGGGCGAGGCGTACGGCTGCCGGAGGTGCTCCGGTAACGGCCGAGGCCCCGGCTCGGGAGCCGGGGCCTCGATCTCGTTGGGGTGAGTAACGGGACTTGAACCCGCGACATCCGCCACCACAAGGCGGCGCTCTACCAGCTGAGCTATACCCACCATCGAGCTCCGCGCGAACGCGAAGGACGTCGAGAAGTGTAGGGCACTCAGGCCGTGGGGCTGGAATCGCCCCCGGAGTCCGGGCCGAGACCGGTCAGCTGCCCACCGTGACGCGACGCGATCTCGCGCGCCCGCGCGCTGTCCGGCCCGGGCTGGGGCACGAAGACGGCCTCGCGGTAGTAGCGCAGCTCCTCGATGCTCTCCTGGATGTCGGCGAGCGCACGGTGGTTGCCCCGCTTGGTCGGCGCCGCGAAGTAGGCCCGCGGGTACCACCTGCGGGAGAGCTCCTTGATGGAGGAGACGTCGACGATGCGGTAGTGCAGGAAGGACTCGAGCGCCCGCATGTCGCGAGCGAGGAACGACCGGTCGGTGGCCACCGTGTTGCCCGCGAGCGGGGGTCGGCTGCCGTCGGGGCAGTGCTCCTTGATGTAGGCGAGCACCTGCTCCTCGGCGTCGGCGAGGGTCGTGCCGGACGCGAGCTCGTCGAGCAGGCCGGACTTCTCGTGCATCGACCGGACGAACTCGACCATCTGGTCCAGCGACTCCTGCGACGGCTTGATGATGACGTCGACGCCCTCACCGAGGACGTTGAGCTCGAAGTCCGTGACCAGGGCGGCGACCTCGATCAGCGCGTCCGCCCCGAGGTCGAGGCCCGTCATCTCACAGTCGATCCACACCAGTCTGTCGCTCACGACGAGCCACCCTACCGACCGTCACCGACCACGACGTGGGCCGCTCTCAGGGTCGACTCAGGCTCACCTCATAACCTTCGGGTGTCACCACGGATCCTCAGCACAGGACGGACGAAGGAAGCTCGATGGCGCAGAAGAAGAACCGGACCCCCGAGGACAAGGCCGCCGCGCAGGCCAGGCGGGAGCAGCGCCAGGCGCGCAACGAGCGGGCGAAGGCCGTCGCCGAGGAGCGCCGCAAGGCCGCGAAGCGCCGCCAGCAGCTGACCCGGTTCGGGGTGGTCGCAGCGGTCCTGGTGGTTCTCGTCGGCGGCTACTTCTTCGTCACGAGCCTCGGCTCGGACAAGCCCGACACCCCTCCGGCCGGGGCCAGCGAGGACTTCGGCCTGGTCACCGGCGACGCCGATGCCCCCAGGTCCGTCGTCATCTACGAGGACTTCCTCTGCCCGTTCTGCGGTCAGCTCGAGCAGACCGTCGGCGACCAGCTCGACGCCGCGGTCGAGGCGGGCGAGACGTCGGTCGAGTACCGCCCGCTGCCCTTCCTCTCGCGCATCAGCGACTACTCGCCCCGGGCGGCCAACGCGTTCGCCGTGGTCCTCGACGAGTCCGGGCCGGAGGTCGCGAAGGCCTACCACGACCTGCTCTACGACAACCAGCCCGCCGAGAGGGGTCCGTACCTCGACGACGACGAGCTCGTCGCGCTGGCGGTCGAGGCGGGCGCCGACGAGGACGCCGTGCGGCCGGGCATCGAGGACATGGCGTTCGAGGGCTGGGTCGACGCGGCCGGTGACGCGGCCGGTGACGCCGACGTGGACTCCACGCCCACCGTGCTGGTCGACGGAGAGGTCGTCGACGTCTCGCAGTTCCCGACGCTCGTCCAGTCGTGGTCGGACTCGGGCAACTGACAGACTCCGGGGCGTGAGCCTCCAGGACTTCATCACGGGCCTCCCGAAGGCCGAGCTGCACGTGCACCACGTCGGGTCGGCGTCGCCGCGGATCGTCTCCGAGCTCGCGGCGCGCCACCCCGACGCCGGCGTGCCCGCGCACCCCGAGTCACTGCGGGAGTTCTTCACCTTCCGCGACTTCGCCCACTTCATCGACGTCTACCTGGCGGTCGTCGACCTCGTCCGCACGCCCGAGGACGTCCGGCTGCTGACCTACGAGGTCGCACGCGAGATGGCCGAGGGGCAGAACCTGCGGTACGCCGAGCTGACCTGCACGCCGTACACCTCCGTGGTGCGTGGCATCGCGATCCAGGACTACACCGAGGCGATCGAGGACGCGCGCGTGGCCGCCGAGCGGGACTTCGGCCTGGTGCTGCGCTGGATCTACGACATCCCGGGGGAGTCCGGCATCCCGGCCGCCGACGCCACGGTGGAGTACGCCCTCCGGCACCGCACCGACGCCCTCGTCGGCTTCGGCCTCGGTGGCCCCGAGATCGGGGTGCCGCGCGCCCAGTTCCGACCGCACTTCGACGCCGCCCGTGCTGCCGGGCTGCGGTCGGTGCCCCACGCCGGGGAGACCACGGGGCCGGAGACCGTGTGGGAGTCGCTGCGGTTGCTCGGTGCGGAGCGCATCGGCCACGGCGTCTCGGCGGCCCGGGACCCCGAGCTGCTCGCGCATCTCGCGGACACCGGCGTCGTGCTCGAGGTGTGCCCGACCTCCAACATCGCCACGCGCGCGGTCGACCGCATCGAGGACCACCCGCTGCGCACGTTCGTCGACGCGGGGGTCACCGTCACCATCAACTCCGACGACCCGCCGATGTTCGCGACCTCGCTCAACCACGACTACGAGGTGGCGGCCGGCCTCCTCGAGCTCGACGAGCAGGGCGTCGCGGACCTGGCCCGGGTCGCCGTGGACGCGTCGTTCGCGCCGGACGACGTGAAGGCGCGGATCCGCGGGGAGATCGACGCGTACGCCGCAGGCTGAGGCCCTGGGCTACTTGCGGGTGGCCCGGTGCGACGCCTTGCCGCGGCGGACCGTCGTCGGGTCGAGCACCGTCATCACGTAGAGCAGCACGGCGATGCCGCCGAGCACGCCGAGCACGGAGAACACGGTCATGGACAGGTCGTTGGACATCGGGCCTCGATCCGGTGGGGGGACGGTCGAGCGGCTCCGTACCCGCCCGGTGGACCGGCATGAACGGTTCCCGCGCCCTCCCACCCCCGCGGAGGGAAGTTCGCGCCCATCCGGTCCGAGCCGTAACACCGGGGACCGCGACGACGCTGGAGGGCCCATGAACCGGCCCCGAGACGTGGAACGGCCCCGCAACCTCATACGTGGCGGGGCCTGAGAACATCCTGACGTGGTCGGCTCCTCCGGTCGGGGAGGTCGCGGGGCGTGTCGCCCCTCCGCGCTCAGCCGGGCGGGGCGGGGAACGTGCGGAAGCCCGACGCGTACCGGACTCCGCGCGCCTGCCCGTTGCGGCTGGGCGTCACGCGCAGGGTGACTGCCTCGCGGTGGTCGGTGGGGCGGAGGTAGTAGCACTCGTCCGTCTCCGGGCAGTAGACGCACACGACGTCGACCTCGGCCTTGTCCGACGGCTTCGTGTGCGTGCCGTGACGGTCCGCCCACACCGACCGGAACCTGACGGACACCGTCCCGTGCCGGGCCGATCGGTACTTCACCTGGATCCGGTGGAAGGTCCCGTCGCGATACGCGACGAGGTCGAACTCGGCGTGCTCCGTGGCGGGGAACAGCACCATGAACCCTCGTCCGACGAGGTCGGCGTGCGCCTTGGCCGTGCCCAGGTCACCCTTGTCCTTGGTGTGGTGCGCGGCCATCCGTGAACACTAGGTGGAGCGTGCACGTCCGGGCGCGGCACGTGATTGACTTGTGGATGACTGAGCCCCCGTAGCTCAGCTGGACAGAGCGAGTCACTTCTAATGACTGGGCCGCGGGTTCGAATCCTGCCGGGGGCGCCACCACTCGCGTGCCACGACGCACGACGAGGGCGGCCCGCCCCCGCGAGCCGCCCTCGTACCCCAGTTCCCCGTGGATCGACACCGATGGTGCTCCGCCGACGCCGGCCGTGCACCACGCGGACGATCAGATTTCGCCGTGGCTTCGGGCGAAGTCGGGCACGTTCGATGCAGGTTCGCCCTGAGGTCCAGACCGCAGGACCCCAGGGTGAACCTTCGTCCAATGTCTCAGGCGGAGGCCGTCGCCGGCTGTCCTGCGACGTCCGCGTCCGACTCCCGCCAAGCGTTGCGACCTCCGCGCGGGGCGTCGTACACGTCCTGGTCGAGGATGCCCTCGCGCTTGGCCACGATGGTCGGGACCAGCGCCTGGCCGGTGACGTTGACCGCCGTACGGCCCATGTCGAGGATCGGGTCGATGGCCAGGAGCAGCCCGACGCCCTCCAGGGGCAGGCCCAGGGTCGACAGGGTCAGCGTGAGCATCACTGTCGCGCCGGTCACGCCGGCGGTCGCGGCGGAGCCGATCACCGAGACGAACGCGATCAGCAGGTAGTCCGTGACCGACAGGTCGAGCCCGAAGAACTGCGCGACGAAGATCGCCGAGATCGCGGGGTAGATCGATGCGCAGCCGTCCATCTTGGTGGTCGCGCCGAGCGGCACCGCGAAGGAGGAGTACGCCCGGGGCACGCCGAGGTTGCGCTCGGTCACCGACTCGGTGAGCGGCATGGTGCCGATCGAGGACCGGGACACGAAGGCCAGCGAGATCGCCGGCCACGCACCGGTGAAGAACTGCCGCACGGAGAGGCCGTTGAGGCGCAGGATCGTCGGGTAGACGACGGCGATCACGAGGGCGAGGCCGACGTAGATGGCGACGGTGAACATGCCCAGCGAGCCGAGGGCGTCCCAGCCATAGCTGGCGACGGCGTTGCCGAGCAGCCCGATCGTGGCGATCGGGGCGAGCAGGATGATCCACCACAGGACCTTCTGCACGACAGCGAGCGCGGACCGCACGAAGGCGAGGAACGGCTCGGCGGCCTCGCCGACCTTCAGCGTCGCGATCCCCACGGCGATCGAGACGACCAGGATCTGCAGCACGTTGAACGAGAAGCCCACGGAGCCGTCGCCGTTGTCGTAGCCCTCGAGGCCGAGGACGTTCGCGGGCACGAGCCCGGTGAGGAAGTCGAGCCACGAGCCCGTCGTGCCCGGCGCCGACGCCGCGTCCGACGAGACGCTGGTGTGGTCGCCGGGCTGGAGCACCAGGCCGAGCACGATGCCGATGACGACCGCGACGAGGGCCGTGATCGCGAACCACATGAGGGTCTTCCACGCCAGCCGCGCCGCACCGGTCACGTCGCGCAGGTTGGCGATCGAGGCGACGATCGCGAGGAACACCAGCGGAGGCACCACCGCGCGCAGCAGCGTCACGAAGGTGCCGCCGATCGTCGACAGCGTCTCGGTGAGCCAGTTGGGGTCGACCTCGCCGCTCGCGGCGTCCACGCCGTCCGCACCCATGCTGCGGGCGACGAGTCCGAGGACGACACCGAGGACCAGGCCGATCAGGACCTGGACGCCGAACGAGGGGAGCGTGAAGCGGCGGGTGGGCCGCTGTCGCTCCTGAATAAAAGTATTCATACTGAAAAGATAACCTTTCGCGACGCCGCCCCGCGGTCGCGGGGTGCCGGCGGGGTGGACGCAGTGGTGGCGCCTGCGTGGAGGCAGACGTGGTCAGGCGACGGCACGGGAGAGGCGACACAGCGCGCTCTGGGTACGCGCGAGGTCCACGGCACGACGCTGCGTCAGCAGCTCACCCACGGACGTGGGGACGGTCGTCGGGGCACGCACGTCCGGCACAACCCGCGGCTCGTCCGGGGGATTCCGTGGTTCGGGTCACAGGTGGGAGGCCGTGGCCTACTGCTCGCTCCGTGACTCGACTCGCCACGCGGATCCTCGCCGTCCTCCTGCCCGCAGCCGCGATCGTCCCGGCCTCCGCCCACGCCGCCAGCCTCACGGTCGAGGACGTCGTCGGGGACGCGAGGGCCATCAACATGGGCGCCGTCTTCGGCGAGCTGGTCGAGGGCCAGCCGACGGAGGGTCCCTTCCTCCTGGACGCACCCGCGGAGACCGGGTCGGACGTCGTGCGGACCACCATCGACCACGCGAGGAAGCGGCTCACCGTGACCGTGCAGCTCCGCGACCTCGTCGCCCCCCAGGAGACCTCGGTCGACTTCCGCATCCTCACGGCGAAGGGCCGTTACGACCTCTCGGTCGCCTCGTTCGGCGGGGAGGTCTCCGCCGAGCTCTACCCCGGTCGCGGGACCTCGGCCGTCTTCGCCGACGAGGTCACGGTCACCTCCGGTTCCGGGACGAAGCCGTGCCGCACCGTGCGGGCCCGCTACGACGGGTGGCCGACACCGTGACGGCCTCGGCGCCCACGGCCTGCCTCGGATCCCCGGAGTGGGTGCAGGTCGCAGCCGGTGTCAGCCGCACGACGTTCACCCCGCTGCCCGACGGCTCGGTCAACGTCGCCGGCTTCGTCGACGACGCCTTCCGTGGAGGCGTGAGCATGAAGAGCGTGGGGCGCAGCCCCAAGGTCCGTCGCGGCTGACCTCACCGCGACAGCAGCACCAGCACCTCGTAGTGGCTGGTGTGCGGGAACATGTCCAGCACGCGGGCCTCGACGGGTCGCAGGGACGGCATCGTCGCCAGGTCGCGGGCCAGGGACTCGGCGTTGCACGACGAGTAGACGACGTGCGGCACGCCCGACGACTCGAGCCAGCCGGCGAGGTCGGCGCCGATCCCGCGCCGGGGCGGGTTGACGACGACCAGGTCGGGCGCGGACTCCTGGCGCAGCGCCCATGCGGTCGCGTCCTCCGCCACGAAGGTGGCGCCGGCGACCTCCGAGGAGGCTGCGGAGCGGATCGCCTCGTCGGACACCTCGACCCCCACGACCTCGCGGCCCGCACCGGCGAGGTGCAGCGCGAAGCCGCCCACGCCGCAGTAGAGGTCCCAGACCGTCCGCACGCCCGGCAGCACGTCGACCCACGCGCGCGCCTGGTCGTACAACGCCTCGGCGATCGGGGTGTTGGTCTGGAAGAACGAGCGCGGACCGAGCCGGAGCGTCACACCGGTCGCGAGCCTCATCGGCATCGTCGCCTCCGGGGTGAGCACGACCTCGCGCTCGCCCTCGAGGACCGCCTTGTGCTCGGGCTGGACGTTGATCGTCACGACCCGCAGGCCGGGCACCGCGTCGCGCAGTGACGACAGCCGCGAGCGTACGCGCGCCTCGAGCGCCGTCGACCGCATCACGAGGCGGAGCATGAGCTCGCCGTCCGGCGACTCGGTCAGCAGGACGTGCTTGAGCTCACCGCGACGGGTCGCGACGTCGTACGGCACCAGGCCGGCGTCGCCGACCCACGCGCCGATCCGGTCGAGCGCCGCCGTGACCCCGGAGGAGTGCAGCCCGCAGTCGCGCAGGTCGACCCCGGCGAGCTCACGGTCGAGGATGCCGAGCGTCGGTGACCCGACGGTCCCGCCGACGACCATCTTGGCCTTGTTGCGGAACCCGGCCTCGGCGCCGGCGACCGTCGGCAACCACACCGGCGAGTCGACCAGCGACCGCGCGTGCGCCTCCTTGTCGGAGAGCTGGCGGGCCCGGGGGACCTCCAGCAGGGTGCAGGAGCGGCAGCGTTGCGCGTCGTAGTGGTGGCACTCCACCTCAGCGCAGCCGGCCCATCCACTCCTCGACGTCGCTCGACGTGCGGGGGAGCGAGGCGGAGAGGTTCCGGTTGCCGTCGGCGGTGACGAGGATGTCGTCCTCGATCCGGATGCCGATGCCGCGCAGCTCCTCGGGGACGAGCAGGTCGTCCTCCTGGAAGTAGAGACCCGGCTCGACGGTGAGCACCATGCCCTCGGCGAGCTCGCCCTTGGGATAGATGTCGGCGGACGCGCGGCCGCAGTCGTGGACGTCCATGCCGAGCATGTGCGAGGTGCCGTGCAGGGTCCAGCGGGCGTAGACCTTGGATTCCGGGTCGAGGGCCTCCTGCGCCGACACGGGCAGCAGGCCCATGTCGTCGAGGCCGTGGGCGAGGACCTCCATCGCCGCGTGGTGGGCCGCGAGGAACGGCACCCCGGGGCGTACGGCGTCGATGCCGGCCTGCTGCGCCTTCAGGACCAGGTCGTAGAGGTCGCGCTGGACCGGCGTGAACCGCCCGTCGACCGGCAGGGTGCGGGTCACGTCGGCGGTGTAGAGGTTGTGGCCCTCCACGCCCATGTCCAGCAGGACCAGCTTGCCCGGCTCGATCCGGCCGGTGTTGTCGATCCAGTGCAGCGTCGTGGCGTGCGAGCCCCCGGCGCAGATCGAGTCGTAGCCGATGTCGTTGCCCATCGCACGGGCACGCCTGAAGAACGTGCCCTCGATCCAGCGCTCGCCGAACTCGAGCACGCGGTCCCAGTCGCGCACCGAGTCCTCGAACCCGAGCGCGGTGACGTCGCACGCCTCCTGCAGCTCGCCGATCTCCCACGCGTCCTTGACCAGGCGCAGCTCGTCGGCGACGCGGGCGAGGTCCTCGTCGGTGGTCAGGTCGCGGGTCTTGCGGTCGTCGTCGAACGACGGCAGGTCCTTGACGTGGCGCACCTCGATGCCGAGGGAGTCGGAGATCTCCTGCGCCGACGGGCGGCGGCCCGCCCACAGCTCGCCGTACTGGCGGTCGCGGAAGAACTCGTCGGTGTCGCGCTCGGACCGCGGGCGGGCGTACAGGACCGACTCCCCGTCCTCGATCACCAGCACCGCGTCGGAGGTCTGGTTGCCGGAGAAGTAGGTGTGGGCGGTGTCGGGCCGGAACCGGTAGTCGGTGTCGTTGGCGCGCACCTTGTAGGTGCCGGCCGGCAGGACGAGACGGTCGTCGGGGAAGGCCGCGGCCAGCGTGGAGCGGCGGGCCGCGGCGAGGTCGGCGACCGGGTGGCGCGGCACGTCGAGCTCACGGTCTCCCCAGCCGGTGCGCATGAAGGCGGCGTACGCCGCGGGCACGGCCGGGTCGTGCGACTCGGTCCTCGGCTCGTCGGACGCGGCAGGTCCAGCGGTCCCGGCGGTGCTCTCGGTGACGTTCTCAGCAGGGTTCTCGGCAGTGGGCTCGCTCACGCCGCCACTGTACGACGCGCGTGCGGGCGCGACCGAGGCCCTCGGCGCCCCTCCGAGGGGGTGCGGCGGAGCAGTGACGCTCGTCGCTGCTCCGTTAGGGTCGGACCATGCACCGGGGACGTCGCGACAGTGTCGCCTTCACCGTCGTGGTGGGCATCCTGGTCCTCCTCGGCGCCCTGGCGATGGCCCTCGTCGTCGCGCTGTCCGGTGCGCCCGGCTCCCTCGCGCTCGCGGCCCTGCTGGCCGCCGTTCCGGTGGGCCCGCTCGTCGGCTGCTTCATGTGGCTCGACCGCTACGAGCCGGAGCCGCGCAACCTGCTGGTCGCCGGTCTGCTGTGGGGCGCGTTCGTCGCGACCGCGGCCGCCCTGGTGTTCCAGGGCATCGGCGTCGCCGGCGGGGCGAGCGAGCGCGACAGCCTCGCCGTCGTCGCCCCCCTGACGGAGGAGGCGACCAAGGGCGCGTTCCTCATGCTGCTCCTGTGGTGGCGGCGCCACGAGCTCGACGGCGTGCTCGACGGCATCGTGTACGCCGGGATGGTCGGCATCGGCTTCGCCTACACCGAGAACATCCTCTACCTCGCTGCTGCCTACGACGGCACCGACGGGCTCGGCCCCGGTGGCACCACCGCACTGACCGGCACCTTCATCCTGCGGTGCCTCATCAGCCCCTTCGCCCACCCGTTCTTCACGGCCTTCATCGGCATCGGCGTCGGCCTGGCGATCGCGTCGCGGCACCTCTGGGTGCGGGTCCTCGCTCCCCTCGCCGGCTTCGCGGTCGCGGCGTTCCTGCACGGCCTGTGGAACTCCTCGACGCTGTCCGGCACGGGTCACTTCTTCGTCGTCTACGGCACGCTGATGTTCCCCGCCTTCGTCGGGGTCGTCGCGTTCGCCGTCTACCGCCGCCGCTCCGAGCGCCCGCTGCTCACCCAGGCCCTGCAGGACGCCGCCGACCGCGGGCTGCTGCCGGCCACCGACATCCCGTGGCTCATCGACCTCCGCGCGCGGAGGCACGCACGCCGGTGGGCCCGCCAGCAGGGCGGCACCCAGGCCGAGCGCGGGATGCGCGCCTACCAGGCGGCCGCGATCGAGCTGGGCTACCTCCACCACCGCTACCTCCGCGGCACCGCGCCGAGCGACTTCTCGGTGCGCGGCCAGGAGCACGTCGAGGAGCTCCGCCGGATCCGCCCCTACATCTCCTTCCCCGGACAGGTGGTGCCCACGCGATGAACGACCACGACGAGCCCGCCGTGACCGACGACCAGGGGGCGCCGGCGGCGGCCGGGCGGCGTGCGGGTGACACCACGACCGCGATGGTGACCGCCCTCGTACGCCTGCGCGGAGCGCTGCAGGAGGCACGGCTGCCGCTCGAGCTCCCCGGCGCCGACGACCAGCGAACGGCCCGCGCCGAGATGGTCGACCAGCTCGAGGACTACGTCATCCCGCGGCTGATGACCCTGGACGCACCGCTGCTCGCGGTCGTCGGCGGGTCGACCGGCGCCGGCAAGTCGACGCTCGTCAACTCGCTCGTCGGCACCCGCGTGACGATCCCGGGCGTGCTGAGGCCCACCACCCGGTCGCCCGTGCTGGTGCACAACCCGGCCGACGCGCAGTGGTTCGGCCAGGACCGCCTGCTGCCCGAGCTCGAACGGGTCGACCGCCAGACCAACGACCCCGCCGCCCTCCAGCTGGTGCCGTCCCCGGTGATGGAGCCCGGCCTCGCCGTCCTCGACGCGCCCGACATCGACTCGGTCGAGGAGCAGAACCGGCTCCTCGCCGCGCAGCTGCTCGCCGCCGCCGACCTGTGGCTCTTCGTGACCTCCGCGGCCCGGTACGCCGACCAGGTGCCGTGGGACTTCCTCCGCAAGGCCGCGGAGCGGTCGGCGGCCGTCGCGATCGTGCTGGACCGCACGCCGCCCGAGGCCGTCGACACGATCTCCACCCACCTGGCCCGGATGCTCGCGAGCCGCGGCCTCAAGGACTCGCCGCTCTTCGTCGTCGAGGAGGGTGAGGTCTCCGACATGGGGCTGCTGCCCGCCTCGTCGATCATCGAGATCCGCCAGTGGCTCAGCGCGCTCGCGCAGGACCAGGAGGCCCGCAGCGCGGTCGTCCAGCAGACCCTGGACGGCGCCATCCGCACCCTCGGCCGGCGTACGCACACCGTCGCGGACGCCGCGACCGAGCAGGTCGACGCCGTGCGCCGGCTCCGTGAGGACGCCAACGACGCCTACGACCGCGCCGTGACCGCGGTCGGCGAGGCGTCCGCCGACGGCACCCTCCTGCGCGGCGAGGTGCTCGCCCGGTGGCAGGAGTTCGTCGGCACCGGCGAGCTGCTGCGCACCCTGGAGACCCGCGTCGGGTGGATCCGCGACCGCGTCGTCAACGCCGTGAAGGGCAAGCCGCAGCAGGCCGAGCGCGTGACCGTCGCCGTCGAGTCCGGGCTCGAGACCCTGATCCTGGAGCACGCCGAGGCCGCCGCCGAGCGCGCCGAGGCGTCGTGGCGCAGCACCGCCGCGGGCCAGGTCCTGCTGCGCGACGCGGGGGAGGACCTCGGTCGCGCGTCGCGGGACTTCCGTCGCCGCGCCGAGCGGGCCGTGCGCGACTGGCAGTCCGACGTGCTGGAGATGGTCCGCTCCGAGGGGGCCGACAAGCGCTCGACCGCACGCTTCCTCGCGTTCGGGGTCAACGGCCTGGCGGTGGCGCTGATGGTCGTCGTCTTCGCCCACACCGGCGGCATGCTCGTGGGCGCGGAGGCGGGGATCGCCGGAGGCTCGGCGGTCCTCGGGCAGAAGCTCCTCGAGGCCGTCTTCGGCGACCAGGCCGTACGCTCCCTCGCCGAGCGCGCACGCCGCCAGCTCGAGGCCTCGATGAGCGACCTCCTCGACGCCGAGCGACGCCGCTACACCGACCTGCTCGACAGCCTCGAGATCTCGCCCGAGGCGCCGGAGCGGCTGCGTGCGGCGGCCCGCAAGGTCGACGACCTGCGCTACGCCGCGACCCAGGCGCATCCGGAGGAGGCCCGGGTGTCGGAGGATGGCGACTCCGCCCCCTAGGCTGGTGGCGCAGGTGGAGCCAACCGGGACCGTGAGGGAGTCATGACGTCGTTGCTCGAAGGGGCCAAGAAGCTGGTCACCAGGAGCTCTGACGTCGGTGCCCGCGTCGACGGCCTCGAACGTGCCGCCGAGGGCGCGCGCGGACGCGTCGACGACGCCGTGGTCGACGAGGCCGCCGCCGTCGCGGCGCGCGCGTCGAGCCGGCTCAAGCTGTCCGCGGACCACACGGTCGTGGCCCTCGCCGGTGCGACCGGCTCGGGGAAGTCCTCCACCTTCAACGCGCTGAGCGGGATCGAGCTCGCCGCGGTCGGCGTACGCCGTCCCACCACGTCGTGGGCGACCGCGTGCGTGTGGGGCAAGCAGGGCGCGGAGGAGCTGCTGGAGTGGCTCGGCATCCCGGCCCGCCACCAGGTCACCCGCGACTCGATGCTGTCCAAGGCCGACGAGGACGTCGAGCTGCGCGGCGTCGTGCTGCTCGACCTGCCCGACCACGACTCCACCGAGGTCTCCCACCACCTCGAGGTCGAGCGGCTCGTCCAGCTCGCCGACATGCTCGTGTGGGTCCTCGACCCCCAGAAGTACGCCGACGCCGCGATCCACGACCGCTTCCTCAAGCCGCTCGCGGGCCACCGCGACGTCATGCTCGTCGTGCTCAACCACATCGACACGGTCCCCGAGGACCGGCGGGTGAGCATGGTCGAGGACGTCCGCCGGCTGCTCGACGCCGACGGCCTCGCCGGTGTGCCCGTGGTCCCCGTCAGCGCCCGCCACGGCTGGGGCGTGGACGAGCTGCGCGGGATGATCGCCGCCCGGGTCGCGGAGAAGAAGTCGACCCGGTCCCGGCTCGAGGCCGACGTGCGCACGGCTGCGCAGCGCCTCGAGGAGGCCGTCGGGAGCGGCAAGGTCCCGACGCTGTCGAAGGAGCGGGTCGCCGCCCTCGACGACGCGTTCGCCGACGCCGCGGGTGTGCCGACCGTCGTGAAGGCCGTCAGCGACTCGACCCGGATGCGCGCCAACCGCGCGACCGGCTGGCCGGTCACCGCCTGGTTCTCCCGGCTGAAGCCCGACCCGCTGAAGCGGCTGCACCTCGACCTCGGCGCCGCGGGCAAGCAGCTCACCGGCACCGCACGGACGTCGGTCCCGAAGGCCACGGGCGTCCAACGTGCCCGGGTCGACACCGAGGTGCGTGCGCTCGCCGACCAGGTCGGAGAGGGGATGGCCCCCTCGTGGGCGTCCGCCGTGCGCGCGGCCTCCGTCTCGCGGCTCCCCGACCTCGGCGACCGGCTCGACCGTGCGGTCGCCGACACCGACCTCGGCGCCGCGCGCATCCCCGCCTGGGCCGGTGCGGTCCGCGTCCTGCAGTACGTCCTCATCCTCTCCGCCCTCGTCGGGGCCGGCTGGCTGGCGCTGCTGGCCGTCGGCTCGTACGCCCGCCTGCCCGAGCCGCCCACGCCGGAGGTCGGCGGTTTCGCGCTGCCGACCCTGCTGCTGGTCGGGGGGATCCTGCTGGGGCTGCTCCTGGCCCTCGTCTGCCGGTGGCTGGTCGCGGCGACCGCACGCAAGCGTGCCCGCGCCGCCGACAGGAGGCTGCGCGACGCGATCTCCGAGGTCTCCGGCGAGCTCGTCGTCGCGCCGATCCAGGCCGAGCTCGCGTCGTACGCCGCGGTCCGCGACGGCCTCACCACCGCGCTGCGCTGACCCCGTCGCCCGTCGCCCGCCGCCCGTCGTGCAGGGACGCGTCGCGACCGTTCCTGGCCGCAGAGCGTCCACAGGACGCTGTCCCAGGTCGTTCTCCACAGCATCGGCGCGGGTCCCGCGACGGGTGTCGGTCCGGCTGCGGAGCCTTGGGTCATCGCGGCGGACCCACCGCCGCCGGACCCGAGGAGACACCGATGTACGACACCCAGATCACGCTGACCGGATGGGTCGGCGGAGACGTCACGCTCCGCGAGGTCGCGGAGGGGCGCGCCGTCGCGACGTTCCGGGTCGCCTGCACGCCGACCCACCTGCGCGGCGGGGAGTGGGTCAAGGGCACCACCTCGTGGCACACCGTCAAGGCGTGGAACCGGCTCGGCCGCCACGTCGCGGCGTCGGTGCGCAGCGGCGACCCGGTGGTCGTGCACGGTCGCCTCGTGGCCGACCTGTGGGAGCGTGACGGCAGGCCGCAGACGTCCTTCGAGGTCGTCGCGACCTCCGTCGGGCACGACCTGACCCACGGCACGACCAGCTTCGCGAGGCCGGTCCACGAGCAGGTCGCCGAGCCGGTCGCCGAGCCGGTCGCCGAGGCCTCCGTCGAGCCCGTCGCGCAGGCGCCGCAGACCGCCGAGCCGCAGGCGGCCTAGGACGGCCCGGGTGCGATTGTCCGCCTCGGCCGGCTTCCCCGTAGGCTCGCCCGCATGGCTGAGTACGTCTTCACGCTGCGCAACGTGCGCAAGGCCCACGGTGACAAGGTCGTCCTCGACAACGTCACCCTCTCGTTCCTCCACGGAGCCAAGATCGGCGTCGTCGGACCCAACGGCACGGGCAAGTCCTCGCTCCTCAAGATCATGGCGCAGCTCGACCACGCCAACAACGGCGACGCGATCCTCGACCCCGAGGCGACCGTCGGGATGCTCCAGCAGGAGCCGCCGCTGAGCGAGGGCAAGACGGTGCTCGAGAACGTCGAGGAGGCCGTCGGCGACCTCAAGGCGAAGATGAAGCGCCTCGAGGACGCCTACATGGAGATGGGCGAGCCCGACGCCGACCAGGACGCCCTGATGCAGGAGACCGGCGACCTCCAGACCGAGCTCGACAACGCGAACGCCTGGGACCTCGACAGCCGTCTCGACCAGGCCATGGACGCGCTGCGGTGCCCGCCGCCGGACGTGCTGGTCGACAACCTCTCGGGTGGCGAGCGACGCCGCGTGGCGCTCTGCAAGCTGCTGCTGCAGCAGCCCGACCTGCTGCTCCTCGACGAGCCGACCAACCACCTCGACGCCGAGTCCGTGCAGTGGCTCGAGGGCCACCTCGCGTCCTACCCCGGCGCCGTCCTCGCCGTCACCCACGACCGCTACTTCCTCGACAACGTCGCGCAGTGGATCCTCGAGCTCGACCGCGGCAAGGCGCACCCCTACGAGGGCAACTACACGACCTACCTCGAGACCAAGAAGGAGCGCCTCAAGATCGAGGGCCAGAAGGACGCCAAGCGCGCCAAGGTCCTCGAGCGCGAGCTCGAGTGGGTCCGCTCCAACGCCAAGGCCCGCCAGACCAAGAGCAAGTCGCGTCTCGCGCGCTACGAGGAGATGGCGGCCGAGGCCGACCGGATGCGCAAGATCGACACCTCCGAGATCAACATCCCGGCCGGTCCGCGCCTCGGTGACGTGGTGCTGGAGGCCGACGACCTCGGCAAGGGCTTCGAGGGGCGCACGCTGATGCACGACGTGTCCTTCAAGCTGCCGCGCGCCGGCATCGTCGGCGTCATCGGCCCCAACGGCGTCGGCAAGACCACGCTCTTCCGGATGATCACCGGCCAGGAGGAGCCCGACGAGGGCGACCTCAAGGTCGGCCAGACGGTCAAGATCTCCTACGTCGACCAGAGCCGCGGCGGCATCGACCCCAACAAGAACGTGTGGGAGGTCGTCTCCGACGGGCTCGACTTCATCAAGGTCGCCAACTTCGAGATGAACTCGCGCGCCTACGTCGCCTCCTTCGGCTTCAAGGGCCCCGACCAGCAGAAGAAGGCCGGCGTCCTCTCCGGCGGTGAGCGCAACCGGCTGAACCTGGCGCTGACGCTCAAGATGGGTGGCAACATGCTGCTCCTCGACGAGCCCACCAACGATCTGGACGTCGAGACCCTCTCCTCGCTCGAGGACGCGCTGCTCGACTTCCCGGGTTGTGCCGTGGTCACGTCCCACGACCGGTGGTTCCTCGACCGCGTCGCGACCCACATCCTGGCGTGGGAGGGCGACGACACGGACCCCGCGAAGTGGTTCTGGTTCGAGGGCAACTACGCGGCGTACGAGGAGAACAAGGTCGAGCGCCTGGGCATCGAGGCCGCCCGCCCGCACCGCGTCACGCACCGCCGCCTGACCCGCGACTGACGTGACGTGCAGCCGCCCGCGAGGAACCCGCGGGCGGCAGGGTCCCGGCCAGGTCGAGCGAGGCCGCGAGCCGTGCACCCGAGTTCCGTGCTTCGCACCCGGGATCTGGGGTGCCGAGCAGGGGAGTCACCGGACATCCGGTGACTCCAGGGGCCGTTACTGCCGGATCTCCGACTCCGGGTGCCGGGTGACGAGGTGGTCGGCGACCCGGTCGAAGACCCGCCCGAGGGCGGCGAAGTCCTCGGCCGGAACGAGGTCGACGATGTTGCGCCGCACGCTCTCGACGTGGCACGGGGCGGCGCGTACGAGGAGGTCGTAGCCCTTCTCGGTCATCGTCGCCACGACGCCGCGCCCGTCCTCCGGCGTCGTGCCGCGGGTGACGTAGCCGACCGCCTCCATGCGGGCGATCGTGTGGGTCACGCGGCTGCGGGAGTGCGCCATGGCGTCGGCGAGCTGTGCCATCCGCATCGCGCGCCCGGGACGCTCGGAGAGCCGGACGAGCACCTCGTACTCGGTCAGCGACATGGAGAACTCACGCCGCAGGTCGTCGTCGAGGCGTTCCTCCAGCAGGGTCATGCCCATCATCAGGGCGCGCCACGAGCGCTGCTGGTCGTCGTCGAGCCAGCGCGGCTCACCCGTCGTGGTCATGGCGGCAGCCTAGTGCGGATGGACGCCGGAACCCGTCAGGCGGTGCGCTCCAGGATCATGGCCATGCCCTGGCCCCCGCCGACGCACATCGTGATCAGGCCGGTGGTCTTGTCGTGCCAGTCGAGGCTGTTGAGCATGGTGTTCTGCAGTCGGGCGCCCGTCATGCCGAAGGGGTGCCCGACGGCGATGGCACCGCCGTTGACGTTGAGGCGGTCGAGGTCGATGCCGAGGTCCTGGTAGGACGGGACGACCTGCGCGGCGAAGGCCTCGTTGATCTCGACGAGGTCGATGTCGTCGATGGTCATCCCGGCGTGCTTCAGCGCGTTGCGCGTGGCCTCGACCGGGCCGAGGCCCATGATCTCGGGCGAGAGCCCGGAGACGCCCGTGGAGACGATGCGGGCCAGCGGGGTCAGCCCGAGCTCGGAGGCCTTGGTGTCGGACATGACCACGACCGCGGCGGCGCCGTCGTTGAGGGCGCAGCAGTTGCCGGCGGTGACCACGCCGTCGGGGCGGAAGACGGGGTCGAGGCCCGCGATGGCGTCGTACGTCACGCCGGCGCGCGGGCCGTCGTCAGCGGTGACGACCGTGCCGTCGGGGGTGGTGACGGGCGTGATCTCGCGCGCCCAGAAGCCGTCGGCGATGGCCTTCTCGGCCAGGTTCTGCGACCGCACGGCGAACTCGTCGAGCTCCGTGCGGTCGAGGCCGCGCAGCCGGGCGACGTTCTCCGCGGTCTGGCCCATCGCGATGTAGATGTCGGGCAGCAGGCCGTCCTCGCGCGGGTCGTGCCAGTCCTGGCCGCCCTTGGCCATCTCGTCGGTGCGGGCGCCCGCGTCGGCGAACAGCGGGTTGCGCGTGTCGGGGATGTGGTCGGAGGTGCCCTTGGCGAACCGGGAGACGGTCTCGACGCCCGCCGAGACGAAGATGTCGCCCTCGCCGGCCTTGATCGCGTGGAAGGCCATCCGGGTGGTCTGCACCGACGAGGAGCAGTAGCGGGTGACGGTCGCGCCGGGCACCTCGAGGCCGAGCAGGGTGGTCACCACGCGGGCCATGTTGTTGCCCGACTCGCCCCCGGGCAGGCCGCAGCCGAGGAGCAGGTCCTCGATCGTGTGCGGGTCGAGGCCGGGGATCTTGTCGAGGGCGGCCTGCACGGCGAGCGCGGTGAGGTCGTCGGGACGGAAGTCCTTGAGCGAGCCCTTGTTGGCACGCCCGATCGGGGTACGCGCTGCGGAAACGATCACTGCCTCGGGCATGGAGAACTCCGGTTACTCGTCGGTCAGGCTGTCTCCCGGCACCCTAGCGCCGGGCCGGATCAGGAGACCGGGGGGTCGGCGCCGATGCCGGCGAGCAGCAGCTCGACGCTCTCGGCCACGAACGTACGGCGTCGCCGGGGCGGCTGCAGGAGCGAGGCGAGGAGCACCCCGTCGAGTGCCGCCACGAGCGTCTCGGCGGAGCCCTCGCCGTCCTTGCCCGCCTCGACGAGCACCCCGCGGACCATGCCCACGAGGTCGTCACGCCACCGGGTGAAGCGGTCGGCCAGGCCGGGGTCGCGGGTGGCGGCGACCGTGAGCTCGAGCCGCGCGGCGAGCAGGTCGGGCTGCTCCAGCCACCGCGAGAACAGGCGCGACACCTCGGCGACCGCGCGCTCGTGGTCACCCGGGCACGAGGTGAGCCGGCTGCCCAGCGCCTCCACGTCGAGGGCGAGCCGCGCCGCGACGAAGTCGCCCAGCGCACCGAGGAGGGCGTCGCGGGTGCGGAAGTACGCCGACGAGCTCCCCTCCGGGATGCCGGCCGCGCGATCGACGGCGCGGTGCGTCAGGCCGCGGTTCCCCTGCTGGGCGAGCACCGTCGTGGCCGCGGTGAGGATCTCGCGGCGACGCGGGGAGAGGTCGTCGTTGCGGGGGCTCACGGCCCTCCCTCCGTCGGTGATCGAGGTCACGCGAGGGCCGACTTGCCCTACAGGCGTAGAAGAGTAGTCTTCTACATACGTAGAAACTACATCTGTAGAAAGGTTCGACCATGCAGCTCCTCGACCCCACCCCGGTCCTCGTCTTCCTCCTCGCCGTCGTCGGCCTCGCCGCCCTGGCCTCGCTGGCCCTCGTCGCGATCGCCCTCCCCGCGGCGCTGCGCACCACCCGGATCGAGCGCCTGGCCCGCCGCGAGTCCATCCCCGCGTACTACGGGCGCCTGCACTTCGTCACCTCCTGATCCACCCCGGGCGCGCGCTGCCCTGCCGGCGTCACCGATCTGCGAGCATCGTGGCGTGCGCCATCTGTACCGCTGCCCGCTGAGGTGGGCCGACCTCGACCTGCTCGGCCACGTCAACAACGTCACCTACGTCGACTACCTCCAGGAGGCGCGGGTCGACATGTTCCGCACCCATGCTCCCGACAGCAGGTCCGAGGACCTCGCGGAGGGCGTCGTGGTGGTGCGGCACGAGGTCACCTACGTCAGCTCGCTGGAGCTGGGCGTCGACCCCGTCTCGATCGAGTGCTGGGTCACCGAGATCCGCGCGGCCAGCTTCACCATGGCCTACGAGGTCTTCGACGAGGACGCCGCGGGGGAGCGCACCGTCTACCTGAGGGCCCGCACCGTCCTCACGCCCTACGTCTTCGCCACCGAGCGTCCGCGCCGGCTCCACGACAGCGAGCGCGAGTCCCTGTCGCGGCTGCTCGAGCCCGACGAGCCCGTACGCCCTCCCGCCGCGACCGCGGTCCTCGAGGCACCCGGCGGCCAGTACGACGTGCACGTCCGCTTCAGCGACGTCGACGTCTACGGGCACGTCAACAACGTGAAGTACTTCGAGTACTTCCAGGAGGCACGCATCCGGATGCTGGTCGCGGTCGGCGGCGACCTGGGCGAGGGCCGTCACCTCGTCGTCGCCCAGACCGACGTCGACTACAAGCGCCCGATCCTGTTCCGGCCCGAGCCCTACGACTGCCGGACCTGGATCTCCCGGGTTGGGAGCACGTCGGTGGTCTTCGAGTCGGTCGTGCGCGACGAGCGCGCCGGCGGCGAGGTGCTCGCCCGCGCCCGCGTCGTCGGGGTGTGCATGGACAGCGCCACCGGGCGCCCCGTGCCGGTCCCCGACGAGCTGCGGGCGCTCATTCCATCGAGTTGACCATGAACTGGGCGGCGTGGGTGACGTAGTCCCAGAAGCGCTGGTCCTGCTCCTCGGTCAGTCCGGCCTCGTCGAGCCCGGCGCGGAAGTGCACGAGCCAGCGCTGCGCGGCGTCGGGCGTGACCTTGAACGGCGCGTGGCGCATCCGCAGCCGCGGGTGGCCGCGGCTGTCGGAGTACGTCGTCGGCCCGCCCCAGTACTGCACGAGGAACAACGCGAAGCGCTCCTCCGCGGGCCCGAGGTCCTCCTCGGGGTACATCGGGCGCAGGAGCTCGTCCTCGGCCACGCCGGCGTAGAAGCGGTGGACGATCGTGCGGATCGTCGCCTCGCCGCCGATCTCGTCGTAGAACGTGGTCGTCACGGTGACATCCTCCCGCGCCGGGCCAGCGCGACCCCGGCCGGGGTCACGCCGGGCCGGTCAGGCGTCCGCGGCCGGCTCGGCGGACGCGGCGGACGGTGCGCTCTCCTGCCACTGCACCCGCTGGGCCACGGCGAGGTTGATCCCCTCGTGCTCGAAGCGCGCCTTGACCCGCTCCCGCATCGCCCGGGCGATGCCCCACTGCTCCATCGGGGCGGTCTTGAGGGTCACGCGGACCACGACGCCGTCGACGCCCATCGACTCCACGCCCCAGACCTCGGGCTCCTCGATGATCAGGCCGCGGAAGTCCTCGTCGTCCCACAGGTCGTGGGCGACCTCCTGCAGGACGCGGCGGACCTTCACGAGGTCCTCGGTGTAGCCGACGGTGACGTCGATGACGGTGCGCGCCCAGTTCTGGCTCATGTTGCCCACCCGCAGGATCTCGCCGTTGCGGACGTACCAGACGGTGCCGTTGACGTCGCGGAGCCGGGTGACGCGCAGGCTGACGGCCTCGACGGTGCCGGAGGCCTCCCCGACGTCGACGACGTCACCCACGCCGTACTGGTCCTCGAAGATCATGAAGATCCCCGACAGGAAGTCCTTCACCAGCGTCTGCGAGCCGAAGCCGAGCGCCACGCCGATGATGCCGGCGCTCGCGATCAGGGGGGCGATGTCGTAGCCGAGCTCGGAGATGAACATCAGCGCGATCACCGTCATGACGACACCGCTGATGATGCTCTTGAGCAGCGTGCCCATCGTCGCCGCGCGCTGCACCCTGCGGGTGTAGCCCGGGTCCTCCTGCAGGCCCATGGCGGCGCCGACGCGGCCGCCGGTGATCCGGCGGCTGAGCCGGTCGGGCAGCACCCCGGTCTCGGCGCGCCTGACGACGCGGTCGACGACCCGGTGGAGCACCCACCGGACCAGGAGCCCGATGAGGATCAGTCCCACGAGCGCCGAGGGCTTGCCGACGATCCAGTCGGTCGCGTTGGCGAGGCCCTCGTTGCCGGTCGCGTCGCGGACCCAGGTGCAGAGCACCCCGTCGGTGCAGGTGGTGAGGGGAGTGTCGAAGGGGACGGTCTCGCTCCCGGAGACCTCGGTCACAGAGATGATCGGGGTGGTGAGGGGGTGAGGCATGCCCGCCAGTATGCAGATAGCCTTGTACCCGTGAGCACGCACGCCAGCCGTCCCCGCTCGTCCCGCCGGGGTCTTCGCACCCTGCTCCTGACCAGTGCGCCCGCGGCGGCGCTGCTGGCCGGGCCGGCGCACGCCGACGTCCCCGAGGGGTGGGGCGGCCAGACCACCCACACCGGCCTGGACGCGCTGCACGCGCTCGGCCTCTTCCTCGGTGCACCGCTGCTGCTCTTCGTGCTGATCGCCGTCGCGGTCTACCTCCCGGCCATGGTCCGCGGCGAGAAGCTGCTGCCCGACCACTCCGGTGGCGAGGGCCAGTGGATCGGCGGACCCCGCCAGGGCATCGCCGAGCTCCCCGCCCCCGACGGCGAGGACTCCCGAGCGGGTGGCGCCAGTGGCCGCTGGTGACCCGCTGAGCGAGGCCGACCGGCTGGCGCTCGACAAGACGATCCGCGTCGCCGAGCAGTCCTCCCGCTTCGAGTTCTCCGTCTACGTCGGCCCCGTCGAGGGCGACGACACCCGCGCGTGGGCGACGCGCCTGCACAACCGCCTCGTGGCGCCGGCCCGCAGCGTGCTGCTCCTGGTCGACCCGCGCCGCCGGGTGATCGAGGTCGTGACGGGCGGTGAGGTGCGCCGGCACCTCACCGACGCCGAGGTCGAGCTGGCCGTGCTGGCGATGTCCTCGGAGTTCGCCGGCGGCAGCATCCTCGGCGGCCTGCAGCGCGGCATCGCGATGCTCGCCGAGCACGCCCGCCCGCAGAACACGCTGCACGCCTGACGTCGTACGGCGTGGGTGCGGCGCTGGCGTCAGCCGATGGTGCCGCGCTCGAGGCCCAGGGTGGCGAGCAGGTCCTCGTGGACCTGGATCCACACGATGTGGCACGAGTCGATGCCGACGCCGTCCACCCATCGGTGCTGCCCGGCGAGCACCCGCCCCATCGCGGCGTCGTACCTCCCGGCGTAGCCCGCGAAGCGTGGGAGGACGGCTGCGAGCTCACCCTCCAGCGTGCCGAGCTGCCGCCCGGCTGACTGCAACGAGGCGGTCACCCGGTCGTCCCACCGGAAGTCGGTGTGGTCGTTGGGCGCGAAGGCGTTGCCCCCGACGGGGCGCAGTTGCCACTTCGTCACGGCTGCCAGGAAGCGGGCGTTCAGCGGTCCGAACCGTTCGTTCACGTCGGCCACGACGTCGCGTGCCCCGCGCTCGTGGAGCTCGTCGGCGAGCAGCCGCTCGTCCTCCGCGCGACCGGCGTCGGTGAGCGACCAGCCGCCGGTCCCGGCGAACTCGCTGCGGGTGGTCCAACCGCGCGCACGCAGGTCCTCGAGTCGCTCCTCCACGTCCGCCGTGGCCAGTCCCGAACGCGCTGCGACGGCACCGGAGCTCGCGAAGCCCAGGACCCGGACCGCATGGAGGGTCAGCAGGACGGGGTCGGAGGTCCGGTGAGCATCCACCCGGCCATCCTCCCCACACCCACGCGGAGCCCCGAGGTCACCCGGGGGTGACCTCGGGGCTCCGCGTCGTCGTGTGGCGTCCGGTCAGCTGGCGTCGCAGGCCTGGGCGGCCAACGCCCGGGCGATCTCCGCGCGCGCCTCGCCGATGTAGCGCTGCGCCTGCTTGGGCGCGGTGGTGTCGGCGAGCCACTCGTCGAGCCGGGCCAGGGTCGCGGCCGAGCCGAGGGGCTTGGGGAAGCCGTACTCGAGCACGGTCGAGGCCTTGTGGAAGCCGAGCACGTCGACGAGCGTCTCCGAGGCGGTGAGGAACTTCTCGAGGTAGGGCTCGAGCACGTCCTCCTGGCCGAACCGGAAGATCGAGAACGCGATCTCGCGCGAGGTCTCGTTGGGCGTCGACGGGTCGAGGATCGCCGCCCAGGCGGCCTCCTTGGCCTCGGGCGTCGGCTGCGAGGCGCGGGCCGCGGCGGCCTGCTCCTGCCCGGAGATGGTCCTGTCGACCTCGAGCTCGGCGTCGATCTCGGCGTCGCCGAAGCGGCCGGCCCGGGCCAGCGCGGTGATCAGGGCCCACCGCATGTCCTGGTCGATCGCGAGGCCCTCGACCGTGAACGACCCGTCGAGCAGGTGGATCAGGTCGTCGAGCGCGGCGTCGCGGTGCGCGGCGGCGGCGTACGACCGGGCGAAGGTGAGCTGGTGGTCGCTGCCCGGCTCGGCGGCGAGCAGCAGCTCACGCAGGCCGGACTCCCACGTCTGCTTGAGCTCGGCGCGGTGCTCGGGGTCGGAGTAGAACGCGACCGCCAGCGCCGTCGATGCGGGGATCCGGGTGACGGCCCACGCGTCGGTCTCGGCGCCGATGTTGGCGAGGACCAGGTCGGTCCAGTCACGGGTGCGCATCTCGCCGTCGCGGGTCATGTCCCACGCGGCACCCCACACGAGCGCCCGCGGCAGCGAGTCCTCGAAGGTGGAGAGCGCCGAGATCGCCGTGGCCTGCGAGCGCTCGTCGAGGCGGATCTTGGCGTAGGCGTGGTCCTCGTCGTTGAGCAGCAGCAGGTCGGGCTGCTTCACGCCGACCAGCTCCGGGACGTCGGTGCTGGCGCCCTCGACGTCGATCTCGAGGTAGTCGCGACGCACGAGGCGCCCCTCGACCGTGTCGTAGAGGCCGATGCCGAGGCGGTGGCGACGCAGCGTGGGCCAGTCCGCGTGCGCGGTCTGGCTGACGGAGAAGGACGAGTACGCGCCGTCGCCGTCGAGCTCGAAGGCCGGGGCGAGGGTGTTGACACCGGCGGTCTGGAGCCACTCCTGCGCCCAGCCCTGGAGCTCGCGACCGGACTCCTTCTCGAGCGTGCCGAGCAGGTCCTTGAACTCCGGGTTGCCGTACTCCCACTCCTTGAAGTACGCCCGGAGGCCCGCCAGGAACGGCTCGATGCCGACCCACGCGACGAGCTGCTTGAGCACCGAGGCGCCCTTGGCGTAGGTGATCATGTCGAAGTTGACCTCGACCGCGTGCAGGTCGACGTTGTCGGCCGCGATCGGGTGCGTCGAGGGGAGCTGGTCGGCGCGGTAGCCGGTCTGCTTGCGCGCGTTGGCGAAGCCGGTCCAGGCGTCGGTGAACTCGGTGGCGTTGGCCTCGCACCAGTAGCAGGCCCACTCGGCGAACGACTCGTTGAGCCAGAGGTCGTCCCACCACTTCATGGTGACGAGGTCCCCGAACCACATGTGGGCCATCTCGTGGGTGATCACCGAGGCGCGGAACTCGAAGAACGAGCGCGCCTGACGGCTGCGGGGGAGGTACTCGTCGCGCAGCGTCACGCAGCCGGCGTTCTCCATCGCCCCGGCGTTGTACTCCGGGACGTAGAGCTGGTCGTACTTCCCGAAGGGGTAGGGGTAGTCGAACTGCTCCTCGAACCACGCGAAGCTCTGCTTGGTGAGCTTGACCAGCTCGGCGGTGTCCATGTGCTCCTTGAGCGACTGGCGGCAGTAGTGGCCCAGGGGAATGGTGCCGAACTTGCCCTCGTAGGTGTCGAACTCGCCGTGGTACTCGCCGGCGACGATCGCGGTGATGTAGGTCGACATCCGCTTGGTGGTCGGGAAGCGCCACACCGAGGCGCCGTCGGCGGCGGCCTCCGGGTCCGGGGTGGCCGCGTTGGAGACGACGACCCAGTGCGAGGGGGCGGTGACGTTGAAGGTGAAGACGGCCTTGAGGTCGGGCTGCTCGAAGGTCGTGAAGACCCGGCGAGCGTCGGGGACCTCGAACTGGCTGTAGAGGTAGACCTTGTCGTCGGCCGGGTCGACGAAGCGGTGCAGTCCCTCACCGGTGTTGGAGTAGGCGCAGTCGGCCGTCACGACGAGCGTGTTGGTGGCCTCGAGGCCGTCGAGCGCGATGCGGCTGTCGGCGTACGCCGTCGCCGGGTCGAGGGCGCGGCCGTTGAGCGTGATCTCGCGCACGGTCGGCGCGACGAGGTCGGCGAAGGTCGCGCTGCCGGGCTCGCGGCAGGTGAACTCGAGCGTGGTCGTGGAGACGAAGGTGGTCTCGTCGGGATCGGTGGCTGACGTCAGGTCCAGGTCGACGGTGTACGCCGTGACGTCCAGGAGGGCGGCGCGGGTGGCGGCCTCGTCCCGGGTGAGGTTGGTTCCAGGCATGCGGGCATCCTGCCACCGGGCCTGTGGTGCGGCCCACACCGGTGGGGAATAGGCGCAGGCCCGGTGTCATTGTGCTCGACATGGCTACTGCTGACCTCTGGTTCGACCCGCTCTGCCCGTTCGCCTGGATCACCTCGCGCTGGATCCGCGAGGTCGAGCAGGTGCGCGACATCGACGTGCAGTGGCACGTGATGTCCCTGGCGTACCTCAACAAGGACAAGGACATCCCCGCGGAGTACCGCGAGATGCTCGAGGGCACCGAGAAGCCCGTCCGCGTCGCGATCAGGATCGCCCAGGAGCACGACAACGCCCGGCTCGGCGAGTGGTACACCGCCATCGGGACCCGGCGCCACAACAACGGCGAGGAGCTCTCCCGCGAGACGGTCGTCGCGTCGCTCGCCGACGTGGACCTGCCGGCCGAGCTCATCGAGGCGTGGGACGACGCGTCGCTCGACGAGGCCGTCGCGACGAGCCACCACGAGGGCATGGACGCGGTGGGCGACGACGTCGGCACACCGACGATCCACGTCAACGGCTCGGCCTTCTTCGGTCCGGTGCTGTCCAGCATCCCGCGCGGCGAGGAGGCGGGGGAGCTGTGGGACGGCGTGGTCGCGGTCGCGAAGTTCCCCCACTTCTACGAGCTCAAGCGCACGCGCACGGGCGACCTCGACTTCAGCTGAGGAACCAGCGGGACCTGCACGGACCCAGCGTGATCACGGACGCCACCCGGGGAAACCGGGTGGCGTCCTGTCACTAGGCTTGCGCCATGACTCGTGTCCTGTCCGCCGTCGCCTGGCCGTACACCAACGGCCCCCGCCACATCGGCCACGTCGCCGGCTTCGGCGTGCCCTCCGACGTCTTCAGCCGGTTCATGCGGATGGCGGGCCACGACGTCCTGATGGTGAGCGGCACCGACGAGCACGGCACCCCGATCCTCGTGCTCGCGGACAACGAGGGCCTCCCGGCGCGCGAGCTCGTCGACAAGTACAACCAGGTCATCGTCGAGGACCTGTGCGGGCTGGGGCTGTCCTACGACCTCTTCACCCGCACGACCACCGGCAACCACTACTCCGTGGTCCAGGAGATGTTCGAGACCTGCCGCCGCAACGGCTACATGGTCGAGGAGACGACGCAGACCGCGATCAGCCCGTCCACCGGACGCACGCTCCCGGACCGCTACATCGAAGGCACCTGCCCGATCTGCAAGTACCCCGAGGCGCGCGGCGACCAGTGCGACAACTGCGGCAACCAGCTCGACCCGACCGACCTGATCGAGCCCCGCTCGCGGATCAACGGCGAGACCCCGGAGTTCCGCGACACCCAGCACTGGTTCCTCGACCTGCCGGCGCTCGCGGACGCGCTGGGGGAGTGGCTCGACCAGCGCGAGGCCACCGGCCTCTGGCGGCCCAACGTCATCAAGTTCAGCCAGAACATCCTCAAGGAGATCCGGCCGCGCGCGATGACCCGCGACATCGACTGGGGGATCCCGGTCCCCGGCTGGGAGGACCAGCCGACGAAGCGGCTCTACGTCTGGTTCGACGCCGTCATCGGCTACCTGTCGGCCTCCATCGAGTGGGCGCGACGGCTGGGTGAGCCGGACAAGTGGCGCGAGTGGTGGAACGACGCCGAGGCCGAGTCCTACTACTTCATGGGCAAGGACAACATCGTCTTCCACTCCCAGATCTGGCCGGCCGAGCTGCTCGCCTACAACGGCGCCGGCGCCAAGGGCGGCGAGCCCGGTCCGTTCGGCACGCTCAACCTGCCCACCGAGGTGGTCTCCAGCGAGTTCCTGACCTTCGGGGACTCACAGTTCTCGACGAGCCGTGGCAACGTGATCTACGTCGGCGACTTCCTCGCACGCTACGGACCCGACGCCCTGCGCTACTACATCTGCGCGGCTGGTCCGGAGACCTCGGACGCCGCCTTCACGTGGGCCGACTTCGTGACGCGCAACAACTCCGAGCTGGTCGCGGGGTGGGGCAACCTCGTCAACCGGACCGCCACGATGATCGCCAAGAGCTTCGGCGAGATCCCCGCCGCGGGGCCGTTCGAGGAGGTCGACCAGCAGGTGCTGGCGACGGTGCGAGGAGGCTTCGCCGGCGTCGGTGAGCTCATCGAGAAGCACCGGCTGCGCGCGGCCATCGCCGAGGCGATGCGGGTGGTGGGCGAGGTGAACAAGTACCTCACGGTCACCGAGCCCTACAAGATGAAGGACGAGTCGCAGCGCGAGCGGCTGGGTACCGTGCTGCACGTCGCGGCGCAGTGCGTGAGCGACTGCAACCTGCTGCTCGCGCCGTTCCTGCCGCACGCGGCCAACGAGGTCCACCGCACGTTGGGCGGCGAGGGCGAGCTCATGCCGATGCCGCGGGTGGAGCAGGTCGACGAGCTCGAGCCGGGCAACGGCGCCGGCCACACGTCGTACTCCGTCATCACCGGTGAGTACACCGCGACGCCCGCCTGGGAGTCGCGCCCGGTCCTCGTCGGGGCCCCGGTCGCGAAGCCGACGCCGATCTTCACCAAGCTCGACCCGTCGGTGGTCGAGGAGGAGCTGTCGCGAGGAGCCGCCGAGTGAGCGCCGAGATGTACCTGCCGCACTTCATGGTCAAGCAGAAGCTCACCATGATGGTCAACCGCTACGAGATCTCCGAGACGGACGTGTCCGGCAACCCGACGCGGCTCATGGCGCTGGCCGAGCAGAAGCGGATGGCGTTCAAGGAGCAGGTGACGTTCTACGCGGACGCGGGCAAGTCGCGTCCGGTGTTCGGCTTCAAGGCGCGGCGCAAGCTCGACCTCAACGCCGGCTACGACATCACCGACGAGTCGGGCGAGCAGATCGGCTTCTTCAAGAAGGACTTCGGCGCCTCGCTGCTCCGCTCCACCTTCCACGTCGAGGGGCCCGGGTACACCGGCACCGGACAGGAGCGCAACCAGGTCGCCGGCCTGCTGCGCCGCTTCACCGAGCTCGACTTCATCCCGATCCACTTCGACTTCGTCGACGGCGCGGGTGCGCCGCTGTTCTCGGTCGACCGCAAGATGTCCATCGGTGACCGCTACCGCGTGGAGGTGCCCGACCCCCGCGTCGACTTCCGCGTCGCGGCCGCGATCGCCGTGGGTCTCGACGCCCTGATGTCGCGGTGAGCGACCCCGACCGGGGCCCGGACCAGCGTCCGGTGATGTATCCCGAGGTCCGCGCTGCCGTCGAGGCCGAGCGCGGCCCCGACCTCACGGCCCCCGGGTTCGACATCGCCGCCCACCGCGAGCAGGTGCGGCTGTTCAACCTCCGCCAGCCCCGGGAGGACGTGGCGTCGGTCGAGGACGTCGACGCCGACGGCGTGCGCTGCCGGCTGTTCGTCCCGGCCGACGTCCGGCCCGGTCTCGTCGTCCACGCCCACGGCGGCGGGTTCGTGCTCAACGACGTCGACGTCCACGACGGGATCTGCCGCCGCTTCGCCAACCGGCTGCGTCGGCCGGTGCTCAGCGTCGAGTACCGACGTCCCCCGGAGGACAGGTTCCCCGCGGCCCCCGACGACATGGACACCGTGGTCGGCTGGCTGCGGCGCGAGGGGGCCGGACGCGGCCTGCCCGGGCCGTACGCCGCGCACGGCGACTCCGCGGGTGGCAACCTCGCCCTGGTCGCCGCGCTCCGCAACCCGGGCTTCTTCGCCGCCGTCGCGCTGGTCTACCCCTTCCTCGACCCGCGCAACGGCTTCGCGTCGTGGGAGCTCGGGGCCGCCAACGGCTTCGACCCCTCGGAGGCGACCTGGTACTGGGAGCAGTACGCCCGCAGCGAGGCCGACCTCGACGACCCCGACCTCGCGCCCCTGCTCTCCCAGCGCCTCGACACCCTGCCGCCCACGTTCGTGGCGACGGCCGAGGCCGACCCGCTGCGCGACGAGGGGGAGGAGCTGGCCCGCCGGGTCGCCGAGGCCGGCGTGGAGACCGTGGGCATCCGGTGCCTCGGCCAGACCCACGGGTTCTGGCGTCACGCGCAGTTCACCGCCTCCGAGCCGCTCGTGCGCACGGTCGCGGGCTGGCTGGACCAGCACCTCGTCGCGGGCTGAGGCAGCGCAGGTGGGTGAGCCGGCGCTCGTGCTGCACTTCCACCCGGGCTGGGGGGCGACCGGTCGCGCCGGCGGACCGACCGTCATCGACGCGCTCGTCGAGTCCGGCGCCTACGTCAGCCAGTGGGTGACCGGGACGTCCAACGGCGGACTGGCGGCGCACCCCGGCGGCGACCGGTGGGCGTGGGAGAGCCGGCTGTTCGCCGGGAGGTACGACGACTCGCCGCCCGGGGACCGACCGGTCTACGGCGCGTGGAACCGGCACGGCGACGCCTACGGCGCAGCGCCGCGGTTCGGCTCGGCGTACCTCCGGCTGCGTCCCGCCGCCGTCGACCGCGCGACCTTCTGCTGGCCCGACAGCGTCCACCGACCGGAGGCGTTCGGCGGTCCGGACCGGCTGGACGAGCTGTGCGCGCTCGCCGACGCGGGCGGGCTCCTCACCGACCCGCTCGACGACTACGTCGAGGCCCAGATGCACGGCGGCGTCCTGCTCTCCCGCGACGTCGAGGCGGTCGTCGTCGACCCCTCCGACCTCGACGCGCACCGCCGGCCGCTCGGGCGGCTGCCGTTCCCCGTCGAGGTCCACCCCGGCTACCGGGTGTCGGCACGTGACATCGACCCCGGCTACCGGGGCGAGGTGCCGGTGGCGCTCGCGGGGCGGCTGGGCGACGAGGTCACCCCGGCTGCGCTGTCGACCGCCCAGCGGACGGGGGACCACGACCCGCAGGCGCTCAAGTGGCTGTGGCACTGCCTCGCGCGCTTCGGCCGACTGCGTGGTGACCGCCGAGACCCGTGAGGGCCGCCCTCTGGGACACTCCTCCCATGCGCGTTCACCTGGGCTCCGACCATGCCGGCCTCGAGCTGAAGGACCACCTGATGGCGTGGCTCCTCGACCACGGCTACGAGCCGGTCGACCACGGTCCGTTCGCCTACGACGCGGTCGACGACTACCCCGTCTTCTGCCTGCGCGCGGGCGAGGCGGTGGCTGCCGACCAGGCCGACGGGCAGACGAGCCTGGGGGTCGTCATCGGTGGCTCGGGCAACGGCGAGCAGATCGCCGCCAACAAGGTCGAGGGCATCCGCTGCGCGCTGGCGTGGTCGGAGGAGACCGCGGCCCTGGCGCGCCAGCACAACGACGCCAACGTCGTCTCGGTCGGTGGCCGGATGCACTCCGTGGAGGACATGACGCGCTTCGTCGAGGTCTTCCTCACGACGCCCTTCAGCAACGACGAGCGCCACGTGCGCCGCATCGGGCAGGTCTCGGCCTACGACGAGACCAAGGAGCTCCCGCCCCTGCCCGAGTCGGCGCTGCGCGGCGCCGGGCGGGACGGGGATGCCTGAGGGTCACACCCTCCGCAAGCTGGCCGACGACCTGACCGCCGCGTTCGCCGGGCGACGGGTCCGGGTGAGCTCGCCCCAGGGTCGTTTCGCCGCCGACGCGGAGCAGCTCGACGGCACGCGCCTGCTCGGCGCGGAGTCCGCGGGCAAGCACCTCTTCGTCGAGCTCGAGGGCGAGCGGTTCGTCCACGTCCACCTCGGCCTGATCGGTCAGCTCGACGTCCACGCGGAGGTCGACGAGGTCCCCGGGCCGGTGGGTGCCGTACGGCTCCGGCTGGTCACCGTCCCCGAGCCGGCCGACCCGCGCGGTACGGCGTACGCCGACCTGCGCGGGGCGATCCTGTGCGACCTCGTCGGCCCGACGAAGCGCGCCCAGGTGCTCGCCCGGCTCGGACCGGACCCGTTGCGCGCCGACGCCGACCCCGACCTCGCCTGGCGCCGGATCTCGCGGAGCCCGCGGCCGATCGGCGACCTGCTGATGGACCAGGCCGTGCTCGCCGGCGTCGGCAACGTCTACCGCGCGGAGGTCCTCTTCCGGCACCGCATCCACCCGCTGCGGCCCGGCAGCACGCTGCGGGTCGGGCAGTGGCGAGCGATGTGGGACGACCTCGTGGTGCTCATGGCCGAGGGGGTGTGCACCGGCCGGATCGACACGGTGCGCCCCGAGCACACGCCCGAGGCGATGGGTCGGGCACCGCGCCGCGACGACCACGGGGGCGAGGTCTACGTCTACCGACGCACCTCCCTGCCGTGCCTGGTGTGCGGCTCGATCATCAAGACCGGGGAACTTGCCGGACGCAACACGTTCTGGTGCCCCCGATGCCAGCCGAAGTTCCGCTCGCGCGCCGTACGATCTGCCAGCAAGCACACCGGGGCCTAGGGAGGGAGCTCGGTCGATGAGTTCTCCCCGTGACATGCGCGTGGCCGCTGGGGAGCGGCTGGAGTCCGCGTTCAACCGTGTCGTGCCCCGCGGGTCGGGCCCGCTGCTCCTGCTCGTGGTGACGACCGTGCTCATCGGCGTCGGGATCTGGCGGCTCAGCGAGGACATCCCGCTGGTGACGCTGCTCGTGCCGCTCGTGGTCTCCAGCCTGGTCCTCGGACCGCGCCAGCTGCCGTGGTTCGTCGTCTTCGACCTGCTGGTGCTGGCCGTGGTGGTGCCGAGCCAGCGCGAGATCAGCCCGCGCATCGTGATGACCGTCATCATCATCTTCGGCCTGGGCTTCCTGGTCCTGATGTCGTCGTTCCGTCGCAACCGGCTCGGGGTGGCCGGGATCCGCGGCGAGACGATGTTCGTCGACCTGCGCGACCGGATCCTGAGCCAGGGCGGCATCCCCGACCTGCCCGACGGCTGGTACGCCGCGAGCGAGCTGCGCTCGGCCGGCGGCACGCCGTTCGCCGGTGACTTCGTTGTCGCCTCGCGCGTCGACGGCCGGCTCGAGGTCGCGGTCGTGGACGTCTCCGGCAAGGGGGAGGGCGCGGGCACCCGGGCGCTGCTGCTCTGCGGGGCGATCGGTGGCCTGCTGAGCGCCCTGCCGCCCAGCGAGTTCCTCGCCGGCGCCAACCGCTTCCTGCTCCACCAGGAGTGGGACGAGGGGTTCGCGACCGCCATCCACCTCTCGCTCGACCTGCGGACCGGTCGCTACGACATCCGCAGCGCGGGGCACCCCCCGGCCGCGCTCCGCCACGCCGGATCGGGCCGCTGGGAGGTGCTCGAGTCGGAGGGGCCGATCCTCGGCATCCTCGAGGACCCCGAGTTCCCGGCGACGTCGGGGGAGATGCGCCCCGGCGACGCGCTGCTGCTCTACACCGACGGGATGGTGGAGACCCGCACGCGCGACATCAGCCTCGGCATCGACCGGATGCTCGGCCAGGCGGAGCGGCTCCTGCGCGGCCAGTTCGAGGGCGGCGCCACCCGGCTGGTCGAGGCCCTCGGCTCCCGCAACGACGACCGGGCGCTGCTGCTCGTCCACCGGCGCTGATCCGGTGTGCGCGACGGCGGTGCTCGTGTGGCACCATGACACCCGCACCGGCGGCCTCGCGTCGCGGGCGCACGCGGATGTAGCTCAATGGTAGAGCCCCAGTCTTCCAAACTGGCTACGCGGGTTCGATTCCCGTCATCCGCTCCAGGCAGGCTCGCGCACCTCCTCGCGGAGGTCCGGGGGACCGTCTGGCGGGGCGTAGCGTAGTGGCTAGCGCGCCTGCTTTGGGAGCAGGAGATCGCAGGTTCGAGTCCTGTCGCCCCGACATGGACCTCCGAGCCACGCCGCTCGTGCGCTGCCTGCGTGCGGCGCTGCTGGCTGCGGTCGTGGTCGCGGTCGGGTCCTTCGCGCACGCCTCCGCAGGCGGCGTCATGCCGGGCACGGCCACCACGCTGACGCTGTACGCCGTCGTCGCCGCCGGGTGCGCCGCCGTCCTCGGCCGGGAGGCGTCCGCGCCGCGCCTGGTCGCGCTCACCGTCGGCGGGCAGGTCGCCGTGCACGGCGCGCTGTCCGCGGTCGCGGGCCACACGGCCGCACCCGCGATGGCCCACGGCCCGCACGGCGGCATGGTCCACCCCGGGCAGGGGACGGGGTCCGGTGCGCCGGTGCCCGCGTGGCTCGCCCACGGGCTCGAGGACGTGCTCGCGCACCCCACCATGGCGGCCGCGCACGTCGCCGCCGCGGTGGTGGTCGGGCTGTGGCTCGCGGTGGGCGAGCGCGCGCTGTGGACGCTCGTACGCCTCGCCCGCTGCACCGCACGCACGGTGCTGGCGCGCGCTGTGCGCGCCCTCGGCCTGCACCCCGTGGTGCTCCTGTCCCTCCCGCGCCGCACCCGCGTCGGCGCCGTCCGCGTCGACCCCCTCCCGCTGCTCCCCGTGTGGTCGCGCGGCCCGGTGCGACGGGGTCCACCGCTCGCGCTCCTCCCTCACTGAGCCTGTCCGGCCGGCCGCACACGACCGGGCCCCTCGGGTGAGCGCTGCCACCGCCGCACCGGCCGACCCCCGTCGGTCCGGCGCGGACCGTCATCTCGTGCGAGGAGCACCACCATGACCACCCTCCAGCGCGCCCGGACGCCCGTCCCGCGTCCGCGCTCCACACCGTCCGGCCTCTTCCGCGCCTTCTGGCGCTGGCACTTCTACGCCTCCTTCGTGGTCGTGCCGATCTTCGCCGTCCTGGCCGTCACGGGCCTCATCTACCTGTTGCGGTTCCAGCTCGAACCGATGCTGCACGCCGACCTCATGCGCGCCGAGGCGCCCGCCGGGCAAGAGCTGCCGTACGTCCTCTCCGACCAGCTCGCGCTGGTCGAGGAGGCCTACCCCGACGCCGAGGTCGGGCTGGTCCGCGAGGGCCGCGACCCCGACGACACGACCGCGTTCGCCGTGACCGAGGACGGCGCCACCGTCGACGTCTTCGTCGACCCGTGGCGCGGCGAAGTGCTCGGCGCGCTGGACCCCGACACCACGCTCTCGGGGTACGCCATCCGGCTGCACGCCGACCTGATGGCCGGCCTCTTCGGCGACCGGCTCATCGAGGTCGCCGTCTGCTGGGCGATCGTGATGTCGCTGACCGGCTACTACCTGTTCTTCGCGGGCCGGAGGGCCCGCCAGCGGCGGCGGGCCAAGGGGGCGCCGGGCTCGCGGTTGCGCAGCCGTCACGCCCTCGTCGGGTCGGTCGCCGGCGTCGGGCTGCTCGCCATGGTCGTGACCGGCCTGCCGTGGACCGGCTTCTGGGGCGCCAAGGTGCAGGAGCTCGCCACCGCGGCCGGGACCTCGCTGTGGAGCCTGGACCACGGGGCGCAGTCCGAGCCGGGCTCCCGGCTCGACGAGTCGCTGCCGCACAGCCACGCGGTGCGGGAGGTGCCGTGGGCGCAGGGTGCGACCGAGGTGCCCTCGTCGGACCCCGACGGCGACCGGGGCTCGGTCGCGAACGTCGACACCGCCGTCTACGTCGCCGAGCGGGAGGGCCTCACGCACCCGATGACGGTCGTGCTGCCGAGCGGGGAGGACGGGGTCTTCTCCGTGATCGGCGACGCGTTCGACGACCCGAGCCGCGAGCGCACGGTCCACGTCGACCGCTTCTCCGGCGAGGTGCGCTCCGACTACGGCTTCGACGACTACCCCCTCGTCGCCAAGGCGGTCTCGCAGGGCATCGGTCTGCACGAGGGGCGCAGCCTCGGCCTGGTCAGCTTCTGGGGAGCGCTGCTGTTCTGCCTCGCCGTGCTCTTCATGTGCGTCACCGGGCCGCTGATGTGGTGGCGCCGCCGTCCAGCGCGCTCGGGGTCGGTCGGCGCCCCGCGGGGGCGGATGCCCGTGCGGGCCACGTGGTGGCTCGCGGCCGCGCTGGTCGTGCTCGGGATCGTCCTCCCGCTGTTCGGGATCACGCTCCTGGCGGTGCTGCTCCTCGACCAGCTGATGCTGCGCCGGGTGCCCCGGCTGCGGGCGGCGTTCGACACCGTGGACTGACGGGGGGCTGGGCGTCGCGGGGTTCCCCGTCGACGGTGTGGGCGTGATTCGGCCTGCGCCCACACCGTCGATAGACTGACGAGGTTTGCGGACGCCTCCCTTCCCCTGCGACGTGTCCCGCGACGTACACCCATGACGCAGCACCTACTCGTAACCACATGCATCAGGAGACATTTGTGAAGAGCGCCGTCGAGACCTTGAGCCCGACCCGGGCCAAGCTGACCGTCGAGGTGCCCTTCGAGGAGCTCAAGCCGAGCCTCGACGCGGCGTACCAGAAGATCGCGAAGCAGATCAACGTCCCGGGCTTCCGACGGGGCAAGGTGCCGCCGGCGGTCATCGACCGACAGGTCGGCCGCGGTCCGGTCCTCGACGAGGCGATCAACGCCGTCGTCCCCCAGCAGTACATGGCCGCGCTCCAGGAGCACGACCTCGAGCCGCTGGCCCAGCCGGAGATCGAGGTGACGAAGCTCGAGGACAACGACGTGCTCGAGTTCACCGCCGAGGTCGACGTGAAGCCCGACTTCGAGCTCCCCTCCTACGACGGCCTCGAGGCCAGCGTCGAGGACATCGAGATCACCGACGCCGACGTCGACGAGCAGGTCGAGGCGCTGCGTGAGCGCTTCGGCACCCTCGTCCCGGTCGAGCGCGCGGCCGCCGACGGCGACTTCGTGACCATCGACCTGGTCGCGGCCAAGGACGGCGAGGCCGTCGAGGGCGGCGAGGTCACCGGCATGTCCTACAAGGTCGGCCGCGGCGGCATGATCGACGGTCTCGACGAGGCGCTGGTCGGCCTGTCCGCCGGCGAGGAGGCGTCCTTCGACTCCGAGCTCGTCGGTGGCGACCTGGTCGGCGAGCCGGTCCAGGTGACCGTCACGGTGACCGCCGTGCAGGAGCAGCAGCTGCCCGACTACGACGACGAGTTCGCCCAGCTCGCCTCCGAGTTCGACACCGCCGACGAGCTCACCGCCGACGTGCGTGAGCGCCTGGGCCGCGGCAAGCGCCTCGAGCAGGCCGCCGCTGCCCGCGACGCGGTCCTCGAGGCCCTGCTGGAGAAGGTCTCGATCCCGCTGCCCGAGGTCATGGTGACCGACGAGCTCAACGCGCGCCGCCAGAACGTCGAGCAGCAGCTCGGCTTCGCCGGCATCAGCATGGAGAAGTACCTCGAGGACGAGGGCCAGACCCAGGAGGAGTTCGAGGCCGACCTCGAGCGCCGGGTCCGCGACGCCGTCGCCGCGCAGTTCATCCTCGACAAGATCGCGAAGAAGGAGGAGTTCGGCATCGAGCAGGCCGAGCTCTCCGAGCACCTCGTGCGCCGTGCCCAGCAGTCCGGGCAGGACCCGCAGGAGTTCGCGAACCACATGTTCGAGCACAACCACATCCCCGAGCTCGTGCAGGAGATCCTGCGCGGCAAGGCCCTCGCGACCATCGTCGAGGCCGCGACCGTCAAGGACGCCTCGGGCAACGTGGTCGAGCTGAAGAACCTCCGCCCCGACGGCACCATCGGTGAGCCGGAGGCGGCTGCGGACGAGGCCGACACCGAGGAGTCCGCCGAGGACGCCGAGGGCGCCGAGGCCGAGGGCGACGCCGACAAGGCCTGAGCCCCGCTCGCACGACAGCACACGACCGGCGTCCACCCCACGGGTGGGCGCCGGTCTGCGTCTCCGCGACCACCTGCCGACGAGCGGTCCAGTCCTCGTGCCACCACCACTGACACCGCCCGCGCCCGGCTGGGAGCATCTGGTCGTCCCGGACAGGGAGAACGATCATGGGGTGCGGCCCGGCGCGGGGGCGTCGGAGCCGATTCGGTCGTGGGACCGAGACAGCGGCGCCCGGGCCGTCGGCGGCATCCGCCGTCGGCCCGGCGCGCGCCGCGACCGGCCGGGTCGGGCCGGGTCAGACCGGGTCAGGCCGGGTCAGGCCGCGGTGTCGGCGAGCACGTCCAGCGCGTACGCCGCGATCCCGGCGCGCTGCCGCGCCCAGTGGTCGAGGGCGGCCCGGAACTCGTCGGTGACGCCGCCCGCAGCCGCGAGCGCCGTCTCCTCGGCGAGCATCTCCAGCGGCAGGCTGGGCAGCCCGTTGAACAGCATCAGGCTGACCGCGTGGTTGCGGCGCACCTCGGCGAGGGGGACCTCGAGACCCTCGTCGGCGAGTCCCGCGGCGTACGCCTCGATGCAGGCCGCGGCCCGCCCGGGCAGGTCCGCGACGCCCTGGCGCCCGATCTGGATGTCGCCGACGAGCAGCTGCGAGAGGTCGAAGCCCGCCGGTTGCGGACGCCAGAAGCCGAAGTCGATCATCGTGAACGACGGGTCGTCCCCGCGGCGCAGCAGGTTGTTGGGGCACGCGTCCCCGTGCGAGGCGAGGTGTCGCGCGGACACGAACTCCTGCGCGAGGGCGTCGAGGTCGCGGGCCGCTGCGGCCAGTCCGTCGCGCAGGCCGCCGAAGTGCTCGGCCACCGCCGGGTGCCGCCAGGTCGCCTCGCCGTGGAGGCCGGGCAGCACGGTGAAGGCCAGCCGTCCGCGCACGAACGAGTCGACGTGCCACGGCTGCGGGTCGATCGCGGCGAGCGGAGCGACTGTGGGACTGGCGGAGAGCCGGCCGAGGAGCCGGGCGGCTCGCACGCTGTCCTCGACAGACCACGCCGCCGGTGCGGCCTCGACGGCCTCGATCCACACCACGGCGGTGTCGTCGTCACGCACCTCGACGTGCAGGCCGCGCGGCATCGTCAGCCCGTCCGGCAGGCGGTCGGCGAGGTCGGAGGCGTACACGAGGGGCTCCGCCCGCCACGGCACGGAGGCGGCCGCCCACTCCCTGAAGTCCGGCGGCACGAACTGGAAGGCGGGGGAGTGCCGCCAGCTGTGGACGCGCTTGACGAAGATCGCGAAGGGGCGCGGCCCGTCGCCGGCGTCGGCGTGACCGCGCACCCAGGTCCGCGCACCGGTGAGGATCGAGGGCACGTCGTAGGCGACCGGCTCGGCGGCGGACTCCAGCAGGCGTACGGAGTCGACCCCCCAGAGGTGCGCGACCATCGCGGCGAGACGGTCGTCGCTGACGTCGTCGTCCTGCAGCACCTCACGCCGCGCGACCCCCGGCGAGGGCGTGAAAGTTGCTTTCATGGTCATGAAAGGTAAGTTGCTTTCATGACTGGCGTCAAGAGGCTCCCCGCCGTGGAGCCGCACCTGCCGATGCTGATGGGGATGGTGTTCGCCCGGCTGCGGGCGCAGCTCGCCGAGGACGCGCCGGACCTCCGCCCCTCCCAGCTGCGGGTCCTGGAGTGGCTGCCCGACGAGGGCCTCACCATCACCGAGCTCGCGGAGTGCGCCGAGATGACGACGCAGGGATGCGGGCAGTTCGTCCGCCAGCTCGACGCCCTCGGGATGGTCGAGGTGACGGTCGCCCACCACGACGCCCGCGCCCGCGTCGTCCGCATCACCGACCGGGGCCGGGAGGCCCTCGTCCGCTCGTCCGCGGTGCTGCGGGCGTGCGACGACGCCTGGGCCGCGCAGGTGGGGCCGGAGCGGTGGCGGGTCTTCCGCGAGGTCCTCGAGGAGGTCGCGCTCGGATCGTGACGCCCCCGCCGCGGGCGGCCAGTGGGTACGATCACCGGGGCCGGTCGACGGAGGCCGGGCACCGCGAGCAGGGGGACACGGGGGATGGTCGACGGGGCGAGCAGCCACGATCCCTGGCGCCCGCCCGACCCCGGCGCCCGCCCGACGGAGCTGCTCGACGGCTACGAGGACCTGGTCGTGGTCGGCCGCGGCGGGGAGTCCGTGGTCTACCGCGCCCGCGAGCCGCGGCTGGGCCGCGACGTCGCCGTCAAGGTGCTCCTCGTCGACGACGTCGAGAGCGCGGCACGCTTCGCGCGCGAGATCGAGATCACCGTCGGCCTCGGCCGTCAGCACCCCAACATCGTGACGGTGCTCGCCACCGGGACGACGTCCTCCGGGCGTCCGGCGATCGTCATGGAGTACTACGACGGCGGCACGCTCAACGACCAGCTGCGCGAGCGGGGCCCGTTCCCCGCCGAGGAGGTCGTACGCATCGGGCTCGTGCTGTCGGACGCGCTCGCCTTCGCGCACGCGCAGGGGTTCCTGCACCGCGACGTCAAGCCGCAGAACGTCCTCGTGCTGCCGACCTCGTGGGTGCTGGCCGACTTCGGCATCGCGCGACTGGTGGACGCCGACTACACCTCGTCGGTGGAGGCGTTCACCTACCGCCACGCCTCACCGCAGATCCTCGACGGGTACCCGCCGACCCAGGCCGACGACATCTGGTCGCTGGGCTCCACGCTCTACACGCTCCTCGAGTGCCGTACGCCCTTCTCCAGCGACGACCCGGACGACGACTCCGCGCTCGCCTACCTCCGACGGGCCCGCACGGAGCCGCCGCGACCGTTCTCCCGCGACCCCGGCGAGCTGGGCGCGGTGATCTCGCGGTGCCTCGCCAAGGACGTGTCCGAGCGCTGGTCGTCGGTCCAGGAGGTCCACGACGCGCTGTCACGGCTGCGCCACGGCGCGTGGGAGCCGAGGCGCTCCGACGCCGCCCAGGCCCCGCCGGCCCCTGCAGCGGCGCCGCGCGAGGAGACGCGCCGACGCGGGTCGGCCGACGCCCCGTCGGCCGGACCGGGCCCCGTCGAGCCGCCCACCCCGGTGGCGGCACCCACCCCCGCGCCGGCGATGAGCGCCGCGTCCGACGATCCCGCCCACGAGCACACCCACCTGCGACCGGGCCGCGACGGGGCGTCCGGGGCGTCCGACGGCGACCCGGCTCGCGCACCACGCCGGCGCGGTCGCGCCGTGGTGCTGCTCGGCGCGGCGGCGCTCGTGGCTGGGGCCGCGCTCGGGCTCGCGGGCGCGCTCCTGCGCGAGGACCCGCCCGCGGAGCCCACGCAGGTCGCCCCCGAGGACCTGGTCGAGGCGGGTGGCGCGCAGCCCGACGTCCCCGACCCCGCTCTCGACTTCCGGATGGTCGACCTGCGCCAGCGCGCGGGCGAGGTCACCGTGGAGTGGACCGACCCGAGCGACGGAGCCGCGTCGTTCCACATCGTCCAGACGAGCCCCCGCCAGGGTCCGGTGCAGGGCTTCCCGCGGGGGGCCACCACCGCGACGTTCACCCTGTCGCAACCCCCGGGCTACACCTGCTTCGTGATGGTGGCGGTCATGCCCGACGGGGCCTACGGCCAGAGCCGCCAGCGGTGCGTCACCCTCACCTGAGGAACACCGAGGGGTCGAACGGCCACCACCAGCGGCGCCACAGGGGCACCGCGGCGCGGGAGGCGCGGCGTACCTCCCGCAGCGCGGTGCCGGGGTCCGCGGCGCTCGTGCCGGGCGGGCCGAACGCGGAGCGCTGGGTCGCGGCGGCGAGGTCGTGCGCGGCCCCGGCGCCGATCCGGTCGGTGGCCAGCGCCGCCACCTGGTCGGCGGTGAGGTGGGCGGGCGCGCGTACGCCGGCGAGACGGAGCGCGTCGCGACCCTCCGCCCACGCGCCGGCCGGTCCTCGCCGGCGATGGCGCGCGGACCGGACCGCGCGGGCCAGCAGCAGCACGGCGAGCACCAGCAGCAGTGCGACCCCGGCCGCTGCTGCCACAGCGCCCGGCGACACCCCCGCCCGGTCGACGGGCGTGGCCGCTGGGGCGTCGTCCTCCGCCCCGTCGGTGCCGGTCGTCCCGTCCTCCGGGCCGAGGCCCGGCCCGTCGCCCTCGTCACCGCGCTCGACGGTCTCCTCGGTCTCCGGCGCGCGCCGCGCGTCGGTCGGGGAGAAGGCCACCCAGCCGAGGTCCTGGAAGTAGACCTCGGCCCACGCCGACGCATCGCCCGCGGTCACGGTCCACCCGGTGTCACCGCGGCGCTCGGGGCTGCGCTCGGGGCTGCGCTCGGGGTCGGGCTCGAAGCCGACGACGACCCGGGTCGGCAGGCCGGCGTGACGCGCCAGGACGGCGAAGGACGTCGCGAACTGCTCGGCGGTGCCGACCCGGGCCCCGGGGGCGCCCGGCTCGGCGAGCAGGAACGTCGTGATGCGCCACAGCTGCGACCCCGAGACCGCCGTCGCCGACAGGCGGCCGCGCTCGTGGATCGCCCGCTCGATCGCCACGGCCCGGTCGTAGGGCGTCACCGCTCCCTCGACGACCCGGTCCGCCAGGTCGCGCAGCGGCTGCCGCAGCGGCGGCAGGGCGAGGTAGGGCTCCATCGCGTCGCCGTACGGGACGGAGGCGCTGCTGAGCCGGGAGGTGTCGGGCTCGTCGGCCACCGCGGTCACCGTGTAGGACACGCCGCTGGTGGCGCCCGGTCCGCTGCCGGGACCGTCCGTGCCCGGCTCGACGGGGAGGTAGAGGTTGCCCGACACTGGCTCGACGAGCGCGTCGCGCAGGCTGACCGCCGTCGGCCACCCCGGGCTCGGCAGCCACCGGCCGGGCAGGTCGAGGACCTCGACCTCGGCGGTCCGGGTGCGCGTGCTGCCACCGAGCAGCGGACCGTCGGCACCGCCTGCCGCGGTGCGGCCCGCCAGGTCCTCGGTGACCGGCTCGAAGCGGGTGCGCGTGCTCCACTGCGCGCCGTCGTAGGTGTCGAGCGTGACCAGCCGCAGCGGCACGACGGGGCCGGTCACCTCGAGCAGCTCGCGGTCGGGGTCTGCCGCCCAGGCGCCGAGCTGGGCGAGCGGGTTGCTGGCGACGACGTCGGTCGTGGGCGGGTCGACGAGCGAGCGCGGCTCGAAGGGCTGGTCCCAGCGCACCGCGGTCGACACCACCAGCACCGCGGTCGCCACCGCGGCGACGAGGAGGGCGAGGAGCACCCGCCGGCCCGTGCGGTGCCGCTGCTCGTCGAGCACGACCCATCCCACGAGCGCGCCGGCCACGGTGCCGCCCGCGAGCAGGCCGTGGGGGTCGCCCTCCCCGGTGGTCAGCAGCGCGCCAGCGACGTAGAGCGCCAGCGCCCCGACGACGGGGGCGACCCGCCCGCGGGCCTCCAGCCGGAGCGCCACGAGGAGCGAGACGAGGGCGGTGAGCAGGAGCGGTCCGACCAGCACGTCCGCCGCGACCGGCAGCGGACGCGCCGTGGTCAGCAGTCGAGGAACGGCGTCGGCGACGGTCTCGGAGAACGACGTCCGCGCGTCGGCGGCGAGGACGTAGGCGGCCAGCACGAGCAACGAGGCGAGGGCGGCGGAGGTCGCCCAGGCGGACACGCCCAGCCGCAGGACTGCCCGGCACACCGCCAGCGGCAGGACGGCGGCCGCGGCGAGCGCCAGCACGGGGACGGCCCCGCTCCACGCCGTGGCGAGGGACAGGCTGCCCAGCACCAGGAGCGCGGCGGCCCAGGCTGCCGTCCGGGCGACGGACGTACGCCCGGGAGCCGGGTCCTGCCGCGCATCCACCGGCGTCGACGGCGGGGCGGGGGCGCGGCGCGGGGGAGCCGGGGCGGTGGTGCTCACCGGTGCCGCCCGTCCCACAGCCGGGCCAGCGCGTCCGACCCGGCACCGCGCAGCACGGTGGCGGCGCCGAGGACGCCCGGACCGGCCGCCGGGTCCGGGTCGACCACGCACACCGTCGCGTCGAGCGCGCCACCCACGTCGAGCGCGAGCCCGCGGTGGTCGGCCCGCGCGCCGGTGACCGCGACGGCGACGTCGAGCCCGCGGTGGTGGGCCGCGACCGGGGTGCGGTCGGGGCCGGCGTCGATCTCGGCGAGGAGCCACTCCAGCTCGTGCGCCTCGCGGAGGGGCTGGCGCGTCGTCGAGCCGGGCACCGTGACGTCGTGGCGACCGCTGGTGGTGCGGAAGCGCAGCGGGTCGCCCGCCTCGACGGCGACCCGGCAGAGCGCGGCCGCCACCTCGACGGCCTCCTCGAAGTCGTCCGCAGCGGCGTAGGACTCGCTGCGGTCGTCGAGCAGCACGTGGACGTGCGGCTGCGCCGGGTCGGCGTCCTCGCGGACCATCAGGGTGCCGGTGCGGGCGCTGGTGGCCCAGTGGAGCCGGCGCAGGTCGTCACCGACGGCGTACTCGTGGAGGCCGACCAGGTCGGTCCCGCCCAGCTCCATGCTCTCCCCGCCGCCGACCGCGGCCCTGCGGTGCCCGGTGGGGAGGGCGGTCAGCGGGACGCGCCGGGGGAGGACCCGCAGGCGTACGACCTCGCCCGCGTCGGTCGCGCTCGCCGACAGCCCGCACAGCGACGCGCGCTCGAGCCGCAGCGGACCGACGTCCACGAGGCCGCGCCGGGTGGTGGGGATCACGTAGGTGGTCTCGGCGCCCTGCGGGTCGAGCTCGAACGGCTCCCCGAGCCGGCCGTCGATGCTCTCGCGGGCGAGGGTGCGCACCAGGCCGCCCCGGCCGCCGGCGAGCCGGAGCCGGCCGGTGCAGGACTCCTGCCGCACGACCACCAACGGCTCGACGGTGCGTTGCACCCGGACGGGCGGACGCCGCAGCACCAGCGCGACCTCGACGACGACCAGCGTCGCCAGGACCGCGCCCAGGGCCGCCACGACGGGGTAGCGCAGCAGCACCCCGGCCGCCGCGAGGGCGAGACCCGTGACCAGCACCCAGCGCCCGCGGGTCGTCGTGGCGCGCCAGGGCGTCACGGGCGGTCCGGCTGGGGAGGTGCGACGTCCTCCAGCGCCTGTCGCACGACCGCGGCCCCGGCGTGCCCCTCCAGCAGTGCCTCGCGGGTGAGCACGGTGCGGTGGGCCAGGACCGGCTCGGCGAGGCGGCGCACGTCGTCGGGGATCACGTAGTGGCGACCGCACGAGGCGGCGTACGCCTGGACCGCACGGACGAGCGCGCGCAGGCCGCGGGTGCTCGCGCCGAGCCGCACCCGCCGGTCCTCGCGGATGGCGACGCCGACCTCGCGGACGTAGGCCAGGATCGGGTCGGCGACGTGGAGGCGTTCGACGATCGCGGCCAGCCGGGCGATCTCGGCGGGGTCGCTCACGGTCGGCACGTCGTCGATGCTGCCGGCGGTGCTGCCGGGACGCAGGACGTCGAGCTCGTGCTCGCGGTCGGGGAAGCCGAGGCTGACGCGCACCATGAAGCGGTCGAGCTGGGCCTCGGGCAGCCGGTAGGTGCCGTCGAGGTCGACGGGGTTCTGGGTCGCGACGACCGTGAACGGCTCGGGCACGCGGTGCGCGGTGCCGTCCACGCTGACGGTGTGCTCCTCCATCACCTCCAGCAGCGCCGACTGGGTCTTGGCGGCGGCGCGGTTGATCTCGTCGGCCAGCACGACGTGCGCGAAGACCGGGCCGGGGCGGAACCGCACCTGCCCGTCGCGCGGGTCGAAGACGCTGGTGCCGGTCACGTCGCTGGGCAGCAGGTCGGGGGTGAACTGCACGCGGTGCATCTTCCCGCCCAGCGCCTTGGCCAGGGACCTGGCCATCGTGGTCTTGCCGGTGCCGGGGAGGTCCTCGACCAGCACGTGGCCCCGGGCGAGGACCGAGGTCAGCACCAGGTCGACGACACCGCGCTTGCCGCGGACCGCCACCTCGACGGCGTCGCCGAGGCGCTGGTGGACCCGGCGCAGCTCCGCGACCTCCTGCTCGGTGGTGGCGGTGCTGGTGGCGAGGGTGGTCACGGGTGGTGGCTCCAGGGGTGGGGTGGTGGGCGGGTCGTCCGGTCAGGGGATCTGGCAGCCCTCGCACAGCGTCGGCTGGGTGGTCTGCCAGGTGTAGGTCGCGCTGAGCACGCTCCCCGACGAGTTGGTGGCGCGGAACTGCACCGAGTGCGAGCGGGTCCCGGAGTTGGGCTCCCAGATGTAGCTGCCGTTGTGCTGGACCTCCCACGTGGCGGCGTTGCAGGCGATGGGTGCCCATCCGGACCCGTCGTCGACCGAGCACGTCCCGCCGAAGCCCGCCCAGTCACCCGCCGGCGACAGCTGGAGGGTCGAGGAGCCCATGCCCTCCATGGAGAGCCGGCCGCCCGACTGGTTGGTGACGTGCTGCCGGCCGCCACCGGGGAGCGGCTCGACGGGGATGCTCCCGGAGTCGGAGGCCCCGCCGGAGGACGGCGAGCCGGTGCCGACGCCGTTGATCGCGGTGACCGTCGCGGTCCCGTTGCCGCCGGGGGAGCAGGACGCGTCGGCCGTGCGGTCGCAGGAGCTCGCCAGGGTGTGGGAGCGTACGCCCGGCCCCAGGGTGACCGTCTCGGAGCGGGTGCCGGTCGAGATGGTCACGCGGTAGCCGGTGATCGCGGACCCGTTGGCGGGCGCGGCGCCCCAGGTGGCGGTGACGGTGTAGGTGGGGGCCTGCCAGGTCCCGGCGTAGACGCCTGCGACGGACAGGCCCGGTGCCTGGCCCGGTGCCTCGGCGGGCGTCACGGTGTTGGACGCGCCGGACGTGGCCGACTCGCCCCCGAGGCGGGCGGTGACCCGGAAGGCGACCTGCTCGCCCGCCGCGACGGTCAGCACCGCCTGACGCTGCGCGCCGCCGACCCGGCCGACCTCGCTGCCGCCGGTGGTCGTGACGACGAACTCGTCGGGCACGTCGCCGGTGTAGGACCAGCCCACCTGCACCTGGGTGCTGGAGACGACCGAGGCCTGGACCGAGGCGGGCGTGCCGAGGACGGGGTCGGGCTGGGTGGTGACGGTGTTCGACGCGGCCGACGTGGCGGTGCGCCCGCCCAGCACGGCCGTCACCACGAACGAGGTGCTCTCGCCCGGGGTGACCGCCACGAGTGCTCGCCGTTCCGAGCCGCCGACGGTGGCCACGGCGGCGCCGCCCACGGGGGCCACCGTGAACGACTCGGGCGCCGGGCCGGAGTAGGACCAGTCGACCTGGACGAGCTCGCTGCCCAGGACGGTCGCGCGCACGTCGGTCGGGGCCGACAGGACGCCGGGGGACTGGGTGGGTGTCTGGGTGGGTGTCTGGGTGGGTGTCTGCGTCGGGGTCTGGGTCGGGGTCGCCGTGGGTGTCGCCGTCGGGGTGTCGGTGGATCGGGGCGGTTGGCCGTCACGGCCACCGTCGCGGTCGCCGTCGCGTCCCCTGTCACCGTCCTCGGCGTCCGGGGTGCTGGTGGGGTCCGGCTCGCGGTCGTCGGAGTCCTCGGTGTCCGTCTCGGTCTCGGGCAGCCGGAGCTCCTGCGGGTCGCTCACCGCGTCCTCGTCGCCGACCCGGGAGAACTCGCGGGTGGAACCGTCCTCGTCGACCGCCACGCCGGTGCGGGCGCCGGGGACGTTGATCAGCAGGGTGTCGCCGTCGAGGACCAGCTCGGGGTCCTCGCCGCGCGGGGTGCGGATCGCAGGGCCGGCGAGCTGCCCGCGGGCGTCGAGCTGCAGCACCTGCGCGGCGCCGGCGCACGGCACGTAGACCCTGCCGGCGAAGACCTCGGGCCGTCCGGGCGACGCGCACCCGGACGCAGCGACCGCGACCTCGGCCAGCCGCCCCTCGGCCAGGACGGCGACGGTCGAGGTGGCGGGGGAGGCCAGTGCGGTGAGCTGCTCGGGCGTACGCAGCGGGGCCAGCAGCTCGCCGTCGAGCGCGTCCGTCGTGGTGCGTACGTCCCTGCTGGTGCCGACCTGCTGGACGACACCGGGGTCGCTGCCCGCCACGGTCACGCCGACGTCGTGCGCCACGACGACGGCGTCGCCGCGGGTGTCGACGCGGTGGGAGTCCTGCTCGACGAACTCCGAGGCGGTGCTCGACCAGCGCAGCGCGGCGAGGCGCCCCGTGCGGTCGAGGGACCACAGCGTGCCCTGGCCGTCGACGGCGACGTCGGCCAGGCCGCGCCGCTCCACCCAGACCCGGCCGATCTCGTCGGCGGTGATGGGGTCGATCGCGGCGACGGTGTGCTCGGTCCGGTCGACGAGGAAGACGGTCGTGCCGTCGGTCAGCGTCTCGGCCGCGCCCCCGCCGGGCACGCCCCGGCGGCCCGCCTGGTCGAGCGTGCTGACGTCGATGACCGACAGGACGCCGTCGGTGTTGTCGACGACGTAGAGGAAGCCGTCGTACTGCGCCAGGCTCAGGTCGTTGCCGGGAGCGGCGACCGAGCGCCGCACCTCGGCGCGGCCGAGGGCCGGGTTGACCTGGATCACCTCGCCGCTGGGGTCGTCGGCGAGCCACGTCAGCCCGTCGACCAGCTCGACCGCCGTGCGGCTGAGCCCGTTGCCGAAGAGCACGCCCGCCACGAGCGAGACCACGACCAGGACCACGGACAGCTCCGCGGCGCCACGCGACTGGCGCCGCGAGACGATGCGCCGCAGGCGCGACGCGCGCGGCGTACGCCCCGGCGCCCCTCTGGCTGCCCGCATCGATCCCCCCTCGTCCCCCGGCGTCGTCATCCTCACAGACCGGTTGCCCCGCGCGCCACGGCGCCAAACAAGGGGGCGGAACGTTCCGGATCAGGCGCTCGGGTCGGGTCCCCGGCGGGCGCGGGCGGTGCGCTCGACCTCCGCCAGGTCGTCGGCGGTCACGAGCCGGACCTCGGCGGTGCGCCGGCCGACGGCGAACCGGACGTTGCTGGCCCGGCCGGCGGGCGCGCGGAACGGGTCGTCGCGGCTGCTGAACGCGAGTGCGGAGATGGCCTTGATCGCGTCGTCGACCCGTTGCGATCGCTCGAGGTTCCAGGCGTAGCCGTGCCAGCGCAGCACGCGCTCGTAGACCTCCCGGTTGGTGGGCGGGCGGGGGTAGTCGTCGGTGCCGACCAGCCAGGGCTCGGCGAGCGCCAGCGCGACGTACCACTCCCGGGTGCGGGGCACGAGGCCCGGCGACGGGGCGGTCGCGCCCTCGTCGCGGGCGAGGCCGTCGGGCGCGGGGCCGGGGCGCGGCGCCCGCTGCTCGGACGGGGTGCTGACCTCGACCACGAGGGTGAGGTCCTCCCAGGTGTCGGGGCCGACCTCGCGCCCGCGCAGGACCACGAGGTGGTTCTCGCCCTCGTCGAGCAGGAGGGACATCCCCTCCACGAGGGTGACGCGCCGCGCGCCGCCCGGGGCGTCGAAGAGGCTCGCGACCTGCGTCTCCCCGGCACCGTGCCAGCGCAGGCGGGCGATCTCCTCACCCACCTCCAGCGCGCCGAGCAGGCGCGAGACGTGGGGCGCGCACCGGGGCAGCTCGAGCACCGTGACGTCGAGCGCGCGCTCGGGGTCGTCGGCGACCGTGGCGTGGTGGGGGGCTCGACCGAAGACCAGCCGCTCACCCGTGCCGAGGGTGACGGTCGGCAGGCCCGCCCCCCGCAGCGTGACCCGCAACATGGGCCCGAGTAGACCACACGGGACCCGGTCGCCACCCCGTCGCCGACGGGCGTCGCTCCGCTGTGGGCGAACAAGGCGGGTTACCGCGTGGATGTGTCCGACCTTCCGGCTATGGTCGCCAGCGTGAACCAGAACTCCAGCCCAGCCCTCTCGCCCGAGATGAACGGCGCCGGTGGGATGTATGGCCTCGACGACCACATCTACCAGCGCCTCCTCCGTGAGCGCATCGTCTTCCTCGGCTCCGAGGTCCGCGACCAGAACGCCAACGCGATCTGCGCGCAGCTCCTCCTGCTCTCCGCGGAGGACCCGGAGGCCGACATCTTCCTCCACATCAACAGCCCCGGCGGCTCGGTCGACGCCGGCATGGCGATCTACGACACGATGAACTACATCCCCAACGACGTGGCGACCGTGGGCATGGGCCTCGCGGCCTCCATGGGGCAGTTCCTGCTCTGCGCCGGCACCAAGGGCAAGCGGTACGCCCTCCCGCATGCGCGCATCATGATGCACCAGCCCTCCTCGGGCATGGGCGGCTCGGCCTCGGACATCAAGATCCAGGCCCAGCAGTCCCTCCACATCAAGAAGGTGCTGCTCGACCTGATCGCCGAGCACACCGGCCAGACCGTCGAGCAGGTCGTCGCCGACGCCGACCGCGACCGCTGGTTCACCGCGGACCAGGCCGTCGAGTACGGCCTCGTCGACCAGGTCATCACCAGCGCCCGCGAGGCCGCAGACGAGGGCCGCCCGGCCCGGACCAAGGACTGAGGACATGAACTACTACATCCCCCAGTGGGAAGAGCGCACCTCCTACGGGTTCCGCCGCATCGACCCCTACGCCAAGCTGTTCGAGGAGCGCATCATCTACCTCGGCACCCCGATCAGCGACGACGTCGCCAACGCGGTCATCGCCCAGCTCATGTGCCTGGAGACGATGAACCCCGACACCGACATCAGCATCTACATCAACAGCCCGGGTGGCTCGTTCACCGCGCTGACCGCCATCTACGACACGATGCGCTTCATCAAGCCCGACGTGCAGACCGTGTGCCTGGGCCAGGCGGCCTCCGCGGCGGCGATCCTGCTCGGCGCCGGGGCCAAGGGCAAGCGGATGGCGCTGCCCAACAGCCGCATCCTGATCCACCAGCCCTACACCGAGGGCACGTTCGGCCAGACCTCCGACATCGAGATCCAGGCCAACGAGATCCTGCGCATGCGCGAGCTGCTCGAGCGGATGATCGCCGACTCCAGCGGCAAGGACATCGACCAGGTGAGCGCCGACATCGAGCGCGACAAGATCCTGACCGCCGAGCAGGCCGTCGAGTACGGCCTCATCGACGCGGTCATCGAGTCCCGCAAGGGTGCGCCCGCCCTCGCCTGAGGACGGGCCCGCGACGCGAAATGATGGTCGACGACATCTCGTGTCCGGCCCCCGCCGGGGGCCGGCACGGGGTACCGTCGTACGGCCCCTCAGGGGGCAGCACGGTGCAAGGCGTTGGATACCGGGACCCCCTTCCGGTGAGACTGGAGGACACGACTCGTGGCACGTATCGGTGACGGCGGCGACCTGCTCAAGTGCAACTTCTGCGGCAAGAGCCAGAAGCAGGTCAAGAAGCTCATCGCTGGCCCCAACGTCTACATCTGCGATGAGTGCATCGAGCTCTGCAACGAGATCATCGAGGAGGAGCTCGCCGAGGGCTCCGAGGTCAGCCTCGAGGAGCTGCCCAAGCCCCGCGAGATCTTCGAGTTCCTCAACTCCTACGTCATCGGCCAGGAGCACGCCAAGAAGTCCCTCGCCGTCGCGGTCTACAACCACTACAAGCGCGTCCAGGCGGGCCTGCAGCCGGTGACCGGCAAGGCCAAGGACGACGTGGTCGAGGTGGCGAAGTCCAACATCCTCGTGATCGGTCCGACCGGCTGCGGCAAGACCTACCTCGCCCAGACCCTGGCCCGCATGCTCAACGTCCCGTTCGCGATCGCCGACGCGACCGCCCTGACCGAGGCCGGCTACGTCGGCGAGGACGTCGAGAACATCCTCCTCAAGCTCATCCAGGCCGCGGACTACGACGTCAAGAAGGCCGAGACCGGCATCATCTACATCGACGAGATCGACAAGGTGGCCCGCAAGGCGGAGAACCCCTCGATCACGCGCGACGTCTCCGGCGAGGGCGTGCAGCAGGCGCTGCTCAAGATGCTCGAGGGCACGACGGCGTCGGTGCCCCCGCAGGGTGGTCGCAAGCACCCGCACCAGGAGTTCATCCAGATCGACACCACCAACATCCTGTTCATCGTGGGTGGTGCCTTCGCCGGTCTCGAGCAGATCATCGAGCAGCGGGTCGGCAAGAAGTCCCTCGGCTTCACCGCGGAGGTCCGCGGTGCCGCCGAGCGCGAGTCCGACGACCTGCTCGCCCAGGTCCGCCCCGAGGACCTCACGAAGTTCGGCCTGATCCCGGAGTTCATCGGCCGCCTGCCGCTGATCGCCAGCGTCAGCAAGCTCGACCGTGAGGCGCTCGTCCAGATCCTCACCGAGCCGCGCAACGCACTCATCAAGCAGTACCAGAAGCTCTTCGACCTCGACGGCGTCGAGCTCGAGTTCACCCCCGAGGCGATCGACTCCATCGCCGAGGCGGCGCTCGAGCGTGGCACCGGCGCCCGTGGCCTGCGCGCCATCATCGAGGAGGTCCTCCTCTACGTGATGTACGACGTCCCCTCGCGCGGTGACGTCGCCAAGGTGATCGTGACGCGCGAGGTCGTCGAGGACGACGTCGCGCCGACCCTGGTCCCGCGTGAGTCCGAGGGGCGCAAGAAGAAGTCCGCCTGACGTTTCGATCGTCGGCTCAGACCGGCATGGCCCATCCGGGCCATGCCGGTCTGGTCATTTCGGGCCATATCGGACTATCGACCGCGAGCAGGCGTCATGGCCCGGTCAGACTTGCGTCTCGTCATCATGTGGGAAGGGGACACCGTGGGGGTCGACCAGAAGCGGCCGCTCGTCGCGTTCGTGCTCGTCGCGATTCTGTGCGCCGTGCTGATGGCCGTCACCGTCAACCGCGGCTTCGGCCTCGACTTCATCCGCCCGGGCAAGCCGATCGCCGCTCCGGCGGCACCGCGCCCGACGGACCCGCCCGCCAGCGCCCCCGCCGTACCCGAGAACGTCTCGCTGCCCACCGAGTTAAGCACGCAGCCGCTCGGCACGTCCGCCTCCGGCGGTCCGGTGCCCACTGTGGCGACGGGCTCCGCCACCGGCCGGGCGACGGCCCAGCCGGCCACGTCCGCGGTGGCCGACGAGCAGGCCGTCGAGCAGGACGACTCGGACACGTCGGACACGTCGGACATGTCGGACGAGTCGGACGAGTCGGACGAGGCTGCGGCGAAGGCTGCTGAGAAGGCCGAGCGCGACGCGGCGAAGGCTGCCGAGAAGGCCGAGCGTGACGCCGCGAAGGCTGCCGAGAAGGCCGAGCGGGACGCGGCGAAGGCTGCGGAGAAGGCCGAGCGCGACGCGGCGAAGGCTGCGGAGAAGGCCGAGCGCGACGCGGCGAAGGCTGCTGAGAAGGCGGAGCGCGACGCGGCGAAGGCTGCTGAGAAGGCCGAGCGTGACGCGGCGAAGGCTGCCGAGAAGGCCGAGCGCGATGCCGCGAAGGCTGCGGAGAAGGCCGAGCGGGACGCGGCGAAGGCTGCGGAGAAGGCCGAGCGCGATGCCGCGAAGGGACCCGGCCAGGGCGCCCACCCGGGACCGCAGGGTCCGCCCGAGGGTCCGGGCAACGCACCGGTCAACGGTCCGGGCAACGGTCCGGGCAAGGGCCCGCACCAGCACTGACACCCCCGGGCAGCGGTGAGTGACGCAGGTTCTGCGTCACCAGAACATGTCTCACGCACCGCTCCAGCGGTGTCCCAGCCACGTCCCGCGCCCCCGGAACGTGGCTCACGCACCGCCCGACCGCGAGTCGTACGGTGGCGCACCGGCGAGCGGTGCCCCAGCCACATTCCACGCCCCCGGAACGTGGCTCACGCACCGCTGGAGCCGTACGCCCGACCGGGCAGCGCAGATCCCCCGCCGCGCCGGGCGCGACGGGGAATCGGACGGGGGCTCGGAGCCGGTCAGTCCTCGGTGGGGGCGAGCTCGGCCGTCACGCGGAGCTCGGTGGCCGACTCGTCCGCCGTGAAGACCAGGTCGCCGACGATCGTGCCGACCGCGCGGAGGTCGTCCGCGGCCTGCGCGGCGGCGTCGACCAGCGAGGCGGGGCCGGTGATCTCCACCCGGGAGAGAGGCGCGCGCATCTTGGCCTTGGCCTGCGACTTGGCGCCGCGGATCCCGGTCAGCGCCGACGCGACGGCCTCGAGCACCAGCGGCTGCGAGGCAGCGGCGGAGCCGAGGTCGGACGCGGTCGGCCAGGCGGCGTGGTGGATCGAGCCCTCCTGCCACCACGACCAGACCTCCTCGGTGGCGTACGGCAGGAACGGCGCCAGCAGCCGGAGCTGGACGTGCAGCGCGATGGCCAGCGTGGCGCGCGCCGAGTCGGTGCCGGGACCGCCCTCGGAGTCGTACGCCCGCTCCTTGACCAGCTCGAGGTAGTCGTCGCAGAACTCCCAGAAGAACTTCTCGGTGACCTCGAGCGCGGTGGTGTAGTCGTAGGCGTCGAAGGCCTCGGTCGCCCGGCGGACCACGATCTCGAGGCTCCCCAGCAGGGCGCAGTCGACCGGCGCGCTGACCAGGGCCGGGCTGAGCTCGGTGGCGCCGACGTTGCCGAGGACGAACTTCGAGGCGTTGAGGACCTTCATCGCCAGGCGGCGGCCGACCTTCATCTGCGACTCGTCGAAGGGCGAGTCCATGCCGGGGCGGCCGATGGCGGCGCGCCAGCGGACGGCGTCGGCGCCGTACTTGTCGAGGATGTCGGTCGGGACGACGACGTTGCCCTTGGACTTCGACATCTTCTTGCGGTCGGGGTCGACGATGAAGCCGGAGATCATCGCGTGCGACCACGGCACGACCTGGTGCTCGAAGTCCGCACGGACGACGCGGGAGAACAGCCAGGTGCGGATGATGTCGTGCGCCTGGGTGGCGAGGTCGAAGGGGAAGACGCGGGAGAACAGGTCGTCGTCGACGCCCCACTGGCCGGCGATCTGCGGGGTCAGCGACGAGGTCGCCCACGTGTCCATCACGTCGGGGTCGCCGATGAAGCCACCGGGCTTGCCCCGCTGGTCCTCGGTGTAGCCCTCGGGCGCCTGCGTCGACGGGTCGACCGGGAGCTGGGCCTCGCTCGGCATCAGCGGGTGGTCGTGGTCGGGCTCGCCGTCGGCGTCCAGGGGGTACCAGACGGGGAACGGGATGCCGAAGAAGCGCTGCCGCGAGATCAGCCAGTCGCCGTTGAGGCCGCCGACCCAGTTGTCGTAGCGGTGCTTCATGTGGGCGGGGATCCAGGTGATCTCCTCGCCGCGGACGAGCATCTCCTTGCGCAGCGCCGCGTCGCGCCCGCCGTTCTTGATGTACCACTGGCGCGTCGCGATGATCTCGAGCGGCTTGTCGCCCTTCTCGTAGAAGTTCGCCATCCGCTGGGTGGGCTTGGGCTCGCCGTCGAGGTCGCCCGACTCGCGCAGCAGTCCGACCATCGCCTCGCGCGCGCTGAAGGTCGTCTTGCCCGCCATCTCGGCGTACGCCGTCGCGGCCGGCTCCGCGGAGAGCCACTCGGGCGTCTCGCGGGTCAGGCGGCCGTCGCGACCGACGACGGTGCGCACCGGCAGGCTGAGCTCGCGCCACCACATGACGTCGGTGAGGTCGCCGAAGGTGCAGCACATCGCGATGCCGGCGCCCTTGTCGGGCTCGGCGGCGGGGTGGGCCAGGACCGGGACCTCGACGCCGAAGACCGGCGAGGTGACCGTCGTGCCGAAGACGTCCTGGTAGCGCTCGTCGTCGGGGTGCGCGATCAGCGCGACCACGCTCGGGATGAGCTCGGGACGCGTGGTCTCGATGTGGATCGGCGTCCCGTCGGGACGGTGGAACGCCACGCGGTGGTAGGCGCCCGGGTAGTCACGCGCCTCCAGCTCGGCCTGCGCGACGGCGGTCTGGAAGGTGACGTCCCAGAGCGTCGGCGCCTCGGAGAGGTAGGCCTCGCCACGGGCGAAGTTGCGCAGGAACGCCCGCTGGCTGACGGTGCGCGAGTGGTCGCCGATCGTGGTGTAGGTCGGGTTCCACTGGACCGACAGGCCGAGCTGGCGCCACAGCGCCTCGAAGGCCTTCTCGTCCTCGACGACGAGCTGCTCGCACAGCTCGATGAAGTTGGGCCGGCTGATCGCGACCTGCTTCTTGGGGTCCGGCTTCTCCGGCGGGGTGAAGTCGGGCTCGTAGGGCAGGGTCGGGTCGCAGCGCACGCCGAAGTAGTTCTGCACGCGGCGCTCGGTCGGCAGCCCGTTGTCGTCCCAGCCGATCGGGTAGAAGACGGCCTTGCCCTGCATGCGCTGGTAGCGCGCGATCAGGTCGGTGTGGCTGTAGGAGTAGACGTGGCCGACGTGCAGCGAGCCGCTGACCGTGGGCGGGGGAGTGTCGATCGAGTAGACGTTCTCGCGCGGCTGGGTGCGGTCGAACGCGTAGGTGTCGTCCTCGGCCCACGCCGCCGACCACTTCGCCTCCAGGCCCTCGAGCGCCGGCCGCTCGGGTACGACGACGGCACGCGGGTCGGTGCTCGTCGTGTCCGTGGTCGGGGTGCTGGGGGCGTCAGTCATGGCCAGAGTCTAGGGAGGGGCCTCCTGCCTGCGAAAACGAGTGGGGACGCGTGCGTCGTACGCCCTAGCGTGCGTGCCATGGCCGACACGTTCACGCTGGAGTTCCACGACGCCCCGCAGTCGTTCCTCGACGCCGCCGGCGACCTGCTCGCCGCGCAGCCGGTGCTCGGCAGCGTGATCGCCAGCGTGACCTCGCGGACCGTCCGCGAGCTCGCCGACGGGATGGACTCGTGGGCCGAGGTCGGGGCGCCGTTCCCGCGCTGGTGGGTGGTCGTGCGCGACCGCTCGGGCGAGCCGGTGAGCGCGGCGATGCGCACCGCTCCGTTCGCGCCCCACCCGACCTTCGGCCTCCCGATGCCCGACGACGCGGCGCGTGCCCTGGCGGTCGCGCTCCATGACCGGGGCGAGCACCTGGGCGGCGCGAACGGCGCGCTGCCGGGCGCGGAGGTCCTCGCCCGCACGACGGCCGAGCTGAGCGGCGGTGAGATGGTGTCGGAGAAGGCCACCCGGCTCTGGGAGTGCACGACGCTCCACGTGCCGCCGGCGCCCGAGGGCCGGTTGCGCCCGGCGGCCGAGGCGGATGCCGAGCTGGTGCTGGCCTGGTTCACCGCGTTCCACGCCGAGGCCGACGAGCAGGCCGGCCGCGAGCCCGACCCGACGTCGGGCGAGCACAACACCCTCGACACCGTCCTGGTGCGGATCCGCGAGGGCGTGGAGTGGCTGTGGGAGCTCCCCGACGGCGCCGTCGCGCACCTGACCGGCTGCGGGCTCCCGTCGTACGGCGTCTCGCGCATCGGTCCCGTCTACACGCCGCGGGAGCACCGCGGACGCGGCATCGCTTCGTACGTCGTCGGCGAGCTGACCCGGCGTGGCCTGGAGGCCGGCCACCGGATGTGCCTGTTCACCGACCGGGCGAACCCCACCTCCAACAAGATCTACGCCGGCCTCGGCTACGAGCCGGTCGCGGACATGGCCGAGCACCTCGTCAGCCTCCCGGCGGAGCCCTGACCTGCCGGGAGGCGTCGGGTCCTGCAGGCCAGGGCTCGTCGACGTACGTCACCGGTGGCGCCGGATCGTCACCTGCTCACCAGGTCAATAGACTCGCAACGCCATGACTGACGCCCCCGACTCGCCCCGCCTCGCCGAGACCTTCGCCGAGGTGGAGGACGCCCTGCTCTCCCGCTGGCCCGAGACCAAGCTCGAGCCCAGCCTCGACCGGATCGAGGCGTTCACCGAGCTGCTGGGCGAGCCGCAGCGCTCGTTCCGCTCGGTGCACCTCACCGGCACCAACGGCAAGACCAGCACCAGCCGCATGATCGAGACGCTGCTGCGCGCGCTCGACCTGCGCACCGGCCGCTTCACGTCCCCGCACCTGGAGCGGATGAGCGAGCGGATCACGATCGACGGCGAGCCGATGGACGACGAGGCGTTCGTCCGCGCGTTCAACGACGTCGCGCCCTACACCCACCTCGTCGACGCCGAGCAGGACCACCCGCTCAGCTTCTTCGAGACGATCGTCGGGATGGCGTACGCCGCCTTCGCCGACGCCCCGGTCGACGTCGCGGTCGTCGAGGTCGGGATGGGCGGCAGCTGGGACGCCACCAACGTGATCGACGCCGACGTGGCCGTCGTGCTGCCGATCGCGGTCGACCACGCGAAGTACCTCGGGGACGACCCGGCCACGATCGCGGTCGAGAAGGCCGGGATCATCAAGCCCGGCTCGGTGGCCGTCCTGGCCGAGCAGACGCCCGAGGTCGCCGCCGTCCTCCTCGCCCGTGCGACCGAGGTCGGCGCGACGATCGCCCGGGAGGGCATCGAGTTCGGCGTCGTCTCCCGCACCCCGGCCGTGGGTGGGCAGGTCGTCTCCCTGCAGGGGCTGCGCGGTCGCTACGACGACGTGTTCCTGCCGCTCTACGGCGCCCACCAGGCCCAGAACGCCGCCGTGGCCCTCGCGGCCGTGGAGGCCTTCGGCAGCGGCGAGCTCGACGAGGACCTGGTCTGGGCGGCCTTCGCCGAGGTGACCTCGCCGGGCCGGCTCGAGATCGTGCGCCGCAGCCCGACCATCCTGCTCGACGCCGCCCACAACCCGCACGGGGCGGAGGCGGTGGGCGAGGCCCTGGAGGACTCGTTCTCGTTCAGCCCGCTCGTCGGCGTCATGGGCGTGATGGAGGACAAGGACTACGAGGGCGTGCTCGCCGCGTTCGAGCCGCACCTGGCGCACCTGGTCTGCACGCAGAACTCCACGCCGCGCTCGATGTCGGCTGCCGCGCTCGGCCGTGCCGCGGTCGAGGTCTTCGGGGAGGACCGCGTGAGCGTCGTCCCCGACCTGGCCGACGCGATCGAGCGCGCCGCGACCCTCGCCGAGGCGGGGGAGGCCGTCGACGTCTCGATCGGCGCGGGGGCGGTGCTCGTCACCGGCTCGGTGGTCACCGTCGGCGAGGCGCGCGGGCTGCTCATGGGGCGGCGATGAGCGAGCAGGCCCCGGCCGGGACCGAGCGCTCGCCGCGCCGCGGCATGTGCGCGGCCGTGCTGAGCCTCGAGGCGATCACCCTCGGGCTCACGACCCCGGTGATGATCACGATCGCGGACGTCCCGGCCGGCACCGCCGTGGCGGTCGGCCTCGGGCTGGCAGTGGTGTGCCTGCTCCTGGCGGGCATGCTGCGCGCGGAGTGGGCGTACGCCGCGGGCTACGTCGTCCAGGCCGCCGCCGTCGCGCTCGGCTTCGTCGTCCCCGTCATGTTCGGCCTCGGGGCGATCTTCGCCGCGCTGTGGGCGGGGGCGGACCTCCTCGGCCGCAAGATCGAGCGCGAGCGCGCGGAGGCGTGGGCGGCGTACCTCGCCGACGAGTCCCGCTCCGAGTGACCCGTGTCACCGCGGCCCCGGCCGCTGGCTAGGCTTGCTCGCATGACCGACGTGCAGCGCTCCCTCGTCCTCGTCAAGCCCGACGGCGTGCGCCGCGGCCTCTCGGGCGAGATCCTCCGCCGGATCGAGGCCAAGGGCTACACGCTCGTGGCCGTCGAGCTCCGCGACGCCACCCCCGAGATCCTCGCCGCCCACTACGCCGAGCACGAGGGCAAGCCGTTCTACGCCCCCCTCGTCGAGTTCATGCTCTCCGGCCCCGTGCTCGCCGTCGTCGTCGAGGGCCACCGCTGCATCGAGGGCTTCCGCTCGCTCGCCGGCGCCACCGACCCCACCGTCGCCGCGCCCGGCACCATCCGCGGCGACCTCGGCCGCGACTGGGGCCTCGCCGTCCAGCAGAACCTCGTCCACGGCTCCGACTCGCCCGAGTCCGCCGAGCGCGAGATCGGGATCTGGTTCGCCGACCTCGGCGCCTGACCCGTCGTACCTCCTGTCGCCAGGACCTCCACTGCGACCACACACGCCCCACTCGCCCCGCGCGTGTCCTGCCCGGAAGTTCCGCTCCCGCTCCTTAACCTGAGCGTGGGTCGGCGGGAGTGCTGACCCCACTTCCCAGATCGACCCGAGCAGCGGGGGCACCAGCGGCATGGCACTGAGCAGGACCACAGGGGGACTCATCGGCCGGGACATGGCCGTCGACCTCGGCACCGCCAACACGCTGGTCTATGTCCGCGGCAAGGGTGTCGTGCTCGACGAGCCGTCCGTCGTCGCGATGAACACGACGACCGGCGAGGTGCTCGCCGTCGGGCACGAGGCCAAGCGGATGATCGGGCGCACCCCGGACAACATCGCCGCCATCCGGCCGCTGAAGGACGGCGTCATCGCCGACTTCGAGGCGACCGAGCAGATGCTGCGCTACTTCATCCACCAGGTCCACCGTCGCCGCTACTTCGCCAAGCCCCGCATGGTGATCTGCGTGCCGAGCGGCATCACCGCCGTCGAGCAGCGCGCGGTCAAGGAGGCCGGCTACCAGGCCGGCGCCCGGCGGGTCTACATCGTCGAGGAGCCGATGGCGGCCGCGATCGGCGCCGGGCTCCCCGTGCACGAGGCCACCGGCAACATGGTGGTCGACGTCGGCGGCGGCACGACCGAGGTGGCGGTGATCAGCCTCGGCGGCATCGTCACCAGCCTGTCGGTGCGCACCGCGGGCGACGACATCGACCAGGCGATCATCGCGTGGATGAAGAAGGAGTACTCCCTGATGCTGGGGGAGCGCACCGCCGAGGAGATGAAGATGACCCTCGGGTCGGCCTTCCCGCTCCCCAGCGAGCCCGACGCCGAGATCCGCGGCCGCGACATGGTCTCCGGCCTGCCCCGGACGGTCGTCGTGTCGTCCTCCGAGCTCCGGCAGGCGCTCGAGGAGCCGCTGCACAACATCGTCGACGCCGTCCGCACGACCCTCGACCAGACCCCGCCCGAGCTCGCCGGCGACATCATGGACCGCGGCATCGTCCTCACCGGCGGCGGCGCGATGCTCCGCGGCCTCGACGAGCGGCTGCGCCACGAGACCGGCATGCCTGTGCACGTCGCGGAGGACCCGCTGTCCTCGGTGGCGTACGGCGCGGGCCGGTGCGTGGAGGAGTTCGAGGCCCTCCAGCAGGTCCTCGTGTCCGACGTGCGGCGGTTCTGATGCGCGGCTTCTCCGGACAGGACGGCCGCGAGCGCCGGTGGACCGGCCTCGACCGTCTCGAGTCCCGCAACCGCCCGCCGCGCTCGCTGCTCGTGGCGCTGGTGCTCGCGAGCATCACGCTCATCACCCTCGACGTCTCCGGTGGCGGCAGCTCGCCGCTCGAGCCAGCCCGCCGCGTCGTGGGCGAGGCGTTCGGCCCGGCCGAGTCCGCCGTCGCGGCCGCCGTACGCCCCTTCACCGCGGTGCCGGCCTGGTTCCGCAGCAAGGACGACCTCGCCGACGAGCTGCGCGACCTCGAGGCCAGCAACGCCGAGCTGCGCGGCCAGGTCGAGCTCGCCGGCTTCGACCGCAACCGTCTCGAGCAGTACGACGGCCTGACCACCGCCGCGGAGGACCTCGGGTCGGCGCTGGTCCCCGCACGCGTGGTCGCGCTGGGCTCGCGCCAGTCGCAGAGCTTCACCGTCACCATCGACGCCGGCTCCGAGGCCGGCGTCGGACCCGACATGACGGTCGTCAACAACGACGGCCTGGTCGGCCGGGTCCTGCGCGTCACGCGCAGCACCGCCACCGTCCTGCTGGTCATCGACCCCGACTCGACCGTCGGCGGCCGGGTGGGCTCCAGCATGGAGATCGGCTTCGTCACCGGCAGCGGCTCGCTGCGCCAGGAGGCGGGCCTCGACCTGCGCCTGGTCGACGACGCCTCCGTGCCGTCTCGCGACGACACGGTGGTCACGTGGGGCAGCGCCACCGGGCCGTACGCCCCCGGCGTCCCGATCGGGACCATCACCGAGGTCTACAGCAGCCTGCGCGAGGCGACGCAGCGCGCGGTCGTCAAGCCGTTCGTCGACTTCTCCGCCCTCGACGTGGTCGGCGTGATGGTGCCCAGCGGCGCCGAGAGCGACCGGGCCGTGATCGAGGCCGACGGGAGCCTGCGATGACCCACCTCCGCTGGGTCGCCGCGCTCGCGGCCGTGGTCGTCGCCCTCGTCGTCCAGGTCTCGCTGTTCCCGCACATCGCGTGGCACGGCATCGTGCCCAACCTCTGCCTGCTGGTGGTCGTCGCGGCCGCGCTGACCGTCGAGGCGCCGTTCGCGCTGGTCCTCGGGTTCGCCGCCGGTCTCACCCTCGACCTCGCGCCCCCGGCCGACCACGTCGCCGGACGCTGGGCGCTGGCGCTGACCATCGCGGCCTTCCTCGCCGCCCGCGTGCGCCAGGACCAGAAGCCCTCGGCGCTGGCCGTCGTCGGCACGGTCGCGGCGGCGTCCTTCGTCGCCACGTCCCTGTTCGCCCTGAGCGGGGTGCTGCTCCAAGACCCGACGATGTCGGTCGCCGGCCTGCTGGAGGTCGTGCTCGTCGCCGTCGTCTGGGACGTCCTGCTGACGCCGTTCGTGCTGCCCCCGCTGATGAAGCTGTTCGCGCGACTCAGCCCGCAGTGGGCGACCTCGTGAGCCGCTCGACGACGACCTCCCGCATGCGCCTGGTGGTCGTGCAGGCCCTCGTCTTCTCGCTCTTCGCCACGCTCTTCGTCCGGCTCTACTACCTCCAGGTCATCGGGGGCGAGGGCTACCAGGCGCAGGCCGCCGACCAGTCGGTGCGCGACATCGTCGTCCAGCCCCAGCGCGGGCTCATCGTCGACAGCCAGGGCCGCCCGCTCGTCGCCAACCGCACCTCGTGGGTCATCTCCGTCGACCGCACGCTCCTCGGCAAGCTCGACGAGGACCAGCGCACCGAGCTCGTCCGCCGGGTCTCGGTCGTCGTCGACGCCACCCCGGAGGACGTCGAGGCGCGGCTGGTGACCTGCGGCGACCCCGGCAGCGTGCGCGACGTGTGCTGGAACGGCTCGCCCTACCAGCCCGTCCCGGTCGCCTCCGACGTCTCCAAGGACGTCGCCCTCCGCGTGCTGGAGCAGCCGGAGGACTACCCCGGCGTGCTGGCCGAGCAGCAGAGCGTGCGGTCCTACCCGCGCCCGTACGGCATCAACCTCGCCCACGTCCTCGGCTACCTCAGCCCGGTCACGGAGGACGAGTACGACCTCGCCTCCGAGCGCGACGACCGCTCGCTCAACGGCGCCTCCGTCGTCGGCCGCGCCGGCGTGGAGAAGCAGTACGACGAGTGGCTGCGCGGGCTGCCCGGCTACCGTCGCGTCGCCGTCGACTCGATGGGCCGGGTGCTCGGCGACGACTCCGTCGTCGAGAGCACCCCGGGCGACACCCTCGTCACCTCCATCGACGCCAAGGTGCAGGCCGTCGTCGAGAAGCAGCTCGCCGCCCGGATCAAGGCGCAGCGCCTCGAGACCGACCCCGTCACCGGCCGCAAGTACGTCGCCGACTCGGGCGCCGCGGTCGTCCTCGACGCGAAGACCGGCCGCGTCGTGGCGATGGCGAGCCAGCCGACCTACGACCCCGACGTGTGGACGGGCGGCATCAGCGAGTCCCAGCTCGCCCACCTCTACTCCGAGGCCGCCGGCACCCCGCTGCTCTCGCGCGCCACCCAGGGCCAGTTCGCACCGGGATCGACCTGGAAGCCGTTCATGACCGCCGGCGCGCTGACCAACGGCTACTCGACCGACACCACGCTGCCCTGCTCGTCGGGCTTCCAGGTCGGCAACCGCGTCTTCAAGAACTACGAGTCCGGCGCCTACGGCAACATCGGCTTCGCCAAGGCGCTCGAGGTCTCCTGCAACACGTTCTTCTACCGGATCGGCTACGACTTCTGGCAGCGGTACGGCAGCGACCCCGCCGACATCGACGCGAAGGACCCGCTCGTCGAGGAGGCCAAGGACTTCGGCTTCGGCTCCCGCACCGGCATCGACCTGCCCGGCGAGGCCCCCGGCCGCATCGCGGACCGGACGTGGAAGCAGGCCTACTACGAGTCGCAGAAGGGCTACTACTGCGACCTCGCCGACAAGCCGCAGACCGCCGACACCAGCGACTTCGTCTACAGGTTCGCCCGCGAGTTCTGCCTCGAGGGCAACCTCTACCGCGCCGGCGACGCGGTGAACTTCTCGATCGGACAGGGCGACACGATCGTCACGCCTCTCCAGCTGGCGCGGGCGTACGCCGCGCTCAGCAACGGCGGCACGCTCTGGTCGCCGACGGTCGCCAAGGCCGTCGTCAGCCCGGAGGGCAAGGTGCTGCGCCGGATCGCGCCGCAGAAGGCGGCGCAGCTCGACGTCCCCCGCCGCTACCTCGACTACATCGACGAGGCGCTCAAGGGCGTCACCCGGCAGGGCACGATGGCGTGGAAGATGGGCGGGTTCCCCCTCGACCAGGTCACGGTGCGCGCCAAGACCGGCTCCGCCGAGGTCTACGGCAAGCAGACCACCGGCTGGGTCGCGTCCTACAGCGAGGACTACGTCGTGGTGATGATGATCAGCCAGGGCGGCACCGGCTCCGGGTCGACCGGCGACGGCATCCGCGCGATCTGGGAGGCGCTCTACGGCATCGAGGGCGAGTCCGTACGCCCCGCGCGCGCCGCCACGCCCGGCACGGTCCCGCCGGCGAAGCTGCCCGCGTTCCTCGACGACGGCTCGATCATGCCGCCCGTCCCGCAGAAGGCGGGGGAGTGAGCCGATGACCGTCCTGTCCACCCGCGCGCCCCGGACGGGCCAGCCGACCGCGAGCCTGCGTGCGCCCGGCCTCGACTGGCTGCTGGTCATCGCCGCGCTCGCGCTCGTGACCCTGGGCTCCCTGCTCGTGTGGTCGGCCACCTCCACCCGCGCCGACCTCACCGGCGGCGACCCCAACGCCTACCTGCGCAAGCAGCTGGTCAACGTCGCCATCGGCCTGGTGCTGATGGTCGCGGTGCTCGCCACCGACCACCGCTGGGTCCGCATCCTCGCGCCCCTGGCGTACCTCGCGAGCGTCGGCGGGCTCGCCATGGTGCTGGTCGCCGGCAGCACGATCAACGGGTCCCGGTCGTGGCTCCAGGTCGGCGGGATGTCGATCCAGCCGTCGGAGTTCGCCAAGCTCGCCGTCGTCATCGGCATGGCGCTGGTCGTCGCCGAGCGCACCGAGCGACGCTGGGGCCGCGGCGTCGGCAGCCTCGAGGTCGTCGCGATGCTGGCGATCGCGGGCGTGCCCGCGGCGCTGATCCTGCTGCAGCCCGACCTCGGCACCATGCTGGTGCTCACCGCGACCGTGTTCGGCGTGCTCGCCATCGCCGGCGCCGGCCGCCTCTGGCTGGGCGGACTGACCCTCGCGGGCGTCGTCGGCGCAGTGGCAGCGGTGTCGATGGGCGTGCTGAAGCCCTACCAGGTCGACCGCTTCATGGCCTTCACGAACCCCGACCTCGATCCGCGCGGGGCGGGCTACAACGTCGAGCAGGCGCGCATCGCCGTCGGCAACGGCGGCCTGTTCGGCCAGGGCCTGTTCGGGGGCTCGCAGACGCGCTCCGGCTTCGTCCCCGAGCAGCACACCGACTTCATCTTCACCGTCGCGGGCGAGGAGCTCGGCCTGGTCGGGGCGGGCATCCTCATCCTCCTCGTCGCGGTCGTCATCTGGCGGGCGCTGGCGATCTCGGCGCAGGCCGGCGACCTCTTCGGGCGGGTGGCCGCGGCCGGCATCGCCTGCTGGTGGGGGTTCCAGGCCTTCCAGAACATCGGCATGTGCCTCGGGATCATGCCCGTGACCGGCGTGCCCCTCCCGTTCGTCTCCTACGGCGGCAGCTCGCTCTTCGCGGGCATGCTCGCGCTCGGGCTGCTCCAGAACATCCACCTCCGCTCGGCGGGGAAGCCCCGCCGCTGACGCACGGCCGCCCGGCCGTCGAGTAGGCCGCACCACCGGCGGCGACGTAACCTTGAGGGTCGGCGCGGTCGCTGCGCCGTGCCCTTCCCCTGGTCCCGATCCCTGTCGAGGTGTTCAGCGCATGTCCGTCGCGTCGGTCTTCCCGCGCCTGGAGGCGAGGCTGCCGTCCGTGCAGAAGCCCATCCAGTACGTCGGCGGCGAGCTCAACTCGGTCGTCAAGGACTGGGACTGCGGCGAGGCGTCCGAGACCGGCGGCCCGACCGTCCGGTGGGCCCTCATGTACCCCGACGCCTACGAGGTCGGCCTGCCCAACCAGGGCGTCCAGATCCTCTACGAGGTCCTCAACGAGCGCGACTGGATCCTCGCCGAGCGCACCTACTCGGTGTGGCCGGACATGGAGAAGGTGATGCGCGACGGGGACGAGCACGGCCCCATCCCGCAGTTCACGGTCGACAGCCACCGCCCGGTCGGTGCCTTCGACCTCTTCGGGCTCAGCTTCTCCACCGAGCTCGGCTACACCAACATGCTCAACGCCCTCGACCTCGCCGGGATCCCGCTGCACGCGGCCGACCGCGGGGAGGACGACCCCGTCGTCATCGCCGGCGGCCACGCGGCGTTCAACCCCGAGCCGATCGCCGACTTCGTGGACGCCGCCGTGCTCGGCGACGGCGAGGAGGTCGTGCTCGCGATCTCCGAGGTCGTGCGCGAGTGGAAGGCCGAGGACCGCCCCGGCGGGCGCGAGGAGCTGCTGCGCCGCCTCGCGGTCACCGGCAACATCTACGTCCCGCGCTTCTACGACGTGGCCTACGCCCCCGACGGCGCGATCGAGGCCGTCGTGCCCAACCGGCCCGGCATCCCGTTCCGGGTCCGCAAGCACACGCTCATGGACCTCGACCAGTGGCCCTACCCGGCCAACCCGCTGGTCCCGCTCGCCGAGACCGTCCACGAGCGCTTCTCGGTCGAGATCTTCCGCGGCTGCACCCGCGGCTGCCGCTTCTGCCAGGCCGGCATGATCACCCGCCCGGTGCGCGAGCGCTCGATCAAGACCATCGGCGACATGGTCGAGAACGGCATCCGCAAGTCCGGCTTCGAGGAGGTCGGCCTCCTCTCGCTGTCCAGCGCCGACCACACCGAGATCGGCGACGTCGCCAAGGGCCTCGCCGACCGCTACGAGGGCTCCAACGTCTCGCTCTCGCTGCCCAGCACGCGCGTCGACGCCTTCAACATCACGCTCGCCAACGAGTTCTCCCGCAACGGCCGCCGCTCCGGCCTGACGTTCGCCCCCGAGGGCGGCTCGGAGCGGATGCGCAAGGTGATCAACAAGATGGTCACCGAGGAGGACCTGATCCGCACCGTCGCGGCGGCGTACTCCCACGGCTGGCGCCAGGTGAAGCTCTACTTCATGTGCGGCCTCCCGCAGGAGACCGACGAGGACGTCCTCGCCATCGCCGACCTCGCCAAGCGCGTCATCGCCAAGGGCCGCGAGGTCTCCGGCCGCAACGACATCCGCTGCACCGTCTCGATCGGCGGGTTCGTGCCCAAGCCGCACACCCCGTTCCAGTGGGCTCCCCAGCTCGACCACGAGGCCACCGACGAGCGGCTGCGCCTGCTGCGCGAGGTCGTCCGCGAGGACAAGAAGTACGCCCGCGCGATCGGCTTCCGCTACCACGACGGCAAGCCCGGGATCGTCGAGGGACTGCTCTCGCGAGGCGACCGCCGCGTCGGCGCCGTCATCGAGCAGGTCTGGCGCGACGGCGGCCGGTTCGACGGGTGGAGCGAGCACTTCTCCTACGACCGCTGGATGGCGTCGGCCGAGAAGGTGCTCGCCGACACCCCCGTCGACGTCGACTGGTACACCACCCGCGAGCGGGAGTACGACGAGGTGCTGCCGTGGGAGCACCTCGACTCCGGGCTCGACAAGGACTGGCTGTGGGGTGACTGGGAGGACGCCCTCGCGGCCGCCGACGGCGCCGACATCGAGATCGAGGACTGCCGCTGGACGCCCTGCTACGACTGCGGGGTCTGCCCGGAGATGGGCACCGAGATCCAGGTCGGCCCGACCGGTCAGAAGCTGCTGCCGCTCAGCGTCGTCTGAGGCTCGCTAGAGTGCGGCGCGTGAGCGAGCCCACCACCGACGACCTGCAGGTTGAGGTCGACCTGCTGCGGCGCGAGCTGGCCGCGGTGCGCGCCGAGCAGGAGACCGTCGGCGAGCGCGAGGCCCGCCTCCGCAAGTCGCGGGACCGCGCCGTCAAGGCCGCCGAGGTGCTGTCGACGCTGCTCGCCGAGCGGCTGCGCGGCGAGACCGCGGTGGCCGGGGCGGGGGAGCGCTCCTGGTGGAGGCGCGGCTCGACGTCCGTGACGCCCGAGGAGGCCGGACAGCTCGAGCTGATCCGCCAGTCGCCGCTCTTCGACGCGGCCTACTACCTGCGCAGCCACCTCGACGTGGCGCGGCGCGGCGAGGACCCCGGCGTCCACTTCCTGCGCCACTGGGACCACCCCTTCCGCAAGCCCAGCGAGGCCTTCGACATCGCCCAGTACGTCCTCGACCACCCCGAGGTGCTCGTCGAGCGGGTCAACCCGCTGGTGCACTTCCTCGCCTCGGCGGAGTCCGACGGCGCCGACGCCTACCCGCCGGCCCGCCGGTGACGCGCGTCGGACCGCCGACGCTGGACGAGCGTCTGGCCGATCGCCGCGCGGCGATCGAGGACTTCCACAAGCGCTGGTCGGCGTACGTCCGTCGCTGGCGCCGCGCCGCGGCGGAGGGCCCGGAGGCCGCCTCGGCCCTCGTCGAGGAGGTCCTGCGCGACGGGCTGCCCGAGGACCGGGCCGACCGGGCCCCGGAGCGGGCCTCGCTCGCCGCCGCCCGCGCCGTCGTCGCGGCCAGCGGCTTCCTCGACCCGGAGGAGTACGCCGTGCGCCACCGGTTGCGTCGCGGCACCGACCCCTACCGCCACCACGTCGAGACCGGCTGGCGGATGCTGCAGAACCCCAGCCCGCGCTTCGACCTGTGGTCCTACTGGGTCGACCACCTCGACCCGACGACGGAGGGCGCCGACCCCCTGCTCCACTGGCTCGTCGTGGGCCGCCACCTGGGCTGGGGACCGGTGCCCGGGCCGCCGCCCGCGCGCACGCCGGTCCGCCCGGAGGCGGGCGCGCCCCCGCGGCGCATCTGCCTGTTCGCCGCCTACGACGCCGACGGGCTCGTCGACGACTACGTCGTGACCTACCTGCGCGAGCTGTCCCGCCACGCCGACGTCTACTACCTCGCCGACGGCGTGCTGGAGCCCGGGCAGCTCGACCGGCTAGCCGACGTCACGGCCGGGGCGTGGAGCATCCCGCACGGCGGCTACGACTTCGGCTCCTTCTCCCTCCTCGCGCGCGACCTCGTCGGCTGGGACGTCGTCGACGGCTACGACGAGCTGCTGCTGGCCAACGACTCCTGCTTCCTGCTGCGCCCGCTCGACGAGGTGTTCGCGACGATGGACGCCCGCGCGTGCGACTGGTGGAGCCTGCAGGCCACGTCGATGGAGCACGACGAGAACTACTTCCGCGACGACGCCGCGATCCCGCTCGCCGAGGCCAAGCGGCGCTTCCTCGGCCCCCGCCACTTCAGCGACGTGCGCTACCTCCACCTCAGCTCCTACTTCCTGGCGTTCCGGCGGCCCGTGGTCGCCGACCCCGGCTTCCGGTGGCGGCTCGACACGGTCGTGCCGCAGGAGGCCAAGGGCCTGGTCGTCCACAAGTACGAGATCGGGATCAGCCGGCACCTCACCGACGCCGGCTACGACTTCGACACCTGGCTGCCCGACCTCCAGCCCTTCCACCCGCTCTATTCGCGCCACGTCTTCGACCTGGTCGGCACGGGCTTCCCGCTCGCCAAGCGCAACTTCCTCGGCGAGAACCCGCGCCGCGCGCCGGACGTCGGCCGGTGGCGGGAGCGGCTCGCTGAGCTGGCACCGGAGGCACGGATCGACGAGATGGCCGCCAACATCGCCCGGGTCACCGACCCGGCACGGCTGCACGACGCGTACGACGTCGTCCAGGACCCCGCGACCGGCAGGCGCACCGTGCGCACGTCGGCGCTCGCCGGTCACCCCTTCCGCCGGATGGACCGCGAGACGCCGTCCTTCGGCCACTGGTGGGCGTTCGCCGCCGGACCGTCGGGTCGGCTCGACCCGGGTGTCCGCGCCGTCCTCGAGCAGGTGCGCCACGACCCCTCGATCCGCAAGGTCGTGCTCACCCGGACGCGGCCCCTGCTCGACGACGTGGCGGGCGAGGGCGTCACCGTCGTCCCGATCGCGACGCTCGGGGGCCAGGAGGCCGTGGTGCGGTGCGGCGTGATCGTCGTCGGCGACCCCCTGGACGCCGCGCTGCCCCACGCCCCGCTCCCGGCCCGGCACCGCGTCCGGCACGTGGGCGCGCCCTGGGCTCCCCTGGACCGTGCCGCCACGCCGCCGGCGCTGGGTGCCGTGGACTCCGTCGCCGTGGCCTCCCCCTTCGAGGCGGCCGCTCGCCGGGTGGCCGACCCCGGGCTGGGCGCGGACGACACCTGGCTCACCGGCCTGCCCCGCCACGACCTGCTGGCCGCCGAGGTTCTCCCGGCAGACCTCGCCGGCGCCGAGGCGCGGCTGCGGGAGCGGCTCGACGGACGGCCTCTGGTGCTCGTCACCGGGGCCGGGGGGTCGGCGTGCTCGCCCGACGACGTCGCCCGGCTCGGGGCGTGGGCCCGCGACGCCGGCGTGGTGATCGGGGTGCGCGAGGGCCGGCCGGACGCCCCCGACGGCCTCACCCGGGCCCTGCAGCCGCTTGCCCCGCTCGGGCTCAGCGACCGCAGCGTGGTGTCCGAGGCCGTCGTGCTGCGCGCCGCGTCGGCGGTGGTGAGCCCCTCCGCCAGCGGGGCGCTCGATGCGCACGCCGCCGGCCACGCGCTGCTCGTGCACCGGTGGGGCGACCCGCTCGACCCGCTGCTCGACCGGCTGGCGGACCTCGCCGGGGCCGGGTGGACGGCGACGCCCGACGACCGTCGGCCCGAGGTCGCCCTCGATGGCCGTGCCGCGGCCCGCTTCGCCCACCGGGTCCGCCTCGCCGAGCTGGCCCGCTCCTAGGCCTCGGACGACTCCGACACGTCCGACTCCTCGTCCTCGGCCAGCCACGCGTCGACCGGGAGGTAGGTCCGCTTGATCGCCAGCACGACGCGCTCGGCCGCGTGACCGTCGCTGGCGGCGTGCAGGTCGCGGCCCCAAGCGAGGTAGTCGGCGTCGGCGGCGCCCGCCAGGGCGGCGTCGAGCGCCTCCCCGAGGCCGTCCGGTGCGGTGCGCGCCAGGGGGACGACGTCGCCGTCCGCCCCGTCGACGACGTTGAGCGCCGGTCGGCCGAGCACTGCCCAGTCGGCGAGGTCGGCCGCGGAGCCCGACACCAGCACGGAGGCGAGCCGCCAGGCGGTCTCGGGGTGCACCGGCATCAGCGTCTGGGGCGAGTCGGAGATCAGCGTCTCGTCGGAGAGGTCGAGCAGGGGCTCGGCGAGCGGTGACGTCGAGGTGCCCCCTCGGCGCACGCCGACGGCGACGTCGGGGTGCGCGGCCGCCCAGGTGGCGAGGGCGACGAGGTCGACCTCGGCGCCCCACGGCTCCACGACGACGAGGCGGCGTCCGTCCAGCACGCGACGCAGCCGGGTGAGCTCGGCGCGGTGGGCCTTGGCGAGGTCGGCCTCGTCGGCGACCAGGAGGTCGATGCGCGGCGAGCCGAGCTGCCACACGCCGTCGTCGTCGAGCCTCGGGAGCGCCGCGGCGGCGTCGGCGCCGTGCGTCCCGGCGACCACGATCGCCCGCGTGAGGGTGTCGTCGAGGTCGAGGGCGCTCCGGTCACGCAGCCCCCAGGTGTCGCCGCTGCCGTCGAGGCCGACGTCGGGGGAGGTCAGCCCCGTGGCACGCCCGAGCTGCAGGAAGCGGTGGTAGCGCGGCGACAGCGGGTGGTTGACGTCGCTGCGCGGCCCGACGTTGGTGAGGACCGTCCCCATCCGGAGGCCGTACATCTGGCCGGGCGGGCTCTCGGTCGCGACGCGGACCACGTTCTGTCCCGACGCGTCGAGCGGTCGCGAGCCCTCCAGCACGATCTTCTTCACCGACGGGTCGTCGCGCACGGCGTCGAACACCGCGCGTACGGCCCCGCTGAGCAGACCGGTGCGCGGGTCGGCGGGGAAGCCCCACCAGTGGTCGAAGGAGGGCACCCACTTGTCCTCGTCGGGGAACGTGTCGGAGCCGAGGGGCTCGGGCAGCACCGCCTTGCCGTCGGGGCCCGACCGGATCGCGAAGCTGCGGTGCAGGCTCCACGCGGGGGCGATCCGGCGCAGGTTCGACTCCATCGCGTCCACGTCGGCGTCCGGCACGTGCTCGAGCACCCGCTCCTTCCACAGCCGCAGGTCGGGTGCGGAGAAGGGGTTCTCGTAGAGGAACTGACGCTTGAGCAGCGGGAAGCCCTCGGCCATGAGGTCGAACGCCGAGGCCCGGTAGACCGGGTGGTAGGGCAGGATCCCGTCGACGAAGGTCGCGAGGTGGTAGCCGCCGAGGATCAGGTAGCGGGAGAAGCCGATCTCGTACTTGAGGATGATCGCGGTCTTGTCGCGCTGCTTGGCCACCGTCTCGAGCCGGCGACGGAACTCCGGGTCGTCGAGGACGCGCCGGCGGTAGACCAGGAAGTACGAGCCGACGTGGATGAAGTCGGAGTAGCGCCACAGGTCCTGCTGGCGCATCTGCTCCTCGACGTCGTCGAGGGCCAGCGGGCGGCCGAGCTGCTCGAACTCCCGGATGCCGAAGTCCTCGTAGGTCGCCTGCAGGCCCCACCAGTCGCACGCCGTGGCGTCCATCTTGGCGAAGACCGTGTCGAGCGGCTGGACCAGCCAGCACGAGTCGTTGGCCAGCATCATCTCGTCGTACTGGTCGATGACGTCCCACCCGACGAGGTCGGTGGCGAGCATCGAGTAGGACCCGAAGTCGTAGCGCCCGTGACGGATCGCCCAGGCGCCCTTGGTGTACGGCGCCAGCTTCTCGAGCTCGCCGTCCTCGAGCTCGCAGTCGGCGAGGTAGTAGATGTCGGCGAAGCGACTGAGGTCGGCGAGGTAGGAGACCACGGTCGGGTCGACGATGCCGTCGATGTCGAAGGCCGCGTAGAGGCAGACCCGGCGGGGGGACCCGGCAGGCTCCGTCGGGGCGGGGAGGTCGCGCACCCGGGGCAGCGTCTCGAGGCCGTGGCGCCTGCCCTCGAGGGCGTGGTGCACGACGGGGTTGACCTCGTCGTCCTCGGGGTCGAGGTGGGCGTTGGTGTAGTGCCACAGGTCGAAGCCGGGGGAGGGGTGGCGCATCTCGTGCCACCCGCGCTCGGCGAAGTGGATGGCCTGCTCCGGGCCGGTGCACAGGTGCCAGCGCAGGTCCGGGTTGTGCCACATGTAGCCGAACTCGTCGAACTCCCCGCTCGCCCGGATGACCGCCACCTCGGCGGCCAGCACGGCGTCGCGGTCGGTGGCCTCGACCTCGGCGCCCGGGTCGACCGGCGGCAGCCCGTGCGCCATCGCGTCGTCGACCAGGCGCGCGCGCTCCTCCTCGGACGCGGCGACCCAGCGCGGCACGAAGGCGCGCCAGCGCGAGGTGAACTCCGCCAGGGGCAGGGGACCGGTGGTGGCGCTCACAGGTGCAGGTCGCCGGCCGGGGACGCGGTCGCGTCGTCGTCGGGTGCGTCGTGGAGCTGGTCGTGCCGGATGGCGTGCAGGAGCGCGGGGAGGTCGCCCTCGGCCTCGGGGTGCCGCTGGAGGTAGTCGGCGGTGCTGAAGCCGGGACCCGGGTCCAGCTTCTTCCTGTTGCCGTTGCGGACGTAGTGCAGGGCCGGGCTCAGCCCCGTGCCGGCCGCCTTGGGGTGCGTGCGGAGGTACCACGCGCCGTCGAAGAGGTCGCTCGCCTCGACCGCGCGCACCAGCTCGGCCTCGGGCTCGGTCGCCCCGCGCCGACCGAGCAGCCGGCCGACGCCGGACGGCTCCGCCTGCTGGGCCCAGTAGCGCTCGGAGAGCGTGGTGGCGAGGACGTCGGAGAGGGTGTCCACCTGGTCACGCAGCCGGGCGCGCTGGCGTCGTGCGCGCTGGAGGGACTCCCTGGTGTGCTCGAGCTCGATCTGCCACCACTTCATCTCGCGTCCGGACTGGCGCAGCGCCTTCTCCGTGCGCGCCAGCCGGGCGGTCAGGTCGGTGTCGTCTCCCCGGTTCTCCACGGGGCAGCACCCTACCCTCGGGGGCGACTACCTATGCTGTCGCCGACGTCGCACCAGCCCTCGGAGGACCCCCAGTGCCTGACACCTTTGACCACGTCGTCGTCGGCGGCGGCATCGTGGGAGCCGCGACCGCGTGGACGATCAGCACGCGGCACCCCGACCGGACGGTCCTGCTGCTCGACAAGGAGCCGGAGTTCGGGCGCCACCAGACCGGGCACAACAGCGGCGTCATCCACTCGGGCATCTACTACACCCCCGGGAGCCTCAAGGCCGACCTGTGCCGCGCCGGCGCGGCCGCCACCGAGCAGTTCGCCGAGGAGCACGGGATCCCGTGGCGGCGCATCGGCAAGCTGCTGGTGGCCACCGACGAGCGCGAGCTCGCGGCGATGCAGGCCCTCGCCGAGCGGGCGGCCGTCAACCAGATCGAGGCCACGGTCCTCACGGGTGCGGAGCTGCGCGAGCGCGAGCCCCACGTCGCCGGCCTCGGCGCGCTCCACGTCGCAGCCACCGGCATCACCGACTACGGCGCGATCAACCGGCGCCTCGCGACGCTGGTCGAGGAGGCCGGCGGCACCCTGATGCGCGACACCCGCGTGCTGGGCATCCGGGAGACCGCGCAGGAGGTCGTGCTGACCACCAGCCGCGGCGACGTGCGCGCCGCCCACGTGGTGTTCTGCGCCGGCGTGCAGGCCGACCGCGTGGCTGCGATGGCCGGCATCGACGTGGACTTCGCGATGGTGCCCTTCCGCGGCGAGTACTACGACGTGCGCCCGGAGCGGGCCGACCTGGTCGACACCCTGGTCTACCCGATCCCGGACCCCGAGCTGCCGTTCCTCGGCGTGCACCTGACACCCACGGTCGACGGTGGCCTCAACGTCGGGCCCAACGCGGTGCTCGGACTGTCCCGCGAGGGCTACCCGAAGTTCTCCTTCGACCGTCGCGACTTCCGCGACATCGTCACCTTCCCCGGGATGTGGCACGTCGCACGGGCCAACGTGCGGACCGGCGCGCGCGAGCTGCGCAACTCGCTGTCCAAGCGGGGCTACCTCCGGCTGTGCCAGAAGTACTGCCCGTCGTTGCGGCTCGACGACCTGACCCCGCGCGAGGCGGGGATCCGGGCGCAGGCGGTGATGCGCGACGGGTCCTTCGTGCACGACTTCCTCATGCGCGACACGCCGCGCACGCTCCACGTGGTCAACGCCCCGTCCCCGGCGGCCACGTCGGCCCTGCCGATCGCCGGCCTGATCGTCGACCGTGTGGACGGCGCCTCCGCCTGAGGGTCGATGGGGCCGCAGGCCCCGTCAGACCTCGTCGTCGTCGACGCCCTGGTCGTGGGGGATCGGGCCGAACTGGCGCCGCTCCCACCACCCCAGGCTGGCCGCCGAGGCGGCGGTGAGCAGGTCGGCGACCACGATGAGCACCCGCGACACGGCCGCGAGCGCGATGGCCTCGCCCGAGCCGATGGTGGGGGCCAGGGCGGTGACGATGACGAGCTCACGGACGCCGGCGCCCGAGGGCAGCAGGAAGAAGAACAGCCCGGAGATCATCGCGATCGCCATCGTGCCGATGCACACGAGCAAGAACGACGCGCTGCCATCGACGTCGGACACGCCTCGCACGAGCAGCCACAGGTGCAGCCCGAAGAAGCAGTAGGACGCCACGGCGGCGAACAGCGAGAGCGCGACCGCGCGCAGGCGTACGGGGTGGTCGGGCTGTGGGCGGCGCAGCACCTTGAAGCCGACCGAGACGACGCGCTGGAGGATCGCCGGGTGCAGGCACACGAGGCCGATCGGCAGCAGGAGGTAGAGCCAGACCAGGCCGCGGAGGGCCTCGTAGTCGCGGACGAAGCCGGGCAGCACCAGGGAGCCGGCGAGCAGCGCGGCGACGACGGCCACCGCGAGCGAGAACAGCGTCGCGGTGAAGATGCGCGCACGGGCCAGGCCGGCGCGGCGGCCGAGCTCGATCTGGAGGAGGTAGGCCCAGACGGAGCCGGGGAGGTACTTGCCGAGCTGCCCGACGAGGAAGATCTGCGCCCCGCGCGCCACACCGATGGGCTTGCCGAGCTCGTCGACCAGCAGCTGCCAGCTCCACGTGGAGAGCAGGATCGCGATCGGGAGAGCCACGAACGACGGGAGCCAGTCACGCCACGACAGCTGCGCGAGGGTCTCCTGGACCACCTCGTGGTTGGACCAGAGGGCGTAGCCGGCGGCCAGGACGACGGCGACGATGAGCAGGATGCGCGCCCAGTGGATGAGCCGGCCGCGCAGGGTGTGCGCGGGCTGCACTTCGGCGGACGTGGCGGATCCTTTCGTCGGGCGGCCGCGTGCGGAACGCCGGGAGGAGGCGCCCGCGCGCGTCGTGTGGCGGGCCCTGGTCAGCCATCTTGCCCCACGGGGGCGCGATGCGGCCAAATGAGCGGGCGTCGATAAGGTGCGGGCCATGGCTGAACCACTGCGCATCGCCCTCGTCGGGTCCGGGTCCATGGGACGCAACCACGCCCGCGTCATCGCCACCGGAGCCAGGACCGAGCTGGCCGCGGTCATCGACCCCCACGAGGAGAGCGGCCGGACCGTCGCCGGGCTGTACGACTCGGCGTGGCAGCCCGACCTCGAGGGCATCGGGGCCTTCGACGCCGTCGTGATCGCCGCGGCGACCGAGGCCCACCGTGAGCTCGCCGGCCAGGTGATCGACGCCGGGCTGCCGCTGCTGGTGGAGAAGCCCCTGTGCCCGTCGCTGGAGGAGTCCCAGGAGCTCGTCGACGCCTCCGCGGCCGCCGGCACCCCCCTGATGTGCGGCTTCCTCGAGCGGTTCAACCCGGCCGTGATGACGGCGATGAAGATGGTGGAGGCGCCGCTCTACGTCCGGGCGCAGCGCCACTCGCCGTACGCCCCGCGCATCAAGACCGGCGTCGCCTGGGACCTTCTGGTCCACGACGTCGACCTGGTCGTGCGCGCCTTCGGCGGCGAGCAGCCCGAGTCGTTCGACGTGAAGGTCGGCCAGTTCCACCCGAGCAGCGTCGAGGGTGCCGAGGACATCGTCGAGGCGGGCGTCCGGTTCTCCGGCGGCGGCATCGCGTCGGTCTCGGCCAGCCGTCTCGGCCAGGTCAAGGTGCGCTCCATGGTGATCCAGGAGCTGGACCGGATGATCGAGATCGACCTGCTCCGGCGCGGCCTCACCAGCTACCGGCACTCCAGCATCGAGGCCGACGACGAGTTCGTCGGCTTCCGCCAGTTCACCGAGATCGAGGTCCCCGAGATCGGCGGCGCGGAGCCGCTGGTCTCGCAGCTCGACCACTTCGTCGACCTCGTCGGCGGCTCGGTCGACGTCGACGCCGAGCGCGCCAGCATCCTCCCCGCCCACCGCGTGGTGGACGAGGTCCTCAAGACCCGCTGACGCCGAAGCGGGGGTCGGTCGGGTCGGACAGGTCGACCCGGCCGATGACGCGCGCCGGGACGCCGCCGACGATGGCGCGCGCCGGGACGTCGGCGGTGACGACGGCGCCGGCGCCGACGACGGCCTCGTCGCCGATCGTCACGCCCATGTTGACGACGGCGTTGGCGCCGATGAACACGTGGTCACCGATGGTGACCGGCCGCCGCTCCACCTCGGCGAAGCGCCGTCCGGAGACGCAGCGCTTCGCCGAGGAGTGGGTGTAGATGTGCACGCCGGAGGAGATGTCGCACCCCCGGCCGATGGTGAGCCCGCCCGACCCGTCGATCATCGTGAAGGCGCCGATCCAGGTGCCCTCGCCGACCGTCGGCTCGCCGACCACCCACGCGTGCTCGTTCCACGGGTTGGGCGGGAAGGACGCGCTCACCGCAGGCTCACTGACCGCGGATGAGCTCGGTCATGCCGGTGCGCACGTCGATCGTCGGCTCGAAGCCGAGGACCTCCTTGGCGCGCGTGGTGTCCGCCGCGCGGCGGCTCACCAGCACGTCGCGGGGGTTGAACTGCGGCTCGACGTCGGCGCCCACGGCGTCGATGAGGATGTGCGCCAGGTCGGCGATGGAGGTGTCGATGCCGGTGCCGATGTTGACCGGCACGTTGGCCTGCTCCGACTCGAGGGCCAGCACGACGGAGCGCGCGATGTCGTGGACGTGGATGAAGTCCATCGACTGCTCGCCCTTGCCGTCGATCACCGGGGGCTCGCCGTTCTTGATCCGGTTGACGAAGTGGTTGATCACCGACGTGTAGTAGGCGGTGGTCTTCTGGCCGGGGCCGTAGACGTTGAAGAAGCGCAGCGCGATCCACGACAGGTCGGCGCGGCGCTGGTAGTAGCCGAGGAGGTCCTCGCCGGCGCGCTTGGCGATGCAGTAGGGGGTGATCGGGAGGAGCTTGTCGTCCTCGTGCATCGGGAGCCGCTCGGGGTCGCCGTAGACGGACGCGGAGGAGCAGTAGACCAGCCGGTCGACACCGTGGTCGGCGGCCGCGGCGAACACGTTGTGGTTGCCGATCATGTTGATGTCCATGGACTCGTAGGGGTCCGCCTGGCTCTTGTTGATCGACACCGCGGCCGCGTGGATGACCTTGGAGCAGCCCTTCATCGCGGCGTGGACCGCGCCGCCGTAGCGCACGTCCTGGTCGATGAGCTCGACGTCGTCGCCGAGCTGGGCGACGGCGTCACGGTCGCCGCGGAACATGTTGTCGAAGATGCGGACCTTGTAGTCCTTCTCGAGCAGCATGGGCACGACGTGCATGCCGATGAAGCCGGCGCCGCCGGTGAAGAAGACGGTTTCCTTCGTGCTCATCTGATGGATCTCCTCGTGGATCGTGTGGTGCTCGGGTGGTCTGGGGTGGGTCCGGGGTGGTCCGGTGCCGTCAGCGGATGGTCTGCGGCGCGGCGTGCGTCACGAGGTCGTCGAGCACCTCGAGGTGGCGGTCGAGCACGCGGTCGAGGGCGAAGTGCTCGTCGACGATGGCGCGCGAGCGGTCGCCGACGGCGCGGGTCGCCTCCGGGTCGTCCAGCGCACGGACGAGGCGCTGGGCGAGCCCGGCGACGTCGCCCGGCTCGCACATGAAGATGTCCTCGCCGTCGACCATCGGGACGCCGGGGAAGTTGTCGATGCGTCCCCAGGCGACGACGGGCGTGCCGGCCGCCATCGACTCGAGGGTCGCCGTGCCGAGGCCGATGCCCTGCTCGTGGCTCTCCACGGCCGCCGCGGCCAGCAGGTGCGGCACGTCGGGCTTGGGCACCGCGCCGAGGCTCGTCACGGCGTGGCTCACGCCGAGCTCCTCGGCCCGCTTCTGGAACAGGTCGTAGTAGACGCGGCCGACCACGACGAGCCGGGCGTCCGGGTGCTCGGCCAGCACGGCGGGCAGCGCCTCGACGAGGCCGAGCCGGTCGCGCACGGGGATGACGTGCCCGACCGAGAGGATGATCGGCGCGTCCGGGCCGACGCCGGCGAGCTCGCGTCCGCGGGCGGCGTCGCCGGAACGGACCCAGTCGGGGTCGACGCCGACGGGGATGGCGACGAGGTCGCGGTAGCGGCCGCGGTAGCGCTCCTTGATGTAGTCCTCCATGTAGGAGTCCATCACCACGAGCGAGGGACGGAACCGGCGCAGGCGCGGCGCCACGAGGGAGGCGTCGAGGAACCGGAAGGCGTGGCGGTAGGCCGCGGCGGGGTTCTCGAGGCGGGTGTGGATGCTCAGCAGCACCGGGATCCCGCGCCGACGGGCGTACGCGCCGGTGGCCCACGTCAGGTCCATGAACTGGCCGTGCTGGTGGATCACGTCGGGCTTGAAGTCGTCGAGCAGCCGCGCGAGGCTGCGGCGCAGCGAGGGACGCGTGGCGAAGGAGATGTCGAACGACACCGCCAGCCGGCTCTCGGGGAGGACGAAGGCGGGGAACCGCACGACCCGTACGCCGTCGCGCCACTCCTCGGCCGGCGCGTCCTGGTAGGCCGCCGTCACCACGAGCACCTCGTGGCCGCGGGCGGCGTAGCCGCGCGCGAGGGCGTCACTGAGGTGAGCGCTGCCCCCCACCCGCGGCGGGTAGAAGTTGTTCACCACGACGATGCGCACGTAGGACCCCGTTCGAGAGCGCGTACAAACCGGTCCACCATAACGATCGGCGAGCGCCACCTCCCAATCCGGCGGTCCGACGGCGTGGAGTAGCCTGACCGCCGCTTGGCTCGACACGCGGGGAGGCCGTCATCAACACCACGTTGCCGGAGCGGACGGTCCCCGACGGGGAGCCAGCCGACGACCGGACCAGCGCCGAGAGGCCTCCTGCAGACGTCCCGTCGTGGCGGTCGTCGCGCCTCTTCGGCGGGTGGCCCGACCGGCTCGAGGTGCTGCTCCCGCTGCTGGCCTACGCGGTGATCAGCCTCGCCGGCCTGTCCACGTCCTCCCTCGGGCTGCTCTCCGTGGAGGGCACCGGCCAGGGAGCCGACCAGTGGGGCACGTCGCTCCCCATCCGCAGCGACGAGTGGCTCACGCAGGCTCCCATCGACCTGTCGGTGCTGGCCCACGGGTCCTCGACCGCCCCGTCGCTCTCCCAGGACCCCGACCTGATCTACCAGATCTCGTCGGGCCAGGTCGTCGAGTCGGTGCTGTTCCACGAGGGCAACCTGCTCCGCCTCGGACCGTGGCTGCCCGACGAGATGCTGTTCTCCGCGTTCCGGGCGTGGCCGTGGCTCCTGCTGGTGCTGGCCCTGCCCCCGCTGCTGCGGCGGATGGGCGCCTCCCGACCGATGTCGTGGCTGGGCCTGGTGCTCGTCTTCCTGGCCCCGGCCTCGCTGTGGTGGTCGTTCATGCCGGTGCGGATCATGGCGTTCGCCGCGGCGGGCAGCTACGTGCTGTGGCTGGCGCGCGACCGGATGGTCGCCGGCAGACGGGTGACGGCCCTGCTGCAGGCCGGTCTCGCAGGCATCCTGCTGGCCCGGCTGGTGACCTACTACGTGCCGTGGTCGCTCACCCTGGGGGTGCCGTTGGTGATCGCCACCGGCGTCTACCTCGTCGCCGACCGGGCCACCCGCCGTCAGGCGCTGCTCACGGTCGGCGCGGGGGCGCTCGTCTCGGTCGCGGTGCTGGCCGGCACCCTGCTGGAGAACGCCGCCTCGCTGTCGGCCGAGCTCAACACCGTCTACCCCGGCCTGCGCCGGGTCACGGGGGCCGCGCAGACACCCGCCCAGCTCTTCGGCGGACCGGCCCTGTTCGAGATGGAGGACGGCGCCGCCCCCACGCTGCTCAACCAGAGCGAGATCTCGTCGGGGTTCCTGGTGTGCGCCCTCTGGGCGGTCGTGGTGTGGCGCCGGGCGTGGGCGGCCTCGACCACGGCCCAGCGCGGCGCCATCGCCACGCTGGCGGCGTTCACCGCGCTGTGGAGCGCCTGGGCGATGTTCGACTGGGGGCCCGTCGGTGAGCACATCCCGCTCCTGAGCTCGGTGCTCCCCGTGCGGGCCGCGCAGACCGTCGGGTTCCCGGCGACGCTGCTGCTGGTCCTGCTCGTGTCGCGCCTGAGCGGCAGCTCGTCGCGGCTCGCGGTCGCTGCAGCCGTGACGACGGGGGTCGCGACCGCCTACGGCGCCTCCGACGCCCGCAAGGCACTGCCCGACCTCACCACGTGGCAGGTGTGGCTCGCGGTCCTGGCGGTGTCGGCGATCGCGTACGCCGTCACCCGCTGGCCGCTGCGCGCCTGGCCGGTCGGGCTGGCCCTCGCGGTCTGCCTCGCGGCGGGCATCGACGCGAACCCGATCGTGCGGGGCGTCGGCGAGCTCCGCAGCAGTCCCGCCGCCAACAGCGTGCGGTCCCTGGTCGCGCGCGCGGAAGCCGACGGCACGCTCATCGCGGCCAACTCGATGGCCGCCAACGCGCTCCTGGTCGCCAACGGCGCACCGACGCTCACCGGCAACCAGGTGACGGGTCCGATCGTGTCGGAGTGGGAGAACATCGATCCCGACCACGAGTACGAGGACGTCTGGAACCGTGGTGCCAGCTATCTCTACGTCGCCTTCGACGGCGAGCGTGACGCGCCCTGGGTCGAGGAGGCCGCACCCGACGTGATCGTGGTGCACACCCGCGCGTGCTGGCTCGCCGAGAGCGACCTCGACGTCGGCTACGTGGTCTCGACCCTGGAGATCACCGGACCCTGCGTGAAGCCGCTGCGTCCCTTCCGCTGGTACGGCGGCACGCAGTACGTCTACGAGCTGCGCGAACCGGGCTGAGGCGGGCCCGGGACGAGGACCGGCCGGCGCCCCCCAAGGGGGACACCGGCCGGTGCGGCTCGTGCCGAGGTGGGGTCAGGCGCCCGCGCGGACCGTGGCGTTGACGGCGGTCACGATGCGCTCGAGGTCGCCCTCGCCCAGCGAGGGGTGGACGGGCAGCGAGATGACCTCGCGCGCCACCTGCTGGGTGACCGGCAGCTCGAGGCCGTCGGCGTACTTCGTCAGCGACGCGAGCTGGTGGTTGGGGATCGGGTAGTAGACACCCGAGCCGACCTGGTGCTCCTCGCGCATGGCCGCGACGATGCGGTCGCGCTCGGCGCCGTCGACCTTGATCGTGTACTGGTGGTAGACGTGCGTCGCGGACTCGGCGACGGTAGGCACGACGACGCCCTCGAGGTGGGCGTCGAGGTAGGCCGCGTTGTCCTGGCGGACCTTGGTCCAGCCCTCGACCTTCGTCAGCTGCACGCGGCCGATCGCGGCGTGGATGTCGGTCATCCGCGCGTTGAAGCCGACGACCTCGTTGGCGTACTGGCGCTCCATGCCCTGGTTGCGCAGGAGGCGCACCATCCGGGCGATCTCCTCGGTGGCGCAGGAGACCATGCCGCCCTCGCCGGAGGTCATGTTCTTGGTGGGGTAGAGGCTGAACATCGCGAAGTCGCCGAAGGTGCCGACCTGGGCGCCCTTCCACGTGGCGAGGTGGGCCTGGGCCGCGTCCTCGAACAGGCGCAGGCCGTGCTCGTCGGCCACGGCCTGCAGCGCGTCCACGTCGGCCGGGTGGCCGTAGAGGTGGACCGGCATGATCGCCGCCGTCCGCTCGGTGACCGCGGCGCGGACGCTGTCGGCGTCGAGGCAGAAGTGGTCGGGCTCGACGTCGGCGAAGACGGGGGTGGCGCCGGTCAGGGCGACCGAGTTGGCCGTGGCGGCGAAGGTGAAGGACGGGACGATGACCTCGTCGCCGGGGCCGATGCCCGCGGCCAGCAGGCCCAGGTGCAGGGCCGAGGTGCCGGAGTTCACCGCCACGGCCGTACGCCCACCGGTGACCGCGGCGCCGAACTCCTGCTCGAACGCGGCGACCTCGGGTCCCTGCGCGATCATGCCGGAGCGCATCACGCGGTCCACGGCTGCGCGCTCGTCGTCGCCGACGATCGGCTTGGCGGGCGGGATGAAGGGGAGGGAGTCGGCGGACATGGGGTGCCTTTCGGTGCTGGTGCTTGCTGGTGCCGGTGCGTGCTGGTCGGGTCAGTGGGCGGAGAGGCGGGCGAGCCACGCCTCGACGGGCGCCCGCAGCGGGTGCTGGAGCGCGGACGTGTCGTGCGAGCCGTGCAGGACGACCGCGGCGAGCGGCTCGTGCTGGTCGGTCGCGACACCGAGCCGGTCGAGCCGGTAGGTGTTGAGCCGCGCGGCACGGGCGGGCACGCCCATGCTGACGACGAAGGGAGGCAGCTCGCGCGTGACGGCCGACTGCATGCCGATCATCGCCCCGTCGCCGACGGTGAGCCGCTGGTGCACGACCGTGCCCAGTCCGAGGTTGGCACCGTCGCCGACGGTGACGTGGCCGGCGGTGACGACCATCGCCGAGAGGGTCACCTCGTCGCCGATGCGCCCGTCGTGGTTGACGTGGGCCTTGGTCATGAAGAAGCCGTCGTCACCCACCGACGTCTCGTGGGCCCAGCCGCCGCTCACGGTGACCATCTCCTTGAAGACGTTGCGGGAGCCGACCAGGACGGGGTTGCCGTCGAACGGCTCCTCCCACGACGCGGTCATGTCGTGCCCGCGGACCTCCGCCGCCCCGCCGATCACGACGTGGGAGGCGAGGTAGTTGCCGTCGCCGAGGGTGACCCGGCCCTGCAGGACGCAGTAGGGCCCGATCACGTTGTCCTCGCCGAGCGTGACCTCGGGGCCGACGACGGCCGTGGGGTGGATGCGGTTGCTCATGAGCGGACGGCGGGGTCGGCGAGGACCGCGCGCAGCTGCTCCGCGACGTGGTCGAGGTCGTCGGCCACCAGGTTGGCGTGCATCGGCAGCGCGAACTGCGAGGTGAACAGGCGCGCCGACACGGGGCAGTCGTCCCGCGTCCCGTAGACCGGCTGGACGTGGGAGGCGTACGTGCCGAAGTTGCTGCCGACGCCGCGCTCGCGCAGCGCCACGACGACGGCGTCGCGGTCGACGGAGTCGTGGGTCGTGACGAGGTAGGACTGCCACGGGTGGGTGCGGTCCTCGAGGACCACCGGCAGGTCGATGCCGTCGACGTCCGCCAGGCGCTCGGCGTAGCCGTCGGCGGCAGCGGTGCGGGCCGCGACGAGGTGGGGCAGGCGCGTGAGCTGGACGCGCATCATGGCCGCCTGCACGTCGGACATCCGGTAGTTGTAGCCGGCCATGTCGAACGACGGCACGGCGAGCGAGGCTGCCCCCTCGCGGCTGACGGCGGGGGCGATGCCGTAGGTGTGGAGCTTGCGGGCGAGGTCCATCCGCTCGGCGTCGTCGCTGACGAGGGCGCCACCCTCGCCGGCGGTGATGCCCTTGCGGCCGTGGAAGCTGAACGCCGCCATGTCGGCCAGGCTGCCGGCGGGGCGGCCCTTGTAGGTGGCGCCGGCCGAGCAGGCGGCGTCCTCCAGCAGCCAGAGGCCGTGGCGCTGCGCCAGGGCTGCCAGCTCGTCGTAGTCGGCGGGCTGGCCGACGACGTCGACCGCGATGATGCCCACGGTGCGCTCGTTGACGAGCGCGGCCGCCGCCTCCACGTCGATGGTGCCGATGTCGGGGCGCACGTCGGCGAAGCGCGGCGTGGCGCCGGTCCACATCACCGAGTGACCGGTCGCGGGGAAGGTGTAGTCGGCGACGATCACCTCGTCGCCGGGACCGGCGCCCAGCACCTGGAGCGCGAGGTGCAGCGACGAGCCGCAGTTGGACGTCGCGAGGCCGTGGGCCGCGCCGACGGTCGCGGCGAACTCCTTCTCGAACGCCACGCACGTGGGTCCGGCTCCGGAGAGCCAGCCGCTCGCGAACACCTCGCGGAGGGCCTCGATCTCCTCCTCGCCGACCGTGGGCTGGCCGAGGGCGACCTGTCGAGTGGGCTGCATGTGTGGACTCACCTTCCTGAGTGCGTGCGACGCACCAACCTAGTCGCGGGCCCCGGTGCGCCCCAAGACGACGGGCGCCTCACCATGCACCCGCACAGACGGCGACGACCGTGCCCGCCGCGACCACGGCCAGCACCCGACCGTACGCCCGGTGCTCGCGCACCTGCAGCAGGGCCACCCACACCAGCAGCGGCAGCAGCGAGATGGAGTAGCGGGAGACGACCGGGTGGTCGATGCCGACGTTGACGGCGTTCGAGAGCCGCAGCAGCGGCGGGTAGAGGACCATGCCGAGGATGCACGCGCCGGCGAGGAGCGGGAGCGGGGAGGTGGGGCCCGACCGGAAGGCGCCCATGGCGCCGAGCGCGAGCGCACCGCCGACGAGGACCACCATGAGGAACGGGGTCCCGTTGAGCACGGCCATCAGCAGGCGCTGGACGAGGTCGGGGTCCGGGCTGGTGAGGTTGCCGTCGCTGGCCCACGGCACGTGCGGGGTGACGAGCTCGAAGACCACGCCCACCAGGACGTCGGTCCACGACTGGAAGCCGTAGCCGGAGTAGAGCGTCTCGTTGTCGACCAGCGCCCGGGCGCTCGTCCACGCGCCGAACGCCACCACGGGGGCGACCAGGATCGCGCCGAGCACCCCGACGTGCCACCACCGGGGTGACCAGCCCCCCTCGTACGGCGTCCCGCGGCCTCGACGCAGCAGGGCACCGAGGCAGGCCAGGACGAGGACGCCGGTGGGGAGGGAGGACGTGACGGCGGTCGCGGCACCGACGACCGAGGCCGCGGCCAGCCACCAGAACCCCCGACCGGTCAGCACCCAGTGGATCCCGGCGCCCGCGATGAGGGCGCCGCACAGCGGCGCGAGCGCCGTCGGGTTCTCCATGGTGCCGAAGACGAGGATCGGGGTGCCGGCCACCGGGGCGAAGGTGGCGGCGACCAGCGACGCGCCCCTCAGCCCGACGCGGCGGGCCAGGAGCAGGCAGGCCAGGGCGCCGAGGAACATCATCAGCGCGGCGTAGCGTCGGTAGGTGTCGACGGGGGGCTCGTCGGGCACGACGCGGTCGGCCACCGCCCGGAACACCTCCCCGCCGAGGAAGTAGGTGGGGTAGTGGATGTAGCCGGCGGTGTACTTGCCGGTCGGCACGTTCTCCGGCACCGCCTCGGGCGACCCGCACGCCATCTCCCACGCCACGGTCTGGTGGCCCAGGCGGCACACCCACGCGTCGACGACCTCCTGGGTCAGCAGGTCGCCGCGGCGGGGGAACTCGCCGTGGTGCACGCGGACCTGCGTGTCGGCGTGGGCGTGCTCGTCGACGGCGGAGAACGGCTGGCCGGCGCCGGCCTCGCGCCACAACGTCACCAGGACGACGAGCAGCAGCACGACCGACGTGGCCAGTGCCGCCCCGTCCGCGACCCGGCTGCGGGAGGGGGTCACCAGATCGCCAGGCCGACGGCGAGCGGGGTGGCGGCGGCCAGGGCGGCCAGGGACACGACCACCACCGGGCGACCGCGCACGAGCAGGAGCACCAGCCACACCATGAGGGGGGCGAAGCCGATCGAGTAGCGCGCGACCACGGGGAAGTCGAAGCCGACGTTGAGGGCGTTGCTGACGCGCAGCAGCACCGGGTAGACCATCACGCCGACGAGGGTGCACGCGGTGAGGAGGGCCGTGGGGGAGAAGGTGCGGGGGGAGCCGGGCCCCGCCTCGGACCCGGCGTGGCGGCGGCCGAGCACGTGCGCGCCGAACCGGGCCGTGCAGACGGCCAGGACGGCGTACACGGCGATGGTCTGCCACATCGGCAGGCCTCCGCTTCCGGCGCGCAGCAGGCGCTGGAAGAACGTCCCGTCGACGCCGATGCCCAGCGAGCCGGTGACGTACCACGGGCTGTGGATGTTCACGAGCTCCTCGGCGGCCCCCGCGACCACGGTCTGCCACGAGTCGAGCGCGACGAAGGCGTAGAGCTCGTCGTTGGTGATGGTGGCGTGCGAGGAGATCCACCAGCCGAAGACGAGCACCGGCAGCACGACCACGGCACCGAGGACCGCGGCCTGCCACCAGCGGGGGTCCCAGGGTCCGGTCACCCGCCACCCGAACCGGCGCAGGACGACCGCGCCGAGGATGGCGAGGATGAACGCGCCGGCCGGCAGCGAGTGGGTGACCGCGACACCCGAGGCGAGGGCCGTGGCGGCGGCGAGCCACCAGAAGCCGCGTCCGGTCTGCATCCAGCGGATGCCGCTCCAGGCGATCAGCGCCCCGACCAGGACCGCCGCGGCCTGCGGGTTGGCGATCGTGCCGAAGAGCAGGATGCCGGCCGCGGCCGAGGGGCCGAGCGTGGCGGCGAGGAGCGCGGCGCCGCGGAAGCCGAGGGAGCGACCCGCGAGCAGGCAGACCAGCAGTCCGGCGATGGTGACCAGGGCGGCGTAGCGGCGGTAGGTGTCGACCCACGAGTCGGGGTCGGCGACCGCGTCCTCGACGGCGCGGTAGGCCTCACCGACCACGAAGTAGGTGGGGTAGTGGATGTAGCCCGTCGTGTAGATGCCCGAGGGCAGCGAGTTGGGGCCCAGGTCGGGGTGGTCGCAGGGGGCCATGGCGGCGCCGGCCTCGTGCCCGACCCCGCAGGCCCACTCGCGCACGACGTCCATCGTCATCAGGGACCCGCGGTGGGGGTAGCCACCCTCGTGCACGCGCACGTGAGTGTCGAGGTGCATGTGCTCGTCGACGGCGCTCATCGGCATGCTCTCCCCGGCGCGCACCACGAGGCCGATGGCGATCACCGCCAGCGCCACGGCCAGGAGGACGTGGGCACGCAGGGTGCCGCGTCGTGCCCGCGCCTCGGCGCGGACGGTCTCTGTGCGCACTCGTACGACCCCCGTCTGTTCGTGCGTCCTCGGTGATGCCCGGCCCGCAGGCTAACCCGTCCCCTGACTATCCTTGACAGCCGTGCCCCAGCAGCAGCCCGAGCAGCAGGCCCCGCCCGTCCAGCGCCTCCGCGTGCGCTACGCCAAGCGCGGTCGACTGCGCTTCACCAGCCACCGCGACTTCAGTCGTGCGTTCGAGCGCGCGGTGTTCCGCGCCCGCGTGCCGATGGCGTACTCCTCGGGCTTCAACCCGCACCCGCGGATCTCCTACGCCGGCGCCGCACCCACCGGCTCGGCCAGCGAGGCGGAGTACCTCGAGCTCGCCCTGGCCGAGGTCGTCGTCCCGACCGACGTGCACGCCATGCTCGACGAGGCGCTGCCCCCCGGCCTCGACGTCCTCGAGGTCGTCGAGTCGCCCGGCGGGTCCCTCTCCGACCTGCTCGAGGGCAGCCGCTGGCACATCGAGGTCGACGCCGACCACGCCGCGACCACCGACGCGGTCGCCCGCTTCCTCGCTGCCGACGAGGCGCTCGTGGAGCGGATGACGAAGAAGGGCATGCGGGAGTTCGACGCGCGCGGCGCCGTGGTCGCCCTCCACGTGCTGCCGGCCGGCGAGGGCCGTACGACCCTCGACGTCGTGCTGCGCCACGGCACCCCCGCCGTACGCCCCGACGACGTGCTGCGCGGGCTCGAGGCCGTCGCCGGGCTCGCCGCCGGACCGGCGCCCCTGATGACCCGCCTCGCCCAGGGGCCGCTGCTCGGCTCCGGCGAGGTCGGCGACCCGCTGGCCGCCCGGGCATAGGGCGCCGCGACCGGGTCTGTGCGATACTCGCCACGTTCGACGTCCCCGACGACCGTCGGGACCACGTCGAGCCGACGACGTTCTCGCCGTCCGCTCCCTGTTCGCTGGGGTGACGGTCGGCACCCCCGGTGGGTGGACGTCACCGGACCGCGACGCGGCCACAGGAGTCGGTGACAGCGACTGCGACGGCCCGGCGACCGCGGCGGGTGACCGACAGCCGCAGGGAGACGCACACACGCGGAGGGTGTCGCCGCCACTGAAGCTTTGCGTCCCCGGGATCGCCGACCGAGAACGGTGGACGCCGTATCGGCACCGCGACGGTGCCCGAGGAGCGTCACATGCTCGATGAGGACCAGCCCGACCGCACGGAGACCAGCACGGAGACGGGCGGGACGGCAGACGCCCCCGCCGCCCCGCAGGTCACGACCGTGACCCGGCGCACGCGCAAGGCCCCGGCCAGGAAGACGGCCGCCGCGACGGAGCCCGCCGCCGGCGACTCCGCCTCCGCGTCCGTCGACGCCCCTGCGGGCGGCCCGGCCGACGAGGCGCCTGCGCCCGCCAAGAAGGCCGCCGCTCGCAAGAGCGCGGCGAAGAAGGCCCCCGCGAAGCGGGCGGCCGCCAAGAAGACCGCAGCGCCGGCCGACGCCGAGGTTCCCGACGCCGACGCCCCCTCCGCCGAGGTTGCTGCCGACGCGGCCCCCGCGAAGCCGGCGCGCAAGACCGCCGCCCGCAAGAGCGCGGCGAAGAAGACCACCAGGAAGGCCGCCGCAGCCGAGCCGTCCGTCGAGGCGACGACGGAGCCGACGACGGAGCCCGCGACCGACGCCGAGGCGTCGGGTGAGGACGCGGCCACCGGTCACGCGGTGCTGTTCCAGGCCCCGGTCGTGACCACCACCACCCGCCGCTCCCGCAAGAAGCCCGCCCCGGTCCCCGTCGAGGTGCCCGAGGTGCCCGAGGCGGCCGCCGCCGTCGACGCGCCCGCCGCCGAGGACGAGGCCCCGGCGAAGCCGGCGAGGAAGGCCGCGGCGAAGAAGACCGCCGCCAAGAAGACCGCCGAGAAGACGCCCGGCCGCCGGACCAGGAAGGCCGTCGCGCCGGAACCGGTCCTCGAGACCGAGGACGAGGCGGAGGACGAGACCGAGGACCAGACCGCCGAGCAGCTCGCTGCCGACGCGGTCACGGAGGCCACCGGCGACGACGCCGAGACCACCGAGACCACCGAGGCCGGCGAGACCACCGACGCCGACTCCACCGACGACGCCGAGTCCACGTCCGACGACGCCGACGGTGAGGGCGGCCCCGCCCGCCGCCGTCGCCGCCGCGGCGGCCGACGCCGCCGCAAGGGCTCCGACGGCTCCTCCGACGCGGGCCCGGAGTCCGGCGAGGGCTCCGACGACCAGTCCGGCGACGCAGGCGAGACCGCCGAGGCGTCCGGTGCGGACGACAACGGCTCCGGACCCGACAGCCCCGACGGCAACGGGGACGGCTCGTCCCGCCGTCGTCGCCGCCGTCGCCGTGCCGGGGACGACGCTGGCTCGGACGACGACGACCCCAACACCGTCACGCGCGTCCGCAAGAGCCGCTCGGCCGAGGACCAGATCACCGCGGTCTCCGGCTCGACCCGGCTCGAGGCCAAGAAGCAGCGGCGCCGCGAGGGTCGCGAGGCCGGGCGCCGTCGCGCCCCGATCGTCAGCGAGGCCGAGTTCCTCGCCCGCCGCGAGTCGGTCGAGCGCGTGATGGTCATCCGCCAGCGCGAGGACCTCATCCAGATCGGCGTGCTCGAGGACAAGGTGCTCGTCGAGCACTATGTCGCCCGCGAGTCGCAGACCTCCCTGATCGGCAACGTCTACCTCGGCCGGGTGCAGAACGTGCTCCCGTCCATGGAGGCCGCCTTCATCGACATCGGCAAGGGCCGCAACGCCGTCCTCTACGCCGGCGAGGTCAACTGGGCCTCGCTCGGCCACAAGGAGGGCCAGCCCCGCAAGATCGAGTCGGTCCTCTCCAGCGGTCAGATGATCCTGGTGCAGGTCACCAAGGACCCGATCGGCCACAAGGGCGCCCGCCTCACCAGCCAGGTCAGCCTGGCCGGCCGCTTCCTCGTCTACGTCCCGGACGGCACGACCTCGGGCATCTCGCGCAAGCTGCCCGACACCGAGCGCAACCGCCTGAAGACGCTCCTCAAGGAGATCGTCCCCGACACCGCCGGCGTCATCGTGCGTACGGCCGCCGAGGGGGCCAGCGAGGAGGAGCTGACGCGTGACGTCGAGCGCCTCAAGGCCCGCTGGGAGGACATCGAGAAGAAGGCCACCCACAAGGGTTCCGGCCCGCAGCTGCTCTACGGGGAGCCCGACCTCACCCTCAAGGTGGTCCGCGACCTCTTCACCGAGGACTTCTCCAAGCTCGTCATCGAGGGCGACGACGCGTGGGACACCGTCCACGGCTACGTCGAGTCGGTCGCCCCCGACCTGGCCGAGCGTGTCGAGAAGTACGAGCGCAACGGCGCCGGTGACGTGTTCTCGACCTACCGGATCGACGAGCAGATCCACAAGGGCCTCGACCGCAAGGTCTGGCTGCCCTCCGGCGGCTCGCTCGTCATCGACCGCACCGAGGCGATGACCGTCGTCGACGTCAACACCGGCAAGTTCACCGGCTCCGGCGGCAACCTCGAGGAGACCGTCACCAAGAACAACCTCGAGGCGGCCGAGGAGATCGTGCGCCAGCTGCGGCTGCGCGACATCGGCGGCATCATCGTCGTCGACTTCATCGACATGGTCCTGGAGTCCAACCGCGACCTGGTGGTCCGCCGCCTCGTCGAGTGCCTGGGTCGCGACCGCACGCGCCACCAGGTCGCCGAGGTCACCTCGCTCGGCCTGGTCCAGATGACGCGCAAGCGCATCGGCACGGGCCTGCTCGAGTCGTTCAGCGAGAACTGCGAGCACTGCCACGGGCGCGGGGTCGTCATCAAGGACCAGCCGGTCGACCCGCACGCCAAGTCCTCCGACGACTCCGGCGACGGCAAGCGCGGCAGCCGCCGCCGAGGCCGTCGCGGCTCGTCGAACGGCGACGACAACGGCAACGGCAACGGCAACGGCAACGGCAACGACAGCAAGCCGGCCGAGCCGCAGCACGCCCCGTCCCCGAAGGACGTCGCAGCGATGGCGCACAAGCCCGCCGAGCCGACCGACGGCGAGCAGGCCTCCGAGGCCTCCGAGGCTTCCGAGGCGCCCGCCGACACGGCCGCCGACACGGCCGCCGACGCCCCGCAGGTCGAGGCCCAGCTCGACTCCCATCCGGAGGCCCAGCCGGAGCCGACCGAGCCGGCTGCCGAGACCCCCGTCGAGACCCCCGTCGAGCCGGCTGCCGAGACCCCCGTCGAGGCGCCCACCGAGCCGGAGAAGCCGCGCGTCGTGACGCGTACGCGCCGCCGCTCCGCCAGCCGTCCCGCGGGCCCGCCCGCGGTCCCCGCGACGTCGGGCGCGGGCAGGGTCCCGGTGTCCGGCGTGGTCGAGCCGGGCACGGTCGACGTCGAGCCCGGCGTCGGCACGCCCCTCGCCGAGGAGGCGGCGGCAGAGGCTCCGGCCGGTGCCGCTGACGAAGCCGCGGCGGACGCCCCGAGCGTCGAGCACGTCCCGATCAAGAAGAAGGGCTCGCGCAAGCGCTGAGGTGTCTGGAGTCGCGGGAGCGGCGTGACGCGGGCGGCAGGACGTCGTTTTGCCCGGTCGCCACCCGATCCCGTACTCTTGACCCTCGGTGTTCGACACACCGATTCTGCGCGCCCGCCACGCGGCGTACCTCGCCCGAGTTCCAGGCGGTGTCGTGCGCAGTCCCACCAGTTTTCATCACCTGTAGTTCTGAGGAGAGTGACTCGCCGTGTACGCAGTCGTGCGCAGTGGCAGCAAGCAGCAGAAGGTTGCCGTCGGCGACGTCATCGAGATCGACGCGATGGCCGCCACCGGTGACACCATGACCCTTCCCGTGGTGATGGTCGTCGACGGCGACAAGGTCACCGCGACGGGCCTCGACAAGGCCAGCGTGACCGTCGAGGTCACCGGGCGCACCAAGGGCCCGAAGATCATCATCCAGAAGTACAAGAACAAGACCGGCTACAAGAAGCGCCAGGGCCACCGCCAGAAGTACACCCAGGTCAAGGTCACCGACATCTCCCTCTGAGCTCTCGCTCGAGGACGACCACTCATTCCCGAAGGACTGAACCATGGCTCACAAGAAGGGTGCTGCGAGCACCAAGAACGGTCGTGACTCCAACGCGCAGCGCCTCGGCGTGAAGCGCTTCGGCGGCCAGGTCGTCGGCGCCGGCGAGATCATCGTGCGCCAGCGCGGCACCCACTTCCACCCGGGCACCGGTGTGGGTCGTGGCGGCGACGACACGCTGTTCGCCCTCCAGGCCGGCGCCGTCGAGTTCGGCACCCGCCGCGGTCGCAAGGTCGTCAACATCGTCCCCGGCGAGTGACGTCACCGCGACACTGAACCTCTCTGCGAAGGGCGTCCCTGTCTGGGGGCGCCCTTCGTCTTTGCACCACCACCGATAGGAACCCCATGGCCATCCCCACCTTCGTCGACCAGGTCACGCTGCACCTCGCGGCCGGACGGGGCGGCAACGGCGTGGCCTCGGTCAAGCGCGAGAAGTTCAAGCCGCTCGGCGGCCCCGACGGCGGCAACGGCGGCCAGGGCGGCTCGATCATCCTGCAGGTGGACACGAGCGTCACCACGCTCGTCGACTACCACCACAGCCCCAAGCGCAAGGCCGACAACGGCGGCCAGGGCGCCGGCGACCACAAGAACGGCGGCAACGGCAAGGACCTCGTGCTGCCCGTCCCGGACGGCACCCTCGTCAAGGACGCCGACGGCACCGTGCTGGCCGACCTCGTCGGGCACGGCACGACCCTCGTCGTCGCGGCGGGCGGTCGAGGCGGCCTCGGCAACGCCGCGCTGGCCTCGTCGAAGCGCAAGGCTCCCGGCTTCGCGCTGCTGGGGGAGCCCGGCGACGAGCTGGTCGTACGCCTCGAGCTGAAGGTCGTCGCCGACATCGGCCTGGTCGGCTTCCCGAGCGCCGGGAAGTCCTCGCTCATCGCCGCGATGTCCCGGGCCCGGCCCAAGATCGCCGACTACCCGTTCACCACCCTCATCCCCAACCTCGGCGTGGTGACCGCCGGTGAGACCACCTTCGTGGTCGCCGACGTGCCCGGCCTGATCGAGGGTGCCGCCGAGGGACGCGGCCTCGGCCACGACTTCCTGCGCCACATCGAGCGCTGTGCCGCGCTGGTCCACGTCGTCGACACGGCGTCGATCGAGCCGGGCCGCAACCCGCTGGACGACCTGGACGTCATCGAGGGCGAGCTGACGCGCTACGGCGGGCTGGAGGACCGGCCGCGGCTGGTCGCGCTCAACAAGGTCGACGTGCCCGACGGTCAGGACATCGCCGACATGGTCGTCGAGGAGCTCCGTGGCCGTGGGCTGCGTGTCTTCGAGGTCAGCGCCGCCTCCGGCGCCGGGCTGCGCGAGCTGACGTTCGCGATGGCCGAGATCGTGGTCGCCGCCCGCGAGGCGACTCCCGAGGTCGTGGCCGAGCGGATCGTGCTGCGCCCGCGGGCGGTGGACGGCGGCGACGACTTCGAGGTCGTCGAGACCGACGACCCGTCGTCGGACTCGGGACAGCGTGTCTGGCGGGTGCGCGGCACCAAGCCCGAGCGGTGGGTGCGCCAGACCGACTTCAGCAACGAGGAGGCCGTGGGCTTCCTGGCCGACCGCCTCAACCGTCTCGGCGTCGAGCTCAGGCTGGCCAGGATGGGCGCCCAGGAGGGCGACACCGTGGTCATCGGTCCCGAGAGCAACTCGGTCGTCTTCGACTTCAAGCCGAGCATCGAGGCCGGCGCGGAGATGCTCGGTCGCCGCGGTGAGGACGAGCGGCTCCGCGAGGAGCGCCCGGCCCGCGGTCGCCGCCGCGACATCGCGGAGGGCATGGAGTCCAAGGCCGAGGAGGAGGCACGCGCCGACGTGGCCCGCCGCCTCGACGAGGGCAAGTCCAAGAAGACGCGGTCGCGCAGCACGGGCAGCTCCGGTGTCGGCCCGATGGCCTACGAGATCGGGAGCAAGGACGACCCCGACTGGGACGGCGAGGAGTGAGCGACCGCGCGGGGCTGGTGCGCGCGGCTCGGCGCATCGTCGTCAAGGTCGGCTCGTCGTCGCTGACGACCGCCGCCGGCGGCATCGACCCCGCGCGCGTACGCCAGCTCGTCGAGGTGCTCGCCGCCGCACGCGGGGCGGGGGCCGAGGTGGTCCTCGTGTCGTCCGGCGCGATCGCCGCCGGGCTGGCCCCGCTCGGCCTCCGCGCCCGCCCGCGCGGACTGGCTGCCCAGCAGGCGGCCGCCTCGGTCGGCCAGGGCCTGCTCGCGCACCGCTACCAGGAGGAGTTCGCCCGGCACGGCATCGTGACCGGGCAGGTGCTCCTCACCGTCGACGACGTCACCCGCCGCGCGCACTACCGCAACGCGCACCAGACCTTCGCCAAGCTCCTCGAGCTCGGCGTGGTCCCGATCGTCAACGAGAACGACACCGTCGCCACCTCCGAGATCCGCTTCGGTGACAACGACCGGCTCGCCGCGCTCGTCGCCCACCTCGTGCACGCCGACCTGCTCGTCCTGCTCTCCGACGTCGACGGGCTCTACGACGGCCCGCCGTCACGACCGGGCTCGAGCCTCGTGCCCGTGGTCCGCTCCGAGGCCGACCTCGCGACGGTGACGATCGGCGCGGCCGGCGCCTCGGGCGTCGGCACCGGCGGCATGACCACCAAGGTGGACGCCGCCCGGATCGCGACCGGCGCCGGCATCCACGTCGTGCTCACCTCCGCCGAGCAGGCCGCCGCCGCCCTCTCGGGTGCCGAGGTCGGCACCCTCTTCAAGGCGACCGGCAAGCGCCGGCCGACCCGGCTGCTGTGGCTCGCCCACGCCACCTCCGGTCAGGGGACGCTGACCCTCGACGCGGGTGCCGTGCGCGCGGTCGTCGAGCGCCGCGCCTCGCTGCTCGCGGCGGGCGTGACGGCTGTCGGCGGCACCTTCGTCGCCGGTGACGCCGTCGACCTGCTGGACCCCGACGGCTCCGTGGTCGCGCGAGGCCTCGTGAACTTCGACGCCGACGAGCTGCCCGCCCTCCTCGGCCGCTCGACCAGTGAGCTCAAGGCCGCCCTCGGGGCGGCGTACGAGCGTGAGGTCATCCACCGCGACGACCTCGTCCTGCTCTAGGTGTACCCGGCCAGGACGTTGGTAGCAGCGAGCCTGGTTGAACGAGCGAGAACCTCCGAGTGGGATGTGGCTTGTCTAAGGCCCACTCCCAACCGGAGGTTCTCGTGTCCCACGGTAATGCCCGGCTGACCTTCCATGGCCGGTTGCTGATCGTTGAACGCCACCGAGGTGGCATGCCCAAGGCGCACATCGCGTCCGCGATGGGTGTCTCTCGCAAGTGCGTCAAGAAGTGGATCGACCGCTACGACGACGAAGGGCTGGCGGGTCTGCACGACCGGTCCTCGCGACCGCACACGATGCCGGCCAAGACCAGCCCCGAAGCCGAGGCCGCGGTGGTGGCTGCTCGTGCCAAGCACCGTGAAGGACCGGACACCCTCGGTCCGAAGGTCGGCGTGCCGGCCCGGACGGTGTCGCGGATCCTGCGCCGCCACCAGGTGCCCTACCTACGCGAGCTCGACCCGATGACCGGTGAGGTGATCCGGTCCTCAAAACAGACCGCGGTGCGCTACGAACGCGACAAGCCGGGAGAGCTGGTTCACATGGACGTCAAGAAGCTCGGCCGGATCCCCGACGGTGGCGGCTGGCGGGTCCACGGACGACAGATCCCACGCGACCGGGTCAACGGTCCGGGCTTCGACTTCGTCCATTCTCTCGTCGACGACCACTCCCGGTTGGCCTACAGCGAGGTGCTGCCTGATGAGAAGGGCGCCACGTGCGCCGGGTTCCTCGAACGCGCCATCGACTACTTCGCCGCTCACGGCATCACCCGCATAGAGCGGCTGATGACCGACAACGCCTGGGCCTACAAGTGGTCGCTGCGCGAGGTCTGCGCAGCGCACCAGATCCGGCAGAAGTTCATCAGCCCTCACTGCCCCTGGCAGAACGGCAAGGTCGAACGACTCAACCGCACCCTGGCCACCGAGTGGGCCTACCGCCAGATTTTCACCAGCAACGACCAGCGCACCGAGGCACTTGCGCCCTGGCTCGAGTACTACAACACTCAACGCCGCCACAGCGCACTCGAGGGCAAGCCCCCGATCAGCAGACTGCTACCAACCTGATGGCCGGGTACATCTAGGGCGCTGCGGGTCGGCTGCCGGAGGCTGAGCCGTCCCGGCATCGGACATCGGCGGCCTCGAGCTCGTGGTCCTGCTCGCGCTCGTGGCGGTCGTGGCGTGGATGCTCAGGAGGCGCAAGCGCGGCTGACCGTCCGCGTCGAACGCGAGTCGTGAGAGGTCTCAGGACGGGACGGCGACGGTGCCGCGCGGGGTGACGAGCACGCCGAGCCCGGACGGGCCGGTCCAGAGGTAGGTGCCGGGGCTGGTGCGTTCGTAGGTCCAGGAGCCGGTGGTCTTCGCCCGGTGGTGTCGTCGACACAGTGGGGCGAGCCGGTCGGCCGACGTCTGGCCCGGTGGGCCGCCGTCGTCCGGGTCGCGGTAGGGGTCGGTGTGGTCGAGGTCGCACTGGCGTGATGCTCGCCCGCACCACGGGAAGACGCAGGTCTCGTCACGGAGCCGGACCTGGTCGGCCATCCGAGGCGGTGCGTCGTGGCGGTCGACGGACCAGCGGTCCTCCGAGGTGACGTGGACGACGGGCTGGATGGTGACCCGGGACCTGCCGGCCCACTCGCGGATCACGTCGAGCGTGACGGGTCCGAGGGTCTCCACGGTCCCCGCCCGACCCGAGGGGCCAGCGGGGACGAGGACGTCGGCGAGGGAGGCGTGGAGGTAGAGCCGGACCTTCGCGTCGCGTCGACCGAGAGCCTCGCGGCGGGCCAGCTCGTGGGCGTCCGCGTCGCAGGCGTCTGGGTCGGACCCTGCCTCGAGGGTCATCAGGTCGAGGCGCGCCTGAGCGTCGGCGATCACGCCGAGGGCCTTCGCCTTGCGCGGTCCGAGGTCGTCGGTGTCGCCCAGCGCAGCGAGAGCCTCGGCCTCTGCGCAGACGACGTCGTGGAACCGGGTGAGGTCGAGCGTGTCGCCGACGGCGTGCAGCTCGGAGGTGCCGGCGTAGCGGTGCGGATCGGGGTGGACCAGCCTCACGTCCCAGCCGGCACGTGCCGCGGCTTCGCGGTCGGCCGCGGCGTCGCCGTCGCAGCGAGCAGCGGCATGGGCGACGAGCCGGTCCAGGGCGGGGGCCGAGAGGGACGAGACGCGCCCGACGACCTGCCGGTCCACCCATGCGGCCGCCTCGGCGGGCAGGTGTCGGGTGCGGGCGGCGACGCGCCGTGCCTTCCACGCGGGCACGAGCTGGGCGCGGGTCTGGTCCCACAGCAGTGGGAGCCGGTGGTGCAGGTCGAGGCTGTCGGCCAGCAGCGAGGACGCCGCCGCGGTGGGGCAGCCGAGGGCGACCCCGAGCGGCTCGGGGGTGAACGCTGCCACTGCGGGAGTGCCCGCACCGCCGAGGGTCTCCGGCTCGGTCAGCGCGGTGGGCAGGGCCGGTCCGGCCGGGGTGTGGCACGAGTCGAGTGCGGGGTGCGCGACGGCCCACTGGTAGGCGATGCGGAGCTTGTGCACCTCCGCCTCCCGCAGCACCGCCTCGACCTCGGTGGCCTCGGCGAGCAGGGCACCCTCGGCGAGGTCGTGCAGGCCGACGGCCCGCGCCTCGAGGTGGGTGGTGGTGCTCTCCATGGACCTACTCAACCAGAGCCCACCGACACTCGCTCGGTCCGTGGAACCCGCCTGTGGAGGGGGTCGTGCAGCCCTCGGATCAGTCCGCGGTCAGCGCTTGGTCCAGCTCGTCCATCGTGGAGGTGAACGCGCCGGCGAGGTCCACGCCATAGACGTCGGCGAGCGTTAGGACCGACCAGAGGCAGTCGGCGAGCTCGTGGGCCAGCGCCTCGTCGAGGTCGTCGCGCGGGCGTACGCCCGCCTTGCCCTGGACCAGCTTGGCGAGGTCGCCGACGTCGCCGAGGAAGCCGAGCATGATCTCCTCGGTGGTCCACGACCGGCCGTAGTCCGCTGCCTCGACCTCGGCGTACCTCGACCGCACGGAGCGCGCGCGAGCCTGCATCTCCTGGAAGTCCATGACCGCGATCCTGCCTCAGCCGAAGGTGCGGGGGAGGCGGAGCGCTCCGGCGAGCCGCTCGGCCCACGGTGCTCGGTCGCGACGCTAGCCTGACCGGATGCACTGGGAGCCGTCCGAGGCGGACGAGGCGGAGGAGGTCGCGTTCCGCCGGTTGTACGGCGAGTGGCAGGCGCTGGACCCGGCCGGACTGGCGGACTTCATGGCCGGGTACGCCCACGAGTGGTGGGTCGTCGGCGGCTGGGCGATCGACGCGTTCACCGGGCAGGAGCGCCCCCACGACGACATCGACGCGGTGATCTGGCGTCGCGACCTGCCGGCGTTCCGGGCGATGGTGGGGGACCGGCACCACCTCTGGAGCGCGGGGGCCGGTGCGCTCCGCCCCGTCACCGACGACTTCCCGGAGCCGCACGAGGGCTCGGGGCAGGTGTGGCTGCGCGACCACGCGCGGGCGCCGTGGTTCCTCGACTGCCTGCTCTCCGAGGACCGGGACGGGCTGTGGGTGTCGCGTCGCGACCCCGACCACGTGGCACCGCTCGCCGACGTGACGTGGGTCGCGGACGACGGCATCCGCTACATGCGTCCCGAGCTGGTCCTGCAGCACAAGGCCCGGCTCGACCGGACCAAGGACGCCGCCGACCTGGCCGTCGCCTGGCCGCTCCTCGGGGCCCGCGAGCAGGACTGGCTGCGCGAGGCCGTACGCCGCGAGCGCGCCGACCACCCGTGGCTGGCGCTGATGGGCTGAGTGGCCCGCGGCGCGGATCGGTGCAGGTCACCCGCGTACGCTTGGCAGGTCATGACCCAGCCGCTCGTCTACCTCGACCACGCCGCGACCACGCCCATGCTGCCGGCGGCCGTCGAGGCGATGACCCGCCAGCTCGGCGGGGTCGGCAACGCGAGCTCGCTGCACGCCTCCGGTCGCGGCGCGCGCCGGGTCGTGGAGGAGTCCCGCGAGACGATCGCGGGGATGATCGGCGCCCGTCCCGGCGACGTCGTCTTCACCTCGGGCGGCACGGAGTCGGACAACCTCGCGCTCAAGGGGATCTTCTGGGCCCGCCGCGCGCAGGACCCCCGTCGCACCCGCATCCTGTCGACCGCCATCGAGCACCACGCGGTGCTCGACCCACTGCACTGGCTGGCGGAGAGCGACGGCGCCGACGTCGAGCTGCTCCCCGTCTCGTCCGAGGGCGTGCTCGACCTCGAGGCCCTCAGGGAGTCGGTGACCAGGGACCCCGGCTCGGTCGCGCTGGTCTCGGTCATGTGGGCGAACAACGAGGTGGGCTCGCTGCAGCCGATCGCCGAGGTCGTCGCGCTCGCCGCCGAGCACGGCATCCCGGCGCACACCGACGCCGTGCAGGCGCTCGGCCAGGTGCCGGTCGACTTCGCCGCCTCGGGCGTCGACGCCCTGACCTTCACCGGTCACAAGGTCGGCGGGCCGTACGGCGTGGGTGCGCTGGTCGTGCGCCGCGACCTCGCCGTGAGCGCGCTCGTGCACGGCGGCGGCCAGGAGCGCGACATCCGCAGCGGCACCCTCGACGTGCCGGCCATCGCGGGGCTCGCGGCGGCCGTGGAGGAGTCGGTGAAGACGCAGGAGGAGCACGCCGTGCGCGTCGCCGCCCTGCGCGACGACCTGGTGCGCCGCGTCGTCGAGGTGGTCCCCGACGCCCACCTGCACGGCGCCCCGGCGGGCCCGCTGCGGCTGCCCGGCAACGCCCACCTCGGCTTCCCCGGCTGCGAGGGCGACTCCCTGCTGATGCTGCTCGACGCGCGGGGCATCGAGTGCTCGACCGGCTCCGCCTGCTCGGCCGGCGTCCCGCAGCCGTCCCACGTCCTGCTCGCCATGGGGTGCGACGACGACCAGGCCCGCCACTCCCTGCGGTTCTCGCTCGGCCACACCACCACGCCCGCGGACGTCGACCGCCTCGTCGAGGCGATCGGCCCGGTCGTCGAGCGGGCTCGAGCAGCCAGGGCGCGCTGATGCGGGTCGTCGCCGCCATGTCGGGCGGGGTGGACTCCGCCGTCGCCGCCGCCCGCGCCGTCGAGGCCGGGCACGAGGTGACCGGCGTGCACCTCGCGCTCAGCCGCAACCCGGCGTCGTACCGCTCCGGCGCGCGTGGCTGCTGCACGATCGAGGACAGCAACGACGCGCGGCGTGCGGCCGACGTCATCGGCATCCCGTTCTACGTCTGGGACCTGTCCGAGCGCTTCCACGAGGACGTCGTGGAGGACTTCATGGACGAGTACGCCGCCGGACGCACCCCGAACCCGTGCCTGCGCTGCAACGAGAAGATCAAGTTCGCCGCGGTGCTCGACCGGGCGCTCGCGCTGGGCTTCGACGCCGTCGCGACCGGGCACTACGCCCAGCTGCGGACCGGGGCCGACGGGCTCGTCGAGATGCACCGCGCCGTCGACCACGGCAAGGACCAGTCCTACGTGCTCGGCGTGCTCGACCAGCAGCAGCTGCGTCACTCCCTCTTCCCCCTCGGCGACACCGACAAGCCGTCCGTGCGTCGCGAGGCCGAGGCGCGCGGGCTGCTCGTGGCCGACAAGCCCGACTCCCACGACATCTGCTTCGTCGCCGACGGCGACAACGCCGGCTGGCTGCGCGAGAAGCTCGGCGACCGGGCCCCCAACCACGGCGGCGACATCGTGGACTCGACGACGGGGGAGACGGTCGGCTCGCACAGCGGCACCTACGGCTTCACGATCGGCCAGCGACGGGGGCTGCGCCTCGGCGTCCCGGCCGCCGACGGCAAGCCGCGCTTCGTGCTCGACATCGAGCCGGTCACCGGCACCGTCACCGTCGGCCCGCGCGAGCGCCTCGCCGTCGACCACGTCAGCGGAATCCGGCCGCGCTGGTGCGGCACCGTCCCCGAGCGCGTCGAGGGCACGGTGCAGCTGCGCGCCCACGGTGCCGAGCACCGGGCCGTCGTCACGGTCAGCGGCGACGACGTCGAGATCGACCTGCTCGAGCCGGCCGAGGGCATCGCGCCCGGCCAGGCGGCGGTGATCTACGACGGCACCCGCGTCGTCGGCTCCGCGACCATCGCGGCGACCCGGCCCGTCGCGGCCCGGACCGAGGTCACTGCATGACGCGCGCCACCGGTGTCGGGTCGATGCCCGGCACCACAGACGCGGACCACGCCGAGGCCGTACGCTTCGTGCTGGGCGAGCTGCCCGACCTCCCGCACGTGCCGGAGGTCCCGGGCCGTGGCGTCGCCGCCGCGATGACGGGCCGCGGGCTCGCGGTCGTCGAGGGACTGGCAGCGGACCTGCAGCCCGCCGGGTGGCGGCTCACCGACACCAGCGGGGTCGACCACCGGCGCGCCCGCTCCCTGCTGGCGCAGGACCTCGACACCGTCGAGGAGCACGCCCAGGACTACGCCGGGGCGTTCAAGACGCAGGTCGCCGGGCCGTGGACCCTCGCGGCGACGGTCGAGAAGCCGCGCGGCGACAAGGTGCTCAGCGACCACGGAGCGCGACGCGAGCTGGCGCAGGCGCTCGCGGAGGGCGTACGCGTCCACCTGGCCGACCTCCGGCGCCGGGTCCGCGGCGTCGACCGGTGGATCGTGCAGGTCGACGAGCCGGCGCTCGGGGCGGTCGTGGCCGGCCAGGTGCCGACCGCCAGCGGGTACGGACGCCACCGCAGCGTCGACCTTCCCGAGGCCTCGGCCCACCTCGAGTGGGTCGTGGAGGCGGTCGTCGATGCCGGGGGAGAGGCGTGGGTCCACTCCTGCGCCCCGGGGACGCCGTGGTCCCTCGTGGCGGGCACCGGCGTCGCCGGACTGTCCGCCGACCTCGACGTGCTCGGTCCGGGCGACCTCGACACGTTCGCCGAGGTGCTGGAGTCGGGCCGGTCCGCCGCGCTGGGCGTGGTGCCGTCCACGGACCCGGCCACCGCGCCCTCGGACGCCCGCCTGACCGAACGCGTCCAGCGCTGGCTCGACATGCTCGGGCTCGACCCGGAGGCCGTGGGGGAGCACCTCGCGGTCACCCCCACCTGCGGTCTCGCGGGGGCGAGCCCGGCGTGGGCGTCGCAGGCCGTGCGGCTCTCGGCGACGACGGCCCGCAACCTCTGACGTCCCTGACGCCTTCATCCTTTCGTAGCCCCTGATAGGCACAGGGCGACGTCCACCGTGAGGAAGGCCACCCCATGACCGACCGCCCGCCCGTCCACCAGATCGTCCACCCGATGCACCGGGCACCGCGCAGCGCATCGCCCCGCCGCCGCGCGATCCCGGCCGCGGCTGCGGCGGTCGCGCTGCTCGCCGCGCCGCTCGCCGCCGCGCCGTCCGCAGGCGCGACAACGTCTCCTGCCGCGACCGCCGCCGCGCCGAAGGCCCCACGCACGTCGGAGATGCCGGAGCGCAAGCTGGAGCGACTCGTCCAGCGGCTGCGTACGGAGGGCCGGGCCGTCGCGGTCACCGCCGAGGTCCGGCGCGGCGGCCGCACCTGGTCCTTCGACGTCGGGCAGGCACGGCGCGACCCCGGGCGCAGGGTGGAGCCGGGCAGCACGTTCCGCGCCGCGAGCGTCACCAAGCAGCTGGTCGCGGTCCTGGGGCTGCAGCAGGTCGAGCGCGGACGGTGGACCCTCGACACGACGATCGGCGACGTCGACCCCGCGCTGTGGCCGGGACGGGAGTCGGTGACGCTGCGCCAGCTCCTCAGCCACACGAGCGGGATGCCGGACTACCTGCTCGCGGTGCTCGGGTCCGCCGTCACCGGCCAGGACCTCGTCGACGCCGTCTCGACGCGGTGGACCGACCGGCGGATCATCGCCGCCGCTCAGGGCCTGCCGGGGAGCGAGCCGGGGGGCTTCGCCTACAGCAACACCAACTACGTCGTGGTCGGGCAGATGCTGGAGCGCGCCACGGGCACGAAGGTCCGCGCCCTGGTCCGCGACCGCGTGCTGCGCCCGGCCGGCATGACCGACAGCGCGTTCGCGGTCCGCAAGGACGCGCCGCGCCCCGACCTGCACGAGTACGCCCGCTACCCGGGCAGCGGCACCCTCGACCTCGGTGCGTTCGAGCCGTCGCTCTTCTCCTCCGCCGGCGCCCTGGTCTCCACCGCCCGGGACCTCAACCGGTTCCGCAAGGCGCTCGAGACCGGGAAGCTGATCCCGAAGCGCCTCGTCCGCACCATGCAGGAGCCGTTGAGCGACGGGGGCGGCCTCCCCTACGGGCTCGGCAGCTACCGGCTGCCCAGCCCCTGCGCGTCCGGACCGGGCTGGGTGCAGGGGCACGACGGCGCGTCCTTCGGCACCCTCACGTTCTCGGTCGGCCTGGGCACGAACCGTCAGGTCACCATCGCGATGACCGGTCGCGGCTACACCGAGAGGACGGCGCTCGCCCAGGCCCGGCTCGTGCAGCAGTTCGCCTACACCGCGCTCAGCGCGACGTGCGGCGAGGACGGCACCGACGAGCGCCGGGCGACCCAGCCGCTCCCGGGCCTGATCGACGCCCGGCTCGCCGGTCTCCCGGCGACCTGAGCTCAGCCGCCGGTCCGGCCGTCCGTCCCCGCGTGGCCGGACCGGCCGGGCCGGTCGGAGGCGTCCCCGAGCACCTCGAGCACGGACTCGGTCGCGACCGAGTGCCAGGCGGACGCACCGGTGAGCATGTAGTGCCCCAGCGCGCCCATGTCGCGCAGCCGGGCGCTGTCGGCGACCGCGGCGGCGCGCGCGACGTACGCCGTCGTCTCGCGGAACGACGTGATCCGGTCGCGCCGGCCGTGGGCGGCCCGGAGGGTGCGTCCGGCCAGGGTGTGGACCGGGTCCTGGCCCGACCACCACGGCGCGAGGCCGACGACCCCGCGGACCGACGGGTGGTCGGCGACGTGCACCGCGACGCGCGCGCCCATGGAGTGGCCGAGCAGCACGACGGGGACGTCACCGTGCTCGGCGCGGACCAGGTCGAGCGCCCAGCGGGCGTCGTCGGTGCGGTCGGTGCCGCCGTTCCAGCCGCGCTCGCGGTAGCGCAGCAGCCGGACGCCCGCACCGGCCTCGCCGAGCCGCGGCGCGACCGCGCGGGCGAGCCACGCCGCGCGGCGCAGCGAGGCGCTGCGCCCGCCCACGACCTGCTGGGAGCGCGGCTTGCCGCCGTGGAGGACGAGGACGACGGAGCGGAGCCCCCCGTGGGAGGCAGCGGCGGCGGAGTCGTACGGCGTCAGGAGCGGGTCGGTCACGCGGGTCCTTCGGAGCGGCGGGCGGAGGCGGATGGCAGGGCGCGTCCCCATGGTGCCCCGAACGCTGTAACGCCGGGTCACGTGCTGTACCCACCCCGATGCATCGGGGTGGGTACAGCCACGGACCCGGCGTTACAGCGCACGCGGGGTTGTCGGGGTCAGTGGACGCCGACACCCTCCGGAGCGTCGTCGGTGGCCAGCTCCTCGTGCTTGACGTCGAGGAACAGCCAGATGATGGCGGACGCGGCCAGCATCATGATCGAGCCCACCAGGAAGGCGTGCGTGGCACCTTCGGAGAAGCCGGACAGGTAGGCGAACTGGCCGACCTGGTCGGGGGTGAGCTGCCCCTTGGCCGCGGCGCCGATCTGCGGGGCGACCTCCTCCACGCGGTTGGTGGTGAAGTGGAGCGCGACGGTGCTGAGGGCGGCGAGGCCGAGCGCGCCGCCGACCTGCTGCATGGTGTTGAGCACGCCCGAGCCGATGCCGGAGTCCTCGGCGCGGAGCCGGTGGACGGCGACCAGCGTCAGCGGCACGAAGTTGAGCCCCATGCCGAAGGCCATCAGGACGATGAACGGCAGGACGTGGGTCCAGTAGTTGACCCCGTCGCCGAGGTGGCCGGTGGTGATCGCCTCGATGATGCCGCCCGCGCCCTGGGGCACGTCGAGCCGGCTGAAGCCGAACAGCGCGATCGCGGAGAGGATGGTGCCGACCCCGGACAGGAAGCGCGGGTCGACGCTGCTGATCAGGCGGGACGCCGTGGTCGCCGAGATGATCATCGCGACCGAGAACGGCAGGAACGCGAAGCCGGTGTGGAGCGGCGAGTAGCCGACGACCACCTGGATGAACAGCGAGAGGAAGAAGAACATCGCGAACATCGCGGCCGGGACGATCATCATGACCGCGAAGGCGACCGCGCGGTTGCGGCTGGCGAAGATGCGGAACGGCAGCAGCGGGTGCTGCACGCGGGTCTCGATGACCGCGAACAGGGCGAGCAGGGCGACACCCAGCGCGAGGCTGAGGATCGTGCTCGGCGCGTCCCAGCCGTAGGCCTCCTCGCCGGCGCGGCTCAGGCCGAACACGATGGCGAGCAGACCGGCCGTGCCGGTGACGGCGCCCGGGACGTCGAGCTCGCCGGTGTGGCGCTCGGACTCGTCGAAGAAGCGCGGGGCCAGGAAGGCGGCCACGAGGCCGATCGGGACCACGATGAGGAAGGTGTAGCGCCAGCCGGCGATGCCGAGCGGGTCGTCGAGGCCGGTCAGCCAGCCGCCGAGGACCAGGCCGACGGCCGCACCGACGCCCGCCATGGCGGCGTACACAGCGAAGGCGCGGTTGCGCTCGCGGCCGGCGGGGAAGGTCGTGGCGATCAGCGCGAGCGCGGCGGGGGAGGCGAGGGCGGCGCCGAGGCCCTGGAAGGCCCGGGCGCCGAGGAGCATCGCCTCGTTCTGCGCGGCGCCGCCGACGAGGGAGGCGACGGCGAAGAGCAGCACGCCGACGATGAAGATGCGGCGGCGGCCCATCAGGTCGGCCAGCCGGCCGCCGAGCAGCAGGAAGCCGCCGAACGTGAGGGCGTAGCCGGTGACGATCCACTGCAGGTTCGCCTGGTCGATGCCGAGGTCGGTGCCGATGTAGGGGAGGGCGATGTTGGCGATGGTGCTGTCGAGCACCACCATCAGCTGCGCGAGGGAGATGAGCACGAGCGCCCAGCGCAGGCGCTTGTGCTGCTCGGGGGTCACCTCTTCGGCGGCCGGAGCGAGGTCGGTCATGGGGTTTCCTTCGAGGTGGTGGTGCCGGTCGTGGGGTGGTGGGGCCCGTGGAGGGCGGCGGGCAGGATGACCTCGTCGAGGACCCTGCCGACCAACGCGGGCGTGACGGGCTCGCCGAGCAGGAACGCCCGGTGGAGGACGATCCCGGCGAGGGAGGGCGCGAGGATCGCGAGGTCGACGTCGGGGTGGACCTCGCCCCGCTCCCGCGCGCGTTCGTAGATCGTCCGCGAGGCGGCGATCTTGGGGCCGATGAAGTCACGACGGTAGACCTCGGCGAACTCGGGGTCGCGTCCCATCGCGGTCACCACGGCGGCCAGCACGGCCTGCGCCTGCGGGTCGTCGATGCCCCCGCTGCCGCAGTAGGCCGCGACGAGGTCGCCGCGCAGCGTGCCGGTGTCGGGCACGGTGGCGGTGGTGGCGTGGTGGTGCCTGACGGCGGCGACGACGAGCTCGGGCTTGCCGCGCCACCTCCGGTAGAGCGTGGCCTTCGACGCCTTCGCCCGGGCCGCGACGGCGTCCATGGTGAGCAGGTCGTAGCCGAGCTCGGCCAGCACGTCGAGGGTGGCGCCGAGGATCTCCTGCTCGCGCTCGCCCTCCACGCGGGGGCGGACGCCGGTCTCGGACGGGGTCACGACGGCTCCTCGGTGGCGATGAAACGAAACGGTTTCGTTCTGACCTTCGCAGCCTAGGCCCGCGATGCGGATGGAACAAATGCGTTTCATCCCGGTCCAGACCAGCGGGCCGCCGCCCGCGCGTGGCTCGTGCCGACGGTGTCGGTAGGGCGCGGCAGACTGTCCCCATGAGCACGACCGCTGATGATGAGCTCGAGCCCGCCGTCGCGTCCGCCCCCGCCGAGGCGCGCGAGCGCCACCGCGAGCTGAGCGAGCAGGTCGAGGACGCACGGTGGCGCTACTACGTGCTCGACACACCGACGCTGTCGGACGCCGACTTCGACGTCCGGATGCGCGAGCTCGAGGGCCTCGAGGAGCAGTTCCCCGAGCTGCGTACGCCCGACTCGCCGACGCAGCGGGTCGGGGGAGCGGTGTCGACGGACTTCACCGCGGTCGACCACCTCCAGCGCATGGAGAGCCTCGACAACGCCTTCACGCCCGACGAGCTCTCGTCGTGGTACTCCCGGATCCTGCGCGAGGGCATCGAGGCGCCGGCGCTGCTGTGCGAGCTCAAGGTCGACGGCCTGGCGATCAACCTGCTCTACGAGCAGGGCCGCCTGGTCCGGGCGCTGACGCGCGGCGACGGGCGTACGGGCGAGGACGTGACGCCCAACGTCAAGACGATCGCGTCGGTGCCGCACCGCCTGGCCGGGACCGACGAGCACCCGGTGCCGGACCTGGTGGAGGTCCGCGGCGAGGTCTTCCTGCCGTCCGAGGCCTTCGAGCGCCTCAACGCCGCGATGGTCGAGGCCGGCAAGCCGATGTTCGCCAACCCCCGCAACGCGGCCGCCGGGTCGCTGCGGCAGAAGGACCCGCGGATCACCGCGACGCGCGACCTCGGCATGGTCTGCCACGGCATCGGCGCGCGCGAGGGCTTCGAGCCGCAGACCCAGAGCGGGGCCTACGACGCCCTGCGCGCCTGGGGCCTCCCGACGTCCGAGGAGGTCCGCGTGGTCGCGACGCTGGCCGACGTCGAGGCCCGCATCGCGGATGTCGGCGAGCACCGCCACACCATCGTGGGCTACGAGATCGACGGCGTCGTCGTGAAGGTCGACGACGTGTCGCTTCAGCGCCGGCTCGGGTCGACGAGCCGCGCCCCGCGCTGGGCCATCGCCTGGAAGTACCCGCCCGAGGAGGTCAACACGCTCCTCAGGTCGATCGAGGTCAACGTCGGTCGCACGGGGCGGGTGACCCCCTACGGCGTGATGGAGCCGACGAAGGTCGCCGGGTCGACCGTGGAGAACGCGACGCTCCACAACGCCCACGAGGTCAGGCGCAAGGACGTCCGCCCGGGCGACACCGTCATCCTCCGCAAGGCCGGCGACGTGATCCCCGAGATCCTGGGCCCGGTGCTCGCGCTGCGGCCCGAGGGGCTCGAGGAGTGGGTGATGCCCACCGAGTGCCCGGCCTGCGGCACCCCGCTCGCCCAGCAGAAGGAGGGGGACAAGGACCTCCGCTGCCCCAACCACGAGACGTGCCCGGCGCAGGTGCGCGAGCGCGTCTTCCACGTCGCCGGGCGCGGCGCCTTCGACATCGAGGGCCTCGGCTACGAGGCCGCGGTCGCGCTGCTCGAGGCGGGCGCGATCACCAACGAGGGCGACCTCTTCAACCTCGACGAGGCCGCGCTGCTCACGGCGCCGCTCTTCACCCGGGCCCCGAAGAAGGGGGAGGAGGGACCGCAGCTGAGCGCCAACGGCGTACGCCTGCTGGCCCACCTGCAGGAGCGCAAGACCGCGGTGCCGCTGTGGCGGGTGCTGGTCGCGCTGTCCATCCGCCACGTGGGCCCGACCGCGGCGCGGGCGCTGGCCACCGAGCTCGGCTCGTGGGAGGCCATCCGCAGCGCCACCGAGGCAGAGCTGGCAGCGGTGGACGGGGTCGGGCCGACCATCGCCGCCTCCGTCAAGGAGTGGATCGAGGGGCCCGACGCGGCGTGGCACGGCGCGATCCTCGACAAGTGGACCCGCGACGGGGTCAACCTCGCCGACGAGCGCGACGAGTCGATCCCCCGCACCCTCGAGGGGATCACCGTCGTCGCGACCGGCTCGCTCCAGGGCTACACCCGCGACTCGGTCAAGGAGGCGATCATCAGCCGCGGCGGCAAGGCGTCCGGGTCGGTCTCCAAGAACACCGACTACGTCGTGGCCGGCGAGAACGCCGGCTCGAAGGCCGACAAGGCCGAGCAGCTCGGCGTCCCGGTCCTCGACGAGGAGCAGTTCACGCGGCTGCTCGAGAAGGGCCCCGACGGGCTTCGCGCCTAGCGCCCGGCCCACCCGGGGGGTGGCGGAGACGGGTTTGACCGACGCAGGATGCGGTAGGAGGCCCTGAACGACTAATCCCTGGGAGTCAGCATGCGTCTCGTCCGATCACTCGTCCCCGCCCTGGTCGCCGCGGCCGGGCTCGCCGCCCCGCTCGCCATCGCCCCGCTCGCACAGGCCGCTGCCCCGACCTGTGGCGGCCTCAAGGCCACGATCGTCGGCACCGAGAAGGGCAACGCGATCAACGGCACCCCGCGTCGCGACGTCATCGTCGGTCGCGGCGGCAACGACACGATCCGGGGGCTGGGCGGCAACGACGTCATCTGCGGGGGCGACGGAGCCGACGCCATCCTCGGCGGCGACGGCAACGACCGGCTGTACGGCGAGACCGACCTCGTCCGCATCGACCGCTTCGGTCGCGTGGTGAAGAGGGGCGACACGATCTCCGGCGGCGCCGGGGACGACACGATCGACCTCGGCTACGACCCGCGCCCGGCCACCGAGGGCACCGGGGTCGTGCTCGACGGCGTCACCTACGTCAACGCCCCGGCCCCGGTCGTGGTCGACTTCCAGGCCGCCCCCACGATGCCGGTCGCGGCCGAGGGCAACGACACCGTGACCGGCTACGACGGCGGCATCCGACTCGTCGGCACCGCCTTCGGCGACACGGTCAAGGGCACCAACAAGACCGACGCCATCTACGCCCGCAGCGGCGACGACACGATCTTCGGCCGCGGCGGCGACGACACCCTGGTGGCGGACGCGACCGGGGACACCGTGGGCAACGACCGTCTCTACGGCGACGCGGGTGACGACACGCTGAGCGGCACGGCGGGCTCCGACCTGCTCGTCGGGAGCAGCGGTGGCGACACCCTCGCGTCCACCTCGACGTTCCGCCAGACCATCCGCGGCGGCAGCGGCATCGACACCGTCACCTTCCCGATCCCCGGGGAGTCCGGCTTCGTCGTCAAGGGCAACGGTGGCCAGGACCGGTTGCGCCTGCAGCCGTTCCCCAACCCGGCCCTCAAGCCGACCCTGCGCGTCGACCAGCTCCGGAGGACGACCATCCGCGACCTCGTGCCGGCGACGTTCGAGGGCAAGATCACCGGCTTCAGCGACGTGCAGCTGCCGGCCAACACCCTGTCGATCTTCAAGGGCAGCAACGAGTCCGAGGTCCTCAGCGCGCACCCCGACTTCCGCGCCGTGATCTCCGGCCGCGGGGGCGCCGACGTGCTCACCGGGTCCCGGCAGCCCGACCGGCTCGACGGCGGCAAGGGCTTCGACATCGTGCGCGGTCGGGGCGGCAACGACACCTGCAAGGCGGCCGAGCGGCGCTCGAGCTGCTGACCCGCCCGGTGCGTCACTGATCCGCCGGTGACGCGGTGGGTGTGCTCCGGGCGCGCCCACTACCGCGGGCCGGCCGGCCGGTGCACGATGCCCCTATGTCGCGCACCGGCAGGCTCGCCGTCGTCGCGGCCGCCTGGGTGCTGCCCGTGACGTGGGTGCTGGCCGCCCTCCTCCTGTCCGGCCCCTCCGACGGGACGAGCCTGTCGACCAGCGTCGTGCCGACCGGCGACGCGCGCTGGAGCGAGCCGCTCCGGGTGGCCCGCGTGTTCGGTGTCTCGGCGCTCGAGGCCGGCGACGAGGTGATCTCCATCGACGGACGCTCACCCGAGGAGCGGGTCGCCGACGGCTCGATCGACGCCGAGGTCGGGCAGCGCGTGCGCTACGAGGTGGGCCGCGCGGGCGAGGTCGCCGGTGTCGGGCTCATCCAGCAGATCGACGTGACCCTGGTCCGCTACCCCGTCCGCGACGCCGTGCTCGCCCAACCCCACGTGCCCTTCCTCGCGGCCCTGCTGCTCGCCGCGGGGTCGGCCGTGTTCTGGCGCCGCCCGGGGGCGCTGTCGTCTCGCGCGTTCCTCGCCGCCGCGGCCCTCCTCCCGGCGATCGCCACCTCGGCACCGTTCGGCACCTCGGCGATCGACCTCGCCGGTCCCCGCGGCACGTGGCCGCACCTCGGGGGCGAGGTCCTCGCCACGCTGGGGCTCGTCGCCCTCCTGGTGTGCGTCGCCTCGCTCGTCCCCACGCCCCGCCGCGCGCTCCTGCTCCCCGCCGTGGCGGGCGTCCCGCTGCTCGGGTACGCCTCCTGGCTGGCCGCCCGGCTCGGCGGCACGAGCGCCGTGGAGCGCGCCCAGGTGCTCGCGACGGTCGCCGTGCCCGCCCTGTGGGCCACCGTCCCCGCCGCCCTCCTGCTCGCGACGCGCGCCCACGCACGCGCCGCGACGCGGGACGACGTCCTCGCCTCCCGGCTCGTCCTGCTCGGCCTGGCCGCCGGCCTGGGGGCCTGGGTGCTCCTCGGCCAGGTGCCGCTGCTGGTCACCGGTCAGGCGCCGCTCAGCCCGTACGTCCTCGACGCCGGGTCGGCCGCCGTCGCGCTCGCGTGCCTCGGCGTGGCCGCCGCCCACTACCGGCTCGGCGAGATCGAGCCGCGGGTGCGCCGCTGGCTCGTGCAGGCGCTCGTCCTCGTCGTCGTCGGCGCACTGTTCGTCGCCCTCGTCCGCGCCGTCGACGCGGCGGTCGACATCTCGGTCGGGTCGATGCTGGCCGGCGGCCTCATCGCCCTGCTCCTGCTCCCGCTGGCGGTCGTCGTGCAGCGCCTCGTGCGGCGCCTGGTCTACGGCGACCGGGAGTTCCCCGACCGGGTGGTCTCCGACCTGCGCCGCCTCGACGCGGTGACCGCGCCCGAGGACGCCCTCCGCGAGATGCTCGACCTCCTCGCCCGGCGCCTGCACCTGTCGTACGCCGCGGTCGACGTGCTCGGGACGGGCACCTCGGAGCCCATCGCCGCCTCCACCGGGCAGGCGTACGGCACGCCGCTCACCGTCGACCTCACCGTCGGCGGCACCACCATCGGGCACCTGCGGGTCGAGGTCGACGCGGGCCACGACCCGTTCGGTCCCGGTGACCGGCGCCTGCTCGAGGACGTCGGCACCCAGGTCGGCGCGCTGGTCCAGGCCGTGAGCGCCAACCGCGAGCTCCAGGTCTCCCGCCAGCGGATCGTGGCCGCGCGGGAGGAGGAGCGTCGCCGGTTGCGCCGCGACCTCCACGACGGGCTCGGGCCCTCGCTCGCCGCGCTCGCGATGCGGCTCGAGGCGGCCAGCGACCTCGTCCACGACGACCCCGGCCGGGCGGCCGACCTGGTGGCGCGGCTGTCGGACCAGGCGCGCGAGGACATCGGCGAGGTGCGCCGGCTCGTCGAGGGCCTGCGTCCACCGGCGCTCGACCAGCTCGGCCTCGTGTCGGCGCTGCGCCACCGCGCCGCGGAGCACGGCTCGCCGGGAGCCCCCCTCCGGGTGCCGTGGGTGGTCGAGGCCGCCGACGACCTCGAGCCCCTGCCGGCCGCGGTGGAGGTCGCCGCCTACCGGATCGTGGTGGAGGCGGTGAACAACGCGCAGAAGCACAGCGGCGCCGACCGCTGCGTGGTCCGGCTCAGCCGCGACGCCTCCGACCTGCGGATCGAGGTCAGCGACACGGGCACGGGGCTGGCTCCGGACCGCCGCGCGGGTGTAGGCCTGTCCTCGATGAGGGAGCGGGCCGAGGAGCTCGGTGGCGAGATCGAGGTCGGCCCGGGCGCCGAGGGCGGCACCGTGGTCCGGGCGCGGCTGCCCCTCGACGACGTGTGAGGCGCCCCGACGGGGAGCAGGAGGGAGAGGGTCACCATGGAGCCGCACCGGGTGCTGGTCGCCGACGACCACGAGGAGTTCCGGCACGGGATCGAGGCGTTGCTCGCCGCCACGCCGGCGGTCGAGGTGGTGGGGACCGCCGCCGACGGGGCGCTGGCCGTCGCGATGGCGCTCGACCTGCAGCCCGACGTGGTCCTGATGGACCTCCACATGCCGCGGCTCAACGGCATCGACGCCACGGCCCGGATCGTCAGCTCCTCGCCGCACATCGGGGTGCTCGTCCTGACGATGATGGAGGACGAGGAGTCGGTGTTCGCGGCCGTGCGGGCGGGCGCGCGGGGCTACCTCCTGAAGGGGGCGCGCCGCGCCGAGATCACCCGGGCCGTCCAGGCCGTCGGGGCCGGAGAGGTCATCTTCGGGCCGGGGATCGCCGACCGGGTGATGACCTACTTCGCCGGGGCTCGCGCCCGTCCGGCGGCCGACGTCTTCCCCGACCTCACCGACCGCGAGCGCGTGGTGCTGGGCCTGATCGCGGAGGGCAAGGAGAACGGGGAGATCGCCCGCCAGCTGGACCTGTCGATCAAGACCGTGCGCAACCACGCGAGCAACATCTTCACCAAGCTCCAGGTCGCCCACCGGGCGCAGGCCATCGTCAAGGCGCGCGAGGCCGGTCTCGGCTGACCGCCCGGCGTACGCGCTCAGGAGCCGTCGCGGCACCCGCCCTGCAGGCGCGCGTCCGGCTCGGCGTCCGCCCCCACGGCCCGGGCCTGGGCCGCGTCGGGATAGACCACCGCGGCGCCGAACTCCTCGCCGAAGGTGCCGCGGACGATGCAGCCGTCGGTCCGGCCGGGGTCGACCAGCGTGAGCGCTGCGAGGACCCGGAAGGCCGCCGTCGGGGTGAGGTCGGTGTCGAGGCCCCCGAGGGCCGAGACGGTGATGCGCTCGAGGAAGCCCACCTCGTCGTGGGCCGCCCGCAACCGGGCCAGGGCGGCGAGGAGCAGCCGCTGGTGGTTGGCGACGCGCTCGAAGTCGCTGCGCCCGAGCAGCTCGTCGCGCGTGGTCGCGAAGGACAGCGCCTGTCGTGCGTCGAGCGTGTTGTTGCCTGGGCGGATCGTGACGGTGCCGTCGTCGGTGGTGAACCCTGTCGGGGAGTCGACCTCGACGGGACCGAGGTCGCCCATCATCGACACGAAGCCCTCGGTGCCGGTCACGAGGACGAGGTCGGGGGCGATCCCGACCAGCTGCCGGACCTCGTCGGCGACCGCGTCGGGACCGGCGTCGGCGAGGACGGCGTTGAGCTTGGTGCCGCGGTCCTCGACCCAGAGGTCGCGCGGGAGGCCGATCGCGGCGGCCCGGCCCGTCCCGGGACGTACGCCGATCAGCTGGATGGCGTCGGTGAGGCCCTGCGTGACGTCCTGGCCGGGGCCGGCCTCGGACCCCAGCGCGAGCACCCACAGCACGTCGTCGTCGACGTCGACCGAGCGGACGGTGCCGGTCGTGGTGAGGCTGATCGTCGTCGGCTGCACCGCGGAGGTCGGCACGACGAGCGCGACCGCGGCGAGCAGCGCGAGGCGTACGACCAGCGTCCGCAGCGCGCTCACGACGCGGCCCCCGTCCCGCTGTCGACCTCGACCTGCTCGCCGTCCCCGTTGTCGAAGCTCACCTCGTAGCCGAAGATCGTGAAGCCGCCGTCGTCGGCCTCGAGCAGGAAGCTGCCGTCGAGCACGAGGGGCCGGGTGGAGCCGTCCGGCATCGCCGCCTCGAACGCGAAGTGCACGTGCGCGGTGCCGCCGTGGACGGTGCGGCCCAGGGTGAGGAAGCTCAGCCTGGCCTCGAGCTCCGTGGCGCGCACGGAGGTGGCGTCCTGCACGGTGGCCGCCGTGAGCCAGTCGATGTCGCGGGTCGCGTCCTCCGCGGCACCGCTGGTGAACGACGCGAAGGACTGCACGAACCGCTGGCGGGGGAAGTCGCCGAGGAACGCATCCACGAGGTACTGCGAGAGCACCTCGCCCACCTCGCCCTCGAGATCGACGCGGGCGCGCTCGTCGAGGCGGTCGGCGCCCGAGACGGTCTCGACGCGCAGCGATGCGGACCGGGGCGAGTCGTCCGGGTCCTCGGGTGGCTCGTCGGCCGTGCAGGCCGCAGCGACGAGCACCACCGAGGCGACGACGACCGCGCCGGCGGCACGCAGTCGTCGGAGACCCATGCCGCTCATCATGGCCGAACCCCTCCTCCGTCGTCTGCCGCGCTGCCTCAACTCGCCGGGACCGTGTTGACCGGGGAGAGGTCGAAGTCGGCGACGTTGTCGCGCGCCGGGTGCCTCCTCCCGACCGGTCCGCGGCCGAATCCCTCGACCACCGTGGTGGTGACCGTGCGCGTGAAGGCGCGCGTCTCCTCGCCCAGCGGGCGCTCGCACCGGTCCACCATCGCGCAGCCCCAGCGCAGCGTCCCTGCGGAGAACACGCCGGCCCCCGACGGTGTCGAGTAGTAGACCGACTGCGACGTGGTGGTGACGCCGCGGCAGCTGTACGGCGAGTGCGCGAGGACCTGCAGGGGGCGGGGGAGCCGCGCGTCGGGGTAGACCCGGTCGGCCTCCGGGCCGACAAGGCCGTGGACGTGGTCGCCCCGGCGGACGCCGGTGCCGCGGAAGCCCCACCAGTCCGGGGTGGTGACCACGTAGTCGGTGTCGACCGGGTAGCACTCGTACTGCATCCCGACGAGGTCGTGCTCGGGCCGCGGGGCGGGCGGCTCGCGGAACAGCGCGGTCGTCTCGGGCGAGCCCTGCGCGTACAGCGGGTCGAGGTGGGCGTCGTGCCGGTAGCCGACGACCACGCGGGCGTGGCCGGTGGGCCGCGGCTCCAGGCGGATCCGCCAGTACATGGTGTTGGCGCCGAGGAAGGCCAGGTTGGTGCCGGCGTCGCGGGCGTCGAGGACGACCTGGCGCATGGTGGGCGTCCAGTACTCGTCGTGCCCCATCGAGACGTAGCCGCGGGCGCCGTCGAGCGCGCCCGGGGTGGTGTGCAGGTCGATGTTGGTGAAGTACGACAGCGGGACCCCGGTCGCCTCGGCGCGCACCACGATCGGCAGCGCCGCCGTGCGGTAGTCGTTGGCACCCGTCGCGCCGTTGTAGGGCCGGTCGAAGCTCACCGCGTGGCTCTGGCTGTCGCCGTTCGCGCCGGCGTACAGGCTGTAGCCACCCCACTGGTTGTAGGCCTGCCACGTCGTCACCGGCGCCACCAGCGCGACCGTGCCCTCCGCCGACGGCGACGTCACGACGTAGGGGACCTGCGTCTCCCAGCCGGTGTCGGTGCGCAGGCGGAAGACGTAGAAGCCCGGCTCCCACGTGGCCGTGTCGACGGTGAGGTCCCGCTCCCACGGCGCGACGACCGTGCGGGTCTCGTACGGGCTGAAGACCGGCGCCGACTGCTGGCGCCCGACGCGGAAGCCGGACTCCCAGACGAACGCCCCGGTCCCGCCCGGGTAGGACCCGATCCGGTAGGCGGACGCCTCCCAGCCGCCCTCGGTGGTCGACACCTTGAGGCCGACGCGCGCCCCGGGCAGGCCGCTCGCCCGGGTGGAGTACGCCGCGAGCTCGCCGCGCAGCGCCGGCCGCGAGATCCGCCAGTCCTCGCTGCCCCGGCGCCCGGGCAGCCCGGCCTCGTCCCCGGACGCCTCGGACACCGCGGACGCCCCGGACGCCCCGGACGCCACCGACGCCGCGGACCCGGAGCCGGACGGCAGCGCCGTGCTCGTGCCCGCCACCGGCCGCTGCCCGGCCACCCCGCACCCCGTCGCGCCCACGACCAGCAGCGCCCCCACGATGGCCGTCCCGGCCCGCCAGATCCTCATGGGGTCGACGTTCCGGCCGGGGCGCATCCCGGGGCACGGGACGTCGATCCCGACCGGTCAGGACGATCGGGACGTCCGTCCCGACCGGCCGCCGGAGCGAGCGTGGCGTGGACCTAGGATTGCGGCATGCCTGAGATCTCCCGGGACGAGGTGGCGCACCTCGCCACGCTCGCCCGCATCGACCTCTCCGACGCCGAGCTCGACCACCTCGCACCGCAGCTGAGCGTGATCCTCGAGTCCGTCGCCTCCATCAACGGCGTGGCCGGCGACGACGTGCCCCCCACGTCGCACGCGATCCCGCTGACCAACGTGTTCCGCGAGGACGTCGTCGTGCCCGGCCTGACCGCCGAGGAGGCGCTGTCCGGCGCACCCGCCGTGGAGGAGCAGCGCTTCTCGGTGCCTCGGATCCTGGGCGAGGAGGCCTGATGAGCGACCTGACCCGCCGCACCGCGGCCACGCTGGCCGAGGACCTCGCGTCCGGCGCGACGACCTCCGTGGCGCTGACCGAGGCCCACCTCGACCGCATCGACGACGTCGACACCGACGTCCACGCCTTCCTCCACGTCGACCGCGACGGCGCGCTCGCCGAGGCCGCGGAGTCCGACGCCCGCCGCGCGCGCGGTGAGGCACGCGGCCCGCTCGACGGCGTACCCGTCGCCGTCAAGGACGTGCTCGCCACCCGCGGCCTGCCGACGACCTGCGGGTCGCGGATCCTCGAGGGCTGGGTGCCGCCCTACGACGCGACCGTCGTGACCCGCCTGCGCGCGGCCGGTCTGCCGATCCTCGGCAAGACCAACATGGACGAGTTCGCGATGGGCTCCTCCACCGAGCACTCCGCCTACGGCCCGACCCACAACCCGTGGGACCTCGACCGGATCCCCGGCGGCTCCGGCGGCGGCTCCGCGGCCGCGGTCGCGGCGTTCGAGGCGCCCCTGGCCATCGGCACCGACACCGGCGGCTCGATCCGCCAGCCCGGCGCGGTGACCGGCACGGTCGGCGTCAAGCCGACCTACGGCGGCGTCTCGCGCTACGGCCTGGTCGCCCTGGCCAACAGCCTCGACCAGGCCGGCCCCGTGACCCGCACGGTGCTCGACGCCGCGATGCTGCACGACGTGATCGGCGGGCACGACCCGCGCGACTCCACGTCGATCCAGCAGGACTGGCCCTCGTTCACCGACGCCGCGCGGGCCGGCTCGGCCGGCGACATGAGCGGCGTGAAGGTCGGCGTCGTCACCGAGCTCGCGGGCGAGGGGTGGCAGCCGGGCGTGATGGCGCGCTTCGACGAGTCCGTCGAGCTGCTGGTCAAGGCCGGCGCCGAGGTCGTCGAGGTGTCCTGCCCGTCGTTCGTGCACGCCCTCGCCGCCTACTACCTGATCCTCCCGGCCGAGGCGTCGAGCAACCTCGCGAAGTTCGACGCGATGCGCTACGGCCTGCGGGTGACGCCCGAGGGCGACCCGAGCGCCGAGGACGTCATGCGGGCCACGCGCGACGCCGGCTTCGGCGACGAGGTGAAGCGCCGCATCATCCTGGGCACGTACGCCCTCTCGTCGGGCTACTACGACGCCTACTACGGCCAGGCCCAGAAGATCCGCACGCTCATCAGCCGCGACTTCGACGCCGCGTTCGGCGACGTCGACGTCCTGGTGTCGCCCACGGCGCCGACCACGGCGTTCAGGCTGGGCGAGAAGCTCGACGACCCGATGGCGATGTACCTCAACGACCTCGCCACCATCCCGGCGAACCTCGCCGGCGTGCCCGGCATCTCGGTCCCCAACGGCCTCGCCGACGAGGACGGCCTGCCCAGCGGGTTCCAGGTCCTCGCGCCGGCGCTCGCCGACGACCGGGTCTACCGGGTCGGCGCCGCGCTCGAGGCACTCCACCTCGAGCAGTGGGGCGCCCCCCTCCTCGACAAGGCCCCCGCACTGGAAGGACCGGCCCGATGACCGCATCGACCACCGCCGCGCTCATGCCGTTCGACGACGTGCTGGCGGCGTACGACCCCGCCCTCGGCCTCGAGGTGCACGTCGAGCTCAACACCGCGTCGAAGATGTTCTGCGGCTGCCCGGCCGTCTTCGGCGGCGAGCCCAACGCCGGCACCTGCCCGACCTGCCTGGGGCTCCCGGGGGCGATGCCGGTCGTCAACGGCAAGGCCGTCGAGTCGGCGATCCGGATCGGCCTCGCGCTCAACTGCGAGATCGCCGAGTGGTGCCGCTTCGCCCGGAAGAACTACTTCTACCCGGACATGCCGAAGAACTTCCAGACCTCGCAGTACGACGAGCCGATCGCGTTCGACGGCTGGATGGACGTCACGGTGCCCACCGAGGGGGGCGGCGACGAGACGTTCAGGGTGGAGATCGAGCGCGCCCACATGGAGGAGGACACCGGCAAGTCGCTGCACGTCGGCGGCGCCACCGGACGCATCCACGGCGCCGACCACTCGCTGGTCGACTACAACCGCGCCGGCATCCCGCTCATCGAGATCGTCACCCGCCCGATCCTCGGAGCGGGGGAGCGGGCACCCGAGGTCGCCAAGGCGTACGTCTCGCAGCTGCGTGAGCTGATCGTGGCCCTCGGCGTCTCGGAGGCGCGGATGGACCAGGGCAACCTGCGCGCCGACGTCAACCTCTCGCTCTCGCCGAAGGGCAGCGGCGTCCTCGGCACCCGCACCGAGACCAAGAACGTCAACTCGTTCCGCTCGGTGGAGCGCGCGGTGCGCTTCGAGATGCAGCGGCACGCGGCGATCCTCAGCGGCGGTGGCTCCATCCTCCAGGAGACCCGCCACTGGCACGAGGACACCGGCATCACGACCAGCGGCCGCGAGAAGTCCGACGCCGAGGACTACCGCTACTTCCCCGAGCCCGACCTCGTGCCCGTCGCGCCGAGCCGCGAGTGGGTCGAGGAGCTGCGCGGGACACTGCCGGAGAACCCGACGGCCCGCCGCGCCCGGCTGCAGGCCGAGTGGGGCTTCAGCGACCTCGAGATGCGCGACACCGTCGGTGCCGGCGCGCTCGGACTGGTCGAGGAGACCATCGCCGCGGGCACGACGCCGCAGGCGGCCCGCAAGTGGTGGCTCGGCGAGCTGGCGCGGCGCAGCAACGAGGACGGCGTCGACCTCGCGGACCTCCCGATCACCCCCGCCGACGTGGCTCGGATCCAGGCCCTGGTCGACGACAAGACCGTCAACGACAAGCTGGCCCGTCAGGTGTTCGAGGGCGTGCTCGCCGGCGAGGGCACCCCCGACGAGGTCGTCGAGAAGCGCGGTCTCGCGGTCGTCTCCGACGACGGTGCCCTCGGCGCCGCCGTCGACAACGCCATCGCCGCCAACCCCGACGTCGCCGAGAAGATCCGCGACGGCAAGGTCGCCGCGGCCGGCGCGCTCATCGGTGCGGTCATGAAGGAGATGCGCGGCCAGGCCGACGCAGGGCGGGTGCGCGAGCTCATCCTGGAGAAGCTCGCCTGAGAAAGTTCGCGGTCTAGACAACTTGTTAGGGTGCTGGCGAGTCACACCGGTCACATCACCAACCAACGCTCGCACTCTCGAGGCGTGGCGGCTGCGTGCCGTCGTGGGGTCCTCGGCGAGCGGGAAGGAAGTCATGCACCAGTCCCTCAAGCCCATCCGAGGTGCCGCGGTCGCCCTGTCGACCGCCGCGCTCGCAGCCGGGGTCCTCGTGGCCGCGCCTGCGTCGGCCGACCCGTCGGCGGCGCTGAAGTCCGCCCGTGCGGCGGTCAACACCGACAGCACCCCCTCCACCATCGCCGCCCAGTGGCTCGGTGGAGAGCTCACCAACGGCCTTTTGGTCGGCACGTCCGGGCCGGACTTCGGCCTCACGATCGACGCCGGCATGGCGATCTCGACCGTCAGCGGGCAGGGCGCGACCGTCACGGCGATCAACAACGCCCTCGAGCCGCGCATCGCCGACTACGTCGGTGACGGGACGAAGGAGTCGTACGCCGGCGCCCTCGCCAAGGCCGCGTCCTTCGCGCGCACCGCGAAGAAGAACCCGACGAGCTATGGCGGGATCAACCTCGTCACCCGTCTGGAGGAGCGCACCGCCGACGTGCCGAAGGACCCGGCAGCCGAGCCGCAGGCCGCGGCGATCGCGGGCCGCATCTTCGACAAGTCGGAGTCCGGCAACTTCGCCAACGTGGTCGGCCAGTCGTACGCCGTGCGTGCCCTGACGCTCGCCAACTCGGCCGAGGCCGGCGCCGCCCGCGACTTCCTGCTCAAGCAGCAGTGCACCTCGGGCTACTTCCGGCTGAAGTTCGACAAGGCGGACGTGCCGAGCCAAGCGTGCGCCGAGGGCGTCGCAGGCAGCGAGGCCGACGCGGACGCCACGGCCCTCGCCGTGATCAACCTCGTCGAGTCGGGTGACAAGAGCCAGGGCGTCCAGGCCGCGCTCGCCAAGGCCGGCACGTGGCTGGCGGCCCGCCAGCGCAAGAGCGGCGCCTTCCGCAGCTCGGGCACCGGTGCGCAGATCAACACCAACACGACCGCGCTCGGCGGCTACGCGCTCGGTCTCCTGCAGAACCGCGAGGGCGCGCAGAAGGCCGCGCTGTGGGTCCGCAAGAACCAGCCCGTCGACAAGTACAAGTGCCGCACCGCGCTGACCAAGGACACCGGCGCCGTGGCGTACCGCAAGGACCGGACGATGGGCGACGCGAAGACCGCCGGCATCCCGGCCGGGGCGCGTGACGAGTGGCGTCGCGCGACCTCGCAGGCGATCCTGGGCCTCCAGTTCGCCCCCGCCAGCAAGGACCAGCTGCGGATCGTCTCGGTCCGCAAGCAGGCCCGTGCCGGCGAGCGCGTGCAGTTCCGCGTCTTCGGCCTCGCGCCCAGCGAGAGCGCCTGCCTGCAGGTCAAGGGCGACTTCGTCCGCGTCAAGGGCAAGAAGACCGGCGACAAGATCGTCCGCAAGCTGCAGCTGCCCGCGGGCAACCAGCGCCGGGTCGGCCTGGTGAAGACCTCGGACGACGAGGCCCGCACCTCGCTCCGCGTGCGCAACTGACCCACCCGCACCACCCGCATCGGCCCGGCGTTCTCCCTCGCGGAGGGCGTCGGGCCGACGTGCGTCCCGGGACGGGCCGGGGTTACGCTTCGGCTGCCGCACCCGCCCGGGTCGGCACCACACACGCCCGAGCTGGGGAAAGCCGGTCCGAATCCGGCGCTGACCCGCAACCGTGGGCACGGGACCTCCCGTGCAAGCCGGAACACCTGCCTCGACGCGTCTTGATCACCATCGCTGTCGAGGAATGCAGCGGGCTGACGGTCGACGCCGCCGCCCTCGCTGTCGCAGCGAGGAAGGAACCATGAAGCTCACCTCCGGGCTCGCGGCCCTCGCGGTCGCCGCCTCCACGCTCGCCGTCGCCGCCCCGACGTACGCCGCGCAGACGGCCGGCGACCGCTCCGTCGCCGCCGGCAGCACCTGGCTGAAGGCACAGTTGACCGACGGGATCCTGCGCAACGACGAGTACGGCTTCGACGACCTGGGCCTCTCCGCGGACATCGCCTTCGGCCTCGACGCCGTCGGCGGCCCGGCGACCGCGGTCCGCCAGGTCGCGGACGCCGTCGCGCCCGTCGTGACCGACTGGTACCAGCCCTTCGCGCCCACGATCTACACCGGCTCGGCCGCCAAGGCGATCGTCCTGGCCCAGGTCGCCGGCAAGGACCTCGCCGACTTCGCCGGCCCGGACCTCCAGGAGCTCGTCGAGGACAACGTCGCGCTCTTGGGCCCCAGCGCCGGCCGCGTGCAGAACGTCGACGAGACGGACTTCACGACCGGTGAGCCCACCGACTCGCTCAACGTCATCAGCCAGTCGTGGGCCGCGCGCGCCCTCGCGGGCCAGGAGTCCGACCTCGCCGACGAGGTCATGTCCTTCCTGCTCCAGCAGCAGTGCGACGACGGCTCCTTCCGGGCCTCCCTCGACCCCGACAAGGACGCGCCCGACCAGGGCTGTGCCGACGGCGCGACGGGTGAGGTCGACACGACCGCGCTGGCCGTCATCAACATCCTCGAGACCCCGGACGCGCCGGTCGCCGCGCGGGGCGCCGCCTACCTCGCCGCGAGCTGGCTGAAGGCCCAGCAGGCCGCCGACGGCTCGTTCAGCGCGGGTGTCCTCGGGGTCAACTCCAACACCGTCGGCCTGGCCGGCTGGGCGCTCGGCGAGGCCGGCCACGACGCCGCCGCGACGAAGGCGGCCACGTGGCTCCGCTCCATCCAGGTCGCGGACCTGGCGCCGTGCGCCTCGACGCTGTCCGCCGACAACGGTGCGGTGGCGTACAAGCCCGCCGACCTGACGGCCGCACGGACCGCGGGCTCGATCTCGGTGCCGATCCGTGAGCTGGCGCGTCGCGCCACCGCCCAGGCGCTCCCGGCGCTCGCGCACCTGCCCGCCGGCGGCGACGTCACGATCTCGGCGCCGGCCACGGCGGTGGAGAAGTCCACCGTCACCGTCACGGTCGCCGGTCTCGGCGCGGGCGAGGCCGCGTGCGTCAGCCTCGGCACGCAGTCCAAGCAGGTCACCGGCACCGGCTCGACCGTCCCGGTCACCTTCACGCTGCCGGCCGGTGCCGCGGCGCAGACCTTCAAGGTCACCACGCTCGCCGGCTCGGCGACCGCGACCACGGCTGCCACCGTCGCCCCCGCCCCCGCCGCCCCGGCGGTGCCGGCCGTGGGCGACCTGACCGTCGCCAAGGTGGTCAAGGTCGGCAAGAAGGGCGTCTTCAAGGTCGAGGTCGCCTGCGAGGGCGCTGTCGCCTGCACGGGCAAGGTCAAGGTCCGCACGGACGGCAAGGTCGCGCTCGGCAAGGGCAAGAAGAAGAAGGTCCTCGTCGTCGCGAAGTCGGCCTACTCGGTCGCGCCCGGCGCCACCGCGAAGGTGCGCCTCGAGCTGACCAAGCCTGCCCGCGCCGTGCTCGGCACCAAGCGGGTCCGGGTGGTCGCCACCCAGACCGCCGCCGGTGCCGACCCGGTCACCACGAAGTTCTGGATCCGTCGGAAGTGACCTCGATGGGTGCCCGGGCTCGGCGGGTCATCACCTCCCTCACCCTCCTGGCCGCGGGCCTGGTGGGTGGGGGCGTCGCGGGCGCGCCCGCGGCGTCTGCCGCGACCTGCACGTCCGGGGGCGGGGTGAGCGTGGTCGTCGACTTCCGCGAGCTCGGCGGCCCCGTCGAGACCTATTGCGCGGCCGACGGCGGTGGCAGGAGCGCCACGACCATCTTCTCCTCGGTCGGGGTGGCGATGTCGCCGTCGTCCCGGCAGCCCGGCTACGTCTGCGGGGTGCAGGGCAAGCCCGCCGGCGACTGCGCCCCGGCGGACAACTACTGGGGGCTGTGGTGGTCCGACGGCTCGCGCGCCTCGTGGACGTACTCGAGCTACGGCGTCGGTGCCCTCACCGTCCCGGCCGGCGGGTCCGTCGGCTGGGCGTGGCAGCAGGACCGCGGCAGCAGCGGTGCCGTACCGCCGAGCGTCGCCCCGCCGGTGCAGGCCAGCACGCCCACCGCGAGCCCGACGGCACCGTCGCCGACCTCCGCCCCCTCGTCCAGCACGCCGACCAGCAGCTCGTCGCCCACCCCGGGCGGCGGGAAGAACGGTGGCAAGAACGGCGGCGGAGACGGTGGCAACGGCGGGAAGTCGGGCGGCACGTCCGGCTCGACCGCCACCCCGTCGCCGTCCGCCAGCCCGTCCTCGAGCCCGTCCGCGAGCCCGTCGGACTCGTCGAGCAGCCCCTCCGAGTCGCCCCTTGCCTCTGAGTCTCCTGCAGACTCAGGTGCAGACGGCGGGTCGGAGAAGGACGACACGAAGCGCGACAAGGCCGGCGCCGGGGACCCTGAGTCTCCTGGCGACTCACCGTCGAGCTACCCCTCGCCGACCCCCGCGACCGGAGCTGAGTCTCCCGCAGACTCAACGGCAAGCGCCTCCTCCGAGGCCGCGCAGCCGACCGACCAGCCGGGCCGCATCCCGACCGCGGTGACGGTCGCGGTCCTGGTCGCGCTGGCGATCGCGGTCAGCGTGCTCGTCTCCCGGCGACGGCGAGGAGCCTGACCCGCGTGCCCGGTGCCGTCCTGCCGCGTGACCTGCACCCGATCGCCTGGTGGGCCTGGGCGATCGGGCTCGCGACGGCAGCGTCCCTGACGACGAACCCGCTGCTGCTGCTCCTGGTCATGGGGTCGGCGACGGTGGTCGTCATGGCGCGCCGGTCCGGACACCCGTTCGGCCGCTCGTTCCGGCTGTACGCCCTGCTCGCGGCCCTGACCGTGGTGCTGCGGGTCGTGTTCCGGATCGTCTTCGGCGGCCAGGAGATCGGTGACGTGCTGGTGCCGCTCCCGGAGGTCCCGCTGCCGGACTGGGCGGCCGGCGTGCGCCTTCTCGGTCCGATCACGAGCCAGGCGCTGCTCGCGGGCCTCTACGACGGGCTCCGGCTCGCCGCGATCATCCTCTGCGTCGGCGCCGCGAACTCGCTCGCGAACCCGAAGCGGCTGCTCGCCTCCGTGCCGCCGGCGCTCTACGAGATCGGCACCGCGCTCGTCGTGGCCGTGACGATCTTCCCCCAGCTCGCCGACAGCGCCCGGCGGGTCCGTGCCGCGCAGGCCCTGCGCGGGGGCGCCACCTCGGGGGTGGGTCGCCTGCGCCGCTTCCTCGTGCCGGTCCTCGAGGACGCGCTGGAGCGCTCGCTCGCGCTCGCGGCGGGGATGGACACCCGCGGCTACGGCCGCGCCGGCGGGGCGAGCGTCCGCGAGCGGTGGGTGACCGGCGGGTTGCTGCTGGCCGCCCTCACCGGGATCTGCGTCGGGACCTACGCCTGGCTCGACCCGACGGCGCCGCAGGTGCTCGCGCTGCCGATGCTCGGCGCGTCCGTGGTCGTCGCCGTCCTGGGTCTGGTGAGCGCCGGGCGGCGCGTGCAGCGCACCCGCTACCGGCCGGACCCGTGGCGGGGCGCGGAGCTGTTCACCGTGGGCGTCGGGGTCGTCGTCGCGGTCCTGGGCTGGTACGTCGGCCGCAGCCAGTACGTCGTCGCGTACCCCGGGGTGGACGTCGCGCCCTACCTCACGCCCCTCGCCCTCGCCGTCGGACTCCTGGGCGCCCTGCCCGCGATCGCGACACCCGTGCCGGCCAGCTCCGTCGTCCACCGGGAGGTGACCGCGTGATCGAGCTGCGCGACGTCGGCTTCCGCTACGCCGAGCACGAGGTGCTGCGCGGGGTCGACCTCACCCTGGACGAGGGGGAGCTGGTGCTCGTCTCGGGACGCACCGGCGTCGGGAAGTCGACCCTCCTCGGCATCATCACCGGCCTCGTGCCGCGCTTCACCGGCGGCGAGCTCACCGGCGACGTCCTGCTCGACGGCCGCAGCATCGTCGACCAGCCTCCGCGCGAGCGCGCCCACCTCGTGGGCTACGTGGGCCAGGACCCGCTGGCCGGGTTCGTCGCCGACACGGTCGAGGAGGAGCTCGCCTACGGCATGGAGCAGCTCGGGACCGCGCCGGAGACGATGCGGCGCCGGGTCGAGGAGACCCTCGACCTGCTCGGCATCGCCGACCTGCGGGCCCGGGACCTGCGTACCCTCTCCGGCGGCCAGCAGCAGCGTGTCGCGATCGGCGCCGTGCTCACCACGCACCCCCGGGTCCTCGTCCTGGACGAGCCGACGTCGGCCCTCGACCCGACGGCCGCCGAGGACGTCCTGGCGACCATCACCCGCCTCGTCCACGACCTCGGCCTGACCGTCCTGCTCGCCGAGCACCGCCTGGAGCGGGTGGTGCCCTTCGCCGACCGCATCTGCGTCGTCACCGGCGACGGCGGCATCCGCGTCGACGCCCCGCAGGTCGTGCTCGCCGACTCACCGGTCGCCCCACCGCTCGTCGAGCTCGGGCGCCTGGCGGGCTGGTCCCCGCTGCCGCTGACCGTGCGCGACGCCCGCCGCGCCGCGCGTACGCTCCCGACGCTCACCGCTCCCGGACCGGCGCCCGAGCGCCCCCTCGCCCCACTGGCCGTCGCGCGCGGCGTCACGGTGACGCACGGTGCGCACGTCGCTGTCCGCGACCTCGACCTCACGCTGTCCGCGGGACGGGTGACGGTGCTGATGGGCCGCAACGGCTCGGGGAAGTCGAGCCTGATCTGGGCGCTGCAGGGCTCGGGCAGGCGTCGATCCGGCTCGGTCGACGTGGGCGGGGAGGACCCCGCCGACCTCCCGCCGGCGCGGCGGCGTACCCGCGTCGGGCTGGTCCCGCAGACCGCCGCCGACCTGCTCTACCTCGAGACGGTCGCCGAGGAGTGCGCCGCCGCCGACACCGGCGCCGACGCGCAGCCCGGCACCTGCCGTCGACTGCTCGACCGGCTGGCGCCCGGGATCGAGGACGCGGCCCACCCCCGCGACCTGTCCGAGGGGCAGCGCCTCGCGCTGGTGCTGGCGATCGTGCTCACCGCGCGCCCGCCGGTCGTGCTGCTCGACGAGCCCACACGCGGTCTCGACTACGCGGGCAAGGCCGAGCTGGCCCGCATCGTCGGCGACCTCGCGGCGCACGACCACGCCGTCCTGGTCGCGACCCATGACGTCGAGTTCGCCGCGCACGTCGCGGACGAGGTCGTGGTGATGGCAGAGGGCGAGGTCGTCTCGAGCGGCCCGTCCCGGCGGGTGCTCGCCGAGTCGCCGTCGTTCGCACCCCAGGTCACCAAGGTGCTCGGCGCCCCGTGGCTGGTGGTCGAGGAAGTGGCCGGCGCCCTCGAGAGGGTCGAGGCTTGAGTGCGGTCGAGACCCGTCCGGAGCCGGGCGTCGCGCTGCCCATCCGACCCCGTACGGCGGCCGTGCTGGCCATCGCCTCCGTCGTCGCGCTGATGATGCTGTGCTGGCCGCTGCTCCTCGCGGCCGAGCCCGGCCAGCGCGTCGACCCACCGTTCATCTTCCTCGCGCTCCTCCCGCTGGTGATGGTCGTCGTGCTCGCCGAGATGGGCGAGGGAGGGATGGAATCGCGGGTCCTGGCCGTCCTCGGCGTGCTCTCCGCGATCAACGCCGTCATGCGCGGGCTCGGTGCCGGGACGGCCGGGATCGAGCTGGTCTTCTTCCTGCTCATCCTCGGCGGCCGGGTCTTCGGCGCCGCGTTCGGCTTCGCGCTCGGCTGCACGTCGCTGTTCGCCTCCGCGCTGCTGACGGCCGGGGTCGGTCCGTGGCTGCCGTTCCAGATGATCTGCGCGGCGTGGGTCGGGATGTTCGCCGGGCTGCTGCCGCGGCGCGTCGGCGGCCGCGCCGAGATCGCGATGCTCACGGCGTACGCGGTCGTGGCGTCCTACCTCTACGGCCTGCTGATGAACCTCAGCTCGTGGCCGTTCACGCTCGGCATCCTGGTGCCCGGCCACGAGGGCTCACTGGCGTACGTCGCGGGCGCGCCGGTGCTCGAGAACGCGCACCGCTTCCTCGTCTACACGCTCCTCACCTCGACCGGCGGGTGGGACACCGGACGGGCGATCACCACCGGGGTCGCGATCGTCGTCCTGGGTCCGGCGATCCTCACGACCCTGCGTCGCGCCGCACGCCGGGCGGTCGTACGCCCGAGCGGCGCTCGGGTCAGGGCCTGATCCGGATGATCCGGTCGTCCGCCGGGGTCGGGTTCCCGCGGCCGTCCTTGTTGGACGTCGTCACCCACAGCATCCCGTCGGGTGCCGTGGCGACGGTGCGCAGCCGCCCGTAGTCCTCGGTGAAGAAGGCGGTCGGCCTCGACGCCTCGCCCGCGGCCGAGACGTCGATCCGCCACAGGCGCTGGCCCCGCAGGCCGGCCATCCACAGCCGGCCGTCGGCGTACGCCAGCCCGCTCGGGCTGGCTTGGTCGACGGGCCAGACCAGCTGCGGGTCGATGAAGTCCGACCCGCCGCCGGTGCCCTCGACCTCGGGCCAGCCGTAGTTGCCGCCCTTCTCGACCAGGTTGAGCTCGTCCCACTCCGAGTCGCCGAACTCCGAGGCCCACAGCCGCCCCTCGTCGTCCCACGCGAGCCCCTGGACGTTGCGGTGGCCGAGGGACCAGACGGGGGACGCCGGGTCGGGGTTGCCGGGCGCGGGGTCGCCGTCGGTGGTGATGCGCAGGATCTTGCCGGCGAGGCTGTCGGGGTCCTGCGCGAGCTCGGGGTCGCCCGTCTCGCCGGTGGTGACGTAGAGGTGGCCGTCGGGACCGAACGCGATCCGCCCGCCGTCGTGGATGAAGCCCGCGGGGATGCCGTCGAGCACGACCGACGTCTCGCCGAGGCCGTCGCCGTCGAGCTCGGCCTTCACCACCCGGTTGTCCTGCGAGGTCGTGACGTAGAAGAACAGGGTGCGGTCGGTCTCGAAGTCGGGTGACACGGCGACCCCGAGGAGTCCTGCCTCGCCCTGCGGGACCGTCGAGGAGATGGCGCCGAGGCGACTGAGCCGGCCCTCGGCCGAGACCTGCAGGACGCGTCCGGAGATGCGTTCGGTGACCACGGCCGCGCCGTCGGGGAGGAAGTCGACTCCCCACGGGACCTCGAGCAGGTCGACGAGGGTGCCCTCGGCCCGGGGCGCGCGGTCGCGGCCCTGCTGCTCGCCGGACTCGTCGGACTCCCCGGACTGGTCGGTGGGGGAGTCGCTCGGCGTGGGCTGGCTGGGCAGGTCGGTCGGCTGGGTGGTCCGCGGCAGCGGTGCCGGCGTGTTGCTCGCGCACCCGGTCGCGGCACCGAGCGTGAGTGCCAGCGAACCGAGGACCAACCGGGATCTCATGTGGCCAGTGTGCCCGGTGCGGCCGAATGATCCTTCGGGTGCTCGCCCGGGGCGGCCCCCGACCGCGTCGCCCCGATCGAGGCCGCGATGACGCACGCGATGGCGGCCCACTGCACCACCGAGAGGTGCTCCTGCAGCACGACGATCGCCGCAAGGGCTGCGGCCGCCGGCTCCAGGCTCATGAGGATCCCGAACACGGCCGGGCGCAGGGTCCGCAGCGCGACGAGCTCGCAGCTGTAGGGGATGACCGAGCTGAGCACGCCGACCAGGGCGCCGATCACGAGCACCCGGCCGTCCCAGAGGTCGCCGCCGGCGCTGAGCAGCGCCGGGAGGGTCATCGCGGCCGCGCCGACGAGGCTGGCCACGGCGAGGCCGTCGAAACCGGCCCACCTCCTCCCGGTGCTGGCGCTGAGCAGGATGTACGCCGCCCAGGCCGCGCCGGCGAGCAGGGCGTACAGCACACCGACGAGGTCCAGTCCCGTCCGCTGGAACCCCAGCAGCACCACCCCGACCCCCGCGAGCAGGACCCACGCGACGTCGCGCGCGCGCCGGGAGCCCAGCACGGCGAGCGTGAGCGGTCCGATGAACTCGATCGTGACCGCGATGCCGAGCGGGAGGCGTGCGAACGACTGGTAGATCGCCCAGTTCATCGTCGCGAGGCTCGCGCCGAAGCCGAGCACGACCAGCCAGTCCTGGCGTGACCGTCCGGTGAACCGGGGCCGCGCCAGCGCGACGAGGACGACCGCGCTGGTGAGGAGCCGCAGCCACACCATCGCCGTCGGCGAGATCTCGCCGAAGAGGCTCTTGGCGATGGCCGCCCCGAACTGGACCGACAGCACGCCGACGAGGATCAGGCCGACGGGGCCGAGGAGGGCGCGGCTCCGTCGGGTGGTCACCGGAGCACCCTATTCAGGCCGTCGGCTCGTCCTCGAGGCTGGCCAGCGCACGCCGGGCGTGGCGGCCCTCGGCGGCGAAGTAGTCCAGTCCCCAGTCCGCCACGAGCGACGGGAACCGGAATGGCTCTCCCGGTCGGTCCGCGCCGCGCAGTGCGTGCCGTACCTCCTCGAGGTCCGCGCTCGCCCGGTCGAGCTCGTCGAGGTAGTCCTGCAGCATCTCGCGCGTCCGGGACGGCTCGGTGGCGTGCCCGATCAGCAGGCGGAGCAGCACGGTGTGCTTGAGGACGGGGAAGCCCGCGGGGGTGCCGTCCATCCACGCGCGCAGCGCGGCCTGGCCCGCGTCCGTGATGGCGTACGTCGTCACCTCGCGCCCGCCGTCCGGCCGGGCGTCGGCGCGCACCAGGCCGCGCTCGGTGAGGCGTCGCAGCTCGGTGTAGACCTGGCTCATCGCGGGCGACACCCAGTAGAAGCGGAGCGTGACGTCGGCACGCTGCTTGACCTCGTAGCCCGTCAGCTCGTCGCCGAAGGTGAGCAGGCCGAGGATCGCGTAGCCGGTCACCGGGACGTCTTGACTCATCGTGGTCCGAGAGTAGTGTTCCTAATCGGAATAGTCACGGAGGGCGGCGCCGGTGGGACACGATCACGCGATCGAGGCAGAGGGACTGGTCAAGGAGTTCGGCGAGACGCTGGCGGTCGACGACGTCAGCTTCGCCGTCCCGCGGGGGACGGTGCTGGGCCTGCTCGGGCCCAACGGCGCCGGCAAGACGACGACCGTGCGGATGATGACGACGCTCACCCGCCCGACCCGTGGCACGGCCCGGGTCGCGGGGCACGACGTGCTGACCGACCCCGCTGCCGTACGCCGTTCGATGGGTCTCACCGGGCAGTCGGCCACGGTCGACGAGCTGCTCACCGGACGCGAGAACCTCTGGCTGATCGGCAGCCTCTACGGCCTCGACAAGCGCACCATCGACCGGGTGGGCACCGAGCTGCTGGAGCGGTTCTCGCTGGCCGGCGCCGCGGACCGGGTCGTCAAGACGTACTCCGGCGGCATGCGTCGCCGCCTCGACCTCGCGGTCAGCCTGGTCGCCACCCCACCCGTGCTGTTCCTCGACGAGCCGACCACCGGCCTCGACCCGCGCAGCCGCGTCGAGCTGTGGGACGTCCTGCGCGACCTGGTCGAGGACGGCACGACCCTGCTGCTCACCACGCAGTACCTCGAGGAGGCCGACCAGCTCGCCGACGACATCGTCGTGATCGATCGGGGCACGGTCATCGCCCAGGGGACGCCGCTCGAGCTCAAGGACGCCTCCGGCAAGGCGGCCCTGGTCGTGACGGTCTCCCGGGCCGACGACCTGGCTGCCGCCGTGGAGCGCGTCCGCGGCGCCGGGCTGGAGGCGCACGTCGAGGAGGCCGCGCGCCGGATCACGGCACCCGCCGACGGCCTGTCCGACGTGACCCGGATCGCCTCGGTCTTCGACGGCAGCGGGATCGAGATCGACGACCTCGGCCTGCAGAGGCCGAGTCTCGACGACGTGTTCCTCAACCTGACCGGCCACCGCGCCGAGGAGGTCGAGGACGCCACGGGAGGCGCTGCGAACGAGGGCGAGGAGGTGCGCGCATGAGCCGCCCGGAGCACGGCACGCTGGAACGCCCCGCGATCCGCCACACGTCGCTGTGGCACCAGTCGGTCACGATCTTCCGGCGCAACCTCATCCACATCAAGCGGATGCCGGAGATGCTGCTCGACGTCACCATCCAGCCGGTGATGTTCGTGCTGCTCTTCGCGTTCGTCTTCGGCGGCGCCATCTCCGTGGGCGCGCCCGCCGGCTACCGCGAGTGGCTGCTCGGCGGGATCATGGGCCAGACGATCGCATTCGCCGCGTTCATCGTCGCCGTCGGGCTGACGGCGGACATCGACAAGGGCATCGTCGACCGGTTCAGGTCGCTGCCGATCAACCCGGCGGCGATCCTCGTCGGTCGCAGCATGTCGAGCATCACGCACTCCTTCATCGGCATCGTCGTGATGTCGCTGACCGGCCTCGTGGTCGGCTGGCGGATCCGCGGTTCCGTGCTCGAGGCACTGGCGGCGTACGGCCTGCTGCTGCTCTGGGGTTTCGCGATGATCTGGGTCGGGATCCTCGTCGGGTCGGCCATGCGGTCGGTGGAGGCCGTCAACGGCGTCATGTTCACGACGATCTTCCCGCTGACCTTCCTGTCCAACGCGTTCGCGCCGTCCGAGCGGATGGGCACGGTCCTGCGCGCGATCGCCGAGTGGAACCCGATCTCCGCGCTGGTCCAGGCGGTCCGCGAGCTCTGGGGCAACACCGGTCCGGCCTCCCCCGACGCGCACCTGCCGATGCATCACCCGGTCCTGTTCACGATCCTCTGGACGGTGGGGATCACGGCGGTGGTCGCGCCGCTGGCGCTCAGGACCTTCCGCAACCGCACGATGCAGTGATCAACAGGGATCACCACCCATCACGTCGCTGAGGGAGAAGGAGAGCTCGATGTCGCGCACGCTGCTCATGGTCGGGACCCGCAAGGGACTCTGGATCGGGACGTCCGACGAGGCCCGCACGGCCTGGGAGTGGACCGGTCCGCACTTCCCGATGGAGGAGGTCTACTCCGTCATGGTCGACCAGCGGGGCGGTGCGCCGCGGCTCCTCGCCGGAGCCTCGTCGAGCTGGCTCGGCCCGCAGGTGTGGCGTTCGGACGACCTGGGAGCGAGCTGGGACGAGACCCCCAACGGCGCCGCCCGCTTCCCCGAGGACACCGGCGCCACGCTGGCGCGGGTGTGGCAGCTGCAGCCGGGCTTCGAGGACGAGGTGGTGTGGGCGGGCACCGAGCCGGGCGCCGTCTTCCGCTCCACCGACCGCGGCGAGACCTTCTCGCTGGTCCGCGGGCTCTGGGACCACCCCCACCGCGAGGAGTGGAACGCGGGCTTCGGTGGCCAGGCCTTCCACACGATCCTCCCGGACCCGCGCGACGGGCAACGCGTCCTCGCGGCACTGTCGACCGGCGGGGTGTACGTCACCGCCGACGGCGGCGCGACGTGGTCGCCGTCGAACCAGGGCGTGAAGGCCGAGTTCTTCCCCGGCGAGCGCAACTACCCCGAGTTCGGCCAGTGCGTCCACAAGGTCGCCCGCGACCCCGTCGACCCCGACCGGCTCTACCTGCAGAACCACGGCGGCGTCTACCGCTCCGACGACGGCGGCGCGTCATGGCAGGACATCGCCCCGGGCCTGCCCACCGAGTTCGGGTTCGCCATGGTCGCGCACCCCCACCGCGCCGACACGGCGTACAGCTTCCCGATCACCGGGGCCGAGGCCCGCTGGCCCGTCGACGGCAAGGCGCGGGTCTACCGCACCACCGACGCCGGCGAGTCGTGGGAGGCACTCGGCGAGGGCGCGCTGCCGGACGGCTACTTCACCGCCGTGATGCGCGACGCGATGTGCGTCGACGACCACGAGGTCCCGGGCCTCTACTTCGGTGGCCGCAACGGTGGCGTCTGGGCCTCACCCGACGAGGGCGCGTCGTGGCGCGAGATCCACAAGGACCTCCCCGACGTGCTCGTCGTCCGGGCCGCCAAGCTCTAGGTCGCGCCGGGTCCGGTCGGGTCGGGTCGGGTCGGGTCGCGGCACCATGCGGGTCCTTGCCCGTGAGTCGCTGGGCGACTCACGGTCCGTCGGCGCGTCCGGTCGCCACCCTTGCCGTTGAGTCGCTGGGCGACTCACGATCCGTGGACGGGCCCGGTCACCTCTCATGCCGTTGAGTCTCTGAGCGACTCAGGGGCAAGGGTCCACGCGGGCGGGGGGCCGTCTGCCGGCGAGCCACCGCGGCTGGATCTGACCGCCAGACGTCCACAGGGCGGGTGCTCGGGTGCCTGGGAGCCAGCGCTGTGGAGGAGGAGCGGCGGGTGTCGGTGCGTGTCCGTGGAGTAGCCGTACGAGCGCTCGACCTGGGCGCCGGGGCGACGGATGCACGGGAGGTACGCGCGATGGCGGAGCAACGGGGCGGGGTGCGGGGCGGTGAGGACGACGGTGGGTCGGCCTGGGACGTGCTGCCGTGGACCGAGGCCGAGAAGGAGTGGTGGGCGATGGGCCCGTTCCCGGGTGGGGTACCCGGGCTGGTCAGGCGGATCCGTCGGATCCTGGACCTGTCGCAGCGTGGGCTCGCGGAGCTCCTCGACGTGTCCCAGTCGGCCGTCGCCCGGTGGGAGACGGGTCGTACGAGCCCGCGGGTCTCGATGATGCAGCTGCTGCTGGACCTGGCTGGTCTCGAGGTCACCGTGCGCGACGGTGCGAGCGGTGAGGTGGTCGAGGGGATGCGCGACGACGGGGCGCGCGACCGCGGCGGACGCAGGTATCCCGCCCACACGGACCTGCGGGTCACGGGGTGGTGGCTCCCGCGCGCCATGAGGACGTGGACCTCGGCGCACGCTCTCGAGCAGGAGAAGCGGTCGCGGCGGGCGAAGGACCCGGGGATCGGCTACCGCACCTCGCAGCGGTGGAAGGACTTCGAGCGGACGCGGTGGGGCGTCCCGGACGACCACCCCGCGCTCCACCAGCTCGTCGCCGAGATGGAGTGGCGCGACGAGGTCCGCGAGGAGTGGCGGCGGATGAGACGCGGCGCGTGGGGAGAAGGGGGGCCCACTAGCCTGCTGGCATGACCCACGCAGCCGACGGACCCGACATCAAGCCCCGCAGCCGCGACGTCACGGACGGCCTCCAGGCGACCGCGGCTCGCGGGATGCTCCGGGCCGTGGGGATGGGTGACGACGACTGGGCCAAGCCCCAGATCGGCGTCGCGTCGAGCTGGAACGAGATCACCCCCTGCAACCTGTCGCTCGACCGGCTCGCCAAGGCAGTGAAGAACGGCGTGCACGCCGGTGGTGGCTACCCGCTCGAGTTCGGCACCATCTCCGTCTCCGACGGCATCTCGATGGGCCACGAGGGCATGCACTTCTCGCTGGTCAGCCGCGAGGTCATCGCCGACTCCGTCGAGACCGTGATGATGGCCGAGCGCCTCGACGGCTCGGTGCTCCTCGCCGGGTGCGACAAGTCGCTGCCCGGCATGCTGATGGCCGCCGCGCGGCTCGACCTCGCCAGCGTCTTCCTCTACGCCGGCACCATCATGCCCGGCCAGGTCGACGGCCGCGACGTCACGATCATCGACGCCTTCGAGGCCGTCGGGGCCTGCCTCGCCGGCAAGATCACGCGCGAGGAGGTCGACAAGGTCGAGCGGGCGATCTGTCCCGGAGAAGGCGCCTGCGGTGGGGCGTACACCGCCAACACGATGGCCAGCGTCGCCGAGGCCCTCGGCATGTCGCTGCCGGGCAGCTCGAGCCCGCCGGCCGTCGACCGCCGCCGCGACGGGTTCGCGCACAAGTCCGGCGAGGCCGTGGTCGAGATGCTCCGCCAGGGCATCACCGCCCGCCAGATCATGACGCGCCCGGCCTTCGAGAACGCCATCGCGATGGCGATGGCCCTCGGCGGCTCGACCAACGCCGTCCTCCACCTCCTCGCCATCGCGCGCGAGGCGGAGGTCGAGCTGACGCTCGACGACTTCACCCGGATCGGCAAGAAGGTCCCTCACCTCGCGGACATGAAGCCGTTCGGCAAGTTCGTGTGGACCGACTTCGACCGCGTCGGCGGCATCCCGGTGCTCCTCAAGGCGCTGCTCGACGCGGGCCACCTGCACGGCGACGTCCTCACCTGCACCGGCAAGACGATGGCGGAGAACCTCGCCGAGCTCGACCCCAAGCCGCTCGACGGCGTGATCCTGCGCGAGCTCGACAAGCCGATCCACGCCACGGGCGGCCTGACCATCCTCAAGGGCTCGCTCGCCCCAGACGGGGCCGTGGTCAAGAGCGCGGGCTTCGACGACTCGACCTTCACCGGGACCGCGCGGGTCTTCGACGGCGAGCGCAAGGCGCTCGACGCGCTCGCCGAGGGTGCGATCCAGGCCGGCGACGTGGTCGTGATCCGCTACGAGGGCCCCAAGGGCGGCCCGGGCATGCGCGAGATGCTCGCCATCACCGGCGCCATCAAGGGCGCCGGGCTCGGCAAGGACGTCCTGCTGATCACCGACGGCCGCTTCTCCGGCGGCACGACCGGGCTCTGCGTCGGCCACATCGCCCCCGAGGCGAGCGACGGCGGACCGATCGCGTTCCTGCGCGACGGCGACCGGATCACCCTCGACGTGGGCAACATGACGCTCGACGTCCACGTCGACGAAGCCGAGCTCGCGGCACGCGCCGAGGGCTGGGAGCCGCTCCCGCCGAAGTACACCCGCGGCGTGCTCGGCAAGTACCGCAAGGTCGTCCAGAGTGCCGCCCACGGGGCGGTCTGCTACTGACGGATAGGTTGCGGGGCGTGAGCACCTCCACCGAGTTCGACGCGTCCGACCCGCTCGCGGCCTTCCGTGACCGCTTCGTCGGCGCCGAGACAGACCTCGTCTACTTCGACGGCAACTCGCTCGGGCGGCCGGTGGCCGCGACCGCCGAGCGGTTGGCCGACTTCGTCCGGCAGGACTGGGGAGGCCGGCTGATCCGCGGCTGGGACGAGCAGTGGATGGACCTGCCCACCACCCTCGGCGACGACCTCGGTCGGATCACGCTCGGCGCAGCGGCCGGCCAGACGGCGATCGGCGACTCGACGACCGTGTGGCTCTACAAGCTCATGCGGGCGGCCGTCGACCACGTCGCCCGCACGGAGCCGGGTCGCACCGAGATCGTCATCGACACCGACAACTTCCCGACCGACCGATACGTCGCCGAGGGCATCGCCGCCGAGCGCGGGCTCACCCTGCGCTGGATCGAGGTCGACACCTCGGCCGGGGTGAGCGCCGACCAGCTCCGCGAGGTCGTGGGGGAGCGCACCGCCCTGGTGGTCCTCAACCACGTGGCCTACCGGTCCGCCTGGCTCGCCGACGCGCCCGAGCTCACCCGCATCGCCCACGACGCCGGCGCGCTCGTCCTGTGGGACCTCTGCCACTCCGCAGGCGCGGTGCCGGTCCTGCTCGACGAGTGGGACGTCGACCTCGCGGTCGGCTGCACCTACAAGTACCTCAACGGGGGGCCCGGGTCGCCCGCCTTCGGCTACGTCGCCGCCCGCCTGCACGACGACCTCACCCAGCCGATCCAGGGCTGGATGGGCCACGCCGACCCGTTCCTGATGGGACCGGGCTACCGGCCCGCCGCAGGGATCCGCCGCTTCATCTCCGGCACCCCACCGATCCTCGGCATGGTCGCCATGCGGGCCATGCTCGAGCTCGTCGAGGAGGCCGGCATCGAGGCCGTCCGCGAGAAGTCCGTCGCGCTGACCTCGTACGCCCTCGAGGTCGCCGACGCCACGCTCCCCGACGTGACCGTGGCCTCGCCGCGCGATCCCGCCCGGCGGGGCGGCCACGTGACCCTCCACCACGACCGGATGCGGGAGGTCACCGCCCGGCTCTGGGAGCGCGACGTCATCCCCGACTACCGCGACCCCGGCGGCCTGCGGATCGGGCTGTCGCCGCTGTCGACGTCCTTCGACGAGGTCGAGCGCGGCCTCGCCGCCGTCGCGACGGTGCTGGGTGACCTGCGATGAGCCAGAACCCCACCGAACCGCGCACCAACGCGCACGGACAGCGCATCGGACGCGCCGTCGACTGGACGCCGGCCGCCCGGCCCGACCGCACGACCGTCCTGTCGGGTGCGGGGGTGCGCCTCGAGCCGATCGGGCCGCAGCACGTCGACGACCTCGTCGCGTCGGTGTGCGGCGAGGACGACGACGCCCTGTGGACCTACCTCTTCTGGGAGCGCCCCCGTGACCGGGACGAGATGGCCGCCATCGTCGAGCACGGCAGCGCGGACCCCGCCCAGGTGATGTACGCGATCGTGCCGGTCGAGACCGGGCGGGCCGCCGGGTTCTGCTCCTTGATGCGCATCGATCCCGCGATGGGCTCGATCGAGGTCGGCGGGATCGCCTACGGCCGCCAGCTGCAGCGCAGCCGCGCCGCCACCGAGGTCCAGGCGCTGCTCATGCGGCACGTCTTCGACGAGCTCGGCTACCGCCGGTTCGAGTGGAAGTGCGACAGCCTCAACGCCGCCTCGCGCCGCGCTGCCATCCGCCTCGGCTTCATCTGGGAGGGCCGGTTCCGCAACGCGGTCGTCTACAAGGGCCGCAACCGCGACACCGACTGGTTCTCGATCACCGACCAGGAGTGGCCACGCGTCCGCGCGGCACTCGACGCCTGGCTCGACGACCGCAACTTCGACGCCATGGGCCGCCAGCGCGTACGCCTCGCTGCCCGCCCGCCCGAGAAGACCGAGAAGACAGAGAAGTAAGGACCGAGCATGGACCAGCGCGTCAGCTTCATCACCCTCGTCGTGTCCGACCTCGACGCCACCCGGCGGTTCTACGTCGACGGGCTGGGCTGGGAGCCGGAGGTCGACGTCCCCGGCGAGGTGATCATGTTCCGCGTCGCGGAGAAGCTGGTCCTGAGCCTCTGGGTCGAGTCGGGCTTCGTCGCCGAGGTCGGCCATGCGCCCGTGCGTGGCGGTGTCCCCCCGGTCACGCTGTCGCACAACCTCGCCACCACCCAGGGTGTCGACACCGTGCTACAGCAGGCCCGGGCGGCGGGTGCCAGCGAGATCGGCGAGGCGAGCGAGCGCGAGTGGGGCGGCTACTCGGGCTACTTCGCCGACCCCGACGGGTTCCGCTGGGAAGTCGCCTACAACCCGCAGGAGATCGGGCAGTCTGTGCTCCCGTGAGCACCGACCTCGAGCATCCCGGCACCGCGGTCCCGGGATGGGACGACTACTTCCTCGGCATCGCCACCGCCGTGGCCGCCCGCGCCAAGTGCACGCGACGCCGTGTCGGCGCCGTCCTCACCATCGACCACCGCATCATCGCCACCGGCTACAACGGCGCCGCGCCCGGCGAGGACGACTGCCTGATGGGTGCCTGCCCACGCGGGCAGCTGGGGTACGACGCCGTCCCCGGGCTCGGCGACTACGACCGCCCCGGCACCCCGGGCTTCTGCATCGCCATCCACGCCGAGGTCAACGCGCTCCTCTTCGCCACCCGCGACACCAAGGGAGCCACGGCCTACATCACCGACCCGCCGTGCCCGGGCTGCCGCAAGGCGCTGGCCGCCGCGGGGGTGGTCCGGGCCGTCTGGCCGCACGGCGAGCACGACCGCGAGCGCCTCACGGCCTGGTCCTCATAGGTGGTCGAGTAGCGAGGCACGAGCGTATCGAGACCTACTCCGCCTCCTTCTCCTCCGCCTTCCTGCGCCGCTTCACCTCGCCACGGGCGACGAAGAACGCGATGAGGATCGGGATGGCCCACTTCCGCACGTCGTCGACCCACCCCGGCAGGTCGGGCAGGTCGGGCAGGTCGGGCCACGGGATCGACGGCAGGTCGACGTCGGGCCAGGGGATGGCCGGCAGGTCGGGCCAGGGGATCGACGGGAGGTCGACGCTCGGCCACGGGACGAGCGTCAGGAGCCAGACGAGCAGGATCGGCACACCCACGCCGGCCGCCGCGATCGCCGTCTGGCGCACGGTGTGCAGGTGCGGGTGCCGCCCGATCCACTCGGCCCGCGCCGCCGCCCTCGACCCGGCCTCCGGCTCGAGGTCGGAGCCGCCCAGCCCGGTGTGCGCCTCGGCCTCGGACCCGTGCAACGTCACCCGTCGGGCGGGCCCCGCCATCGGGAACTTCAGCCGTACGGCACCGCCGGCGCCCTCGGGGGCGATCACGATCGTCTCGTCGGAGGTCTTCTTCCGCCCGACCTCGCTCCCGTCACGGCTCCACACGGCCTCGCGGACCAGCGCCCCGCGCGTGACCTCCACGACGTGCTCGTGGTCGTCCAGCGCCAGGTGCCAGCGTTCGGTCTCCGCCATGCGTGCAATACTAGAGCACGTACTCCACTAAAGGGAACGAGAAGCCGTGGCCCGCACCGTCGACCCCGAGAAGCACCGCGCCAGGCGGCTGCTCATCATCGATGCCGCCCTGACCTGCTTCGCCGAGTCCGGGTACGCCGGCACGTCGACGGCCGCCATCTGCCGGCGGGCGGGCATCGGGTCCGGCACCTTCTTCCACTACTTCCCGACGAAGCAGTCGCTGCTCCTCGCCATCCTGGCCCTCGGCACCGACGAGACCCGCGCGTGGTTCGCGGCGTGCCCGGCTGACGGGTCGCCGATCGCGGTGGTCGAGGCCTACCTCGACCACACGTCGGCCCAGATGGCCGACCCGCGGATGCCCGGCTTCGTGCGCGCCGTGGGCGCGGTGGTGGGGGAGCCGGAGGTCGATGCGGCGCTCGACGAGGACACCCGCGTGCTCCAGGACGGGCTCGAGCCGTGGATCGTCCGTGCGCAGGAGGCCGGCGAGGTCCGCACCGACCTCCCCGCCCACGACCTGACGTCGTGGGTGCTCGTCGTGCTGGACGGCTTCCTGGGCCGGCTCGCCACCGACGCGGCGTTCACGGCCGAGAAGCAGGCAGGCACCCTGCGCGACGCCGTACGCCGCCTCCTGGCGGTCAGTGAGGTCTGACCCAGATCAGCTCGTCGGACTCCCACTTCGCCAGGGCGACCGGCACCAGGCTCGTCATCGCCTCGGACGGGGACAGGGCGGCGAGCTCCGCGGCGTGCTCGGAGCCGTACGCCTGGCCCGCGGCGTTGTTGTGCGCGTCGACCCGTGAGTCGCGTCGGTTCGGCGACCCCGCCTCCTGCGCGTCGGCGATGGAGCGGGCCGCGTCGAGCCCGAACTTCGCCGTCAACGTCGCCTGCCACATGAAGTGGCGCAGGGCGTTCGTCCGGCCCGGCACGCCCCGCCCGTGCGTCGCCGCCGCCTGCAGTGCCGCCTGCGAGACCCGGAGCACCTCCACGGCGCCGGTCGGGCCGAGCCCGGCACGCGTCGCCGCGGCCCAGAGGCGCGGGACCCCCGTCCCTGCGTGGATGGCCTGTTGCACGACGCCGCCGAAACCCCTGCCGAAACCCATGGACACACACTGTCAGAATCGTCGGATGAACCCGCGCCTCCGCTTCCCACGGCCCCTCCGACCGGGCGACACGATCGGCGTGACGTCGCCGTCCGCAGGAGTCGTGGGGGCCGGCGCCGAGCGGATCGAGTTCAGCGCCGAGTGGCTGCGCGGGCGCGGGTACGACGTGGTGGTGGGGGAGTGCATGGACGGCACGGGCCTCACCTCGGCTCCGGCCGCCGAGCGGGCGGCCGAGCTGACCCGGATGCTGACCGACCCCGACATCCGCTGCGTGGTGCCGCCGTGGGGCGGGGAGACGGCGATCGACCTGGTCGACCTCCTCGACTGGGACGCACTGGCCGCCGCAGAGCCCACCTGGCTGGTCGGCTTCTCCGACCTCTCGACCGTGCTCGTGCCGATCACGACCCGCCTCGGCTGGGCGACCGTCCACGGCGACAACCTCGCGGACACGCCGTACGCCGTCCCGGACGGGCTGCTCCACTGGCTCGACCTCGTCGGTGGCGAGGGTCCGTTCGTGCAGCGCGACTCCGGGTTGGTGGCGGACTGGTGGCGCTTCGAGGAGGACACCCGCGCGACGGAGTGGAAGCACGTCGGCAGCAGCCGCTGGGACCTCGAGGGAGGCGGCAGCCTCGACGTCACCGGGCGCCTCGTCGGCGGCTGCATCGAGACGATCGCCCACCTCGCCGGGACGCCGTACGGCGACGTCCGCGGGTGGGCGGAGGGCTTCGAGGAGCCCACGGTCGTCTACGTCGAGGCCTGCGAGGACGGCGCGATCGACATCTGTCGCTACCTGCACGGGATGCGGCTCGCGGGGTGGTTCGACCGGGCGGCGGCGGTCCTGGTCGGCAGCACCGGCGCGCCGGACCACGCCGACCTGACCCAGCGGGGCGCCGTGCTCGACGCCCTCGGTCGCCTCGACCTGCCGATCGTGTGGGACCTCGAGATCGGGCACGTGCCACCGCACCTCCCGCTGGTCAACGGGGCGCTGGCGCGCGTCGTCGTCGACGGCGACACGCGCGAGATCACGCAGACGCTGGCCTGAGGGCGGCGTGAGGGTGGCCGCGGTCGGTGGGGCGTGGCAGGGTCGAGCGCATGGCTGACCCGAAGCAGGAGCTCTCCGCCCAGCAGGTACGCGAGACGGACGGTCTCAACGACTGGCGACTGCTGCGCACCGGCATCCGTGCCCGTTTCCGCACCGGCGACTTCGCCACCGGCCTCGCGCTGGTGGACCGCATCGGCGCGGCGGCCGAGGAGGCCGACCACCACCCCGACGTCTCGCTGACCTACCCGGAGGTGATCGTCACCCTGTCCAGCCACGACGTCGGTGGCGTCACCAGCCGCGACGTCGACCTCGCCCGACGCATCAGCGGCTGCGCGGCGGAGGCGGGCGTCGAGGCGGACACCTCCGGACTGACCGAGCTCGAGCCGGGACTGGACACCGCGGCCGGCGAGCGCGTGGCGCCGTTCTACGCCGCGCTCTTCGGCGGTGAGGTGGACACGGACGGCGAGCCCGTCGACCCCAGCGGGCAGGTCCCCGGCCTGTGGTTCCAGGAGCCGGGCGAACCGAGCCCGGACGACCCGGCCCTGCCCGAGCAGGGCCACGAGCAGCGCTGGCACTTCGACGTCTGGGTCCCCGAGGACGAGGGCGAGCGACGCGTGCAGGCCGCGCTCGCCGCCGGTGGTCGTCTCGTGAGCGACCGCGCCGCGCCCTCGTACTGGGTCCTCGAGGACGCCGACGGCAACCGGCACTGCGTCTGCACCCGCTCCGGGCGCCCCTGACGCGCAGCCGGTCCGGAGACGCACGACGGCCGGGCGGAGCAGTGCTCCACCCGGCCGCAGCGCGGTGCAGGGACGATCAGACGAGCTTGACCGTGACCTTCTTGACGAGCTTGTTGCCCGCGGCGTCGGTCATCGTCACGGTGACCTTGGCCTTGACCAGGCGGTCCTTCTGCATCTTCTTCGACGCGTTGCGGTACTTGTTGACCGCAGCGAGGATCGCGGCGTTGTCCTTCTTGCTGGCCTTGAGCGTGAGCTTGGCGATCTTGCCGGAGCCGCTGGTGGTGGCCTTCTTCGCGGTGAGCTTGATCGCCTTCTTCGACCCGGCGAGCTTGATGGTGCCCTTCGCCGTGGCGGTGACGGCCTCGCCGGCGGAGGCGGCGACGACGACCTTGACCTTCTTGCCCTGCTTCTGGGCCTTCTTGACCTTCACCACCCCGTCGGAGACGGCGGTGTCGGCGGCGGGCGCCGGCGCCGGGGCCGGGGTGGCGACCGGGGCGACGGTGGCCTTCCACAGCTCGGTGCCGAGGGCGTCGGTCTCCGCGGTGAAGAAGAGCGTGCCACCCACGTTGGTCATCTGCGAGGGGTAGCTGTCGCCCACGCCCGGGTTGATGTCGCCGGCCATCGCGGTGTTGGCCGCCGTGCCGTCGGTGCGCCACAGCTCCCACCCGTGGACGCCGTTGGTGGCGCCGTAGAACAGGGTGCCGCCGACGGCGGTGAGGTTGTAGGGCTGCGACGAGAACGTGCCCGGGGCGGTGTCGGCGATCAGGGAGGCGCCGGTGCCCTCGGTCTTCCACAGCTCGCGACCGTGCACGCGGTCGGCGGCTGCGAAGACGACGGAGCTGCCCAGGGCGGTGATCTCGGACGGGTTGCTGCTGCGCTCGCCGGGGTTGATGTCGGCCACCTGGACGGTGCCCGCGGTGGTGCCGTTGGTCTTCCACAGCTCCGTGCCGAACTCCGGCGTACGACCGCTGAAGTAGACCGAGCCGCCGGCCTCCACGAGCTGGGTCTGCCCGTAGTAGGAGCCGGTGAAGCCGCTGCTGGCGCCGGGCCACACGTCCTTCACCAGGGCGGTGCCGGCCGTCGTGCCGTCCGAGCGCCACAGCTCGCGCCCGGTGGCGCCGTCGTTGCCGGCGAAGTAGACCGCGCCGCCGGCGGCGATCATCGTGTTGCCCGAGGAGTAGGTGCTCAGACCGCTGCCCGAGCCCGGCATGACGTCCTTGACGAGGGTGGTGCCGGCCGAGGTGCCGTCGCTCTTCCAGAGCTCGGTGCCGTTGGTCCCGTCGTTGGCGGCGAAGAAGAGGGATCCGCCGATGGCGACTGAGGTGCCGCCGTTGTTGAGCGAACCGCCGCCGGGGTTGATGTCCTTGACGAGGGTGGTGCCGGCCGAGGTGCCGTCGGTCTTCCAGAGCTCGGTGCCGGTGGTCCCGTCGTCGGCGGCGAAGAAGAGCGTGTTGCCGACGGCGGTGAGGCGCGCGTTGTAGGACACGCTGCTGCTGTAGCCGGGACGGATGTCCTTGACCAGCGACGTGCCGGCCGTGGTGCCGTCGGTCTTCCAGAGCTCGCGGCCGTTGCCGCCGCTGTAGGCCGTGAAGAAGAGCGTGCCGCCCACGGCGGTGAGGTTGCCCGGGCTGGCCCCGTACCCGCTGAAGTTCGTGATCATCTGCGTGCCGGCGGCGGTGCCGTTGCTCCGCCACAGCTCCTGGCCGCCACCGGGCTTGTCGGCGGTGAAGAACAGCACGCCGCCCATCTCGGTGACGTTGCTGATGTCGGCGTCGTTGTCCCCCGCGACCAGGTCGGCGACCAGGCTCGGCGTGACGGTGACGGGCGCGGCGTGCGCCGGTGCTGCTGCGCCGAGCGCAGCGGCTGCGGCGGTGATGACGCTGCCGGTGACCGCGACGGTGCGGGTACCGGTGGTGTTGCTGCGCGCGGCGCGAGCCACGGCCTTCCTGCGCTTGAGCAGCTTCTGACGCTGACGAGCCCCCACGTTCGTTCTCCTTGCTTCGGGTTGATGGTGACGTCTCGGAACCTAGGCGCATGCGCGGACGACCTCAGGCAGTTGGCATTTTCTTTACCGAGTGCCACCCCTAGGTGGGAGGGCGGCGCCTACGGACCGGGCACGAACCACGAGGTGCGCACGAGCTCGCTGCCGGGCTCGGCCACGTCGGGGAAGCGGACGCCGGGGAGGACGGCGACGTCGAAGATCTCCTGGATCCGGTCCTCGAAGCGGACCGATGCCAGCACCCGTCCCGTGGTCGTGTCGATGGCCCACACGCCGCACTCGCGCCGGGGGAGCCTGCTGATCGGGAGTCCGCCGAATGTCGCGGTCTCGCGCACCTGCGAGGTGGCCACGAAGGCGATGCCGCCGTGGAAGGACAGGCCGCGGGTGAACCCGGGGACCTCCGCCACGGTGGTCGTCTCGCCGGTCGCGGGATCGCACGTGAGCAGCCGCCCGCGACCCGACTCCAGCACCCACAGGCGACCGTCGTGCCAGCGCGGGGAGTGCGGCATCGACAACCCCTCCACGACGACCTGGCCCGAGGGCACCTCCATGACCACGCCGCCCGACGCCTTGTCGGCGCGCCAGCCGCCGGCCTCGTCACTCACGCCGAGGGCGGTGACGTAACGGGGGACGCCGTCGACGAGGGCCACGCCGTTGAGGTGGCAGCGATCCTCCGGTGCGAGTGCGCTGATGAACGGCGGGCGCCACTGCGGGACGAAGCTGTGGTCCGTGTCGAGGGTGGCCAGGCAGCTGAACTGGGTGGCGACGACCCACAGCCCGTCGGAGCCGAAGGCGAGGTCGTGGACGGCGATGTCGCCGGTGACGTGGGAGTTGCGCGGCAGGAAGCAGGCATCATGCGAGCCGGCCGGCTCCAGGGTCGGCGCGAGGGCGGCGAAGTTGCGGTAGTCGAGCACCTCCGAGCGCACGCCCAGCGCGAAGCCCGACGGGTGCAGGGCGATCCCCATCGGACGGTCGAACGCGCGCAGGTGCACGCCCAGCCGGCCCTGGTCGTGCCGCAGCAGCAGCACCCGGTCGGACTGGTAGGTCGACACCATCAGCGAGCTGCCCATCGACTGCAGGAGCTCGCCGAGGCCGTCGTCGTGCGCGGTGAGGCTGCCCGGCTGGCTGGTCGGCGCGAGGCTGGGCGCGGTCGGCTGGGACAGGGCCCGCGCCTGCGCCGCCAGCCCGTCGAGGGCCGCCACGCGCTCGTCCGGCTCGCCCGCGGCGGCGCCCGGGGCGGCGTCCGGGGCGGTTGCCGAGCGAGCGGCTGCGAGCTCACGCCAGGGGGCCGAGGAGGCGACGTGCCAGCCGAGCCCCAGGAACTCGAAGAGACGCTGGGCGGCGTCCTCCGGCTCGGCGATCAGGTCACTTGCGTCCACGACGCGGGCGCGCCCCTCGGGCAGCTGCGCGATCACCTCCAGGGCGGTCGCGGTCGTCCGCTCCCACGCGGCCAGGACGGCGGCGGGGTCGGTGTCGGTGTCGGCGGCCTCGCGCGCGAGCCGCTCGGGCTCCTCGTGGAGCAGGACGAGCAGGGCGTCCGGCGGCAGCGCAGCGAGGTCGACCGCCGCCCCGTCCGCGATGACGGCCCGGGGGCCGGCGTCGCCGCGGCGCAGGGCCGAGGTCGGGTCGTCCAGCAGCTCCGCCTGGCGCGCGAGGAGGGCGTCGTGGTCCCGCGGGTGCACGTCGGTGGCGTCCCACGCGCCGGGAGCGGTCAGCAGTGAGGCGCGCATCGACTCGAGGGAGGCGCCGGGCACGCCCGCCACGATGATGGGGCGGTGCAGGGCGTCAGGAGGGGTCGGCATGGCGAGCGATGATTCCACGGATGCCCGGGTCGGTCGGCCCGAATCCGCACACCTCGTCGAGGCCGCGGCTCCGGACGGTCGCGATGTCACATCCCGAGACTGACATTCCACATCGTGGGACGACTGTCACACTTGCTTGACGCCGGACAGCCCCGGCGACGACGGTTGTCGCATGCGCACCGAGATTCTTGTACGCACGCGACGCGTGAGCTGAGGCCACCCGGCCGAACGCACGCGCGTCACCCCTCGTCGCCCACCGGGCCGAGGGGTTTTTTGTTGGGCATGGCACGACGAGACCGGAAGAAGACGGGCAGATCATGACGGAGCAGGGCGGACAGGGCAGCGGATCGGTGACGGGCGCGCAGAGCCTCGTGACCTCTCTGGAAGCGGCCGGCGTCACCGACATCTTCGGCATCCCCGGCGGCGCCATCCTGCCGGCGTACGACCCCCTGATGGACTCCACGCGGATCCGGCACATCCTGGTCCGCCACGAGCAGGGTGCCGGCCACGCGGCGCAGGGGTACGCCGCCGCGACGGGCCGCGTGGGCGTGTGCATGGCGACCTCCGGGCCGGGTGCGACCAACCTCGTGACCCCGCTCGCCGACGCGCACATGGACTCGGTGCCGATGGTGGCCGTGACCGGTCAGGTCGGCGCCTCGATGATCGGCACGGACGCCTTCCAGGAGGCCGACATCCGCGGCATCACGATGCCGGTCACCAAGCACAACTTCCTCGTCACCGACCCCGCCGACATCCCGCACACGATCGCCGAGGCCTTCCACATCGCCTCGACCGGCCGCCCTGGCCCGGTGCTCGTCGACATCGCGAAGTCCGCGCTGCAGGCGCAGACGACCTTCGCGTGGCCGAGCGAGCTGCACCTGCCGGGCTACCGCCCGGTGACCACGCCCCACGCCAAGCAGATCAAGGAGGCCGTCCGCCTCATCCGCGAGGCGAGGCGGCCGGTGCTCTACGTCGGCGGCGGCGTGATCCGCGCCCGCGCCCACCGCGAGCTGGCCCAGCTCGCCGCGCTCACCGGCATCCCCGTCGTGACCACCCTGATGGCCCGCGGCGCCTTCCCCGACAGCAACCCGCAGCACCTCGGCATGCCGGGCATGCACGGCACCGTCGCCGCCGTCGCCGGCCTGCAGAAGAGCGACCTGATCATCAGCCTGGGCGCGCGCTTCGACGACCGGGTCACCGGCAACCTCGACTCGTTCGCCCCCCACGCGCTGGTCGTCCACGCCGACATCGACCCCGCCGAGATCGGCAAGAACCGTCACGTGGACGTCCCGATCGTGGGGGACTGCAAGGAGGTCATCGCCCAGCTTGTCGCGGTGCTCCAGGCCGAGGGCGCCGACGGCGACTACGAGGCGTGGGTCGCGTTCCTCGCGGGCGTGAAGAAGACATACGCCCTCGGCTACGACGCGCCGACCGACGGCTCGCTCGCCCCGCAGTACGTCCTCGAGCGGCTCTCGGCGATCGCCGGCTCCGACTCGATCTACGTCTCCGGGGTCGGGCAGCACCAGATGTGGGCGGCCCAGTTCGTCGAGTACGAGCAGCCCAACACGTGGATCAACTCGGGCGGCCTGGGCACGATGGGGTTCTCCGTGCCCGCGGCGATGGGCGCCAAGGTCGGGATGCCCGACACCACCGTGTGGGCCATCGACGGCGACGGCTGCTTCCAGATGACCAACCAGGAGCTCGCCACCTGCGCCATCAACGACATCCCGATCAAGGTCGCGATCATCAACAACGAGTCGCTCGGCATGGTGCGCCAGTGGCAGACGCTGTTCTACAACGAGCGCTACTCCAACACCGACCTCCACTCCAAGCGGATCCCCGACTTCGTCAAGCTCGCCGACGCCTACGGCTGCGTCGGCCTCGCCTGCGAGTCGCCCGACGAGGTGGATGCGACCATCGAGAAGGCCATGGCCATCGACGACCAGCCCGTGGTGGTCGACTTCCGGGTGCACCGCGACGCGATGGTCTGGCCGATGGTGGCCGCCGGCGCCAGCAACGACGACATCAAGTACGCGCGCGACCTGGCCCCCCAGTTCGACGACGTGCAGGACGACTGGGAGGTCCGGGCATGAACGAGAGCGGCAAGCACACCCTGAGCGTCCTGGTCGAGAACAAGCCCGGCGTCCTCGCCCGGATCGCGAGCCTGTTCTCCCGTCGCGGGTTCAACATCGACAGCCTCGCGGTCGGCCCGACCGAGCACCCCGAGGTCTCGCGGATGACGATCGTCGTCGACGTCGAGAAGTCGCCGCTCGAGCAGGTCACCAAGCAGCTCAACAAGCTCGTCGAGGTGATCAAGATCGTCGAGCTCGACGGCCCCGGCTCGGTCAACCGCGAGCTGCTCCTGGTCAAGGTCCGTGCGGACGCCACCACCCGCGGCGCGGTGCTCGATGCCGTGCAGCTGTTCCGCGCCAAGGTCGTCGACGTCGCACCCGACGCCGTGACGATCCAGGCGGTCGGCAATGCCGCGAAGCTCGGCGACCTGCTCAAGGTCCTCGAGCCGTTCGGCGTCCGCGAGCTCGTGCAATCCGGCATGGTGGCGATCGGTCGTGGCTCCCGCTCGATCAGCGAGCGCCCGCAGCGTCCCGTCGCCGTGCCCGCCCCCGCCTCCGCCATCGCCACCTGACCCAGATCTCGATACGCCGCTCGTTCCTCGCGGCTACTCGATCACCGAGTGACACACCAACCCATGAAGGAGAGCCCCCAGTGGCTGAGATGTTCTACGACGACGACGCCGACCTGAGCCTGATCCAGGGCAAGAACGTCGCGGTGATCGGCTACGGCAGCCAGGGCCACGCCCACGCGCTGTCCCTGCGCGACTCCGGCGTCGACGTCCGGATCGGGCTGCAGCCCGGCTCGAAGAGCCGTGACAAGGCCGAGGCAGAAGGCCTGCGCGTCCTCACCCCCCGCGAGGCCGCGGAGGAGTCCGACCTGATCGTGATCCTCGCCCCCGACCAGCACCAGCGCACGCTGTACGCCGAGGAGATCGAGCCCGCGCTCACGCCCGGCGACACCCTCGTCTTCGGCCACGGCTTCAACATCCGCTTCGGCTACATCACCCCGCCCGAGGGCGTCGACGTCTTCATGGTCGCCCCCAAGGGTCCCGGCCACCTGGTGCGTCGCGAGTACGTCGACGGTCGCGGCGTCCCCGTGCTCGTCGCGGTCGAGAAGGACGAGTCCGGCAAGGCCTGGGACCTCGCCCTCTCCTACGCCAAGGCGATCGGCGGCCTGCGCGCCGGCGGCATCAAGACCACCTTCACCGAGGAGACCGAGACCGACCTGTTCGGCGAGCAGGCCGTCCTGTGCGGAGGCGCCTCGCAGCTGGTCATGTACGGCTTCGAGGTCCTGACCGAGGCCGGCTACCAGCCCGAGGTCGCCTACTTCGAGTGCCTCCACGAGCTGAAGCTCATCGTCGACCTCATGTACGAGGGCGGCATCGCCAAGCAGCGGTGGTCGGTGTCCGACACCGCCGAGTTCGGCGACTACGTCTCCGGGCCGCGGGTCATCACCCCCGACGTGAAGAAGAACATGGAGGACGTGCTGGCCGACATCAAGAACGGCGCGTTCGCCGAGCGGTTCATCACCGACATGGACAACGGCTCGCCGGAGTTCACCGAGTTCCGCAAGAAGAGCGAGTCGCACCCGATCGAGCAGACCGGCCGCGAGCTGCGCAAGCTCATGGCCTGGGTGAAGTCGCACGACTCCGACTACACCGAGGGCACGTCCGCCCGCTGACGGCGGACCGACCTCGCGCCAGGCAGTGACGGCCTCGGCATGCCCCTGAACACCTACACCCACGGGCACGCCGAGGCCGTGCTGCGTTCGCACCGGTGGCGTACGGCCGCCAACTCCGCGGCGTACCTCCTGCCCCACCTCGACGCCGGGCAGCGCCTGCTCGACGTCGGCTCGGGTCCCGGCACGATCACCGCCGACCTGGCCCGCCTCGTCGGCGAGGTCGTCGCGCTCGAGATCACCGAGGAGGCCGCCGCGCTGACCCGCGCCGAGCTGGAGCGGCAGGGGATCGTCAACGCGACGGTGCTGGTGGGGGACGTCCACGCGCTCGACCTCGAGGGGCTGGGGGGCCCGTTCGACGTCGTCCACGCCCACCAGGTGCTCCAGCACGTCGCCGACCCGGTGGGAGCGCTGCGCGAGATGCTGCGGGTGACGCGCCCGGGCGGACTCGTCGCGGCGCGCGACAGCGACTACGGCCACTTCTCGTGGCACCCCGCCAGCGCGGGGCTCGACCGCTGGCTCGAGCTCTACGACGCCGCCGCCCGCGCCAACGGGGGAGAGCCCCACGCCGGCCGGCTGCTGCTCGCCTGGGCGCACGCCGCCGGTGCCCACGACGTGACGGCCGGCTCGGCGACGTGGTGCTTCGCCACCCCGGAGGACCGGGCCTGGTGGGGCAGCCTCTGGGCCGACCGGCTCACCGACACCGCCCTGGCGCGCCAGCTCGTCGAGGAGCAGCGCGCCACCCCCGAGGAGCTCGCCGACGTGGCCACCGCCTGGCGCGCGTGGGCAGAGCACCCCGACGGCTGGTTCTCGGTGCTGCACGGCGAGGTGCTGCTGAGGTCCTGACCACCTGTCGACCCAAAGTATTAGGTAAGCCTGACCTTAGGTGTAGTCTGCTCGGCTGTGCTGGGGAACTACCTGATCGGTCTGCGCGAGGGCCTCGAGGCCGCGCTCGTCGTGAGCATCCTGGTCGCCTACCTCGTCAAGACGGAGCGACGCCACCTGCTCCCGCGGATCTGGGCGGGCGTCGCGCTCGCGGTCGCGGTCAGCCTGGCGTTCGGCGCCCTGCTGACCTTCGGCCCCCGCGGCCTGACCTTCGAGGCCCAGGAGCTGATCGGCGGCAGCCTGTCGATCGTCGCGGTCGGCTTCGTCACGTGGATGATCTTCTGGATGGCGCGCGCGGCGCGCGGTCTCAGCGGGGAGCTGCGCGGCCGGATCGACGAGGCGGCCGAGGGCAGCCGGTGGTCGCTGGTGGTCGTCGCCGTCCTCGCCGTCGGCCGCGAGGGCCTCGAGACCGCGCTGTTCCTCTGGGCCGCCACCCAGGCCGGCACGCGCGAGGCCGCGGGCAGCGCGGTCCCGACGTGGGAGCCGCTGCTCGGTGCGGGGCTCGGCATCCTCACCGCCGTCGCGCTCGGCTACCTGATCTACCGCGGGGCGATCTCGATCAACCTCTCGCGCTTCTTCACGTGGACCGGTGCGTTCCTCATCGTCGTGGCCGCGGGCGTCCTCGCCTACGGCGTGCACGACCTGCAGGAGGCCCGCTTCCTGCCGGGCCTCGACGACCTCGCCTTCGACGTCTCCGCGACCGTCGACATGAACACCTGGTACGGCGCCCTGCTCAAGGGCGTCTTCAACTTCTCGCCCGCCACCACCACGCTGGAGGCCGCCGCCTGGCTGCTCTACGTGGTGCCGGTCATGGCCCTCTTCCTGCGCGGCGCCCGCCGACGCACCACCACCCCGGCCGCACCGTCGCGTGCGGCCGCCTGAGAAGGAAGCACACACGCCCCATGCGCAAGACCCTCGTGGCCGTCGCGGTCGCCCTGCCGCTGCTCGCGGCCTGCACGCAGAACGCCGACACCGCCCCGTCCGGCGGCTCCGGCGACGCGGCCGACCCGCGCGCCCTGACCGTCGACTCGTCCGCCGACGCCTGCACGCTGTCGGCGACCGAGGCCCCCGCCGGCACGCTGACCTTCGACGTGACCAACTCCGGCGACCAGGTCACCGAGTTCTACCTGCTCGGTGAGGACGGCCTGCGGATCGTGGCCGAGGTCGAGAACATCGGACCCAGCATCTCCCGTGCCCTCACCGTCAACGCCCCCGCGGGCACGTACGTCACGGCCTGCAAGCCCGGCATGACCGGTGAGGGCATCCGGGGCGACTTCACCGTGACGGAGTCCGACGAGGGCGGCGACGTCTCCGCCGACGAGCAGGAGCTGGTCGACCAGGCGGAGGCCAACTACGCGGCCTACGTCGAGGACCAGTCGGCCCAGCTGCTGGAGAAGACCCGGGACTTCGTCGAGCGCTACAAGGCCGGCGAGGACGACGCGGCTCGCGCGCTCTACCCGGTCGCCCGCACCCACTGGGAGCGCATCGAGACCGTCGCGGAGTCGTTCGGAGACCTCGACCCGATGATGGACGCGCGGGAGGCCGACCTCGAGCCCGGCCAGGAGTGGACCGGCTGGCACCGCATCGAGAAGGACCTCTGGCCGCAGCGCGCCCAGGACTACACGCCGCTCGGCGACGACGAGCGCGCGACCTACGCCGACGACCTGCTCGCCAACACCGAGGAGCTCGACTCCCGCGTGCAGGACCTCACCTACACCGTCGACGCCATCGCCAACGGCTCGCGCGGGCTCCTCGAGGAGGTCGCGACGGGCAAGGTCACCGGCGAGGAGGAGTACTGGTCGCGCACCGACCTGTGGGACTTCCAGGCCAACGTCGACGGGGCGAAGGTCGCCTGGGAGGGCGTGCAGCCGATCGTGGAGGAGAAGGACGCCGACCTCGCCGACCAGCTGACCTCCCGGTTCGAGGAGCTGCAGGACCTGCTCGACGCGCAGCGCGAGGGCGACGGCTTCGTCACCTACGACCAGCTGACGCCCGCGCAGGTCAAGGAGCTCTCCAACGCCGTGAACGCCCTCTCCGAGCCGCTGTCGCGGCTGACCGCGGCGGTGCTGTCCTGAGCGAGCAGCCCGCCCCGGCGCCGACCTCCCGGTTCAGCAGGCGCGGCCTGCTGGGCGGGGGGGTCGCGGCCGCCGGCGTGGCCGGCGCCTTCGCCGTCGGCCGGGGGACCGCGCACGCCGGGCCGGACGGCGCCGCGACCGCGGGCGACGTGCGGCAGGCGGCGTACGCCTTCCGCGGTGCGCACCAGGCCGGCATCGTCACGCCGGCCCAGGACCGGCTCCACTTCGCCGCGTTCGACGTCCTGACCGACGACCGCGAGGAGCTGGTCTCCCTGCTGCAGCGCTGGACGCTCGCCTCGGAGCAGATGACCGCGGGGGAGCCGGCCGGCGACGGCGCGGTCGGTGGCGACGTACGCCTGCCGCCCGACGACACGGGGGAGGCGCTCGACCTGCCCGCCAGCGGGCTGACCGTCACGTTCGGCTTCGGCCCGTCGCTGTTCCGCGACGCCGACGGCCGGGACCGGTTCGCCATCGCGGACCGCCAGCCGGAGGCGCTGCGCGACCTGCCGCACTTCCCGGGCGACGTCCTTGACCCGGCGCGGTCCGGTGGCGACCTGTGCGTGCAGGCGTGCGCCGACGACCCGCAGGTCGCCGTCCACGCCATCCGCAACCTCGCGCGCATCGGCTTCGGGACGGTGGCGGTGCGGTGGTCCCAGCTCGGCTTCGGGCGCACCTCGACCACCTCGACGTCCCAGTCCACCCCGCGCAACCTGTTCGGCTTCAAGGACGGCACGGCCAACGTCAAGGCGGAGGAGTCCGCCGCCCTCGACGAGCACGTGTGGGTCGGCAGCGGCGACGACCCGCGGGCCGACTGGCTCGCGGGCGGCTCCTACCTCGTCGCCCGGCGGATCAACATGACCATCGAGGTCTGGGACCGCCAGCCGCTGGGCGACCAGGAGATGTTCGTCGGACGCACGAAGGGCGCGGGCGCGCCGCTGTCGGGCGGCGAGGAGCACACGGCGCCCGACTTCGACATGCCCGGCAGCAACGACCAGCCGGTGATCCCGGTGGACGCGCACGTCCGCGTCGTGCACCCCGGCCAGCACGGCGGCGTCCGGATGCTGCGCCGCGGCTACAACTTCGTCGACGGGTCCGACGCGCTGGGCGGCCTCGACGCCGGCCTGTTCTTCATCGCGTACGTCCGCGACCCCGCGACGCACTTCGTGCCGGTGCAGCTGGCGATGTCGAAGAGCGACGCCCTTGTGGAGTACCTCAAGTTCACCGGCTCGGCGCTCTTCGCCGTCCCTCCCGGCGTCGGGCCGGGCGAGCACGTCGGCCAGGCGCTGTTCACCTGACGCCCTCCTCCGGACGGGGCGGTGCTGGCCCGGACGGCACCGGTGCGCGACGATGCGGACATGAGTGACACTGCGGCCCCCGCCCCGGGCCTCGAGCAGACGCGCCGCCTCGGCGTCGAGACCACCGGCATCGAGATCATCGAGGAGTCCGAGCGCACCGCCCGTCCGCGCGACCTGTTCTGGCCGTGGTTCGCGGCCAACGTGTCGGTCTTCGGGCTGAGCTACGCCTCGTTCGTCCTCTACTTCGGGATCTCGTTCTGGCAGGCCGTGCTCGTCTCGGTCGTCGGCATCGTGGTGTCGTTCCTGCTCTGCGGGATCATCGCCATCGCCGGCAAGCGCGGGTCCGCACCGACGATGATCCTCAGCCGCGCGGCGTTCGGCGTGCAGGGCCAGAAGGTGCCCGGCGTGATCTCGTGGCTGGTGTCGATCGGCTGGGAGACGTTCCTCGCCATCCTGGCCGTGCTCGCGACGTCGACGGTCTTCACCCGTCTCGGATGGGGTGGCGGCACCGGCACCAAGGTCGTCGCCGCCGTCGTGGTGGCCGCGCTGATCGTGTCCGCCAGCGTCGCGGGCTACCACATCATCATGCGGATGCAGTCGTTGCTGACGTGGGTCACCGGCATCGTCACGGTGCTCTACATGGCCCTCACCCTCGACGACGTCGACTGGACGGCGGTGCAGGCCATCCCGGCCGGCTCGACGCAGTCGGTGATCGGCGCGCTGGTGATGGTGATGACCGGGTTCGGCCTCGGCTGGATCAACATCGCCGCGGACTGGTCGCGCTACCAGAAGCGCACCGCGCCCGGGCCCTCCATCGTCGCGTGGAACACCTTCGGCGGCGCCCTGGCCCCCGTCGTCCTGGTGCTCTTCGGCCTCGCGCTGGCCGGCTCGTCCACCGAGATCCTCGACGGGGTGGCGGCCGACCCGATCGGCACCCTCGCCACGCTGCTGCCGACGTGGTTCCTCGTCCCGTTCCTGCTGGCCGCGATCCTGTCACTGGTCAGCGGCGCGGTGCTCGGCATCTACTCCTCGGGCCTCACGCTGCTCTCGCTCGGGGTGAGGCTGAAGCGCCCGCAGGCGGCCGCGGTCGACGGCGTGCTGCTGACCCTCGGCACCATCTACGTCGTCTTCGTCGCCGAGAACTTCATCAACCCGTTCCAGAGCTTCCTGATCACGCTCGGCGTGCCGCTGGCCGCGTGGGCCGGGATCATGATCGCGGACCTCGCGCTGCGCAGGCGCGACTACGACGAGGACGCCCTGTTCGACGGCCGCGGCCGCTACGGCGCGTGGGACTGGGCCGCCATCGGCACCATGGTGCTCGCCTCGCTCGTCGGCTGGGGGCTGGTGATCAACTCGTTCTCCGACGACGCCTCGTGGAACAACTGGCAGGGCTACCTCCTCGGCCCGCTCGGCCTCGGCGGCCGCGACGGCGCCTGGGCCTTCGCCAACCTCGGCGTCCTGGTCGCCCTGCTCATCGGTCTCGTCCTGGGGTACGCCCTGCGCCGCGGCACCGTCCGGCGCCAGGAGTCCTGAGGCCGGGAACAGGCGGGTCGGGACCGGTGTTGGGCCGGTCGTGAAGATCGAGATCTGGTCCGACGTCGTCTGCCCCTGGTGCTACATCGGCAAGCGTCGCATCGAGAACGCGCTGGCCGCGTTCGAGCACGCCGACGAGGTGGAGGTGCACTGGCGCTCCTACCAGCTCGACCCCGGCGCCCCCGCCGTGCCCACGGAGGGGACCGCGGCGATGCTCGCCCGCAAGTACGGCCAGTCGCCCGCGGGCGCGCAGCAGATGCAGGACCGGGTCGAGGCCGTGGCGGCCGAGGAGGGGCTGGTCTACCGCCTCGCCGAGACGCTCCACCTCAACACCGTCGACGCGCACCGCGTCATCCACCTCGCCCACGAGCAGGGCGGGAACGCGCTGCAGGGCCGGGTGAAGGAGGCGCTGCTCCGGGCGTACTTCACCGACGCCCGCAACGTCGCCGACCCCGAGGTGCTGCGCGAGGTCGGTCTCGCCGAGGGGCTCGACGCGACCCGCCTCGACGAGGTGCTGGCCGGGACCGAGTTCACCGAGGACGTCCACGCCGACGTCGCGCAGGCGCAGGCCTACGGCGCGAGCGGCGTGCCGTTCTTCGTCGTCGACGAGAAGTACGGCGTCTCCGGCGCCCAGCCCACCGAGGTGTTCACGCAGGTGTTCGAGCGGGCGTGGTCGGAGTCGCGCCCGGCGATCCAGGTCCTCGCGACCGGGGACACGGGCGAGGCCTGCGGACCCGACGGCTGCGCCATCTGACAGCCAGAGCGGCACGGCGGTCCTGGCGGCCCGGGTCTAGCGGGACTTCTCGCCCCGCGCTGCCATCTCGGCCGTCGTCCCCACCCGGGTCGCGCGGGTCTCGGGACGCTTGGCGAGCACGATCCAGGTGAGGATCAGCTTCTGCGCCGACGCGGACCAGGAGTCCCAGTGCTCGCGGGCGCCGGGGAAGCGGTCGAACGCGGCGGCGAGGTCGTCGGGCACGACGCAGTCCTCGACGTCGTCCATCAGCGTCCACATGCCCGTCTCCTTGGCGACGGCCACGGCGGCGAGACCGGCCGGCTCCATCAGCCCCGCCTCCTCGAGCCGGGCCACCCGGCCCTTGTTGATGCGGGTCCACATGCTGCCGCGGCGACGCGGGGCGAACCACTGCATCGAGCGCCGGTCGTCGACCGGCCTGACCGTCGAGTCGACCCAGCCGAAGCGCAGCGCCTCGACCACGGCGTCCTCGTAGGAGAACGCCCGCTCCGCGGCCCTGCGCGGGCTCACCAGCCACACGCCGCCCGGCTGGTCCTGGTGCTCGCGCAGCCACCGGCTCCAGTCCTCGACCGTGGCCGGCTCGAGCTGCTCCGCGTCGTCCATCGCGCCCATATGTGGATCGTAGGGGTGGGGTACGACGCCCGGCTGCCGTCCGGATGCTGGGGCGCTGGGACGCCCGCCCGCGTCGCGGGTAGTGTGGGCGGAGCACAGCGTCGTGCAGTCCCCGCACATCCCATGATCACCCGAGGACCCCGCTGTGAACGCACCGTCGAAGCCTGTCGTACTCATCGCCGAAGAGCTCAGCCCCGCCACGATCGAGGCGCTCGGGCCGGACTTCGAGATTCGGCACTCCAACGGCGCCGACCGCGCCGAGCTGCTCCCCGCGATCGTCGGCGTGGACGCGATCCTGGTCCGCTCCGCGACCAAGGTCGACGCGGAGGCGCTCGCAGCCGCCGATCGCCTCAAGGTCGTCGCCCGCGCCGGGGTCGGCCTGGACAACGTCGACGTCAAGGCCGCCACCCAGGCCGGCGTGATGGTCGTCAACGCGCCGACCTCCAACATCGTCAGCGCCGCCGAGCTCGCCGTCGCGCTGATGCTCGCCGCGGCGCGCCACATCAGCCCCGCCCACGCCGCACTGCGCAACGGCGAGTGGAAGCGCTCGAAGTACACCGGCATCGAGCTCTACGAGAAGACCGTCGGCATCGTCGGCCTCGGCCGCATCGGCGTCCTCGTCGCCCAGCGCCTCAGCGCGTTCGGCATGAAGGTCATCGCCTACGACCCCTACGTCCAGGCCGGGCGCGCCGCGCAGATGGGCGTACGCCTCGTCGACCTCGACACCCTGCTCGCGGAGTCCGACTTCATGAGCGTGCACCTGCCCAAGACGCCCGAGACGGTCGGGCTCATCGGCGCCGACCAGCTCGCCGCCGCCAAGCAGAGCCTGGTCCTGGTCAACGCCGCGCGCGGCGGCATCGTCGACGAGGCCGCCCTCTACGACGCGCTCAAGACCGGTCAGATCGCCGCGGCCGGCCTCGACGTCTTCGCCAGCGAGCCCTGCACCGACAGCCCGCTCTTCGAGCTCGAGAACGTCGTCGCCACCCCGCACCTCGGCGCCTCCACCGACGAGGCGCAGGAGAAGGCGGGCATCGCCGTCGCCCGCTCGGTCCGCCTCGCCCTCAGCGGCGAGCTCGTCCCCGACGCGGTCAACGTCCAGGGCGGCGTCATCGCCGAGGACGTACGCCCCGGCATCCCGCTGACGGAGAAGCTCGGCCGGGTCTTCACCGCCCTCGCCGGCGAGGTCGCCCAGCAGCTCGACGTCGAGGTCCGCGGCGAGATCACCGAGCACGACGTCAAGGTGCTCGAGCTGGCCGCGCTCAAGGGCGTGTTCGCCGACATCGTCGAGGAGCAGGTCTCCTACGTCAACGCGCCGCTCCTCGCGGCCGAGCGCGGCACCGAGGTACGCCTCGTGACCGAGGCCGAGAGCCCCGACCACCGCAACCTGATCACCCTGCGCGGGACGCTCGCGGACGGCACCCAGGTGTCGGCCAGCGGGACGTTGATCGGCATCGGGCAGAAGGAGCGGCTCGTCGAGGTCAACGGCTTCGACGTCGACATCGAGCCCACCACCCACCTCGCGTTCCTCACCTACGAGGACCGTCCGGGCATGGTCGGCACCATCGGCGGGATCCTCGGCGACGCCGAGGTGAACATCGCCGGGATGCAGGTCTCGCGCCAGGACAAGGGCGGTGCCGCGCTCGTCGCACTCAGCGTCGACTCGGCGATCCCCGCCGACACCCTCGGCGAGATCGAGGTCGCGATGCAGGCCGTGGCCGTGCGCGCGGTCGACCTGTCCTGATCTCGGCCGGACACGACGGCGGCCCCGGAGCGATGCTCCGGGGCCGTCGTGCGCTCGCTGCAGGCGTCAGCTGACCTGCGCGTAGGTCTGCTCGACCGGGATCGACGCGCCGGGCACGCAGAGCGCCCAGATCTTCGTCTTCAGCGGGGACCTGTCCTGCACCTCGCCGGCGTTGCCGCCGAACTGCACGATCCAGCCGTCGAGGCGGTCCGGCCGCGGGGCCGAGGTCGTCCAGTCCATGCGGCCGGGGAACGACGACGAGACGGGCGTGTTGCGGGTGTTGGCGCCCGGCTCGATGCCCAGCACCTGCACGCCGCCGGAGATCGCGACGTCGGTGGTCGCCTTGCAGGCGACGGTGGCGATCGCGCCCGCGTTGGTGTCGCCGGCGTTGTAGAACGCGACGGCGTAGTAGGCGCCGAGCACGCCGCTCTCGCCCTGCTCGCCCTGGGGGCCCTGGGCACCCTTGTCGCCCTTCTCGCCCTTGGCGCCGGCAGGTCCCTGCGGGCCGGCGGTCCCCTGGAGCTTGCCCTGGGCGCCGTCGGAGATGTCCTTCATCCTGATCGTGCCGTCGGCGATGTGGCGGCTGGCGATCGCGTCGCCGGCGATGTCCTTGCCACCGATCAGGTCGGCGGCGGTGGCCCCCACGCCACCGACCGTCGTGAACAGCGCGGCTGCGGCGACCGCTCCTGCGATGTGACGCTTCTTCATGGTTCTCCTCGGGTGTTGCGGGCCGCCCGAACGGCAACCCCACGCCGTGGAACGTAAGGGTTCCCCTGACGCGACGGACGGCGAACGGTGCGCCGGGGGTCCCAAGGGATGACGTGGTGACGAAAGGATGAGGGGCTCGCCCAGGCCACCATCACGGGGCGCGGCTTCTTTCGCCGACACCGGTCTGTGAAAACGGTGCCGCGGGAGCGTGCGGATCCCTAGCCTGCTGCCAGTCCGTGCAGAGCGCCGGCGTTGTGGGGTGAAGGAGCCGCGCCATGCACGAAGAGTCGCGTGCCGTCAGATGGTCGGCAGGGGCCGTGGGGCTGCTGCTCCTGGCAGGCGCACCGGCGGCGGCTGAGCCGACGCCGACCACCGGTCGGGTCACTGGGATCGTCACCCTCGCGAACGGCGCTCCGGCCCCGGGCACGTCCGTGTCGGTCTTCGGTGCCGACAACGGCGGCCCCTACCTCTATGCGTCCACGGACTCCACGGGCGCGTACGCCGTCGAGGACGTCCCGGCAGGGGAGTACAAGGTCCGTTTCAGCCCCAGCGACAGCTCGGAGCACCTCGAGGAGTACTGGGAGGACGCGACCACCTCCGACGACGCCGAGGTCGTGACGGTGCAAGCCGGGACGACGCTCTCGGGCATCGGGGCGACGCTGGCCAAGGGGTCGAGCATCACGGGCAAGGTGGTGACGACGGCCCAGGCGGGCGTGGCCAACGCGCAGGTGACCGTCTACCGGCGCAGCGGGGACGGATCGGCCTGGTACTACGCGAAGGCGACGACCACCCAGGCCGGCGGCACCTATGCCGTGACCGGGTTGCCGGTCGGCATCTACAGGATCGGTGTGCAGGACCTGAACGGGGTCAACGCCCCTGAGTTCTTCCGCGACCAGCCGCTCGTCGAGCTCGCCGACGACGTCCCCGTCAGTGCTGGGGTCACCGTCTCGGGACGAGACATGACGGTGGCCCCCGGGTCGCACATCCGTGGCACCGTCACGCATGCGGGCGTGCCACGCTCCGGGATCCTGGTCTGGGCCACTGTCCGCAACCCGGCGTCGGGCAACTGGCTGCAGGCTGCGTCCGCCTGGACGGGGCCCGACGGCACCTATGACCTCAAGGGGCTGACCTCCGGCACCTACCGTGTGCGCTTCATGAACCCGCTCGGCACCATGGTCGAGGAGTACTGGGACGACGCGCTCGACGTCGAGGACGCCACCGACATCGTGCTCGCGCCCAACAGCACGCGCACCGGGATCGACGCCGCCCTCGCGGCCGGCTCCACCATCAGAGGCTCCATCCGCTCCGCGGACGGGCAGCCGGTCGAGGGCACGGTGACGCCGTACCGACGTACAGCACGGAACACCTGGTCGAGCCTGGGCTCCAGGTCGACCAGCGACGGGAGGTACGAGCTGGTCGGCCTCCCCGCGGGCACCTACACGTTGCAGTTCTACCCGGCCTGGGACAGCGGGCTGCTCCAGGAGTACTGGGACGACAAGGAGTCGCTCGACTCCGCCTCGACGTTCGAGGTCTCGGCCGGTGCGGTGGTCACCGGCAAGGACGCCGAGCTGCACCGGCCCTCGGTCATCACGGGACGGGTCTCGCAGGGCGAGGCCGGCCTGGCCGGGGTGTCCGTGGCGGCGATGCGCCGCAACGCCCAGGGGGAGTGGCGCGACGTGTCGAGCGTCGGGACCGATGCCACGGGCGGCTACCGTCTCGACCAGCTGCGCGCCGGGACCTACCGCGTGCGCTTCTACGACCGGTCGTCCAGCACCACGCGCTACTGGCCCCAGGCGACGACGGTCGAGGACGCAACGGACATCGTGCTTGCCAAGGAGCAGACGAGTCCAGGAGTCGACTGGGCGCGGACGGCCGCGCCGGCCATCCGGGGAGTCGTGACAGGCGAAGGTGGCGCCCCCGCGGACGATGTGACGGTCACCGCCTACCGGATGCGCGACGGAGCGTGGTCATGGGCGGGGTCGGCACGGACCCGTGCGTCTGGCGCCTACAGCCTGCCCGACCTGGCCGCTGGCACCTACCGGATCGGGTTCCACTCCGAGCGCTACGAACCGGAGTTCTACGACGACGCAGCGAGCGTGCAGGCGGCGCAGGACGTCGTGCTCGGGGCGGCGGACGTGAGCGGCATCGACGCCGTCCTGACCGACCGCGCGCACATCACGGGCACCGTGACAGGGCCCAGCGGTGCCGCCCTGCGCGACATCCGGGTGGCTGCGACGTTCGTCGCGCAGGACCCGGATGAGTACGGCCCGAGCTTCACCGGTTCGACCGATGCCTCGGGTCGCTACGACGTGGCGGGCCTGGCCCCGGGGACGTACCGGCTGGCGTTCTCGGACCCGTCCGGCGTCCACGCCGCGGAGTACTGGGACGACCGGGTCCACCAGTCGCAGGCGACGCTCGTCGTCGTGACGACTGGACAGACCGTTTCGGGCAAGGACGCGCAGCTGGGAATGGGTGCCGCGGTGCGCGGCACCGTCACCGGCCCGACCGGCGCGCCCGAGAGCGGCGTGACCGTGAGGGTGCAGCTGCTGGACCCGACAGCAGGCTCGTGGTCCGAGCAGGCCTGGGCCCGCACCAACGCTGCTGGCGGGTACAGCGTCCCGGGTCTTCCCGCGGGCCGCTACCGGGTGAAGTTCGACCCGCAGGGCTCCTGGCCTGACCTGGCCTCGGAGTTCTGGGAAGGCGCCTACTCCGCATCGGGTGCGCGGGTGATCGACCTCGCTGAAGGTCAGCAGCGCACGGGCATCGACGCCTCCCTCGTCGGGACCGGATCGATCGCCGGGACCGTGCTGGACAGCGAGGGGGCCTCGGCTGACGTCGAGGTCACCGCGTACCGCAACGTCGGGGGATCATGGGAGAAGGCGGCCTCCGACAGCACCTACAGCGGTGGGCGCTACGAGATCGAGGGGCTCCCGCCCGGCACCTACCGCGTCGGCTTCGACGACTGGTCGTGGGACGACACCGACGCCTACTCGCCTGCCTTCTACAAGGACGCTGCCACTGTCGAGTCCGCGACCGACGTCGTGCTGCTGGCCGGAGGCGCGGTCGCCGGGATCGACGGCACCGTGGTGGATCGGCGCTCTCCGTCGCTCACGGGGCGGGTGACCGGTGATGACGGGACCGGGCTCTCCGGCATCAGGGTCACCGTTCACCGGAAGGACCCGTACTGGGGCTACTGGGACACGGTCCGCACCGTGCAGACCGACGCGACCGGTCGGTACGCCGTGAGGGGGCTCGCGCAGGGCACCTACCGCGTGGGGTTCGAGGACCGGGAGCGGGGACTCGTCGCTCCGGAGTACTACGACGACGTCGCCGAGCTCGAGGAAGCGGAGGACCTGGTCGTCGGATCCACGGGCGAGCCGATCGTGGCGGACGCCCGGCTGTCCCGCTCCGCGGGCATCAGCGGTCGCGTCGTGTCGTCGTCGGGCGCCTCGATGGTGGACGTGTCGGTGGCGGCGTTCACCTTCGATCCCGAGAACGAGGAGTGGAACGAGACCCGATGGGCCTCGACCGACTCCCAGGGCCGGTACCGCCTCGGTGGCCTGAAGGCCGGTACGTACCGCATCGGGTTCTTCGACGAGGAGGGCGACCACGCCGACCAGTACCACCCGGGCGCCCCGACGATCTCCTCCGCTGCTTCCGTGACCCTCGCCGCCGGCACCGAACGGCTCGGTGTGGACGCCACGCTCGAGGTCGGGGCCGCCATCACCGGCCGGGTCACCGACGTCCGGGGAAAGGACGTGGGCACCTACGCCCGGGTCTGGCGTCGGACCCCGTCCGGCGGCTTCGACCTGGTGCGGACGGCGTGGGGCTCGGGCACCTACCGGGTCGGCCCCCTGCCGTCGGGCACCTACCGGATCGAGCTCGCGCCACAGGACGACGACGCCTACGTGGCGGAGTTCTGGGACGACGTCGCGACGCTCGCGGCGGCCACCGACGTGGTCGTGTCCGCCGGGTCGGTCGTCGCCGGGAAGGACGCCGTGCTGGCGGACGTGGGCACCACGCCGACCCCGACGCCGACCCCGACCCCGACGCCGACCCCGACCCCGACGCCGACCCCGACGCCGACCCCGACGCCGACCCCGACGCCGACTCCCACGCCGACCCCGACTCCCACGCCCGCTCCCGTGCGGGTGGTCGACGCACCTCGCGTCACGGGCAAGGCACAGGTCGGTGCCACGCTGAGCGTCAGCCCGGGCACGTGGAGCACACAGGTGAAGGTCACCTATCAGTGGTTCGCCGGGTCGAAGAAGCTGAAGGGCCAGACCAAGCGGGCGATCCGCATCACCCGACGCATGGCAGGCGCGAAGCTCTCGGTCCTGGTGACGGCCACGGCGCCCGGCAGGGCGCCGGTGAAGGTCCGGACGAAGCCGGTGAAGGTCCCCGCCAAGCGGGTGGTCGTCGAGGACGATCGCCGAACGCTCCAGCTGACGGGAGCCGTACGCCGACCGTAGCTCAGGCCACCATCACCCGGCCGGCGGCGCCCCGGCCCGCCCCGGGGCGACGGGTCGTCGGCCGCTGGGTGGCGCTCACGTGCTCCCAGGCGGCCGCGAGCCGGCGCACGGCCTCGGTGAGGTCGTCGACCGACGCCGTCCAGGGGATCCGGACGTGGCGGTCCAGCCCGCCCTCGACCGCGAAGAGCGGGCCGGGCGCGACCACGACGCCGCGTCGCTCGGCCTCGACGGTCGTCGCGGTGCCCAGTGCCTCGGGGAGCTCGCACCACAGCGCGAGGCCGCCGTCGGGCACGCGGAACCGCCACGACGGGAGGTGCTCGCGCATCGCCGCGACGAGCGCGTCCCGGCCGGTCACCAGCCGCTCGCGGTGGACGGCGAGCACGTCGTCGGCACGGTCCAGGAGGTCGGCGAGGACGATCTGCTCGAAGACGGGGGCGCCGAGGTCGAGGCCGATGCGCGCGTGGACGAGGCGGTCCATGTCCGCGAGGGGCGCGCGTACCCACCCGAGCCGCAGACCGCCCCAGAAGGACTTGCTCGCGCTGCCGATGGTGATCGCGTCCGGGGCGTACGCCGCCAGCGGTCGCGGCATGGCGCCGGCGAGCCCGGGCCGCAGGGCCAGCGCCTGGTGCGCCTCGTCCGCGACCACGGTCGTCCGGGTGCGGGCCAGGGACGAGGCCAGCTCCTCGCGCTGGGCGTCGGACATGAGGTGCCCGGTCGGGTTCTGGAAATCGGGGATGAGGTACGCCAGCCGCGGCGACGTCTGCCGCAGCGTCGCCGCCAGCGCGTCGAGGTCCCAGCCCTCGGGGTCGACCGCCGCCGCGACCAGCCGGGCGCCCGCGTGGCGGACGGCCTGGGTGGCGTTGGGGTAGGTCGGCGACTCGACGACGACGCGCTCGCCCGGCGCCGTGAACGCCTGCGCCACCACCGATGCGGCCGCGAGCGCGCCGGCGGTGACCATCACCTGCTCGGGGACGGTGGGCAGGCCCCGCGCCTCGTACGCCGCGGCGATGCGCGCCTGCAGGGCGGGGACGCCGAGGGGGAAGTAGCCCGGACCGCTGAGGTAGGCGGGCAGCTGCTCGGTCGCGCGCTGGTAGGACTCGACGAGCCCGGGCGGCGCGGAGTGTGCGGCGCAGTTGAGGTCGATGACGTCCTGGCCGCCTGCGCTGGGCATGACCGCGCGGTCGTGCGCGCGGCGCTCCCCCCCGGGGACCGTGGTGAACGTGCCCGACCCGCGCCGCGCCTCGGCGTAGCCCGACTCCCGCAGCACCTCGTACGCCCGTGTGACCGTGGTGCGGGACACGTCGAGCGCGCCGGTCAGGTCGCGCTCGCTCGGCAGTCGCACGTCGATGCCGACCCGGCCGTCCCCGATGAGCACGCGCAGGCTCTCGGCCAGGCCGAGGTAGGCGGGGGAGCGGGGGAAGTCGCCGACCAGACTGGCTATGCGGCTGGCACTGATCACGCGGCTCATGCAGGCCACTGTTCCACGATTGGCTATGTCGGACAAGGCCAATCAGCGCCATGCTGAGGTCATGAGCACCACCTCTCCACAGCACTCCCTGGACCACACGGCCCCGCGCGGCGTCCTCGTCGAGCTCGGTCCCATCGCCCAGCTGCGCGCGGGCCGGCTCGCCCGCCGCCTGCCGCAGCTCTACGTCGGCCTGTTCCTCTACGGCGTCTCGCTCGCGATGATGGTGCGCGGCGCGCTCGGCCTCGCGCCGTGGGACGTGCTGCACTCCGGTTTCATCCGGCACGTGCCGATGACGCTGGGGCAGGCGGTCGTGCTCTTCAGCTTCGTCGTGCTGGTGCTGTGGATCCCGCTGCGGGAGATGCCCGGCCTCGGGACGATCAGCAACGCACTCGTGGTCGGCCTCTCCGCCGACGCCACCCTCGCCGTGCTCGGGCGCCCGGACGCGATCGCCGCCCGCGTCGGCCTCATGGTCGGCGGCGTCGTCCTCTGCGGGCTCGCGAGCGCGCTCTACATCGGCGCGCAGCTCGGCCGCGGCCCCCGCGACGGGCTGATGACCGGCCTGGCGCGTCGCACCGGCCTGTCGCTGCGGCTGGTCCGCACCGGCCTCGAGGTCGCGGTCGTCGTCATCGGCCTGCTGCTCGGTGGCGTGCTCGGCATCGGCACCGTGGCGTACGCCCTCGCGATCGGTCCGCTCACGCAGCTCATGCTGCCGTGGTTCACCGTCGACGTGCTGCGCCCCGACCAGCGGTGAGCCAGCGGCTGGGCTACCCGGCCTCGTCCGACACGAGGTAGGCGATCACCCCGATGCTGACGAGCGTCGAGACGTACATCCCACCCGTGCCGAACATCAGCGGCAGCGCCGTGAACGCCCACACGTCGAAGCCACGCGCCGCGCTGGAGAACACGCCCGTCGGCACGCCCCCGGCCGGGGTGCTGACCATCGGCGCGGCGTAGTTCGGCGGCTTCCCGGTCACCCAGCGCACGGTCGCGGCGATCGACGACAGCCCGCACGCGATGGCGAGGTTGACGGCGCTGCCGGGGACGGACGCGACCAGCGTCGGCGTCGTGGCGAGCGCGAACGCCATCAGCGCCGTCCCCGGCACGACGAGGTGCGCCAGCAGCAGCGACCGCCGGCGCAGCGGCATCATCCGCGCCAGGCTCCGGCTGCGGACGACGACCCGCAGCCCGGCGCAGAGGGCCGGGCCGCCCAGCAGCCCGGTGAGGGTGGTCGCGAGCACGACCGCCCGGCCGGCGTCGGCCTCCGCCGCGGCGTACGGCACGAGCACGAGGCCGGCGAGCAGGACGTACGGCTGGGGTGCGCGCAGGGCGCGGCGCAGGTCGCGGTGGACGAGCGCCGACCAGCCGAGCGGGCCGCCGGTGCGGCTGCGCACGCGCGCCCCGCGGCCCCAGCGCCGGGCCAGCAGCACGTCGTACATCAGGCCCAGGTCCACCGACGACAGGGCACCGGACAGGCTGGGGGAGAGGTGCTCGGTGTAGGCCAGCACCCGCCGCGGCACGTCGCCGACGGCGACCGACGTGCGCCACACGAGGACCGCCGCGGCCGCGACGACCAGCGCCGTGACCGCGAGGCCTGCCGCGGGCGGCACGCCGGGCACGGTCCCGAGCCGGTGCGTGGCCGCCAGGCCGAGTCCGAGCCACAGGGCGAGGGTGACGAGCCAGGTGAGCCAGCGTCCGGCCGGGTGCTCGCGCACCTGTGACAGTGCCGCGACGCCGACGCAGGCCAGCGCGGTGGCGCTGCCCACGGCCAGGAACACCGCCGCCTCGTGCCACGAGAAGCCGCCGAGGACCGCGGGCGCGAGCAGCAGGACGGCGGTCCCGACGACCGCGACCGCCGACGTACGGACCCAGCCGGGTCGCAGCAGCCCGCCGCGGTCGACGGGGGTGCTGAGCAGCCAGGCGTTGGCGGCCGGCGGGCTGAAGACCGGACCCAGCAGCCGGGCCACGCCGAGCGCCAGCAGCGCGACGGCGAGGGCGGCCAGCCACGGCGCCGCCGAGCGCACCTCGGAGCAGGTGGCCAGACAGGTGTCGTCGGCGAGGCGGCGCAGGCTCAGCACGACGTTGCCACCCATCGCGCCGACCATGACGACGCAGAAGAGCGCGACGTAGGCGTCGGAGATCGCCTCGCCCCACCTCAGCTCGGCCCGGCCCCGGCGCCAGTCACGGATCTCGCCCCGCACCTCGCGGGCGGACGGGACCTCAGCCTGCATCGGCGCCGTCACCACCGCCGAGGCGCACGACCCGGTCGCAGACCTGCTCGACGAGCCCGGGGTCGTGGCTGACGAGCAGCACGGCGCGCCCGGCGGCCTTCTCGGACAGGAGCTTCTCGCCCAGCCAGCGCACGCCGTCGACGTCGAGCCGCGCCTCCGGCTCGTCGAGGACGAGCAGCGTGCGCGGGCGTACGAAGGCGCTGGCGAGCGCGAGCCGCCGCCGCTGGCCCGACGAGAGCGTCGACGGCAGCTGGCCCGACACCTCCATCAGGCCGACCTCGTCGAGGACGTCGTTGACGACCTCCTCGGCGTCGGGCTGGGCGTGCGCGCGGGCGACGAGGTCGAGGTGCTCGACGACGGAGAGGTCGGGGAAGAAGTCGATGTCGTCCATCACGACGGCGAGGTCGCGGCGCACGTCGGGCCGGCGCTCGTCCAGCACCCGGCCGTCGAGCGTGGCCTCGCCGCCGTCGGCCTCGTCCGCGCCGACGATGCAGCGCAGCAGGGTCGACTTGCCGCTGCCGTTGGGCCCGACCACGCCGACGGCCTCCCCGGCTGCGACGTCGAGGTCGACCTGGTCGAGGATCGTGCGGTCACCGAAGCGGCGGGTGATGCCACGGACCACCAGGAGCGGGTCCGCCTTCGTCTGCGCCATGGCGGTCATCCAACCAGCCGCCCGGTCAGTCTTTCGACGGATGCCCGGTGGGGCGCCGCCGCGGTAGAAACGTGGCTCCTGTGTCGTGGAGAACTGGGGGGAGATCCATGCGTGCTCGTCGCATGCTCGTGTCCGTGCCGGCCCTGCTGGCCTCGATGGCCATGGTGGCGGGTGGGTCGCCCGCCGTCGCCGCCGACGAGCCCGACCTCGCCGTCGACGTACGCGGCAAGCGGGCTGCGTCCGGAGCCCAGCTGCACAAGGCGGCCACCGCCGATGAGGGGGTGATCCGTCGCACGGTGCGCCTCACGGACGTCCAGCACGCGACGGGCACGACGCCGGGCCAGCAGCTCGCGGCCGTCGACGTCGTGGTCGACGTCGTCGCGCAGACGGTCAGCACGACGGCCACGCTCAACGGCACTCCGGCGGGCACGGTGTCGGTTGTGCTCGGCACCTGGAGCGGCAGCACGTGCACGCCGGTCTTCGGCATCGGCATCGCCCCGGGCGAGGCCAACGGGTTGTTCCTCCCGGACGGTGAGGCACTGGCGGCCACCGCATCGGGCCAGGGCAACCAGGTCGGTGCCACGACGGCGCCCCACCCACGGCTGCGCAACACCGCCTTCGAGTGCGCCTACGCCAACGTGGCGGGTGGCAGCCCGTCCACGGTGTGGAGCGTGGCCCCTCCGGAGGACCTGGTCGAGACCTTCCAGCCCGTCCTCGAGGTCGAGGCCGACGACAAGGTGGTGGGTGCCCGGAAGGGGAAGTGGGCCAGGCTCAGCCTCGAGGTCCGCAACACCTCGCGCGGCGCCGCGTCTGCCGTACGCCTCACCGCGAGCGGCAAGGGCATCGACATCCGGACGTCGACGATCGACGTCGGCCCCGTCGGCGAGCGCTCGACCGAGTACCTCGACCTCCAGGTGCGGCTCACGCAGCCCAAGACCAAGAAGGGCAAGAAGCCCAAGCCGCTGAAGGCGCGGACCCTCACCCTGACCGTCACCGACCCCGCAGCCGCGACCGCCACGGCGCAGGCCCAGGTCGTCGTCACCCCGAAGCCCACCGTCCTCAAGAAGCTCACCGGCACGTACTGGTGGGGGTGGGAGAGCACCGACCTCCAGTCCTCGGCCGGGTGGATCAACCACTCCGTGTGGTTCGTCGACAAGAAGTGGGCCTACACCGGCTGGGCCGAGGGGAAGAAGCCCCGTTGCTCCGCGAAGGTCAATGAGTGCCAGCGCTACTCCTACAACGCCCGCACCGGCACGGTGAGGATCGGTAGGCAGAAGGCCAAGGTCACCTCGGCGGGGTTCGCCTTCAAGCACCCCGCCTACAAGGACGAGAAGCTGGAGCTCGAGCCGCTCACGCTGCCGAAGAAGGGGGCCCGGCTGGGGGTCGACCTCTACCACCAGAACTGGTCCGGCTACTGCGCGATCAGCTGCACCTCCTACACCGACTACCTGACGATGGACACCGCGGGGAAGTTCGTGGAGGGCGGCTTCTCGGTCGGCAGCTGGCCCGGGCTGGGCCAGAGCTGGAGCAGCGCCCCCGCCGACCAGCGCGGCACCTACAAGGTCGTCTCGACCGGCATCGTCGAGATGACGTACGCCGACGGCACCCGCAAGCGCGAGGTCATCGGCATCCAGCACGACCCGAGCGGCAAGCCGAACCCGGCGTTCGAGGGCGTGCTCATCGGCGACGTCAACTACTACGAGTAGCCGTCACGAGACCACCTCGGCGACACCCGCACGCCGGGGGTCGGCGACCGCCTCGAGGTGGCCGTCGGCGCCGGTGAGGGCGGCGCCGACCCCACCGAAGTACATCGACGGCTCGTCCTCCACGCGGACGTCCTCGTCCGGTAGCCCGGCGCGGTGGACGTGGACGCGCCGGTGCGCCACGGCGGACGCCAGGTCGAGACCGCCGCTGACGAACCCGGCCAGCGCCGAGACGACGGCCGTGGTGATCCGGTCCGCGCCGGGAGAGCCGATCGCGAGGGTGGCGCCGTCGGCGTGGCGGCCCACCGTCGGTGCCATGTTGGAGAGCAGGCGGCTACCGGGCGCGGATGGGCGGCCGGGCGGGTTGAGCTCCTGCTCGCCGAGGCAGTTGTTGAGCCAGATCCCGGTGCCCGCCGCCACCATGCCGGCGCCGTAGCCCGAGGACACGGTGATCGAGCAGGCGGCACCGTCCGCGTCGGTGACCGACACCTGGGCCGTCGAGCCCGACTCGAGGACCGCGCGGTGGTCGGCGTCGACCCGGTCGAGCCACGCGCGGGACGCCTCGTCCAGGTCGCCCGCGACCTCGAGCTCCTCGCGCCGGTGGCCGAGCACGGCGCGCTGGACCCGGACGAGGTGCGCGACGTCGTCGGCGTCCCACCTGGCGCGGGGGTGGTCGTCGAGCAGGCGCAGCATCGAGGCGACGACGACCCCGCCCACGGACGGCGGCGGCGTCGTGGCCAGGCTCCACGGGCCGACCCGCGTGGTCAGCGGCGCCCGCACCACTGGCTCGTACGCCGCGAGGTCGGCGGCGGACAGCAGCCCCCCGCGCGCCTGCAGGTCGCCCACGACCAGCTCGGCGAGGTCGCCCCGGTGGAGCGCGCGCGGGCCCTCCGCGGCGATGTGCTCGAGGGTCGCGGCGAGGTCGGGCACGACGACGCGGTCCTCGGTCAGCCGTCCCTCCGCGTCGTGGAGCGCTGCCCGGCTGACGTCGTCCCAGCCGAAGACCGTCTCGTGCACGTAGCGCAGGTAGAACCGCGAGGCCGACCCCAGGGCGAAGCCACCACGCGCCACGTCGACCGCCGGTGCCAGCAGCTCGCGCCAGGGCAGTCGTCCGTCCCGCGCGTGCGCCTCGCCGAAGGCCGCCAGCGAGCCGTGCGTGGCCACCGACCCGGGGCCGATCGTGATCGTGACGCCGCCGCCGTACTCGGTCGTGACGTCCCACGTCCGCGCCGGGGGCGCACCCTCGTCACGCCCGCGGCCGGGGCGGTCCATCCAGCCGTCGACGGTGTACGCCGGCCCGGAGGCGGGCTGGACGGCCACGAAGCCGCCCGAGCTGAGGGAGACCAGCCCGACCTCGTTGACCATCGCGACGAGGGCAGCCGCGATGGCGGCGTCGACCGCGGAGCCGCCGGCGCGGGCGACGTCCCCCGCGGCGTCGGCGGCGGCGCGGCTGGGCGCGGCGACGGCGAGCCTGGTCACGCGGGGCCTAGCGGCGCGTGGCGATGACGGTGGACGCGTCCGCGGCCACCATCACCTCGACGGCGGTGAACCGCTCGTCGGTGAGCCACTGCTCGCGCAGCGTGTCGACGCGCCCGTAGGCGATCGGCGGCCAGGACTCGCAGGGGGCGAAGTCGTCGAGGACGACGATCCCGCCGGGCTCGACGAGGTCGATGACGGAGTCCACGCCGACCTCGGAGGGGCTGCCGGAGTCGAGGAAGAGCAGCGAGAACGGCCCGTGCTCGCGCAGCACGCTCCAGTCGGCGGCGAGCACCTCGACCTTCTCGTCGTCGGTGAAGATCTTCGCCGCGGCGCCCGCGAGTGACTCGTCCAGCTCGGCGGTCAGGATCCGCGCACCGTTGCGCACGCCGGAGCGCAGCCACGCGGTCCCGACGCCGCACCCGGTGCCGAACTCCGCCATGGTGCCGCCGCGCGTGGCCGCGAGGGTCGCGAGGAGCCGCCCGGTCTCGTTGCGGCAGAACGCCACGTAGCCGGCCTGCCGGCACACGTCGAACGCGCGCTGGACGATGTCGGGGAGATCCGGGGGAGCAGACATGAGGCAGCCGAGTCTGTCACTCGTCACGGGGATTCCCAGTGGGCGGGCCGACATCTCACCATCTGACACGTTTCGGAATCCGGGTGCCCACGCCTGCGGCGCGGTCGTACAGTCGCACCACCATGCGGAGCGTCTTCGTACTTATCGATCGCCGCGGCGAGGCCTGACAGAGAGGCCACCTCGTCGCGGTGTTCGGCGTTGACGAGGTTCCGCCCCCCGGCCTTTCGCCCCTCAGAGCTCGGCTCTGAGTCCGAAGTCGCCGCCTCCGTGGCGGGTCCCACGCAGCTCCTGCGCGATCCGCACGCTCGTCGGCCGGCAGCCGGGCCGGGCGATCCCCGTACCCCTCGCTTCCCCACCCGCCGCGGTGTCGGTGGCTTCGGACTCACCTCCACCCGACGCACGACCCACCAGGAGTGAGAACGATGTACGACCTCTACCCGGACAGCTGGGGCCCTGCCGCCCACGACCCCGAGAACCCGCGCAGCGCCGAGAACGTCGCGGTGGCCGTCCAGACGGCGCTTGACCTGCGAGACAACGGCGGTCAGTGGCCGGACGACAACTAACGTTCGCCGCATGCCTGACACCCAGCAGACCGCCGCCGCGCCCACGGGCAGCCCGACCCTCGCCGTCATCCCCGGCGACGGCATCGGGCCCGAGGTGACCGCCGAGGCCCTCAAGGTCCTCGAGGTCGCGTCGCCGGTGACGTTCGAGTCGACGCGCTACGACCTCGGCGCCGAGCGCTACCTCGCGACCGGCGAGGTGCTGCCCGACTCCGTGCTCGCGGAGGTCCGCGGGCACGACGCCATCCTGCTGGGGGCCGTCGGCGGCAAGCCCAACGACCCGAACCTGCCCCCGGGCATCCTGGAGCGCGGCCTGCTCCTGCGCCTGCGCTTCGAGCTCGACCACTACGTCAACCTGCGCCCCTCGCGTCTCTTCCCCGGCTCCGCCTCACCCCTCGCGGAGCCCGGTGAGATCGACTTCGTGGTGGTCCGCGAGGGCACCGAGGGCCCCTACACGGGCAACGGCGGCGCCCTGCGGGTCGGCACTCCGGCGGAGATCGCGACCGAGGTGTCGGTGAACACCGCGTACGGCGTCGAGCGGGTGATCCGCGACGCCTTCGCGCGCGCCGAGAAGCGTCCGCGCAAGAAGCTCACGCTGGTCCACAAGACCAACGTGCTCGTCAACGCCGGGTCCCTGTGGTGGCGCCTGTTCGAGTCCGTCGGCGCCGAGCACCCCGACGTCACCTGCGACTACATGCACATCGACGCCGCCATGATCTTCATGGCGACCGACCCCGCCCGCTTCGACGTGATCGTCACCGACAACCTCTTCGGCGACATCGTCACCGACCTCGCCGCCGCCGTCACCGGCGGCATCGGGCTGGCCGCCTCCGGCAACGTGAACCCGGACCGGACGGCCCCCTCCATGTTCGAGCCCGTCCACGGCTCGGCCCCCGACATCGCCGGCCAGCAGAAGGCCGACCCCACCGCCGCGATCCTCTCCGGCGCGCTCCTGCTCGACCACCTGGGCCACGCCGACGCGGCTGCCGCGATCGAGGCGGCCGTGCTGGCCGACCTCGCGGAGCGCGCGCCGGGCACGACCCGTCGTACGAGCGAGGTCGGGGACGCCATCGCCGCCCGTCTCTGAGCGCCCCCACCCCGCCGGTGGGCCGCTGGAATAGGTTGACCCCATGCAGATCAGCACGACCGCCAACCCCACGCCCGTCGACGACGCCCGCCTCGCCGAGATCCTCGCGAACCCCGGCTTCGGCTCCCACTTCACCGACCACATGCTGACGGTGGAGTGGACGCCCGACGCGGGCTGGCACGCGGCCCGCATCACGCCCTACGGGCCGCTCACCCTCGACCCCGCGACGGCGGTGCTGCACTACGCGCAGGAGACCTTCGAGGGCATGAAGGCCTACCGCCACGAGGACGGCTCGGTGTGGACCTTCCGCCCCGAGCAGAACGCGGCGCGGATGGTGCGGTCGTCGCAGCGTCTGGCGTTCCCGGAGCTGCCGGTCGAGGACTTCGTGGCCTGCGTCGACGCGCTCGTCGAGGCCGACCAGCGGTGGGTCCCCGACAACGCTGCCGGGCAGGGTGAGGGCGAGAAGTCGCTCTACCTGCGACCGTTCATGTTCGCCTCGGAGACCTTCCTCGGCGTCCGGCCGGCCCAGCACGTGACCTTCATGGTCATCGCGTCCCCCGCCGGGGCGTACTTCAAGGGCGGCGTGAAGCCGGTGAACCTGTGGCTCTCGGAGTCCTTCACCCGCGCCGGGCGCGGGGGGATGGGCGCGGCGAAGACCGGCGGCAACTACGCCGCGTCGCTCGCCGCCCAGCGCGAGGCCATCGAGAAGGGCTGCGACCAGGTCGTCTTCCTCGACGACCAGGAGTTCCGCTACATCGAGGAGCTCGGCGGCATGAACCTCTTCTTCGTGCGCCGCGACGGCAGCATCGTCACGCCGGAGACCGGCACGATCCTCGAGGGCATCACCCGCGCCTCGATCATCGAGCTGGCCGGCAAGCTCGGTCACGCCGTGGAGGAGCGCAAGTTCTCCATCGACGAGTGGCGCGACGGGGTCGCGTCCGGCGACATCACCGAGGTCTTCGCGTGCGGCACGGCCGCAGTCGTCACGCCAGTCGGGGAGCTGCGCTCGCCGAGCGGCGTCACCCCGGCCCCCGCCAGCACCGAGCTGACCATGCGGATCCGCGAGGCCCTCGTCGGCATGCAGTTCGGCCGTGCCGAGGACACCTTCGGCTGGATGCACCGGGTCGTGTGAGCGAGCAGTCCTCCTGCGACGGGTCGCAGGCGTTCGAGGCGCAGCACTCGCGCTCCCTGCGCGACTTCATGCGCACCGAGTCGATGTCGGCCGGGATGCTCGTCGTGGCGGCCCTGGTCGCGCTCGTCTGGGCGAACTCGCCGTGGTCGCAGTCCTACGTCGACCTGTGGCACACCGAGCTCTCGATCCGCTTCGGCAGCGGTGGGCTCACCATGGACCTGCACCACTGGATCAACGACGGCCTGATGGTCGTGTTCTTCTTCGTGATCGGGCTCGAGGTCCGCAAGGAGTTCGCGATCGGCGAGCTCACCGACCGCAGCCGGGTGGTCGTGCCGCTGGTGGCCGGCATCACCGGGATGCTGGTGCCGGCTGCGATCTTCCTCGCGCTGAACCCGTCGGGGCCGGAGGCGGCCGGCTGGGGTGCGGTGATCGGGACCGACACCGCCTTCCTGCTCGGCGTGATGGCGCTCGTCGGCCCCGCGGTGTCCACCCAGCTGCGGATCTTCCTGCTGACCCTCACCGTCATCGACGACATCGTCGCGGTGAGCGTCATCGGCATCGTCTACTCCGACGGCCTCTCGCTCGGGGCCCTCGCCGTCGCTGCGCTGTGCCTCGTCGTGCTGGTGGTGCTCGACCGGGCCGGGGTCTGGCAGGCGGCGCCCTACGTCCTGGTCGTCCTCGTGCTGTGGATCGCGACGCTGGAGTCGGGCGTGCACGCCTCCATCGCCGGCATGGTGAGCGGCCTGCTGGTGCCGGCGCTCGACCCCCGTCGCGCGGACGTCGAGGCCGCTGCCACCCAGTTCCGGGCGTTCCGCCAGTCGCCGATGCCCGGCGTCCAGCGCGCTGCGCGCCGGTCCCTGACGCGCGCGATCTCCGTCAACGAGCGCCTCCAGGAGGCCCTGCACACCCCGACCAGCAGCGTCGTCGTGCCGGTCTTCGCGCTCGCCAACGCCGGGGTCGACCTGCGCGACGGCGTCCTGGCCGACGCGTTCGGCTCCGCACTGATGTGGGGCATCGTCCTGGGCCTCGTCGTCGGCAAGGCGCTGGGCATCTTCCTCGGCGCGTTCGCGAGCGTACGGCTGGGCTGGGGCCGGCTCCCGCAGGGCGTCGGCATGGGCCACACGCTCGCGGGCGGCGCCCTGTCCGGCATCGGCTTCACCGTCTCGCTGCTCATCATCAGCCTCGCCTTCGAGTCCTCGCGACTCCAGGACGAGGCCAGGGTCGGCGTCCTCGTCTCCGCCGTCCTCGCCAGCCTCGCCGGCTGGCTGGCGTTCCGGTTCGCCGCACGCTTCCTCGGCCAGCGCGACGCCGCCCTGCCCACCCTGCTCACCCCGCCGGTGGATCCCGCCCGCGACCACGTCGTCGGCCCCGTCGACGCACCGCTGACCCTCGTCGAGTACCTCGACTACGAGTGCCCGTTCTGCGCGCGCGTCAGCGGCGTCGGCGACGAGCTGCGCGCCTACTTCGGCGACCGCTTGCGCTACGTCACCCGCCACCTGCCGCTCACCGTCCACCCGCACGCCGAGCTCGCGGCGGTCGCGGCGGAGGCCGCCGGCAAGCAGGACCGCTTCTGGGAGATGCACGCGACCCTCTTCGCCCACCAGGACGAGCTGGAGCTGGAGGACCTCGTCGGCTACGCCGCGGAGCTCGACCTCGACGTCGAGCAGTTCCTGCGCGACCTCGAGGACGAGGACCTCTCGCGCCACATCCAGCACGACGTGGCGTCCGCGGAGGAGAGCGGCGTACGCGGCACGCCGACCTTCTTCGTCGGCGAGACGCGGCACGTCGGCCCGCACGACGCACGCACCCTCATCGCCGCCCTGGAGGCGGCTGGGCGCGACGCCGCCCGCGCCTCGGGTCGGCCGATCGGCTGACCCGGTCCGGCCCGCGGGCCGATCCGTGGCACGTCGCCGACCACGAGGCTCGTGGTCATGACGACGACGGCCCTCCGACCGACCACCGGCACCCGTTCGCGCCGGGAGTGGTGGATCCCCGCGAGCCTGCTCGCCCTCACCTTCGTCCCGGTCCTCGCCGGCGCGCTCCGGGTCGCGGACCTGGCCGCCGGTGAGCCCGACGCCGCCAGCCAGCGCTTCTTCGACTCGCCGCTGCCCGTCGTCGTGCACGTGGTCGGTGCCACGACGTACTGCATCCTCGGCGCCTTCCAGCTCATGCCGTCGTTCCGCCGTCGCCGCCCGGGCTGGCACCGCCGGAGCGGTCGCGTCCTCGTGCCCGCCGGGCTCGCGGCCGCGACGAGCGGGCTCTGGATGACGGTGGCGTACCCGTTGCCTGAGCACGACAACGCGGCGCTGATGGTGCTGCGGCTGCTCTTCGGCGGGCTGATGGTCCTCGGCCTGGTGCGCGGGGTCGTCGCTATCCGGCGCGGCGACGTACGCGCCCACCAGCGCTGGATGGCGCGGGCGTACGCCGTCGCGCAGGGCGCCGGCACGCAGGCCCTGGTGCTCGGCCCGATGGTGGTGGTCGTCGACCAGCCGGGCGGCGGCCTCAAGGCCGCGGGGATGGGCTTCGCGTGGGTGCTCAACCTCGTCGTCGCGGAGTGGCTGGTGCGACGCGGTCAGTCCAGGCGTCGGGTCTGATAGGCCCACAGGGCGAGCTCGACGCGGTTGCGGACGGCGAGCTTGGTCATCAGCGCGCCGAGGTGCGTCTTGACCGTGCTCAGCGAGATGTAGAGCTCGGCGGCGACCTCGTGGTTGGTGAGCCCACGGGCCACGGCGAGGAGGACCTGCTCCTCGCGCTCGGTCAGGGGCGACAGCGGCTCGGCCGGCCGGTCGCGACCGGCGAACCCCTGCAGCAGGCGGGTGGTCACGCTCGGTGCGATGAGCGACCCGCCGTCCGCAGCGGCGCGTACGGCGTGGGCAAGGAGCTCGGGTCCGCAGTCCTTCAGCAGGAAGCCCTTCGCGCCCGCGAGGAGAGCACCGTAGACGTACTCGTCGAGGTCGAAGGTCGTCACCACGACGACGGCCATCGGGTCCGGCACCTCGGGGCCGGCGAGGATCCTGGTCGCCTCGATGCCGTTGAGACGGGGCATGCGGATGTCGAGGAGGCACACGTCAGGACGGATCGCCCGGGCCTGCTCGACCGCGTCCTGCCCGTCCACGGCGGTCGCCACGACCTCGATCCCGTCCTGCGCTCCGAGGATCATCGCGAGGCCGGTGCGCACGATCTCCTGGTCGTCAGCCACCAGCACCCGCAGGGTCATCGCGACTCCTCCCTCGGCAGCACGGCGCGCACGCGCCAGCCACGGTCCGCGCGGGGCCCTGCCTCGAGGGTGCCACCGAGCAGGGCTGCGCGTTCGGTCATGCCGAGGATGCCGAAGCCGCTTGGGGACTGGACGCCGGGGGCGCCGTCGTCGGTCACGGTGAGCTCGACCTCCTCGCCCGTCGCCGTCACGTGCACGCGCACCTCGGTGGCGTCGGCCGCGTGTCGTCGGGCGTTGGCGACGGCCTCCTGGGCGATGCGGTGGATCGCCGCGGCCGTGGTGGGTGCCAGTGTCGCGAGGTCGGCGTCGAGGGCGAGGTCCACGACGGGTCCGCCGGCCTGCGGCTCCGCGAGGTCGGCGAGGTCGGCCAGCGGGCGGTCCGGGACGTCGTCCTCCGCACGCAGCATCCGCACCACCGTGCGGGTCTCGGCCAGGGTGCGGGTGGCCTCCTCGTCGATGCGTCGCAGGGCGTCCCTCGCCGCGCCCGGCCGGGAGTCCGCGACGGCCAGGCCGGCCTGGGCCGTGATCGCGATGGCCGTCAGGTGGTGGGCGACCGTGTCGTGGAGGTCGCGGGCCAGGCTCTCGCGCTCCGCTCGGCGTACGTCGTCGAGCTGGCGCGAGCGCAGCATCGACCGGGTGCGCAGCACGGCGCCCACGGCCGCCGCGGCTACAACGACCGCCGTGCCTCCGACGCGGTCGGCCGTCGCGAGGGGCTGGGACACCAGCGAGATCCCCGCCACCAGCAGGAAGAGGGAGAGGCCGCCGACCATCGCGTCACCCCGCGCCCACCGGGTCAGCGAGTAGGGGATGAGCAGCGCGACCACCGCCGTGTTGAGGTCGTCCGTCGCGCCACCGGCGAGGACCGTCGCCACGCACATCACCACGGCGAACACGACCACCGTCGCCACGGGGATGGTGCGGCGCACGAGCAGCGACGGCAACCAGAACAGGAAGCTCACCAGCGTGAGCACGCGGTGGTCCATCTCCGGGCGCAGCACGGTCGCCTCGACCACGCCCAGCACTCCCGCGGCCGCGACGAGCGCCAGGTCGAGGCTCCCCGGCGGCCGTGCGTCCGCGGGCGCGGGCAGGCGCCACACGGACCGGACCAGCGACCGGGCATAGGTGAGCACGCGTGCACGGTAGTGCGCACGGGCGCCGCCGTGGATCGGCCGGATGGCCGAGGGGGTCAGGTGGTGGCCGCCGACCCTGCCCCGGCGGCACGCCGTTCTGCCAGCATGCACCCATGGCCCCGATCGACCGATCCGTGATCCGGGTCAAGGCGATGCTGATCGCGCCCAACGAGGACTTCACCACGCATGCCGTCAGCGTGAACCCCCCGACGCAGGAGCACCCGACCGGCTACCACCGCCTCATCGGAGGTGGTGTGGAGCTGGGGGAGACCCACCGCGACGCGATCGTGCGGGAGGTGCACGAAGAGCTCGGTGCCGCCATCCGGCACCTGTCCTTCGTGGCGGCCGTCGAGAACATCTTCCACATCGACGGCACACTGGGCCACGAGGTCGTCTTCGTCCACCTCGGCCGGCTCGACCCCGCCCCGGCGCTGGAGGGCGCGTCGCTCATCGAGAGCGATGGGAGCGAGGTCCCTGTCGTCTGGCGGCCCGTGGACGATCGGCGGGAACGACTCCCGCTCTTCCCGAGCGCCGCGGCCGACCTGGTGCGCGACCCGGGGATCCGGAGGTCCTTCGGGGCGGGTGGTCGGCTCGGCCGCTGAGCGTGCCTGTGGCCCCGCCCTCGTGGTGACGGGCGGGGTGTGGGGCGTGGTCATCGTCGGCGGGGTCGCGGGACGTCGGGTGGGTCGTCGCCGATCGGTTGGGTGCCGGTGGGGTCGCGGCGGAAGCGGTGGCCGTGGGGTGAGGTCCACTCGTACGTCCCGGGCGCGGTGGTCTCGTAGTGCCAGGAGCTGTGGGTCTTGAGCCGGTGGTGGGTGCGGCACAGCGGTGCGAGGTTGGACGTGGAGGTGGGTCCGCCGGCGTCGTGGGGGATGACGTGGTCGAGGTCGCAGCGGCGGGCGGATCTCGTGCACCACGGGAACACGCACGTCTTGTTGCGGAGGATCAAGGCCTCGCGGATCCGGGTGGTGGGTTCGTAGGCCGGCGTCGAGAGCTCGGCGTTCAGGTCGATGACGGGACGGATGGTGACCTTGTTATGGGTGTCGGTGCACCAATCCTTGACGTGGTCTAGCAGGATCAGGCGCTGGCCTTCCTCGAGGCGACCGGTCGCGTCCAGCACGGTGTCGCCCACGTTGAAGTGGGCGTGCAGGACGACCTCGCGGGAGTGCGGGAGGTGGGGTCTCGATACGCCTGCTCGTTCCTCACGGGCTACTCGACCGCCTTCTGGTGGAAGGTGGGGTCTCGATACGCCCGCTCGTTCCTCGCGGGCTACTCGACCGCCTTCGTGTACCGCCTCGCGGGCTACCCGACCGCCTTCGTGTACCGCCTCGCGGGCTACTCGACCACCTTCATCTGTGGCGCGGGCTGCTCGACCACTTTGCGTGAACAGGTCGAGGGCGGTCTGGGTGCGGGCGAGGTCTCCGAGTGCAGCGGAGCGGCGGACGTCAAGAGACGCCTCCGAGCCCAATGCCTTCATCGTCGCGGCGCCATGGGCCAGTGCGCGGTCGAGGTCGAGGGCGTCTGCGATGTCGAGCTCGGCCTCGAACCTCATCGTGCCGGCGTAGTGGACGTCCTCGCCGTGGAGGGTGGCGTGGCGGGGGTCCACGTGCTGCCACCCGTCCTCCGGGTCGTCGGCGGGATCAGCGTCGGCGAGGTCGTACCGCTTGATCGCCTCCGCAACCAAGCGGTCCAGCTGCGCGGGACCGATCCGGCCGGCGGCCGCGGCGACCTGTGAGTCGACGAAGGCTGCGGCCTCGACCGTCAACGGAGGTGAGGAGTGGATCGTCGTCTCGGCGACCGACCGGGCCCGCCACGCCGGCACGGCACCCGACTGCACCCCAGTCCACAGCCGTGGGAGTCGGTGGCGCAGCTCGAGGGCGTGTCCGACGAGCCGCTTCGCCGCGGTCGTCGAGATGCCCAGCACCGCACCGAGCTCAGCGATGCAGAACTCCGCGACCAAAGGCGTGCCCGGACCGGCGATGGGTTCCTCGTGCTCACAGCCCGGCACGGCGAACGACGCGGCGGAGTGGATCGACTCCGGCGGGTGGAGGTCCGCCCACCGGGCGGCAACGTCCAGCAGGTCAGCCGCCGCACGATCCTCGGCAGCTTTGCGGGACCGAGCGAGCGCGAGCAGGCCGGCAGCGGAGAGGTCGTCGTCGACCTCCGCTGCGTCCCGTTCCAGCGTCTCGATCATGTGTTCGATTATACGCGAGGGATTCGACAGCCGCCCGTGGTGGAGCGTCAAGATCGGCCTGGGTTTCGGCGTGGGCGCTGAGCGCCCAGCTCACGCGCCGCAATCCCGGCGCGACGCGCACGAGATGCACCACCGCGCTGCCGGCAGCGCGTCGAGCCGAGCTGTGCCGACGGGCGCGCCACAGCGCTCGCACGTGCCATAGGTGCCCGCGCCGACCCTCGCCTCCGCGGCGTCGATCTCGGCGAGGTGGTGCTGCACCTGGCGCACGAGTGCGCCGATCTGCGAGCGCTCGAACGCGATCGTGGCGCCCTCGGGGTCGTGCTCGTCGTCGGCGTTGGTGTCGAGCGACGCCGCGACGATCGACTCGTGGTCGCCGGTCAGGCTCGCCAGCCGCTCGCGCGCCACCTCGCGCTCGGTCGCCAGCCGCCGCCGTACGTCGTCCACGAGCCCATCGTGACGCACGGGTCCGACACCGCGGCACGCTCGTGGATCGGGCCGATCGGTCCCGCCCGCCCGTATCCTCAGGACGTGACGACGTCCCCGCAAGCGCCGCCGCCCGGCCTGACCGTCGGCGGCTACGCCCTCCGCGCGCGGCTGGGCGAGGGCGGCATGGGTGTCGTGCACCTCGGCCAGAAGCCGGGGGAGCGGCCCGTCGCGATCAAGGTGCTGCGTCCCCACGTCGTCGGCGACGACGAGGCCCGCCGCCGCCTCGCGCGCGAGGTCGGCTCGCTCACCCGCGTCCGCAGCCGCCGCATCGCCGAGATCGTCGACGCGGACCCCTGGGGCGAGATCCCCTACGTCGCCACGCGCTACGTCCCCGGCCTGTCGCTGCACGACCACGTCCAGGAGGAGGGCGCGCTGGAGGGCGACGACCTGCTGTGGTTCGCCGACTGCCTCGCCGAGGCGCTCGACGCCGTCCACGCGGTCGGCGTCCTGCACCGCGACATCAAGCCGTCGAACGTCATCATGGAGGGACGTACGCCGATCCTCATCGACTTCGGGCTGGCACGGGTCGCTGATGATTCGCGGATCACGATGAACGGCTGGCTGCTCGGCACGCCGGGCTACCTCGCCCCCGAGATCCTCCACGGCGAGGACGCCACGGCGGCCTCCGACGTGCACGCGTGGGCGGCCACGGTGGCGTACGCCGGCACCGGCCGCGCGCCGTTCGGGCGCGGCCCGTCGGTGGCGATCATGGACCGCGTCCGGCGCGGCGAGCACGACCTGACCGGGCTCGACCCGATGCTGCGGGACCTGGTCGAGGAGGCGCTCGCGCCGGCCGCCGCCGACCGGCCCTCTCTGGACGAGGTCCGCGACTGGATCGACGCGCTGGCCTCCGTGGACCACGTCCCGGGCCAGCCGCTGACCGCACGCGCGGCGCGTACGACCGCCGCGCCCGTGACCCTGCCCTACGTCGCGGTCGCCCAGCAGGCACTGCACGCTCCGACCGAGGTCGAGGCGCAGCCCGTCACCGGGGCCGGCCTGCTCGAGGAACCGTTCCACGAGCCCGTCCACTGGTCGTCGGACTGGGCGTCCGAGACGCAGGACCTCCACGACGACCGCTTCGTCGAGGACCGCTTCGTCGACGACCGCTTCGGTGAGGACGGGGCGACCACCGTCCCGCACCGGCAGACGCGCGTCCTGCCCGACGGCTCGACCGAGTGGGTCTCGCCCGAGTACGGCGCGCCCGCCCGCGAGAACGTGCCCGCAGGGGAGCGCCTGCGCCGTGGCGTCTCGCTCCTCGCGCTGGGCGGCGTGGTGGCCGGCGGGGTCGCGTTCGCGCCCTACCTGACGCTCGCCGTGGTGTTCATCGCCGTGTGGCTGCTGCGCAGCGGGTCCCTGGCCGCGGCGTCGGCCGGCAGCCGACGTCAGCGGCGCGGGGCCAAGTGGTACGACGGCGTCCAGCTGCTGCTGGCCGCCCCCTGGCACGTCGTCGCGGGGCTCGGCGGCACGCTCCTGCTCCTGATGTGGAGCCTCGGCATCGGTGCCGCGATCGCCCTGCTCTGCTTCGCCGCCTCGGTCTCGATGGTCACCTCGCTCGGGCTGGTCGGCGCCTTCTTCGCCCTCGGTCTCTGGTGGGGACCGGGCTCCGAACGCCTGCGCTCGCCGATCCGCCGCGTCGCCGATCCGCTCGCCCGGCGCGGCGTCCCGTGGCTGCTCGTCACCCTCCTGGTCGCCGCGACGGGCACCGGCCTCGGCGCAGCCGCGTCGGCGCAGGGGACGGACTGGGCGCCGTACGAGAACGCCCCCTTCTCCGACGTGCGGCTGCCGGGCTGGCTCTGAGCCGTATTTAGCCGCGGCGTACGTCACGGCGTGCCGGGCGCATGAGTGGGTACAACAGGGGCTCACGCACACCACGAGGAGGCACCATGACTTCCGAGCAGCCGGACGTCGAGACCGAGATCGGGACGGACCCCGCCGTCGACATCACGGGTGACCCGACCGACAACGAGAGCTACCACGGCTACAGCGTCGACGACGAGAACCAGCCGCAGGGCGAGGGCGACAGCCTCGTCGACGACCGCGGGCTCGCGGAGCCGCTCGACGAGGGCTACTCGCCGCCGGAGAAGTGGTCGGCCGCGCAGGGATACGGCAACACGCCGCTCGAGGAGAGCATGGGGGAGTCGCTCGACCAGCGGGTCGAGCAGGAGGTCCCAGAGCCCGACCCGTACGACGTCGCCGAGGCCGAGGCCGAGCGCGGCGACCTCGCCCCGCTGGTCGCCGAGGACTCCTCCGACGGCGAGGCCGTGCAGGCCGAGCTCGACCAGACCGAGGCCGACGGTGACCGCGCCGGTCGCCTCGTCGCCGAGGACGAGGGCGTACGGACCGACACCGAGAAGGACCTCGTCGCCCAGGACGTCGGCATCGACGGTGCCGCCGCCGGAGCCGAGGAGGCGGCCGTCCACGTCGTCGAGGACCCCGACGCCGACGACACCGTCCTGCTCGACTCCGAGGTGCTCGACGAGGAGCCCGACGGCACCGCCTAGGACACCGCCGGACCCGGCAGGCGGGTGCTCAGCCCAGGTAGTTCGTCGTGAACGTGATCGCCACGGTCAGCACGAGCGTGTTGAACACGAACGCGAGCACGCCGTGCGCGAGCACCTGCCGCCGGATCTCGGTGCTGCGGACCTCGACGTCCGTCGTGCCGAAGGTCGTCCCCACGGACACCGTGAAGTAGAGGTAGTCGACGACCCCGGGGTCCGGCTGCGCAGGGAACGCCAGCCCGCGCACCTCGCTGTCGATGCCGACGTAGGTCATCAGGAACCCGACCTGCAGCATCAGCCAGGAGGCCACGACCCCGACGAGGCACACGGCGAGGACGTACGCCTCGGCGGCGCCCTGCTCGTCGGCCCGGGGCATCACCAGGATCACAGCGACCAGCGCGATCACCGCCGCGGTCTGCGCGAACTTCTCCGGCGAGGTCGCCACCCACCGCTCGGCGCGGCTGAGCCGCCTCGACTGCCGCGACATCGCGACTAACCCCGACCGGCCGCCCACCCGCACGCTGAGCCAGGTCAGCGCGAGGTAGATGAGCCCGTAGAGCCCCCACGCGCCGAGGTAGACCAGGAGGGGCTCACCGGGGAGGAAGAGCCCGACCACGACCCCGATCCCCGCCAGTCCCTGACGTGCCGACTCCCGCTGCCACCACCGCATGGGAGGCGAGCCTAGGGGGCGGGCGGCGAGCGCTCATCGGCCGGAGGGACCAGATCCCGAGACGTACGTCTCACGCCGCGGGGACCGGTGGCACGATGCTCCCGTGAGCACCAGCACGATCGTCACGATCATCATTGCCTAGCGCGACGGGACTCCCCGCCGCGCCGACCTCCTGCACCCCAGGAGGTTTTTTCATGTCCGCACCGACCGAGGGACCGCTCCGATGGACCTGCACGGCTCGTTCCACGTCTACGACACCACCCTTCGCGACGGCGCCCAGCAGGAAGGGCTGAACCTCTCGGTCGCCGACAAGCTGACCATCGCGCGGCAGCTGGACGGCCTGGGCGTGGGCTACATCGAGGGCGGCTGGCCGGGCTCGAACCCCAAGGACACCGAGTTCTTCCGCCGCGCGTCGCAGGAGCTCGAGCTCCGGCACGCGAGGCTCGCGGCCTTCGGCAGCACGCGGCGCGCGGGCGTACGCGCCGCGGACGACCCGCTGGTCGGCGCGCTCCGCGACTCCGGCGCCGGGGTCGTCACGCTCGTCGCGAAGTCGCACGACCGGCACGTCGAGCTCGCGCTGCGGACCACGCTCGAGGAGAACCTCGCGATGGTCCGCGACACCGTCACGCACCTGCGCGAGGAGGGGCAGACCGTCTTCCTCGACGCGGAGCACTTCTTCGACGGCTACCGGGCCAACCGGGCGTACGCCCTGGAGGTCCTGCGCACCGCCGCGGAGGCCGGCGCCGAGGTCGTCGCGCTCTGTGACACCAACGGCGGCATGCTCCCCGACTGGGTCTCCGAGGTCGTCCTCGACGTCATCGACACGACCGGCGCCCGCGTCGGCATCCACGCCCACAACGACAGCGGGTGCGCCGTCGCGAACTCGCTGGCCGCGGTCGCGGCCGGCGCGACGCACGTGCAGGGCTGCATCAACGGCTACGGCGAGCGGACCGGCAACGCCGACCTCGTCACGGTGGTCGCCAACCTCGAGCTCAAGCTGGACCGCACCGTCCTGCCGCAGGGGCTGCTGCGGGAGGCCACCCGGATCGCCCACGCCGTCGCCGAGGTCACCAACGTCCCGCCGGCCTCGCGCCAGCCGTACGTCGGCACGTCGGCCTTCGCGCACAAGGCGGGGCTGCACGCCAGCGCCATCAAGGTCGACCCCGACCTCTACCAGCACATGGACCCCGTCGGTGTCGGCAACGACATGCGCCTGCTGGTCTCCGACATGGCCGGGCGCGCGTCGATCGAGCTCAAGGGCAGGGAGCTCGGCTACGACCTGAGCGCCGACCGCGAGCTCGTCACCCGGGTGACCGACCGCGTCAAGGCGATGGAGCAGCGGGGGCACACCTTCGAGGCGGCGGACGCGTCCTTCGAGCTGCTGCTCGCCGAGGAGGTCGAGGGCGCGCGCCCGGCGTACTTCGACGTCGAGTCGTGGCGCGTCATCACCGAGACCCGTCCGGACGGCGAGGCGATCTCCGAGGCCACGGTCAAGCTGCGCGCGGAGGGGGTGCGCTACGTCGTCACCGGCGAGGGCAACGGCCCGGTCAACGCCCTCGACGCGGCGCTGCGCGAGGCGATCGGGCAGGCGTTCCCGGAGGTCGCGAAGTTCGAGCTGATCGACTACAAGGTCCGCATCCTCGACCAGGGCCACGGGACCGACGCGATCACGCGCGTGCTGATCGAGACCACCGACGGCGAGTCGTCGTGGGTGACGGTCGGGGTCGGCGCCAACGTGATCGAGGCGTCGTGGGGCGCCCTCGTCGACGGCCTGACGTTCGGCCTGCGGCGCCACCAGCGCTGACTCGTCTAGGTTGTGCCGGTGAGCCAGCCCGAGGCGTACGACCGCTCCCGCACCGCGGACCGCACGGTCACCGTGGTCGAGATGCTCGCGCTCGCGCTGCTGGTGCCGTTCGCGTCCATCTTCGGCCTGTTCTTCGGCATGGCGTCCGACGGCTGCATCGGCAGCGTGCAGTGCAGCAGCGAGCAGATCACCGTCGGCCTCGGCATCGCGGCCGTGTCGCCCTGGGTGGTCTACGTGGCGGCGCTGGTGGTGGTCGTCGTGCGGTGGGTACGCCGGCGCAGCACGTGGTGGGTCCCGCTCGCGGCGCTCGTGGTGGGAGCCGCCCTCTGGGCGATCGGCGGCTTCGTGGCGGTCGCCGGGGCGCGCTAGCAGCCGACGATGCGGCGCACGAGGTCGTCCCAGCCCGCCTCGATGCGCTCGAGCGAGATCTGCTCGCGGTTGACCTGCTGCTCGAGCACGATCATCTCCAGCGGCGCCAGCACTGCCGTCGCGAGCATCAGCAGGTCGCCGGTCACGCCGAGCTCGCCGAGCAGGTAGCGCACGTGCATGTTGGCGAACGACAGTGCCGCGACCGACCGGGTGCCGGGCGCCCCGGCCGCGGCGATGAGGTCGGCGTGGACGAGGTTGGCGCGCAGCCGTGAGTGGCCGAAGGCGTGCAGGCGCTCCATCGCGGGGGCGCCGGGCCCGAGCGGCGGGGGACCGGAGATCACGCTCGCCTGCCACGCGGTCTCGGACTCGTTGAGCACGGCGGCCATCAGGCCCTCGCGGCTCTCGAAGCGGCGGAAGAGCGTGCCCTTGCCGACGCCCGCCTCGGACGCGACCGTGTCCATCGTCACGCACGCGACCCCCCGGGTCTCCACGAGGTGCAGGGCCGCTGCGAGGATCGCCTGTCTGTTGCGCGCCGCGTCGGCCCGCTCCGGCGCGGGATCGTCCGCGAGCGGCAGCAGGTGGGTCACGCGGCCAAGAGTAGGCGGAAGAAAGTTCCGATCCACCGGAATAGAAGCGGACCGCGGTCCGTTTCGACCGTCATGACCACTCACCACACCCGCGTCGCTGTCCTCCTCGGCTCGTTCCGCGAGGGCTCCCTCAACCGCCGCATCGCCGAGCACCTCCGCGACAACGCCCCCGAGGGCGTCGTCGTCGACGTCGTCCCCGGCCTCACCGAGGTCCCGTTCTACAACGAGGAGATCGACGGCCCCGAGGCGCCCGCCAGCGCCGTCGCGCTGCGCGAGGCCGTCGCGCAGGCTGACCGTGTCCTCGCCGTGACGCCCGAGTACAACGGCACCATGCCGGCCGTGCTCAACAACGCGATCGACTGGCTCTCGCGGCCCTACGGACAGGGCGCCATCGTCGGCAAGCCCTTCGCAGCCATCGGCGCCACGCCCACGCCGTACGGCGGCAAGTGGTCCCACGAGCACGCCCGCCACTCGGCCACCATCGCGGGGGCCGTCGTGGTCGAGGACATCGTGGTCGACGAGCCCGCCGTGGACGGCGACCCGCTGGAGGACGAGGCCGCCGTGCGCCGGTTCCTCGGTGCCCTCGACGCCCTCGTCGCGCACCAGGTCGAGGTCGCGGCCTGATCCGCAGCACGCTCGACCGGCGGTGGGGCTACGGTCGGTGACGTGCTCCACGACCTGACCGCGCTCGAGCAGGGCGACGCCGTACGCCGCGGCGAGGTGTCGCCGCTCGACCTGGTCGAGCACTACGCCGGCCGTGCCGACGACGTCGGCGCCTTCATCACCACCACGCACGACCGGGCGCGCGAGCACGCGCGTGCCCTCACCGAGTCGGGACGCCCCACGGACGCAGGTCCGCTGTGGGGCGTCCCGACCGGCATCAAGGACCTGCACCCCACCGCGGGCGTACGGACCACCTTCGGCTCCGCGGCCTACGACGACTTCGTCCCCGAGCAGTCCGACGCGCTCGTGCTGTCGGTCGAGGCCGCCGGCATGCCGAGCCTGGGCAAGACCAACACCCCGGAGTTCGGCTCGCCCTGCTACACCGAGCCCGACGTGGCGCCGCCCGCCGTGACGCCGTGGGACCGCAGCCGTACGGCCGGCGGGTCGTCGGGCGGAGCCGGTGCCGCAGTGGCCGCGGGCCTGCTCCCGGTCGCGCCCGGCTCCGACGGGGGCGGCTCGATCCGGATCCCCGCCTCCTGCTGCGGGCTCGTGGGCCTCAAGCCGACCCGGGGGCGCGTCAGCGGAGCACCGACGTACGGCGACCCCGTCGGCCTCGCGACGGCGGGCACCCTCGCTCGTACGGTCCGCGACGCCGCCGCGCTCCTCGACGTCCTCGCCGGGCGCCGGGTCGGCGACCCGTACTGGGCACCCCCTCCGTCCGGCACCTTCCTCGACGCCTGCGACCGCGAGCCCGGCCGGCTCCGCGTCGCGCGCTTCGTCACCCCGGTCATCGCCGACGTCGAGGTGCACCCGGCGAGCGTCGCTGCGTGGGAGGACGCCTCGGTCCTGCTCGCCTCCCTCGGCCACGACGTCGAGGACGTCCCCGTCCCGATCCCGCCGGAGGCCGTCGCGGACTTCGAGACCTGCTGGGCCGTCCCCACCGCGCTGTCGCCCGCACCGCCCGGTCGTGAGGACCGCCTGCGGCCGCTGACCCGGTGGCTCGGCGGGCTCGGCCACGCCGTCAGCGGACCGGAGCTCGGGCTGGCGATCGGACGGCTGCGCCAGCACGCAGCCGCCGCGCTCACGGCACTTGCGGCGTACGACATCGTGCTGACCCCGACACTGGCCGCCCCGCCTGCCCCGGTCGGCGCGCTGCGCGACGACGCGGACCCAGCCCGCGACTTCGCCGCGCAGAAGGCGTTCACCCCCTGGACCAGCGCGTGGAACGTCACCGGCATGCCGGCCGTGTCGCTGCCGCTCCACTGGACCGACGACGGGCTGCCGGTGGGCGTCATGCTCGCCGCCCGGCCGGCGGAGGAGGAGCTCCTGCTGGGTCTCGCCGCGCAGGTCGAGCAGGCGTCCCCGTGGGCGGACAGGCGCCCACCCGGCTGGTGAGGTGTCGGCCGCGGTCCCGAGGGCGGTCCGCGCGCCCTTCCGGGTGGCGGCTGCGCACCCGAGATCCGTGCTTCGAGGTAGAGATCTCTACCTCGAAGCAGGGCGGTCACCGGATATCCGGTGACTCCAGCGACACAACACGCTCAGTCGCCGATCCCCCGCGCATGCAGCGCGTCGCCGGTGTCCCGGGCCCGCGCGACGACGCGCACCACGAAGGGGATCAGCCGGGCCCGCGGCGACCGCTCGAGCCCCCGGGCGACGGCGGCGTCGCGCGACTCCTCGGCCAGCGTGATCGTCGACGGGATCGCGCGCAGCATGAGCGAGAACGCGAGCGCGACGGCCTCGGGGTCGACCCCGACCCGTCGCAGCGGCCGCAGCCCGCGTGCGACGGCGTCCATCACCTCGTCGACCGGCGTGGTCACCGTCAGCGTCGTCGCGAGCAGGATGAGCGCGACCAGGTCGCCCACGACCTCGACGGCGCGCGGCCACCCGTCCTGCCACACCGTCCAGGCGCCGAGGATCGCGGCGGTCAGCAGCAGCCAGCGCATCGCCCGCAGGGTCAGGCCCAGGCGGGCGCCCGACCAGACGAGCAGGGCCACGGCGAGGGCGAGGAACCCGAGCGCCGAGACCGGCCCGCGGACCGCGACCACCACCAGGCTCGCCACCACCAGCCCGACCAGCTTGGCGCCGGCGGCCAGCCGGTGCAGCAGCGTGGTGCCCGGCTGGTGGAGACCGAGCAGCTGCGCGCTCACGCGTGGGCCCGGTAGTGCTCGACCACCTCGGCGGGCTCGCCGTCGCGCTCGACCCGGCCTGCGCGCACCAGCAGGACGCGGTCGCAGCGTGCGGCGAGCTCGAGGTCGTGGGTGACGACGACGACCTGCTGCGGCAGCGAGAGCAGCAGGTCGCCGATCCGGCGGCTGTTGGCGAGGTCGAGGAGCGTCGTCGGCTCGTCGGCCACCACGACCGACGGCTCGGTCGCGAGCACGCCGGCGAGCGCGAGGAGCTGTCCCTCCCCGCCGGACAGCCCGTGCACGCTGCGGTCGCCGAAGCCGTCGAGCCCGAAGTCGGCCAGCACCCGGTCGGCCGCCGCGAGGCGCTGCGCCCTGTCCCGGTGCGTACGCCGCAGCGACAGCGCGACGTCCTCGCGAGCCGTCGGCATGACGAGCTGCGCGGCCGGGTCGGTGAAGACGAAGCCGACGCGACGGCGTACCTCGCGGCCCTGGCGGGCGACGTCGAGCCCGTCCACCACGACCCGTCCGGTCGTCGCCGGGACGAGGCCGTTCAGCAGGCGCGCGAGGGTCGACTTGCCGGAGCCGTTCGGCCCGACGAGCGCGACGCGTCGTTCGGTCAGGTGCAGCGAGGTCTCGCCGAGGATCTGCCGGTCGCCGTCGTGCGTGGGGACCGAGACGGTGACCTGCTCCAGGCGGATGTCGCTCACGCGGCGGGCGTGCCCTCGCGCTGCCGTGCGGCACCCGCGGCCACGGGCCGCGCGAGCATGTCGGGGAACGCACGGTGCACGGCCGTGGCGACGAGTGCCATCGCGACGTTCTTGAGCACGTCGCCGAGCCAGAAGATCTTGTCGACGTCCCACGCCTGCCCCCAGGTGAGGTCGGCGCGCAGCACCAGGCCGGCCATGCCGCAGGTGTGGATGAAGATCGCCGAGCTGGCCAGCCCGGCGCAGAAGATCGCGACGGCGCTCACGAGCGAACGGCGGGGGAGGCGCTCGACGATCGCACCGCACAGCCCGGCTGCGAGCGGGAACCCCACGAGGTAGCCGGCGGTCGGGCCGGTGAGCACCGCGAGGCCGGCCGCGCCGCCGGAGAAGATCGGGAGGCCGGCGGCACCCGCCGCGACGTAGAGCAGGACGGCGAGGAAGCCACGCCGTGCCCCGAGGACCGCCCCGGAGAGCAGGACCGCGAAGGTCTGGAGCGTGATCGGCACGGGCCCGGCCACCTTGATCGCCGGCAGCAGGGCGCACACCGCGACGAGTGCCGCGAAGGCGGCGATGAGGGCGATGTCGGTACCGGGGTTGCGGCGCGTGCTCATGGCGGTGTTTCCTCTACCTGAACGGTGATCAGTTGAACGGTGTTCAGGTTAGGGACGACGGGTGTCCGCGTCAACGCCGGGACACGTACGCGAGAGGGGGCCGCGGTGCCGAACCGCCGCGAGGACGTGCTCGCCCACGCGCTGTCCCTGCTCGACCGGGGCGGGCTCGCGTCGCTGACGATGCGCCGGCTGGGCACCGAGCTCGAGGTCCAGCCCAGCGCGATCTACCACCACTTCGAGAGCAAGCAGGTGCTGCTCGCCGCGGTGGCCGACGAGATCCTCGCCCGCGGCACTCGTCCTCGGACGGCCGTGGCGTGGCCCGAGCAGCTGCGCGAGATCTGCGCCGAGCTGCGCCACGCCATGCTCGCGGTCACCGACGGGGCGGACGTCGTCGCGACGGTGTGGGCGTTCGGGCTCGGAGCGGCAGGACCCGTCACCGACCTCGAGAAGGTCCTGACCGACGCAGGGGTCCCGGACGAGCTGGTGGCCGTCGCCTCCCGCACCCTCGTGCACTACGTCTTCGGCCACGCCTTCGAGGAGCAGACCGCGCGCCAGGCCGTGCGCCTCGGCGCGGTCGAGCGGTCGCTGGAGTCGCTGCCGGACTTCGACCTCGGGCTCGACCTGGTGATCGACGGGCTGCGCGCGCGGGTGGCCTAGGCCGTCGGGTCCACGTCGGCGCCGTGCAGCTCGGCGAGGAGCACCGCGCCCGCCACGTCGAGACGCGTCCGGTTGAGCGTGGCAGCGGTGAGGTCGATCCCGTCGAGGCTCGCGCCGCGCAGGTCCGCGCGGTCGAGGGTGGCCTCCCGAAGCACGGCCCGGTCCAGTCGCGCCCGCGCCAGCACCGCGAGGGTGAGGTCGGACAGCGACAGGTCGGCCTCGCGCAGGTCGACGCCGGTGAGGTCGAGCCGGGCGAGGTTGGTGCCGCGGATCGTCACGCCGAGCCACGCCCCGCCGCTCACCGTCAGCGGGCGCATCGTGCACTCCTCGAAGCTCGAGCCGACGAGCTTGCAGCCGTCGAGCGTGGCGTCGAAGAACGACGTGCGCCGGAAGGTGCACCCGACGAACGCCGTCGCCGTGTGGGTCGACGCGTTGAACCGGCCGCCGTGGAAGGTGCACGACTCGAACGTCGCGCCGGTCGTGCTCGCCTCGGTCAGGTCGACGTCGGTGAAGGTGCAGTCCACGAACCTGGCCGCACCCAGCTCTTCGGCGTACCAGTCCTCGCCGCGGAAGTGCTGCCCGGTCGCGTCCATCGGCTCGCCCATGCGCCGCACGCTAGCGACCGCCGCCGACGCCCGTGCCCCCACGTCACGCCAGGAAGCCGCGCAGCAGTGCCGCCGACCCGGCCAGGTGCTCCTCGGTCGCGGCCGCCGCAGCCTCGGGCTGACCGGCCAGGATCGCGGTCACCAGCGTGCGGTGCTGCTCGTCGGAGTGCGCGATGTTGCGCTCGATGAGCGGGATGCCGTCGAGGTACTGGTTGATCCGCATGCGGTTGTCGGCCACGAGGGTGACGAGCGACCGGACCCCGGTGATCTCCGCGACCACCAAATGCAGGCGCGAGTCCAGGCGCCGGTAGTCGACGGGCGCGGCGCCGGTGACCTCCTCCAGCGCTCGCCACAGCAGGTCGCGCTCGGGCGCCGCCAGCGTCCGGGACGCGGCGAGACGCGCGGCACCGACCTCCAGCACCTCGCGCAGCGCCAGGATCTCCTCCAGGTCGGCCGGGTCCGGCCCGGCCGCGTCCGGCTCCGGATGGGGCAGGTCGTCGGCGACGAAGGTCCCGCCGTACCTGCCGCGGCGCGCGACGACGTACCCCGCCTCACCGAGCGAGCGCAGCGCCTCGCGCACCGTGTCGCGGCTGACGCCGAGGCGTACGGCCAGCTCCCGCTCCGAGGGCAGCGAGTCGCCCGGTGCGACGACCCCGAGCCTGATCGTCTGGAGCAGCCGCTGCACCGTGTCCTCGAAGGCGTTCCCCGGCCGGACGGGCCGGAAGAACGTCTCCTCGGCGAGGCGCGGCTCAGTCATGGCGACGTCCGGTCGCTCACAGCGGCGTGACGTACGCCGCGTGGATGCCGCCGTCGACCAGGAAGCTCGTGGCGGTGATGAAGGACGCGTCGTCGCTGGCGAGGAACGCCACGGCGGCGGCGAGCTCCTCGGGCTCGGCGAAGCGGCCCACCGGGACGTGGATGAGCCGGCGCGCAGCACGCTCGGGGTCCTTCGCGAACAGCTCCTGCAGCAGGGGCGTGTTCACCGGCCCGGGGCACAGCGCGTTGACGCGGATGCCCGAGCGGGCGTACTGCACCCCGAGCTCGCGCGACATCGCCAGCACGCCGCCCTTGGAGGCGGTGTAGGAGATCTGCGAGGTCGCCGAGCCCATCACCGCCACGAACGACGCCGTGTTGATGATCGAGCCGCGCTGCTGCGGACCCATGTGGCGCAGCGCCGCGCGGCAGCACAGGTAGACCGACGTGAGGTTGACCAGCTGGACGCGGTCCCAGGCGTCGAGGTCGGTGGACTCGATGAGGTCGTCCTCCGGCGGCGAGATGCCGGCGTTGTTGAACGCGATGTCGACCGACCCGTGCGAGGACGCGACGGAGTCGAAGAGCGCGTCGACCTGCTCCCGGTCGGAGACGTCGACCGCGACGAAGGTGCCCCCGACCTCCTCGGCCGCGGCCCCGCCCGTCTCCGGGTCGAGGTCCGCGACGACGACGCGCGCGCCCTCCGCGGCGAGCCGGCGGGCCGAGGCCAGGCCGATGCCGGACGCGCCGCCGGTGACGATGGCGACCCGGTCGCGCAACCGCTGGGTGAGGTCGACGGGGGTGACGGTCATGGCTGCTCCTGGGGGGCTGGGTCGGAAGCGGGGTCGGGGTCGATCGCGATGAAGACGTTCTTGGTCTCGGTGAACGACAGCGGGGCGTCAGGGCCGAGCTCGCGCCCGACGCCGGACTGCTTGAACCCGCCGAACGGCGTGCTGTAGCGCACGGAGGAGTGCGAGTTGACCGACAGGTTGCCGGCCTCGACCGCGCGGCTGACACGTACGGCGCGGGACAGGTCGCGGGTCCAGATCGAGCCGGACAGCCCGTAGTCCGAGTCGTTGGCCAGCGCGATGGCATCGGCCTCGTCCTCGAACGGCAGGACGGCGACCACGGGCCCGAAGATCTCCTCGCGCGCGGTCCGGTCCTCGCGCGAGGGCGTCAGCACGGTCGGCGGGAACCAGAAGCCCGGCCCGTCCGGTGCGCTCCCGCGGAACGCCACGGCAGCGTCGTCGGGGACGTAGGAGGAGACCTTCTCCCAGTGGGCGCGGGAGACCAAGGGGCCCATCTCGGTGTCGCGGTCGCGGGGGTCGCCGACGCGCACGCCGGCGACCGCGGGCTCGAGGAGCTCCATGAACCTGTCCACGACCGAGGCCTGCACCAGGATCCGGCTGCGGGCGCAGCAGTCCTGGCCGGCGTTGTCGAAGACGCCGTAGGGCGCGGTGGCGGCTGCCTTCTCGAGGTCGCTGTCGGCGAAGACGATGTTGGCGCTCTTGCCGCCGAGCTCGAGGGTGACCTGCTTGACCTGCGCGGCTGCGCGGGCCATGACCCGGGTGCCGGTGGTCGTGGAGCCGGTGAAGACGACCTTGCGGACGCCCGGGTGGTCGACGAGCCGCTCGCCGACGACCGAGCCCTTGCCGGTGACGACCTGCAGCAGGCCGTCGGGCAGCCCGGCCTCGATGGCGAGCTCGGCGAGGCGCAGCGAGGTCAGCGGCGTCCACTCGGCCGGCTTGAGGACGACGGCGTTGCCGGCGGCCAGGGCCGGCGCGAAGCCCCAGGACGCGATCGTCATCGGGAAGTTCCACGGCGTCACCACGCCGACGACGCCGATCGGCTCGGCGAAGGTGATGTCGAGGCCGCCGGCGACCGGGACCTGCTTGCCGAAGAGGCGCTCGGGTGCGGCGGAGTAGTAGGTGAGCACGTCGCGGACGTGGCCGGCCTCCCACTCCGCCTGGCCGATCGGGTGCCCCGAGTTGCGGACCTCCAGGTCGGCCAGCTCGTCGACGTGCGCGTCGACAACGGCGGCGAAGTCGCGGAGGGCGCCGGCGCGCTCGGCGGGTGCGAGCGCGGCCCACCTCCGTTGCGCGGTCCCGGCCCGGGCGACGGCCTCGTCGACGGCCTCGGCCCCCTGCTCGGGGACGCTCGTCACGACCGACTCGTCGGCCGGGTTGACGATGTCGAACATCGCGGTGGTCACACCTTCTCCTTCATCGTCCGAGGGATCGTCCGGTCCCACTGGTCTCGTGCGGCGGCGACCAGCGACTGCATCAGCCGCAGGTCGTCCAGCGTCTGCTCGGGGTGCCACTGCACACCGACGGCGAACCCCTCGCCGTCCAGCTCCACGCCCTCGACGACGCCGTCCTCGGCGTACGCCGTCGCGCGCAGGCCCTCGGGCAGGCGCTCCACGGCCTGGTGGTGGTAGCAGGACACGACCGCGTCGCCGCCGAGAGCCGTCGCGACGCGGCTGCCGTCGACCGTGCGCACGGTGTGCGTGGCGAACTCGCCCGGACCGTGCTTGTGCGCGCCTGCGGCGGGCAGGTCGGGCACGTGCTGCACGAGCGTCCCGCCGAGCGCGACCGCGAGGACCTGCGCCCCGCGACAGATGCCGAGCAGCGGCAGGCCGCGGTCCAGCGCCTCGCGGGTGAGCGCCAGCTCCCACTCGTCGCGGTCCGTGGCGGGCGGGTCCGCGGTGGCGTGCGGCTCGGCGCCGTAGCGGCGGGCGTCCACGTCGCGGCCGCCGGAGAGCACGAGTGCGTCCACCCGGTCGAGGACGTCGACCGGGGTGGCGCCGACGCCCGGGGGAGGCAGCAGCACCGGGACGCCCCCGGCGTGGGTGACGAGCTCGACGTAGGCGTACTGCAGGTAGGCGGCCGGCACGTCCCACACGCCCTGCCGGGCGCGCTCGACGTACGTCGTCACGCCGACGACGGGGCGGCGGGACCCGGCGGCGCGCGGAGTGGGGGAGGGAGCGGGGTCAGATCCGCTCAAAGCAGCGCACCCGCTCCCAGTCCGTGACGGCCGCGTCGTAGGCCTTGAGCTCGACGCGGGCGTTGTTGACGTAGTGCTCGACCACCTCGTCGCCGAGGGCCGCGCGGGCCACGGCGGACTGCTCGAAGAGGTCGGCCGCCTCGCGCAGCGTCGTGGGGAGGCGCTCGACGTCGCTGGTGTAGGCGTTGCCCTCGAGGGCGGGCCCGAGGGGCAGCTCGTGCTCGAGGCCGTGGAGTCCCGCGGCGATGATCGCGGAGACCGCGAGGTAGGGGTTGACGTCGCCCCCGGGGACGCGGTTCTCCAGGCGCATGCCGAGGCCGTGCCCCACCACGCGCAGCGCGCAGGTGCGGTTGTCCATGCCCCACGCGACCGCCGTCGGGGCGAAGCTGCCCTCGACGTAGCGCTTGTAGGAGTTGATGGTCGGTGCGAACAGGAGCGTCAGCTCACGCATGCAGGCGATCTGCCCGGCGGTCCAGTGCTCGAAGAGCTGCGACATGCCGTGGGGCCGGTCGTCGTCGGCCATCACCGCGGAGCCGTCGTCGCCGCGCACCGAGAGGTGGATGTGGCAGCTGTTGCCCTCGCGCTCGTCGTACTTCGCCATGAACGTCAGGGACTTGCCGTGCGCGTCGGCGATCTCCTTCGACCCGTTCTTGTAGATCGTGTGGTTGTCGCAGGTGACCAGGCCGTGGTCGTAGCGGAACGCGATCTCCTGCTGGCCGAGGTTGCACTCGCCCTTGGAGCCCTCGCAGTACATCCCCGCGCCCTCCATGCCGAGGCGGATGTCACGCAGCAGCGGCTCCATCCGGGTCGAGCCGAGCATCGCGTAGTCGATGTTGTAGTCGCTGGCCGCCCGCAGGCCGGTGTAGCCCTTGCCGTGGGCCTCGCGGAAGCTGTCGTCGAAGACCATGAACTCGAGCTCGGTGCCGGCGTACGGCACGAGCGAGCGCTCGGCGAGCCGGTCGACCTGGCGCTGGAGGATGCTGCGCGGTGCGGCGGCGACGGGGGAGCCGTCGTGCCACTCGAGGTCGGCCATCACCAGCGCGGAACCGGGCAACCAGGGCGTCAGCCGCAGCGTCGAGAGGTCGGGTCGCATGACCATGTCGCCGTAGCCGCGCTCCCACCCCGACATGGCGTAGCCGGGGACGGTGTTCATCTCGATGTCGACGGCGAGGAGGTAGTTGCAGCACTCCGCGCCGTGCGGCGCGACCTCCTCCATGAACAGCCGCGAGGAGACCCGCTTGCCGACGAGGCGGCCCTGCATGTCCGCGAAGCCCACGACGATCGTGTCGATCTCGCCGGCGTCCACCAGCGCGCCGAGCTCGTCGAGGGTGAGCAGTCCCTTGTTGCGCGCCATGGCGCCTCCTGTGGGGCGAAGGGGTGGAACAGGGTGGGGCGGGTGCGACCAGTTATGCGCCCATTGTGGGGTGGAGTCAACCATTGCGAGCGCACGAGCACGGAGCGGCCTGTGTTTCCTCCACGAAAACTCCGGTCCAAAGGTATTGCCGCCCTGCCATTGACAGGTCTAGCGTCCCGGCCAAGGCAGACCCCGTCATGCGACCAGGCCCGCGGCCCCCGTCCCAGGAGCGTCCGACATGAGCAAGGAATCCCTCAACGTCTCCGGTGTGAGCTACCACCACGCGGACGACGGCTACTTCGACAAGCGGCAGCTGCAGCGCTCCGCCGGCTTCTGGGGGATCTGGGGCATCGGCATCGCGGCCGTCATCTCCGGCGACTTCTCCGGCTGGAACTTCGGGCTCGGCGAGGGCGGCTGGGGCGGGCTGTTCGTCGCCACGCTCCTCATCGTCGTCATGTACTTCGGGATGCTGTTCTCCATCGGCGAGATGTCGGCGGCCATGCCGCACACCGGCGGTGCCTACTCCTTCGCGCGGGCCGCGATGGGGCCGTGGGGCGGCTTCGTCACCGGGTTCGCCGAGACGATCGAGTACGTCGCCACCACCGGGGTGGTCGTCTACTTCTCGGCCGGCTACGCCGACGCCGTCACCGACGACCTGTTCGGGCTGAGCATGCCCGGCTGGCTGTGGTGGATCATCCTCTACGCCGTCTTCGTCGGGCTGAACTCGTGGGGTGCGGAGGCATCGTTCCGCTTCGCCCTCGTGGTCGCCTTCATCTCGGTCGGCATCATCGCGCTGTTCGGCATCCTGGCGATCGCGAACGGCGCCGTCGACTTCGGCAACCTGCTCGACATCGAGCCCGAGGCCGGCAACTCGACCTTCCTGCCGTTCGGCGTGATGGGCATCCTCTACGCCCTGCCGTTCGCGATGTGGTTCTTCCTCGGCATCGAGGAGCTGCCGCTGGCGGCGGAGGAGGCGCACGACCCCACCAACGACATCCCCAAGGCCGGCATCTGGGGCCTGGTCACGCTCGTGGCGTGCGGCGCAATCGTGCTCTTCCTCAACCCCGCCGTCACCGGCTCGTACGCCATGAGCGGGCTCGACGGGTCGGACGAGGCGGCCACCGGCGAGCCCCTGCTCGCGGGGTTCCGGGCCTTCATGCCCGACGGCTGGGCCGCGGTCCTGTCGGCCTTCGCGCTGATCGGCCTGCTCGCCAGCCTGCAGGGGATCATGTACGCCTACGGCCGCAACATGTACTCCCTGTCGCGGGCCGGCTACTACCCGAAGTTCCTCTCGCTCACCGGCGACCGCAAGACCCCGTGGGTCGCGCTGCTCGCCGGCGCCCTCATCGGGTACGCCGCCCTGGTCGCGGTCGACAACGTGGGCGGCGCGGGGGACATCGTCCTCAACATCGCGGTCTGGGGCGCGGTGCTCGCCTACATGCTGCAGATGGTCTCGTTCGTGCTCCTGCGGCGGAAGTTCCCCCACGCCAGCCGGCCCTACGTCAGCCCCGTCGGCACCGCCGGCGCGTGGGTGGCGTTCGCGATCGCCGGCGTCACGTTCGTCGCGGTGCTCATCAACCCGACCTACCGGCCCGCGATCATCACCATCGTGGTGCTCTACGCCCTCGGCCTGCTGGCCTTCGGCATGTACGGCCGCCACCGCCTCGTGCTGTCGCCCGAGGAGGAGTACGCCGTCAGCGGCGGCATGCACGGCGATCCCGAGCGGGAGGGCTACGGCGGTGCGGTCGAGGACGAGCTGCTCTCGGAGGACGACCGCACCTGAGGCCCGACCCGACGGCCCACCCCGACGGATAGGGTCGTGCCGTGATCGCGTCCCACCAGCACCGCTTCATCTTCCTCAAGACCCGCAAGACCGCGGGCACGAGCGTGGAGATCGCGCTGTCGAAGGTGTGCGGGCCGGACGACGTCATCACCGAGATCAGCCCCGAGGACGAGAGGCTGCGCCAGGCGGCGGGCGGTCGGCCCCCGCAGAACTTCCAGTCGCCGCCGCTCCCGCGCAAGGCGTACAACCACATGGGCGCCAAGGCGACCCGCGACCTGGTCGGCGCGGACACCTTCGCCGACTACTACACCTTCGCGATCGAGCGGAACCCGTGGGACGCGGTCGTCTCGCTCTACTTCTGGAAGTACAAGGACCGCGACGAGCTCCCCGACTTCGAGACCTACGTCCAGGAGATCTGGATCGAGCAGCTCGCCAACAACCGCCGGCTCTACCGCATCCGCGGCAAGATGGCGCTCGACCGGGTGCTGCGCTACGAGAACCTCGCGACCGAGCTGCAGGAGGTCTGGGACCACCTCGGCCTGCCGGGGGAGCCGGACCTGCCGCGCGCCAAGGGCAACGCCCGTCCCGCCGGCCACTACCGCGAGCTCTACTCGCCGGCCTCGGAGCAGCGGGTCGCGGAGGTCTTCGCCGACACCATCGAGGCCTTCGGCTACGAGTTCTGAGCCCCGACGGGCGCGGAGGCAACGGCGGGCACGACCGCCAGCAGACGCTCGCACTCCTCGACGAGGCGCTGCCGCAGCGGCGCCCCGCGCTCGGCGAACCCGCGCTGCGCATCGGCGTACTCCCGCTTGCCGTCGGCCGTCTCGATCCGCACCGGCTCGAAGCCCAGGCCGGTGAGGTCGTACGGCGCGGCGCGCATGTCGAGGACGCGGATGTCGCGGGCGAGGTCGAAGCAGTCGGCCACCAGGTCGCTCGGGACCATCGGCGTCAGCCGGAAGGCGTGCTTGTAGAGGTCCATCCCGGCGTGGAGGCAGCCCGGTTGCTCGAAGTCGGGCCGGTCGTCGCGCCCCGGCTGCAGCGTGTTGAGCGGACGGGCGGAGGGGGTGAAGAAGCGGAACGCGTCGAAGTGCGAGCAACCGATCCGGTGCGACTCGACGACGGCGTCGGTGCCCTCCTGGCCGAGCCGCAGGGGCCAGTCGTGGCGTGTCCCGTGCTCGGCCGAGCGGTGCACCATCGCCCACTCGTGCAGGCCGAAGCAACCGAGCTGGGGTGCCCGCGCGGCCGTCGCGGACAGCAGCGCGTGGAGCCGCTCGAGCAGCGGGCGCTGCGACCCGACGTACGCCGCGCTCACCGCCGCCGGGTCGCCGTCGTACCCCTTGAGCACGGCGTACTCGTCGGCGTCCTCGAGCGCGACCCCGAACCCGGGGTGCCAGCGGCGCAGCTGGGCAGGCCGCTGGGAGTAGTAGGTGAAGAGGAAGTCGTGGACGGGGTGCTTCACCTGGCCGGCGCGGCGCGCGAGGTGCGGCGCGACGGCGTCGTCGACGCGGGCGGCGTGGGCCTCCGCCCGCGCCCGCCACTCGGGTCCCGACAGCACCTGCACGGCGTCACCGTACGGCGGCGAGCTGGTCCGGACCGACTCGACGACCCCTCGACCGGGGGCCCGTCGGGGAGGACACTGCCCCCATGGACCGGACCTCGGGCCTCGACCGTGCCCACGAGCACGCGGTCGGGTGGCTCGCCTCGCTCGACGGCCGACCGGTGCCGCCCCGGGCGGACACCGAGGAGGTGCTCGCCCGGCTGGGGCGCGACCTGCAGGACGGCCCGATCCCGCCCGCCGACGTCGTCGACGAGCTCGCGGCGGCCTGCGAGCCGGGACTGACCGCGATGCCGAGCGGCAGGTTCTTCGGCTTCGTGATCGGCGGCACGCACCCTGCCGCCCTCGCCGTCGACTGGCTCGTCAGCAGCTGGGACCAGAACACCGGCCTCCGGATGCTGACCCCGGCGCACACGGCGGTCGAGGAGGTCACCGAGGCCTGGGTCGTCGACCTGCTCGGGCTCCCGGCCGGCAGCGCGGTCGGCTTCGTCACCGGCGGCACGATGGCCAACTTCACCTGTCTCGCGGCCGCCCGTGACGACGTGCTGCGACGCGCCGGCTGGGACGTCGCCGAGCGCGGTCTCGCCGGGTCGCCGGGCGTACGCGTCCTGGTCGGTGCCGAGCGCCACGACACGATCGACCTCGCGCTGCGCTACCTCGGCCTCGGCGCCCCGGAGCCCGTCGCCGCGGACGACCAGGGACGCATCGAGCCGGCTGCGCTCGCCGCCGCCCTGGATGCCGGCGACGGCCGCCCGACGATCGTGTGCCTCCAGGCCGGCAACGTGCACTCGGGTGCGTTCGACCCGTTCGAGGAGGCCGTCGCCGCCGCCCACGACGCGGGGGCATGGGTGCACGTCGACGGAGCCTTCGGGCTCTTCGCGGGCGCCTCACCGCGCCGCCGCCACCTGGTGGCCGGAGCCGAGCAGGCCGACTCGTGGGCGACCGACGCGCACAAGACCCTCAACGTGCCCTACGACTGCGGGCTCGCGATCGTGCGCGACCGCGCCGCGCTGCGGGCCGCGATGGGCATGCACGGCGACTACCTGATCCTCAGCGAGGCGGGCGAGCCCCTGGACAAGGTGCCCGAGATCAGCCGGCGCGGCCGGGCGTTCCCCGTGTGGGCCGTGCTGCGCTCGCTCGGTCGCGACGGGGTCGCCGACCTGGTGGACGGGTTCTGCGACCACGCTGCGGCCTTCGCGGAGGGGATCGCCGCGATCGAGGGAGCCGAGGTGCTCAACGACGTCGTCTTCACCCAGGTCTGCACGGCCTTCGGCGACGACGACCGCACCCGCGGGGTCGTCGACGCCATGCTGGCCGAGGGCACGGCGTGGACGACGGGCTCGCGCTGGCACGGACGCGCCGTCCTGCGGGTGAGCGTGAGCAACTGGTCGACCACGGTCGACGACGTCGCCGCCAGCCTCGCGGCCCTGAGGCGTGCATCCGGGCAGTAGGTGTCGGGGTGGGCGGTCTCGATAGGGTCGACCCATGCGCATCTGTCGGTTCAGCACGGGGGAGGAGCCCCGCTTCGGCGTCGTCACCGGTGAGGTCGACGAGTTCGGCCAGCCCGCCGAGGACTCCGTGGTCGTCGCCCTGACGGGCGACCCGCTCTACGTCGGGATCAAGCTGCTCGAGGAGCAGCACCGCCTCGCCGACGTCCGGCTCCTGGCCCCCATCATCCCGCGCAGCAAGGTCGTCGGGATCGGGCGCAACTACGCCGCCCACGCCGCCGAGCTCGGCAACGACGTGCCCGCCGAGCCGCTGATGTTCCTCAAGCCCAACACGACCGTCGTCGGGCCGGGCGACCCGATCTTCTACCCCGCGCAGACCAGCGACCTCCAGTACGAGGGCGAGCTCGCGGTCGTGATCGGCCGCATCTGCCGCGACGTCCCGGCGGAGCAGGCCACCGACGTGATCTTCGGCTACACGATCGCCAACGACGTGACCGCCCGCGACCTGCAGCGCTCCGACGTGCAGTTCACCCGCGCCAAGGGCTTCGACTCCTTCTGCCCGCTGGGCCCGTGGATCGAGACCGACCTGGACCCGCAGGCGTTCAACGACGGTCGTCAGGTGCAGACCTACCTCAACGGCGACCTCGTCCAGGACGGCTCCACCGCCGACATGATCTTCGACGTGCCGACCCTCGTCGCGCACGTCTCCTCGGTGATGACGCTCCTGCCTGGCGACGTCATCCTCACCGGCACCCCCGAGGGTGTCGGGCCGATGGAGGTCGGTGACGAGGTCGAGATCTCGATCGTCGGCATCGGCGCCCTGACCAACCCCGTTGCACGCCGAGCTGGAGAGAGCCCCCGATGAGCACGCCCGTACGCGTCCGTTTCTGCCCCTCGCCGACGGGGTCGCCGCACGTCGGCCTGGTCCGCACGGCCCTGTTCAACTGGGCCTTCGCACGCCACCACGGTGGGCAGATCGTCTTCCGGATGGAGGACACCGACAGGGAGCGCAGCACGCAGGAGTCCTACGACGCGATCCTCGAGCTGTGGCGCTGGCTCGGCCTCGACTGGGACGAGGGCATCGAGGTCGGCGGTCCGCACGGCCCCTACCTGCAGAGCGAGCGCGGCGACATCTACCGCGACGTCCTCTCCCACCTCAGCGCGTCGTCGTACACCTACGACTGCTTCTGCCGCAACGACGAGGTCGAGGCGCGCCGCAAGGCCTCGGGCTCCAAGGCGCAGGGCTACGACGGCTTCTGCCGCGACCTGTCCGCGGAGCAGCGTGCCGCCTTCGAGGCCGAGGGCCGGCAGCCGATCGTCCGGTTCCGCATGCCCGAGGGCTCGATCACGTGGAACGACGCGGTCCGCGGCGAGATCACCTTCGAGACCGAGAACGTCCCGGACTACGCGCTCTCCCGCGCCAACGGCGATCCGCTCTACACCCTCGTCAACCCGGTCGACGACGCGATGATGGAGATCACCCACGTCCTGCGCGGCGAGGACCTCCTCTCCAGCACGCCCCGTCAGCTCGCCCTCTTCGAGGCGCTGGTCGAGCTCGGCATCGCGACGTCGGTGCCGGTCTACGGCCACCTGCCCTACGTCATGGGGCAGGGCAACAAGAAGCTCTCGAAGCGCGACCCCGAGGCGCACGCCCTGGCCTACCGCGAGCAGGGCTTCATCCCGGAGGGGCTGCTCAACTACCTCGCCCTGCTGGGCTGGGCGATCTCCGGCGACCGCGACGTCTTCTCCATGGCGGAGATGGTCGAGGCGTTCGACATCGACGACGTCAACCCCAACCCCGCGCGCTTCGACCTCAAGAAGGCCGACGCCATCAACACCTCACAGATGCGGCTGCTCCCGCTCGACGAGATCACCCACCGGGTGCTGCCGTTCCTCAAGGCCGACGGAGTCGTCGCAGACCCGGTCAGCGACGCGGACGCGCAGATGCTCGAGCTCGCGATGCCGCTCGTCGGCGAGCGGATCAACAAGCTCACCGAGGCCTCGACCATGCTCGGCTTCCTCTTCGTCGACGAGGCCGACTTCGTCCGGCACGAGGAGCTCGACGGGCCCGGCAAGGACGTCGTGAAGGCGGCGTACGACGCCCTGGCCGGAATCGACACCTGGAGCACCGCGGCCATCGAGGAGGCGCTGCGCGTCGCCCTCGTCGAGCGCCTCGGGCTCAAGCCGCGGGTCGCCTTCGGCCCGGTGCGGATCGCCGTCACGGGGCGCCGGGTCAGCCCCCCGCTCTTCGAGTCGATGGAGCTGCTCGGCCGCGACCGCTCGATGACGAGGCTGCACGACGCGATGTCCGAGGCCTCCGGCGCCGCAGGGTCCGACTGAGCCATGGCGACACCCCTGGACCCGGCCTTCCGGCCGCAGTACCACCAGCTGCACCGTGTCGGGAGGCCGGGAGTCTGGCGTTCGCTCGTGGGCGCGGTGCTGCTCCTGCTGCTCGTGTTCGCGCTCGTGCCACTGGTCGCGGGGGCCGTCGCGGTCGCCGTGCTGATGGCCCTCGGCGACTCCCTCGACCAGGCATCGTCGGTGCTCGACGTGACCACGGAGGCCACGCCGACCGGCCTGGCGCTGCTCAACCTCATCATCGCCGCGGCCATCCCGCTGACGTTCCTGGTGACGTGGTGGCTGCACAGGCTCAAGCCCCGCTGGGTCTCCTCGGTCGCACCGCGGCTGCGCTGGCGCTACCTCCTCGTCTGCCTCGGGCTGTCCGTCGTCGCGCTCCTGGCGTCGCTCCTGGTGAGCCTGGTCCTGCCGATCTCGGCGGCGGAGGGCGCACCGGTCGGGGCGGTCAACGACTTCACCACCCGGACCCGTGACTTCCTGGTCGTCATCCTCCTGCTGACCCCGTTGCAGGCCGCAGGTGAGGAGTACCTCTTCCGCGGCTACCTCACCCAGGCGTTCGGGTCGCTCGTGTGGGCGCGACGCGCGTCGCAGGCGCTGGCGGTCCTCGGCCCGGCGCTGATCTTCGCGCTGTTCCACGGGCTCTCACAGGACTGGCCGGTCTTCTTCGACCGGTTCGCGTTCGGCGTGATGGCCGGCATCCTCGTGATCAGGACCGGTGGCCTCGAGGCGCCGATCGCGATGCACGTGCTCAACAACTTCCTGGCCTTCGGGCTCGCGCTCGCCTTCGGCGACCTCACGACCGCGCTCAACGCCGAGGGGGGCAGCAGCTGGTGGATGATCCTCTCGACGCTCACGCAGTCGTTGGTCTACCTCGCCCTCGCGACGTGGGTCGCCAGGGCCATGGGCCTCGTCGACGAGGGACCACCGGTCGGGGGAGCGGTGCCACCGCCGTCGGGGGACCCCGTTTTGGCCGCCCCGCCCCCGCGCGTGTAACGTTCGGGGTCGGTTCCGGAAGGTGCGCCGGACGGGACCGCGTGGGTGGTCGGACACCGATCCGATACCCCCATGGGGTATGGTGTAATTGGCAACACGGCTGATTCTGGTTCAGTTGTTCTAGGTTCGAGTCCTAGTACCCCAGCGAGTCCCGGCTCACAGAGCCAGGATTTGGAGCGGCACTCCATCGTTCGATAGAGTTTCGCTCGCTGCTCCTCGAGCAGCACATGCAAGCCCCCGTCGTCTAGCGGCCTAGGACGTCGCCCTCTCACGGCGGTAACGCCGGTTCAAATCCGGTCGGGGGTACCACGCATGGAAGGGCCCGGTCCTCGGACCGGGCCCTTCGCCATTTCCCGGCCCGCCACGAGGCGTGGGCTAGCATCCGCGCCCATGACCCACGGCCCCCGGCTCGTCGCCGGCATCGACTCCTCCACCCAGTCCTGCAAGGTCGTCGTCCGCGACGCCGCCACCGGTGCGCTCGTGCGTCAGGGGCGCGCGTCCCACCCGGCCGGCACGGAGGTGCACCCCGACCACTGGTGGGCGGCGCTCCAGGAGGCCGTCGCCGACGCCGGCGGGCTCGACGACGTCGCCGCCGTCAGCGTCGGCGGGCAGCAGCACGGCATGGTCTGCCTCGACGCGGACGGCGAGGTCGTACGCCCGGCGCTGCTGTGGAACGACACGCGGTCAGCGGGCGCGGCGCGCGACCTGGTCGACGAGCTCGGCGGCCCCGAGGAGGGCGGCCGCGCCTGGGCCGAGGCCGTCGGGGTCGTGCCGGTCGCGTCGTTCACGATCACCAAGCTGCGCTGGCTCGCCGAGCACGAGCCGGACCACGCTGCGCGGACCGCGGCGGTGTGCCTGCCGCACGACTGGCTGACCTGGAAGCTCTCGGGCAGCACCGACCTGGGCGACCTGACCACCGACCGGAGCGACGCCAGCGGCACGGGCTACTGGTCGGCAGCCACCGGCGACTACCGGACCGACCTGCTCGAGCGGGCCTTCGGCTCGGTGCCGCGGCTGCCCCGCGTCGTGGCCCCCGGCGCGGTCGCCGGGACGACCCCGACAGGCATCCTGCTCGGCGCCGGGGCGGGCGACAACGCCGGAGCGGCACTGGGCCTGGGCGCGCGCGAGGGCGACGTCGTCGTCTCGATCGGCACCTCCGGCGTCGTCACGGCGGTGACGCCCGTGCCGCCGGTCGACCCGACCGGCTCGGTCGCCGGCTTCGCCGACGCGACGGGGCTGTTCCTACCGCTCGTGGCGACCCTCAACGGCGCCCGGGTGCTGGACGCGACGGCCCGCCTGCTCGGCGTCGACCACGAGGCGCTCTCCGCCCTCGCCCTGGAGGCGCCGAGCGGCGCCGGGGGACTGGTGCTGGTGCCCTACCTCGAGGGCGAGCGGACCCCCAACCGCCCCGACGCCACCGGGTCGCTGCACGGCATCAGCCTCGCCACGGCGACCCGCCCGATGCTCGCGCGCGCCGCGGTCGAGGGGCTGATGTGCAGCCTCGCCGACGGCCTCGACGCCATCGTCGCCACCGGCGTACGTCCGGAGCGGGCGGTGCTCGTGGGCGGTGCCGCCGCCTCGGAGGCGGTCCGCACCGTGGCCGCCGAGGTCCTCGGCGTCCCGGTGGCCGTGCCGCCGCCGGGGGAGTACGTCGCGGACGGCGCCGCGCGCCAGGCCGCGTGGGCCGCCTCGGGCTCCGAGGCACCGCCGAAGTGGGACCGCGAGGGCACCGAGCACGTCGCTCCGCGGGCCGTGCCGGCGATCCGCGCACGCTACGCCGAGGGCCGCGAGAAGCACCTGGACAAGACCACCTGAGAATCTCCCAAGAACCTCCTTGACGTGACGCGCGTCACCGACTTAGTTTGGCGGTCCATCAAACTAAGTCGTGGCGATCGTCACACCGTCGCCACCAAGGAGCACTCGATGTCGCAGGTACGGGACGGCTGGGCGGCCACTGGCAGCGGTGGCGCTGACCAGGGCACCGTGCGTCGCGCCAACCTGTCGCTGCTCCTGCGCAGCCTCCGCGAGGACGGCCCGCGCTCGCGGGCCCGCCTCGCCTCGGACCTCGGCCTCAACAAGGCGACCGTCTCCAGCCTGGTCGGCGAGCTCCTCGAGCGCGGCCTGGTCCGCGAGGGCAGCGCCGAGCGCGGAGCCGTCGGTCGACCCGGCACGATCGTCGAGATCGACGGCGCGGGGGCGTACGGCCTCGGTGCCGAGATCAACGTCCACCACGTCTCCACCCGGGCCGTCGACCTGGCCGGCGTCGTCGTGAGCGAGCGGCGCACCTCGATCGACACCCGCGGGCTCGAGCCCGCGGCCGTGATCGACCGGCTCGTCGAGCTGGTCGAGGGCACGCTCGCCGACCTCGCCGCCTTCGGTGCCACCCCGGTCTCCGCGGTCGTCGGGGTCGCCGGGCTGGTCGACCACGCCCGCGGCACCGTCTCGGTCGCCGCCAACCTCGGCTGGCAGGACGTCTCGCTGGCCGCCATGCTGCGCAGCCGGCTCGCGGACCCGGCCTACCTCCTCGACGTCGACAACGAGGCCAACCTCGCCGCCGTGGCCGAGGCCACCCCCGGCGACCCCGAGCGCCGCGACATCCTGGTCCTGCACGGCGAGGTCGGCATCGGCGGCGGCATCGTCGCCGACGGCCGCCCGTTCCCCGGCCGCCGCGGCTACGCCGGCGAGTTCGGCCACATGGTCGTCGACCGCGACGGTTCGCGCTGCGGCTGCGGCCGCACCGGCTGCTGGGAGACCGTCATCGGCCTCAGCCGCCTCATCGAGCTCGCCGCGGCGAGCGAGGACGACCTGCTCCGCTCCCCGGTCCTCGACCTCGAGGGCAAGGTCGAGGAGATCGCCCGGCGCGCCGCCGCCGGTGACGAGCCGACCCTGGTCGCCCTGCGCGAGATCGGCCGCTGGGTCGGTGTCGGTGCCGCGATCCTCACCAACGTCCTCAACCCCGGCATGATCGTGCTCTCCGGCTACCTCGGTGAGATCGGCGAGTGGATCCACGACGAGGTCGAGGCCGAGCTCGCCGCCGGCGTGCTCGCCCCGGACGCCGGCGGCACCCGCATCGGCCTGTCCACCCTCGGCTTCTCCGCGGCGGTGCACGGCGCCGCCACGGTCGCCATCGACCACGTCTACGACGACCCGACCCTGGTGCCGCGCGCGGACCACGCCCTGGAGGTGCTGTCATGACCGACTCCCCACTGCTCACGATGCGCGGCATCGTCAAGCGGTTCCCCGGCGTCCTCGCCCTCGGTGGCGTGGAGCTGGAGGTGCGCGCCGGCGAGGTGCACTGCCTGCTGGGCCAGAACGGCGCCGGGAAGTCCACGCTCATCAAGGTGCTCTCCGCGAGCTACCAGCCCGACGAGGGCGAGATCCTGTGGGAGGGCGAGCCCGTCGCGCTGACCACCCCGCAGGCGTCGATGGACCTCGGCATCTCCACGATCTACCAGGAGCTCGACCTGGTCGACGACCTCAGCGTCGCCGAGAACATCTTCCTGGGCCACGAGCTCAGCCGCGGTGGGTTCAGCCAGCGGAGCGAGACCATCCGCCGCACCCGCGAGCTGCTCGCCCGTCTCGGGCACAGCGAGATCCAGCCCACGCGGTCGGTCGGTCGGCTCTCGCCCGCGGCCCAGCAGATCGTGAGCATGGCCCGCGCGCTGTCGCAGGACACGCGCCTGCTGATCCTCGACGAGCCGTCCGCCGTGCTCGACCAGGGCGAGGTCGACAACCTCTTCCGGGTGATCCGCGACCTCACCTCCGAGGGCGTGGCCATCGTCTACATCTCCCACCGCCTCGAGGAGATCCGCCAGATCGGCGACCGGATCACGGTCCTCAAGGACGGCAGCACCGTCGCCACCGGCCTCGCCGTCGACCAGACGCCGACGAGCGAGCTGATCAAGCTGATGACCGGCCGCTCGATCGAGTACGTCTTCCCGCCCCGGGGCGAGGCCGTGCCCGCCGACGCGGAGCCCGTCCTCGACGTCTCCGGCCTGTCGCTGGCCGGTGTCTTCTCCGACGTGGACCTCCAGGTGCGCGCCGGCGAGATCGTCGGGCTGGCCGGCCTGGTCGGGGCCGGTCGCTCCGAGATCATCGAGACGCTCTACGGGGCCCGCCGCGCCACCGCCGGCACTGTGCGCGTCAATGGCAAGGAGCTGCGCCGCGGCTCGGTGCCCGCCGCCGTCAAGGCCGGGATGGGCCTGTGCCCCGAGGAGCGCAAGTCCCAGGGGCTGCTGCTCGACCAGGCCGTCTACAGCAACATCACCGTCTCCTCCATGAGCCGCTTCAGCCGGCTCGGGCTCCTCGACAGCCGTGCCGAGCGCAAGCGCTCCACCGAGCTGACGGAGTCCCTCGACGTCCGTCCGGCAGGGGTGGATCGCCTCGTGCGCCTCCTGTCGGGCGGCAACCAGCAGAAGGTCGTGCTCGCCAGGTGGCTGCTCCGGGAGTGCCGGGTGCTGCTGCTCGACGAGCCGACCCGAGGGGTGGACGTCGGCGCTCGCGCCGAGATCTACGCCCTCGTCCGCTCGCTCGCCGACTCCGGTGTCGCCGTGGTCGTGGTGTCGAGCGAGGTGGAGGAGGTGCTCGGGCTCGCGGACCGGGTCCTCGTGGTCCGCGAGGGCCGTGTCGTACACGTTGGTCCGTCGTCGGACATCGATGAGTCCCGGGTCCTCGACCTGGTCATGGAAGGAAAGGTCGCATGAGCGAGCAGAGCACGAGCCGAGGTGCCGAGCACGTCCCCGACGTCGGGGAGGTCCAGAACCCCGTCACCCCCACCCGCGAGACGATCACGGTGGAGCGCGCCGGGGCCGAGTCCCCGAGCAGCGGGGGCCTGATGAGCGGCCCGTTCGGGCGCAACCTGGGCCTGGTCCTGGCCCTGCTGCTGATCTGCGCCGCCGGCGTGGTCACCGCGGGCGACCGGTTCGCCAGCATCGACAACATCCTGACGGTGCTGAGGTTCGCCTCCGCCCTCGGCGTGGTCGCCATCGGGATGACCTTCGTGATCACCGGCGGCGGCATCGACCTCTCGGTCGGCGCGCTCGTGGCCCTCTGCTCGGTGTGGGCGACGACCTTCGCCACCCAGACCATGGCGACCGACACGCACTGGACGATCATGGTGTTCGCCGCCCTGGCGGTCGGCGCGGGAGCCGGGCTGGTCAACGGCCTGGTGATCGCCTACGGCAAGGTCGTCCCCTTCATCACGACGCTCGCCATGCTGGCGGCGGCGCGCGGCCTCGCCGAGATCATCTCCGAGCGCCGCACGCAGATCGTCACCGTCGACGGGTTCAAGGACTTCTTCGGCGCCGACGTCCTCGGTGTGCCGCTCCTCGTCATCATCTTCGCCCTCGTGTCTCTCGGCGGCTGGGTCCTCCTCAACCGCACGACGTTCGGGCGCCGCACCCTCGCCGTCGGCGGCAACCCCGAGGCCGCGCGCCTGGCCGGCATCAACGTCAACCGCCACACCGTGATGCTCTACGTCCTGGTCGGCGTCTGCTGCGGCCTCGCGGCCCTCATGCTCATCAGCCGCACGACGACGGGAAGCTCCACCCACGGCTACATGTGGGAGCTCGACGCCATCGCCGCCGTCGTGATCGGCGGCACCCTGCTCACCGGTGGTCGCGGCACCATCGTCGGCACCGTCGTCGGCGTGCTCATCTTCGCCACGCTCGGCAACGTCTTCACCCTCAACAACCAGGACACCTCGACCCAGGCGGTCGCGAAGGGCCTGATCATCGTCGTCGCCGTGCTGCTCCAGCAGCGCCTGGCACGCAACGCGACCTCCACCTAGGCCGCGCCCCCAGCTCGGAACAACGCACCACCGCACCACCCGCACCACCACGTCGGACCACCCAGGGACGCCCCCGGGGGCCGGCTCGCACCGCACCCACCCGGATGAACCCAGAAGAACAAGGAGCACGACCCATGCGACTGCGCACCCCCTTCGGACGGCAGCAGGGCCGCCGCCTCACCGGCCTCCTGGTCGGATCGGTCGCCGTCCTCACCCTCGCGGCCTGCACGGGCAGCGCCGAGGACGCGGCGAACGACGACGACAACGGCTCGGACAGCGCCCCGGCGGCCGCGGCCGGCAGCAACGACGAGGAGGGTGACCAGGTCACCATCGGCTTCTCGGCTCCCGCTGCGGACCACGGCTGGATGGCCGCCATCACCAACAACGTCCGCGACCTCGCCGAGGAGTACCCGGACATCGACCTGCAGGTGGCCGAGGGCACCAACGACGTCAACCTGCAGATCAGCCAGGTCGAGACCTTCATCAACGACAAGGTCGACGCCATCGTGCTCCTTCCCTTCGACGGCGCCGCGATGACGCCGGTCGCGCTCAAGGCGATGGAGGCCGGCATCCCGGTCATCAACGTCGACCGCGAGTTCGACGACCCCAACGCCGCACGCGTCACCGTGCTCGGTGACAACTACGGCATGGGCGTCTCGGCCGGCCAGTACGTCTGCGAGCAGGCCGGAGGCAACGAGGACGTCGTCGTCGCCGAGATCGCCGGCATCGACTCGCTGCCCCTGACCCAGGACCGCAGCCAGGGCTTCGAGGACGCGCTCGGCGAGTGCGGTCTCGACGTCGACGCCCGCCAGGCCGCCGAGTTCACCGTCGAGAGCGGCGAGGAGGTCGCGGCCAACCTGCTGCAGGCCGAGAAGAAGATCGACTTCCTGTGGAACCACGACGACGACCAGGGTGTCGGCGTCCTCGCCGCGATCGAGAACGCGGGCCGTGACGAGTTCACGATGATCGGTGGCGCCGGCTCGGCCAACGCCATGCGGGCCATCCAGGAGGACAGCGGCGTGCTCAAGGCCACCGTCATCTACCCGTCCACGCAGGGCGCCGACGGCGTCAAGCTCGCCCGTCTGCTCGTGCAGTCGAAGGCGATGAGCGACCTGGTCGAGGTCGAGGTGCCCCGCACCGTGCAGCTCTTCGCCCCCGTGGTCACGTCCGAGAACGTCGACCAGTACATCGACTCGGCCTTCGAGTCCTGACAGACGCGTGACGGCCGGCGGCGGCTCCCGAGAGGGAGCCGCCGCGGGCCGACCGCGCCCCGACACGCTCGTGCGCCGCTCTTCCACCCCGAACGAGGAGGTCCGATGACCGCCACTCCCGACTCACCCGCCGGCGACGGAGTCCTGTCCGTCGGCATGGTCGGCTACGCCTTCATGGGCGCTGCCCACTCGCACGCCTGGCGCACCGCCCCCCGCTTCTTCGACCTCCCGCTGCGACCGCGGATGACGGCCGTGGCCGGCCGCGACGCCCAGGGTGTGCAGGCCGCCGCCGAGCGGCTCGGCTGGGACTCCACCGAGACCAGCTGGCAGGCGCTCGTCGACCGCGACGACATCGACCTGGTCGACGTCTGCACCCCCGGCCACACCCACGCCGAGATCGTCATCGCCGCCCTCGAGGCCGGCAAGCACGTCCTGTGCGAGAAGCCCCTGGCCAACAGCGTCGAGGAGGCCGAGGCCATGACCCTCGCCGCCGAGAAGGCCGCGGCAGGTGGCGTACGCGCCATGGTCGGCTTCACCTACCGGCGCGTGCCGGCCATCTCCTTCGCCCGCCAGCTCGTCGCGGACGGCCGGCTCGGGACCATCCACCACGTCCGCGCGCAGTACCTGCAGGACTGGATCGTCGACCCGGAGGCGCCGCTGTCGTGGCGCCTCGAGAAGGACAAGGCAGGCTCCGGCTCGCTGGGCGACATCGGCGCCCACATCATCGACATCGCCCAGTTCATCACCGGCGACACCATCAGCCGCGTCTCCGGGCGCCTGCGCACCTTCGTCGAGGAGCGCCCGCAGCCGAGCGAGCACTCCGGGCTGTCGGGCACGGCCGGGTCCGGGACGGGCAAGGTGACCGTCGACGACGCCGCCACGTTCCTCGCCGACTTCCGCAGCGGGGCGATGGGCGTCTTCGAGGCGACCCGCTTCGCCAACGGCCGCAAGAACGCCATCCGGATCGAGATCAACGGCTCGCGCGGCAGCCTGGCGTTCGACTTCGAGGACATGAACGTCCTCCACTTCTTCGACGGCACCGAGGACGCCGGCACCGCCGGCTTCCGCCGCATCCTCGTGACCGAGCCGCAGCACCCCTACGTGGCCGCCTGGTGGCCCGCGGGGCACGTCATCGGCTACGAGCACGGCTTCACCCACCAGGTGGTCGACCTGGTCCGCGACATCGCGGCCGGCACCGACCCCACCCCATCCTTTGCCGACGGACTCCAGGTGCAGCGCGTCCTGGCCGCGGTCGAGACCAGCAGTGACACCGACACGTGGCAGGAGATCCCCGCATGACCGACTACACACCCACCCCCGAGGACAAGTTCTCGTTCGGCCTCTGGACCGTGGGCTGGCAGGGCACCGACGTGTTCGGGCCCAGCACCCGCGACCTGCTCGACCCGGTGGAGGCGACCTACCGCCTCGCCGAGCTCGGCGCAGCCGCGGTGACCTTCCACGACGACGACCTGCTGCCCGACGAGGACCAGCGCGACAGCGTGCTCGAGAAGTTCGAGAAGGCGCTCGCCGAGACCGGCCTCGCCGTGGAGATGGTGACCACCAACCTGTTCAGCGCCCCCGTCTTCAAGGAGGGCGCGCTCACCGCCAACAACCGCGACGTGCGCCGGTACGCCCTGGCCAAGGTGCTGCGCAACGTCGACCTCGCCGCCTCCCTCGGCGCGAAGACGTTCGTCCTCTGGGGCGGCCGCGAGGGCGCCGAGCACGGCGCGGCCAAGGACGTGCAGGCGGCCCTGGACCGCTACAAGGAGGCCCTCGACCTGCTCTGCGCCTACGTCAAGGACCAGGGCTACGACATCCGCTTCGCCCTCGAGCCCAAGCCCAACGAGCCGCGCGGCGACATCCTGCTGCCCACGATCGGTCACGCGATCGCGCTGATCAACGAGCTCGACGACCCGTCGATGGTGGGCCTCAACCCCGAGGTCGGGCACGAGGAGATGGCGGGCCTCAACTTCGCCCAGGGCATCAGCCAGGCGCTGTGGCACGACAAGCTCTTCCACGTCGACCTCAACGGCCAGCACGGCCCGCGCTTCGACCAGGACCTCCGCTTCGGAGCGGGCAACCTGCGCGGCGCCTTCTGGACCGTCGACGCGCTGCTCGGCGCCGGCACCGGCAAGGCCTACGACGGCTACGTCCACTTCGACTTCAAGCCGCCGCGTGCCGAGGCCATGGACGGCGTGTGGGAGTCCGCCCGCGGCTGCATGCGCAACTACCTCATGCTGCGCGAGCGGGTGCAGGCGTTCCGGGCCGACCCGGACGTCGTCGCCGCGCTCGAGGCGGCCGAGGTGGGCACGCTGGGCACGCCGACCCTCGCCGAGGGGGAGTCGCTCGCCGACCTCCGCGCGGCGACGTACGACGTCGAGGGCCTGGGCGCGCGCAGCGTGGGCCTGGAGGCCCTCGACCAGCTCGCGCTCGAGCACCTGCTCGGAGCTCGCTGACCTGCATCTCCCGGCGGGGCCGAACCCGCCGGGAGATGACCGCACAGAAAAAGGGGCCGAACGCCCGGGGACCCGCCCCGGAACCGATGGAGCGCACGTCCATCCAGAGAAGGGATCGTGATGAACAGACTCATCACGCGGCTGCGCGGGGGTTCTCGCGCAGCACTCGGTTCCACCTTGGCCATGATCGTGGCGATGCCCCTCGGGGCCACGCTCGCGCTCTCGGCCACCCCGGCCGGCGCAGTCGCGCCGGACCTCACCCCCGAGAAGGCCGCTTCCAAGGCCGACACCAAGAAGGCCGGCACCACCAAGGCCGACAGCACCAAGGACCTCCCCAGCACCCCCCTCGCGGACGCCGTGCCGTGGACCGCGGCCAAGGAGAAGTCCGCCGCCTCCGCCGCCGCAGCCGCCGACGAGTTCGACGCGCTCCTCTTCTCCAAGACCGCGGCCTTCCGCCACGACAACATCGGTGCCGCGACCACCGCGATCCAGCAGCTCGCGACCCAGAACAACTTCAACGTCACGGTGACCGAGGACGCCAACGCGTTCACCGACGCGAACCTCGAGCAGTACGAGGTCGTCATCTTCCTGTCCACCACCGGTGACGTCCTCAACGCCACGCAGCAGGCGGCGTTCGAGCGCTACATCCAGGGTGGCGGCGGCTACGCCGGCATCCACGCGGCCTCCGACACCGAGTACGACTGGCCCTGGTACGGCCAGCTCGTCGGCGCCTACTTCAACAACCACCCCAACGGCACCCCGACCGCGACCGTCAAGGTCGAGGACCCGGCGCACCCGTCCACCGCGGGCATCGCGAAGCGCTGGGAGCGCACCGACGAGTGGTACAACTTCCGGACCAACCCGGCCACCGCCCGCAACAAGATCCACGTGCTGGCCTCGATGGACGAGACCACGTACGCCCCGGGTGGCGGCGCGATGGGCGCGGAGCACCCGATCGCCTGGTGCCAGGACTACGACGGCGGCCGCAGCTGGTACACCGGCATGGGCCACACCGTCGCGTCCTTCTCCGACGCCAAGTTCCTCGGCCACATCCTCGGCGGCATCCAGACCGCCGCCGGTGTCGTCCCGTCGGACTGCAAGGCGACGCTGCAGCCCAGCTTCGCCAAGGTCGCCCTGGACGAGAACACCACCAACCCGATGGAGCTCGCCATCGCCGAGGACGGTCGGGTGTTCTACATCGACCGCGCCGGTGCCGTGAAGATCATCCTGCCCAACGGCAGCGTCGTCACCGCCGGCACCATCCCGGTCTACACGGGCCAGGAGTTCGGCCTGCTGGGCATCGCCCTCGACCCGGACTTCGCCACCAACAACCACGTGTTCCTCTACTACGCGCCCTCGGGCACGGCGGCGATCGACCGGATCTCGCGGTTCACGATGAACGGCAACACCCTGGACCTGTCGTCCGCGGTGACGATCCTCGACGTCCCGGTGCAGCGCAACGAGTGCTGCCACGCCGGTGGTTCGATGGAGTTCGACAACGACGGCAACCTCTACCTCGCGACGGGTGACAACACCAACCCGTTCGACTCGGGCGGCTACACGCCGATCGACGAGCGTTCCGGTCGCAGCGCCTGGGACGCCCAGCGCACGTCGGGCAACACCAACGACCTCAACGGCAAGGTGCTGCGCATCCGGCCGAAGGCCGACGGCGGCTACACCATCCCTGCCGGCAACCTCTTCGACGAGGCGGCCGACACCCAGCAGAAGACCCGCCCCGAGATCTACGCCATGGGCTTCCGCAACCCGTTCCGCATCGGCCTGGACGTCCAGAACAACAACATCCTGGTCGCCGACTACGGTCCGGACGCCGGTTCCACCAGCGCCACCCGCGGACCCAACGGCCGCGTGGAGTGGAACATCCTTGACGAGCCGGGCAACTACGGCTGGCCGTACTGCGTCGGCGCGAACACGCCGTACAACGACTACAACTTCGCCAGCAGCACGGCGGGCGCGACGTTCAACTGCGCCGCCCCTGTCAACGACTCGCCCAACAACACGGGCCTGACCCAGCTGCCGCCGGCCAAGGCGGCGGTGATCTGGCAGAGCAACAACGCCAACACCACCGGCACCCCGGAGATCGGGGCCAGCGGCGCGCCGATGACCTCGGGCACCTACGACTACGACCCGGAGCTGGTCTCGGACCGCAAGTGGCCTGCCTACTTCGACGAGAAGGCGATCTGGGCCGACTGGAACAACAGCCGGCTCTTCACCGTCCAGATGAACGACGGCGGCACCGGCTACACCGACATCAACCGGTTCCTGCCCAACCTGCAGATGCGTCGTCCGCACGCGCTGCAGTTCGGACCCGACGGTGCGCTCTACATGATCGAGTGGGGCAGCGGCTTCGACGGCAACAACGCCGACTCCGGTGTCTACCGGATCGACTACGTCGAGGGGGAGCGCGCTCCCACCGCCCGCGCCACGACCAACAAGACGTCGGGCCCGGCGCCGCTGACCGTCAGCTTCGACGGCAGCACGTCCTTCGACGGCGACACCGGCACCAACGCCGGCCTGACGTACGCCTGGGACTTCACCAGCGACGGCACCGTCGACGCCACCACGCCGACCGCGTCCTTCACCTACCAGGCCGCGGGCAACTACACCGCTCGCCTGACGGTGACGGCCGCCAACGGCAAGACGGGCTCGACCAACATCGACATCGTCGCGGGCAACACCGCGCCGACCGTCGACCTGACGCTGCCGCTCAACGGTGGCTTCTTCGAGTTCGGCGACACCATCAAGTACTCCGTCACGGTCACCGACCCCGAGGACGGCACGATCGACTGCAGCAAGGTCGTCGTGCAGCCCGGACTGGGTCACGACCAGCACTCGCACGGCTACGAGCAGTACACGGGCTGCAGCGGCAGCTTCGTGCTGCCGGGCGACACGGGTCACTCGGGCGCCAACATCTTCGGCACCGTCACCGCCACCTACCGCGACTCCGGCAACGGCGCGGCGGGTCCGCTGACGGGCATCGACGGTGCGGTGCTGCACACCAAGAAGAAGGAGGCCGAGTTCTACGACCAGACCGGTCGTACGGGTTCGGAGACCGCGGGCAGCCCCGGGGTCATCACGCAGACGACCACGGACACCAACGGCGGTCTCAACGTGACCGGTGTCGAGACCGGCGACTGGTTCCGCTGGGACGTCATGAACCTCACCAACATCACCGGTGTGACCATGCGTGCCTCCTCGACCACGACGGGCGCCGCCTTCGCCGTCCGCCAGGGCTCGCCCACGGGCACCACGATCGGGACGCTGACGGTGCCCAACACCGGTGGCGCCCAGACGTGGCAGAACGTCCAGACCGACTTCACGGGTGCCTCGAGCGCCAGCGAGCCGCTGTACGTCGTCGCCACCACCGGTGGGGCCAACGTCAACTGGCTCGAGTTCGCCGGCAAGGGAGTCACGGAGAACACGCCTCCTGCGGTCACGATCAACGCCAGCAAGCTGTCGGGTTCGGCCCCGCTGCCCGTGGACTTCACGAGCACGGTCAGCGACCCCGACGGTGACGCGCCGTTCACCTACGCGTGGAGCTTCGGCGACACGACGACGTCGACGGCCGCCAACCCGAGCAAGACCTTCACCACCCCGGGTCGCTACACCGTCTCGCTGACGGTCACCGACGCCCGTGGTGCGAAGACCACCAAGACGCTGGAGGTGAACGTCACTGCGGCGCAGAACATCTGCTTCAGTGGTCGCTCCGACGACTTCGTGGGCAACGAGCTCGACACGACCCGGTGGAACCGCAGCGTGCGGGTCAACCAGTCGCTGACCGTGGCCGACGGGACGCTCAACATCCCGCTGACCAACTCCGACCTCTACCAGACCACCAACAACACGCCGAACATCGTCCTCCAGGACCTGCCCGGCGGGGCGTTCGAGGTCACGACCAAGGTCACGCTGAACGCCACCAAGGGCTACCAGCAGGGCGGTCTGATCATCTACGGCGACGACAACAACTACTTGAAGCTCGTCTACTCCGGCCGGTCCACGGCCGCGGCGGGCAGCAAGGCAGCCAACGTCATCCAGTTCGCCAAGGAGGTCAACGCCACGGCTTCGGAGACCAACTCCGCCAACCTCGGCGCGAGCTTCCCCGACACCGTGTGGCTGCGCCTCACGAGCACCGACGGCAACGCCGTCACCGCGTCCTACAGCAGCGACGGGGCCACCTTCTCGCCCGTCACCGCTGCGAACGCCGCTCGCGACCTCACCGGCATCACCGCTCCCAAGGTCGGCCTGCTGGCCCTGGGTGCGACCGCGGCCGGTGCGGCGGACAACCTCACCGCGAAGTTCGACTACTTCACGATCACGCCGGACAGCACGGCCACGCCGTGCCAGCCGCCGTGCGTGGTGGAGGACTTCAACGGGACCGCGCTGAACTCCGACTGGAGCGTCGTGCGCCCCAGCGGGAACCTCGTGGTCTCCAACGGCTCGGTGAAGATCCCGATGGAGGCGACCGACCTCTACCAGACCACGAACACCGCCCGGGACCTGGTGCTCCGCACCCTGCCCGACGGCCCGTTCGTGGCCACCACCAAGGTGTCCGCGCCGATCAACCGCCAGTACCAGTCGGCGGGGCTGCTGATCTACGGGGACGACGACAACTACCTGAAGCACGTCTTCCAGGGACGCAGCTCCGACCCGAACGCGGCGTCCAACATCATCCAGACGGCGCGGGAGACCACGGGCTCCGCCGTCGAGACCAACACGTCCGGCCTGGGAGCATCGTTCCCGAGCACGGTCTGGCTGCGGCTGACGAGCGAGGACGGTGAGCAGGTCCTCGGCAGCTACAGCACCGACGGCGAGAACTGGACGAACATGTCCGGTGGCTACAGCATCGCCGACCTCACCAACCCGCGCATCGGCCTCCTCTCCGCCGCCAACCAGGCGGGTGGAGCAGGGATCACGTCGACCTTCAGCTGGTTCACGATGGGCGCGGACGACGGGTGCGAGCCCGGCTCCGAGCCTGCGGTCGACACGACGGCGCCGACGACGACGATCACCGTCCCGGCTGCCACCGGCAACGCCGGCTGGTACACCACGCGGCCGTCGTTCACCCTCGCGGCCACCGACGAGACGGGCGGGTCGGGCGTCGCCTCGACCGAGTACCGCATCGACGGCGGCACCTGGACGCCGTACACCGCCGCGGTGTCGGTCCCGGGTGAGGGCACCACGCTGGTCGAGTTCCGCTCCAAGGACACGGCCGGCAACGTGGAGTCGACCAAGTCGCAGTCGGTCAAGATCGACACGGTCAACCCGGCCGTGACGCACGCGACCACCGGTGACGGCACCAAGACGGTCACCCTGACCGCCACCGACGCCGCCTCCGGCGTCGCGAGCATCGAGTACCAGGTCGACGGCGACACGACGTGGAAGACCTACTCCACGCCGCTCGAGATCAGCGAGCCCGGCACCCACGACGTGCGCTACCGCGCCACGGACGTGGCGGGCAACCGGTCCACCGGTCAGACGGAGGTCGTGGTGGGGCAGCCCGCTGACACGACCGACCCGAAGGTCGGTGCCACGGTCCTGGGCTCGTACGCCGGTGACCTGGTCGACCAGGCCAGCACGGGCGTCACCGGAGAGGCCACCATGGTCTCGAAGGCCGCCGGCGACGGCTACACCACCACGGTGGAGCTGTCGCTCGAGGGTCTCGACCCGGAGGAGGACTACGAGTCCCACCTCCACGTCGGCACCACGTGTGGTGGTTTCGCAGGTCACTACCGCGACGACCCGTCGGGTGACGGTGTCCCGCCGAACGAGCTGTGGCCCACCAACCCCGGTTGGTCCGCTGGCTCGGGTGACCCGAGGATCAAGGCCGAGGCCGACGGCACGTCCTTCGCGACGGCCACGGTCCCGTGGGCGCCGCGCATCGACGGCGGCATCCTGGCCCTGCACCGCGGCGGCGCGATCATCGGTTGTGTCGACCTCGACCTGACCGGTCCCGGCACGGTCGTGCTGGACGCCACGGACGACGTCGAGGTGACCTCGCTGACCTACACGGTCGACGGGGGAGCCGAGACCGAGTACGACGGTCCGTTCGAGATCACCGCTCCCGGCACGCACGTGGTGGCCTACACGGCCGCCGACGCCGCGGGCAACGAGTCGACCGGCGAGTTCGAGGTCGTCGTCCCGAAGAAGGACGACCCGACCCCGACGGTCAAGCCCACCGTCGCGATCACCACCGCCCCTGGCGCGGCCAACGGTCGCAGCAACTGGTTCACCGCCCCCGTCACCGTCACCCTCGCGGGTGCCGGCGGCTCGGGTGGGCTGACGGTGGAGTACCGCGTCGGCAACGGTGCCTGGACGGCGTACACCGCGCCGTTCAAGGTCGCCACCGACGGCGTCACCCTGGTCCAGGCCCGGGCGACCGACTCGAAGGGCACGACCTCGGCCGTGGCCACCACCACCATCAAGATGGACGCCACCGCCCCGGTGGCCACCATCAGCGGCATCGCGGACAAGGCCAGGCTCGACCCGGCCGCCGTCCGCACCGCCACGGTCACGGCGACGGACGCCACGTCCGGCGTCGGCGAGCGCACCATGCGCCTCGACGGCACCGTCGTGACCTCTCCCGCGACGATCGACGCACTGTCGCTGAAGAGCGGGAAGCACACCATCGATGTCGTCGTCACCGACGAGGCGGGCAACCAGGCGTCGCAGTCGATCACCTTCACGGTGGTCGCCAGCTACGGCGGCGCCAAGAAGCTCGTCAAGCGGCTCGACGACGACGACACGATCGGCAAGAAGCTCGGCGCGAAGCTCCTCAAGGAGCTGAAGGCCGTGAAGAAGGCCGACAAGCTGGGCGACGAGCGCGAGGCCCGCAAGGCCCTGAAGCGCTTCACGAAGCTCGCCTCGAAGGTCGACGACAAGGAGGCCAAGAGGGCTCTCAAGCGCCTGGCGCGCTCGCTCAAGAAGCAGCTGTAGGCGCAACGAGAGAGAAGGACCGTCCCCGGACGGGTCCCGGCCGCGTGGCACCGCGAGGTGTCGCACCCGACCGTGACGCAGGTTCGGCCCTGCGTCACGGCCGGGGGACGGGTCCCCCTGGGGGCGCCGGGAGGCACCGCCAGGTGTTTCCCACGCGGCCGGCGCGGGGACAGCGCGCTCCGTTCCGGCGCCGGCCGCACCCACCAGCATGACCCACCCGCACCACCTCGTTCCACCCCGCAGCACCGCAGCACCGCAGCACATCCACCCCACGACACACCTAGGAGCACCGATGACCCGCCCGATCACCCTGTTCACCGGCCAGTGGGCCGACCTGCCGTTCGAGGAGGTGTGCCGACTCGCCTCGGGCTGGGGCTACGACGGCCTCGAGCTGGCGTGCTGGGGCGACCACTTCGACCCCTGGGCCGCCGTCGAGGACGACTCCTACGTCCCGGCCAAGCTCGAGATGCTCGAGAAGCACGACCTCCAGGTGTTCGCGATCAGCAACCACCTCAAGGGCCAGGCCGTCTGCGACGACCCGATCGACGAGCGCCACCGCGGCATCCTCCCGGACAAGATCTGGGGCGACGGTGACGCCGAGGGCGTGCGGCAGCGTGCGGCCGAGGAGATGAAGATGACCGCCCGGGCGGCGCGCAAGCTCGGCGTCGACGTGGTCGTCGGCTTCACGGGCTCCTCGATCTGGAAGTACGTCGCGATGTTCCCGCCGGCCTCACAGGACCTCGTCGACGCGGGCTACCAGGACTTCGCCGACCGGTGGAACCCGATCCTCGACGTCTTCGACAGCGAGGGCGTGAAGTTCGCCCACGAGGTGCACCCCTCCGAGATCGCCTACGACTACTGGACGACCGTCGACGCGCTGGAGGCCATCGGCCACCGCGAGGCCTTCGGCCTCAACTGGGACCCCTCCCACTTCGTGTGGCAGGACCTCGACCCGGTCGGCTTCCTCTGGGACTTCAAGGACCGGATCTACCACGTCGACTGCAAGGACGCGAAGAAGCAGGTCGGCAACGGCCGCAACGGCCGGATGGGCTCGCACCTCGCGTGGGCCGACCCCCGGCGCGGCTGGGACTTCGTGTCCACCGGCCACGGCGACGTGCCGTGGGAGGCGTCGTTCCGGATGCTCAACACGATCGGCTACGACGGCCCCATCTCCGTGGAGTGGGAGGACGCCGGCATGGACCGTCTCGTCGGTGCCCCCGAGGCCCTCGAGTTCGTCCGCCGCCTCGCGTTCGACGCCCCGTCGGCGGCGTTCGACGCGGCCTTCTCGACGCAGTCCTGACAGGAGCCCGACGATGCCCACCCGGTCAGGACCACGCGGAGCCGCAGCCGTGGCGATCGCCGCGAGCTCGGTGCTGCTCGGGTGGGCGCCCGTCGCCCCGGCGGCCGCGCACGACGAGCTGATGTCGGCCGACCCCTCGGACGGCGGCGTGTTCGAGGCGCTGCCGTCGCGGGCGATCCTGACGTTCACCGGGCCCGTCAGCGAGGTGCACGAGGTCACCGTCACCGGGCCCGACGGCAGCGTCACCAACGGCGAGCCGACCGCCGTCGGCATGGAGGTCCACCAGACCCTGTGGGCCGGCGAGGACGGCGACTACACCCTCACCTACGACGTCGTCTCCGGCGACGGCCACGAGATGGCCGGTGAGATCCAGTTCCAGGTGGGTGCGGGCACCGAGCCCGGGGTGGACGAGGCGTCCGCACCCACCTCCTCGGACGCAGGCGAGGACGACGGCGTGGGAGGCATCGTGCTCCCCGTCGCCGTCGTCCTCACCTGCAGCGCGGTCGCGCTCGTGCTGTGGCAGCGCCGGCGGGCGCAGGCTCGCGCCTGACTCGCGGGTTCGTTCAGTGCGGTGGCTTGACCGCCAGGACCGCGCAGTCCGCGCCGAGCAGGACGCGCTGCGCCACGCTCCCCATCAGCAGCTTGCCGACGGGCGAACGGCGGCGCAGTCCGATCACCACGAGGTCGGCGGAGACGTCCTCGGCCACCGCGAGCACCTGGTCGCCGACGTCGGCGCCCATCGAGCGGCGTACGTCCACCTCGACGCCGGCGCCCCCGAGCTCCGCGGCGAGGGCCGCCAGCTGGTCCTCGTCGGCGTAGCGCTCGTCCACGAGCGCGTCACCGCGGGTGGCGTTGACCACCACGACGCGTCCCTCGCGCAGCCGCGCCTCCTCGACGCCACGCGCCAGCGCGGCCTCCCCGAACTCGTCGGGCGTCCAGCCCACCACGATCGTCGTCATCGCACCTTCTCCTCTTCTTCCAGATCTCCGGTCGCGTCCGGGGTCGCGTCCTCGGCCAGGCCCTCCTCGACCGCCACGGCGGCAGGCGCCGGGCGGATCCTGCGCAGCACGAGCGGCGCCACGATCGCGATGAGCACGATCGCGTAGATCACCACGGCGAGCGGCTCGCTCCACAGCGCGTCGACCTCGCCGCCCGAGATGGCCATCGCCTCACGCAGCTTGAGCTCCATCAGCGGGCCGAGGATGACCCCGAGGATCAGCGGCAGCACCGGCAGCGCGAAGCGGCGCATCAGCAGGCCGAGCAGACCGAGCAGCAGCAGCAGGAACAGGTCGAAGGCCTGGAGGTTGGTGGCATAGGCGCCGAGCGTGGCGAAGAACAGGATCCCGGCGTACAGCTGCGGCCGGGGGATCCGGAGCAGCTTGGCCCAGACCGGCGCGAGCGGCAGGTTGAGCACCAGCAGCAGCACGTTGCCGATCAGCAGGCTCGCGAGCAGCGCCCACACGAGGTCGGGCTGGTCCGTCATCAGGCTGGGGCCGGGCTCGATGCCGTAGCCCTGGAACGCGGCCAGCATCACCGCGGAGGTCGCGGTGACCGGGAGGCCGAGGGCGAGCAGCGGGACGAACGTGCCCGCGGCGGAGGCGTTGTTGGCTGCCTCCGGTCCGGCGACGCCCTCGATGGCGCCGCGGCCGAACTCGTCCTGGCCCTTGCGCGCGGCGATCCGCTTCTCGGTGATGTAGGACATGAACGTCGGGATCTCCGCGCCGCCGGCCGGCACCGCGCCGAACGGGAAGCCGTACGCCGTGCCGCGCAGCCACGGGCCCCACGACCGCTTGAGGTCCGCGCGGCTCATCCAGGGTCGCCCGACCGGGATGACGCGGACGGGGCTGCGGCGGAGGTGGGCTGCGACCCACAGCGCCTCGCCGAGGGCGAAGATGCCGACGGCGACGACCACGACGTCGATCCGGTCCGCGAGCAGCGGCTGGTCGAAGCTCAGCCGGGGCTGGCCGGTGTTGAGGTCCAGCCCGACGAGGCCGATGGTGAGCCCGATGAAGAGTGCGATGAAGCCCCGCAGCGGCGATCCGCCGAGCACGCTGGTCACCGACACCATGGCCAGCACCATGAGGGCGAAGTAGGACGGCGCGCCGATCTCGACGGCCACGGACGCCAGCGCCGGGGCGAAGAAGACCACGAGCAGGGTGCCGATCGTGCCGGCGATGAACGAGCCGATGGCGGCGGTCGCCAGGGCCTGCGCGGCCCGTCCCGCCCGCGCCATCAGGTTGCCCTCGAGGGCCGTCATCACCGACGCCGACTCGCCCGGGGTGTTGAGCAGGATGGCTGTCGTCGAGCCGCCGTACATGCCGCCGTAGTAGATGCCGGCGAACATGATGAACGCGGCGACCGGGTCGAGCCCGTAGGTCACGGGCAGCAGCAGTGCGACCGCCATGGCGGGGCCGATGCCCGGCAGGACGCCGACGAACGTGCCGAGCAGCACGCCGATGGCGCAGTACATGAGGTTCTCGGGGGTGAGGACGGACCCGAAGCCGCCCATCAGCAGGCTGAGGTTGTCCATCAGAGCACCCCGTCCAGGATCCCGGCCGGGAGGATGACGCCCAGGCCCTCGTGGAAGAAGTACCAGCTGGCCACGGCCAGCACGGCGCCGGCGATGACGTCGCGCACGAGCGTGCGGCTGCCCAGCGACCACGCGCAGCCGACGAAGAGCAGTGCACCGCTCACGGCCCACCCCAGGAACGAGATGGTGAGCACGGTGAACAGGAGCACGCCGACCAGCTTGGCGACGGTCAGCCAGTCGGCGGGGTGGCGCAGGTCGACGTCCTCGCCGCCCTCGGCCTCCGGGACGCTGCCGCGGAACGTCGCCAGCGCGAGCAGCAGCCCGAGCACGACCGTGACGCTCCCGATGACGTAGGGGAACAGGCGGGGACCGACGGGGTCGCCGAAGCCGACGCGCAACGTCGAGGCGTCGTAGAGGGTGTAGACACCGACGACGACGAGCAGCGCGGCGAGCCCGAGCTGCGCCATGTCGCGGTCGGGGCTCGACGCCTCGGACGCGGCCGGGGAGGGGGTGTCGGGGGTTTCCAGTGATGTGCTCACAGCAGGTCCAGCTCCTCGAGGGTGGTGGCGACGCGCTCGTCCTGCTCCTGCAGGAACGCCGTGAACTCGTCGCCGGTCTTGAACTCGTCGATCCAGCCGTTGTCCTCGAGCGCCTGGCGCCACTCGGGGGTCTCGTGCATCTCCTCGAGCATCCCGATGAGCTCGGCGCGCCGCTCGTCGCTGATGCCGGGGGGCGCGAGCACGCCGCGCCAGTTGGTGAAGACCAGGTCGATGCCCGACTCGGTCAGGGTCGGGGCCTGGCTGATGCCCTCGCCCTTGAGCCGCTCCTCGCCCGACACCGCGAGCAGGCGCAGCTCGCCGGACGCCAGCTGCCCGGTGAACTCGCCGACGCCGGAGAACCCGACGTCGATCTTGCTGCCGAGCAGCGCGCTGGTGAGCGGGCCGCCGCCGTCGTACGGCACGTAGCGCACGTTGCGGGCGTCGATGTCGACCGCCGACGCGAGCTGCATGGGGAACAGGTGGTCGGGGCCGCCGGGGGAGGAGCCGCCGCCGACGACGATCGAGCCCGGGTCGGCCTGCCAGGCCTCGACCAGGTCCTCGATGGTCTCGAAGGGCGAGTCGGGCGGGACGAGCACGCCCTCCTGGTCCTCGATGAGCTGCGCGAGCGGCGTGGCGTCGTCGAGCTTGTAGGGCGCGCCGAACGAGTACAGCGAGCCCACGACGCCGAGCCCGGCGGTCATCATCGTGCGGTCGTCGCCCTCGGCGTTCATCAGCCGGGTCATCGCGACCGAGCCGCCGGCGCCGATCACGTTGGTCACCTCGAACGAGCCGCCCGTGATGTCGTCGTTCTCCATGACCGCGATGGCGGCGCGGCCGGTCTGGTCGTAGCCGCCGCCGGGGCTGTTGGGGATCAGCATCGTGAGGTCGCTGCTCTGGGGCCCGCGGGTCACGCCGCAGCCGGTGGCGAGCAGCAGCGTGGCGCTCAGCGCTGCCACGACCGCGACCGCTCGAGCGGCCCCGCGACTCGTCCCGTGCCGGGTGAGGGGACGCATCATGGGTCTCCTTCTGTCGTCGTCACTGTGGTGGTCCGTGCGTGAGCGGTGGGTGACCGCTCCGGACGATGGTGGAGACTGCGTGTGGTGCTCGTCACGCTTGCGCAAGCAATGGAGGTTCTGGAACTTGTGGTCACGCCTGAGGCTGCGTCCGGCGACCCTCGCCGGGCAGTTCCTCGTGCTCCAGCTGACGGTGCTGCTCGCGGTCGTGGCCGTCGCGAGCGTGGTGTCGGTGCAGCAGAGCGACGCCGACTTCCGTGACACCCGCGGGGCGCGCCTGCGCGCGGAGGCCGAGCGGCTCGCCAACACCAAGATCGTGCGCTTCTCGTTCCGCACCGACGCGGTCGACGCCAACCGGTCGACGCTCACGTCCGTCACGCAGCGGGTGCGCTTCGAGGTGCAGGCGAGCGGGGTCTACCTCGCCGACCCCGACGGCGTGGTCCTGGTCAGCAGCGACTTCGGTGGGCGTGACCGCACCATCGACCTGGCCGGCAGCACCGTGCAGCAGCTGCGCCCGTGGACGGGCGACGTCGACGACTTCGGTACGCCGTCGATCGCCGCGCAGGTGCCGATCATCAACCGGAGGCTCGAGCTGGTCGGCATCGCCATGGTCGCGCAGGAGTACCCGACGTGGGCCGAGCGCGCCCGCAGCGTGCTGCCCGACCTGCTGACCTTCGCGGGGCTGGGGCTGGGCCTCGGGACGGCCGGTTCCTTCCTGCTCTCGCGGCTGATCCGGCGGCGTACGCGCGGCCTGGAGCCCGCCGCGATCGCCGCCCTCGCCGACCAGCGCGAGGCCCTCCTCCACTCCATCCGCGAGGGTGTCGTCGCCGTCGCGGACGACGGCACGGTGACGATGGCGAGCGACAGCGCGCGCGAGCTGATCGGCCTCGCCGACGACGTCGAGGGCCGGCGCGTGGACGACCTGGCGCTCGACCCCGCCGTCCACGACCTGCTCGCCGACGACGCCGAGATCCGCGACCACGTCGTGGTGCTCGGTGACCGCGTGCTCGTCGTGAACCGCAACCCCGTGATCGAGCGCGGGCGCCGCGTCGCCACGGTGACCACCCTGCGCGACCGCACCGAGCTGCTCTCGCTCCAGAGCGAGCTGAGCGCACGCGAGTCCATCACCAACACGCTCCGCGCCCAGACGCACGAGTTCCACAACCAGCTGCACACGATCTCCGGGCTGGTGCAGCTGGGGGAGTACGACGAGGTGTCCCGCCTCGTCGGGACTCTCAGCCGCCGCCGCGCGGAGATCTCCGACGCCGTCCTCGCGCACGTCGAGGACCCGGCAGTCGCCGCGCTGCTGATCGCCAAGACCAGCCTCGCTGCCGAGCGGGGCGTGGACCTGGTGGTCCGCGACGACAGCGCGCTCCCGCGCCTGGACCCGGAAGCCTCGACCGACGTCGGCACCGTGCTGGGCAACCTGGTCGACAACGCGGTCGACGCCTCGGTGTCCGTCGGCGGGGACACCGTGGAGGTGGGGCTCCGCCTCCACGACGCGACCGTGCACCTGTCGGTCGCCGACACCGGGCCGGGGGTGCCGGCCGACCGGGTGGGCGAGATCTTCCGCCGCGGCTGGACGTCCAAGGAGTCGACGGTCGGCGGGCGGGGTGTCGGGCTGGCGCTGGTCCAGGTGGTCTGCGAGCGTCGGGGCGGTGCGGTACGGGTCCGTGCCGGGGAGGGCGGGTCCGGCGCGGTGTTCGAGGCCGACCTGCCGGGAGCGGCGCGGGGGGTGGAGGTCAGATGAGTCCAGACGTCTCGGTCCTCGTCGTCGACGACGACTTCATGGTCGCGCGCATCCACACCCAGTTCGTCGACCGCACCGACGGCTTCGTCGTCGTCGGCGTGGCCAGCACCGGGCAGGCGGCGCTGGACGACGTGGCCCGCCTGCGACCGGACCTCGTGCTGCTCGACGTGCACCTGCCGGACATGACCGGCATCGACGTGCTCCGCCGCTTGCGCGCCGACGGCGACGACGTCGGGGTCCTGATGGTCACCGCCGCGCGCGAGGCCGACACCGTGCGGGCCGCGGCGGCCGGCGGCGCGGTGCACTACCTGGTCAAGCCCTTCGACTACGAGGACCTCCGGGTCCGGCTGGAGTCGTTCCGCGCGGCCCACCTGGCACTCTCCGGCCCGACGGCCCCGGGCCAGCAGGACATCGACGCCGTCTTCGGTGCCGCGGTCACGGCACCGGCGACGGCCAGCCTGCCCAAGGGCCTGAGCCCCGAGACGGCCGACGCGGTCGAGGCCGCCCTCGCCGAGTCGGGGGAGCTGTCGGCAGCGGAGTGCGCCGAGAGGGTCGGCATCTCGCGGGTGTCGGCGCGGCGCTACCTCGAGCACTTCGTGGCCCGTGGCGTCGCGGGCGTACGCCTGCAGTACGGCGGTGCCGGACGCCCCGAGCGGCGCTACCAGCGCACGCGGCCCGACCTCAGGTGAGGCGCGGGTCGCCGACCACCACGTCGCTGACCTCGACGTCGACCGGCGGGCGGGTGCCGGCGCCGAGCAGGTCGTCGAGCACGGCCGTGACCGCCAGGCGCGCGACGTCGGCCGCCTGGGGGAGCACGGTGCCGTAGGCGCACACCAGGTCGACCTCGACCCGCGCCAGCCGGTCGTCGTCGTCGACGGTCAGGTCGATGCGCTCCGCCGCCACGCCGGGTGTCGCCCCGAGGACCTGCCGCAGCCGCGCCCGCACCACCCGCGACGACACGTAGGTGTGCGAGCCGTGCTCGTCCTGGTCGGCGGACCCGTCGGCGCCCACCACGACGATGCGTCGTGAGGGCAGCACGGTCGCCCGGACCTTGCGCCTGATCCCGTCGGAGACCGCCGGCCAGTCCGCGGGCTCCTCGGCCCGCGCCGCTGCGGCGGCCCGCTCGAGGGGGCCGGTGGGTGTCAGCGCCATCGTGCCATCCTCTCTGCCAGCTGTCGTCGGCCGCGGTGCAGGTGCCCGCGGACGCTCGCGACCGTCGTTCCCAACGTGCGAGCGATCTCCTCGTACCCGAGTCCCTCGACTTCACGCAACAACCAGGCGGCGCGTTGATTCCACGGGAGCTCGTCCAGCGCCGCCTGCAACGCCTCGAGGAGCTCGGAGTCGAGGACGTCCTGCAACGGGTTGTCGTCTGCCGAGCGTACGACGCGCGACAGCAGCTCGTCATCGATGGGGGTGGGCCGACGGTGGCGCTGCAGGTCCATCGCACGGCGGTGCACCAGTCGGAAGAGCCAGGTCCTGAGCGACGACTCGCCGCGGAAGGAGTCGAGGCTCTTCCACGCCGAGATGAACGCCTCCTGCACCACCTCGGCCGCGTCGGCGTCGCTCCCGCCCACGAGACGACGGGCGTAGCGCAGCATGCCCGGACCGTGGCGGTCGACGAGCTCGTGGAACGCGTCCTCGTCGCCGAGCCGCGCGGCACGCACCAGCGCGGCGTCGGTCGGTGGTTCGAGGTCGTGGGTGGACACCTCAGCAGTGTGCAGGCGAGCGACAAGCCGGGTTCATCCCTACGGAGGGACTGGTCCATACGTGAGGGGCGTCACACCATCCCGGGCGTGACGAACCGCGAACTGGTGACGACCAACATCCGTACCGACCCCGCCGGGGTCGGAGATCGAAGGGAGAGACCCATGACCGAGACCACGAAGGCCACGACCCCCACGGCGAAGGCCACCACCCCCGCCACCCCCGCCACCACCGCCAGCGCCGGTGTGCTGGTCAGCGAGCAGGGCAAGACCTCGATCGCGGACACCGTCGTCTCCAAGATCGCCGGCATCGCCGCCCGCGAGATCAGCGGTGTCCACGACCTCGGCGGTGGCGCCGCCCGCGCCGTCGGCGCGCTCCGCGAGCGCATCCCGGGCTCGCGCACCAACCTCAGCCAGGGCGTGGCCGTGGAGGTCGGTGAGCACCAGGCCGCCGTCGACCTCGACATCGTCGCGGAGTACGGCGTCGCCATCGCCGACCTCGCCGCGGCCATCCGCCGCAACGTCGTGGACGCGGTCGAGCGGATGACGGGCCTCGAGGTGACGGAGGTCAACATCACCGTCCACGACGTGTTCCTGGAGAGCGAGGAGTCGGACGACGAGCCGGCGACCACGCGTGTCCAGTGAGCTGACCGCAGGCGACGCGCTCGCCGACCGCGTCGCCGCGGCCGTCCTGGCGGTGCCGGGCGTCCACGATCTCCACGGCGGCGTCCTCGGCGAGGTCGCCACCTACCTGCCCGGGCGCCGGGTCAACGGCATCCGGCTGCTCGACGGCGTGACCCAGGTGCACCTCGTGCTCGAGTGGGACGCGCAGATGGCCGCCACGGTGGACCAGGTCCGCTCCGCGGTCGCCGCGATCGTCCCGGGTGCGGTGCACCTCGCCGTCGAGGACGTCGCGGGGCCCGAGCAGGCCCCGCCGACCCCGGCGATCCCGTAGCCCTCACCGCCCGCAGCCCCGAGCACGGAGACCACCCATGACCAGCAGTGCGACCGAGACCGAACGTGAGCGCCGCGCCGCACGGCGCGCCGCGCTCCGGGCCGTCCACCCCGACCTGGGCGGCGACACGGAGGAGTTCCTCGCAGTGATGCGTGCCTTCGAGTCCCGCCCTCTGGGAGAGGGAGGGTCGGGGACGGCACCGACACGGTCCACGGGGTTGGCCGACGGTGTCGGCACTGCTACGGCGGCGGGCCCGGGCACGATCGCCCGGCCCGTCGTCACCACCACGGCGCGCTCGCGCGCCGCCCGCCGGGCACGGCGTGCCCGGCGCCGGCTGCGCGCCGCAGCCGCACGCGGACCGCTCAGCTGGCCGCGTACCCGCTACGCCGTGCTGAACGGCGTCGCGACCCCTTCCACCTCTGAGGAGAGAGCATGACCACGTCCACCCTGGGCCTCGTCACAGGCCTGCTGCTGACCATCGCCATCACCACCGGCGGTCTGACCGGGCTGCTGCTGGCCGTCGTGCTCGGCACCGTCGGCTACCTCGTCGGCGGCCAGGTCGACGGCGAGGTCGACGTCCGCGCCATGCTGCGAGGCCGACGTGAGTGAGCTCGTGCGCGACGCCGCGCCCGCACCCGCGACCCCGGCGGCCCCCGAGAGCCGCGGCAACCTGAGCGTGCGCGCCCAGGCCCTGCAGCACGTCGTGGAGTCCGTGGCCCTGGAGGTGCCCGGCGTCGTGCGTACCGAGGGCGGGCTGCCCGGCGTGCGTCCCTCGACGCCCCGAGCCTCGGTCCGCGTCCGCGGCACCAGCGCGCGCGTCACCGTCGAGGTGGCGTGCCGGTGGCCGGCCCCGGTCACCCGCATCGCCGCCGAGGTCCGCGACCACGTCCTGGACCGCGCGTCCGAGCTCAGCGGCGTACGCCTGGGCACCGTGGACGTCACGGTGCGGATCGCCGGCATCGACGACAGGAGGACATCGTGAGCACCACCCGCACCGACCGCGCACTCGCGCGCCCACCCGCGTCCCGTCCCCGTGCGATGGCCGTCGCCATCGTCGTGGCCTGCGCACTCGTCGCGCTCGCGGTCGTCACCGTCCGTGACCTCGCGGTCTCGCAGGGCTGGGCCACGGGTCAGCCGTGGCTCCCCGAGGCCGTCAGCGGGCTCGACCGGCTCGAGCCCACGCCCGCCGTCCTGGCGATCGGCACGGTCGTGGGGCTGGTCGGGCTGGTCCTGCTGCTGGCAGGGCTCCTGCCCCCGAAGCGGCGCTACGTGACCGCCGCCGAGGCCGAGCACCTGTGGTCGAGCCCCTCGGCCCTGGCCGAGGTGGCCCGCGCCGCCGCGGACCGCTCGCAGGGCGTGCTGTCCGCACGCGCCGTCCGCGCCTCGCGCGGCCGGGTGCTGGTGGAGGTGGCCACCCGTGAGGACCCGTCGTCCTCGGCCACCGCCGTCGGCGCCGCGAAGGAGAACGCCGCAGCGGCAGGAACCGGGCTCGGCGCGAGCCGGGTCGACGTACGAGCAGCCAAGGAGGACGACGCATGACCACCCGACGCACGCGCGGCACCGACCGACTGGTGACCGTGCTCCTCGGAGCCGCACTGCTGGCCGCCGGCCTGGCCGTGTGGGACTGGAAGCTGGACGTCACCGGACTGCTCGGCGGCCCGCTCGACCTGTCCGGCACGGACGACGTCGTGACGAGCGCCTGGTGGCCCTGGGCCGCGGCCGCCGCCGGCGTCCTGCTCGGCGTGCTCGGCCTCGTGTGGCTGCTCGCGCACCGTCCGCGACTGACCCGCGGCACGAGCCGGCTCGCCCAGAGCGACCCGACGGGCCGGCTCGAGGTCGACCGCTCGTCGCTCGCCTCCACGCTCGCCGAGCGGTGGGGCAGCCTCGCCCCGGTCACGAGCCCCCGCGGACGTGTCCTCCCGGACGCCCCCGAGGTCGTGGAGCTCAGCGCCCACGTCGAGGTCGAGGCCGACCCCGAGTCGCTCGTCCAGGCAGCGGCCGAGGTCGAGCGCGAGGTGGCCGCGGCCTTCCCCGACGGCGCCGTGCGCGTGCGCTTCCTGCTGCACGGCCCCGCCCGGCAGCCGCGCACCCGCCGCACGACCGAGATCGCGGTGCAGGAGTAGCCCGCACGGTCGTGTCCGTTTTCCGCTGGTGACGGTCGGTGGCGGGCGTCAGACTGGTCGCATGACACCGACCGGGCACCTCGACGCCGACGCCTGCTACCGCGCCGTCCAGAGCCGGGACCGTCGCTTCGACGGGGTCTTCTACACCGCGGTCCGCACCACGGGGATCTACTGCCGCCCCTCCTGCCCGGCCCGCACCCCGGCCATCCGCAACGTCACCTTCCACGCCACCGCCGCGAGTGCCCACGCGGCCGGCTACCGCGCGTGCAAGCGCTGTCTGCCCGACGCCACCCCTGGCAGCCCCGAGTGGGACGTCGCCGCCGACGTCGCGGGTCGCGCCATGCGTCTCATCGCCGACGGCCTCGTCGACCGCGAGGGGGTGGACGGCCTGGCCCGGCGCGTCGGCTACACCCCGCGCCACCTCGGTCGGCTGCTCAGCCAGGAGCTCGGTGCCACCCCGCTCTCGCTCGCCCGGGCCCGTCGCGCCCAGAGCGCGCGCGTCCTCATCGAGACCACCGACCTCCCCCTCACCGACGTGGCGTTCGCGGCCGGCTTCGCCAGCGTGCGGCAGTTCAACGACACGCTGCGCGAGATCTACGCCGCCTCGCCCTCCGAGCTGCGCGGGCGTCGCTCCGGCGTGCGCGGCGCGGGCGTGGTCACGATGCGGTTGCCGGTGCGGACCCCGTTCGCCGGGCGCCGGCTGCTCGACTTCCTGGCCTACCACCTCGTCCCGGGCGTCGAGGTGGCCGGACCCGGCTGGTACGCACGCACCCTCGACCTCCCGCACGCCCCGGGCACCGTGCGCCTCCACCTCGAGGACCTCCCCGGCGGCCTCCCCGATGACCTGACCGCCGACCTGACCGCCGACCTGACCGCCGGCGGCACCGGCGCCGTCACGGCCGAGTTCCGGCTGCAGGACCTGCGCGACACCGCGGCCGCGAGCGAGCGCGTACGCCGCCTGCTCGACGCCGACTGCGACCCGCTCGCGGTCGACCACCACCTCGGTGCCGACCCCGTCCTGGGACGACTCGTCCGCGCGACGCCCGGCCTCCGCGTGCCGGGCCAGGTCGACGGCGACGAGACCGCGATCCGGACGGTCATCGGCCAGCAGGTGAGCGTCACGGGTGCCCGGACGGTCGCCGGTCGGCTGGTGGTGGAGCACGGGCGCACGGTCGACTCCGACATCCCCGGGCTGACGCACCTGTTCCCGGACGCCGCCACCCTCGCCCTCGCCGACCCCGAGACGCTGCCGATGCCGCGCGCTCGCGGGCGTGCCCTGGTCGGGCTCGCCGCCGCCCTCGCCGACGGGACCGTCCTGCTGGACCGCGGACCCGACCGCGACGACGTACGACGCCGGCTGGTGGCCCTGACCGGCATCGGGCCCTGGACCGCGGACTACGTCGCGATGCGCGCGCTGGGCCACCCGGACGTCTTCCTGCCCACCGACCTGGCGGTCCGCCGGGTCCTGGCCGACCTCGGCGGCGACGCCGACCCCGAGCGCTGGAGGCCGTGGCGCTCCTACGCCCTCATGCACCTGTGGAACACCCTGATGCCCGAGACCCCGCAGGCTGCCCTGCAGACCACCGAGGAGAACTGACATGTGGACCGTGATGCCCTCACCCGTCGGCGACCTGCGCATCGTCGAGCGGGACGGCTCGATCGCGGCGATCGCGTTCTCGCCCTTCACGCCGCCGGTCGACGGACGCCCGCTCGGCCCGCGCTCGGACGACGCGCCGGTGCTCGTCGAGGCCGTACGCCAGCTCACGGCGTACTTCGCCCGCGAGCTCACCGCGTTCGACCTGCCGCTCGCCCCCGTCGGCACGGACTTCCAGCGACGCGTGTGGACCCAGCTCGCGCTGATCGGCTACGGCGAGACGGCGTCCTACGGCGAGATCGCCGGCCGGCTCGGGATGACGAACGCCGCGTCGCGCGCCGTCGGCCTCGCCAACGGCCGCAACCCGATCCCGATCGTGGTGCCGTGCCACCGGGTCATCGGCGCCAACGGGACGCTGACGGGGTACGCCGGTGGGCTGGAGCGCAAGCAGACGCTGCTCGAGCTCGAGCAGGACGCGTTGTTCTGAGGGCGCCGGCCGGCGTGGCCGGAGACCGGGGTCAGGACGACGACCACTCCGGGTCGCGCCCGGAGCGCGCGATCAGGCGGTCCAGGGTGGAGGTGCCCGGTCCGACCGTCACCGCAGGACCGAACATGCCGGGCGTCCCGCCCTCGTCGAAGCCCTCGACGAAGGCCAGCAGCGCGCGGGCCGTGGCCTCGTCACTGCCGTAGGACTGCCCGGTGGCCCGGGCCAGGTCCCACCCGTGGAGCACGATCTCGTCCAGGGCGACCAGGCCACCGACCTGTCCCGGCAGGTCGACGCCGCCGGCGCGGGTCATGCCCTCCCAGGCGACCGGGTCGCGCCACGCCGCCACCAACGCGGGGATACGGCGTCCGAGCGTCTCTCGCCACCCGTCCTCGACGTCCGGCCAGTCGCCGGCGTCGGGAGGGGTGTCCGTCCACGGGCCGAAGTCCTTCTCCGCGGCGGCGCGGAAGGCCTCCGTCAGGCCGACGAGGTGCTGCAGCAGCTGGCCGACCGTGCGCCCCTCGCACGGCGTCGGGTCGCCGAGCTGGTCGTCGCGGACGTCGACGACCACCTCCATGAGCTGCTCGCCGGCGGGCGCGAGGTCCACGAGGTCGGTCATGGACCCACCCTGCCCGACCTCGTCAGCAGGCGCCACACACGTGCGCGCCCGGGCCGGCGGCGGCTGCTACTCCGCGGCAGCGCGCCGCAGGGACTCCGAGAGCCGGTCGGCGGCGGCGAGCACGGCGGGTGCGTGCATCCGGCCGGGCTGGCGCGAGAGGCGCTCGAGCGGGCCGGAGACCGACACGGCGGCGATGACCTTGCCGCCGGGGGAGCGGACCGGCGCGGAGACCGAGGCCACGCCCTGCTCGCGCTCGCCGACCGACTGCGACCAACCCCGGCGCCGGATGCCGGAGAGGGCCGTGGCGGAGAAGGCCGCGTTCTGCAGGCCGCGGTGCATCCGCTCCGGGTCCTCCCAGGCGAGCAGGATCTGGGCGGCGGAGCCGGCGTTCATCGTGAGCTGCGAGCCCACGGGGATCGTGTCGCGCAGGCCCGAGGGGCGCTCGGCGGCGGCCACGCACACGCGGTGCTCACCCTGGCGCCGCCAGAGCTGGGCGGACTCGCCGGTGATGTCGCGCAGGCGGGCGAGGACGGGGCCGGCCGCGGCGAGCAGCCGGTCCTCGCCGGCCGCGGCGGACAGCTCCGCGAGTCGCGGACCGAGGACGAATCGGCCCTGCATGTCGCGGGCCACCAGCCGGTGGTGCTCGAGGGCCACGGCGAGCCGGTGCGCGGTCGGTCGGGCCAGCCCGGTCCCCGCGACCAGGCCCGCCAGGGTGGCCGGTCCGGCCTCGAGCGCTGCGAGCACGAGAGCGGCCTTGTCGAGCACGCCGACACCAGATCCGTTGTCCATATGCCGATATTCTCATCTCAGGGAGTGGGATGCAAGAGGTAGCGTCGTCGCACCGCACGAGCTGAAGGAGTCTGTTCCATGGGCAAGACACTGTCCGAGAAGGTCTGGGACGAGCACGTCGTCCGGAGTGCCGCCGGAGAGCCCGACCTCCTCTTCATCGACCTCCACCTGCTCCACGAGGTGACCTCGCCCCAGGCCTTCGACGGCCTGCGCCTGGCCAACCGCACCGTGCGCCGCCCCGACCTCACCCTGGCCACCGAGGACCACAACGTCCCCACCGTCGACTGGGACAAGCCCATCGCCGACCCGGTGAGCCGCACGCAGGTCGAGACGCTGCGCAAGAACGCCGCCGACTTCGGTGTGCGCCTGCACCCCCTCGGCGACGTCGAGCAGGGCATCGTCCACGTCGTCGGACCGCAGCTCGGCCTGACCCAGCCGGGCATGACGATCGTGTGCGGCGACTCGCACACCTCCACCCACGGCGCCTTCGGCGCGATCGCGTTCGGGATCGGCACGTCCGAGGTCGAGCACGTCCTGGCGACGCAGACACTCACCCAGGCCAGGCCCAGGACGATGGCGGTCACCGTCAACGGCAGCCTCCCCGAGGGCGTCACCGCCAAGGACCTCGTCCTCACGCTCATCGCGCACACCGGCACCGGGGGCGGCCAGGGCTACATCGTCGAGTACCGCGGCCAGGCCATCGAGGAGCTCTCGATGGAGGGCCGGATGACCGTGTGCAACATGTCGATCGAGTGGGGCGCGAAGGCCGGCATGATCGCGCCCGACCAGACGACCTTCGACTACATCCAGGGCAAGCCCGAGGCGCCGAAGGGCGCCGACTGGGACGCGGCCGTCGCCCACTGGAGGACCCTGCGCACCGACGACGACGCGGTGTTCGACAAGGAGATCGAGCTCGACGCCTCGACGATGACGCCGTTCGTCACGTGGGGCACCAACCCGGGCCAGGGCGCCCCGCTCTCTGCCGACGTGCCGAGCCCCGACGACTTCGACGAGCCGACCGACAAGGTGGCGACCGAGAAGGCCCTCCAGTACATGGGCCTCGAGGCCGGTACGCCGTTGCGCGAGGTCAAGGTCGACACCGTCTTCGTCGGCTCCTGCACCAACGGGCGCATCGAGGACCTGCGGCTCGCCGCGTCGATCCTCGAGGGCCGCACGGTCGCGCCGGACACCCGGCTGCTCGTCGTCCCGGGCTCGGTGCGCGTACGCCTCCAGGCCGAGGCCGAGGGGCTCGACAAGGTCTTCCTCGCCTCCGGCGCTGAGTGGCGTGGTGCCGGGTGCTCGATGTGCCTGGGCATGAACCCCGACCAGCTCGCACCGGGGGAGCGCAGCGCGTCGACGTCCAACCGCAACTTCGAGGGCCGGCAGGGCAAGGGCGGTCGTACGCACCTGGTGTCCGTGCCGGTCGCCGCCGCCACCGCGGTGCGGGGCACGCTGTCCTCGCCCGCTGACTTGCCGCCCGTCGCCGCACTGCAGGAGGCCTGATCCGATGGACACGTTCACCACCCACACCGGCGTCGGCGTCCCGCTGAAGCGCAGCAACGTCGACACCGACCAGATCATCCCGGCGGTCTACCTCAAGCGGGTGACCCGCACGGGCTTCGAGGACGGCCTGTTCGCGGCCTGGCGGGGCGACCCGGACTTCGTGCTCAACGACCCGACGTACGCCGCGGGCTCCGTCCTGGTCGCCGGTCCGGACTTCGGCACCGGCAGCTCGCGCGAGCACGCCGTGTGGGCCCTGCAGAACTACGGCTTCAAGGTCGTCATCTCCTCCCGCTTCGCCGACATCTTCCGCGGCAACTCCGGCAAGGCGGGCCTGCTCGCGGCGCAGGTGGACGAGAAGGTCGTGCAGCGCCTGTGGGACTGGCTGGAGGACAACCCCGGCGGTGAGATCACCGTCGACCTCGAGAGCCGTACGGTCCGTGCGGGTGTCGGCGAGGACGCCGTCGAGGACTCCTTCGACATCGACGACTACACCCGGTGGCGCCTGCTCGAGGGCCTCGACGACATCGGGATCACCCTCGGCCACGACGCCGACATCGCCGCTTTCGAGGCGACCCGACCGAGCTGGAAGCCCGTCACGGCCTGAAAAAACCCCAACAATTAAGGGCGATGGTGATTGTCCTCACCCTTCCATGTGCCTAGCGTGCCCAGCAGAGGGCCGAGCACGAGCTCGGCGTCCAGGGTTCATTGGAAGGGAAACTAGTGAACAAGTCAGAGCTCATCGACGCGCTCGCCGCGCGTTACGAGGGGAACCGCAAGCAGGCGGCGCACGCACTGGAGTCGGTCCTCGACACCATCACGCGTGAGGTCGCCAAGGGCGAGAAGGTCGCGATCACCGGCTTCGGCTCGTTCGAGAAGGCCGTGCGCAGCGCGCGCTGGGTCCGCAACCCTCAGACCGGCGAGCGCATGAAGTCCAAGAAGAAGTCCGTGCCGAAGTTCTCCGCCGGCAAGGAGCTCAAGGACGTCATCTCGGGCGCGAAGAAGCTGCCCAAGCTGACGGCTGCCACCATGCCGAGGCCTCCGGCCAGCGTGCGTGCGGCTGCTGCCGCCGTCACCGGTGCGACGGCGAAGAAGGCCGCTCCGGCGAAGACCGCTGCCGCCACGAAGTCGGCCCCGGCCAAGAAGGCCGCGCCGGCGAAGACCGCTGCTGCCACGAAGTCGGCCCCGGCCAAGAAGGCCGCGCCGGCGAAGAAGGCCGCTCCGGCCAAGACCGCGGCCAAGAAGGCCCCGGCCAAGAAGTCGGCTCCCGCCAAGACCGCCGCCACCAAGGCCCCGGCCAAGAAGACCGCCGCCACGACGTCGGCCGCCAAGAAGTCCCCGGCGAAGAAGTCGGCCCCGGCCAAGAAGACCGCGGCCAAGAAGGCTCCGGCCAAGAAGACCGCGAAGAAGTCCTGACGCGGCACGCCTCAGCGCGCACGTCGACGAGGGCGGGTCACCCCGACGGGGTGGCCCGCCCTTCGCGTGCCCGGGACGTGTGCGGGCCGACCCCCGCGAGCAGCGCGGCGTCCAGCCCGGCGAGATCGTCGACATCGGTACGCACGCTGCGGGCACCGGTGCCGACCTCGACAGCGCCGGCCGCCTCGTGCCGTGCGGCGGACCCGGGACCGAAGCCGGGCTCGAAGTGCTCCGCGCGCGCGGCGTACAGGGTCGTCCCCACGCCGAGGTGGTCACGCACGAACACCGCCCGTCCCACACCCACCCGGTCCATCACCTCGGCGACCACGCCGGCGAGCTCGACGGGGCGCAGCCCGGGCAGGTCCGCGCACAGGGCGACCGGGACGGCGCCGGGCCAGCGGCGTACGACCTCGGCGGCGGCCTGGACCAGCGTGCCGTTGAGGTCGTCGGTCGTGCCGTCGGGCATCACCTCGCAGCCGAGTGCGCGCACCTGCGCGGCCAGCCGGAAGTCGTCGGTCACCACCAGGACGACGTCGACACCCGGCGTCGCCGTGGCGGCCTGCACGGTGTCGAGGGCGAACGCCTGCGCGAGCTCGCGGCGCTCGTCGTCACCGAGCCCGTGGAGCCGGGACTTGCCGAAGGCAGGGGGCTTCACGGGCACGACGACCACGCAGCGCGGGCGTACGGCAGCATCGGGGGCGGAGGTGGGTGCGGACATCACCCGGATTCTCCCACCGTGGACCAGCGCGCCGGTGCCGACGTCGGAGCCGCGGGACCGAGTAGCCTGCTCGCGACGCAGGGAGCGTCGGGGGCAGGGCTCGCAGGGACGGAGAGGTGACGGGTGCGCGTCAGGAAGCTGGAGCGGAAGCGCGGATGGGCACTCACCGTCGCCGCGAGCATCCTCAAGCCCACGTTGCTCACGGCGACCTCGCGCACCTGGATCGACGGCGAGAAGATCCCCGCCACGGGCGGCTGCATCATCGCGATCAACCACATCTCGCACGTCGACCCGCTGCTGTCGGCGCACTTCGTCTACGACCACGGCCGGTTGCCGCGCTACCTCGCGAAGTCCGGGCTGTTCACCAACAAGTACCTCGGAGGCTTCCTGCGCTCGGCTGGTCAGATCCCGGTGGAGCGGCTGAGCCGCAACGCGATCGGCGCCTACGACGCCGCGGTGCGCGCGATCGCCGACGGCGAGTGCCTCATCATCTACCCCGAAGGCACGCTGACGCGCGACCCGGACCTCTGGCCGATGAAGGGCAAGACCGGTGCCGCCCGGATCGCCCTCGCCACGGGCTGTCCGGTGATCCCGGTCGGCCAGTGGGGCGCGCAGGAGGTGCTGCCGCCCTACACCAAGAAGCCGCACCTGGTGCCCCGCAAGAACATCGTCATGAAGGCCGGTGACCCCGTCGCGCTCGACGACCTCGTCGCCGCCGGGCAGACGCCGGAGTCGATCAGCCGGGCCACCGACCGGATCATGGCGGCCATCACCGTCCTCGTCGAGGACGTGCGCGGCGCCACCGCCCCGGTCGAGCGGTTCGACCCGCGCCAGCGCGGCGTGCGCGAGACCGGCAACCCCCACGACGACACCCAGTCCCGCACGTCCCGGAGGAAGCGTCGATGACGAAGATCGCAGTGTTCAGCGCCGGCTCGTGGGGCACCGCCTTCTCGCTGGTCCTCGCCGACGCGGGCAACGACGTGACCCTGTGGGCGCGGCGCGAGGAGGTCGTCGAGGCGATCAACGACCGTCGCGAGAACACCGACTACCTCCCGGGCGTCGAGCTGCCGCCGTCGATCACGGCCTCGACGGACCCCGAGCAGGTCGCGTCGGACGCCGACGTCGTCGTGCTCACCGTGCCGTCGCAGAGCCTGCGGGAGAACCTCACCGCGTGGGCGCCGATCCTCCCGGAGAACGCCACCCTCGTCTCGCTGATGAAGGGCGTCGAGCTCGGGTCGCTGATGCGGATGAGCGAGGTCATCCAGGAGGTCACCGACGCGTCCGCCGACCGCATCGCCGTCGTCAGCGGACCCAACCTCGCGCGTGAGATCGCGCGCCGCGAGCCCGCCGCGTCCGTCGTCGCCTGCCTCGACGAGGACCGTGCCAAGCACATCCAGGCCATCACCCACGGCCCGTCCTGGCGGCCGTACACCTCCGTCGACGTGCTCGGCTGCGAGATCGGCGGCGCCTACAAGAACGTCGTCGGCCTCGCCGTCGGCATGGCCGTGGGGCTCGGCTTCGGCGACAACACGACGGCCTCGGTGATCACCCGCGGCCTGGCCGAGACGGCCCGTCTCGCGACCGCGCAGGGCGCGAACCCGCTCACCCTGATGGGCCTCGCCGGCCTCGGCGACCTCGTCGCCACCTGCTCCTCACCGCTCTCGCGCAACCGCACCTTCGGCGAGCGGCTCGGCCAGGGCATGACGACCGAGGAGATCTACGCGTCCACGCGCCAGGTCGCGGAGGGCGCGAAGTCCTGCAAGTCGCTCCTCGAGCTCGCGCGCCGCACCGGCGTCGACGCCCCCATCGCCGAGGCCGTCGACGCCGTCGTCGACGGCAAGATGACCGCGCTGGACATGATGAACTCCTTCATCGCCCGCGACACCAAGGCTGAGACCGACTGACCGACTGACCCGGACGTCATGAGAAACACCGGTCCGGACCGGTGCTTCTCATGACGTCCCCGGTGCCGGCTGCGGCGACCTCGTGACCTCTAAGGTGCGCACGACCTCGTCGTCGTCGGCCCGGCGAGCTCCTCGTCGGCCATCGGCACCACGGACATCGCCATCACGAACGTCTCGCCCTCCCGCAGCGACCCCGTGCTCCTCCTGTGGTTCGCCGTATCGGGGTGGAGCGTCACACGGCAGGGCTGCTCAACCCACACACCCGTCCAGCGCGCTCCGCAGGTCCTCCCAGAGGTCCTCGACGTCCTCGACCCCGACCGAGAGCCGGACCAGCCCGTCGGGGATCGTCGGCGCCTCGGCCTTCCACCGCCGACGTCGCTCCAACGAGGACTCGACGCCGCCGAGCGACGTCGCGTGCACCCACAGCCGGGTCTTGCGGCTGAGCAGGTCCGCGGCCACCTCGCCCTGCGCCAGCACGATGCTGACGATGCCGCCGAACCCGGGGTAGCGCACCTCCGACAGCGCAGGGTGCTCGCCGAGGCGGCGGACGAGCTCCTGGGCGTTGGCCTGCGCCCGCTCCACGCGCAGGTGCAGGGTGCGCAGCCCGCGCAGGGTGAGCCACGCCTCGAACGGGCCGGGGATCGCGCCGACGAGGTCACGGCGGCCCTTGAGGACGGCGTACAGCTCGTCGTCGCCGGTGACGATCGCGCCCATCTGCACGTCGGAGTGGCCGGCGAGGTACTTCGTCGCGGAGTGCACGACCAGGTCCACGCCGTCCTCCAGCGGTCGCTGCAGCAGGGGAGTGGCGAAGGTGTTGTCGACGACGACGTACGCCCCGGCCTCGTGCGCCGCGGCGGTGATGGTCGCGATGTCCGCGACCTCGAGGGCCGGGTTCGTCGGCGACTCCAGCCACACCAGCGCGGCACCCGCGCAGGCAGCGACGACCGCGTCGGTGTCGGTGATGTCGACCAGCTGGGCCTTCAGCCGCCCGCGGCCCTCGAGGTCGCCGAGCTGCATGATCGTCCCGGTGTAGGCGTGGCGGGGCACGACGACCGTGCCGTCGGTGCCGACGAGGTCCAGCACGGTCGCGACCGCGGCGAGCCCGGAGGCGAAGCTCAGGCAGCGACCGCCCTCGAGGGCGCCCAGCGCGTCCTCGAGCGCGGTCCAGGTCGGGTTGCCGTAGCGGCCGTACTCCACGTCCCCGCCGGCGACGTAGGTCGCGGCCATCGTGATGGGCGTGTTGAGCGGCGCGTCCGGGACCCGGTCGGGACGTCCGGCCGTGACGGCGATCGTGGAGAGCCGGTGGGAGGGCGAGTCTGCAGCCATGCGCGCCAGCGTAGGTGGATAGGGTCGAGGCGATGAACGACACCTCCCCCCTCAAGACCGGCCGGAAGCCGCGCGTCGCCGTCGTCTTCGGTGGCCGCTCCTCCGAGCACGGCATCTCGTGCGTCACGGCGGGGAGCGTGCTGGCGGCGATCGACCGCGAGGCGTACGACGTCGTGCCGGTCGGCATCGCCACCGACGGCCGCTGGGTGCTGGAGGCCGACGAGCCCGGCCGGCTCGCGATCCGGGGCAGCGACCTGCCCGAGGTGGACGCCGACCGCTCGCCCGTCGCGCTGATGGGCGTGACCACCGGGACCGACCTCGTCGTCACCGAGGCCGCGAGCGTCCCGTCCGTCATCGGCGAGGTCGACGTCGTCTTCCCGCTGCTGCACGGCCCGTGGGGCGAGGACGGCACCCTGCAGGGGATGCTGGAGATGGCGGGCGTGCGCTACGTCGGGTCCGGTGTCCTCGCCTCGGCGATCGGCATGGACAAGGCCTACATGAAGGTCGTCCTGCAGGCCGCCGGGCTGCCCGTCACGCCCGGCATCGTCGTCACCCGCTCGGAGTGGGAGCAGGACCCCGTCGGTTGCCGCGCCCGCGTCGAGGACCTGGGGTTCCCGTCGTTCGCGAAGCCGGCGCGCGCGGGCTCGAGCATGGGCATCAGCAAGGTGCACGACGCCACCGAGGTCGAGGGGGCGCTCGAGGAGGCGTTCCGGCACGACCCGAAGGTCCTCGTCGAGCAGTCGATGGAGGGCGCCCGCGAGGTGGAGTGCGGCGTGCTCGGCACCTTCGAGGGCCCGCCCGAGACGTCGCGGCCGGGAGAGGTCCGCACCGGCGGCGACCACGAGTTCTACGACTTCGAGGCCAAGTACCTCGCTGACCAGCACACCGAGATCGACATCCCCGCCGACCTGCCTGCGGCGACCGAGCAGGAGCTGCGCGCGATGGCGGTCCGCGCCTTCGAGGCGCTCTCGTGCGAGGGGCTGGCGCGCGTCGACTTCTTCGTGATGCCCGACGGGTCGCTCGTGATCAACGAGCTCAACACCATGCCGGGCTTCACGCCGACCTCGATGTACCCCCAGATGTGGGCGGCGTCCGGGATGTCGTACCCCGAGCTCGTCGACCGCCTCGTGCAGCTCGCGCTGCGCCGCGGCACCGGCCTGCGCTGACCTGCGCTGACCTGCGCCGACCTGCGTCAGGAGGTCACAGGCAGGGGAGTCCCTCGCCGAGGTGCTCCTGCAGCACCGGGCCGAGCTCGGAGAGCGCCCGGTCGATGCCCTCGGTGCGGTAGTCGGCCGGCACCAGCACCTCGACGTAGGGACTGAGGCTCAGGGCGACGGGGGTGGCGTCCTCGCCCTGGTCGGTGAGCTGGTCGTCGGGGACGTACCACCCGACGCCGTTGATCACGTTGCACTCGGCCGTCGCCTCGTAGCCCGACGGTTGGGGCACGCCGCAGGTGAGGACGTACGCCGGGTCGCCCCAGGCCGCGCCGAGCGCGTCGGCCGGCTCGACGTCGACGCGCTCCTGGCCGGCCAGCTCCTGCGGGAGGTCCGCGACGAGCGCCTCGCACGCCTCCCGGTCCGCGCCGGACAGGTCGGACCGGTCGATGCGGATGGTGCCCGACGAGCATGCGGCGAGCAGCACGCACGCGGCAGCAGACACGACGACGCCCCGGCTCCGCGGGGAGCCGAGGCGTCGTGCGGGTGGCACTCGGGTCTCAGGTCAGATGTGGACGACCGGGCACGTCAGCGTGCGGGTGATGCCGTCGAGGTTCTGCACCTTGGAGACGACGAGCTTGCCCAGCTCGTCGACGTTCTTCGCCTCGGCGCGGACGATCACGTCGTAGGGACCGGTGACGTCCTCGGCGAGCGTGACGCCGTTGACCTGGGCGATCTCGCGGGCAACCTCGGCGGCCTTGCCGACGTCGGTCTGGATCAGGATGTAGGCCTGGACGACCATCGTGGACTCCTCGGTCTCGTTCAGCGGGTGTGACCGGCACAACCTACCGCGCCGCGACGCGGACCCGACAGGGGCCGGGTGACAGTGGTCACCCTCCTCGTCTGGTGGGATGGGGACATGGCTCTCGACGCGGACGCAACCCTCGGTGAGGCAGGCGAGTTCGGCCTGATCTCGGAGCTCGTGAAGCTCTTCCCGGGCGACGAGCACGTCCTTGTCGGGCCCGGCGACGACGCCGCCGTCCTGCGCATCAAGCACGGCCACGTCGTGGTCTCCACCGACCTCATGGTGGAGGGCCGCCACTTCCGCCGCGACTGGGCGAGCGCCGAGGACGTCGGCCACCGCGCAGCCGCGCAGAACCTCTCCGACATCAACGCGATGGGTGGCACCGCGCGCCACCTGACCATCGGGCTCGCCGCACCCGCGGACCTGCCGGTGGCGTGGGCGCTCGACCTCGCCCGAGGCTTCGCGGCGGAGTGCGCCAGCGTCGGCGCGACCGTCGTGGGTGGGGACATCACCCGAGCCGACGAGGTCGTGATCGCGGTGACCGTGCTCGGCCAGTGCCTCCAGTCACCGGTGCTGCGCTCGGGCGCCCAGCCCGGTGACGTGCTGGCGCTCACCGGCCGACAGGGCTGGGCCGCGGGCGGACTGGCGGTCCTCGGCCGCGGCTTCCGCTCGCCGCGCGCGCTCGTCGAGGCGTACCGACGCCCGGAGCCGCCGTACGCCGCCGGCCAGGTCGCGGCCGGGGCCGGGGCCACCTCGCTGATCGACGTCTCCGACGGCCTGCTCGCCGAGGCGGGCCACCTCGCCGGGGCGAGCGGCGTCGCGATCGACGTGCGGCGCGACGCGTTCGAGGTGCCCGAGCCGCTCCAGGCCGTGGGCGCCGCCCTCGGTGCTGACCCGCTGCAGTTCATCCTCGGCGGCGGCGACGACCACTCGCTGCTCGCCACCTTCCCCGACGTGGCCTCCGTGCCGGACGGGTGGCAGGTGGTCGGCGAGGTGCGCGCGGGGGAGGGCGTCACCGTCGACGGTGCGGCGTACGACGGCCCGACCGGCTGGACCCACTTCTGAGCTCGTCAGCGATCCCCGGTCAGCCGGGGATCACTGACGTTGTCAGGGGTTGCAGAGCCTGACAACGTCAGGAAGAGCCGGTCAACCGGGGATCGCACCATGTCCCGTCGCCCGCACACGACGAAGCCCCCGCCGCAACAGCGACGGGGGCTTCGACGAGAAGTCTGGTCAGGTCAGCGGGAGACCTTGCCGGCCTTGAGGCAACCGGTGCAGACGTTGAGGCGCTTGGGCGTGCCGTTCACGGTCGCCCGGACGCGCTGGATGTTGGGGTTGAAGCGACGCTTCGTGATCTTGCGCGACCAGGGACGGTTGTTTCCGAAGCCCGGCTTCTTGGCGCAGATGTCGCAGACGGCAGCCACCGTGCACTCCGATCCGTTCGAGGTTTGATTGCTGATGAGGTAGAGCGATGCTCGAGAGGCCCGCACGCCACACGAGGCGGCAACAGGCAACCGCGCAAGAGTAGCCGAGGACCCGCGGCGAGATGAAATCGCAGTCGCGCCGACGCGGGGCACTACCCTGTGGCGCGCCCCACCGTACGCCGAGACGCAGGAGCAGACCCACTCGATGGAGCACGTCACCCACGGCATCACGCTGGACGGCGTCGCGCGCTTCGTCGACATCGCCACCGACGCGCTGTCGTCGGCACGCGAGGAGATCGACGCGCTCAACGTCTACCCCGTGCCGGACGGCGACACCGGGACCAACATGTTCCTCACCGTCTCTGCGGCCCGTGACGCGCTGCGCGAGGCGCGCGCCGGCGACCCGGACCTGCCGCTCGGCGACGGGATGGCGGTGCTCGCCCGCGCCGCGCTGATGGGTGCCCGTGGCAACTCCGGGGTGATCCTGAGCCAGATGCTGCGCGCCTACGTACGCCACCTCGCGAGCGCCGAGATCGCCGACAGGCCGGCCGAGACGATCGCGGCAGCGATGGCCGAGGCGACGGAGGCGAGCTACGCCGCGGTCGGCGCCCCGGTGGAAGGCACGATCCTCACCGTCTCCCGCGCGGCGTCCGACGCGGCGCTCGCGACCGCCGCCCGTGGTGCGCGCACGCGCGACGTCTTCACAGCGGCCGCCGCAGCGGCCCGGGCCGCACTGGCGCGTACGCCCGAGCAGCTCGAGGTCCTGGCGCAGGCCGGTGTCGTCGACGCGGGCGGTCGCGGCCTCTGCGTGGTCCTGGACGCGGTCGAGACCACCGCCACCGGTCGCCGCCCGATGCCGTGGTCACCGCCCATCGGCACCCACCACATCCCGGTCGCGGCGACCGTCCCGAGCGACGACCTGACCGAGGACGGCCCCGGCTACGAGGTGATGTACCTCCTCGACGCCGGTGAGGACGCGATCGCCGGGCTGAGGGCGAGCCTCGCGGCCCTCGGCGACAGCCTCGTCGTCGTCGGCGGCGACGGCTTGTGGAACGTCCATGTCCACGTCGACGACGTCGGGGCGGCCATCGAGGCGGGCATCACCGCCGGCCGCCCCCACCGGATCAGGGTCACCCACTTCGCCGAGCAGGTCGGGGCCGCCCGCCAGCGGCCCTCCACCCGTGCCGGGCGCAAGGTCGTCGCGGTCGCCGCCGGCCCGGGCCTGGAGGCGCTCTTCGCGTCCGCCGGTGCCGTGGTCGTCGTCGGCGGCCCCGGTCGGCGGCCGTCCACGGGCCAGCTGCTGGAGGCGATCACCGGTTGTGGAGCCGCGGAGGTCGTGGTGCTCCCCAACGACGGGGACACCGTGCGCGCCGCGGAGATCGCCGCACGTACGGCCGAGGCCGAGCACGACGTCACGGTCGAGGTGATCCCGACGGCCGCGCAGGTGCAGGGGCTCGCCGCCATCTCGGTCCACGAGCCCGGTCGGGCCTTCGACGCCGACGTGCGGGAGATGACCGCCACCGCCCGCCACGCCCGCCACGGCGCCGTGACGGTGGCGGCCCGCCGGGCGATCACGATGGCCGGTCCCTGCGAGCCCGGCGACGCGCTCGGCGTGATCGCGGGGGACTTCGCCGTCGTCGGCTCCGACCTCGCGACCGTCGCCGTCGAGGTCGTCGAGCGCCTCCTCGCCGGAGGTGGTGAGCTGGTCACCGTGGTGTCGGGCGTCGACGGTGTCGAGCTGGCCGACCGGGTCGCCGCCCACGTGGAGGAGCACCACCCGACCGTCGACGTCGCCGTGCACGACGGCGGCCAGCCGCGCTACCCGCTGCTCGTCAGCGTCGAGTGAGCGGTCAGGATCCCCGCATGGTCGCGATCACCCCGGACAGCCCGATCGCTGCGGTCTTCGGCAACCACCACAAGAAGCGCAAGCTCGCCGAGGAGGGCCTCGGCCTGGTCACGGTCGGTGACCTGCTGCGCCACTTCCCGCGTCGCTACGTCGCCGCGACCGAGCTCTCCGAGGTCGCGACGCCGGTCGTGGGCGAGCAGCTGACGATCGTCGGCGAGGTGCGCTCGTGCGACAGCGCCCCGTTCTTCAGCGGCAACCGGCGCCAGTTCCGCACCACGGTCCGGCTGCGCACCGACGGTCCCGACTTCTCGGTGACCCTGTTCAGCCCGTACGCCGCCCTGGCCGAGCGCCACGAGGGCGAGTTCCGCCCGGGCGCGCGCGCCGTCTTCACCGGCAAGGTCAAGCAGTTCCGCGGGTCCTGGCAGCTCGAGCAGCCCCACGGGTTCGCCCTCGACGGTCCCGAGGCGGCCACGCTGAGCAAGCTGATGCCGGTCTACCCGCTGACCGCCAAGCTCTACACGTGGGACATCCAGAAGGTCGTCACCACCGCCCTCGACCTCGTCACCGGCGTGCCCGACGTCTTCACCCCCGAGCTGCGCGAGCGCTTCGACGTGCTCGGCGTCATGCAGGCGCTGCGGTGGATCCACGCCCCCGACGAGTGGGCCCAGCTCGGCGCCGCGCAGAAGCGGTTCCGGTTCGAGGAGGCCCTCGTCCTCCAGCTGGTGCTCGCCCGGCGGCGGGCCGCCCACCGCGCGCTGGGCGCCCGGGCACGCGTACGGCGCGAGGACGGGCTGCTCGCCGCGTTCGACGAGCGACTGCCCTTCGAGCTCACGGGCGGCCAGCGCGAGATCGGCGACGTGATCGCCGAGGAGCTCTGCCGCGACCACCCGATGAACCGCCTCCTCCAGGGCGAGGTCGGCTCCGGCAAGACGCTCGTCGCGCTGCGCGCCATGCTCCAGGTCGTCGACGCGGGAGGGCAGGCCGCCCTCCTCGCCCCGACCGAGGTGCTCGCCCAGCAGCACCACCGGTCCATCACCGCGATGCTCGGCGACCTCGCCCAGGGCGGCATGCTCGGCGGGGCCGCCGAGGGCACCCAGGTCGTGCTCCTCACCGGCTCGATGGGCAGGGCCGCGCGCCAGGAGGCGATGCTGCGGATCGTCACGGGCGAGGCCGGCATCGTCATCGGGACCCACGCGCTGCTCGAGGACAAGGTCGAGCTCGCCGACCTCGGCCTCGTCGTCGTCGACGAGCAGCACCGCTTCGGGGTCGAGCAGCGTGCCGCGCTCACCGACAAGGCCGGGGCGCCGCCGCACGTGCTCGTGATGACCGCGACGCCCATCCCGCGCACCGTCGCGATGACGGTGTTCGGCGACCTCGAGACGTCGGTGCTGTCCGAGCTCCCCGCGGGGCGCGCACCGATCCAGACCAACGTCGTCCCGCTCGCCGACCAGCCGGCCTGGATCGAGCGGGTGTGGCAGCGGGTGCGCGAGGAGGTCGAGAAGGGCCACCAGGTCTACGTCGTGTGCCCCCGCATCTCCGGCGACGCGGGGGAGGAGGGCGAGTCCGACCAGCTCGACCTCGACGAGGACGGCAGGGAGGTCGCGCCGCCCAAGCGGTCCCTCGCCGCCGTGGAGGAGGTCCACGCCGAGCTGGCCGCTGGTCCGCTCGCCGGGCTGCGCACGTCGATCCTCCACGGGAGGATGCAGCCCGACGACAAGGACCGCACCATGCGCGCGTTCGCCGCCGGCGACGTCGACGTGCTCGTCTCGACGACCGTGATCGAGGTCGGTGTCGACGTCCACAACGCCACGACCATGGTGCTGCTCGACGCCGACCGGTTCGGGGTCTCCCAGCTCCACCAGCTGCGCGGCCGCGTCGGCCGGGGAGGCCTGCCCGGCCTCTGCCTGCTCGTCTCCCACGCCGAGGCCGGGTCGCCCGCACGCGACCGGCTGGACGCCGTCGCGGCCACCACCGACGGGTTCGAGCTCAGTCGCGTCGACCTCGAGCAGCGCCGCGAGGGCGACGTCCTGGGCGCGAACCAGTCCGGATTCCGCTCGAGCCTCGTCACACTTCGGGTATTGCGCGACGAGAAGACGATCGTCCGTGCCCGCGAAGCCGCCGAGGCGCTACTCTCCGAGGATCCCGAGCTGGACCAGGCGCCCGCACTCGCCGAAGCCGTCGACGAGGTGGAGCGTTCTGCGGCGTCGGGATTCATGGAGAAGGGCTGAGCACGGGGACATGACTCGGATCATCGGGGGCACGGCGGGGGGCCGCCGTCTGGAGACGCCGCGCGGCCAGACGACCCGTCCCACCAGCGACCGGGTCCGCGAGGCGCTCTTCTCGGCCATCGAGTCGCGCACCGGCTCGCTCGACGGGCTGCGCTTCCTCGACCTCTACGCCGGGTCCGGGGCGGTCGGCCTCGAGGCCTGGTCCCGCGGCGCCGGGGTGGTGACGATGGTCGAGCAGGACCGCCGCACCGCCGCCCTCATCAGCCGCAACGCGGCCACGCTCGGGTTCCCCAAGGCGCGCGTCATCGCGGGGTCGGTGGCCACCGTCCTCCAGTCGCCCCCGGCCGCGCCGTACGACGTCGTCTTCTCCGACCCGCCCTACCCGATGGCCGACCACGCCGTCGCCGACGACCTCGCCGCCCTCGTGGACCACGGCTGGCTGGTGCCGGGCGCCCTCGTCGTCGTCGAGCGCGCCGCCAAGCGCAGCGCCGTCGACTGGCCGAAGGGCATCGAGGAGGACCGGACGAAACGCTATGGCGAGACCGCGCTTTGGTACGGTCACGCCACCCCGCCCGCCTAGCCGAGAAGACCGAGAGGTTGGGACGCCCGTGCGCCGCGCAGTCTGCCCCGGGTCCTTCGACCCCGTGACCAACGGCCACCTCGACATCGTCGGCCGGGCCGCCCGGCTCTTCGACGAGGTCGTCGTCGCGACCGGCGTGAACGCCTCGAAGAACCGGCTGTTCACCCCCGACGAGCGCATCGCGATGCTGGAGCAGGCCACGGCCCACCTCCCCAACGTGCGGGTCTCCGGGTTCGACGGGCTGATCGTCGACTTCTGCCGCGAGGTCAAGGCGGTGGCGATCGTGAAGGGCCTGCGCGGCGCGGGTGACTACGAGTACGAGCTCCCGATGGCGCAGATGAACTCCCACCTCACCGACGTGGAGACCGTCTTCCTCCCGGGAGCGGTCGGCAACGCGTTCGTCTCCTCGAGCCTGGTCAAGGAGGTCGCGGCCCTCGGCGGCGACGTCCGGGGGCTGCTCCCCGAGGCGGTGCGCGAGCAGCTCGTGGCACGCCTCGCCGAGCGCTCCGCCTGACCCCGACCGCCACGGTTTTGCCCCGTGGTGGGGCGCCGGATACGATTCCGAGGTTGTGTTGGTGTCCAGATGTGGGAGTTCGCAGTGAACAGCCTGGACCCGAGGGCGCCGCTCGTGCTTGACACTCGCGAGCTCGGCCGCCGCCCGGGGTCCCAGCGTGAGCTGGACCTCTCCGTCCCGGCACCGGCAGAACTTGGGATCGAAGTCCTCTCTGTCCCCGAAGGTTCGCCGGTCGAGCTCGACCTGCGGCTGGAGGCGGTCATGGAGGGCGTGCTGCTCACGGGCACGGCCACGGCCAGGCTCGAGGGGGAGTGCGTACGGTGCCTGGAGCCGATCGAGGACGAGATCCACGCGACGCTGCAGGAGCTCTACGTCTACCCCGACCAGCACGACAAGGCCGCGGAGCACGACGACCGTGACCTCGACGACGAGACCAGCCGGCTCGAGGACGACCTGATCGACCTCGAGCCCCTGCTGCGGGACGCGGTGGTGCTCGCACTACCCTTCCAGCCGCTGTGCATGGACGATTGCCCCGGGTTGTGCACCGAGTGCGGTGCCCGGCTCGCGGACGACCCGGACCACACGCACGAGGCGCCGATCGACCCGCGCTGGGCAGGACTCCAGCAGCTCGCAGCAGAACCCCAGCACGACCCCCAGGACTGACCACGCCGCCGGGAATCCCCGGTGCGCACGCAAGCAGAGCCCACGTAGGAGACACACCATGGCTGTTCCGAAGCGGAAGATGTCGCGCAGCAACACGCGTCACCGCCGTTCGCAGTGGAAGGCCGTCGCGCCGACCCTCGCGACGTGCGCCAACCCCGCCTGCGGTGCCAAGCACCTCCCGCACCGTGCGTGCGGCCAGTGCGGCCAGTACGGCGCCAAGGCCGACCGTCGCCAGGTCCTCTGAGCGACCCCCGTCCTCTGAGCACTGACGAGCTCCGCGCAGCGCTCGGTGATCCGGTCCTGGATCCCGAGCTGCTGCAGCGCGCCCTGACGCACCGGTCGTACGCCTACGAGAACGGGCAGATCCCCACCAACGAGCGCCTCGAGTTCCTCGGGGACTCGGTGCTCGGCGTCGTGGTGACCGAGACGCTCTACCGCGCGCACCCGGACTTCTCCGAGGGCCGGCTGGCCAAGCTGCGTGCGGCGGTCGTCAACGCCCGCGCGCTGGCCGACGTGGCCCGCCAGATCGGCCTCGGCCAGCACATCAAGCTCGGTCGCGGCGAGGAGACGACCGGTGGCCGCGACAAGGCGTCGATCCTCTCCGACACCGTCGAGGCGGTCATCGGCGCGATCCACCTCAGCGGCGGCATCACCGAGGCCGCCAAGGTGGTGCACCGGCTCTTCGACCCGGTGATGGAGGCCGCCGCGTCGATGGGCGCCGGCCTCGACTGGAAGACCTCCCTGCAGGAGCTGTCGGCCGACCTCGGCCTCGGCGTCCCGGAGTACCTCATCGAGGACGACGGACCCGACCACATGAAGACCTTCGTCGCGCGCGTCCGCGTCGGCGAGCAGGTCCTCGGCAACGGCACCGGCCGCTCCAAGAAGGAGGCCGAGCAGGGCGCCGCCGAGACGGCGTACCGCGAGATCAAGGCCGCCCAGCCCGCCGCCGACCAGCCCGAGCAGCTCGACCAGGCCCCGGCCGACGCCTGACGGTGCCCGAGCTCCCTGAGGTCGAGGTCGTCCGCGCCGGCCTCGAGCGCCACGTCGTCGGCAGCACCATCGCGACCGTCGAGGTGCTGCACCCGCGACCCGTGCGCCGCGACGGACGCGGTGCCAGTGGCTTCGCGGCCGCGCTCGTCGGCCAGCGCATCACGGGCGTACGCCGTCGCGGCAAGTACTTCTGGCTCGCCCTCGCCGACGGTGACGCGCTCCTGGGCCACCTCGGGATGAGCGGGCAGATGCTGCTGCACGAGCCGGGCGCCCCCGACGAGCGGCACCTGCGCGTGCGCTTCGGCCTCCGCACCCCCGACGGCCCGTCCGGTCCGGGACGCCCGATGGAGATGAGGTTCGTCGACCAGCGCATGTTCGGCGGACTGGCCGTGTCCGCCGGGGGCGCAGACCTCCCGAGCGAGATCGCGCACATCGCGCGCGACCCGATCGACCCCGCGTTCGACGACGCCGAGTTCGTACGGCGGGCGCGCCGGCGTACGTCCGCGATCAAGCGCCTGCTGCTCGACCAGGGACTGATCTCCGGCGTCGGCAACATCTACGCCGACGAGGCGCTGTGGCGCGCGAGGCTGCACGGCGAGCGGCCGGGGGACCGGCTCACGGGCCCGGTGCTGCGCGGCCTGCTCGGCCACGTCCGCGACGTGATGGGCGAGGCGCTGGCGCAGGGCGGCACGTCCTTCGACGCGCTCTACGTCAACGTCAACGGGGAGTCGGGCTACTTCGACCGCTCGCTGGACGCGTACGGCCAGGAGGGCAGGCCGTGCCGCCGGTGCGGCACGCCGATCCGGCGGGTGGCGTTCATGAACCGCTCGTCGTTCTTCTGCCCGCGGTGCCAGCGGCCCCCGCACCGTCGCTGACCTCCCCGTCGGATTGACCTGGCCGCCACCCCGGTGGGACTCTTGGAGACGGCCGCTCCGCCGGTCTCCCGGTCCGCCTCTCGAGAATTGTCTGGAAGGTCTCCCCATGGCCAAGGCGCTGATGGGTCACGTCAACAGCGACGCACGGACGACGGCGGTCCTCGCCGTCGAGAACCACCGGCTCCGCCGTCGTGTCGAGGACCTCGAGTCGCTCGTTCTGCGGCTGCAGGCCGACAACGACCGGCTGGCCGCGGCGGTCCGCGACGGTCGGCCGGCCGAGGACCTGCAGCCCGCCTGACCCCCTGCGGTAATCGGGTGCGCCGCGCCGCGCCCCGCACGTAGGGTCTCCTGCTTGTGGTGAGACTGCTCGAGACCGTCCTGCCGGAGCGCCTGGGACGGGGCTTCCGGTGGCTGGTCGCCTCCTCGTGGTCCACCAACCTCGGCGACGGCCTCCTGCTCGCGGCCGGGCCGCTGCTGGTCGCGTCGCAGACCCGCGACCCCCTCCTCGTCGCCTCCGCCGCCGTCGCGCTGCAGCTGCCGTGGCTCGTCGTCGGCCTCTACGCCGGCGCGCTGGCCGACCGGCTGGACCGGCGGCTGGTGATCATGGTCGCCAACGGGGCGCGGGCCCTCGTCCTCGCGCTGCTCTGCACGGTGATCGTGACCGGGCACGTCAACATCGCGATGGTCCTCGCGGCCCTGGTCGCGCTCGGGACCGCCGAGGTGTTCTCCGACGCCACGGGCGGCACCCTGGTCCCGATGCTGGTCGACAAGAAGGACCTCGGCATCGCCAACGCCCGCATCATGGCCGGCGGCGTCACCGCCAACCAGCTCGTCGGCCCCGCCTTCGGGGCGCTGCTCTTCTCCGTCGCGATGGCGCTGCCGTTCCTGCTGACCACGCTCTTCGTGCTGATGGGCGTCGTGCTGATCTCGCGCATCGGCACCGCCCCGGGCGCCGTGCGCGGGGACGTCGACACGCACGTGCGGCAGGACATCGCCGAGGGGGTGCGGTGGCTGCTCGGCAACCCGCCCGTACGCACGCTCGCGCTGACGATCGTCGTCTTCAATGTGACGTGGGCGGCGCCCTGGTCGGTGCTGGTGCTGTGGTCGCTCGAGCGGGTCGGGATCGACGAGGCCGGCTTCGGCCTGCTCACCACCGCGTCCGCGATCGGCGGCCTCGTCGGCACCTTCTCCTACGGCTTCTTCGAGAAGCGGGTCCGGCTCGCGACCCTCATGCGCGCCTGCCTGCTCGCCGAGGTGCTCTTCCACCTCGCGATGGCGCTCACCACCTCGGCGTGGGTGGCGTACCCCCTCATGTTCTTCTTCGGTGCGTACGCCTTCGTGTGGGGCACGCTCTCCAACGCGGTGCGCCAGCGCGCCGTGCCGACCGAGTTCCAGGGCCGGGTCGGCTCCGTCTACATGATCTGCGTGATGGGCGGCATGCTCGTCGGCTCGCTGCTCGGCGGCCTCATCGCCGGCCAGTGGGGCCTGACCGCCCCGTGGTGGTTCGCGTTCGGCGGCGCCGGCATCATCCTCGCGCTCGTGTGGCGACAGCTGGCCCACATCGCCCACGCCGACGAGGTGGCGGCTGCCGCCGCGTGAGCGCCCCAGGCTCGGCGGGAGTGGTTCGATGGGCGGATGGAAGCACTCGCCGAGCTCGTCGACGCCCTGCCCGCCGGAGTCGTGGCCACCGACCCGGCCACCGTCGAGAACTACCGCCACGACTGGGCGCGGGACACGAGCGCCGGGACGCCCGTCGCCGTCGTGCGGGCCGAGCACGCCGGCCACGTCCAGGCCGCGGTGCGCTGGGCGGCCGCGCACCGGGTGCCGGTCGTCCCGCGCGGGGCGGGCTCCGGGCTGTCGGGCGGCGCGAGCGCGGTCGACGGCGGCATCGTGCTCAGCCTCGAGCGGATGCGCGCGATCGAGATCGACCCCGACTGCCAGGTCGCGGTGGTCGAGCCGGGGGCGCTCAACGCCGAGGTCAAGGCCGCCTCGCACGAGCACGGCCTGTGGTACCCGCCGGACCCGTCCTCCTTCCAGATCTGCTCGATCGGCGGCAACGTCGCGACCAACGCCGGCGGCCTGTGCTGCGTGAAGTACGGCGTGACCACCGACTACGTGCTCGGGCTCGACGTGGTGCTGGCCGACGGCACCCTGGTCACGCTCGGGGGCAAGCGCATCAAGGACGTCGCGGGGCTCTCGCTGCTGAAGCTCTTCGTCGGGTCGGAGGGCACCCTCGGGATCGTGACCCGGGCGATCCTGCGGCTGGTACCGGTCCCGCTGCCGCCCGCCACGCTGGTCGCGTCGTTCCCGTCCGTGGTCTCCGCCGCCGAGGCCGTGGTGGCCGTACGCCGCACGTTGCGCCCGTCGATGATGGAGCTGATGGACCGCGCGTCGATCAACGCCGTCGAGGACTTCTCCCCGCGCGGCCTCGACCGCGCCGCCGGCGCGCTGCTCGTCGTCCAGTCGGACGCTCCGGGCGACGCCCGGGTCGCCGAGATCGCCGCCGTCGAGGCCGCCTGCGTCGCCGCGGGCGCGAGCGAGGTCGTCGTCACCGACGACCCGGCGGAGGGCGAGATGTTCGTCGAGGCGCGACGGATGGCGTTCCCCGCCGTCGAGGCGCGCGGCGCCCTGCTGCTCGAGGACGTCGGGGCGCCCGTGCCGCTGCTCCCCGACCTCCTGGCGGCTGTCACCGCGATCGCCCGTCAGCACGACGTGGAGATCCCCACGGTCGCGCACGCGGGCGACGGCAACACCCACCCGATCATCGTCTACGACGCCGCGGACGCGGACTCCGCGCGTCGTGCGCGGGCCGCCTTCGACGACATCCTGCGCGCCGCGATCCGGCTCGGCGGGACGATCACCGGCGAGCACGGCGTCGGGCGTACGAAGAAGGCAGCGCTGCCCGAGCAGCTCGGTGGCGACGTGATGGCGCTCAGCCGCCGGGTGAAGGACGCCCTCGACCCCGACGGCATCCTCAACCCCGGCGCGGTCCTGTGAGGTGACCGGGTCGTCTAGGTTCGGACCCATGATCCGCGAGCGCCACCTCTTCGGTCCCGGTCCGTCGAACCCCTACCCGGAGGCCACCCGCGCCCTCGCGGAGCCGCTGCTCGGCCACCTCGACCCGGAGTTCCTGCGGATCATGGACGAGACGTGCGAGATGCTCCGGACCGTGTGGGGCACGTCGAACGCCCGCACCCTCCCGCTGAGCGCCACCGGGTCGGCCGGGATGGAGGCCGCGTTCGTCAACACGGTCCACCCCGGCGACGTGGTGGTCGTGGCGGTGAACGGACTGTTCGGGCAGCGGATGACCGACGTGGCCGCGCGCTGCGGCGCCGAGGTGGTCGCCGTCGAGCACGACTGGGGGCAGCCGGTCGACGTCGACCGCGTCCTCACCGCGCACCCCGCGCCCGCGATCGTCGCCGCCGTGCACGCCGAGACCTCGACGGGCGTCCGCTCCGACATCGCCGCCCTCGGGGCCGGCCTCCGCTCGCAGGGCTCGGACGCGCTGCTGCTCGTCGACGCGGTCACCTCGATCGCCGGCATCGAGCTGCGCGCCGACGACTGGGGCGTCGACATCGGCTACGCCGGGACCCAGAAGTGCCTCGGGGTCGCGCCCGGCCTGGCCCCCTTCACCATCGACGACCGGGCGTTCGAGCGCCGCGTGGAGAAGCCGCGCTCGTGGTACCTCGACCTCGGCATGCTCGGCGGCTACGTGGGCGAGGCCGGGGTGAAGGGCGGCCAGCGCACCTACCACCACACGGCTCCGACGGCGATGGTCAACAGCCTCCACGGCGGCCTCACCCGCATCCTCGAGGAGGGCCTCGACGCGGTCTGGGCGCGCCACCAGGCGGCCGGCGACGCGCTGCAGGCGGGCCTGCAGGAGATGGGGCTCGAGCTCTTCGCCGCCGAAGGCAGCCGCCTGCCCGAGCTCACCACGGTCAAGGTGCCGGACGGCGTCGACTCCGCGGCCGTCCGCGCGGAGCTCCTCCAGCGCCACGGCATCGAGATCGGCGCCGGCGCGGGGGCGTACGCCTCCAGCGTGTGGCGCATCGGGCTGATGGGGCGCAACGCGCGCCCGGACGCCGTCCTCCTCGTGCTCGCGGCGCTGGAGGACGTGCTCCGCCGTGGCTGACGGACTCTCCCTGCGTCCGATGACGCCCGAGGAGTACGTCGCCTACCGCGCCGTCGCGGAGGACGACTACGCGCAGCACGTGGGCAGGGCTGGTGACCTCGACGCCCACACGGCCGCGCGGCGCGCGTCGGAGGAGTACGACACCCTGCTGCCCGACGGGCTGGCCAGCACCGGTCAGCACCTGTGGACCGCCGTGGTCGCGGGCGAGGCGGTCGGCCTGGGCTGGATCGAGCTGCGGGACCGCGCGTCCGGGACCTCTGCCTGGGTCTACGACGTGCGCGTCGAGGCCGAGCACCGCGGACGGGGCCTGGGGCGTGCCCTGATGCAGTCCCTCCACGCCGCCGCGCACGAGATGGGCGCGGCCTCGGTGGCACTCAACGTCTTCGGGCACAACACGCCTGCGATCGCGCTGTACGAGTCACTCGGCTACACGGTCACCGCGCAGCAGATGCGTCTGGATCTGTGAGGGCCAGCCCGGTCGGGGCCTGCTCAGAGCCGGGTCAGCGCCAGCTCGCCCAGCGCGACGACGCCGTCCTTCGGTGGGCGTACGTCGGTGAAGCTCACGTCGAGCACCGTCACGGTGCGGCCCTGGCGGACCGCCAGGACGCGGCGCCAGTCGGCGAAGCCGCCCTGGAACCAGCCGATGAGCATCCCCGCGGACTGGTCGCCGACCCGGGGCGGGAACCACGCGCGGTTCTTCAACCGGACGTCGCCTCCCTCGCCGTCGTCGGTGTCCACGTCACCCACGCACCGCGTGCTGAAGTGCCGGTAGCGCTGCAGGAGCTCCCGGGCCTCGCGCTCGGTGCGGAACCGGATGACGTGCTGGTCGAGGAGCGCGGCCGACCGGCGGCGCACGTCGGGCGACACGCTGCCGAAGATGCGGTCGGCGCCGCGGACCACCGTGGCCTGGTCCTGGCAGCCGCGCGGTGCGAACAGGGGCGAGCGGGACTCGATGCGGAACGGGTCGCGCAGGTCGGGGTAGACCGTGGTGTAGTCGCTGACCGACAGCAGGTCGGCCTTGCCGAGCGGGGCGGGTGCCGCCGCCCCCGCGGAGGACGGGACCAGCAGGGCGAGGACGCACGTCAGCACGGCGGACGTGACGGCGACGGTGGGGCGCATCCGCTCAGCATGGCGGCGTGCCGCGTCTGTGCGCAACGGGATGCGGGGGCGGCCGGTGTCGTAGGGTGAGCGGCGCTGAGCTTCCCCAATTTTCAGTGGCCATGCCTGAGCGGTGAGGAGCCCCCGGTGTACCTGAAGAGCCTGACCCTGAAGGGGTTCAAGTCCTTCGCGTCCTCGACGACCCTCCAGCTCGAGCCGGGCATCACCTGCATCGTCGGCCCCAACGGGTCGGGCAAGTCCAACGTGGTCGACGCGCTCGCCTGGGTGATGGGCGAGCAGGGTGCCAAGAGCCTGCGCGGCGGCAAGATGGAGGACGTCATCTTCGCCGGTACGTCCGGCCGGCCCCCGCTGGGTCGTGCCGAGGTGCAGCTGACGATCGACAACTCCGACGGCGCGCTGCCGATCGACTACGCCGAGGTCACCATCAGCCGGACGATGTTCCGCAACGGCGGCTCGGAGTACGCCATCAACGGCAACGGCTGCCGCCTCCTCGACGTCCAGGAGCTGTTGAGCGACTCCGGCATCGGCCGCGAGATGCACGTCATCGTCGGCCAGGGCCAGCTCGACTCGATCCTGCACGCCACCCCCGAGGACCGCCGCGGCTTCATCGAGGAGGCCGCGGGCGTCCTCAAGCACCGCAAGCGCAAGGAGAAGGCGCTCCGCAAGCTCGACGCCACCGACGGCAACCTCACGCGCCTGGCCGACCTCCTCTCCGAGATCCGTCGCCAGCTCAAGCCGCTGGGCCGCCAGGCCGAGGTCGCCCGCCAGGCGCAGACGGTGCAGATGGACGTGCGCGACGCGCGCGCCCGGCTCCTCGCCGACGACCTCGTCACCGCCCGGACGTCCCTCGACCAGGAGATGGCCGACGAGACCCTGCTCAAGGAGCGTCGCGAGCAGGTCGAGGGGGAAATCGCCGCCGGGCGCGAGCAGGAGGCGCGTCTCGAGGCCACGCTGCGCGAGGACCTGCCGCGGCTCGCGGCGGCGCAGGAGACGTGGTTCGCCCTGTCCGGCCTGAAGGAGCGGCTGCGCGGCACGGCGTCGCTCGCCGACGAGCGCATCCGCAACGCCGCAGGTGCCGCCGAGGGCGACACGGTCGACTCCGGACGCGACCCCGACGAGCTCGAGGCGCAGGCCGAGCGCGTCCGCGCGCAGGAGGCGGAGATCGCCGCACAGGTCGAGGAGCACCGCAAGGCCCTCGACGCGGCCGTGGTGGCCAAGCGCGCCGCCGAGGACGCCGCCGCCGAGGAGGACAAGAGGATCGCCGGCCTCCAGCGTGCCGCCGCCGACCGCCGTGAGGGCCTCGCCCGGCTGACCGGGCAGGTCAACGCGCTCACGTCGCGCGCCGAGGCGGCCGACGCGGAGATCCAGCGGCTCACCGACGCCCGCGAGGAGGCCGCCGCGCGCGCCGAGCGTGCCCAGCGGGACTTCACCGCCCTCGAGACCCGGGTCGCCGGCCTCGACGCCGGCGAGGAGGGCCTCGACTCCGAGCACGAGGAGGCCGTCGCCGCGCTCGACGAGATCGAGGAGCAGCTCGCCCGGGCCCGCGAGGACGCGCAGCGGGCCGACCGGGAGCGCGCCGGTCTGGTGGCCCGCCGCGACGCCCTCGAGCTCGGTCTCAACCGCAAGGACGGCGCCGGCGCCCTGCTCGCGGCCACCGACACCGTCGACGGCCTGCTGGGCTCCGTCGCCGCCCTCCTCGACGTCGAGCAGGGCTACGAGACGGCCGTCGCCGCGGCCCTGGGCAGTGCCGCCGACGCCGTCGTCGTGTCCGACGCGACCGCGGCCGTCGCCGCGATCGGTCACCTCAAGGACGACGACCTCGGGCGCGCAGGCCTGCTGCTGGGCGGTGCGCCCGCCGACGACCGCGACTGGCCCGGGCTGCCCGACGGTGCGACCTACGCCGTCGACGTGGCGTCGGCCCCCGACGACGTCCGTCCCGCGCTCGTACGGCTCCTGCGCCGGGTCGCCGTGGTCGACGACCTCGCCGCCGCCCGACGCATCGTCGCCGACCTGCCCGACGTCGTCGCCGTGACCCGCGAGGGCGACCTGCTCGGCGCGCACTTCGCCGCCGGCGGCTCGAGCAGCCAGCCGAGCCTCATCGAGATCCAGGCCGCCGTCGACGACGCGAGCGAGAAGCTGGCAGAGGCGACCGCGACCACGGAGCGGCTCGGCTTCGAGATCTCCCGCCTCGACGCCGCCCGCCACGAGGCGCTCAAGCGGGTCGACGTCGCCCTCGCCAAGCTCCACGAGTCCGACGCGACGCTCGCCGCGGTTGCCGAGGAGCTCGGTCAGCACGGCTCGCAGGCCCGCGCCGCCAAGGGCGAGGCGGAGCGCCTCGAGCGTGCGATCGCGACCGCGCGCGAGGCCCGCGAGGCCGATCTCGCCGGGCTCGTCGACCTCGAGGCCCGCCTCGCCGCAGCCCAGGACGTCACCGACGAGGAGCCCGACACCGCGGAGCGGGAGCGCCTCGCCGAGGCCGCCCGCGAGGCGCGCCAGGGCGAGATGGACGCCCGGCTGGGGCTGCGCACGGCCGAGGAGCGCGCCCGGGCCCTCCACGGCCGCGCCGACTCGCTGCTCCGCGCCGCCCAGGCCGAGCGCGACTCACGGGCCCGCGCCGCGGAGCGCCGCGAGCGCCTCGTCCGTGAGGGTCGTGCGGCGCAGGCCGTGGCCAGCGCCGTACGCGTCGTGCTCCAGCAGCTCGAGCGGTCCGTGATGCTGGCGGCCGACGAGCGCGCGGCGGTGGAGGAGTCGCGGCAGGGCAGCGAGCAGCAGCTCATGACCGTGCGGACCACGTTGCGCGACCTGGGCCGTGAGCACGACGAGCTCGTGAGCTCGGTGCACCGCGACGAGATGGCGCGCACCCAGCAGCGCATGCGCATCGAGCAGCTCGAGGAGCGGGCGCTCGAGGAGCTCGGCCTCGACCCCGACGGACTGGTGGCCGACTACGGACCGGGGACGCTCGTCCCGTTCAGCGGCGAGGTGCCCGAGGGGGAGGAGCCGCCCGAGCCCACGCCGTACGTCCGCGAGGAGCAGGTCAAGCGCCTCCGCACGGCCGAGCGCGCGCTGTCCATGCTCGGGCGGGTGAACCCCCTCGCGCTCGAGGAGTTCTCGGCGATGGAGGAGCGGCACAAGTTCCTCACCGAGCAGCTGGAGGACCTCAAGCGCACCCGCAAGGACCTCCTCGACATCGTCCGCGAGGTCGACGCGCGCGTGGAGCAGGTCTTCACCGAGGCGTACGCCGACGTGGAGAAGGCGTTCGACCAGACCTTCGCCCGGCTCTTCCCGGGAGGGGAGGGGCGGCTGGTGCTGACCGACCCGTCCGACATGCTCGCCACCGGCGTGGAGGTGGAGGCCCGCCCGCCCGGCAAGAAGGTCAAGCGGCTCTCGCTGCTCTCCGGCGGCGAACGCTCGCTCGTCGCCGTCGCGTTCCTCGTCGCGCTGTTCAAGGCGCGGCCCTCGCCGTTCTACATCCTCGACGAGGTCGAGGCGGCGCTCGACGACACCAACCTCGGCCGCCTGCTCGAGATCTACGAGGAGCTGCGCGAGAACTCCCAGCTCCTCGTCATCACCCACCAGAAGCGCACCATGGAGGTCGGCGACGCGCTCTACGGCGTGACGATGCGCGGTGACGGCGTCTCCGCGGTCATCAGCCAGCGGCTGCGCGACGCCGAGTCCGCATGACCCGGCCCGAGCGGCCGACCCGCGACGACTACGTCGCGTGGCGCACCGCGACGACGCGCTGGCGCGACGACGACGCCTACGGCCACCTCAACAACGCGACCTACTACGAGCTGTTCGACACCGCGGTCAACGCCTACCTCTACGAGGCCACGGGCGTCGACGTGCGGGCGCTGCCGCAGATCGGGGTCGTCGCCGAGACGGGCTGCCGCTACTTCCGCGAGATCGGCTTCCCCGAGCCGATCGAGATGGGCCTGGTCGTCGACAAGGTCGGGACCAGCTCGATCGTCTACCGCATCGGGCTGTTCCAGGGGCCCTCGGACGAGGCAGCGGCCGAGGGCCGGTTCGTGCACGTCTACGTCGACAACTCCCGCGGCGCCGGGGACCGACCCGTCACCCCGATGCCGGACGTGGTGCGTGCGGCCGTCGTACCTCTCCTCAGAGAGCAGTGACGGTCCTCACCCCGACGCGCCGGTGGGCGGTGGCAGCGCGCTCGTGCCACCGGCGGCGTGCCATGGTGGTGACGACCTGCCCGGCCCCACTCGGAGGACCCTGTGCTCGCGATCGTCCTGATGATGACCCTCGGCGTGCTCGTCGCCGCCGCCGTGGCGATCTACGTCGCCTACCCGCACCGCGGGGAGGCGGTGCCCGTCGTCCCGCAGGTGGGCAACGCCATGCGCAAGGGCGTCGACGCCCTGCCGACCCTCGAGGACTCCGAGTCGAAGGTCTGAGACCCCGACCCGTCCCGAGGCACCGGTCCCCGGGCCGGGCGACACGCCTTCCGGCCATACCGTGACGAGCGCCGCGGAGGGCTAGCGTGCAAGGCGTGAGCGCCTCACGTCCCGACGTGCGCAGGGCCTACTGCGCGGCCTGCGGCGCGATGGTGTCCCGGCAGTTCCGCCCCGGTCCCGACGGTCGTCCCGAGGCGACCTGCCCGCGCTGCGGGAGCCTCGAGCGGCACCGCTTCCTCTCGCTCCTCCTCGGTGCGCTGGCGCCGGACCTGCGCGACCTCGACACGGTCGTCGAGATCGCGCCGTCGCGCCAGTCCACCCCGCTCCTCGACCGCCTCGGCGCACGACGCAGGGTGGCCCTCGACCTGGGTCACGACAAGCGGCAGGTCGACGCCCTCGCCAGCCTCACGGCCCTCCCGCTGCGTGACGCCTCCGTGGACCTGCTGGTCTGCTACCACGTGCTCGAGCACGTTCCGGACGACTGCACCGCGATGCGCGAGATCGCGCGGGTGCTCAGCCCGCGCGGCATCGCCCTGGTCGAGGTCCCCATCAAGATGGGCGTGGCGACCGAGGAGGACCCGGCCGCCACCGCGGAGGACCGGGTCAGGCGCTTCGGCCAGGCCGACCACGTGCGGTGGTACGGCGACGACTTCGACGCCCGCCTGTCCGCGGCGGGCCTGTCCTCGGTGCGCGTGACGCCGCGCGCCCTGGTCGGCGACGCGGCCGTGGCGTGGTTCCACCTGATGTCCCAGGAGGTCGTGTGGGTCGCCCGGCCCGGGCACGCGTGCGGCACCCCGGTGGTGCCGGACACCGGGTCCGGCCTGGCCGCCGCGTTCGACGCGATGCTGGGGGACCTCGCGAGGGCCGAGGGCCGGCTGGCCCGTGCTCGCGCCCGCGGTGACCGCCTGGCCGTCCAGCGCGACGCCCTGAGGGCTCGGCTGGTCGGCGCCGAGACCGCCTCGACGGGCCGGGTGCTCACCCGCCTGCGGCGCGCCGTGCACCTCTGAGGGGGCCTCTGATTGGATTGGGCCCATGGGTGACTGGCTCTATCTGATCATCGCCATCGCGGTCGTCGGCGTGCTCACGCTCGCCGGACTGCTGACGTCCGGCCGACGCCGCAAGGCGGCACCGCCGAGCGCCGGCACGGACGTCATCGTTCCGCCGCCGACCGAGGGCGAGACCGCCACCGAGGCGCCACCGGAGCCGGCGGTCGACCCGGCGACGGTCGAGGCCGGACCCGGGGCGGCGGCACCGACGCTCGAGAGGCCCGAGAGCACCTCCTCGCGGCTCGTCCGGCTGCGCCAGCGGCTGTCCCGATCGCAGGGCGGCCTCGGCAAGGGCCTGCTCGCGCTCCTGAGCCGCGAGCGCCTCGACGAGGACACCTGGGAGGCGATCGAGGACACCCTGCTGACCGCCGACGTCGGTGTCGCACCGACCCAGGCGCTCGTGGAGCAGCTGCGCACCCGGCTGCGCGTCGAGGGCGGACAGGCGCCCGACCCGCGCGCCGTGCTGCGCGAGGAGCTCATCGAGCTCGTCGGCACCGACCTCGACCGCCGGGTCCAGGTCACCGGCGCCGACGGCAAGCCCGGTGTCGTGCTGGTGGTCGGCGTCAACGGCGCCGGCAAGACCACCACGGTCGGCAAGATCGCCCGCATCCTCGTCGCCGAGGACCTCACGGTGACCCTCGGCGCGGCCGACACGTTCCGCGCGGCCGCCGTCGACCAGCTCGCCACGTGGGGCGAGCGCGTCGGTGTCGAGGTCGTCCGCGGCCCGGAGGGCGGGGACCCGGCCAGCGTCGCGTTCGAGGCCGTCAAGCACGGCGTCGACAACGGCGTCGACACCGTCCTCGTCGACACGGCCGGCCGCCTGCAGAACAAGGCGGGCCTGATGGACGAGCTCGGCAAGATCAAGCGCGTCATCGAGAAGCAGGCCGAGGTCACGGAGGTCCTGCTCGTCCTCGACGCGACGACCGGCCAGAACGGTCTCATCCAGGCGCGCGTGTTCAGCGAGATCGTCGACGTCACCGGCATCGTGCTGACCAAGCTCGACGGCTCCGCCAAGGGCGGCATCGTCGTGCAGGTCCAGCGCGAGCTCGGCGTACCCGTCAAGCTCGTCGGGCTCGGCGAGGGCGCCGACGACATGGCACCCTTCGACGCGGCGGCGTTCGTCGACGCGCTGCTGGGCTGAGGCCAGATCAGCGATCCCCGGCTGACCGGGGATCACTGACGTTGTCAGGCGTTGCAGAGGCCGACAACGTCAGCGAGAGCCTGACAACCCTCCCGTCGGCTGGGCGTACGGCGCCGGGTCAGCGGGCGAGCAGCGCGCGCACGACGTCGTCGATCAGCGTCTCCGCGCGCTGGTCGAAGCTGTGCTCGGCGATGATCCGCGTGGCGATCTCGCGGCGGGTGGCGTCGTCGGGGAAGGCGTCGTAGGGCGGCGTGATGAGCCGCGCCAGCTCGTGCTCGTTGTCGAAGGGCAGCACCAGGCCGGAGAAGGTCTCCTCGAGCCCGTCGATGCGGTCGCTGAGGATCCGCGCACCGCACGCCGCGGCGTCGAAGAGGCGGTTGGAGGCGAAGCTGTCGCGCCGCATGTCGAGGTGGTGGTCGTTGAGCACCACGCCCGCGGAGGCGTACAGCGCACCGACCTCACGGTTGTCCACGCCGCCCGAGGCGATCTGGTCGCGCTCGACGAACTCGGTCCAGTCGTTGCCGTGCAGGGTGAGGTCGGCGCCGATGGCCAGCGCGCTGCGCACGGCGTAGCGGTAGACCCCGCGCGAGTTGCCGACGAAGAGGACCGCGGGGCCGGTGTCGGGCTCGGCCCGGTCGGGGTGGAACCACCGGGTGTCGGTGCACTGGAGCAGCGGCCGGATCGTGGTGCCCCACTCGCGCGTCATCCGGGCCGACCAGCTGGTGCTGGCGGCGTAGACGAGGTCGAAGGCGGCCACCTCGTCGGGCGCGATCATGTCGGGGTGGCTGATGATCCACTCGACGTTGAGCAGGCCCGGCCGCGGGGTGACGCGGTCGAGCCCCCGCAGCACGAGGAGGACGTCGTCGTGGTCGCGCGAGTCGCGCTCGCGGGCGTCGCGCCGGTCGATCGCGACGTGCTGCCCGCGGCGCTCGAGCGCGTCGGCGAGGGACCGGGCGAAGTAGGTGTCGCCCCACCGGTCGCCGCGCTGTGCAGCGGGCGACGCGATGTCGATCGCCCACCGCAGTCGCGGGGGTGACTCGTGGATCCCCTCGACGGCGCGCAGGACCAGATCGGGCACGAGCACCGACGGGGAGGTCCGGTCGTCGGGGTCGGCACGCACGCGCCGGTTGCGCTGGTCGGTGACCTCCAGGCCGGCCGTACGCAGCAGCGCGGGGGCGTGGTCGGCGGGCGGGTCGCCGGCCAGGACCGTCGACCGGAGGGAGGACATCGCGCCGATGAGCTCCTCGGGGGTGGCGTACGCCGTGCGCGAGGTGATCACGGCGTCGGGGACGACCACGGAGGTGCCCAGCCCGGCGCGCTCGGCGCGCAGCCCGAGGTCGGTCTCGGCCAGGACGCTGTGGAAGCGGGCGCCCAGGCCGCGCAGCTGCACGGCCGTCTCGGTGCGCAGCGCGACGAGCGGGGCCGCGGGTGCGGCGACGGTGCACTGGCCGATCCGGACGGCGTCGCTGGTGGGCAGGCCGGAGAGGAAGAGCTCCGGGTGGGGGTTGTCGGCGCTGAAGCGGGCGCCCGCGCTCAGCACGACGCCGTCGAGGTCCACGACGACCGGCTGGGCGAGCGCGACCCCGGGCCCGCGGACGACGTCGGCGAGACGCTCGGCGATGGGCTGGCGGGGCGGCATGGCCTCGGGGCGGACCAGCAGGAGCGTGCTGCCGGCCGCCTGGGCGATGCCGATGTTGGTGGCCGCCGACGTGGAGACCGATGCCGGGACGGAGACGAACCGCGCCCCGGAGATCACCGCGGCGATCGAGGCGGCCAGGACGTGGTGCGCCCGGCGCAGGCGTACGCCCACCAGCACGAGCTCGGAGCCCTCGCGCGGGATGGACCCGAGCCACTCGACGGTGCGGCGCGGCTCGGCGCCGACGGGCAGGACGTGGCTCACCAGCGTCTCGTCACCACGCCGGACCGCGGCCGCGTCCCAGTCGACGAGCTGGCGCTCGAGGACGACCGAGCCCCAGTCGTCGGCGAAGCCGGTGGGCGTCGGGTCGGGACGCCTGAGCACCGGCACGTCGACGGCGAGCGGCTCCTGGGTGCGGGTCAGCCGGAGCAGGAGGTCGCGCTCGACCGCTCCGTCGAGGCCCTCGTCGAACCCGCCGACGTCCTTGACGGCGTCGCGACGCAGCACGGCGGTGGCGAGGTCGACCGGCCGGCCGCCCACGAGCTCGTGGCGCGAGCGCCCGACGGCCCCGGCGCCGGCCAGCACGGCGGAGCTCCCGCTGCGGTGGGCGTGCGCCAGGAGGTCGTGGAGCTGCCCGGGGAGCCACTCCCGCCCGAGCGGCAGGAACGCGACGTGCTCGGCCGTGCCGTGCTCGAGGGCCACGTTGAGGGCCCGGGCGTGGCTGCAGCGGGACTCGCGCACCAGCGTGATCCGGTCGTCGAAGGCCGCGACGCCCTGCAGGACCGCAGCGGTGTCGTCCACCGAGCCCCGGTCGACCGCGACGAGGTGCCAGTCGGTAAAGGTCTGGGCCTGCAGCGAGGCGACGGTGCGGCGCACCAGCGGGCCCTCGTCCTGGGCGGCCATGACCACCGTCACGGCCGGCGACGCCGACAGGTCCGGCAGCGCCGGGGCCGGGCCGACGAGGTCGGGGCGCTCGCGCACGACCTCGTCGCGCCACTGGGCCGCGGCCTCGATGGCAGCCGCGCGGTAGGTCGACCACGACACCTTGCGCGGCAGGATCCGGGTCGGGAGCGGCGTGCCCGGCCCGGACACCGACAGCCAGTAGGAGAGGGCGCCGTAGGGGTGGTGGCGCGCCTCGGGGTGGGCGGCGAAGACGATGCGCGGGTCGACGAGCGGGTGCGGGGCGATGCGGTTGCGCCGGCGACGCTCGGAGACGTACCAGACCACGGGGTGCTGGCCGCTGCGCTGCCACGAGCGCCGGCGGCCGATCCACTGCGCCTCGAAGAGCGGGTGCGGCGAGACGTCGCCCGCCAGCACGGCCGCGCGAGCGGCCTCCTGGTCGTTGGTGAAGGTGGTGCCGAGCTGGGCCCCGATGTAGTCGGCGTCGACCAGGCCGGAGTCGACCATGACCTCCGCGGCGTCGTCGAGCCTCACCTGTCCCTGCCGGCGACGCTCACCGCGCATCGGAGTACCTCACGCGCGGGAAGAGCGGCTCGAGCGCGAGCGGCGTCGGCAGCAGCCGCTCCGTGTCGCGGACGGGGTAGTACTGCGCCGTGTCCTCGAGGAACTCGCGCACACCCGCAAACCGCTGCGGGAACCGCCGCTCGCACAGCTCGAGCAGGCGCTTCGCGTCGAGGTTGTAGGGGTCGTAGCGCAGGGTGTCGATCTTCACGTACGGCAGGCGGGCGTTGTCGAGGACCCGGTCGGCCAGGCTCCGCGCGGGGTTCCACGGCTCGTTGGCGCGCTCGCGCCACTCCCGCACCTCCGCGCGGTTGCGGGGGAAGGACGACCGGTGCGCGGCCCACCACCGCATCCGCTCGCGCGCGATGCGGCGGTCCTCCACGGTCTCGACGAAGTAGGTGTCGGAGACGAAGCCGGCGTCGTAGAGCCGCTTGGACATGCCGATCTCGTAGCGCCGGATGACCTGGCGGCGCTTGGAGATGGGCTCCATCTCCTCCCAGAACGCGGTGAAGGCGCGCGAGGCGACGACCCACGGCCGGAACGCCACGAAGAAGGACTGGATGTGGGGGGCGAGGCGCTCGGCCGCGGTGAGGCCCCAGAAGTCGCACGGGCGCGTCGCCATCTCGTCGAACACCGGCGCGTAGGAGTCGAGCGCGAAGACGTAGGTGTCGTTGCACACGACCACCTCGTCGTACTGCGTGAGGTCGCCGGCGGCGTCGAGGCCCACCTTGTAGCTGAAGAAGTCGTAGCCGTAGTTGGCCCGCTCGACGACCACCGCGCGTTCCTTGAGCCAGGCCCGGGCGGAGTCCTGCAGGCTGGCCGTCGTGCAGACCAGCAGGGTGTCGACCGACGCGGCCAGCGCCTCCACCTGACCACGCACGTGGGGCCGCAGCTCCCCGGCGACGTCGTAGTGCGCCATCACGGCCAGTCTGGACACGGCCGAACACTAACAAGGCGGCTCCGGGGGCCCGGCCGTTCACACACCCGTAACACGAGGCGCGATTCCGTTGCCTGCCCGCAACATGCACCGCGCCCCGGTGAAACCTGTCACTTGCAGGCTGCGGGGCAACCGGTGAGCCCGGCCATGACAGCGGCGTCATGGCTCGCGCCCACCCTCGTATCGTTCCTGGAGGTTCTGTGGACGGCTATTACGCCTTCATGCTGGTGGCAACCGCCTTCGTCATGATGATGACCGTGCCCGCGCTGGCCCTCTTCTACGGCGGCATGTCGCGGTCGAAGTCAGTGCTCAACATGATGATGATGTCGTACGTCGCGGCAGCCATCGTCGGGATCCTGTACGTCGCAGTCGGCTGGTCGATGGGCTTCGGCGGCGACGGCACCCTCTTCGCCAACCCCTTCGAGCTGGCCTGGCTCGACGGGGTGTCGACCGCTGACTACATCTTCGTGATGTTCCAGATGACCTTCGCGATCATCACCGCGGCGCTCATCAGCGGCGCCGTCGCGGACCGGATGAAGTTCTCGGCGTGGGTGCTGTTCGTCCCGCTGTGGGCGGTCATCGTCTACTTCCCGATGGCCCACATGGTCTTCAGCTGCACCGACGACTCGCTGATCTGCGGTCGGATCGGGGCCCAGGACTACGCGGGCGGCACGGCCGTCCACATCAACGCCGGTGTCGCGGCGCTCGTGCTGGTCGTCCTGCTCGGCAAGCGCATCGGCTGGCCGCGCGAGCAGATGCGTCCGCACAACCTGACGCTCACCATGCTCGGCGCCGGCCTGCTGTGGATGGGCTGGTACGGCTTCAACGTGGGCTCGATCGTCTTCGGTGACGACCCCGAGACGCAGTTCCCGCTGGAGACCGGGCGTACCTTCGCCAACACGACCCTCGCCACGTTCGGCGCGATCCTCGGCTGGCTGATCATCGAGCGCCTGCTGCACAAGAAGGCCACCTCGCTCGGCGCCGCGTCCGGCATCGTCGCGGGCCTCGTCGCCATCACCCCGGCGGCCGGCGCGGTGAACCTCTCCGGCGCCGTCGCCATCGGCCTCATCGCAGGCGCGGTCTGCGCCTGGGCCGTCGGCCTGAAGTACCGCCTCGGCTACGACGACTCCCTCGACGTGGTGGGCGTCCACCTCGTCGGAGGCATCATCGGCACCGTGCTGATCGGCGTCTTCTCCACGGCCGAGGGCGCCGGGGGCGTCGACGGCCTGCTCTACGGTGGCGGCGTCGGCTCGCTCGCCGACCAGTCCCTCGGGGTCGTCGTCGCGGTGATCTACTCCGGCATCCTGACCGCGATCATCGCCCTGGCGATCAAGTACACGATCGGCCTGCGCCTCGACGAGGAGGACGAGGTCAACGGCATCGACCTCGCCGCCCACGGCGAGTCGGCGTACGACCTGCACAGCGGCACCAGCGGCAGCGGCGGCAGCGTCCTCGCCGCGTCCACCGCCCCCGCCCCCACCCGGACCGAAGGAGCCAGCGCATGAAGCTCGTGACCGCGGTGATCAAGCCGCACAAGTGGGAGGACGTCCGCGAGGCACTCGAGACCTTCGGGGTCGCCGGCATGACGGTCTCCGAGGTGAGCGGCTACGGCCGCCAGAAGGGCCACACCGAGGTCTACCGCGGCGCGGAGTACGACATCGCGCTCGTGCCCAAGATCCGGATCGAGATCGTCGTCGACGACGCGGACGCGGACGACGTCGTCGGCATCATCGTCAAGACCGCGCAGACCGGACGGATCGGCGACGGCAAGGTCTGGGTCAGCCCGGTGGACACCGTCGTCCGGGTCCGCACCGGCGAGCAGGACGCGTCCGCCCTCTGATGGTCACCGTGCTCTCGGGAAGCCCGTCGTGACCGCACCGGGACGCCAGACCAGGGCCACCTCGGCCGACGAGCTCTGCCGGCAGGCATACGCTGCCTCCGCAGGGCCCGCCGCCGGGGTGGCCCTGGTCGCGGTCGGGGGGTACGGCCGCGGCGAGCTGGCCCCGCACTCCGACCTCGACGTCGTGCTGGTCCACGAGGACGACGTCGACCTCGGCGAGCTGGGCAGCTCCCTGTGGTATCCGCTGTGGGACTCGGGCCGCCGCCTGGACCACGCGGTCCGCTCGATGAGCGGGGTGCTCGACGCCGCGACCGACCTCCGGGTGGCCCTCGGCCTGCTCGACGCGCGCCACCTCGCCGGCGACCCCAACCTCACCCTGCGGCTACGCACGACGATGCTCGCCGACTGGCGCCGCCAGGCCCGGACCCGGCTGCCCGAGCTCAAGGCGATGACCCGCAAGAGGCACGACGTCACCGGGGAGCTCGCGCACGTCTCGGTGCCGGACGTGAAGGAGGCCGAGGGCGGCCTGCGCGACGCGGGCGTGCTGAAGGCGATCGAGGCCAGCTGGCTGGTCGACGCCTCGACCCCGGACCTGGAGACCGCGCGCCTGCTCCTGCTCGACGTGCGTGACGAGGTGCAGGACCTCGCGGGCCGTCCGGGGGACCGCATCGCACCCGAGATGTGGGCGCCCCTCGCGGAGCGGCTCGAACTGCCCGACGCGGAGGCCGCCCAGCGGCACGTCCGCTCGCTGGGCCGCCGGATCGCGCACCTCTCGCGGCTGGCGTGGCGCCGCACCGACATGATGCTCGCGCGCCCGACGGGGGAGAAGGGGAGGCGTACGCCCGCCCTCGAGCGGATCGCGCCCGGCATCGCCCTGTCCCGCGGCGAGGTCGTCCTCGACGCCGGGACGAGGCCCGCGGACGACCCGACGCTGCTGCTGCGTGCCGCCGCGGAGGCGGCCGGCCGGGACGCCGTGCTGGCGCCCACGACCGCCGCGCGCCTCGTCCGCGAGGGGGCCGAGCTGCCCGTCCCGTGGCCCGCCACGGCGCGCGACGCCCTCGTCAGGCTGCTGGCCAGCGGACCCGGCCTCCTCCCGGTCTGGGAGACGCTCGACGAGGTCGACGGCATCGAGACGTTCCTGCCGGAGTGGGAGCAGATCCGCCTGCTGCCGCACGCCTCGGCGATCCACCGCTTCACCGTCGACCGGCACGTGGTGGAGACGTGCGCCGAGGCCGGCGCGCTGATCCGCGGCGTGCGGCGCCCCGACCTCCTGCTCGTCGCCGCGCTCCTGCACGACATCGGCAAGGGCTCGTTGCACGACCACTCGGTCGCGGGGGAGCCGGTCGCCCGCAAGATCGTCGCCCGGATGGGGTTCACCGACCTCGACGCCGAGGTCGTCGCGTCGCTCGTGCGGTGGCACCTGCTCCTGGCCGACCTCGCCACCACCCGCGACCCCGACGACCCCGCGACGACCGCCGAGCTGCTCGCCCACGTGCCCGACGCGGCCAGCCTCGAGCTCCTGCGCGCGCTCACCGAGGCCGACGCCCGGGCGGCCTCCCCGGCGGCGTGGACCACCTGGCGCGAGTCGCTGGTCGACCGGCTGGTCTCGCGCGCCGGGCACGCGCTCGGCGCCGACGTCACCCACGCGACGACCGTGACATCGTTGCCGGTCCCGGACTCCGTGCGCCGCGACCCGGACGCCGTCTCGGTCAGCGTCGAGCCGCACGACGTCGGCGCCACGGTGACGGTGGTCGCCCACGACCGGGTCGGCCTGCTCGCCGACGTGGCCGGGGGGCTGGCCGGCCTGCGGGTGCCGGTCAAGGCAGCGCGCGCGTGGGCGCAGGTCGACGCCGACGGCGAGTGGGGGATCAGCGCCTGGGAGGTGCCCGACGCCTACCTCGACGCCACGGTCGTCCGCGAGCGGATCCGACGGGTCGCCGACGGGAGCCAGCGGCTGCCCGACCTGCCCGAGCGCCCGGCGGGCGAGCTGCCGCCCATCGTGGAGGTGCGCCCCGACGCCTCGCGCGCCTCGCTCGTCCTGGAGATCCGCACCTCCGACCGTCCGGGCGTCGTGGCCCGCGTGCTGAGCACGCTCGCCGGCCTCGGCCTGACCGTCGCCTCGGCCCACGTGTCGACGCTCGGGCCGCAGGCGGTCGACGTGTTCTACGTGCAGGAGGTCGGGGGCGTACGTCCCACGGAGGAGCGGGCGGCAGCGGCCGCCCACGCCGTACGCACCGCGCTCGGCGGCTGACGTCGGCGGCCCACGCACCGGCGATCCCGCGCGAGTGCGCCGTCCCGGATAGGCTGGCAGGCGTACCACCCATCGATCCGAGGGACAGCCCACACCGTGTTCGCCACACTCTCCGACCGCCTTGCCGACACCTTCAAGAACCTCCGGGGCAAGGGCCGGCTCTCCGAGGCCGACATCGACGCCACCGCGCGCGAGATCCGCATCGCGCTGCTCGAGGCCGACGTGGCCCTGCCGGTGGTCAAGGAGTTCGTCGGCGCGGTCAAGGAGCGGGCCCGCGGCGAGGAGGTCAGCGGCGCGCTCAACCCCGCGCAGCAGATCATCAAGATCGTCCACGAGGAGCTCGTCGCGATCCTCGGCGGCGAGACCCGGCGCCTGCGCTACGCCAAGTCCGGCCCCACCGTCATCCTGCTCGCCGGCCTCCAGGGTGCCGGCAAGACGACCCTGGCGGCCAAGCTCGCGCTCTGGCTCAAGGACCAGGACAAGACGCCGATGCTCGTCGCGGCCGACCTCCAGCGTCCCAACGCCGTGCAGCAGCTGCAGGTCAACGGCGAGCGCGTCGGCGTCCCGGTCTTCGCGCCCGAGCCGGGCAACGCCCAAGGAGTCGAGCACGGCGGCGACCCCGTCGAGGTCGCCCGCGCCTCCATCGAGGAGGCCAAGCGCAGGCTCCACGACGTCGTCATCATCGACACCGCCGGCCGCCTCGGCGTCGACGAGACCCTGATGCAGCAGGCCGCCGACATCCGCGACGCCGTGCAGCCCGACGAGGTCCTCTTCGTCGTCGACGCCATGATCGGCCAGGACGCCGTCACCACGGCGCAGGCCTTCCTCGACGGCGTCGGCTACGACGGCGTCGTCCTCACCAAGCTCGACGGCGACGCCCGCGGTGGCGCCGCGCTCTCGATCCGGTCCATCACCGGCAAGCCGGTCATGTTCGCCTCCAGCGGCGAGAAGATGACCGACTTCGACCTGTTCCACCCCGACCGGATGGCCTCGCGCATCCTCGACATGGGCGACATGCTCACCCTGATCGAGCAGGCCGAGAAGGCCTTCGACTCCGAGCAGGCCCAGGCCGCGGCGGCGAAGCTCGGCACCAAGGGCGGCTTCACCCTGGAGGACTTCCTCCAGCAGATGATGCAGATCCGCAAGCTCGGCTCGATGACCAAGATCATGGGCATGCTCCCGGGGATGGGGCAGTTCCGCGACCAGCTCGAGAACTTCGACGAGCGCGAGATCGACCGCATCCAGGCCATCATCCAGTCGATGACGCCCGCCGAGCGGGAGAACCCCAAGATCATCGACGGCTCCCGCCGCGCCCGCATCGCGGCCGGCTCGGGTCGTCAGGTCTCCGACGTCAACCAGCTCGTCGACCGGTTCTTCGAGGCGCGCAAGATGATGGAGTCGATGGCGCGCGGTGGTGGCATGCCCGGGATGCCGGGCATGCCCGGACTCGGCGGCGGCAAGCGTGCCGGTGCCCGCCAGCCCGCGCAGGCCAAGGGCAAGAAGGGCAAGAAGCGCGTCTCCGGCAACCCGGCCAAGGCGGCGCAGCAGAAGGCCGCCCAGGACGCCGCGGCCGCCGCTGCGCCGGCCAACCCCTTCGGCAACCCGGACGGCGCCGACCTCGACTACGAGAAGGCTGCCGAGCAGCTCAACCTCCCCAAGGACTTCTCCCAGTTCCTGAAGTGATGAGACGAGCAGTCGGTCACGAGCGGAGCGAGTGACCGACTGCGGGCCCGGCCAGGTCGAGCAAGCGACACGGCTGAGGAACGAAGCCGTACGAGCGCGTCGAGACCGGGAGGTGGCCATGGACCGACGATCCACACTCGTCGTCGACGGCGCCAACGTCGTCGGCTCCGTGCCCGACGGCTGGTGGAAGGACCGTCCCGGGGCGGCCCGGCGGCTGCACGAACGGCTGCTGGTGGCCGACACGCCCTACGACGAGATCGTCCTCGTGCTGGAGGGCCAGGCCAAGGCGGGCGTACGCGCCGGGCGTGACGCGCACGTCCGGACGGTGCACGCCGCCCGTGACGGCGACGCGGAGATCCGCGAGCAGGCCCGCCTGGCGGCCGCCGCCGGCGGCAGCGTCGTCGTGGTCACCGCCGACCGCGCGCTGGCGGCCAACGTGTCCCCGGCCCAGGTCCTCAGCCCGTCCTGGCTGCTCGACCGGCTGTAACGTCGCGCGCATGCCCACTGCGCAGCGCTTCCGCGGCCCGGTCCTCCCCGACGGCGAGCCGCGCGACCTCTACGTCGTCGACGGTCGGATCACCTACGAGCCCCAGGCGGGCGCCGAGACCGCGGCGCAGGGCTGGATCGTGCCCGGGCTCGTCGACGCCCACTGCCACCTCGGCCTCGACGACTTCGGCGCGACCGACGACGAGGCCACCGAGCAGCAGGCCCTCGCCGACCGCGACGGAGGGGCCCTGCTGATCCGCGACGCCGGGTCGGCCGCGGACACCCGGTGGATCCACGACCGCGACGACCTGCCGCGCCTGATCCGCTGCGGTCGCCACATCGCCGCGACCCGGCGCTACATCCGGGGGTACGCCCACGAGGTCGAGCCCGAGGACCTGGCGACGTACGCCGCCCAGGAGGCACGCAACGGGGACGGCTGGATCAAGCTGGTCGGCGACTGGATCTCCCGCGACGAGGGCGACCTCGCCCCGTCGTTCCCGGCGGACGCGTTCGCGGCCGCCATCGCCGCCGCGCACGCCGAGGGTGCCAAGGTCACCGCGCACTGCTTCGGCCACGGCGTCCTGCCCGGCCTGATCGAGGCGGGCATCGACTGCATCGAGCACGGCACCGGCCTGACCGAGGACCTCGTCGACGCGATGGTCGAGCACGGCACACGGCTGGTCCCCACGGTGATGCAGCTCGACAAGTTCCCCGAGCACGCGGCCGCCGGGCGCGAGCGCTTCCCCGACTACGCCGCGACGATGACCGACCTCTACGACCGGATGCCGTCCACGCTGATGGCGGCCTACGAGGCCGGGGTGCCGATCTACGCCGGGTCCGACGGGGGCGGCATCAGCCGCCACGGCAACATCGCGGGCGAGGTCGAGGCACTCGTGCGGATCGGCATGCCCGCGCACGACGCGCTCGGCGCCGCGAGCTGGCGGGCCCGCGAGTGGCTCGGCGTGGACGGGCTCGAGGAGGGCGCGTCGGCGGACTTCGTCGTCTACGACCGCGACCCCGTCGCCGACCTGTCGGTGCTGCGCACGCCGAGCGCGATCGTGCTGCGCGGCGTCGCCGTCAGTCGAGGTCGATGACCTCGACGTCCGGCCCCGGCTCGTAGACGACGAGGGCGCAGTTGCTCTTGACCAGCTCGTCCCCGACCTGCTCGCCGGTGCGCCGGTCGATGACCCGCCGCCACACCTCGTTGCGGCGGAACACCCGGCCCTCGCTGCGCAGGAACCGCTCCTCGCGCGCCTCCACCCTGTAGGAGTGCGGCGGCCGCTCGTCGGTGCGCAGCTGGCCGTGGAGGTAGCGGTCGCCGACCCACGCGCGCAGCTGGAACGGGTGGTCGGTGTCGTTGCGCACGACCAGGTCGACGTAGTTGTAGACGATGGAGCAGCCCACGCCCCACGGGAGCACCCGGCCGCGGTCCGGGAACGGATCGAAGGAGTGCTCCGAGCGCTCGACGACGGTGAGCGGCGAGTGGAGCACCATCCAGTGGACGAGGTTCGCGAGCTGGCAGATGCCACCCCCGACGCCCGCCTCCGCCGAGCCGTTGGACAGCCTCATCCCGTCGACGTAGCCCTTGCGCCGCGTGCAGTTGCCCACGACCCGGTTGAACGACAGCGATTCCCCGGGCCCGATGACGATGCCGTCCAGCCGCCGGGCCGCCAGTCGCAGGTTCGTGACCTTGTTGTGCTGGAGGTGCATCTGGTCCGGGTCGAGCTCGCGGAGCAGCAGGGAGCCGTGCTGCACGAGCCGCACGGGCAGGTCGTCGGCGGTGCGGTGCGTCGCCCAGGCCACCCGGCCCGACCAGGAGTCGCGCGCCCACCGCGTACGCCGTCGCGCCCGGTGCACCGCCATCGCCGCGGGCAGCAGCCACGGATGGCGCTGGGTGAGCCGCGGGGGAGCAGTGAGCCGGGCCGGCAGCTCGAGCGGCTCGGGCGGCTGGGCGTGCACGCTGGTCATACCCGGTAGACGCGGTCCGGGCCGCCGCGGTTGCGCAGCGCACGGTTTGTGGTCGGTGCGCGCCGCGGGGTGGGATGGCCGCATGAGCACCCTCGTCGACCTCTACCCGCCCTTCGGCCTGCACGTGGTCGCCGGACCGATCGAGCTGCGCGGCCTCACCGACGACCTGCTCCTGGAGCTGTGCCACCTCGCCGAGGCCGGCATCCACGACCCCGGCGAGATGCCCTTCTACGTCCCGTGGTCGACCGCGCCGGTCGGTGAGCTCTCGCGCAACACCGCCGCCTACCACTGGGGCAAGCGCTCGACGTTCTCGCCGGACGACTTCTGCCTCGACCTCGCCGTGCTCCTCGACGGTCGCGTGATCGGCGCCCAGGGCATCGCCGCCACCCACTTCCCGGTGACCCGGACCGGCGAGACCGGCTCGTGGCTGGGGCGGGAGTTCCAGGGCCGCGGGCTCGGCACCGCGGTGCGCCGCGCGTTCTGCGCGCTCCTCTTCGACCACCTCGGCTTCGAGGAGATCACCTCCGCCGCGTTCGTCGACAACCCGGCCTCGCTCGGTGTCTCCCGCAAGGTCGGCTACCGGCCGACGTCGGTCCGGCGGATCAAGCGACGCGAGGGCGAGCTCGCCCTCAACCAGGGCCTCGTGCTGACACCCGGGACCTTCGTGCGCGGCGACGTGCCCGTCGAGGTGACGGGAGCGGCCGCCGTACGCGCGTTCATCGGCCTCGACGACTGACCCGGGGGCGCTGGTCGGGCCGGATTGGTGGCGCACGCCCCGCGTCTGGCAGAATCTTCACTCGTGTCCTGCGCGCCCGGACCCTCTCATCCGAGCACGCAGCGCCCATCGAAGGACCGGTCCTGGTGTTCCCCACCGGAGGACAGGTCCCTCACCCACGACAATTTCTGAGGAGACACCACAAACGTGGCCGTCAAGATTCGCTTGAAGCGCCTGGGCAAGATCCGGGTGCCGCAGTACCGCATCGTCGTCGTCGACTCCCGCAAGAAGCGCGACGGCAAGGTCCTCGAGGAGATCGGCAAGTACCACCCCAAGGAGGACCCGTCCTACATCGACGTCGTCTCCGAGCGGGCGCAGTACTGGCTCGGCGTGGGCGCCCAGCCCTCCGAGGCCGTCGAGGCGATCCTCAAGGTGACCGGTGACTGGCAGAAGTTCAAGGGTCTGCCGGGCGCCGAGGGCACCCTCCAGGTGAAGGAGCCCAAGCGCTCCAAGCTCGACATCTTCAACGAGGCCCTCAAGGAGGTGTCCGCCGAGTCGAAGGGCTCCGCGACCACCGCCAAGAAGAAGGCCGACAAGAAGGCCGAGGACAAGGCCGAGGACAAGGCTGCGGAGACGACCGAGGAGCCCGCCGCCGAGGCGCCTGCCGAGGTCCCCGCGTCGGAGACCCCTGAGGGGGCTGCCGAGGCTGCTGAGGCCGCCGAGACCGTGACCGCCGAGGACGCCGGCAAGAGCGAGGCGTGAGCGACGTGCTGGCCGAGGCTCTCGAGCACCTGGTGCGCGGCATCGTCGACCACCCCGACGACGTCGTGGTCCGCGACAAGCAGCTGCGTCGTGGCTCGATCCTCGAGGTCCGGGTCCACCCCGACGACCTCGGCAAGGTGATCGGCCGCAACGGCCGCACCGCGACCGCCTTCCGCACCGTCGTCTCGGCCCTCGCCGGCCGGGGCGGTGCCCGGGTCGACTTCGTCGACACCGACCGGCGCGGCTGAGCACCAGCACCACCTGTCGTCGACGGGCGTCACCCCACGGGGGTGGCGCCCGTCGCGCATTTCCGCTCCGGCGCCCGCGCGGCGATAGCCTCGGCGCGTGAACGAGGACAGCAGGGCCGACATCGAGGTCGTGGTCGGCCGCATCGGCAAGCCGCACGGCATCCGCGGCGAGGTCACCCTCGACGTACGCACCGACGAGCCGGACCGGAGGTTCGCGCCCGGGACGACGCTGCGCGCCGAGGCACCCGCGGGTGCCGACCGGCGGCCCTCCGCCCTCACCGTGGCCCGGGCGAGGTGGCACCAGAGCACGCTCCTCGTGACGTTCGAGGAGCTGTCCGACCGCACCGCGGCCGAGGCCGTCCGCGGCACCCTCCTGCACGCCACGATCGGCGCCGACGAGACCCCCGACGACCCGGAGGAGTACTACGACCACCAGCTCGTCGGGCTCGCGGTCGTCGACCTCGACGGCACGCCGCTGGGGACCGTGAAGGCGCTCGTCCACGGGTCGGCGCAGGACCTGGTCACCGTGCGCACCACCGACGGTCGTGACGCGCTCGTGCCCTTCGTCTCCGCCCTCGTCCCCGAGGTGGACCTCGAGGCCGGGCGCCTGGTCGTGGCCGACCGGCCCGGCCTGGTCTCGCCGTTCCCGGACGAGCAGGGGCCGGGGGACGCGGGATGAGGTTCGACTACGTCACGATCTTCCCGGAGTTCTTCGCGCCCCTCGACCTCTCGCTGCCCGGCAAGGCGGCCGCGAAGGGCCTCGTCGAGTTCCACGTCCACGACCTGCGCGCCCACACGCACGACCGCCACCGCACGGTCGACGACACGCCCTACGGCGGGGGTGCGGGCATGGTGATGAAGCCGGAGCCGTGGGGCCAGGCGCTCGACGCCGTCGCCCGCGACGCGACGATCGTCTTCACCACCCCGAGCGGCGAGCCCTTCACCCAGGCGCTCGCCCACGAGCTCAGCACCCACGACCACCTCGTCCTCGCCTGCGGACGCTACGAGGGCATCGACCAGCGGGTCGTGGAGCACGCCGCGACCCTCGGCACCGTGCGCGAGGTCAGCCTCGGCGACTACGTCCTCAACGGCGGCGAGGTCGCGGCGCTCGCGATCACCGAGGCGGTCGTCCGCCTCCTGCCGGGCTTCATGGGCAACGCCGACTCGCTCGTCGAGGAGTCGCACGCCGACGGGCTGCTCGAGTACCCCGTCTACACCAAGCCCGCCTCCTGGCAGGGCCGCGAGGTCCCCGAGGTGCTGCTGTCCGGCGACCACGCGCGGATCGCCGCCTGGCGTCGCGCGCAGGCCGAGCGCCGCACCGTCGAGCGCCGTCCCGACCTGCTCCCCGCGACCGGAGCCGTGGGCGCCCTGGCCGACCTCGACGTACGCCCCGCCGTGCCCGCCGACGCGGGCGAGCTCTTCACGCTGCAGCGGGCGTGCTGGCTCCAGGAGCTCCAGGCCAACCCCGGGGTGGAGATCCCTGCGCTGCGCGAGTCGCTCGACGACGTACGCCGGGGGCTGGGGGAGTGGACCGTGCGCGTCGCGCGCGAGCCGTCGTCGGGTCGTCTCGTCGGCGCGGTGCGCGGGCGGCTCGACCGGCACGGCGAGTGGGACATCGGCCGGATCATGGTCGCCCCGGACCTCCAGGGTCGCGGCCTGGGCAGGGCGCTGCTCGAGCTCGTCGAGGAGCTCGCCCCCGAGGACGTGGAGACCTTCGTCCTCTTCACGGGTGCCGGGTCGCTCGACAACCAGCGGATGTACAAGAAGGCTGGGTTCCGGATCCGTACCGACCGGCGCGCCCCCGACGGTGCCGTGATCATGACCAAGCGGGCCCGGCGGCGGATTTCCCGCTGAGCCGGCGCTCTGGCAGACTTCACCCTCGGTCTGCTCGAGGCCAGGGTCGCCCGGACGCATCAGTCGATGCACCGCCCCGGGGGCCTGCCGTACCGCACCTGCCACAGGGGGCGCGCCGGCCCGGTCGCACCGAGCAGCCCCGCACGACCCGAATCCGTCACCACCAGATCCGCGGCTGACCTGTGGCACTCGCGAGGAGCAGTCATGACCAACGTCATTGCCGAGCTCGGCAACTCCCTCAAGCGCGACGACGTCCCGGCCTTCCGTGCCGGCGACACCGTCAAGGTCCACGTGAAGGTCGTCGAGGGCAGCCGCTCGCGCGTCCAGGTCTTCCAGGGCGTCGTGATCCGCGTCCACGGTGCCGGCGTCGGCCGCACCTTCACGGTCCGCAAGGTCTCCTTCGGCGTCGGCGTCGAGCGCACCTTCCCGGTCAACTCCCCGATCTTCGAGACGATCGAGGTCGTGACCCGCGGCGACGTCCGCCGCGCCAAGCTCTACTACCTGCGCAACCTCCGCGGCAAGGCCGCCAAGATCAAGGAGCGTCGCGAGGCCTGATCTGCCATTCGACCAGGGACTGGTTAGTCTCTGCGAGTGACTTCCGATGACCGCGGCTCCTCGTCCGTCTCCATGGACGAGGAGCCGCGGTCGTCGCATTCCCGGGACGAGCCGCTGAGCGCCGCGAAGGGGAGGTCGAAGCGCAAGCAGCTGCCTCTGTGGCAGGAGACGATCCTGCTGCTCGGCGTCGCGCTGGTCCTCGCCATCGTCATCAAGACGTTCTTCGTCCAGGCCTTCTACATCCCGTCGGAGTCGATGGAGCCGGGCCTCATCCTCAACGACCGGATCCTCATCCAGAAGGTGTCCTACTGGGGCGACGGCGAGCCCCAGCGCGGCGACGTGGTGGTCTTCAAGGACCCGGGCGGCTGGCTGCCCCCGATCGACTCCGCCGGCCCGACCAACCCGGTCGCGCAGGTGATGGCCAAGGTCGGGCTCTACCCGACCGGCGGCCATCTGGTGAAGCGCGTCATCGGCGTCGCCGGCGACACCATCGAGTGCTGCGACGACCAGGGGCGCCTGGTCGTCAACGGCCAGCCCCTCGACGAGGCCGCCTACGTCAAGCGCGGTGGCGCGAAGTGCAACGGGCCGATGCCGACCAACGGCGCGTGCAACGAGGACTGGGAGGTCGGCCCGATCCCCGACGGCCACATCTTCGTGATGGGTGACAACCGCTCGCGCTCGGCCGACTCCTCGCAGAAGATGTGCCAGCCCGACGAGACCGAGTGCGTGCCCGGCGACGAGTTCGTCCCGGTCGACCTGGTCGTCGGCAAGGTGTTCGTGCTGCTCTGGCCCGCCGACCGCTTCCGCTGGAACACCCGTCCGGCCACGTTCGAGGACGTGCCGGACCCGTCGTCCTCGTGACGCAGCACGTCGAGCACCCGCCCGCGCCCGTGCCGGGTGGCGTGACCGTGCGACGTGACGCCGGGATCTACGGCTACGAGCGTGCCCTGCGCCGGGCCGGTCTCGAGCCGATCGCGGGGGTCGACGAGGCGGGTCGCGGAGCGTGCGCCGGTCCGCTCGTGGCGGGGGCCGTCGTGCTGCCGCCCGGGAAGGCGGGGGTCGTCCCCGGGCTCGCCGACAGCAAGCTCCTGACCGAGGCCGCGCGCGAGCGTGTCTACGCCCAGGTCGTACGCCGGGCGCTGGCGTGGTCGGTCGTGGTGATCGACAGCGAGGAGTGCGACCGCCTCGGCATGCACGTCGCCAACCTGGAGGCGCTGCGGCGCGCGGTCGCCCGGCTCGCGACGCGGCCGGCGTACGTCCTCACCGACGGCTTCCCCGTCGACGGCCTCGGCGTGCCCGGCCTCGCGGTGTGGAAGGGCGACCGGGTGGCCGCCTGCATCGCGGCGGCCTCGGTGGTCGCCAAGGTGACACGTGACCGGCTGATGGTGGGGCTCGACGGGGACTGGCCGGCCTACGACTTCAAGACCCACAAGGGCTACATCACCGACGTCCACGAGGCCGCGCTCGCCGCGCACGGACCCTCGCCGGTGCACCGGATGCGCTTCGTCAACGTACGCCGCGCGGCGGGTCTCGAGCCGGTGCCGGGTCCGGCCGGGGACCCGGCCACTAGTGTCGGTCCGGAACAGCCCGGGGAGCCCGACGAGCACGACGGGCAGGGCCGGCCGGAGCAGGAGGACGCATGAGCGCCGAGGACCTCGAGAAGTACGAGACCGAGATGGAGCTCACGCTCTATCGCGAGTACCGCGACGTCGTGGGGATCTTCAAGTACGTCGTCGAGACCGACCGGCGCTTCTACCTCTGCAACCAGGTCGACGTGAAGGCGCGCTCCGAGAGCGGTGACGTGTTCTTCGAGGTGTCGATGAGCGACGCCTGGGTCTGGGACATGTACCGCCCCGCCCGCTTCGCCAAGAACGTCAAGGTGCTGACGTTCAAGGACGTCAACGTCGAGGAGCTCGCTGCGCAGGACATCGACCCGCCCAAGGACTGACCGGGCCACCAACCGTCCACAGGCGGCCCCTCCCCGCGCTTCTCCACAGCCTCGCCCCCGTCCCGGCCCCGCCTGTCGGTCTGCGGCGGTGTGCTGGTGCCTCACCCGATCCTGTTCGTCGGAAGGCACCCGCGATGACGCGCACACCCGCATCCCTCGTCCCCGATCCAGTCGCCGCGCACAACCGCCGCCTCGGGCGACGCGGCGAGCTCCTGGCCGAGCGCCACCTGCGGCACCTCGGCATGGTCGTGCTCGACCGCAACTGGCGCTGCGACGCCGGCGAGATCGACCTCGTGCTGCGAGACGGCCCCGTCCTGGTGATCTGCGAGGTCAAGACGCGCTCGTCGAGCGACTACGGTGCGCCGCTCGAGGCGGTCGACCAGCGCAAGGCCGAGCGGCTGCGCCGGCTGGGCGCGCGGTGGCTGCGGTCGCACACCTGCCACCCCGAGGACGTCCGGGTCGACCTGGTCGGCGTGCTGGCGCCCCCGGGACGACCGGTGCAGATCGAGCACGTCGCGGGGGTTGGCTGATGGCGTTCGCGACGGCCCGCTCGCTGGCCCTCAAGGGCGCCGACGGCCACGTGATCGACGTGCAGGTCGACGTCTCGCCCGGTCTGGTCAGCACGACGATCATCGGCAGGGTCGACAAGAGCCTGTCGGAGGCCCGCGACCGCGTGCGGATGGCGATCAACAACGACTGCGGTCGGTGGCCCGCCACCAAGCGGGTCACGATCCTCCTCGCGCCCGCCGACCTGCCCAAGAGCGGCACCCACTACGACCTGGCGATCGCGGTGGCCGTGCTGGCGGCCGACAAGCAGCACGAGGAGCTGCAGCCCGGGGACCTCGCGGGCTGGGCGTTCATCGGCGAGCTGTCGGTCTCGGGCGGCCTGCGGCCGGTGCCGGGCGTCCTGCCGATGGTCATCGCGGCCGCGGCCCACGGCATCACCCGGGTGTTCGTCCCCGAGCCGCAGGCGGCCGAGGCGGCGCTGGTGCCGGGCATGACCGTCTTCGGGGTGCGGTCCCTGGCCCAGGTCTCCGCCGTGCTCCGCGGCGCGGAGGTGCCCGAGGCCGACCCCGTCGTCGGCCCGTCGTCCAGCCCGCTGGCGACGTGGCGCGGCGACGACCGGCTCGGCGACGTCGACCTGCGCGACCTCGACGGCCTCGAGGACGTCCGCTACGCGGTCGAGGTGGCCGCGGCGGGTGGCCACCCGCTGATGCTGGTGGGCCCGCGGGGGACCGGGAAGACGTCGATCGCGGAGCGCATCCCCACCGTCCTGCCGGACCTCACGACCGAGCAGGCGCTCGAGGTCACCGCGCTCCACTCCGTCGCCGGCACCCTGCCGGAGGGGTCCGGGCTGCTGCGTCGTCCGCCGTGGTTCGCCCCGCACCACTCGGCGAGCGCCGCGAGCGTGCTCGGCGGTGGCACGGGCAGGGTGCGCCCCGGCCAGGTCAGCCTGGCGCACCACGGCGTGCTGTTCCTCGACGAGTTCCCCCACTTCCGCGCCGACGTCATCGAGGCGATGCGCGAGCCGATGGAGTCGGGGGAGGTGACGATCGCGCGCGGCGAGGAGTCCGCCACCTATCCCGCACGTTCGCTGGTGGTGCTCGCCGCCAACAGCTGTCCGTGCGGCAGGTTCCACGGGACGTCCGGGGGAGCGTGCGAGTGCAGCGAGGTGCAGCGTGCCCACTACCTCCGCAAGCTGAGCGGCCCGATCGTCGACCGCGTCGACATCTGGATGGAGGTGCGCCCGCAGCCGCGGCTCGCGGGTGCCGCGTGGGACGGTCCCGTCGAGTCCTCCGCCGACGTGCGGGCCCGGGTGGTCGAGGCGAGGCAGCGGCAGGCCCGGCGCTACCGCGACTGCGCGTGGCTGCTCAACGCCTCCGTCCCGGGCACGGCGATCGACCAGCGCTGGCCCCTGGTGCCCGACGCGCAGCGACGCATCGACCAGGAGCTCGCCACGGGGCGCCTGACCCGGCGCGGCCTGACCCGCGCCCAACGGCTGGCCTGGACGGTCGCCGACTGTGCCGGGGTGGCCCGACCGGGGGTCGAGGAGGCCGAGACGGCCCTGGCCCTCCGGTCCAACGACCCGGCGCGGACCCTCGACGCGCGGGTCGTCACGGCGGCGGCGTCATGACCGCGACCAGCGACGTCCCCGACGCCGACCGGCTCGCCCGCGTGGCGCTCTCCTGCGCCGTCGAGCCCGGCGACCTCGTCACCTCCCGCCTCGTCGCGGACGTCGGTCCCCGGAAGGCCCTCGAGTCCCAGCTCGAGCCCAAGGCGCGCAGCAGCCTCCACGAGCGGCTCCGCGAGGTCGACCCCGAGCGGCAGCTCGAGCTCGCCGCCCGCGCGGGCATCCGGTTCCTCGTGCCGGGTGACCCCGAGTGGCCCAGGGGTCTCGACGACCTCGACCACGTCGAGCCGGCGCGCACGGGGGACGACGGGGAGTCGCCGTGCTTCGGCGGGACCCCACCCGGGCTCTGGGTGCGCGGCCCCCTCGCCCTCACGGACCTGACCGGCTCGGTGGCGGTCGTGGGCTCCCGCGCCGCCTCCGTCTACGGCGTCGAGGTGACCCGCGGCATCTGCGGCCAGCTCGCGCTCGCGCGCCGGCCGGTCGTGTCCGGCGGCGCGCGGGGGATCGACTTCGTCGCCCACGACGCGACGCTGCGCTCGGGTGGCGTGAGCGTCGCGGTGCTCGCCTGCGGGGTCGACCAGGTCTACCCCGAGCACAACAGGCCGCTCCTCGCGCACCTCGCGGCCGAGCACGCGGTCGTGTCGGAGCAACCACCGGGGTCGAGGCCGACCCGCCTTCGGTTCCTCGCCCGCAACCGGCTGATCGCGGCGATGACCCGCGGCACGGTGCTGGTCGAGGCCGCGTTGCGCAGCGGAGCGCTCAACACGGTGCGCTGGGCCGACCAGCTGAGCCGCCCGGTGATGTGCGTCCCCGGTCCGGTCACCAGCTACACCTCGGCCGGTGCGCACTTGTGGCTGCGCGGCGGCGGGGCCATTCTGGTCACGGGCGGTGCCGACGTGCTGGAGGTGGTCGGGCGACCCGGCGAGCACCTCGTCGAGCCGCCGCGTGGTCCCGAGCGGCCGCGCGACGGGCTGCGCGGGGTCGAGCGCACCGTGCTCGAGCAGGTGCCGGCCGGCGAGGCCGTCGACGCCGACGCCATCGCCCGGCGCAGCCTCGTCCACGTGCGTGACACCGTGCGGGCGCTGGAGCGGCTGCACCACAAGGGCTACGTCACCCGGGTCGTCGGCGGCTGGCGACTCGCGCCGGGTGCCGGATGAGGGCGGCACGCGCGCCTACGATCGCGGGGTGAGCGAGGCGCGGGGCGACGGGACGGCGACCGATGGGGGCGACGACGTCCTGCCCGAGGGTTTCGCGCGGCTGCTCGGTGACTACGAGCGTCACCTCGTGTCCGAGCGCGACCTCGCTCCCCACACCGTCCGCGCCTACCTGGGCGACATCGCCGGACTGCTCGACCACTGCGTCCGCCTCGGCGTCGAGGAGGTCGGCGACCTCGACCTCCGCACGCTGCGCAGCTGGCTCGCGCGGCTGCAGACCACCGGCCGCAGCCGTACGACCATCGCCCGTCGAGCCACGGCCGCCCGGGTGTTCACGGCCTGGCTGCACCGCACCGGGCGGGTCCCGACGGACCCGGGCGCTGCGCTCGGCTCGCCGAAGAAGCACAAGACGCTCCCGCCCGTGCTGCGCGCGGACGAGGCGGAGGCACTGATCCGCTCGGCGGCCGACCTCGCCGACGACGGCACCCCGGTCGGCCTGCGCGACGTGGCGATGCTGGAGCTGCTCTACGCCACCGGGATCCGCGTCGGCGAGCTCGTCGGGCTCGACATCGACGACGTCGACGACGAGCGCCGCGTCGTCCGGGTGTTCGGCAAGGGGCGCAAGGAGCGCTCCGTGCCCTACGGCACCCCGGCCGGGCGGGCGCTGGACCGGTGGGTGGCCCACGGACGGCCGTCGCTGCGCGTCGACGGGTCGGGGCCGGCCCTCTTCCTCGGCGTCCGGGGCAGGCGGATCGACCAACGCGCCGTGCGCGACCTGGTCCACCGGCGGATCGCCGACGTCCCCGGCGCCCCCGACATCGGGCCGCACGGCCTGCGCCACACGGCCGCGACCCACCTGCTCGAGGGCGGCGCCGACCTGCGCTCGGTGCAGGAGCTGCTCGGCCATGCCTCGCTCGCCACTACCCAGCTCTACACCCACGTGACCACCGACCGGCTGCGCCGGGCGTACCAGCAGGCCCACCCGCGGGCATGACGACCGGCGCGTCGACACCCGTCCGGACCCAGGTATCGACCGGCCGCGGCCATCGCGCGAGGGGCGGCGCCCACGCGGGGCTCCACGGCAGCCGGGGGGTCACGGGCTCGTCGCGCCACAGCGGCAGGAGGCGGACCGGGCCGCCGCCGACGAGGGTCAGCGGGTCGAGGTACTCCTGGTCGCTGCCCCGGCCCTCGATCAACCCCCAGTGCAGGCACGCGGCCGGGAAGCAGTGGCTGTCGGTGAGGACCAGACGCCCGATGACGTCGCCCCCGGCGACCTCGTCGCCCACCTCGACCGTCGCTGCGACCGGTTCGTAGGTCGTCCGCCTGCCGCCGTGGACGACCGTGACCACGGGCTTGCCGCCGATCGAGCCGGCGAACCCCACCGTGCCCGGCAGCGCGGCGTGCACCGCCTGACCGGGCGCTCCGGCCAGGTCGGCGCCGCGGTGCCCGACGGCGTACGGGTGCGGGGGCGGTGCGAAGCCGGCGACCACCGCGGGCTCGGGCTGCAGCGGCCACACCCCGGCGGGCTCGTCGGCCTCGTCGGGCTCGGGCACGGCGCCGGCGGGGGAGGACAGGCCGGGGCCGAGGAGCAGGGTCAGGAGGACGGTGAGGAGGACGGTCAGGTGGAGGGTCGGGAGCACGCGCATCCCGCGATCGTCGCCGCCGGACGCGCGGTCGTGGGCCGGGGCGGGGCGGGCCTGTGGAGGACGGCCTCCCGGCGCCGCGTGTGGACGGTCCGGGGACGTCGCGTCCACGCTCGGCTGAGCGTGGCCCAGCGATTGGCCCTCATGTGAACGCGTGACCTACGATGTGCGGAGCAGTCCACCTGGACTGACTTCGCACGCTCGCTGACCGCGTCGGGACGCATCCCTGGTTCCGGACCACCCGTGGGCGTCGGCCCTCAGTTCCCACCACCTCCAGGTCCATCGGAGCGGTGCGGATCGGACCGACGCGCGAGCGTCAGGGCATCCGGCACCCGTCGGGCGCACGAACTGAAAACAACAGGAGCCACGCTCCGGGCTCGTCCTGCTGAAGGTCGGGCACGTCCGTGAGCGCGCTCCGCAACAACAGGAGAACCCATGGCAGTCGTCACCATGCGCCAGCTGCTCGAGAGCGGCGTCCACTTCGGTCACCAGACCCGTCGGTGGAACCCCAAGATGAAGCGCTTCATCATGACCGAGCGCAACGGCATCTACATCATCGACCTGCAGCAGTCGCTGGCCTACATCGACCGGTCCTTCGCCTTCGTCAAGGAGACCGTCGCCAAGGGCGGTGTCGTGATGTTCGTCGGCACCAAGAAGCAGGCCCAGGAGGCCATCGCGGAGCAGGCCACCCGCGTCGGCATGCCCTACGTCAACCAGCGTTGGCTCGGCGGCATGCTCACCAACTTCTCCACCGTGCACCAGCGGATCAACCGCCTCAAGGAGCTCGACGAGATCGACTTCGACGACGTCGCCGGCTCCAACCGCACGAAGAAGGAGCTCCTGCAGATGAAGCGGGAGCGCACGAAGCTCGACAAGACCCTCGGCGGCATCCGCGACATGACCAAGGTCCCGTCGGCCGTGTGGATCGTCGACACCAACAAGGAGCACCTCGCCGTCGAGGAGGCCCGCAAGCTGCGGATCCCGATCATCGGCATCCTCGACTCCAACTGCGACCCGGACGTCGTCGACTTCCCGATCCCGGGCAACGACGACGCCATCCGCGCCGTCGGCCTGCTGACCCGCGTGGTCGCCGACGCCGTCGCCGAGGGCCTGATCGCCCGCTCGGGTGCCAAGGGCGGCGCGACCGACGAGACCGTCGGCGCCGAGGAGCCCCTGGCCGAGTGGGAGCGCGAGCTCCTCGCCGGTGACGCCGAGAAGACCGCTGCCGCCGCCACCGGCGACGCCGCTGCGGAGACCCCGGCCTCCGAGGCCACCGGTGCCGCGTCCGAGGCCCCCCAGGCCGAGGCTGCCGCTGAGGCCGCCACCGAGGCGCCCGCCGAGAGCGCGCCCGAGGCCGAGGCCGCCACCGAGGCGCCCGCCGAGACCGCGCCCGAGGCCGACGCCGCCACCGAGGCCCCCGCCGAGGCCGAGGCCGCCAAGCAGGACTGATCGCCCGTACGCCGGCCGCAGGCACCCGCCCGCGGCCGGCGTACGCGCCGATCCACCACCCACTCGCCCGCCGCCCCGCAGGGGAGCGGGCCCACCGAACCCGAGGAAGAAGGACCATGGCCAACTTCACCGCTGCCGATGTCAAGAAGCTCCGCGAGCTGACCCAGGCCGGGATGATGGACTGCAAGAAGGCGCTGACCGAGACCGACGGCGACTTCGACAAGGCCGTCGAGCTGCTCCGCGTCAAGGGTGCCGCCAAGGCCGCCGCCCGCGGCGCCGAGCGCGAGACCGCCGCCGGTCTCGTCGCGACCTCCGGCCACGCGCTGGTCGAGCTGAAGAGCGAGACCGACTTCGTCGCCAAGAACGAGGACTTCATCGCCAAGGCCCAGCAGATCGCCGACGTGGCCGACGCGGTCAAGGCCGCCGACACCGAGGCGCTCAAGTCGGCCGAGCTCGACGGCAAGACCGTCGGCGAGGTCGTGCAGGACCTCGCGATCACCATCGGCGAGAAGATCGAGCTGGGCGAGGTCGCCTACTTCGACGGCAACACCGTCACCTACATGCACAAGCGTGCCGCCGACCTGCCCCCGGCCGTCGGCGTGCTCGTCGAGTTCGAGGGTGACGAGGCCGCCGCCCGCGGCGCCGCGATGCAGATCGCCGCGATGAAGGCGCAGTACCTCACCCGCGACGAGGTCCCGGCCGACGTCGTCGAGTCCGAGCGCTCCATCGCCGAGCAGAAGACCCGCGAGGAGGGCAAGCCCGAGCAGGCGATCGCCAAGATCGTCGAGGGTCGCCTCGGCGGGTTCTTCAAGGAGATCGTCCTGCTCGAGCAGGAGTCGGTCACCGAGTCCAAGAAGTCGGTCAAGGCCGTCCTGGACGAGGCCGGCACCACCGTGAAGCGGTTCGCCCGCTTCGAGGTCGGCGCCTGAGCCACGCCTCACCGACACCGACGAGGGGTCGTACGCCGTCCGGCGTGCGGCCCCTCGTCGCGTCGTCGGCCCGCCTCGCTCCGGTTCGACCGCCGGGGTCGCTGGCCGGTAGGTTCAGGGCGATCACCCAGTCTTGCTGTGAAGGGATGCACGTGGCGTACAACCGAGTCCTGCTCAAGCTCTCCGGTGAAGTGTTCGGCGGAGGCGAGGTGGGGTTGGACCTCGACGTCATCAACGCCCTCGCCGGTGAGGTGGCCGAGGTCGCCAAGTCGGGGGTGCAGATCGCCATCGTCGTCGGCGGCGGCAACTTCTTCCGCGGCGCCGAGCTCCAGCAGCGCGGCATGGAGCGCGCCCGCGCCGACTACATGGGCATGCTCGGCACCGTGATGAACTGCCTGGCACTCCAGGACCTCATCGAGAAGCACGGGGTCGAGACCCGCGTGCAGACCGCCATCACGATGGGCCAGGTCGCCGAGCCCTACATCCCGCGCCGCGCCATCCGTCACATGGAGAAGGGCCGGGTCGTGATCTTCGGCGCCGGCGCCGGCATGCCGTTCTTCTCCACCGACACCGTCGCGGCGCAGCGGGCGCTGGAGACCCGCTGCGAGGTCATCCTCATGGGCAAGCAGGGCGTGGACGGCGTCTACGACTCCGACCCGAAGACCAACCCCGACGCCGTGAAGTTCGACAACCTGACCTACGACGAGTACCTCGCGCGCGACCTCAAGGTCGCCGACGCCACGGGCATCGCGATGGCCCGCGACAACCGGATGGACATCGTCTTCTTCAACCTCTCGACCCCGGGCACCATCGGCCGCGCGGTGCGGGGTGAGAAGATTGGGACGCTGGTGAGCAGCACGGCCTGACCTGCTGCCCTCACACACCCGCACCACCTGCACCACGGACGTACGACGAGAGAGAGCAACCGTGATCAACGACGTCATGAACGATGCCGACGCCAAGATGGGCAAGTCGGTCGAGGCGACGCGCGAGGAGTTCGCCGCCATCCGCGCCGGTCGCGCGAACCCGGCCATGTTCGCCAAGATCACGGCCGACTACTACGGCACCCAGACCCCGCTGCAGCAGCTGGCGAGCTTCACCTCGCAGGACGCCCGCACGATCCTCATCCAGCCGTTCGACATCGGCGCGATGGGCGCCATCGAGAAGGCGATCCGCGACTCCGACCTCGGCGTCAACCCGGCCAACGACGGCAAGGTGCTCCGCTGCGTCTTCCCCGAGCTGACCGAGGAGCGCCGCAAGGACTTCATCAAGCTCGCCAAGGCCAAGGCCGAGGACGGCCGCGTCTCGGTGCGCAACGTGCGGCGCACGGCCAAGCAGGCCCTCGAGAAGCTCGAGAAGGACGGCGAGGTCGGCAAGGACGACGTCACCGGTGCCGAGAAGCGCCTCGACGCGGTCACCAAGACCCACACCGACAAGATCGACGACATGCTCAAGCACAAGGAAGCCGAGCTGCTCGAGGTCTGAGCACCCATCGATGACGACCTCCGAACCACCGGCAGCCGAACCGCGCCAGCCGCCGATCGAACCGGCCGAGGCGATCAAGCGGGACCACGGTCGCGCCGGTCGTGACCTGCGGGCCGCGGTCGCCTCGGCGGTCGTGCTCGTCGCGGCGATCCTGCTGTCGCTCTTCTTCTGGAAGACCGCCTTCATGGGCATCGTCGCGGCCGCGGTGGCGGTGGCCGTCTGGGAGCTGCACAAGGGGCTGTCGGCCAAGGACATCGACATCCCCGAGCAGCCGCTGATGGTCGGCGGCGTCGCGATGGTCGTCGTCGCCTACTTCTGGGGCGCGCCGGCCCTCATGACCGCCACCGCGGTCACCGCGCTGGTCATCATGCTGTGGCTGCTGCGCCGCGGGGTCGCGGGCTACGTCCAGAACGCCACCGCGTCGGTCTTCACCCTCGTCTACGTGCCGTTCCTCGCCTCGTTCGTGGCCCTGCTGCTCTCCGAGGGCGGCACGTTCCCACCGCTCGGCTTCGACCTCGACGACAACGGCGTGCGCGGCGTCATCACCTTCATCGCGATCACCATCGCCTCCGACACCGGCGGCTACGTCGCGGGCGTGCTCTTCGGCAAGCACCCGATGGCGCCCGTCATCTCCCCGAAGAAGTCGTGGGAGGGCTTCGGGGGCTCGCTCGTCGCCACCACCGCGGTCGGCGTCTGGCTGGTCACGTCCTTCCTCGGCGGCGACTGGTGGGTCGGGATCCTGCTCGGGGTGATCGCCGCGGTGATGGCCACCCTCGGGGACCTGTGCGAGTCCGTGATCAAGCGCGACCTGGGCATCAAGGACATGAGCCAGGTCATCCCCGGCCACGGCGGCCTGATGGACCGGCTCGACTCCCTGCTGGCCACGGTGGGTCCGATCTGGCTGGTGCTCTACTACCTCGTCTTCTGAGCCCGTGCGCCTCCTCGTCACGGGCGGTCGCTCCGGCTACCTCGGCCGCCACGTCGTCGCCGCCGCGGCGGCCGCCGGCCACGAGGTCGTCGCCGTGGGCTCGGCCGACGCCGACGTACGCGACCGCGCTGCGGTGCTGGGCCTGCTGCGCCGCCACCGGCCGGACGCGGTCGTGCACACGGCGTACGTCCAGTCCGACGGCGAGGTGACGGGCACCGGGGCGGCGCACGTCGCGCAGGCAGCGGCCGACGTGGGCGCGCGGATGCTGCTGGTGTCCTCCGACGTCGTCTTCGGCGGCTCGGACCGGCCCTACGACGAGTCGTCGGTGCCCGACCCCGTGTCGGCGTACGGCCGGGCGAAGGTCGTCGCCGAGACCGCGACCCTCGCCTCCTCCGGGGACGCCGTGGTCGCACGCACCTCGCTGGTCCTCGGTGACGGACGCTCCCAGCACGAGGCGCTGGTCCACGCCCTGGCCGGCGGTGCGGACGGCGTGCTGTTCGACGACGAGCGCCGCTGCCCGGTGCACGTCGAGGACCTCGCGGCCGCGCTCGTCGAGCTCGCCGGCTCCGACGTGCGCGGCGTTCTGCACCTCGGTGGGGCGGACGCGATGAGCCGTCTCGAGATGGGCCGTCTGGTCGCCCGCCGTGACGGCCTCGACCCCGGCGCCCTGCGTGCCGGTCGCCGGGCGGACCTGCCCGACCCGGGCCCGATCGACGTACGCCTCGACTCGCGGCGCGCTGCGCACCTCCTCGCCACGCGGCTGCGCGGGGCTCGCGAGTTCCTCGCGCCGTGAGGCAGGCCCGGCCGCCCGCGCGGAATTCCCTGCGACCGCGTGCCGACCGCCGCACCCGGGCGACCAGCGCCTAGTCTGGTCGCGTGGAGACAGACCAGGCGGAGCAGCACGAGGTGGCGGGGGACCGGCACTTCGAGTGGTGGCACCACAGCCACCCGACGTTCGCCGGCATCACCGGGTTCTTCGCCGGGATGCTGTTCGTCACGGCGCTGCCCGGAGCGTTCATCGGCATCCTGCGGCTGCTGTTCAGCTACGAGACGGCCAGCGCGCTGTTCCCCCTCGTCCTGATCGCGCTCGCCCTGCCGATCTCGATGCTGGTCAAGCGCAAGACCCGTCGCTTCGCGCAGTTCATGTTCGTCGGGATGCTCGTCACGGCGCTGGCCACCCTCGGCGTCGCGTCGCTGGTGCTCTACTTCATGGTCGACGCCTGACCCGCTGAATCGCCCGCGCAGCCGCCGGGGTGGGACACTCGTGGGGATGTCCGAGACCGCTGAGCCCATCAAGACCCTGCCCCTCGTCCTCAACGAGCCGCGTGGCCGCAAGAAGCCGCCGCGCCACCTCGCCGACCTCGACGAGGCCGGCCGCAAGGAGCTCCTCGAGGAGATGGGGCTGCCGGGCTTCCGCGCCAAGCAGCTGTCCAACCACTACTTCGCGCGGCTCGTCGACGACCCGGCCGAGATGACCGACCTGCCGTCCGGCCAGCGCGACGACCTCGTCCAGGCGCTGCTGCCGGACCTGATGACGCCGCTGCGGACGATGGAGGCGGACAAGGGCACCACCCGCAAGACGCTGTGGAAGCTCTTCGACGGCGCCCTCGTCGAGTCGGTGCTGATGCGCTACCCCGACCGGGCCACCATGTGCGTCTCGAGCCAGGCCGGCTGCGGCATGGCGTGCCCGTTCTGCGCGACCGGCATGGGCGGTCTCCAGCGCAACATGTCGACCGCCGAGATCGTCGAGCAGGTCGTGGCGGGCGCCCGGTCGCTCGCCCGCGGCGAGGTCCCCGGCGGTCCGGGGCGGGTGTCCAACGTCGTGTTCATGGGCATGGGTGAGCCGCTGGCGAACACGAAGGCCGTGTTCGGGGCCATCCGCCGCCTCACCGACCCGGCGCCCGGCGGCCTCGGCATGAGCGCGCGCGGGATCACGGTGTCGACGGTCGGCCTCGTCCCGCGGATCAACCAGCTGGCCGAGCTCGGGATCCCGGTGACCCTCGCGCTGAGCCTGCACGCGCCCGACGACGAGCTGCGCAACGAGCTGGTCCCGATCAACACGCGGTTCTCGGTGGCCGAGACCGTCGAGGCCGCGTGGAACTACGCCGCGAAGACCAAGCGCCGGGTGTCCATCGAGTACGCCATGATGCGCGGCATCAACGACCAGGCGCACCGCGCGGACCTGCTCGGCGACGTGCTCAACTCCTACGGCGACTGGGGGTGGGTCCACGTGAACCTGATCCCGCTCAACCCGATCGAGGGGTCGAAGTGGACCGCGTCCGACCCCGCCGACGAGCGCGAGTTCGTCCGCCGGCTCGAGGCCAAGGGCATCCCGACCACCGTGCGTGACACCCGCGGTCGCGAGATCGACGGGGCCTGCGGCCAGCTCGCCGCCAAGGAGTAGCCGCCCGCTCCGACGGCCGGCCGGTCGCTGGAGTCACCGGACATCCGGTGAACGCCCTGCTCCGAGGTGGAGATCTCGACCCCGAAGCACGCATCCTGGGTGCGAAGCACGCCCCACCACCGGTCCGTCGGGAAGCGTTCACATGACGTCCGCCCGGGGCGTGCCGTCCGTTGCGGGGCGCTCCCTAGCGTCCGGCACATGGACCTGCTCGAGCGGCGGCGTCGCAGCCGCACCGCACCGGCCACCCTCGTCCCCCTCCCCGGCTCCCGACCCGGCTCCCGAACAACCTCCAGCCCGGCCGCCGGCGGCCGCCTCCGCGTCCTCGTCGTCACCGAGTCGTTCCTGCCGCAGGTCAACGGGGTCACCAACTCCGTGCGGCGGGTCCTGGAACACCTCGCGGCCGAGGGCCACGAGGCCGAGCTCGTCGCACCGACCGGACCCGACACGTACGCCGGGTTCGCCGTGACCCACGCGCGTGGGACGAACCTGCCGTTCTACGCCGACTTCCGCATCGGGCTGGAGACGCGCCGCCGGCTGCGCGCGACGATGCAACGGTTCCGCCCGGACGTCGTGCACATCGCCTCGCCCGCCACGCTGGGCTACCAGGCCGCGCGGGCCGCCCGCGGGCTCGCGATCCCCACCGTCGCGATCTACCAGACCGACCTCGTCGGCTTCGCGGACCGGTACGCCGTCCCGGGCGGCGCCCGCGCGATGGAGGCGCTGACCCGCCGCATCCACCTGGGCGTGGACCGCACCCTCGCCCCCTCGTCGGCCAGCATCGCGCAGCTCGAGGGCCTCGGCGTGCACGCCGTGGCCCGCTGGCCACGCGGTGTCGACCAGGTCCTCTTCGAGCCCGGCCGGCGCGACGAGGGCCTCCACGCCGAGCTGGCGCCGCACGGTGAGGCGCTCGTCGGCTACGTCGGCCGCCTCGCGCCCGAGAAGGAGCTCGAACTGCTCGCCCACGTCGACCGGCTGCCCGGCGTACGCGTCGTCGTGGTCGGCGGGGGACCGGAGGAGGCCCGCCTGCGTGCGCTGCTGCCGGGCGCGGCGTTCCTCGGCGTGCTGCACGGCGACGACCTCGCCCGGACGTACGCCACCCTCGACGTCTTCGTCCACACGGGCCGGCACGAGACCTACTGCCAGTCCGCCCAGGAGGCGCTGGCCAGTGGCGTCCCCGTGGTCGCTCCCCGCGCGGGCGGGCCGATCGACGTCGTCGACGACGGGGTCGCGGGCCACCTCTACGAGCCGGGGGACGCCGCCGGGCTGGTGGCGCACGTCGAGCGCCTCGTCGCCCAGCCGGTGCTCCGCCGCCGGATGGCGGTCGCCGCGCGGCAGAGCGTGCGCGAGCGCACCTGGCAGTCGGTGAACGACCTGCTCGTCCGCCACTACCGCGACGTCAGCGAGGCCCCACGGAGCGTCCGCCGCGCCGGCTGACCGGACCTACCCGACCACCACCGCCACCGCCTCCTCGACGGTGTCGACGAGGTGGACGTGCTCCTCCATCGCGCGCTCGCGTGCGAGCGCGCGGAGCAGCGGCCACACGGGCAGGACCTCGGTCCAGTGGTGCGCCCCCAGCAGGACCATCGGGGCGACGGACGAGCGGTCGGCGTAGTAGTTCTCGCAGGCGTCCTGGAAGACCTCCTGCACCGTCCCGGCGGCCCCGGGGAGGAACACGATCCCCGCGTCGCAGATCTCGAGCAGCACCGCCTCGCGGGGCGCGTTGCTGAAGTACTTCGCAATCGAGGTGGCGAAGGGGTTCGGCGGCTCGTGGCCGTAGTGCCAGGTCGGGATCCCGAGCGACTCCCTCCCGCCGCTCGTGGCGTCGACGACCTCGAACGCCGCGCGCGCCCAGGCCCCGATGTCGGGACGGAAGGACGGCACCGTGGCGACCGTGGCCAGCGCCGCGTCGAGGTCACCCGGGACGTAGGCCCCCAGGTTGGCCGCCTCCATCGCACCGGGGCCGCCGCCGGTCGCGACGGTGAGCCGCTCGCCGAGGGCGTGCCCCAGCCGCGCGGCGTCGGCGTACGCCTCGCTGCCCCGCTCGAGCGCGTGCCCGCCCATCACCCCGACGATGCGCCGGTCGGTGACCCACGTGGCCAGCGCCGCGTCGACGTGGTGGTCGTGGAGCGCCATCGCGAGGGTGTCCTCGGGGCTGGTGCCGCGACGCGACCAGGCGTACGCCCGCGCGTCGGCGGAGTCCTCGTAGCGGGGGGTGTCGTAGAGGTCGCGCGGCGCGTACAACGTCGCCCGGTAGGGGTCGACCGGGATGCCGGGGAGGTCGTGCAGCACGATGCCGCCGGCACGACGCACGGCGTCGTCGTCCCCGTCGGCGAACGTGCAGCCGAGGAAGAGCGACTGGGCCAGCGAGCGCTCGAGGACGACCGGTCCCCGCTCGGTGAGGTCGAGCCCGACCACCCGCCAGCCGGCCAGCGACCGCGCGCCCGCCGCGAGCCGGCGGTCGAGGTCGGCGAGGGAGGTGACGTCGACGACGCGTCCGTGGGAGTGCTTCACGGGCGCCAACCTAGGGCCTGGGCCCTGAGCCGGTGGAAGGCCCAGGGCCCACGCCCCGACCTCGTGCCTCGGTCGCCGCTGCCCGGCTACGTCGTGCCTCGGTCGCCGCTGCCCGGCTCAGAACGCGTGGGCCATCAGCTCGCCGAACAGCTCCTGCTCGTCGACCTCGAGGCCCCGCGAGCGGAACCACGCGCACATGTTGGCGCAGTCGCGCAGCAGGAAGTCCATCCCCCGGGGGTTGCCGACGAGGTCGACGACCTGCGGCAGGTCGATGATGACCAGCCGGTCACCGGCGGCGAGGGTGTTGTAGGGCGAGAGGTCGCCGTGCACGAGCCCGGCCTGCACGAGCGTGGCCAACGCGTCGCGCAGCTGCTCGTAGTAGCCCTCCACGACGGACGGCTCGGGACGGACCTGCGCCACCCGCGGGGCGGTCTCCCCGTCGACGGTGATCCACTCCATCATGATCTCGGCGTCGTCGATCTGGACGGGGTAGGGGACCGGCAGGCCGAGCTCCCAGCAGCGGCGCAGCGCGTTCCACTCCGAGACCGCCCACTCGCCGGCGGCGACCTGGCGGCCCCAGGTCGACTTCCGCTTGACGGCGCGCTCGTCGCGCGAGCGCTTCATCGACCGGCCCTCGGTGTAGGACGCGGCGCGGTGGAAGTTGCGGTGGTCGGTGTCGCGGTAGCGCTTGGCGGCCATCACGACGGCCGAGCCCGGTGTGTGCGGGTCCTCGCGCTCGACGAGGAAGACGTCGGCCTCCTTGCCGGTCTTGAGGACGCCGAGCTCGGTGTCGATGGCCCCGCTCGAGGTCACGACCCAGTCGGGGCGCGGCTCGGGACCCCTCATCAGGGCTTCGAGGTCCTCCCAGCGGGACCAGCGCTGACCCTCGCCGAGCTCGTCGGCGTAGGTGTCGTAGGTGAAGACGAACGACTCGTCGATGCCCTCGAGGGACGACCGGTCGTCAGGCCGGAGGAAGTCCTCCGGGAAGGTGCGGTTCAACGGTGCTCCAGGTGTGCGAAAGGTGGTCGGCGGACAGGCCGAGGACAGTGATGGACATGTCACGGCTCCTTTCGAGACGGGGCACCGGGTGCGTGGCAGCACCGGGCGGTGGCGGGACGCCGGTGCCATCGTCGGGCACCGTCCCGGCCGGCCGCAACGCAATTAGGCGCTAGGTTCGGACGGTGACCACACGCCCCACACCCCGTCCCGCACGACGGCCCCTCGCCCGCCCCCTGCTCGCCGGCATGCTGGGCGCCGTCCTCGCCACCGGCCTGCTCCACCCCACCGCGACCGCGCAGGCGCCCGCGTCCGCACCCACCGACGGTGCGCCGGGGATCGGCGACCCCTACTGGCCGCTCGACGGCAACGGCGGCATCGACGTCACCGAGTACCGCATCTCGACGCGCTACGGGTTCGCGAGCAAGCGGCTCAGCGGGCGTACAGCCGTCGAGCTGACCGCCACCCAGGACCTCGCCAGCTTCTCCCTCGACTTCCTGCTGAAGGTCTCGAAGGTGACGGTCGACGGCGAGAAGGCGCGCTTCGCGAAGGCCGACGGCGGCCACGAGCTGCGGATCACCCCGCAGGAGCCGCTGGCCGCGGGCAGCGCGCACACGGTCGTGGTGTCGTACGACGACCGCCCCGACCGCTACGCCTACGCGGGCGAGCGCAACTGGCTGGCGAACCGGTCCGAGGTGGTGACGATGAACGAGCCGCACATGGCGCCCTGGTGGTTCCCCAGCAACGACCACCCGCTCGACAAGGCCGTCGTCGACGTCAAGGTCCGCGTGCCGAAGGGGCGCGAGGTCGTCTCCAACGGGAAGCTGCGCGCGAAGAAGGTCGGGAAGAGGTCGACCCAGTGGCACTGGCGCGCCGACGAGCCGATGGCGCCCTACCTCGCGTTCTTCGCGGCCGGCGACTTCACCCTCGCGAAGGGCAGGCAGCGAGGACTGCCGTGGCTCGTGGCGGTGTCGGAGCAGCTGAGCGAGGCCGACCAGGCCGCCAGCATGAAGCTCATGAAGAAGACCCCCGCGGTGGTGGCGGGTCTCGAGGAGGACCTCGGCGACTACCCCTTCTCCGTCGTCGGCGGGATCACGACCGGGCTCGACCCCGGCTTCGCCCTCGAGAACCAGACCCGGCCGACCTATCCCGCCGTCGGCAGCAGCTACACCACGCTCGTCGTCCACGAGCTCGCCCACCAGTGGTTCGGCGACGACGTCGCGGTCCACCACTGGTCCGACATCTGGCTCAACGAGGGCTTCGCGACGTTCATGGAGTGGCGCTGGAACGAGACCCACGGGGGCCGGGCGGCCGACGCGACCTTCCGCAGCTATTACGACAACGTGGCCGCGTCCTCGGACTTCTGGAAGGTCACCATCGGCGACCCCGGCGCCGCACGGGTCTTCGACAACGCGATCTACGGCCGCGGAGCGATGACGCTGCAGGCGCTGCGCAACCGCGTCGGCGACGAGGTCTTCTGGCAGGTCGTGCGCACGTGGCTGCGCGAGCAGAAGGGCGGCAACGGCTCGACCGCGGAGTTCGAGGCGACCGCGGCCCGCGTCAGCGGGCAGGACCTCGGCTCGTTCTTCACCGCGTGGCTGCGCACCGCCTCGAAGCCGGCCGCGACCGCCGACAACGGGCTGGGCTGATCACTGTGCCGGACCCGCACTGGTTCCGCGCGCCCACGGACGGCGACCCGGGCACCCTGAACGCCTGCTACGAGGCCCTTGACCTGCACGTCATCCGGGGGCGTGCCGACGACGTCGCGCTCGCGCTCGACGGCGCAGAGCGGACGTTCGCCCACCTGTTGACCGAGGTGGCCGCGTTCGCGGGGGTGCTGCGTGCGTTCGGCGTCGACGTCGGCGACCAGGTCGCGCTGGGGTCCGTCCCACCGGAGACCGGGGCGGTCGCCCTGCTCGCCGCGGCCCGCGTCGGCGCCGTGGTCCAGCACGACGACTCCCCAGGGGCCGAGGGGAGCGTCGTCGTGCGCAGCGCAGCGGACGGCGTGGTGGTGTCGGCCGACGGCGAGGACCTCCCGTGGGAGGTCGCCATGCGCGCGGGGCGTACGGACCCCGCCGGGTGCGCGGACGTGCCCGGCGACGCCGTGCTGTGCCGGCACGCCGACGACACCCTCACCGTCCTGGCCGCCCTCGGCGTGCCCGACGGCGCGGGGCCGGTGCCGCCCCCCGGCGCCCGGCTCGTCGCGGTGGGCGGGCTGACGTTCTGGCTCTTCGGCGAGACCGGGGGACCGGCCCGCGCCTAGCTGTACTGATCGGTGAGGTTGATCAACCTGGTGATGGGTGCTGACCCGCCGATGGCGGTGTGGGGCCGGTGGTGGTTGTACTCGTGGAGCCATGCTGGCAGAGCGGCGCGGCGGGCGGATTCGGAGTTGTAGAACTTCTTGAATGCCCAGCCGTCGGCCATGGTGCGGTGGAAGCGTTCGATCTTGCCGTTGGTCTGTGGCCGGTAGGGCCTTGTCTTCTTCATGGCGATGCCGAGGTCGGCGCAGGTGTCGCGCCACAGGTGACTCTTGTAGGCCGACCCGTTGTCGGACAAGACCCGCTCCACGGTCACTCCACGGGCGGTGAACCAGGCCACGGCCCGGTAGAGCACGCCGGCCGCGGTGGCGGCGGTCTCGTCGTCGTGGATCT